>NZ_JBFAJT010000006.1:267269-707673 GCF_040655335.1 Streptomyces sp. NPDC050439
TGTCTCGGTTTGTCTTCCCATTATTTTTTTGTGTACATGTTGTTGTTGTTGTTTTTGGTGTTGTTGGGGGGGGGGGGGGGGGGCCGGGGCCGCCCCCCCCCCCCCCCCCCCCCCACCGGTTCACAGACCCTGCAAAACCCCTACAAGGGCAGCCCGCGCCACCCCTCCGGGTCCACGCCACCCGGCACAGGAGCCCCCGCCTCGTACGGCTCCCGGGTGAAGAAGAACGAACCGAGGTCGAGATGGCTCACCGTCCCGTCGGGCCGCCGCACCGCCCGCAACTGCTCCCCGGCGAAGTAGCCGTCGAGTCCGGTCCAGGTCCCGTCACCGTTCGGCCGGAACCCCGATCCGCGGCCCCGGCCCGCAAGGGGCGCCAGCTCGAGCGCGCCGTCGCCCTTGGGCCGCAGCACGAAGGTGTTCGTTCCCCAGTACCAGGGCCCCGCCAGCTCCAGCAGGCCCTTGTCCAACGCGGGCAGGGGGCGCCACGCCTCCGGGATACGAGGCTCGGCCTCGGCCACGATCTTCAGGAGGTCGAAGGCCAAAGCCGTCACAGCGGGGCCCGAGGTGCAGTTGGTCAGCGTGACCGCCACCAGGCCGTCCTCCGCGCTCGCCCACAGTCCGGCCATGAAGCCCGGCAGCGACCCGCCGTGCCCGACCAGGGTGCGGCCGTCCCCGCGGATCAGCTGCGTCCCCAGGCCGTACGTCACGTCCCAGTCCCCCGGCGGCAGGGGCGACGCGGGCTCCCGCATCTCCCGCACCGAGTCGGCGGACAGCACCCGGTCGTCGCCCTCCAGGAGGAAGGCGGCAAAGCGCCCCAGGTCCGCCGTCGTGGACCACAGCTGCCCGGCCGGAGCCATGAGGCCCAGGTCCTCGGCGGGTTCGGGCATCATCACGTCCGCCCACGGGTGAACGGCCCAGCCACCCGCGTGCGGGGCCTGCGGCTGCGCGCTCGTACGGTCCAGGCTCAGCGGCTCCAGGATCTCGCGGCGCAACACGGCTTCCCAGGGCTCTCCCCGCAGCGCCTCGATCAGCGAACCGAGCAGCGTGTAGCCGGGGTTGGAGTAGTGGAACCGTCGCCCGGTGGGGTGCTTGAAGGGCTGCTCACCCAGCACGTCCCCGAGCTCGGGGCGCTGCGAACCGGGCGTACGCTCCCACCATTCGCCCGGGGTCTCCGCCGCCAACCCGCTGGTGTGCGCGAGAAGTTCCGCGATGGTCACGTCGCCCGCGTCCGTTCCCGGAAGGTGCTTCTCCAAGGGGTCGGAGAGGTCGAGGGCGCCCTCGTCGCGCAGCCGCATCACCAGCACGGCGGTGAAGGTCTTGGTGATCGAGCCGATGCGGTACTGGGTGTTCTCGTCCGGCGCGTGCCCCTCGACGCAGGTGCGGCCCTCGGTCAACACCAACTCACCGTCCCTGAGTACTGAGGCGACGAGCGAGGGCGCCCTCCCCTCCGCCTGAGCAGTGGCGACGCGGTGCAACAAGGCTCGACGGGTGGTGGGCAACAACTCTTCACGCGGTGATGTCATGGCCCTAGTCCACCTGCGGAGAAGCCACACGTCGAGCCAATTCCGCTGTCGGCTACACGGGACGCGTACCCGTCGCCTTGAAGAACGTGTAGTGGAAGGTCCCGCCGTCGTCCGCGGTCCTGCGCAGGTCGGCCATCCCGCGGTCCCAGTCGGCCTCGGTGATGAGGGCCGAGGCCAGCGCGTCGTCCCTGACGGATTCGATCATGGCGATGAACGTGCTGCGGGTGAAGCCTTCGACGAGCTCGGGGCGGGTGCGGTCCGCGTAGACGGTGCGGGGCCGCACCCGGACGCGGTCGTAGCCGGCCTCCGCGAGGAGCGGTTGCAACTGTCGCCCGACCAGAGCGTTCCCCCCGCCGTCGGCCTGGAGCCGGACCAGGCAGTCGATCGCCGCGCGGGCGTAGGCGCTGTCGGGATGGAAGAACGCCGACCCGTGGTCCCCTTCGATCACGGTGATGGTCCCGCCCGGTCGCAGCAGCCGCCGCAGTCCGGCGAGCGCCTGCCGGGCAGCGGCCAGATGCTCCAGGACGAAGCAGACGAAGATGTGGTCGAACTCGGCATCCGGGAAGGGAAGGGCGAAGAGGTCGGCACGATGCCACCGCACATGCGCTTCGGGCGCGTGTGCCGTCACGCGGGCACGAGCCTTCGCCAGCGAATCCGCCGACCGGTCGACGGCCACGAAGTGGGCTCCGGGACTGGAGTCGATCAGGTGGACGGTCTGGGCTCCGACCCCGCATCCGACCTCCAGGACGCGGCTTCCCGCGGGATACACCGTGCCGTCGTGCAGCAGCGCGGCGAGGGTGTCGGCCTGGTCCCCCAGCCTGCGTGCCTCGCGGCGTGAGTATCCGTGGACGTAGTCAACTGCCGGGCGGGCCGCGGGATCCAGTGACGTGGCGAGGGCGCCGGCGGATGCGGCTGCTGCTGTCTGCATGGCTTCACCCTGCTGCCACTATGGCCCGGTGAACAGGTCCAATGACCCCGCCATCGACCGGTCCATAAAGCACGAGCACATACCGGGTGCGCCCAAACCGCGTGAGCCTGTACCGCGTGCCTCCGAACCGCGTGAGCCCACACCGCGCGGGACCGGATCCTCGGCGCAGGGAGACCCCGGGCACGCGCCTGCGGTCGGCACCGACTTCCTCCAGCTGAACGTCGCCGACGCCCCTGTGGGCGGCCGGGCGGACTGGCTGGCGCGCAGCCTGCGCCTGGCGATAGCGGACGGCCGCCTGCCGGTCGGCAGCAGACTCCCGGCGACCCGCGTCCTGGCGGCCGAACTCCGCGTGTCCCGCGGCGTGGTCACCGAGGCCTACCAGCGCCTGAGCGAGGACGGACACGTCGCCGGCCGCGGGCGGAACGGCACCGTGGTGGTAGCTGCGCCGACGACAGCCCGGCCCGGCCCGGCGGCGAAATCCCGGCCCGGCGCACCGTCGAAGGCCTGGCCCAGCGCACCGGCAACAGCCCGGCCCGCCACTGCCGAGGGCCCTTCTCCCTCGCCGCCGAGCGCCCTGTTCGGCGCCCCGCCCGGCACGGACATCTACGACGCGCTGCGAGCCGCCTCTGCCCGGATCGACCTCTCGCCCGGCATGCCCGACCTCGCCGCCTTCCCCCGCACCGCGTGGCTGCGCGCCGAACGCGCCGTACTCAAAGAGCTCCCGGCGTCCGCCTTCGGGTACGGAGACCCACGCGGGGCCCCGTCGCTGCGGGCCGCCGTCGCCGACTGGCTGGCCCGCAACCGGGGCATCCGCGCCGACCCGGATGAGCTCGTCATCGCCGCGGGGACGGCCCAGACCCTCACCCTGCTCGGCCAAGTGCTGCACGGCGACGGCATCCGTACGGTGGCCGTGGAGGACCCGGGCTCACTCGGCGCCCGCCAGCATCTGCGCCACGGCGGCCTCGACACCCCGCCGGTCCCGGTCGACGCCGACGGCATCCGCGTGGAGGAGCTGCGTGCCACGAACGCCCCCGCGGTGCTGCTGACTCCGGCACACCAGTTCCCGACCGGCGTGGTGCTCGGCGGTGAACGGCGACGGGACCTGATGCGCTGGGCCACCGAGCGCGACGGCCTGATCATCGAGGACGACTACGACGCCGAGCACCGTTACGACCGCTCGCCGGTCCCCGCCCTGCGTTCCCTGCTCGCCGAGCACGTCTGCTATGCCGGGAGCGTGTCCAAGCTGCTCGCTCCGGCGCTGCGCATCGGCTGGGTCCTCGCGCCGCCGAGGTACCGGGAAGCGCTGGTCGCCGCCAAACGCTTCGCCGATCTCGGCAACGCCGTACTGCCCCAGCTCGTCCTGGCCCAGCTGATGGAATCGGGCGCCCTGGAACGCCAGTTGCGCCTCCTGCGCGGGCGCCACCGCCGCCACCGGGACGCGATGATCGCCGCGGTCAGGACGCATCTGCCCCAGGCCGTCGTGCACGGCGCCGCGGCGGGCCTGCACCTGACGATCACCTTCGACGCAGACTTCCGCGACACCGAGCTCGCCGCCGCGGCCCTGGCTCGCGGTGTGAAGGTCCAGCCCCTGTCCTGGCACAGCCAGCGGCCGCACCGCCCCGGTCTGGTCCTCGGCTACGCCGCCCCCACCGCCACCGACATCGCCGAGGGCCTGGCCACCCTCGGCGATGCCTTGCGCCGCCTGACCTGACGTATCGCCAGAACCCCTTGCCGACCGCCGGAAACCCTGCCCGGCACGGCTCACAGGTCACCTCACGCGACGGCAGTGCCCTCCAGTTCGACCATCTGGCCGGGGATCGCCAGCCGCGTCACCCCGAGCATCGTCGTGGTCGGCGCCACCCCTGCAACGCCCAGGCGCGATGCCAGCACGCCGTAGTGCGGGAACAACAGGTCGACGTCGGTGGTGTACACGTTGAGCCGAACCAGGTTCGCGAGGGACATGTCCGCCTCGCCGAGCACGGCCTCCAGGTTGTCGAGGCTCAGCGCCAACTGGGCAGCCATGTCGCCCTCATGCTGTGGCTTGCCGTCATCGCTCATCGCGGTCTGCCCGGAGCAGTACAGGGTCCGGGTGTGCCCGGAGACGACCTCGCCCTGGTTGAATCCCATCTCCACCGACCACGTCACCGGGTTGACTGCCGTTCGTTCCATTGCCACATCAGCTCCATTCGATTCATGACGAGCACGTACGTCCGTCGGCGCACTGAAGGCCATCGGTGACGTCGGTGCTCAGGAGCCTCGCAACAATTCACGACATCCTCGGTCATGTATTTGAGAGGGTTCTCGTATGCGCGCCGACCGACTCGTCTCGCTGGTGCTGTTGTTGCGTCAGCGCGGCCGGCTGACCGCGGACACGCTGGCTCGCGAGCTCGAGGTGTCCACCCGCACCGTGCTGCGGGACATCGAGGCGCTGTCCGCGGCAGGCGTCCCGGTCTACGCCGAACGCGGACGGCACGGCGGTTTCGCCCTGCTGCCCGGCTTCCGGACCGAGCTCACCGGCCTGAATCACGACGAGGCCCTCGCCTTGCTGACCGCCGGAACGGGCCGCGGCGAGCAGACGTTCGGTCTCGGCTCGGCGCTCGCCTCGGCCATGCGCAAGGTGGTCGACGCGCTGCCCGAGAGTCACCAAGCCTCCGCGAGCGACGCGGCCCGGCGGATCCTGGTCGAGCCGGAGACCGACCTGCTCTCACGGCGGCCCGTCACTGAGGAAGTGCCCGACACCACCATGATCGAGGTCCGGCGTGCGGTGCTCGCCGGACACAGGCTGCGCATCCACTACGCGGCCACGGACCAGCCGCCCCGGTGGCGCACGGTGGACCCGATCGGCCTGGTCACCGTGCGCGACCGGGGATACCTCCTGGCCAGGAGATCCGGCGAGGACCGCACCTACCGGCTGTCGCGCATACTGGCCGCCGATGAGCTCCCCGAACCGGCACGGCGACCGAACAGGGTCGATCTGGAGCAGGCGTGGCGGGAACGCTGTGCGCGGTTTCTGTCCGACGGCCATATCGCCGTGCTGGTGCGGGTGAGCCCGGAGCGGCGCGAGGATCTGCTGAGCACCGCGCTGGCGGTCCGCGCCGAAGAGCCCGAGGCGGACGAATGGTTGCGGCTTGAGGTGACGTTCCAGGATGCGCGACATGCCGAATGGGCGCTGTGGCAGCTCAGCACGGACGCGGAAGTCCTGTCCCCGAAGTCGTTGCGCACCGCCCTGCGCGACCGCGCCACCACCATCGCCGCCCGCTACGACGAGTGAGCGGAACCGCTACGTCTGCGCCATGTCCACGAAGCGCGAGTAGTGACCCTGGAAGGCCACCGTGATCGTCGCCGTCGGGCCGTTACGGTGCTTGCCCACGATGATGTCCGCCTCGCCCGCGCGCGGCGACTCCTTCTCGTACGCGTCCTCGCGGTGCAGCAGGATCACCATGTCCGCGTCCTGCTCGATGGAGCCGGATTCACGCAGGTCGGAGACCTGGGGCTTCTTGTCCGTGCGCTGCTCGGGACCACGGTTCAGCTGCGAGAGCGCGATGACCGGGACCTCGAGCTCCTTGGCGAGCAGCTTCAGGTTTCGCGACATGTCCGAGACCTCTTGCTGACGGCTCTCGGCGCGTTTGGAACCACCGGACTGCATCAGCTGCAGATAGTCGATGATCACCATCTTGATGTCGGCGCGCTGCTTGAGACGGCGGCACTTCGCGCGGATCTCCATCATCGACAGGTTCGGGGAGTCGTCGATGTAGAGCGGGGCCGCCGAGACCTCGGGCATCCGGCGCGCGAGCCGGGTCCAGTCCTCGTCCGTCATCGTGCCGGAGCGCATGTGGTGCAGCGCCACCCTGGCTTCCGCGGACAGCAGGCGCATCGCGATCTCGTTGCGCCCCATTTCCAGGGAGAAGATGACGCTGGGCAGGTTGTGCTTGATGGACGCGGCGCGCGCGAAGTCGAGGGCCAGCGTGGACTTACCCATGGCGGGCCGGGCCGCGATGACGATCATCTGGCCCGGGTGCAGGCCGTTGGTCAGCGAGTCGAAGTCGGTGAAGCCCGTCGGCACACCGGTCATCTCGCCGCTGCGCGAACCGATCGCCTCGATCTCGTCGAGCGCGCCCTCCATGATGTCGCCGAGCGGCAGATAGTCCTCGCTGGTGCGCTGCTCGGTGACCGCGTAGATCTCGGCCTGGGCGCTGTTGACGATCTCGTCGACGTCGCCGTCGGCCGCGTATCCCATCTGTGTGATGCGCGTGCCCGCCTCGACGAGGCGACGCAGGACCGCCCGCTCGTGGACGATCTCCGCGTAGTACTCGGCGTTCGCCGCGGTCGGCACCGTCTGCACCAGCGTGTGCAGATACGAGGCCCCGCCGACCTTGGTGATCTCACCTCGCTTGGTGAGCTCGGCCGCCGCGGTGATCGGGTCGGCCGGCTCCCCCTTGGCGTACAGGTCGAGGATCGCCGTGTAGATCGTCTCGTGCGCGGGCCGGTAGAAGTCGTGGCCCTTGAGCACCTCGACGACGTCGGCGATGGCGTCCTTGGAGAGCAGCATGCCGCCGAGCACCGACTGCTCGGCGTCGAGATCCTGCGGCGGTACGCGCTCGAAGGCGGTGCCACCGCCGTCCCAGCCACCGCTTTCGCGGCCGCGCTCGTGCTGCTCGTCGCGGCCTCTGCCTCCGTCGCGGCGCTGTCGGGAGGCGGGCAGACGGTCACTGGGACCGCTGTCGGCCCAGGGGTCGTCCAAGGGCTCGGAAATACTCACCGGGCCACCTCCCTCACGTCCGCCGCGCGGACCTCGCCGTGCCCTTCTTTCTTACGGCACGACACTGACAAATAAGCGGCCCGACTCCGGTTCTGACGCGTCGGTTTTACGGGCTTTCCGAGGCCGGATCACGAGGGGGGCGCCGCCCCACGGTAGGCCCGTGGGCACCGTCAGCCAATCTGGTTATCCACAGGCGGTGTGGATGACGGGCGCGTTGCTGTGGAGAACCCCGCCAAACCTGTGTACGGCTCGGTGGACAGCCCTGTGAACAAGCACTCAGCGTTCTCCAGAAACCATCCCTGACCTGCACCTTTCCCATCCACCGGCTGTGCAGAAGAAAAACTTCCCCAGTCGGACCAAGTTCCTGCCGAACAGCGCGCCGAAGAGTGTCCGACTCGAGACCAGGTAAGGGTCTTAAGGGCATTGCATCTCTTACCTGTGGAAGATTAGATTGGTGCCCATGACACAGGCTCCCGCGGCGCCCAAGGCCGCTCGGCGACAGCATGACCGAGAGATCATCGCCCTCGCCGTTCCCGCCTTCGGCGCGCTCGTCGCCGAGCCGCTCTTCGTGATGGTCGACAGCGCCGTCGTGGGCCATCTCGGCACCGCCCAACTGGCCGGGCTCGGCGTCGCCTCGGCGCTCCTCACCACCGCCGTGAGCGTCTTCGTCTTCCTCGCCTATGCGACCACGGCCGCCGTCGCCCGCCGGGTGGGCGCCGGAGATCTCCAGGCCGCCATCCGCCAGGGCATGGACGGCATCTGGCTCGCCCTCCTGCTCGGCGCCGCAGTCATCGCCGTCGTCCTTCCCACCGCGCCCGCGCTCGTGGAGCTCTTCGGTGCATCCGACACCGCGGCGCCGTACGCGATCACGTATCTCCGCATCTCCTCGCTCGGCATCCCCGCCATGCTCGTCGTACTGGCCTCCACCGGTGTCCTGCGCGGGCTCCAGGACACCAAGACCCCGCTGTACGTGGCGATCGGCGGCTTCATCGCCAACGGCGTTCTCAACGTCGCCCTCGTCTACGGCGCCGGCCTGGGCATCGCCGGCTCCGCCTGGGGCACCGTCATCGCCCAGTGCGCGATGGCCGCCGTGTATCTCTTCGTCGTCGTCCGCGGGGCCAGACGCCACGGCGCCTCCCTGCGTCCCGACGCCGCGGGCATCCGGGCCTGCGCCCAAGCAGGCGCCCCGCTTCTCGTCCGTACGCTCTCACTGCGGGCGATCCTCATGATCGCGACCGCGGTGGCGGCCCGCCTCGGTGACGCCGATGTGGCCGCCCACCAGATCATCCTGTCCCTGTGGAGCCTTCTGGCCTTCGCACTCGACGCCATCGCCATCGCAGGCCAGGCCATCATCGGACGCTACCTCGGCGCGAACGATCCCCAGGGAGCGCGCGACGTCTGCCGTCGCATGGTGCAGTGGGGCATCGCCTCGGGCGTCGCCCTCGGTGTGCTGGTCGTCGTGGCCCGGCCACTGTTCGTCCCGCTCTTCTCCAGCGACTCCGTCGTCCAGGACGCGGCCCTGCCCGCACTCGTGGTGGTGGCGATCTCCCAGCCCATCTGCGGCATCGTCTACGTCCTCGACGGCGTCCTGATGGGTGCCGGAGACGGCCCGTATCTGGCGTGGGCCATGCTCGCCACCCTGGCGGTCTTCGCTCCGGTGGCACTCCTCGTGCCCACCCTCGGGGGCGGACTGACCGCCGTCTGGGGAGCGATGACCCTGATGATGGCGGTCCGCATGGTGACCCTCTGGCTGCGTACGCGGTCCGGCCACTGGATCGTCACCGGCGCCACCCGCTGACGCTCGTCCCGCTCCCTCATCCCGCTGTTTCACGTGAAACAACGCGTCTGCAGAACAGCACGCCCGTGAAACACGTTGGGCCGCACCCTGAGGGTGCGGCCCAACGGTTTGCTTCAGCCCTGCCAAGCGCAGTGCTTAGGCGGAGACGACCTCGATGTTGACCTGAGCGGCAACCTCGGGGTGCAGACGCACGGACGTCGCGTGGGCGCCCAGCGTCTTGATCGGCGAGCCCAGCTCGACGCGGCGCTTGTCGATCTTCGGGCCACCAGCAGCCTCGATCGCCGAAGCGACGTCAGCCGGGGTGACGGAACCGAAGAGACGACCGGCGTCGCCGGAGCGGACGGCCAGACGGACCTTGACGCCCTCGAGCTTGGCCTTGACCTCGTTGGCCTGCTCGATGGTCGCGATCTCGTGGATCTTGCGAGCACGACGGATCTGCTCGACGTCCTTTTCGCCACCCTTGGTCCAGCGGATCGCAAAGTTCCGCGGGATCAGGTAGTTGCGGGCGTAGCCGTCCTTGACGTCTACGACCTCGCCGGCGGCACCGAGGCCGGAGACCTCGTGGGTGAGGATGATCTTCATTTGTCGGTCACCCTTCCCTTATCGCGCGGTGGACGTGTAGGGCAGCAGCGCCATCTCACGGCTGTTCTTCACGGCCGTGGCGACGTCACGCTGGTGCTGCGTGCAGTTGCCGGTCACGCGGCGGGCACGGATCTTGCCGCGGTCGGAAATGAACTTCCGCAGCATGTTCGTGTCCTTGTAGTCCACGTACGTGACCTTGTCCTTGCAGAATGCGCAGACCTTCTTCTTAGGCTTGCGCACAGGCGGCTTCGCCATGTGTTCTCTCCTGTTTGATCAAGAAGTGTGGGAACGGCCCACCCTTGGCCCTGAGGGCTAGAAGGGGGGCTCGTCCGAGTAGCCGCCGCCAGAGCCGCCGGAGCCGCCGGAGCTTCCGCCCCAGCCACCGCCGCCGCCCTGCTGGCCGCCGCCGGCCGGCGCACCGGTCGCCCAGGGGTCGTCGGCGGGAGCACCGCCGCCGCCCTGCTGCTGACCGCCGCCACCGGGGCCGCCGCCCCAGTTGCCGCCGCCCTGCTGCTGGCCGCCACCGCCACCGCCGCCGTAACCGCCCTGGCCGCCTCGACCGGTGGTCTTGGTGACCTTGGCCGTGGCGTTCTTCAAGCTGGCGCCCACTTCCTCGACGTCCAGCTCGTAGACCGTGCGCTTGACGCCCTCACGGTCCTCGTAGGACCGCTGCTTCAGCCGGCCCTGCACGACTACGCGCATGCCTCGCTGAAGCGACTCCGCGACGTTCTCCGCCGCCTGACGCCAGACCGAGCAGGTGAGGAAGAGGCTCTCGCCGTCCTTCCACTCATTGGTCTGACGGTCGAAGGTGCGGGGAGTGGACGCGACACGGAACTTCGCGACCGCCGCACCGGACGGGGTGAAGCGCAGCTCGGGGTCATCGACAAGATTGCCGACGACCGTGATGACGGTCTCGCCTGCCATGGGGGAACCTCTCGGCGGGTTTGCTGCTGGCTGCTTTTGCTGCTGCTACTCGGATCCCGAATACCGCTGAGCTAGGAAGCTCAGTGGGTCTCGGGACGGAGGACCTTGGTCCGGAGGACCGACTCGTTCAGGTTCATCTGGCGGTCGAGCTCCTTGACGACCGCAGGCTCGGCCTGCAGGTCGATGACCGAGTAGATGCCCTCGGGCTTCTTCTTGATCTCGTACGAGAGACGACGACGGCCCCAGGTGTCGACCTTCTCGACCTTTCCGTTGCCCTCACGGACGACGGAAAGGAAGTTCTCGATCAACGGGGAGACAGCGCGCTCCTCGAGATCGGGGTCGAGGATGACCATCACTTCGTAGTGACGCATGTGGAACCCACCTCCTTTGGACTCAGCGGCCACGGTCGTTCCGTGGCAGGAGGGTCGTGATGCGTACGCAACGGTATCGGCAGCCACTGACAATCGGGCTCCCCGATCATTAGGCCGATCGAGAGTCCCTGCCATGGCCTGGGCAGACACCGGTGCAGACGGTACAGAGTACCCGCACCTAGGCTTCCGGTTGAAATCCGGCCGCGGACGGGCAGAATCTGTACACATCGGGTGTGTATGGCGCTACGATGCGCCGCCTTCCGCAGGAGGTGCCTTATGGCACAGACATTGCGACCGAATACCGCGGGCTCTCTCTTTGCCACGGACGGCAAGGCCCATCCCATGCAGGACGCGCTCCTCGGCGTGACCCTGGTCCTGGGTGCCATCGCCTTCGTCTCGGCGATGTTCCACAACCTCCACCTGCTCAGCTCATGGGCCGGTCTCGTGGGGATCGCCACGGGTGCGTGGGGCCAGTTCATCTCCGAGACGACCCGCGAGCGCTTCGGCCTGATCCTCGGCCTGGGAGCCTCGGCAGTCGGATTCTTCCTGGGTATGGCCCACGGCGGACTCTTCGGCGGGCTCTGGTAGCCACCCTCGAAGGCCCCCGCCGCACCTGGGCCGGGGGCCAAGGTTCCGTACGCCCAGACGGGGCGCTCTCGGGGCACAGTAGGCTTCGGCGCGAGAGCCGGAGCCCCTGTACCCATGGGGACACACCAGCCCGAGGAGCGCCCCGAATGAGTCTGACCCTGAGGACCATCAGTCGCGAGCAGCATCTGGCGTATATCCAGAGCCTGCCGTCGGCAAGTCATTGCCAGGTCCCGGCATGGGCGGATGTGAAGAGTGAATGGCGTTCGGAGAACCTGGGCTGGTTCGACGACCGGACCGGCGAACTCGTCGGTGCGGGCCTGGTGCTCTACCGACAGCTGCCCAAGGTGAAGCGCTACCTCGCCTACCTTCCCGAGGGCCCGGTCATCAATTGGTACGCGCCGAACCTGGACGACTGGCTGCAGCCGATGCTCGCGCATCTGAAGCGGCAGGGCGCCTTCTCCGTGAAGATGGGCCCGCCGGTCGTCATCCGGCGCTGGGACGCTCCCGCGATCAAGTCGGGCATCCAGAACCCTGACGTGAAGCGCCTGCGGGACGTCGAGGCCTCGCACATCGAGCCGCGTGCCTTCGAAGTCTCGGACCGGCTGCGGAAGATGGGCTGGCAGCAGGGCGAGGACGGCGGCGCCGGCTTCGGTGACGTACAGCCGCGATACGTCTTCCAAGTGCCGCTGGCCAACCGCTCCTTGGACGAGGTCCTCAAGGGCTTCAACCAGCTGTGGCGACGCAACATCAAGAAGGCCGAGAAGGCCGGCGTCGAGGTCGTCCAGGGTGGTTACGAGGACCTCGCCGAATGGCAGCGCCTCTACGAGATCACCGCGATCCGAGACAAGTTCCGTCCGCGGCCGCTGGGTTACTTCCAGCAGATGTGGCGGGCCCTCAACTCCGAGGACCCCAACCGCATGCGGCTGTACTTCGCACGGCACAACGGCGTGAACCTGTCCGCGGCGACGATGCTCGTCGTCGGTGGGCACGTCTGGTACTCCTACGGCGCCTCGGACAACATCGGCCGTGAGGTCAGGCCCTCGAACGCGATGCAGTGGCGGATGCTCCGGGACGCCTACGCGCTCGGCGCCACCGTCTACGACTTGCGGGGCATCTCCGACTCTCTGGACGAGACGGACCACCTCTTCGGACTTATCCAGTTCAAGGTGGGCACGGGTGGAGAGGCTGTCGAGTACATCGGCGAGTGGGACTTCCCGCTCAACAAGCTGCTCCACAAGGCACTCGACATCTACATGTCGCGCCGCTGACCGCATCGCCCCGGCACAATTCGCGTAACCCCGAATAGTCTTCATACCTCTGATACACCGCAGCCACGAGAAAGGTTCCGGGATCCGGCCATGGCGCTCACGCTCTATGTCGACACCGCGCGCTGGCGGGCACACCACAAGCACGTGCTGGAGCAGTTTCCGGGAATCGTCCCGGTCTGCAAGGGCAACGGCTACGGCTTCGGTCATGAGCGCCTCGCGGAAGAAGCGACCCGCTTCGGCTCCGACGTCCTCGCCGTCGGCACCACGTACGAAGCCGCCCGGATCAAGGACTGGTTCAGCGGCGATCTGCTGGTCCTGACCCCGTTCCGGCGGGGCGAGGAGCCCGTGCCGCTGCCCGACCGCGTCATCCGCTCCGTGTCGTCCCTGGACGGCGTACACGGCCTCGTGGGCGCCCGCGTCGTCATCGAGGTCATGTCCTCGATGAAGCGGCACGGCGTGAGCGAGCAGGAGCTCTCACAGCTGCACGCGGCCATCGAGGACGTACGGCTCGAGGGCTTCGCGATCCACCTGCCGCTGGACCGCACCGACGGCTCGGACGCCGTCGAGGAGGTCATCGGCTGGATGGACCGGCTGCGTGCCGCACGTCTTCCGCTGCACACGATGTTCGTCAGCCACCTCAAGGCCAACGAACTCGCCCGCCTGCAGCAGCAGTTCCCGCAGACGCGTTTCCGCGCCCGCATCGGCACGCATCTGTGGCTGGGGGACCACGAGGCCACCCAGTACCGCGGCGCCGTCCTGGACGTCACGCAGGTGACCAAGGGCGACCGCTTCGGCTACCGCCAGCAGAAGGTCGCGTCCGACGGCTGGCTGGTCGTCGTCGCGGGCGGCACCTCGCACGGCGTCGGCCTGGAGGCGCCGAAGGCGCTGCACGGCATGGTGCCGCGGGCGAAGGGCGTGGCCCGCGCGGGCCTCGCGACCGTCAACCGCAACCTCTCGCCGTTCGTCTGGGGCGGCAAGCAGCGCTGGTTCGCGGAGCCGCCGCACATGCAGGTCTCCATCCTCTTCGTGCCCTCGGACGCGCCCGAGCCGAAGGTGGGCGAGGAGCTGGTGGCCCATCTGCGGCACACCACCACGCAGTTCGACCGCATCGTCGACCGCTGATCACGGGCGGACCGACCACAGACTGAAGGGCCGGGAGCGACGATGGTCGCTCCCGGCCCTTCAGTCGTTCCCGGCCACCTCTGCGGCCTGTTCGCTCAGGGCGAAACGTCGGTCGGCTTCGCTCCCCATCGCACGTGGGGCCCCTCGGTGATGTGCACCGCGTGCCTCGGCGGGTGGGCCGCCTGACCGAGGACGAAGACGTCCGGCGCACCGTCCAGGACGCCCCCTGAGGGGTCGTCGTCGCCGGACCGCCGCACCGGGTCCCTCTCCGGCATGAGGATGTCGCGCACGATCACGGCACACAGGTACAGCGTCCCCAGCAGGTGGACCACGATGGCGAGTTGATAGCCCTCGGTCGGCAGGCCCTTATGGGCGTCTCCGCTTGTCGTGTACGCGAGGTACAGCCAGATCCCCAGGAAATACGCGACCTCGCACGCCTGCCAGATCAGGAAGTCACGCCACCGCGGGCGGGCCAGCGCGGCGAGAGGGATCAGCCACAGTACGTACTGCGGTGAGTAGACCTTGTTGGTGAGGATGAACGCGGCGACGACCAGGAAGGCGAGCTGCGCGAAGCGCGGGCGGCGCGGCGCGGTCAGGCCCAGCGCGCCGACCCCTAGGCAGGACAGGAGCATCAGCGCCGTCGCCAGGGTGTTGACCGTGTCCGTGGACAGCGGGTCGTCCATGCGCTGCGAGAGGATCAGCCAGAACGATCCGAAGTCGACGCCCCGTTCCTGGCTGAAGGTGTAGAACTTCGCCCAGCCCTCGCGGATGTGGAAGCCCGTCGCGTCGTGCGTGATCATCACGGGCAGGTTCACCACCAGCCAGGCACCGACCGCGGCCCCGGCCGTCACCCAGAAGGCCCGCCAGCGCCCCGCTCGCCAGCACAGGATGAGCAGCGGACCCAGGAGAAGGGCCGGGTAGAGCTTCGCTGCTGTCGCCAGGCCCAGCAGGACGCCCGCGGAGAGCACCCCGCCCCGCGCCCACATCAGCATCGCGGCGGCCGTGAGAGCGACGGCGAACAGGTCCCAGTTGATGGTGGCCGTCAACGCGAAGGCGGGCGCCAGGGCGACCATCAGGCCGTCCCAGGGGCGGCGCCTGTGGGTGCGGGCGACACAGACGGCGATGACCGCCGTACAGGCCATCAGCATCCCGGCGTTGACCATCCAGTAGAACTTCTCCTGGTGCTGGATACTGCCGCTGCCCGGGGTCAGCCAGGAGGCCACCTCCATGAACACGCCGGTCAGCACCGGGTATTCGAGGTACTCCATGTCGCCGGGCAGTTTGTCGAAGTAGGGGACCAGCCCGTCGGCGAATCCGCGCCCCTGGTAGAGGTGCGGGATGTCGGAGTAGCAGGCGTGCGTGTACTGCGAACTCGCACCCTGGAACCAGGCGCCGTCGTAGCAGGGCATCTTCTGCACCATGCCGAGCGCGAACATCCCGATGGCCACGAGCGCGATGACGCGTACCGGAGTCCACCATGTCGCCGCGTACAGCACTCTGCGGCCGATGGGTCCGCCGATCAGCTCGCTGCCGGCCGCTGCGACCTCATCCTCCCGGGTCGGCCGTACGGGCTCCGGCTCTTGTGCACTAGTGGTCTTGTGCACGCTCGTGCGCGTCGTCTCTGCACTGGGCATGCCGCACATCCTGCCGTATGCACCTGAGAACACGGCGAGGGCCGCCACACCAGTGCGGTGTGGCGGCCCTCGTCAGCGCTCGGTAGCGCATGTTTCACGTGAAACAGTGCGTTTCACGTGAAACACACTCACAGGGATCGGTCAGTCTCCCGGGCCCCCTAGCCAGCCTCCGTTGCCGCTCCCGTTGTTGCCTCCACCGCCGGTCGGTTCATCCGTGGTCGGTGGCGACTCCCCGCCAGTGCCGCCCTCGGTGTCCCCGCCTTCCGACGTACCGCCGTTGTTGTTGCACTGCCAGTCCCAGTCGGCACAGGACTCATCGGGATCAGGGGTGTCCGACGGGGTGGGAGACGGGCTGGTCTCCGACTGCGTCGGCGAGGGAGTCTCCTCCGGCTCCTCGGTCTTCGAGGGGGTCGGGCTCGGGGCCGGGGGCGGAGTCTCGCCGACGACCCTACCGATCGGTGCCGGGACCGGGAAGTTCATCACGCGCTCGCCCTTCAGGGCCTGCTCCATGTAGCTCTTCCAGATCTGCGCGGGGAACGAGGCGCCGTGAATCTTCTCCTCGCCGCCCGTGCCGAACATCTCCAGGAACTCGCGCTTCTTGTTGCTCTCGTTGTCGTCGAGGCGGTACATGCTGATCGCTGTCGAGAGCTGCGGGGTGTACCCGACGAACCAGGCGGACTTGTTGCCGTCGGTCGTACCGGTCTTGCCCGCCACCTGACGGCCGCTCAGCTGTGCCGCGCTGCCCGTGCCCTTGTCGACAACGGTCCGGAGCACGTCAGTGACGTTGTCGGCGACCTCATCATCGAAGGCCCGCTTGGGCTGCGCTTCATGCTGGTAGACGGTGTTGCCCTTGTACTCGACTTCCTTCACCGAGTACGGATCGTTCTGCTTGCCGCTGGCCGCGAAGGTGGAGTACGCGCCGGCCATACGGATCGCACTGGGAGAGGACGTGCCGAGCGAGAAGGAGGGGTAGTTGGCGCTGGCCAGGCTGTTCTCCTTGATGCCGGAGGCGATGGCCGCCTCCTTCACCTTGTCCAGGCCGACATCCATGCCCAGCTGCACATAGGCCGAGTTCACCGACTCCCGCATCGCCTCTCGGAGGTCGATCTGGTAGGTCGGCGCGTTGTACGACGCGTCACCGTCGTTCGTCTGCAGCCACTCCTTTCCTTCGCGGTCCTTCCAGACGGAGCCGTCGAAGTTCTGGATCTTGAGCTTGTTCTTGCCACTGTAGAGGCTCTTGGGGTTGACGATGGTGCGCTGGTCCTCGCCCTGCTCCGCCACCCCGTCCGGGTCTCGCGTTCCGTCCTTGAAAGCCGCTGCCAGCACGAAGGGCTTGAACGTCGAGCCGACCTGCGCACCGGTCTGGTCCGCGTTGTTGGTGAAGTGCTTGGTCGCGTCCACACCGCCGTAGATGGCTTCGATCGCCCCGTCCTTGGGATTCACGGACGCGCCACCGAACTGGACGTGGGTGTCCTTGTCCGGCCGCTGCTTGGGCTTGATCTTCGCCTTGCGGACCTTCTCCACGGACTTCTCGAGCTTCAGCACCTTGCTCTTGTCGAAGGTCGTGTGGATCTCGTAGCCGCCCTGCTGAAGATCAGTGGCCGTGATCTCACCATTGCTGTTGTTGATCACATAGGCCTTGGCCAGGTCGACCAGATAACCGATCTGACCGCCCAGCTGAGCGTTGGAACGGGGGTTCTCCAGCCTCGGGAAGTCCTTGTACTTGTCCCGGACTTCTGCGGTCAGGTGACCGTCCTTGACCTCTTCGTCGAGGATCCAGCTCCAGCGCTTCTTGGCTCGCGCTGTGTTGGCGTCCCGAGAAGCCGCAGGGTCGACCTCAGGAGAGCCCGCCGGGTCGTAGTACGTGGCGCCCTTGAGCACCGTTGCCAGGAGAGCGCACTGGCTCGGGTTCAGGTCTTGGGCGTCCTTGCCGAAGTAAGCACGGGCGGCGGCCTGGATGCCGTAGGCGCCACGACCGTAGTAGGCGGTGTTGAGATACCCCGCCATGATCTTCTCCTTGGACTCCGTCCGGCCCACCTTTATGGAGATGAAGAGCTCTTTGAACTTACGCGTGAACGTCTGCGACTGGTCGCCCAGGCGCGCGTTCTTCACGTACTGCTGGGTGATGGTCGAGCCACCCTGGGTCTCGCCGCCCTTGGCCATGTTGACCACGGCCCGCGCGATGCCCATGGGGTCGACGCCCTTGTCGTCCTCGAACGTCTTGTTCTCGGCCGAGATGACGGCCGTGCGCATCGCTTCGGGGATCTTGTCGTAGTCGATGATCTGGCGGTTCGTCTCACCGCCGGTCGCGACCATCTGCTTGCCGTTGGCCCAGTAGTAGACGTTGTTCTGCGCCTTGGCCGCTTCGTCGACCTTCGGCACCTCCACCAAGGCGTACGCGATCCCGGTGACCGCCATCAGGCCACCGAGGAACCCGACGAACAGGCCGGTGACAAGACGCCAGGACGGAACCCAGCGGCGCAGACCGTCCTTGTCCGCGCGCGGGTAGTTGATCAAGCGCTTCTTGCCGGGCTCATGGCCGCCACGGCCTCGGCCTCGGCCGGGTCCGTTCGGGCCACCGCCACCACGTCGGCCGCCGCCTCCGGCGCCTCCGCGCCCGGCGCCGGCTCCGTCGGCCGCTCTGCGGCGGCCTCCACCCGAGCCGACAGCGCCACTGCGCTGCGCGGCACGGCGGGCCTCGGCACGGCCGCCGTAGGAACGGTCCCCGTCATCGGGGGCCCCCGCTCCGTGCGAGCCGGTTGAGGAAGTGGGCGATCCAGTGGCGCCACGCGGTGCCGCGCGGCGACCCGAAGACGCGCCTGGGACGCCGCGTCTGGCCGCGGCGCGTCCGCCGCCCTGCGGCTGCGGCGGTTTGCGACGGTGCTCGCTCATCGAACGATTACTCCTCGGGCAGGCGCAGGTATCCGCGCCTGGAAACGGCGGCTGGTTTCCGGTCCCCCCGAAGTACGGATGCGCCGTCGTCGGCACTCATCCGCACTACACCAGGGTCAACGACGCCCTCATGCGTCACTTGGTTCCCGGCGGTCTGCATGGCGCACAGACTACGCACCGTCAAAACCCTCTTAGCGCAGAAGTTCACCCCAAATCAGGCAAGTTACTTCCTACGAATCGGTGATGTGACGCCGTTCACCGATTCCCCTCTTGTCTCAACAGGCGGGCCGTTCTATCGTCTCGATGTATCGAGTCGATACATCAGCTCGGCATAAAGACCGTGTCGACAGACGCTGGCAGGCAGGAGGCGAAGATGAGCAGACGCTCCGGCATCCTCGAGTTCGCCGTCCTCGGCCTGCTGCGCGAGTCCCCGATGCACGGCTATGAGCTGCGTAAACGGCTCAATACTTCGCTTGGAGTGTTCCGCGCCTTCAGCTACGGGACGCTCTACCCCTGCCTCAAGACGCTGGTCGCCAACGGCTGGTTGATCGAGGAAACGGGTGGCACCCCCGAGGAGGCCCTTACGGCGCCTCTCTCCGGGCGTCGCGCCAAGATCGTCTATCGGCTGACGGCGGAAGGTAAGGAGCACTTCGAGGAGCTGCTCTCCCAGACCGGCCCCGACGCGTACGAGGACGAACACTTCGCCGCCCGCTTCGCCTTCTTCGGGCAGACCTCGCGGGACGTGCGCATGCGGGTGCTCGAGGGGCGGCGCAGCCGCCTCGAGGAACGTCTGGAGAAGATGCGCGCCTCCCTGGCCCGTACCCGGGAGCGCCTGGACGACTACACGCTTGAGCTGCAGCGGCACGGAATGGAGTCCGTGGAGCGCGAAGTGCGCTGGCTGAACGAGCTCATCGAGAGCGAGCGCGCGGGGCGGGACCAGCAACGGTCCGCCCCGGACGACTCCGCTCAGCACGACAGCACATCTGGGGAGTCGGGCGGCCTGCCCCGGCGGCGGGACACGAACCCGCCGCCGGATCCGTCCGATGACACCGCCAAGTGAGGTCCCGCGGTCCGCGGGGTCTCATCCGGAATACACAGATCACACAGGGAGCAACCGGAATGGGTTCGGTTCGCGTAGCCATCGTCGGCGTGGGCAACTGCGCCGCCTCGCTGGTCCAGGGCGTCGAGTACTACAAGGACGCAGACCCGGACGCCAAGGTCCCGGGCCTGATGCACGTCCAGTTCGGCGAGTACCACGTCGGCGATGTCGAGTTCGTCGCCGCGTTTGACGTCGACGCCAAGAAGGTCGGGCTCGACCTCTCGGACGCCATCGGCGCCAGCGAGAACAACACCATCAAGATCTGCGACGTGCCGAGCGCGGGCGTCACCGTCCAGCGCGGCCACACCCACGACGGCCTGGGCAAGTACTACCGCCAGACCATCGAGGAGTCCACCGAGACCCCCGTCGACGTCGTCCAGATCCTCAAGGACAAGCAGGTCGACGTTCTCGTCTGCTACCTGCCGGTGGGTTCCGAGGACGCCGCGAAGTTCTACGCGCAGTGCGCCATCGACGCCAAGGTCGCCTTCGTCAACGCCCTCCCGGTCTTCATCGCCGGCACCAAGGAGTGGGCCGACAAGTTCACCGAGGCGGGCGTCCCGATCGTCGGCGACGACATCAAGTCCCAGGTCGGCGCCACCATCACGCACCGCGTGATGGCGAAGCTGTTCGAGGACCGCGGTGTCCGTCTCGAGCGCACCATGCAGCTCAACGTCGGCGGCAACATGGACTTCAAGAACATGTTGGAGCGCGACCGCCTCGAGTCCAAGAAGATCTCGAAGACGCAGGCCGTCACCTCGCAGATCCGTGACCGTGAGCTGGGCGAGAACAACGTCCACATCGGCCCCTCGGACTACGTGGCGTGGCTCGACGACCGCAAGTGGGCGTACGTCCGCCTCGAGGGCCGTGCCTTCGGTGACGTCCCGCTGAACCTGGAGTACAAGCTCGAGGTCTGGGACTCCCCGAACTCGGCCGGTGTCATCATCGACGCCCTGCGCGCCGCGAAGATCGCCAAGGACCGCGGCATCGGCGGCCCGATCCTCTCCGCGTCCTCGTACTTCATGAAGTCCCCGCCGGTGCAGTACTTCGACGACGAGGCCTACGAGAACGTCGAGAAGTTCATCAAGGGCGAGGTCGAGCGCTAAAGCTCGCCCCTTGAACGGCTGTTGAGGGTCCCCGGGCAATCCGCCCGGGGACCCTCCTCGTATGTGAGGCTGGGGATCATGGCTGTCGTCGGTGACCTGCGCGTACTGCTGCGCCTGCGGGACTTCCGGCGGTTGCTCGCCGTGCGGCTGCTCTCCCAGGGCGCGGACGGCGTCTATCAGGTGGCCCTCGCCACGTATGTCGTCTTCTCGCCGGAGAAGCAGACCTCGCCGGGAGCGATCGCCTCCGCGATGGCGGTGCTGCTCCTTCCGTACTCACTGATCGGCCCCTTCGCCGGCGTGCTCCTCGACCGCTGGCCACGCCGTCAGGTTTTTCTGTACGGCAACCTGCTGCGGACCGCTCTCGCCTCGCTGACCGCGGTGCTGATGCTGAGCGGTGTGCCGGACTGGCTGTTCTTCGCCTCCGCGCTCTGTGTCACGGCCGTGAACCGTTTCGTCCTCGCCGGGCTCTCCGCGGCACTGCCGCGTGTGGTCGACGCCGAGCGCCTGGTGATGGCCAATTCCCTCTCGCCGACCGCGGGGACGCTGGCCGCCACCGTGGGCGGTGGTCTCGCGTTCGTCGTGCGCCTGGTGGGCTTCGACTCGGACGCGGCGGTCGTCCTACTCGGGGCCGCCCTGTATCTGTGCGCGGCACTCGCCTCACTCCGGATGGCGCGCGAACTGCTGGGCCCGGACCCGGAGGTGGTGCAGCCTCGCCTCGTCGTGGCGCTCTCCGGTACGGCGCGGGATCTGGTGGCCGGGGTGAGGCATCTGTCGCAGAGGCGCCCGGCCGCTCGTGCGCTGCTGGCGATGACGTTCATGCGGTTCTGTTACGGCGCCCTGTCGGTCATGGTCCTGATGCTCTGCCGGTACGCCTGGTCGTCCTCGGAGTCCGACGGCCTTGCCCTGCTCGGGCTCGCCGTGGGGGTTTCGGGGGCGGGCTTCTTCGCTGCGGCCGTGCTGACTCCCTGGGCGGTGAGCCGCCTGACGGCCGCCGGTTGGATCGTCACCTGCGCGGGCGCCGCGGCGGTCCTGGAACCGGCGCTCGCCCTCCCCTTCACCCCGGCCCCGCTGCTCATTGCCGCGTTCCTGCTGGGGCTGACGACGCAGGGCGCGAAGATCGCCACGGACACGGTGGTTCAGTCGTCGGTGGACGACAGATTCCGTGGCCGGATCTTCTCGGTCTACGACGTCCTGTTCAACGTCGCTTTCGTCGCCGCGGCCGGAGTGGCCGCACTGATGCTGCCGCCTGACGGCCGATCGGTTCCCCTGGTGGTCACGGTGGCCGTTATCTACGCAGCGATTGCTGCCGCTATGGCCAGGTTTGGCGCGCAGTAAGTGTCACATCAGTGACACAGAGCACCTCTGGACTTCAGAGATGTCCCTGCCTCCCGATAACTTACGGACGTCGTATCCGCGCCATCGCGCTTTCGTTCGAGGGGGACCCCCAAAGTGACTACTCCGCCCCAGGGCCAGAATCCGTACGGCCAGGGCGTGCAGCCGCACCCCGGGCAGCCGGGCCAGCCCGGCCAGCCCACCGCGCCGCAGCCCTACCCGCCGTACAACCAGGGGGCGCCGGTCCCTCCTCCGGCCGCTCCGAGTGGGGGCCGCGGCAAGAAGCTCATGCTGCGCATCGGCGGCTTCATAGTCGTCGCCGTCCTCATCGCCGCCGGCAAGTGGTACTTCGGCCAGAGCGACGCCGAGACGACGGCTGTCGGTGACTGCCTGCACAACAAGGGCACGCAGTCCGCGCCGGACCTCAAGAACACCGACTGCTCCTCGAGCGACGCCGAGTTCGAGGTCATCGAGAAGTTCGACAACACCAGCAGCGTCAGCAAGTGCGAAGCGGTCAAGGGGACCGAGGTCTCCTACTACCAGACCGGCAGCGGCCACGACGTGGTGCTTTGCCTGAAGAACAAGTAGCGGCACATGCGAAGAGGGCACTGTTTCACGTGAAACAGTGCCCTCTTCGCATGTCCGGATCGGGCGCGTTGTTTCACGTGAAACAACGCGCCTCGCTCGGTCTCACTCCTGCGCGGCCCACCACTCCTTGAGCGCCGCGACCGCCGCGTCGCGCTCCATCGGACCGTTCTCCAGGCGCAGCTCCAGCAGGAACTTGTAGGCCTGGCCGATCGCCGGGCCCGGCCGTACGTCCAGGATCTCCATGATCTCGTTGCCGTCGAGGTCGGGGCGGATTGAGTCCAGCTCCTCCTGCTCCTGGAGCCGCGCGATGCGCTCCTCCAGGCCGTCGTACGCGCGCGACAGCGCATTGGCCTTTCGCTTGTTGCGCGTCGTGCAGTCGGACCGGGTCAGCTTGTGCAGCCGGTCGAGGAGAGGGCCCGCGTCGCGTACGTAGCGGCGCACGGCGGAGTCCGTCCACTCGCCCGTCCCGTAACCGTGGAAGCGCAGGTGCAGCTCCACCAGGCGCGAGACGTCCTTCACGAGCTCGTTGGAGTACTTGAGCTCCGTCATCCGCTTCTTGGTCATCTTGGCGCCCACCACCTCGTGGTGGTGGAAGGAGACGCGGCCGTCGTCCTCGAAGCGCCGCGTCCGCGGCTTCCCGATGTCGTGCAGCAGCGCCGCGATCCGCAGCGTGAGGTCCGGACCGTCCTCCTCCAGCGCCATCGCCTGCTCCAGGACGATCAGCGAGTGGTCGTAGACGTCCTTGTGACGGTGGTGCTCGTCACTCTCCAGACGCAGCGCCGGAAGCTCCGGCAGCACGCGGTCGGCGATGCCTGTGTCGACAAGTAGAGCCAGTCCCTTCGCCGGGTACGGCGAGAGGATCAGTTTGTTCAATTCGTCACGCACACGCTCTGCGGAGACGATGTCGATGCGATCGGCCATCGCCTTCATCGCGGCGACGACCTCCGGAGCCACCTCGAAGTCGAGCTGCGCGGCGAACCGGGCGGCCCGCATCATCCGCAGCGGGTCGTCGGAGAAGGAGTCCTCCGGGGTGCCAGGGGTACGCAGGGCGCGCTCCGCCAGGTCCTCAAGGCCTCCGTGCGGGTCGATGAACTCCTTCTCCGGGAGAGCGACGGCCATCGCGTTGACGGTGAAGTCGCGACGCACGAGGTCTTCCTCGATGGAGTCGCCGTACGACACCTCGGGCTTGCGCGAGGTCCTGTCGTAGGCCTCGGACCGATATGTCGTGACTTCGATCTGGTAGCCGTCCTTCTGGCTCCCGACCGTGCCGAAGGCGATCCCGACCTCCCAGACCGAATCCGCCCACGGCCTGACGATCTTCAATACGTCCTCGGGGCGGGCATCTGTCGTGAAGTCCAGGTCATTGCCGAGTCGGCCAAGGAGCGCGTCTCTGACCGATCCGCCGACCAGGGCGAGAGAGAACCCGGCCTCCTGGAAACGGCGGGCAAGGTCGTCCGCGACAGGGGACACCCGCAGCAGTTCACTGACCGCGCGGCGCTGCACCTGGCTCAGTGCGCTGGGATTTTCTTCATTGGCGTTCGGCACAACAGAAAAGGGTACGTGCCCCGGACGCCCCCAGCCGCCCCGTTTTCGGCGGGGCCTCCAGGGCCGCGCGCCCCTCTCCGGCCAGGTCTTCCGATCATGTGGAGCAGTCCGCGGCACTTCGTCACAGCGCACCTCGTTACCATGCGTGGACGCACAACCGACGACCACTGACGACGACGAGGACGGGCAACGCGTGGCCGAGGCGGCAGACTTCCCGGGGACCAGTCCCTCACCTGCCCGCCGGTGGCTGCGGCGTACGGCAGCGTTGCTGGCTGGGGCCCCATTGCTGGCCGGCATGCTGCAGCTGTCGGCCGGGCCGACCGCGCACGCCGCGACGCCGAGCGCGCCGGCAGACGCCACCGGTTCGAGCACCGTCGACGTCTCCCTGAACAAACTCACACCCACCGCGCCGACGGACGGCGACACGCTCACGATCTCCGGCACCGTCACCAACGACAGCAAGCAGCCGGTGACAGGAGCCGAGGTCGGGCTGCGCCTGGGGCCGGTCCTGAACGGCCGGAGCCAGATCGACTCCGCCGCCAAGCGCACCGGCTACCGGCCGGGAGCCGACGGCACCGAGGTGGGCGGCAAATACGTCAAGAAGTTCTCCAAGCTCGCCCCCGGCATCCGCCAGGACTTCAGCATCTCCGTCCCGGTCAAGGCCCTGGACCTCGGCGCCGACGGCGTCTACCAGCTGGGCGTCTCACTCACCGGCCGGACCTCAGCCCAGCCGTGGACCCAGGTACTCGGCTTCGAGCGGACCTTCCTGCCGTGGCAGTCGGGCGCCGCCGACACCAAGACCAAGACGACCTACCTGTGGCCGCTCATCTCCACCTCGCACCTCACGGCGGAGACCGGCTCGGACGAGCAGCAGACTCCCGTCTTCACGGACGACGACCTGGCCAAGGAGCTCGCTCCGGGCGGTCGCCTGGAACAGATGCTGTCCCTGGGCCGCCAGCTCGACGTGACCTGGGTCGTCGACCCCGACCTGCTGGCCTCGGTCGACCACATGACGCGGAACTACCGGGTGCAGACCGCCGACGGCAAGGGCACCACGGCGGGCAAGAACCAGGCGCTCGCCAAGGACTGGCTGAACAAGCTCGAGCAGACCGTAAAGAACAAGAAGGTCGTCGCGCTGCCCTTCGCCGATCCCGACCTGGCTTCGCTCGCCCATAACGGCAGGACCGTCACCGGCTCCCTGGGCCAGCTGAAGGACGCCACCGACGCGGGGGCGATGGCCGTGGATTCCATCCTCCACGTCAAGCCGCAGTCGGACTTCGCGTGGCCCGTGGACGGCGCTCTCGACCCGTCGATCGTCGACGTCTCCACCTCGGCGGGCGCCCACACGGTGATCGCCCGGAGCGACAGCCTGCGTGAGGGCAACGCGCTGCCGTACACGCCCAACGCCGCCCGGCCCATCGGCGGCGGCACGACGGCCGTGGTGGCCGACGCACGCCTCTCCACGGCCTTCCAGGGCGACATGACGGGGGCCGAGGACTCCACGCTCGCCGTGCAGCAGTTCCTCGCCCAGAGCCTGATGGTCACGCTGCAGGATCCGGACAAGCAGCGGAGCATCGTGGTGGCCCCGCAGCGCATGCCGTCCGCCAGCCAGGCCCAGTCGATGGCCAAGGCCCTGACCGCTCTCTCGGAAGAGCGCTGGTCCGAGCCGCAGGATCTCTCGGCTGCGGCCAAGGCGAAGCCGGACCCGGCGGCCACGACCCAGGTTCCGTCGGCCAGGTCCTACCCGGCGGCGCTGCGCAAGCAGGAGCTGCCGAAGTCGGCCTTCACGTCGATCCAGGGCACCCAGAACAAGCTCAACCGTTTCCAGACGATCCTCACCGAGCCCGACCGCGTCATCACGCCCTTCGGGCGGGCCATAGACCGCGAGATGTCGACGTCCTGGCGGGGCAGGGCCGCCGAGGCAGCCACATTCCGCCAGGGCGTGGCGGAATACCTGACCACGCTCGTCGAGCAAGTGGCGCTGATCGACAAGTCCGACGCGAAGCTCTCGGGCCGCAGCGCGACGATCCCCGTGACTGTGCAGAACAACCTGGTCCAGGGCGTCGACCACATGGTTCTGCGCCTGACGTCGGAGAATCCCACCCGTCTGAAGATCGGTGGCAAGTCCTACTACGAACAGCCGGTCAAGATCTCGGGCGGGCACGCCCAGTCGGTGAAGTTCACCACCACGGCCAACGCCAACGGCCCGGTCCCGGTCTACGCCCAGCTCTACACCGAGGACGGGCAGCCGTACGGCAAGAGGGTCCAGTTCGATGTGAACGTCACCGAGATCACCCTCACGGTGATGCTGGTCATCGCGGGCGGCGTACTGCTCCTCGTCCTCGCCGGATTCCGGATGTACACCCAGCGCAAGCGGGCCGCCCGCAAGCAGGCGGAGGAGGGCCCGGAGGACGGGCCGGAAGACGGACCGGACGGCGAGTCCGGCACAGAGCCCGGGGAGGACGACCCCGAGCAGCCGAGTGACCCGACACCGGACACCGCTCCGGAAAGCACCGACCCGTCGGACACGGGTGAGAGAGTGGACCGTTGAGCGATGTCGTGGCCGGTGGGCCCGGGGACGATGAGGTGGGGTAATCCATGAACGCGCCGTACGACGGTGACCGTGGCCAGGGCGCGGGCGGTTCCGGTCCTCCGGAGGACGGGCAGGTGCCACCCCAGCCTGCGCCGGACGTGTACCTCCAGGATGCCTACGACCAGGACCCCTACCGGGCACAGGACCTCGCCGCCCAGGACCCGGTGACCGAGGCGCTGTACGACCGCGCCGCGCACCCCCCGCCGCCGCCCGGCTATTACCAGGACCCTCAGCCGCTCTACGCCCAGCCGCCCTCCCCTCAGCACGCCCCGGATCCTCGCGTATGGGCGCAGACCCCGGCTCCCGAACCCGAAGGTCCGACCCGGCACCTCCCGTACGGCGACGACGCCCGAACGACGCAGTTCGTGGGCGTCGACGACCTGGTCACCCAGGCCGGCGAGGAACGCCACGAGCCGGACGCCTTCGCCCATCTCTTCCGGGACCAGCAGCCCGGCGGCTACCGCGAGCAGTCCGGCGGCTACCAACAGGACGGCTACCCCCAGAGCAACGGCTACCCCCAGGGCAACGGCTACCCGCAGAGTCCTGGCTATCCCCAGGGCGACGGCTATCAGCAGCAGGGCGGCTACCAGCCTGCCGAGCCCCCGATGGTCCCGGCACCGGCAGCTCCCCCGGCCCCCGCACCGGCCCCGAAGTCGGGCGGCGGCGGACGGGCCTCGAGCCTGCTGAAGTCGAGCGCGGTGATGGCCGCGGGCACGATGGTCTCCCGCCTCACCGGCTTCGTGCGCACCATGGTGATCACCGCGGCTCTCGGCGCCGCGACACTCGGTGACGCCTGGACGGTCGCGTACACGCTGCCGACGATGATCTACATCCTGTCCGTCGGCGGCGGCCTCAACTCGGTGTTCGTGCCGCAGCTGGTGCGCGCCATGAAGGACGACAAGGACGGCGGCGAGGCCTACGCCAACCGTCTGCTGACCCTTGTCATGGTCGCCCTCGGCCTCATCGTCGCCCTGGCCGTCTTCGCGGCGCCACTGCTGGTCAAGCTGATGTCGACCCCCATCGCGAACGACGAGGCGGCCAACAACGTCGCTGTCACCTTCGCCCGCTACTGCCTGCCCACCATCTTCTTCATGGGCGTGCACGTGGTGATGGGGCAGATCCTCAACGCCCGCGGCAAGTTCGGCGCGATGATGTGGACCCCGGTCCTCAACAACATCGTCATGATCTTCACGTTCGGCCTGTTCATCTGGGTCTACGGGACATCCGGCGACTCCGGCATGGACGTGCATACGATCCCGGCGGACGGCGTACGTCTCCTCGGCATCGGCACTCTGCTCGGCCTCGCGGTCCAGGCACTGGCGATGATCCCGTACCTGCGCGAGACGGGTTTCCGGTTCCGGCCGCGCTTCGACTGGAAGGGCCACGGCCTCGGCAAGGCGGTCAAGCTCGCCAAGTGGACGGTGCTCTTCGTCCTCGCCAACCAGGCCGGCGTGCTCGTCGTCACCCAGCTGGCCACCGCCGCGGGCAAGGCCTCCGGCAAGGACGGCTCGGGCATCATGGCCTACTCCAACGCCCAGCTGATCTGGGGCATGCCGCAGGCCATCATCACCGTCTCCGTCATGGCGGCCATGCTGCCCCGCATCTCGCGGTCGGCCCACGACAACGACGCCGGCGCGGTGCGCGACGACATCTCGCAGGGGCTGCGCACCTCCGCGGTGGCGATCGTCCCGGTCGCCTTCTCGTTCGTCGCCCTTGGCGTCCCGATGTGCACCCTGCTCTTCGCCTCCAGCGGCAGCCAGGCCGCCCAGTCCATGGGCTTCGTCCTGATGGCGTTCGGCCTGGGGCTGATCCCGTACTCGGTGCAGTACGTCGTCCTGCGCGGCTTCTACGCCTACGAGGACACCCGGACGCCCTTCTACAACACGGTCATCGTGGCTGCCGTCAACGCGGCGGCGAGCGTCCTGGCCTACGTCCTCCTGCCCGCGGAGTGGGCCGTGGTCGGCATGGCCGCCTCGTACGGCCTCGCTTACGCGGTCGGCGTCGGTGTCGCCTGGCGCAGGCTGCGCAACCGCCTCGGCGGCGATCTGGACGGCACCCAAGTCCTGCGTACGTACGCCCGGCTCGCCATGGCGTGCATCCCCGCGGCCCTTCTCGGCGGCGCCGCGGGTTACGGAATCCTCAAAACTCTGGGCGACGGTGCGGGGGGTTCGCTGATCGCTCTGGTGGTCGGTGGAGTCATTCTCGGTGGTGTCTTCTTCGTGGCCGCCCGAAAGATGCGGATTGCGGAGCTCAATTCGATGGTCGGGATGGTGCGCGGCCGTCTCGGACGGTGAGATACAGGGGTTCGCACAACCATCACCGGCCACCGCGTGTCGTGCATAGCGCCGGACTGTGGGCACAATTGGCTTTGGCGTCTGACGAAGCGCGATGGATGGGGAGGCAGGAACGACGGTGGCGGAACGGAGCACGGCTGCCGTCGACGTGGCAGACAACAGCGGCGATGAGCCGCTGACCGCGAAGGCGGACGAGGCCACGGCCGACGGGGTGGCCCAGACCCGGGAGCGGGAAACGGCAGAAGAAGGCGCAGCGGAGATTGATGAGCCCATGGGCGCGGGGGCGGCATCACCCCCCGAGCTGCACAGTGGCCACAAGCTCGCCAGACGCTACCGACTCGAAGAATGCGTCACCCGTCTGGACGGTTTCAGCAGCTGGCGTGCGGTGGACGAGAAGCTCCGCCGGGCTGTCGGCGTGCACCTGCTGCCCGCCGACCATCCGCGCGCACGATCAGTGCTCGCCGCGGCCCGTTCGTCGGCGTTGCTCGGCGATCCTCGATTCGTCCATGTCCTGGACGCCGTCGAGGAGAACGACCTCGTCTACGTGGTTCACGAGTGGCTGCCGGACGCCACGGAGCTGACCGCGCTGCTCGCCGCGGGCCCTCTTGAGGCGCACGACGCGTATCAACTCGTCAGCCAGGTCGCCCAAGCCATGGCGGCCGCTCACCGCGAAGGGCTCGCCCACCTGCGGCTGACCCCGAGCGCGGTGCTGCGGACGTCCTCCGGCCAGTACCGCATCCGCGGCCTCGCCGTGAACGCGGCGCTGCGCGGCATCAGCTCGGACACCCCGCAGCGCACGGACACTGAAGCGGTCGGTGCGCTCCTGTACGCCTCGCTGACCCAGCGCTGGCCGTACGAGGACGACGCGTACGGCCTCTCCGGGCTCCCCAAGGGCGTCGGCCTCATCGCTCCCGACCAGGTGCGCGCAGGCGTGCACAGGGGCCTCTCCGAGCTCGCCATGCGCGCGCTCGTCAACGAGGGTGCGACGGCCTCCCGCCAGGAGCCCCCGTGCACGACCCCCGAGGAGCTGGTGAAGGCGATCGGTGAGATGCCGCGCATCCGCCCGCCGGAGCCCGCCTTCACCGCACCGCCCGAGTACCAGCGAACGACCTACCAGCAGGGCACCTACGGCCGCACCACGCCCCGCCCCGGTGTCACCCAGGCCGTCCCCACCCCGCCACCCCCGCTGCAGAGCCGTACCGGCAAGGCCCTCAAGTGGGCCGTGTCCGCACTGCTCATCGCGGCTCTTGGTCTCGGCAGCTGGCAGCTCGCGGACGCGTTGATGGACCGAGGGAACTCCGAGGACCCGGGCAGCGCCGACACGTCAGACGAGGGCGACAAGAGCGAGCCGAAGACCGCGCATCCGATCAAGATCGTGAACGGCGAGGAGTACGTGCTCAAGGGCGGACCGCAGGATCTCGCGGGCGTCCCCAACACGTACGACGGCGACGCCTCTACGTACTGGCGCTCCAAGAGCTTCATAGAGGGCCCGAAGCTGGCCCCGTACAAGCCCGGCGTCGGTATCGTCTACGACCTCGGCAAGGAAGAGGACGTATCGGCCGCGTCGCTCGGGCTCCGCTACGGCGGCGACCACACGACGGTCGAGCTGTACGCCGCGAACTCGATGTCCTCCTCCACGCCCCCGAGCTCCATGAAGAAGATCGGGACCGTCACGACCACCGGACAGACCGCGAAGATCAAGGCGAAGAAGCCGGTCGCCACGCGGTACGTACTGGTCTGGCTCACCGACGTACCGCAGTCACCACGTGACGAGTTCAGCGGCGCCGGGTACAAGCAGGCCATCACGGACGTGAAGTTCACGGGCTGACCGAAGCTCATCGGGGGAGGGGGTTCGACGGTGGACGACACCACGCACGGCGAGATGAGCGACAAGGACCTCCTGGCCCGCCACGTGGCGGGGGACAAGGACGCCTTCGGCGAGCTTGTCCGGCGCCATCGCGACCGTCTGTGGGCAGTGGCCCTGCGCACACTGGGCGACCGCGAGGAAGCTGCTGACGCCGTCCAGGACGCCCTGGTGTCCGCCTACCGCGCCGCCCACACGTTCCGCGGGCAGTCGGCCGTCACCACGTGGCTGCACCGGATCACCGTGAACGCCTGCCTCGACCGGGCCCGCAAGGCTGCTTCCCGTAAGACCTCCCCCATCGACGACACCGAACGGCTCGAGCAGCTCCTCGAACCGCACGAGTCGGCCGAAGCACCCGTCGAGCGCGGCGATCTCCACCGCGAGGTCATCGAAGCTCTGGGCACCCTGCCGCACGACCAGCGCGCCGCCCTCGTCCTCGTGGACATGCATGGCTACCCGGTGGCCGAGGCCGCCAGCGTGCTCGAGGTACCCACCGGCACCGTGAAGAGCCGCTGCGCTCGCGGCAGAGCCAGACTGCTGCCGCTGCTCACCCACCTGCGCACGGAACCCCGTAAGCAGAGCGGAGACGGCGGCGAGGACGACGAGGAAGGAAAGAAGACTGGCCCGGGAAGGAACCGGACGCAGGGGACATCCGTCCCACCTGCAGCGGGACCACGGGACGCGGGACCAAGCGATTCAGCTGCTGTGAAGGGCGGAGGTGGGCGAGCGTGACAACCACGACCGATTCGGCCGGGCACCCAGAAGTCGCCGAGATCTCCGACCTCACGGAGGGGCTGCTGCCTCCGTCCCGCACCGTCGATGTCCGGCAGCACCTGGACGACTGCGAGCTCTGCGCCGATGTCTACGACTCCTTGGAGGAGATCCGGGGGATTCTCGGCACTCTGCCGGGGCCGCCACGGATGCCGGCCGATGTCGCAGGACGGATCGACGCCGCGCTGGCGGCCGAAGCGCTCCTTGACTCCGTCGCACCCGGATCCGTCGAAGCGATCGATCCGGATCCAGCACCGGAGCCGACGGCTGCCGCACGTGTTTCACGTGAAACATCGCCCCCTTCCGTGCAACGCGGCGAGCCCGCCAACCGTCCCGCGGGTCACTCCCGCGCTGCGACTGGGCCTGGACGACGCAGCCGCTTGCGGAGCGGCCGTCGGCGCAACGTAGTACTCGGTGCCGTTTTCACGGCGGCCGCCATCGGCCTGGGCTCCTTGTTGCTGCAGAACGTGGGCAGTGACTCTGACGGTTCGGGCGAGACTGCTTCGGGGCACAGCGATTCCGCACATGCCTTCTCCGAGGACAAGCTCAAGGGCCAGGTGACGGACCTGCTCGCCAAGGCGCCCACCACGAGCCCCGAGTCGGGCAGCGACAAGCCGTCCTTCGACGTGCGGTCCAGCCCGGAGTCCCCGAAGGAACAGAAGAAGATGCGCGAGTCCACGGTCACCGTCCCGTCGTGCATCCAGCTCGGCATCGGCGACAAGGCACCGCTGGCTGCCGAGAAGGGCACCTACAAGGGGAAGGACGCCTACCTCGTCGTGGCGTCCCATGACTCCGACACGGCGAAGGTCTCCGCGTACGTGGTCGACGCGTCGTGCGTCGACAAGGCGTCGTCGGCCTCCGCTGCGGGCAAGGTGCTGCTGACCAACTCCTACGCGCGGCCCTGACCTTCTGGCCGCTGCGGCGGGAGACTCGGCTCAGCGTGGCATCCTGGCGTCCCCTGACATGCTTCCGTGCGCTCGGACACGTCGGGAATGCATGCCCCGTAGGATCCGTTGGGTGGGATGAGAGACCTGATACAGGCACCCACCAGCAGTACGCAGCAGTCTCCAGAGACGAGGAATCAAGCCGTGACCGACGTCCGTAACGTGATCATCATCGGCTCCGGGCCCGCCGGCTACACGGCGGCGCTCTACACCGCGCGAGCGTCGCTGAAGCCCCTGGTGTTCGAGGGCGCCGTCACCGCAGGCGGTGCGCTGATGAACACCACCGAGGTGGAGAACTTCCCCGGCTTCCAGGACGGCGTCATGGGCCCCGAGCTCATGGACAACATGCGGGCCCAGGCCGAGCGCTTCGGCGCCGAGCTGGTGCCGGACGACGTCATCTCCGTCGACCTCACCGGTGAGATCAAGACCGTGACGGACACGGCGGGCACCGTGCACCGCGCGAAGACCGTCATTGTCACGACGGGCTCCCAGCACCGCAAGCTCGGTCTGCCGAACGAGGACGCGCTCTCCGGCCGTGGCGTCTCCTGGTGCGCGACCTGCGACGGCTTCTTCTTCAAGGACCAGGACATCGCCGTGATCGGCGGCGGCGACACCGCGATGGAGGAGGCCACCTTCCTCTCGCGCTTCGCCAAGTCCGTGACGATCGTGCACCGTCGCGACAGCCTGCGTGCGTCCAAGGCGATGCAGGAGCGCGCGATGGCCGACCCGAAGATCAGCTTCGTCTGGGACAGCGAGGTCGCCGAGATCAAGGGCGAGCAGAAGCTCTCCGGTCTGACGCTGCGCAACCTGAAGACGGGTGAGACCTCCGAGCTGCCCGTGACCGGCCTCTTCATCGCGATCGGCCACGACCCGCGCACAGAGCTCTTCAAGGGCCAGCTCACCCTGGACGACGAGGGCTACCTGAAGGTGGACGCCCCCTCGACCCGGACGAACGTGCCCGGCGTCTTCGGCGCCGGCGACGTCGTCGACCACACGTACCGCCAGGCGATCACAGCGGCCGGCACCGGCTGCTCCGCCGCCCTGGACTCCGAGCGGTTCCTCGCTGCCCTCGTGGACAGCGAGACGGCCGCCGCCGCCGTCTGACATCCCATCCTCCCCACCGCATCACCGAGTTAAGGAGCCCGCCGTGGCCGGCACTCTGAAGAACGTGACTGACGCCTCCTTCGAGGAAGACGTCCTGAAGAACGACAAGCCCGTCCTGGTGGACTTCTGGGCCGCTTGGTGCGGACCGTGCCGCCAGATCGCGCCGTCCCTCGAGGCGATCGCGGCCGAGCACGGCGACAAGATCGAGATCGTCAAGCTCAACATCGACGAGAACCCGGGCATCGCGGCCAGGTACGGCGTCATGTCCATCCCGACCCTGAACGTGTACCAGGGTGGCGAGGTGGCCAAGACGATCGTCGGCGCCAAGCCGAAGGCGGCCCTGGAGCGCGACCTCGCGGACTTCATCGCCGAGTAACGAGCGACGCCATCAGGCGACGCGTTGTTTCACGTGAAACACGAATGGGCCAGCCCACCAGGGCTGGCCCATTCGCATGAGAAGGGTGAGTCGACGCCGCCCAGGATCAGAGCGGCCGGAGCACCGGCTCCTTCTGTACCGCCCCCAGCAACCGGTCGAGCGCCATCTCGACGTCTTCCTTCCAGGAGAGCGTCGTCCGCAGCTCAAGCCTCAGCCGTGGATATGAGGGATGCGGGCGGACCGTCTTGAAGCCCACCGCCAGCAGGTGATCGGCGGGCAGCACACAGGCGGGCTTCTCCCACCGGGCATCGCCGAAAGCTTCGATCGCCTTGAATCCCCGTCGCAGCAGATCCTTCGCGACTGTCTGGACGATGACACGGCCGATCCCCTGGCCCTGGTAGCCCGGCATGATCCAGGCGGTCATCAGCTGCACGGCATCGGGGGACACCGGGCTCGTCGGAAAGGCGGTGGCTCGAGGCACATACGCCGGCGGGGCGTACAGCACGAAGCCCACCGGAAGATCATCGACGTAGACGACCCGACCGCAGGATCCCCACTCGAGCAGGACCGCGGAGATCCACGCCTCTTTCTCGAGCTCCGGCGTACCGGCCTTTACCGCGGCCTGGCCGCTGACCGGGTCCAGCTCCCAGAAGACACACGTCCGGCAACGCTGGGGAAGGTCCGGAAGGTTGTCCAGCGTGAGCGGTACGAGCCGACGCCCCATGAAGGCTGTTCCTCACTTCCTTCGCCCGCCGCATCACGGGCGGCGGTCAGAGCGCTCCGTTCCTTCAGCAGGCTGCCGACGAATCCGCCGACAGCTCCCAGCCCAAGGCCCGCAGTCATCAATCCGGTCCGGCTCACCGATCGCATGGCCCTCCCCTCCCCAATGAGGTGCCGCCAGCTGGATGTGCCATACCCAATCGCATCGTATCCACGATGCGATTGCACCGAAACCGTAGGAAAGCAAAGAGCGAGCCGTGTTCCGGTACACACCGGACACGGCCCGCTCTCGGCGGACTGGCTGAAGAGGCTCAGGCCTCTTCGCCCTCGGTCGTGTCGTCCTCGGCGGAGTCCTCGGCGAGCCCGTTCTTCAGGACCGGCCCCTCGCCCGGAGCGAGCGTCGCGAGGATGCGCTCAAGGTCCTCCAGCGAGGCGAAGTCGACGACGATCTTGCCCTTCTTCTGCCCCAGGTCCACCCTCACCCGGGTTTCGAACCGGTCGGAGAGACGCGTGGCAAGGCTGGTCAGCGACGGCGACACCCGAGCACCCGCACGCGGCCCCTTGGCCCGCGGAGTGCTCTGCGGCCGCGAACCCATGAGGGTCACGATCTCCTCTACGGCTCGCACCGAAAGCCCCTCGGCCACGATCCGGTGCGCCAGGCGGTCCTGCTCCTCCGAGTCCTCGACGGACAGCAGAGCGCGAGCGTGGCCCGCGGAGAGCACCCCGGCGGCAACCCTGCGCTGAACCGCCGGCGACAGCTTCAGCAGCCGCAGCGTGTTCGAGACCTGCGGGCGCGAACGCCCGATCCGATCCGCGAGCTGGTCGTGCGTGCAGTTGAAGTCCCTGAGCAGCTGGTCGTAGGCGGCAGCCTCTTCCAGCGGGTTCAGCTGTGCACGGTGCAGGTTCTCCAGGAGTGCGTCCAGGAGGAGCTTCTCGTCGTCCGTGGCACGGACGATCGACGGGATGCGCTCGAGTCCTGCCTCACGGCAAGCCCGCCAGCGCCGCTCACCCATGATGAGCTCGTAGCGCGAGGGCCCGACCTGCCGCACGACGACAGGCTGGAGAAGTCCGACCTCCTTGATGGAGGTCACCAGCTCGGCGAGGGCGTCCTCATCGAAGACCTCACGGGGCTGCCTCGGGTTGGGCGTGATGAAGTCGAGAGGCAGCTCGGCGAAGTGCGCACCGACCGGGCTCTCCTCGATCTCCACCGTCTCGTGCGGCGCCTGCTCCGTTTCATGTGAAACAGGGCTCTGCGGGAGCGCAGCCACCTTCGCGGCCGCCACACCCCGCTCGGCCGTAAGCACTGGTACGGCACTCGGCGAAGCCGAAGCTCCGTTCATGGCCTGGGCGGTCGACTTCTCCGTCGGGGCCGCAGGGATCAGGGCGCCGAGGCCACGGCCCAGCCCTCTACGTCGCTCGCTCACTGCATCCCCTCCGTCGTGCTGTGCTGATCATTCTGAGCGCCCAGGTGGGCGTGCTGTACGTCGTAGCGAATGCCGACGCCACGGAGCGCGATCTCCCGCGCCGCCTCGAAGTACGAGAGGGCACCGCTCGACCCCGGATCGTAGGTGAGCACGGTCTGGCCGTAGCTCGGCGCCTCGGAGATACGGACCGAGCGGGGAATGCTCGTCCGCAGGACCTCCTCGCCGAAGTGGGTGCGCACCTCGTCCGCCACCTGTGAAGCGAGCCGGGTGCGGCCGTCGTACATGGTGAGCAAGATCGTCGAGACGTGCAGATGAGGGTTGAGGTGCCCTCGGACCAGGTCGACGTTGCGCAGGAGCTGACCGAGGCCCTCCAGTGCGTAGTACTCGCACTGAATGGGGATCAACACCTCCGCGCCGGCAACCAGGGCGTTGACCGTAAGGAGGCCGAGCGAGGGCGGGCAGTCGATGAGGACGTAGTCCAGCGGCTGCTCGTACGCCTGGATCGCCCGCTGCAGTCGGCTCTCCCGCGCCACCAGCGACACCAACTCGATCTCCGCACCGGCGAGATCGATGGTGGCCGGGGCACAGAAAAGTCCTTCGACATCGGGGACCGGCTGCACGACTTCGGAAAGCGGCTTGCTGTCGATCAGCACGTCGTAGATGGACGGCACTTCCGCGTGGTGGTCGATACCCAGCGCCGTGGAGGCGTTGCCCTGCGGGTCGAGGTCGATGACCAGGACGCGCGCGCCGTGCAGAGCAAGTGAAGCGGCGAGGTTGACGGTTGTCGTCGTCTTGCCCACTCCACCCTTCTGGTTGGCAACCACCATGACGCGGGTCTGCTCGGGTCGTGGCAGGCCCTCGCCTGCTCGGCCCAGGGCTTCCACCGCCAGTTGGGCAGCACGACCGATGGGGGTGTCGTCCATCGGGGGCGGTGTTTCACGTGAAACATCCTCCCCCGCCGACTCGGTACGGGGACCGGGGACCGGATCGGTCATCGGTCCCGCGATGTTGGCGTCGGACCGCAAGGATTCACTCTCCTCGACTTCAGGCTCGCAATGAACAGAGCCTCCCATGCTTTGAGGGTCGTGAACCAGCGAGGCCCGGTCTTCTGTGGACGAATCCACCTCTGTGGACAACTCCGTTCCCTTATCGAGGGAACCGAGTGGCCGACGCTCGCGAGGTTCCGCAGCGCGGCCGCGACTGATGATGCCATGCAGCAGTGAGCGACGTTTCACGTGAAACACGATGCACGGCAGCCGGGGTGCCGCATGCGCGACACCCCGGTATGCGTACGTTTGGCAGCTTGTGTGGAGTACGGCTCGTCGTCAGGACGGATCAACGACGAGGGCGGGACTGCTCAGCGACGACGCCTGGTACGACCAGTCCGAGCAGCCTTCGCGCGCTTGGCCGCGAAACGCACACCGCCGGGGCTCTCCCCGACCTCGACCCGCACGACCGTGGACAGCGGATCCACCACGCCCTCACCGACATGCAACACGGAGGTCGTCACGGCGCCGAGCTTGCTCAGTGCAGCCCCGGCGGCCTTGACCTCTTCCTCAGCCGTGTCCCCCTTGAGCAGAAGCATCTCCCCGTAGGGACGCAAGAGCGGCACGCCCCAGGCCGCGAGGCGGTCCAGTGGTGCCACGGCCCGCGCGGTCACCACGTGGACGGGAGGCAGCTTGCCAAGGACCTCCTCGGCGCGCCCCCGCACGACCGTCACATGGTCGAGCCCGAGCAGCTCGACCACTTCGGTGAGGAAGTTGGTCCGCCGCAGCAGAGGTTCAAGCAGCGTGATCTTGAGATCCGGGCGGACGAGAGCCAGCGGAATACCCGGCAGGCCCGCCCCCGAGCCGACGTCGCACACCATCACGTTCTCGGGCACGACCTCGGAGAGGACCGCGCAGTTCAGCAGGTGCCGCTCCCACAGCCGGGGCACTTCGCGGGGGCCGATCAGGCCGCGCTGCACTCCCGCGTCGGCCAGCAACTCCGCGTACCGGACCGCGTCCGAGAAGCGCTCACCGAATACCGCCCGGGCCTGCTCGGGCGCCGAGGGGAGCTCCGCTGCCTCCGTCACGGGGACCGTCCTTCCGTACCGCACTGGGGTGGCTGACTATCAGGCTGACAAAGACCGGCCCCGCCTGCGAACAGACGGGGCCGGGGAAACGGCGTGCGATCAGGCGGGAAGCACGACGACGAAGCGCTGCGGCTCCTCGCCCTCGGACTCGCTGCGCAGACCGGCGGCCTTGACCGCATCATGCACGACCTTGCGCTCGAAGGGCGTCATCGGCTTGAGGTTGACCGGCTCACCCGAGCTCTTCACCTCGGCCGCGGCCTTGGCACCCAGCTCGGAGAGTTCCTCGCGCTTCTTGGCGCGGTAACCCGCGATGTCCAGCATGAGGCGGCTGCGGTCGCCGGTCTCGCGGTGCACGGCGAGACGGGTCAGCTCCTGGAGCGCCTCCAGGACCTCACCGTCACGGCCGACGAGCTTCTGCAGGTCGCGGCTGTGCGAGTCGCTGATGATCGAGACAGCGGCGCGGTCGGCCTCGACGTCCATGTCGATGTCGCCGTCGAGATCGGCGATGTCCAGCAGACCCTCGAGGTAGTCCGCCGCGATCTCACCCTCCTGCTCAAGGCGGGTGAGGGTGTCGCCGGCCTCGACCTCGGCCTCGGCGGGGGCGGTGGTGCCTTCCGTCACGGGATGGACTCCTTCTACTTCTTGGACGGGTGCTTGGGCCGCTGCTGGCCCTTGCGCTGCCCCGACTTGGCTTGGCGTGCGTTACCTGACCCGGACTTGCCGCCCGCGGGCTTGCCCTGGGGAGCGGCGTCCTCAGGCTCGTCCTGAGTCTTCTCCAGTGACGTCTTCGCGTCCGAAGGGGCCTCTGTGTCGCTCTCCGCCTTGCCGTGTGTGGCGGCGGACTGGCGCTGCGACTTGCTCTGGCGCTTGGGCTGCTGCCGCTTCGGGGTGGCACCGGCTGCGGGAGTGCCGTCCTCGGTCTCCGTGGCGACAGCGGAGTCGCTCGGCGCGACGGAGCCGTCGGTCTGGGCCACGAGACCCGCCTTGCTCAGGCCATTGATGAACTTGCGCTCGAACTCGTTGCGGTCACGTCCCTTGGCGACGATCGCCTTCATGACGTTCACGTTGCCGCGGCCCCGCACCTTCTTGTGGTGCGTGATCTGCTTCTGCAGACGCTCGAGGTACGCGGCCTGAGCCTTGGAGCCCGGAGTCGGGTTACGGCGGATGACGAACATCTGCTGACCCATGGTCCACACGTTGGTGGTCAGCCAGTAGACGAGAACACCGACCGGGAAGTTGATGCCGAACACGGCGAACATGATCGGGAAGACGTACATCAGCATCTTCTGCTGCTGCATGAACGGCGTCTTGACCGTCGTGTCCACGTTCTTCGTCATCAGCTGGCGCTGCGTGAAGAACTGCGACGCCGACATCAGGATGATCATGATCGCGGTGACAACGCGGACGTCGGTCAGCGAGGCGTGGAGCGCCTCGACCTTCTCCTGGCTGTCCATGAACTTCGCGGCGAGCGGGGCGCCGAAGATGTGCGCCTTCTGCGCGCTCTCGAGCAGCGGCTTGTCGATGACGCCGATGGTGTCGTTCGACGCGATGCCGGAGAGCACGTGGTAGAGCGCGAAGAAGAACGGCGACTGCGCCAGGATGGGAAGGCACGAGGAGAGCGGGTTCGTACCCGACTCCTTGTACAGCTTCATCATCTCTTCGGACTGACGCTGCTTGTCGCTCTTGTAGCGTTCCTGGATCTTCTTCATCTCGGGCTGCAGCGTCTGCATCGCCCGGGTCGCCTTGATCTGCTTCACGAAGAGCGGGATCAGGCAGATACGGATCAAGATCACCAGGGACACGATGGACAAGCCCCAGGCCCAGCCCGTGTCAGGACCGAAAATGGCCCCGTACAGCGAGTGGAACTGGACGATGACCCAGGAAACGGGTGTCGTGATGAAGCTGAACAGACTGGCAATCGTGTCCACTAATCAGGCTCCTTGAGCATGGGACGGGGTCTCGGCGGCCGGGCTCGGGGTATCCGGGGACATCTCCTCGGAGGGCACGCCAGCGGCGGAGGGCCCGCCCTTGCGCTCGCGCCACATGGCGCGCAGCATCTCGTGCCACCGCGGACGCTTGCGCGGCGGGACATGGTCGACACCACCGAGCGACCACGGATTGCACCGCAGGATGCGCCAGGCCGTCAGCGCCGTTCCCTTGATCGCACCGTGCCGGTCGATGGCCAGGTAGCCGTAGCGGGAGCACGACGGGTAGTACTTGCACACCGGACCAAGCAGCGGACTGATCGTCCACTGATACAGCTTGATCAGAGCCAGCAGTGGGTACTTCATCGAGCGCCCCCTCCCAGCAGCCGCTGAAGAGCGGCGTCCAGGTCTTGGGCCAGCTGTGCATGGGCGGCGTCACCCGATCCGGGCAACGCTCGTACGACTACCAGGCTACCGGGGGGCAGCTGGCCCACCCGGTCGCGCATCAGATGGCGAAGCCTGCGCTTCACCGTATTGCGTACGACTGCTCCGCCAACGGCCTTGCTCACGACGAAACCCGCACGCGTCGGGGGAACGCTCTCCCCAGGCGCGTGCGGGTCCGTTGCACCGCTACGAAGATGGACGACGAGAAGCGGGCGTCCGGCCCGTCGTCCTCGGCGTACCGCGGTCGCGAAGTCTTCGCGCCGCCTCAGCCGATGCTCGGTAGGCAGCACGACGTCATGACCTAAACGATTAGGCGGAAAGGCTGGCGCGACCCTTGCCACGACGGTTCGCGAGGATCGCGCGGCCGGCACGGGTGCGCATCCGCAGGCGGAAGCCGTGGGTCTTGGCGCGGCGACGGTTGTTCGGCTGGAAGGTGCGCTTGCTCACTCGGGGGCTCCAGAAATGATTGTGTGGTGGCGGGACATCGCCTGGCTGTCACCGTGCGCCCACGAGAAGCTCGCGAATACGCACCGAGTGCACCGCTTCACAATCACAGATCGTGATCTTTGCCCATCGGAGGCAGGCGGCAGCAGCCATCGACAACTCGACCTGGTCACGGTACGCGGGGCTACGCCATCCGGTCAAACCGACCGTCAGGGAGAGACACTGTGCACAGCCTGTGGACAACAACTTGAACCGCAGCCGTTGCCCTGACTACCGTGGCCAAACTCCGATTCATTCCCTTCTCCCTGCCCATCCCGATTTCCGTCCCAAGAACCACACCTTCGTGGGACCCCGTGAGAGAGCGTGCCTTGTGGCTGACGTACCTGCCGATCTTGCCGCAGTGTGGCCACGAGTTCTGGAGCAGCTGCTGGGTGAGGGGCGGGGACACGGAGTAGACGCGAAGGACGAGCGCTGGATCAAGCGCTGCCAGCCGCTGGCACTCGTCGCCGACACCGCCCTGCTGGCCGTGCCGAACGAGTTCGCCAAGGGCGTGCTCGAGGGCCGCCTCGCCCCCATCGTCAGCGAGTCGCTGAGCCGCGAGTGCGGCCGCCCGATCCGTATCGCCATCACGGTGGACGACTCGGTCGGCGACCCCATGGACCGGCCCGGCCCCACGGCGCCGCCATACCAGCAGCAGCCCGGCCAGCAACAGCAGCAACGTTACGAGGAGCCGGAGCAGCACCCGGGCCCCAATCAGGGACATGAGCAGTACGACGGTTACGGCCGCCGCACCTCGGACGACCATGCACCGGGCCACGGGCCCGACCAGCTGCCGACCGCCCGCCCCGCGTACCCCGACTATCAGCGCCCCGCGCCCGGCGCCTGGCCGCAGCAGCAGCCGCCCCAGCAGGACGACTACGGCTGGCAGCAGCAGCGGCTGGGCTTTCCCGAGCGGGACCCGTACGCGAGCCCCCAGCAGCAGCCCCAGCACGACTACCGGTCGCAGCCCCCGCAGGGGCACTCCCCGTATGAACAGCACCGCCAGGACCGGCAGGACCAGCAGGACCGCCACGACCGGCACGACCGCCACGACAGACGTGAGCGTCACGACCAGTCGCAGGGATCCGGCGGACACGACCCCCGGGGCGGCGGCCACGGCAACGGCCACGGTGTCCACGGCAGCGGCACCCCCGGCCCGCTGGCCGCTCAGCCGGCCCCGGCGTCGGCGCCCGGCGAGCCCACCGCGCGTCTCAACCCGAAGTATCTTTTCGACACCTTCGTGATCGGCGCTTCCAACCGCTTCGCGCACGCCGCGGCCGTCGCCGTGGCCGAGGCGCCCGCCAAGGCGTACAACCCCCTCTTCATCTACGGAGAGTCCGGGCTCGGCAAAACGCACCTGCTGCACGCCATCGGTCACTACGCCCGAAGCCTCTATCCCGGCACGCGCGTGCGCTACGTGAGCTCCGAGGAGTTCACGAACGAGTTCATCAACTCCATCCGCGACGGCAAGGGCGACACTTTCCGCAAGCGGTACCGCGAGATGGACATCCTGCTCGTCGACGACATCCAGTTCCTCGCGAGCAAGGAGTCGACGCAGGAGGAGTTCTTCCACACCTTCAATACGCTTCACAACGCGAACAAACAGATCGTGCTCTCCAGCGACCGGCCGCCCAAACAGCTGGTGACGCTGGAGGACCGGCTGCGCAACCGCTTCGAGTGGGGACTGATCACCGACGTCCAGCCGCCGGAGCTCGAGACGCGTATCGCCATCCTTCGTAAGAAGGCGGTGCAGGAGCAGCTCAACGCCCCGCCGGAGGTCCTTGAGTTCATCGCGTCCCGCATCTCACGCAACATCCGTGAGCTCGAGGGCGCGCTGATCCGGGTCACGGCCTTCGCCTCGCTCAACAGGCAGCCGGTGGACCTGGGTCTGACGGAGATCGTCCTGAAGGACCTGATCCCGGGCGGCGAGGACGCCTCTCCGGAGATCACGGCTCCGGCCATCATGGCCGCGACCGCGGACTACTTCGGTCTGACGGTGGACGACCTCTGCGGATCCTCGCGCAGCCGCGTCCTGGTGACGGCCCGCCAGATCGCGATGTACCTCTGCCGCGAGCTGACGGACCTCTCCCTGCCCAAGATCGGCGCGCAGTTCGGCGGCCGCGACCACACGACGGTCATGCACGCGGACCGCAAGATCCGGGCCCTGATGGCCGAGCGGCGCTCGATCTACAACCAGGTCACCGAGCTCACCAACCGCATCAAGAACGGCTGACAGAGGCCGGCAAACACCTCCGAAGGGCGCCCCGGGACAACTTCCGGGGCGCCCTTCGGCGTTGTGCACGCGCGCGTGGAGCCCGTCAACGCCTCCCGACTGTTCGATTTCCCCAGCTGAGAGGCCTGTTCTCCACAGATGTGCGCACTTTTTCCCCTCCACACCCTGGGGACCGAGAAGTTGTCCAGACGCTGTCCACAGGGGACCCTGCTGAAGGATCATCAAGCCAGGTCAAGTGGTTGTGGATTGGTGGACGACGGTCCTCCACAGGCTGTGGAGGAAAATCTCGTCCACAGGGTGTGCATGAACTTGTCCACCGGCAACCCACAGGCTCGGGCCGGTTGTCCCCAGCTTTCCCCAGCTTCTCCACACGGCTGTCCACTGTTCGGCAACGCAACGCGCCCCGTCACCGTGCCGAGTGAAAGGCGTCACACCAAGGTGGTCGGTTGGCCTGTGGGGAAGGTGGGTAAAACTGGGGACAGCGTTGGGGAGAAGTACCCCCTGCCTGTGCATCGGGTGTGCAGAACTTTCGCCCGTCCACAGAAACCACCGGTTGTCCACCGCCTCCGCCCACAGGCGCGGTGGATAAAAAACCGGCACTGACCTGCGCATACGCGGTTATCCACGGTTTCCACAGGCCCTACTACTACTGCCCCCTAGAGTCACCGGGGAATTGGCTTCGAAGAGGGGCCTGTGCACAACTCGCGCTCCGGACCTCAGGCGCCGCTCGTCACGACTTGACCCCGACGGGCACCCACTGTCAGTGCGGTGCGTCAGACTGGTCCCCAGTGCCAGCAACAGCAGGAGGGCGGCTAAGTGAAGATCCGGGTGGAACGCGACGTACTCGCGGAGGCAGTGGCGTGGGCGGCGCGCAGTCTCCCGGCCCGGCCACCGGCACCTGTCCTCGCGGGCCTGCTGCTGAAGGCCGAGGAAGGCGCACTCAGCCTTTCCAGCTTCGACTACGAGGTCTCGGCGCGTGTCTCCGTGGACGCCGAGATCGACGACGAGGGCACGGTCCTCGTCTCCGGCCGGCTGCTCGCCGACATCTGCCGCGCCCTTCCCAACCGTCCGGTGGAGATCTCCACAGACGGTGTGCGGGCCACGGTGGTCTGCGGCTCCTCGCGATTCACACTCCACACACTCCCTGTGGAGGAGTACCCCGCGCTGCCGCAGATGCCCACCGCGACCGGCACGGTCCCCGGTGAGGTCTTCGCCTCGGCCGCCGCGCAGGTGGCCATCGCCGCGGGCCGCGACGACACGCTCCCCGTCCTGACCGGCGTACGCATCGAGATCGAGGGCGACACGGTCACGCTGGCCTCCACCGACCGCTACCGCTTCGCGGTCCGCGAGTTCCTGTGGAAGCCGGAGAACCCCGAGGCGTCCGCGGTCGCCCTGGTGCCCGCCAAGACGCTCCTGGACACCGCCAAGGCGCTCACGAGCGGCGACACGGTCACCCTGGCGCTGTCCGGCTCCGGTGCCGGTGAGGGCCTGATCGGTTTCGAGGGCGCCGGTCGGCGTACGACCACGCGTCTCCTCGAGGGCGACCTGCCGAAGTACAAGACGCTCTTCCCCACGGAGTTCAACTCGATCGCGGTCATCGAGACCGCCCCGTTCGTCGAGGCCGTGAAGCGCGTGGCCCTGGTGGCCGAGCGGAACACCCCGGTGCGGCTCAGCTTCGAGCAGGGCGTGCTGATCCTGGAGGCCGGCTCCAGCGACGACGCACAGGCTGTGGAAAGGGTCGACGCCCAGCTCGAGGGCGACGACGTCTCGATCGCCTTCAACCCGACGTTCCTGCTCGACGGCCTGAGCGCGATCGACTCCCCGGTCGCCCAGCTGTCGTTCACGACGTCGACGAAGCCGGCGCTCCTGAGCGGCAGGCCGGCCGTGGACGCGGAGGCCGACGAGGCCTACAAGTACCTGATCATGCCCGTACGTCTGAGCGGCTGAGCCCACAGGTGTGAGCGGGCGTCCGGGCGTAGGCTCGGACGCGGGTACGAAGGTGCCTCCACGCCACATCGCTACTTAAGGAACCACTGATGGAGCTCGGTCTCGTCGGCCTCGGCAAGATGGGCGGCAACATGCGCGAGCGCATCCGCCGCGCAGGCCACACCGTCATCGGATACGACCGCAACCAGGACGTCGCGGATGTCCACAGCCTCGAAGAGCTTGTGGGCAAACTCAAGGGTCCGCGCGTCGTCTGGGTGATGGTTCCGGCCGGAGCCGCGACCCAGTCCACCGTCGACGAGCTCGCCGAGCTGCTCCAGCCCGGCGACGTCGTCGTGGACGGCGGCAACTCCCGCTGGACGGACGACGAGAAGCACGCCGAGGAGCTCGCCGCCAAGGGCATCGGCTTCGTCGACTGCGGCGTCTCCGGCGGCGTCTGGGGCCTCAAGAACGGCTACGCGCTGATGTACGGCGGCGACGCCAAGGACATCGAGAAGGTCCAGCCGATCTTCGACGCGCTCAAGCCCGAGGGCGACTTCGGCTCCGTGCACGCCGGCAAGGTCGGAGCGGGCCACTTCTCGAAGATGGTCCACAACGGCATCGAGTACGCCATGATGCAGGCCTACGCCGAGGGCTGGGAGCTCCTGGAGAAGGTCGACTCCGTCACGGACGTACGCGAGGTCTTCCGCTCCTGGCAGGAGGGCACGGTCATCCGTTCCTGGCTGCTCGACCTCGCGGTCAATGCCCTGGACGACGACGAGCACCTGGCGAAGCTGCGCGGCTTCGCGCAGGACTCCGGCGAGGGCCGGTGGACGGTGGAAGCCGCCATCGACAACGCCGTGCCGCTGCCCGCGATCACGGCCTCGCTCTTCGCCCGGTTCGCCTCGCGGCAGGACGACTCCCCGCAGATGAAGATGATCGCGGCGCTGCGCAACCAGTTCGGTGGCCACGCGGTCGAGTCCAAGAGCGAGAACTGATCCACAGCCTGTGGGGAACATCAGCTGTTTCCCACAGGCCTCTCAGCAAGAGAAGCAAGCCGGGGGAGGTCGGCGCACACCATGCACGTCACGCATCTGTCGCTGGCCGACTTCCGCTCGTACGCCCGGGTCGAGGTCCCTCTCGATCCGGGCGTCACCGCGTTCGTGGGCCCCAACGGCCAGGGCAAGACGAACCTCGTGGAGGCCGTCGGCTATCTCGCCACGCTCGGCAGCCACCGGGTCTCCTCGGACGCCCCACTGGTGCGCATGGGCGCCGAGCGCGCCGTCGTCCGGGCCGCGGTCCGCCAGGGCGAGCGCCAGCAGCTGGTCGAGCTCGAACTCAATCCGGGCAAGGCCAATCGCGCCCGCATCAACAGGTCCTCGCAGGTCAAGCCCCGTGACGTGCTGGGAATCGTGCGTACGGTGCTGTTCGCTCCCGAGGATCTGGCGCTGATCAAGGGCGACCCGGGTGAGCGCCGACGGTTCCTGGACGAGCTGATCACGGCCCGCTCCCCGCGCATGGCGGGCGTGCGCTCCGACTACGACCGGGTGCTGAAGCAGCGCAACACCCTCCTGAAGTCGGCGGCCCTGGCACGGCGGCACGGCGGGCGTTCCATGGACCTGTCCACACTCGACGTCTGGGACCAGCACCTCGCCCGCGCGGGCGCCGAACTGCTCACCCAGCGGCTGGACCTGATCGCCTCGCTGCAGCCGCTCGCCGACAAGGCGTACGAACAGCTGGCGCCCGGCGGCGGACCCGTCACCCTTGAGTACAAGCCCTCCGCGCCGGGCGACGGCCATACGCGCGAGGCTCTGTTCGAGCAGCTGATCGCCGCCCTCGAAGAGGCCCGCAAGCAGGAGATCGAGCGTGGGGTGACGCTGGTCGGCCCGCACCGCGACGACCTGCTCCTCAAGCTGGGCCAGCTCCCCGCCAAGGGGTACGCGAGCCACGGCGAGTCCTGGTCGTACGCCCTGTCGCTGCGCCTCGCCTCGTACGACCTCCTGCGTGCCGAGGGGAACGAACCCGTGCTCGTCCTGGACGACGTGTTCGCGGAGCTCGACGCGCGCCGCCGGGAGCGGCTCGCGGAGCTGGTGGCGCCGGGCGAGCAGGTCCTGGTCACGGCCGCGGTGGAGGACGACGTGCCGGGCGTGCTCGCCGGGACGCGGTTCGCGGTGTCGGACGGCGCGGTGGAGCGCGTATGAGCGGCGAAGAGTCCGCCAAGGGTGCTCCTCAGGACGCCCCCAAGGAGAGCCCGAAGACGCCCGAGCCCTCCGGTGTCGACCTCGCCCGGGTCGCCCTGCGTGCCGCCAAGGAACAGGCACGCGCGCGTGGAGACGCCGCCCAGCAGAAGAAGCAGGCCCGTAGAGGCGGTCTTCGCTCCGGCGCGCGCGCCGACGGGCGTGACCCGCAACCGCTCGGCTCCGCCATCAACCGCCTGATCACCGAGCGCGGCTGGGAGACACCGGCCGCGGTCGGCGGTGTGATGGGCCGCTGGCCGCAGATCGTCGGCGAGGACCTGGCCAAGCACTGCGTGCCCCAGAGGTACGACGAGAACGAGCGCGTCCTGACCGTCCAGTGCGATTCCACGGCCTGGGCGACGAATCTGCGCCTCCTGGCCCCGCAGCTGGTCGCGCGCCTCAACGAGGACCTCGGCCACGGCACCGTGCGCCTCATCAAAGTCCTTGGTCCCAGCGGCCCCACGCGGCGCTTCGGACCCCTGCGCGCACCGGGCAGCACGGGCCCCGGGGACACCTACGGCTGAGGCCGTACCGGTTGGTAGCTCAAGGTTGACACCCCGAAGCGCTGAGTGCCGCTGTGAGCCTCTTAGAGCCCCGGGCCGCATATGGGGAGTCGGATGATGCCGGTTCAGGACGGCACATGCGGACTCAGGTACCGGCAAACCCCCATCACTGTCGGCGCTACCGGTAGACTGGAAGCTAATCCCGCCCCACTTGTGGGTCGCACCGAGCAACGCTGACTATCGCTGAACGACGCAGCCGCTCCGGCCACCGCCGGGTGCTTGGCTTGTGCTGTGCCAGAAAGGGCGCTTCGTGGCCGATTCCGGCAACCCCAACGAGAACATCCCGTCCACCGCCGCCGGCGAGAACGGCGAGGTCACAGCCTCGTACGACGCCAGCGCGATCACCGTCCTCGAGGGTCTGGACGCGGTCCGCAAGCGACCTGGCATGTACATCGGGTCGACCGGTGAGCGTGGCCTGCACCACCTCGTGCAAGAGGTTGTCGACAACTCCGTCGACGAAGCCCTCGCGGGGCACGCGGACACCATCGACGTGACGATCCTCGCCGACGGTGGCGTACGCGTCATCGACAACGGCCGTGGCATCCCGGTGGGCATCCACCCCGTCGAGAAGAAGCCGGCCGTCGAGGTCGTGCTCACCGTGCTGCACGCGGGCGGCAAGTTCGGCGGCGGCGGGTACGCCGTCTCCGGTGGTCTGCACGGCGTCGGTGTCTCCGTCGTGAACGCCCTGTCCACCAAGCTCGCCGTCGACATCAAGACCGACGGCTACCGCTGGACGCAGGACTACAAGACGGGTGCCCCGACCGCCCCCCTGGAGCGGCACGAGGCGACCGAGGAGACCGGCACCACGGTCACCTTCTGGGCCGACCCGGACGTCTTCGAGACGACCGTGTACTCCTTCGAGACGCTCGCACGGCGCTTCCAGGAGATGGCGTTCCTCAACAAGGGACTGACCATCAAGCTCACCGACGAGCGCGAGTCGGCGAAGGCGACGGCGGGTGCGGACTCCACCGAGGCCACCGACGACGAGGCGGCCCCCGAGGCCCGCACGGTGACGTACCACTACGAAGGCGGCATCGTCGACTTCGTGAAGTACCTCAACTCCCGCAAGGGCGAGGTCATTCACCCGACCGTCATCGACGTCGAGGCCGAGGACAAGGAGCGCATGCTCTCGGCCGAGATCGCGATGCAGTGGAACTCGCAGTACACCGAAGGTGTCTACTCCTTCGCGAACACGATCCACACGCACGAGGGCGGCACGCACGAAGAGGGCTTCAGGGCCGCTCTGACGGGCCTGGTCAACCGGTACGCGCGCGAGAAGAAGCTGCTGCGCGAGAAGGACGACAACCTCACGGGCGAGGACATCCGCGAGGGTCTGACGGCGATCATCTCGGTGAAGCTCGGGGAGCCCCAGTTCGAGGGCCAGACCAAGACCAAGCTGGGCAACACCGAGGCGAAGACCTTCGTACAGAAGGTCGTGCACGAGCACCTCACGGACTGGTTCGACCGGAATCCGAACGAGGCCGCGGACATCATCCGCAAGAGCATCCAGGCCGCCACGGCCCGCGTCGCCGCCCGCAAGGCACGCGACCTGACCCGCCGCAAGGGCCTGCTCGAATCGGCCTCGCTGCCCGGAAAGCTCTCCGACTGCCAGTCGAACGACCCGACGAAGTGCGAGATCTTCATCGTCGAGGGTGACTCCGCCGGTGGTTCGGCGAAGTCCGGCCGTGACCCGATGTACCAGGCCATCCTGCCCATCCGAGGCAAGATCCTGAACGTCGAGAAGGCGCGGATCGACAAGATCCTGCACAACCAGGAGGTCCAGGCCCTCATCTCGGCCTTCGGCACGGGAGTGCACGAGGACTTCGACATCGAGAAGCTCCGCTATCACAAGATCATCTTGATGGCGGACGCCGACGTCGACGGTCAGCACATCAACACCCTGCTCCTGACGTTCCTGTTCCGCTTCATGCGGCCGCTCGTCGAGTCGGGCCACGTGTACCTCTCGCGCCCGCCGCTCTACAAGATCAAGTGGAGCCGGGACGACTTCCAGTACGCGTACTCGGACCGCGAGCGCGACGCCCTCATCGAGATCGGCCGCCAGGCCGGCAAGCGCGTCAGGGACGACTCGGTCCAGCGCTTCAAGGGTCTCGGCGAGATGAACGCCGAGGAGCTGCGCGTCACGACGATGGACCAGGATCACCGCGTTCTCGGCCAGGTCACCCTGGACGACGCGGCACAGGCCGACGACCTCTTCTCGGTGCTGATGGGAGAGGACGTCGAGGCACGGCGCTCGTTCATTCAGCGCAACGCCAAGGACGTCCGTTTCCTCGACATCTGAGTCGGCCCGTACAAGCCGCACCTCGAAAGGACTTTGACCAGCGATGGCCGACGAGAACACCCCTGTGATGCCCGAAGAGGAGCCCGCCGTTCCCGGCGTGGGCATGCGTGTCGAGCCCGTCGGGCTCGAGACGGAGATGCAGCGCTCCTACCTCGACTACGCGATGTCCGTCATCGTGTCGCGTGCGCTGCCCGACGTACGGGACGGCCTGAAGCCCGTGCACCGCCGCGTCCTGTACGCGATGTACGACGGCGGATACCGCCCCGAGAAGGGCTTCTACAAGTGCGCCCGCGTCGTCGGCGACGTCATGGGCACCTACCACCCGCACGGCGACTCCTCCATCTACGACGCCCTGGTCCGCCTGGCCCAGCCGTGGTCGATGCGGATGCCCCTGGTGGACTCCAACGGCAACTTCGGCTCTCCGGGCAACGACCCGGCGGCCGCCATGCGGTACACCGAGTGCAAGATGGCGCCGCTGGCCATGGAGATGGTCCGTGACATCGACGAGGACACCGTCGACTTCACGGACAACTACGACGGCCGCAACCAGGAGCCGACGGTCCTGCCGGCGCGCTTCCCGAACCTGCTCATCAACGGCTCGGCGGGCATCGCGGTCGGCATGGCCACCAACATCCCGCCGCACAACCTCCGCGAGGTCGCGGCAGGCGCGCAGTGGGCCCTGGAGCACCCGGACGCCTCGCACGAGGAGCTGCTCGACGCCCTCATCGAGCGCATCAAGGGCCCCGATTTCCCCACCGGCGCACTAGTAGTGGGCCGAAAGGGCATCGAGGAGGCGTACCGCACGGGCCGTGGCTCCATCACCATGCGCGCGGTCGTCGCGGTCGAGGAGATCCAGAACCGCCAGTGCCTGGTGGTCACCGAGCTCCCCTACCAGACCAACCCCGACAACCTCGCGCAGAAGATCGCCGACCTGGTCAAGGACGGCAGGGTCGGCGGCATCGCCGACGTCCGCGACGAGACGTCCTCGCGCACCGGACAGCGCCTCGTCGTCGTCCTGAAGCGGGACGCGGTCGCCAAGGTCGTCCTGAACAACCTCTACAAGCACACCGACCTCCAGTCGAATTTCAGCGCCAACATGCTGGCCCTGGTCGACGGCGTGCCGCGCACCCTCTCCCTGGACGCGTTCATCCGCCACTGGGTGACGCACCAGGTCGAGGTCATCGTCCGGCGCACGAAGTTCCGGCTGCGCAAGGCCGAGGAGCGGGCCCACATCCTGCGTGGCCTGCTCAAGGCCCTGGACGCCATCGACGAGGTCATCGCCCTCATCCGGGCCAGCCAGACCGTCGACGTCGCGCGTGAGGGCCTGATGGGCCTGCTCTCGATCGACGAGATCCAGGCCAACGCCATCCTCGAGATGCAGCTGCGCCGCCTCGCCGCCCTGGAGCGCCAGAAGATCGTCGCCGAGCACGACGAACTGCAGGCGAAGATCAACGAGTACAACGCGATCCTGGCCTCGCCCGAGCGGCAGCGCCAGATCATCAGCGAGGAGCTCGCGGCGATCGTCGACAAGTTCGGCGAGGACCGTCGATCGGCGCTCGTCCCCTTCGACGGCGACATGTCCATGGAGGACCTGATCGCCGAAGAGGACATCGTCGTCACGATCACGCGCGGTGGCTACATCAAGCGCACCAAGACGGAGGACTACCGCTCGCAGAAGCGCGGCGGCAAGGGCGTGCGCGGCACGAAGCTGAAGCAGGACGACATCGTCGACCACTTCTTCGTGTCGACGACGCACCACTGGCTGCTGTTCTTCACGAACAAGGGCCGCGTCTACCGCGCGAAGGCGTACGAGCTGCCCGACGCCGGCCGCGAGGCCCGCGGCCAGCACGTGGCGAACCTGCTCGCCTTCCAGCCGGACGAGCAGATCGCCGAGATCCTCGCGATCCGTGACTACGAAGCGGTGCCCTACCTGGTTCTCGCCACCAAGGGCGGCCTCGTGAAGAAGACGCCGCTCAAGGACTACGACTCGCCTCGTTCCGGTGGCGTCATCGCCATCAACCTGCGCGAGACGGACGACGGCAAGGACGACGAGCTGATCGGCGCCGAGCTGGTCTCCTCCGAGGACGACCTGCTGCTCATCAGCAAGAAGGCGCAGTCGATCAGGTTCACCGCGACGGACGAGGCGCTGCGTCCCATGGGCCGCGCGACGTCGGGCGTCAAGGGAATGAGTTTCCGCGGTGGCGACGAACTGCTCTCGATGAATGTCGTCAGGCCGGGTACTTTCGTCTTCACCGCAACCGACGGCGGTTACGCGAAGCGGACCAACGTCGACGAGTACCGCGTCCAGGGTCGTGGTGGCCTCGGAATCAAGGCCGCCAAGATCGTGGAGGACCGCGGCGAACTCGTGGGGGCGCTGGTGACGGAGGAGACCGACGAGATCCTCGCCATCACCCTCAGCGGCGGTGTGATTCGTACGCGAGTCAACGAGGTCAGGGAGACGGGCCGTGACACCATGGGCGTCCAACTGATCAACCTGGGCAAGCGCGATGCCGTGGTCGGTATCGCTCGTAACGCCGAGGCCGGGCGCGAGGCTGAGGAAGTCGACGGAGACATCGTCGTCGAATCGGCCGACGGCGAGCCGGCCGTCGGTACGGACGAGGGCACGGAGTCCGCGGCCGAGTAGCGCGAGGAGAGAGTCATCGTGAGTGGAGCCACGGGCGCCGGGGCAAGTGGAACCGGCCCAGCCGGTACAGACGGTGTCCGTGGCTCCGCCACTGATTCTCCCGACTCGCATGAGTCCCGTGGATCCCAGGGGGGAACCGTGACCGACACCCGAGGGCCGCAGCCGGCTCAGTCAGCGCAGTACGCAGACGGGTCCCAGGGGGGCCAAGGGTCCCCGAACGCCACCGGTGCTCTGCCCGGTGAGCGCCAGCCCCAGCAGCAGGGGTCGCAGCCGTACCACCCGCCGCAGGCCTATCAGCAGAACTCCCAGACGGGTTCCGTGCGCAGGCCGCGGACGGGGGCGCGCACGACGCCTCGTACGCGCAAGGCGCGGCTGCGGGTGGCCAAGGCCGACCCGTGGTCAGTGATGAAGGTCAGCTTCCTGCTCTCCATCGCGCTCGGCATCTGCACGATCGTCGCGGCCGCCGTGCTGTGGATGGTCATGGACGCCATGGGCGTCTTCTCCACGGTGGGCGGCACGATCTCGGAGGCGACGGGCTCGAACGAGTCCAACGGCTTCGACCTGCAGTCCTTCCTGTCGCTGCCGCGCGTCCTGATGTTCACGACGATCATCGCGGTCATCGACGTGGTCCTCGCCACGGCGCTCGCGACGCTCGGCGCCTTCATCTACAACCTCTCCGCGGGCTTCGTGGGCGGCGTCGAGCTGACGCTGGCCGAGGACGAGTAATCCTTTCTTTGGGTCTCTTCTTGTAGCCGCCGGTTCGTAGCCAGCGGTTCCTTCGAGTCCGCGGCGGTTTCCTTTTGGCTCCACCGGCCCTCCGGCGCCCAGCGCCGGAGGGCTTTCGCGGTCAGGGCCCCGCCCGATCAGGGCGGGGCCCTGACGTGTGCATCGGCCTGTGCGGTGCCCACGGAGGTATCGATTTTGGGACTGGCCCGCACGTGCGCTAATCTTCAGAGGTCAGCGCGCGGGACACACCGCAGCGCGGCGGGGCTATAGCTCAGTTGGTTAGAGCGCATCCCTGATAAGGATGAGGCCACAGGTTCAAATCCTGTTAGCCCCACAGACACGAAGAAGACCCCCAGCCGATACGGGCTGGGGGTCTTCTTCGTGTCTGTGGGGCTTGTGTCTGTGGGGGTCCCTGGGGGACGGCGGCCTGGGGGGCCGGGGTGTGACTACGGCTCCGCGGCGAGCCCGCCCGGATGGGCCTCGGCCTCAACGGCCGTCTCCGTGTCGTCCGTGGGGAGGTGGCGGCAGCTGGGGGACGATCCGTGGGCCTCTGCGCGGATGCGCTGCTTCATCGTGGGCGGCAGGGACCGTTCGTACGCTGCTGCCCAGTAGGCCGCGAGTGGGGCCGTCATGGTCGGCGCGCTCTTGCACGTTTCCGTGGTCTGCTGCGCCGGCGTGGCCGCCGTTGCCGTCGTGGTGAATCCCAGCGTGGCGAAGAGTGCGAGGAAGGCGGTGATGAGCGTGGTCCACAGCTTCATGGCCTTGGAGCCGGTCATGGCTTCTCACTTTCGGGTTGGGCGATTTGCGTACTTTCCTCATCATGTGTATGTCGAGCCGAGAGTGGGGGACCAACGCTCGTGGCGCGTCGATGTTCAGATGAACACCACCCGTATGGCCGTAAATGGCCTCTGGAGGGCCTGGGAGAGGCCCGGGTGGGGTCGGGAGCGGTGAATGGCGCGGCGAGCCGTGAGGCGGCGGAGAGCGGCGGCGCCCGATTCGACTGCTGTGATCGGGGCGGGAGTTGGGGTGGATCCAGGTCACCGATCGGTATCGATCGGTGTGTATAGTCGGGCGCCAGAGGTCCCTTACGTCAAGAAAGACGAGGTCGCGCGGTGAAGAAGCTTCTCCTGGTCGCACTGGCCGCCATCGGCGGGCTCCTCGTGTACCGCCAGATCCAGGCGGATCGCGCCGAGCAGGATCTGTGGACGGAGGCGACTGACTCCGTGCCCACGGGTTCGTGAGTACCGACAACAGTCTCTTAACAGGGCCCCGGCCGCTTCTGCGGCCGGGGCCCTGTGCTGTCCGGGCTGTCCGGCTGTCCGAATCTTTTGGGTCGCCTGTCGCTCGGGTTTGCGTGCGCAAGCCCTCACCTTGCGTGAGCAAAGGTTGTCGTGTTCTCGCGTGGGCATAGTGCGCGGGACGACTGGGGCTCAGGGGGAGGGGTGGCACGTGATGGGGCGGCTGCGCGGAGGCCGGGCGATGCCGGGGGCGGCGCTGTGTGTGGTGCTGTGTGCGGTGTTGTGCGCGGTTCCGGTGTCTTCGGGAGTGGCGGTGGCTGCCGTGGAGGGGCCGTCGGACCCGGCACCTGGCCCGTACGTCTTCTCCGAGCGGGCCGTGGCGGTCGACGGTGCGCGGACCAGCGTGAACAGCGCGCGACTTACGCCCGGATCGACGTACAAGAGCTCTCTCGCACGCGGCGCAAAGCTCTACTACCAGCTGCAATTGGACGCCCGCGAGACCGTGTACGTGTCCGCCACCGCCGTCCCGGGGCTCGACGCCAAGGTCGCCTACGGGGACGGCCTAGAGGTGTCCTTGCAGGACGCGAACGGCAACAACTGCAACTCCGGAGACGCCCGGTTCGGTACGTCGCAGAGCCCGCGGCCCATCTCCGCCTCGGCGGTACGAGCGGTCGGCCCGACTGACAACCGGTGCAAAGTGGCCGGAACGTACTACGTGGTGGTCGAGCGGTACAGCGACCCGGGCTCCAGTACGGAGACGTGGGACACGGAGCTTCGCGTCGTGTCGGAGCCCGGCGTGGACAAGAGTGCCCCCACGGCGCCGCCCGGAGCGTGGAACTCCGCCTCGCCCACGCCGCCCGGTGGCACGCGCAAGGAGCGCAGGGGCGGCACGGGCTTCAACGACGCACGGGCGCTGCGGACAGGCGTCTGGGGCGACCGGATCAAGCCCGGCCAGACCCTCTTCTACCGGGTGCCGGTCGACTGGGGGCAACAGATCTCGGCCAGCGCCGAGCTGGGCAGTGCGAGCGGGGAAGGGGGCGAGTACGTGACGTCGGCGCTCGTGATGTCTCTGGCCAATCCGGTGCGCGAACGCATTGATGACGCCACCACGGCCTACGACGGCCGGCAGAAGACGACGGCGCTCGACCCGCTGCCGCCCGTGGCCCACGAGAACCGTTACTCCCCGATCGACGGCGTGGCCGGAACACGGTTCGCCGGGTGGTACTACCTCTCGGTCCATCTGAATCCGCAGGTCACCCGGGAGTTCGGCGACGGACCGCTGGACCTGACGCTGCGGGTGAACGTCGACGGCGCGGCCAAGGCGGGGCCCGCGTACGTGGGGACGGCGCGGCCCGCCGATGAGTTCAGCGTCTCGGGTGAGGACAAGGACGCGGCGTTGCGGGGGGAGACGGGTGCCGGGGGCGAGAGCGGGGGCGGGGCCGGTCACCGTGACGGCGGCAGCGACGTCATGAAGGTGGTCGCCGCCGGTGGGTTCGGGGCCGGGACCGTGCTGCTGATGGTCCTTGGCGCGTGGACGCTCATCGGGCGGCGGAGGGCGGCTTCGTCATAACGGGCTCTCTGGCTGGTGCCGCCTCCGGTGTGGGTCAGATCTGAGTCAGGGCCCAGATGCCCACCGCGAAGCACGCCAGAGCCGCCAGCAGCATCGGGATTGCCACCTTCGCGGGCGGCCCAGGTCGCTTCTGCCGGTGCGCGATCGGCCGGCGCTGGAGTGGAACCTGCGGGGCTTGAGCGGTGTATGGATAAGTAGGGGCGGAAGCGTGGTGCGCTGTCGCCATTACGGACGGTGAGGCTGCGTACGCCGGGAGTTGTGCCGGGTGGTGCTGCGCCGGAACGTGAATAGGGGCCGGAGCGGGGACTGGAGCCGGGGCTGGCGCCGGAGCCGGTGCCGGAGATGAAATCGGGTGGGGGGAAGGGACATGAGGGGACTGAGCAGGGGGCGAAGGGGGCGGTGGTGGCGTCGCGGGCTGCTGCTCCTGCGCGGGTGTCGCCTGCGCAGGCGTCCCATGCGAGGGAGTGGCCTGCGATGGCATGGCCCGCGGGGGCGTCGGCGGCTGTGGCGGTGGGGTCAGCGGGAAGCTGCCGGTCTGGGGCGCCGAGCGGGGCTGGGGTGGAACGGGAGGCGGAGCCGAGGGCTGGCCCGAGGGTGGAGCGAAGCCAGGCTGTGGCAGGGCCGTGAGGGGCCCGTCGGGTCCGAAACCCTGGGGCAGCGGCCCCAGTTGATCGAAGATCTCCACGATCTCGTCGTCGGGCCCCGGCTCGGGGAGCAGCTCGACGGCGGAGTTCAGCGCCTTGCGCGCTCCCGTGGCGGTGCGGAACCGCGCCTGTGGATCCGGCTGCAGAAGCGTGGCGACGACCTGCCACAGCGGCTCCGGAACACCCCGTGGCGCCCCAGGTGTGCCGTGCGAGGCGAAGCGCTCGATCAGGGCCTTGGCATCCGGCTTGGCGCCTTGCAGCAGATAGAGGGCGACGAGGCCCACGGCGAAGAGATCGGCGGTGAAGTCCGGCTCGGCGCCCAGCATTTGCTCGGGCGCGAAGTAGCCGGGCGTCCCCACGACATAGTTGGTCTCGGTCAGTCGCGGCTCGCCCATCCGCATCGAGATGCCGAAGTCGGAGAGCCGCAGATGCGGGCGCGCGGTGCCGGTGGCCTCGAGCAGGATGTTGGCGGGCTTGATGTCGCGGTGCACGACCCCCTCGGCGTGCACCGCGGCGAGCCCGGAGAGCAGCTGGTCCAGGAGCGTGCAGACCAGGCGGGGCGGCAGCGGGCCGTAATCCCCGATCACATGGGCCAGCGAGCCGCCGGCGACCAAGGCCATGGTGAACAGGACCTTGTCGTCGTCGGCGGCCCAGCTGGCCGGCGCGAGCACATGCGGGTGGTCGATCCGAAGCGCCTGCTCCCGCACGAAGCGCAGCAGTGCGTGCGCGTCGCTCTGTTGCAGGACCTTGGCCGCCACATACCGCCGTCGCCGGTGGTCCCAGGCGCGCCAGACCGCTCCGACTCCCCCACGGCCGACCGGGTCGACCAGTTCGTAGCGGCCTGCGAAGACCTCACCCATGGTCGCGCACTGCTCCCCCTCCGGGCCGCCCGGTGGCCCGGCCGACGGCTCAGTTCTGGTGCGCCTCGTAGTGGGCGACCGCGTCCGCGGTGCGTCCGGCGCCGTATACCCGGAGGAACTCTGCCAGTTCCGGGTGGGTCGGGGCGAGGGAGTCCGCCGCATCGATGATGTCGCCCGCCGCAGCGACGGAGCGCAGCAGCGACTGGATTTCGCGCACCACGCGCTTCACCGTGGGAGCACCCGAACTCGTCGTCGACTGCGAGGTGTTGGTCAGGACGGAGCCGCCCTGGGACTTCTTGATCTCGTCCATGCGGTCGGTGGCCTCGGCGGCGCTCACACTGCCGTCGGCGACCTGGCCCGCCAGCTCCTGGAGGAGCTGGACGCGCTGGACGACCGCGGGGTTGCCGATCTTGGCGCGCTGCCCGCTCATCAGCTGCGACAGCATGGGCGCGGACAGACCGAGCACGCCGGCGAGGCGTGCCTGGTTGAGGCCCAGATCATCGATGAGACGACGGAAGAGCGCCCCCAGCGGCTCCCCGTACCAGTTCCGCTGGAGCTCTCGTGCTCTCGCGGTCGTCTCTTGTTGTGCGGCGTCCATTGCGTCTCCCCATCGCTTCCCCAAAAACCGTGGTTCGCTGCCGCGAACCACGCCGAGCATCTTACGGAGCGTGGTCGTTCACCGGGACCCCCAATCCTTTTGCGAGATCCGGGGGGAGACCCGGTACTCTGGTCTCGCGTTGCCCACCGGAGCGAGATCCTTCCGGCTGGGTGCACCGTTTTCGGGGCCTTAGCTCAGTTGGTAGAGCGCTGCCTTTGCAAGGCAGATGTCAGGAGTTCGAATCTCCTAGGCTCCACAGAAACGCCGTAGGGCGGGTCCACCTCAACTGAGGTGGACCCGCCCTACGGCGTTCTACGGGTGTTGCGGTGGCGTCAGCGCAGCTCGTCGCCGTTCGCGGCCTCGGACTCGGCCTGCTTGGCCTGGACCTCGGGGTCGAGGGAGGCCTGACCGCTGCCGTCGACCGAGGTCAGCGGCGCGCTGTCGGGGACCTCCGTCGCCGCCGGCGGCTCGACGAGCCAGTCCGGGTTGGCCTGCTTGTCCCACCACTTCCAGGCGGCGACCGCGCCGCCGGCCAGGACGCCCAGGACCACGAGGCCCTTGGCGAGACGACCGGCGCGGGCCCGGCGGTTGTGCTTGCGGGCCAGCCGCTGGATCTCCTTGGGAGAGACCTCGCCGCGCAGTGCGGAGATCGCCGCGGAACCGCGGGACGCCGCCTCCTCACGGACGGGCTGGGCCGCGGCCATGGCCTGCTCGATCCGCGGCTTCGAGTAGTCGGCGGCCTGCTGAGCTGCCTTGCGGGTCTGCTTGGCTGCCTTACGGGTGCGGACAGCGGCCTCGTGTGCGGCATGGTCGACCTTCGGCGGCACATGCGCACGGGCCTGCTCGATGCGCGGGCCGACATGAGCGCCGTACTGCACACGGGCTTGCTCGGCGGCCTGCGACACCTTGGGCGCGAGGCGTGCACGGCTTTCGTGCGCGTAATGAACGGCCTGCTCCTTGGCCGTTCCGGCGTAAGGGGCCACCGCCTCCGCGGCATGCCGCACGCTGTCCTTAGCCGAACCGGTCGCGGCGCGCACGCTGTCGATGCGGGTCACAGGATCCTCCTCCTCGGTGGCTTATAGGTATGTCACCTTTCCACCCTTTCAAGGATCATGCCTTCCGGATGGCTCCGAGGCATGACGCAGCCGGGCATCCGGGTGCGATCATTCTGATCAAATCGGTACAAGGAGAGTGCTTTGCCGACAATGCCACGGATCGTCGCGGCGCGCGCCCACTCGGTGACTACTCGTCGGAATCCGGTCCGTGCGAGGATCGGCACGTCATAGAAGACAACGGAAGGCAGACCGTGGCCGAGCAGCTTTACGCCACCCTGAAGACCAACCGAGGCGACATCGAGGTGCTGCTGCACCCCAACCACACGCCGAAGACGGTCAAGAACTTCGTCGAGCTCGCCCAGGGCGAGCGCGAATGGGTTCACCCGGAGACCGGAAAGAAGACGACGGACCGGCTCTACGACGGCACGGTCTTCCACCGCGTCATCAGCGGCTTCATGATCCAGGGCGGCGACCCGCTGGGCAACGGCACGGGCGGCCCGGGCTACGAGTTCGAGGACGAGTTCCACCCCGACCTCGCCTTCGACAAGCCCTACCTGCTCGCCATGGCCAACGCGGGCCCGGGCACCAACGGCTCCCAGTTCTTCGTGACGGTTTCCCCGACTGCCTGGCTCACGCGCAAGCACACCATCTTCGGCGAGGTCACGAACCCGGCGAGCCAGAAGGTCGTCGACGAGATCGCCGCCACGCAGACCAACCCGCGCACCGACCGCCCCGTGAACGACGTGGTCATCGAGTCCGTCGTGATCGAGACCCGCACCGCCTGACACCGGCGCACCCCGCGAGGGAACCAAACCGCCCCGCCCATCCGTAAGGAAGGGCGGGGCGGTGCGTTCGCCACGCGCGCGTAGCTGTGCCTTCGTACGGACATTGAGGGGACCCCATGGACCAGGCACCAGGAAGCCCGCAGGGGCCACAGGACGCAGCGAACCTGCCCGGCTGTTACCGGCATCCGGATCGCGGGACCGGCATCAGCTGCACCCGCTGCGAACGGCCGATCTGCCCGGAGTGCATGATCAGCGCTTCGGTCGGCTTCCAGTGCCCCGAATGTGTGCGCGAGGGCTCGGGCACGGGGCACTCGCCCGCGGCGAACCAGCCGCGCACCATCGCCGGTGGCTCGATCGCCACGGATCCGCGTCTTGTCACCAAGATCCTGCTCGGCCTCAATGTCGCGGTGTTCATCGCCGTGCTCGCCATGGGCGACCGCCTGGTCAATGAGCTCTTTTTGCTCGGGGCCTGGCCGCCCGAGCCCTGGGTGCCGACGGAAGGCGTCGCGGGAGGCCAGTGGTACCGCCTGGTCACGTCGATGTTCACGCACCAGGAGATCTGGCACATCGCGTTCAACATGCTCGGCCTGTGGTGGCTCGGCGGGCCCCTGGAGGCGGCGCTCGGCCGCGCCCGCTATCTCGCGCTGTACTTGCTGTCCGGCCTGGCGGGCGGCGCATTGACCTACGTCATCGACTCCCCGAGCCAGGCCTCGCTCGGGGCATCCGGCGCGATCTTCGGCCTGCTCGGCGCGACCGCGGTCCTGATGCGGCGCCTGAACTACGACATGCGCCCCGTCATCGCGCTGCTCGCGCTGAACATGCTCTTCACCTTCACCTGGAACGGCATCGCCTGGGAGGCGCACGTCGGCGGTCTGGTCGCCGGTGTCGCGATCGCGTACGGGATGGTGCACGCGCCCCGCGAGCGGCGGGCACTCGTGCAGTGGGGGACCTGCGCGGTGGTGCTTGTCGTGGTCCTCGCGGCTGTGCTCATCAGGACCGCCCAGCTCGTCTGACGGTCGCATATGACGGGCGTTGGCCGAGGTTGTCCACAGCGTGTGCTCGCGCTTGTGCATTCCGTGGGGAACAACAGTGCCCCTTGTCGCTGACCTGGGTTTCCCCAGGAGGGACAAGGGGCCTGTGAGGGCGTGCGGGCGATCAGCCAGTCATACCGGCGTCAACACCATGAGAGTTATCCACAGATCGTCTTTCTTTTCCCCAGACAGCGCCGGGATGTGGATAGCGCTGTGGATAACTCAGGGCAAGGCTTGCGTTCAGCCCTGCGGGAGGGGCGCTACTTCCACTGTGTGGAGACGCCGAACCCCGCAGCGATGAAGCCGAAGCCGACCACGATGTTCCAGTTGCCCAGCGGGTCGATCGGCAGCTTGCCGTCGGTGACGTAGAAGACGACGATCCAGGCGAGTCCGATGAGGAACATCGCGAGCATCACCGGAGCCACCCAGCTGCGACTGGTCAGCTTGATGTTCGTCGCCTTCTTCGCGGGCGGCGTGTAATCGTCGGCCTTCTTGCGGATCCGTGACTTCGGCACGAGGGTCTCTCCTGTCGATACGGGGAGCTGAGCCCTCCCCCGGGCGTCCGTTAGCGTAGTGCTTCCGCGGCGCTGAAGGAGATAAGGGTACGTTGAGCAATTCCGCCGACTCCCCCGCAGGTCCGGGTCGCCGTCCTCGCTGGCGGCCGGTCCGGTTGCTGACGGCCGCCGTTTTCGCGCTCGCGGGCCTCCTCTTCTTCACCAGCTTCAACACGGCCAAGGGCACGAACATCCGCACCGACGCCTCGCTGCTGAAGCTCTCCGACCTGATCGAGGAGCGCAGCCACAAGAACGGCAAGCTGGACGAGTCCAACGGCACGCTGCGCGACGACGTCGAATCCCTGGCCGAGCGCGACAACGGCGGCACGAAGGCCGACGACGCGCGGCTCAAGGCCCTGGAGAAGAACGCGGGCACCAAGAAACTCAGCGGTGAGGCGGTCTCCGTCACCCTCGCCGACGCCCCGCCGAACGCCACCGCCAAGCTCCCCGGCTACCCCGAGCCCCAGCCCAACGACCTGGTCATCCACCAGCAGGACCTCCAGGCCGTGGTCAACGCGCTCTGGCAGGGCGGCGCCAAAGGCATCAAGGTCATGGACCAGCGGCTCATCTCCACCAGCGCCGTCCGCTGCGTGGGGAACACCCTGATCCTCCAGGGCCGCGTCTACTCGCCCCCGTACAAGGTGACCGCGGTAGGCGACCCGGAGAAGCTCAAGACGGCGCTCGCCGCGTCCCCGGAGATCCAGAACTACATGCTGTACGTGAACGCGTACGGCCTCGGCTGGAAAGTCGACGACGACGGGGCGATGACTCTTCCCGGCTACTCGGGCACAGTGGATCTCCACTACGCGAAGCCCGTGGAATAACCCGTGGAGTAAGCCGCTGGGGGAGCCTGTGTCGGTGCGAGTGCTCGTCAGGACGTTCAGCGAACTGTGCATCACCGTCGGCACGTTGATCGTGCTCTTCGTGGTGTACGTCCTGTTCTGGACCGGCGTGAAGGCCGACAACGCCATGGACAGCCAGATCGACACGCTGCAGGACCAGTGGGCGCAAGGGTCGGTGCCGGCGCACACGGACGACGCGCCCTCGAAGGCGACGTCCCCGAAGAAGCCCGCCCCCTACGAGGACGGCAAGCCCTTCGCCGTCATGTACATCCCGCGGCTTGGTTTCACGTGGAACAAGCCGGTGCTCCAGGGCACCGGCACCGAGACCCTCAAGAAGGGCCTCGGCCACTACGGGGACACCGCGCAGCTCGGCCAGCGGGGCAACTTCTCGGTGGCGGGCCATCGCCGCACGTACGGAGACCCGTTCAAGGACTTCCCGAAGCTGCGGCCGAACGACGCCGTGGTCCTGACCGACGGCACCACGTGGTTCACGTACCGCATCGACAACAAGCCCTACAAGACGCTGCCGGGCGACACGGGGGTCATCGACGCGGTCCCCCGCAAGTCCGGATACGACGGGCCGGGCCGTTACCTCACCCTTACGACCTGTGAACCAGAGTGGGGACACAGCCACCGGTTGATCGTCTGGGCGCACCTCGATGCCACCCAGCCCGTAGAGGCCGGGAAACCGGAGGCACTACGCCGTTAGTCTGGTGCCGTACGGCTACGGAAGGGACGGCATGTACGGCTGGATCTGGCGGCATCTGCCGGGAAACGCATGGGTAAGGGCGCTGCTTTCGCTGGTGCTCGTCTTCGCTGTGGTCTACGTGCTCTTCCAGTACGTCTTCCCCTGGGCCGAGCCGCTGCTTCCCTTCAACGACGTGACGGTGGACGGCCAGTGAGCATCGACGCACGGCCGGGCCGCATCCTCGTCGTCGACAACTACGACAGCTTCGTCTTCAACCTCGTCCAGTACCTCTACCAGCTCGGCGCCGAGTGCGAGGTCCTGCGCAACGACGAGGTCGAGCTGCGCCACGCGCAGGACGGCTTCGACGGCGTCCTGCTCTCGCCCGGCCCCGGCACGCCCGAGCAGGCGGGTGTCTGCGTCGACATGGTGCGGCACTGCGCCGACACCGGAGTGCCCGTGTTCGGCGTCTGCCTCGGCATGCAGTCGATGGCGGTGGCGTACGGCGGAGTGGTGGACCGTGCGCCGGAGCTGCTGCACGGCAAGACCTCTCCCGTGGTCCACGAGGGCAAGGGTGTCTTCGCGGGACTGCCGTCGCCGTTCATCGCGACGCGCTACCACTCGCTCGCCGCCGAGCCGGCCACCGTCCCCGCGGAGCTGGAAGTCACCGCGCGCACGGAGGACGGCATCATCATGGGTCTGCGCCACCGTGAACTGCCGGTCGAAGGCGTGCAGTTCCACCCCGAGTCGGTGCTCACCGAGCACGGCCACCGCATGCTCGCCAACTGGCTGGTGGAGTGCGGGGACGCGGGGGCCATCGGCAGGTCGAGTGGGCTGGCCCCGGTGGTGGGCAGGGCCACGGCGTGACCGCGGTGCGTCCCGAGCGCGATTCCTCCGGAGTTCCGTACGACGAGCAGTACGCGTCGTACGGGGAGCCTGGGGCGTTTGAGGAGCCCGGGGCGTTCGAGGCGGCTGTCGATCACCTTGCCGATCCGCTGACGGACCCGTTGCCGGGCCAGCCGGGCCAGCGGGGTCAGCATCCTTCGCCGTGGTTCCGCAGCGGGCCCACCGAGCCGGAGCCGCAGCCCGCGCCCGAGCCCGTGCCGCAGCCCGTGCCCGAGCCCGTACGGGAGCAGCCCCAGGAGCAGGAGTGGTACGACCCCGAGGGGTACGCCCGCGATTGGTACGGGCCGCGGGAGCCGACGTACGAGGAGCTGTACGGGGCGTACGCCCCCCAGCAGCCTCAGCCTCAGCAACCCCAGCCCCCGGTGGACGACGAAACCGTAGGCCTGCGCACCGCGGACACGCGCCGAATAGCCGAGCCGGAACCGACCACCCCCGCTTCCCACGACGGACCACCGGAAGGCGGAGGCCGGGCCGCCCGCCGCAAGGCCGCCAAGAAGGGCCCCGCGCGCACCGCGAGCACCTCCAGCGCCTCGGCAGGATCAGCCGCCCCCCTGTCCCGCGTGGAGGCCCGTCGCGCCGAGCGGGCCCGCAAGCCCTCAGCGGGCGCCGTGGCGAGCCGAGGCATCGGTGAACTGTTCATCACGGTCGGCGTCCTGATGCTGCTGTTCGTGACCTACCAGCTGTGGTGGACGAACATCCGCGCCCACCAGCAGGCCAACGGCGCCGCCAGCGACCTCCAGGAGAAGTGGGCCAAGGGCAAGGGCAAGCCCGGCGCCTTCGAGCCCGGACAGGGCTTCGCGCTCCTGCACATCCCGCGCCTGGACGTGGTCGTGCCGATCGCCGAGGGCATCGACAAGTCGAAGGTCCTGGACCGCGGCATGGTCGGCCACTACAACGAGGGCGGCACCAAGACGCCCATGCCGGACGCCAAGACGGGCAACTTCGCGGTCGCCGGGCATCGCAACACCCATGGCGAGCCGTTCCGTTACATCAATCAGCTCGAACCGGGCGATCCCATCATCGTGGAGACGCAGGACAAGTACTTCGTCTACAAGATGGCGAGCATCCTGCCGCAGACCCAGCCCAGCAACACCGCGGTGATCGGACCCGTACCGCCGGGGTCGGGCTTCACCAAACCGGGCCGGTACATCACACTGACCACCTGCACCCCGGAATTCACGAGTAAGTATCGAATGATCGTCTGGGGCAAGATGGTCGAGGAACGAGCGCGCAGCAAGGGCAAACCGAGCGCACTCGTCAACTAGCACGGTGAGAACGGGGCAGATCCAGTGGCAGCCACGACCGACCACGACGAGGAGCAGGCGGAGGAGCAGGCCGAGGCGCCCGCGCCCGCGCGCACACCACGGCCACGGGGGCGAGGTCCTGTCGCCACGGCGGTCAGCGTCTTCGGTGAACTCCTCATCACCGCGGGCCTGGTGCTTGGCCTCTTCGTCGTCTACTCGCTGTGGTGGACGAACGTCGTCGCGGACCGCGAGGCGCACCAGCAGGGCGACAAGGTGCGCGACCGCTGGGCGGGCGGCCCGGGGAACCTGAACACCAAGGACGGCATCGGCTTCCTGCACGTGCCCGCGATGGGCAACGGCGACATCCTGGTCACGAAGGGCACCAGCAGCAAGGTGCTCAACCACGGTGTCGCGGGCTACTACGAGGACCCCATCAAGTCGGCTCTCCCCCAGGACAAGGAAGGCAACTTCACGCTGGCCGCGCACCGCGACGGCCACGGCGCGAAGTTCCACAAGATCGACAAGATCAAGAAGGGCGACGCGATCGTCTTCGAGTCCCGGGACAAGTGGTACGTGTACAAGGTGTACTCGACCCTCCCCGAGACGTCGAAGTACAACGTGAAGGCCCTGAACCCCATCCCGAAGGAATCCGGCGCGAAGAAGCCCGGCCGCTACATCACCCTTACGACGTGCACGCCGGTCTATACGTCGAACTACCGCTACGTGGTATGGGGCGAGCTGGAACGCATCGAGAAGGTCGACAACAAGAGGACGCCCCCGGCGGAACTGCGCGACTAACCGCCGCAGGAGAGAACCGAAGGGTCCGCTCAGGCCCGCTCATCGCCCCGGCCGAGGCGATGAGCGGACGAGGAGACCCTCAGGTCACGGCCTTGTAGCTCCGGAACGGCATAAAGCCGTCCTTGATCTTCACGCCCCAGTTCATCGACGCGACAGAGCCCTTGCAGTTGGGCTTGCTGTAGACGTTGATCATGTGCGGAGTGTGGTTGTTGACCGACCGCACCTTGAAGTGGGTCTCCCGCACGCACACCCCCTTGGGCGCGATGCCGCCAAAGCTCCGGCCCTTGTAGTTCTCCTTCGACCAGCCGCAGATCTTGTTCTTCTCGCAGAATCCGCTCGCCGCCTGCGCGGGCGCGGCGAAGGTCGTGACACTGACGCACGTGGCGGCGATGGCCACGCCGATGGTGAGAGCTCTGCTCCTGTACGAGCGCATAGGTGTTCCCCCAGCTCGGGTATGTAAAAGATCTTGGTCGAGATCGATCTTAGTGCTGGGCCGCAGCTGAGCTGCCGGGAGGTCATCCAGGTACGACGTTCCCGGGTACGACGGAGCCTGGATACGACAAAGCCCCGGACCGCGTCTCTGCGGTCCGGGGCTCCGTCGTACATACGGCCGGGTCAGTCCTCGCTGTTGCGGGAGAACCCTGCGTTGCCTCCGAGGAAGCCACCGCCGTCCCCGCCGCCTCCGTTGTCGCCGCCTCCGTTGTCGCCCGGGTTGCCGCCTGCCGTGGTCAGGTTGATCGCGGTGTCGGGTGCGACCTGCTGGCCTGCCGGCGGGTCCGAGAAGACGACGAGGGCTCCGTCGTCCTGCGGGCCGGTGATGGTGCCGACCGTGAGGCCGGCATCCTCGATGGCCTTGCGGGCGTCCTTGAGCTTTTGGCCGGTGAGGGCCGGAACGGATGTCTGCTCGGGCTTCTTGGCGACCTTCAGGGTCACGGTCGAGCCGGGGTCGGCCTGGCTCTGCGCGGGGAGGCTCTGCGAGATGACCTTGCCGGCCTCCACGGAGTCGCTCTCCTCTTCCTCGCACGTGCCGACGAGGTCGTTGGTCTTCAGCTGGGCCTTGGCCTCTTCGCAGGTCTTGCCGCTGACATCGGGGACCGTGGTCTTCTCGGCCGCCTTGGCGACCTCAAGGGTGATCTTGCTGCCCTTTTCCACCTCGGTGCCGGCGAACGGGTCCTGGTCGAGAACCTCACCCGGGGTGCCCGAGGACTCCACGGGCTTGGTGTCGACCTCGAACTGGTACTTGTCGCCCTCGAGCTTCTTCGTGGCGGCGTCGACGTTCAGGCCGATGACCTTCGGGACCGCCACCTTCCGCGCGCCCGTGGAAACGACCACCGAGATCGTGTCGCCCTTGTTCACCGTCGCGTTCGCGCCCGGGTCCTGGGAGCAGATCTCGCCCGCGGGGAACTTGTCGCAGGGCTTCTTCTCGGAGGCGTCGAGGACGAGGTCCACGTTCTTGGCGGACTTCTTCGCGTCCGCGAGCTTCTCGCCGACGAAGTTCGGCGCCTTGATCGAGTCGTCGCCGCCACCGCCCCCGGTGAACGCCCACTTGCCGATCAGGATCGCGCCCACCAGGACGAGGAGCCCCGCCAGGACCAGCAGGATCGTCGAGGTGTTGCTCTTCTTCTGGCGGCGCCGCGAGTGATCGTCGTAACCGTCGTCAGGGCCGCCGACCGGCGGCATCATCGAGGTCTGGCCGCCGCCGTTCTGCGGGCGCAGCATCGCCGTCTGCTGGTCGTCCGGGTGGCCGCCGTAACCGACCGCCCCCATGGCCGCGGTGGCCTGGACGGGCTGGCCGTCGAGGCAGGCCTCGATGTCGGCGCGCATCTCGTCGGCCGACTGGTAGCGGTAGTCCGGGTCCTTGGTGAGGGCCTTCAGGACGATCGCGTCCATCTCCGGCGTGATCTCGCCGTCGAAGACGCTCGGGGCCTGCGGCTCTTCCCGTACGTGCTGGTAGGCGACCGCCACCGGGGAGTCCCCGACGAAGGGCGGGCGCACCGTGAGGAGCTCGTAGAGCAGACAGCCCGTGGAGTAGAGGTCGGAGCGCGCGTCGACCTGCTCGCCCTTGGCCTGCTCCGGCGAGAGGTACTGCGCGGTGCCGATGACCGCCGCGGTCTGCGTCATCGTCATGCCGGAGTCACCCATGGCGCGGGCGATGCCGAAGTCCATGACCTTGACCTGGCCGTTGCGCGTCAGCATGACGTTCGCGGGCTTGATGTCGCGGTGGACGATGCCGTTGCGGTGGGAGTACTCAAGGGCCTGGAGGATGCCGATGGTCATCTCCATGGCGCGCTCGGGCAGCAGCTTGCGCCCGGAGTGCAGCAGCTCACGCAGGGTGGAGCCGTCGACGTACTCCATCACGATGTACGGGATGGAGACCCCGTCCACGTAGTCCTCGCCGGTGTCGTAGACCGCGACGATCGCAGGATGGTTGAGCGAGGCGGCCGACTGGGCCTCGCGGCGGAACCGGGCCTGGAATGACGGGTCGCGCGCGAGGTCAACGCGCAGCGTCTTCACCGCCACGGTGCGTCCGAGGCGGGTGTCGTGCGCGAGGTAAACCTCCGCCATCCCGCCTCGGCCGAGCACCTGGCCCAGCTCGTACCGCCCGCCGAGGCGACGCGGCTCTTCCATAGCTAATCCAGCCCTCTCCGTCAGTCCCGACCGCACCCTTGTGTGGTCCGGCGGTGTGCTGTCCGGGCATACCGTACCCGGCCCGCCTTACGTGACCCGGCCACGACCGTCACCCGATACAGGACCGGTATCGCAACGTGCACTGATGTGGAGAGGCCGTGACGGGGGTCACTTCTTGCTGTCGAGCACCGCCTGCATCACGTCCTTGGCGATGGGGGCGGCCAGACCACCACCGGAGATGTCGTCGCGGCTGGCCTTGCTGTCCTCGACGACCACGGCGACCGCCACCGGCGAACCGTTGTCGGTCTTGGCGTAGCTGATGAACCAGGCGTAGGGGTTCTCGCTGTTGTCGACACCGTGCTGGGCCGTACCGGTCTTGCCGCCGACGGTGACACCGGGGATCTTGGCGTTCGTGCCGGTGCCCTCGTTGATCACCGTCTCCATGATGTCCTGGAGCTTCTGCGCGTTCTCCTCGGACAGCGGACGGCTCATCTCCTTGGGCGCGTGCTTCTCGATCACGTCCAGGTTCGGGGCCTGCAGCTCGCTGACCATGTACGGCTCCATCAGCTTGCCGTCGTTGGCGATGGCCGAGGCGACCATGGCCATCTGCAGCGGCGTCGCGGCCGTCTCGAACTGGCCGATGGAGGAGAGCGCGGTCTGCGGCCGGTCCATCTTCTCGGGGAAGACGGAGGCGTTAGAACGGACCGGCACGAACTGCTCTTCGTTGAAGCCGAACTTCTCGGCCGTCTCGAGCATCTTGTCCTTGCCGAGGTCCGAGCCGATCTTGCCGAAGACGGTGTTGCAGGACACCCGCAGCGCCTCGCGCAGCGTGGCGTTCTTGCAGGGGATGTTGCCCTCGTTCTTCAGCGGCGTCTGGGTGTCGGGCATCGTCCAGGGCAGCGGCGACTTGGTCGGCGCGTCGACGTCGGTGACGAGCTCGTGCTCCAGGGCCGCCGCTGCCGTCACCGCCTTGAAGGTGGAGCCCGGCGGATACGTCTCGCGCAGCGCGCGGTTGAGCATCGGCTGGTCTTTGTCCTTGTCCAGCTTCCCGAACTGCTCGGCCTCCTCGTTCGTGTTGCCCGCGAAGGTCGAGGGGTCGTACGAAGGAGCCGACGCCAGCGCCAGGATCGCGCCCGTGGACGGGTCGATCGCGGCGACGGCACCCTTGCCGCGGCCCTTGAGACCGTCGTACGCGGCCTTCTGGGCGGCCGCGTTCAGGGTCGTGACGGCGTTGCCGCCCTCCTTCTTCTTGCCCGTGATCATGTCCAGGCTGCGGGTGAAGAAGAGCCGGTCGTCGTTGCCGGTGAGGATGCCGTCCTCGATGGACTCGATCTGCGTGGCGCCGATGCGCTGCGAGGCGAAGCCGGTGACGGGGGACCACATGGGCCCGTTCTTGTACGTCCTCTTGTACTTGTAGTCACCGCTGCCGGCCTCTTTGGACCCGGTGATGGCCTTGCCGTCGACGATGATGTCGCCGCGCGGCTGGGCGTACCGCTCGATGGAGACGCGGCGGTTCTTGTCGTGCTCGGCCAGCGTGTCGGCCTGTACGTACTGAAGCCAGTTGTCCCTGGCGAGCAGGGCGAGGACGAGCAGCCCGCAGAAGACCGCGATCCGGCGCAGGGGCTTGTTCACGGTCGGACCACCTGCGTCATTTCGGCGTCGGGGTTGGGGGCGGGAGCCGGCGCCGGGCGGCGCGCGGTGTCACTGATGCGGATGAGGATGCCGATGAGGGCCCAGTTGGCGATCACGGAGGAACCGCCGTTCGCGAGGAACGGCATGGTCATACCGGTCAGCGGGATCAGGCCCATGACGCCGCCGGAGACGACGAACACCTGGATGGCGAAGGCACCGGACAGGCCGATCGCCAGGAGCTTGCCGAACGGGTCGCGGGCGGCCAGCGCCGTACGCACACCGCGCTCCACGATCAGCCCGTAGATCAGCAGGATCGCCATGACGCCGGCCAGACCGAGCTCCTCGCCGAAGGTGGCGAGGATGAAGTCGGAGTTGGCGGCGAAGCCGATCAGGTCGGAGTGACCCTGGCCGAGGCCGGTGCCGAGCACGCCGCCCGAGCCGAACGCCATCAGGGACTGGGCGATCTGGTCGCTGCCCGTGGAGGCGATGACGGCGTCGGAGAACGGGTTCAGCCAGGCGTCCACACGCTCCTGCACGTGCGGCTCGAACGTGGCCACACCGACGGCGCCGACCGAGGACATCACCAGACCGAACACGATCCAGCTGGTGCGCTCCGTGGCGACGTACAGCATCACGACGAACATGCCGAAGAACAGCAGCGACGTACCGAGGTCGGTCTCGAAGACCAGGATCAGGATGGACATCGCCCAGACCACGATGATCGGACCGAGGTCACGGCCACGCGGCAGGTAGAGCCCCATGAAGCGGCGGCTGGCCAGGGCGAGCGCGTCGCGTTTCACCATGAGATAACCGGCGAAGAAGATCGCGATGACGATCTTCGCGAACTCACCCGGCTGGATGGAGAATCCGCCGACGCTGATCCAGATCCTGGCGCCGAAGACGTTCATGCCCAGACCCGGCACGAGCGGCAGGAGCAGCAGGACGAGCGCGGCCACCATGGAGATGTACGTGTAGCGCTGCAGGACGCGGTGGTCCTTGAGCAGCAGCAGCACGCCCACGAAGAGCGCGATACCGATGGCCGAGTACATCAGCTGCTTGGGCGCGGACGCGCTGAAGGAGCCCGTCGCCGCCTTGGCGAGGTTCTGCAGCTTCTCCGACTGGTCCAGACGCCAGATGACCACCAGACCGAGGCCGTTGAGCAGCGTCGCGAGCGGCAGCAGCAGCGGGTCCGCGTAGGGCGCGAACCGGCGCACCACGATGTGGCCGACGGCCGCGAGCAGCCCGATGCCACAGCCGTAGCCGAGCATGCCGGGCGGCAGCTTGCCGTCGAGCGCGAGGCCCACGTTGATGTAGGCGAACAGCGGGATGACGACGGCGAACGCGAGGAGCGCGAGCTCGGTGTTGCGCCTGCTCGGCGCCCCGATCGCGCCGATGGTCGACGTGTGTGTAGTGCTACTGCTCATGGCGTGCAAAGGCCCCCAACGGCTGCTTACTGCTTACCGCACAGCGGGACCAGCTTCTCCTCGTCCTCGGAGAGGCTGGGGCCGGGTGTGGGAGTCGGTGCGGTCTTGGACTTGTTCTTGTCGGTCGAGCTGTTCTTGTCGTTCGTGTCGTTCTTGTCCGTCGGATCCGTCGGATCATCGGTGGGAGCCTTGGCCGACAGGCCGGTCGTGCCGCCCGCCTCACCCTCACCGGGCTTGGCGTTCTCGCGCTCGGCCTCGCGGCGCTTGGCGTCCTTCTCGCAGGCCGAGGCCTGCATGCTGAGCTCCTCGATCTTGCTCTTGGCGTCGTCGAGATTGCCCTCGGGAATGGTCCCCTCGACCTGCTTGCGCTGATACGGCGGCAAGTACTTGAGTTCGATCTTGGGGTAGTCCTCCTCGACCTTCGACAGGCTGACCCACGCCAGATCCTGGTCGATGCCGCGGTACAGGGCGACGTTCTTGTCGTTCGTGCCCACGTAGTACTGAGTCTGCGTCCAGCGGTAGCCGCCGTACAGGCCGCCGCCGATGACCGCCAGGGCGAGCACCGTGTAGAGCGATCTCTTCAGCCACTTGCGGCCACCGCCGGGCTTGACGAAGTCCTCGTCGCTGTACGCCCCGAAGTTCCCCTCGGGCACGTACCCCGTCGTGTCACCGCTCCCGGGCGGCCCGAAGCCGCCCCCGGAGGGCTGCGGCGGCACCGGACGGCCCAGGCCCGACGCGCGGCCCGCAGGCGTCTGCATGGCGCCGTCGTCCTGCGCCTGGAGCTGGTTCTCGGCGACAGCGCCGACGACCACGGGGGTGTCGGAGAGCTGACCGGCGAGGGTGTCACCGCTGTCGATGTCCAGGACATCGGCGACGATCACCGTGATGTTGTCGGGGCCACCACCGCGCAGCGCGAGCTGAATGAGCTCCTGCACGGTCTCCTGAGGGCCCTGGTAGCTCGCGAGGGTGTCTTCCATCGTCTGGTGCGAGACGACGCCGGAGAGACCGTCCGAGCAGATCAAGTAGCGGTCGCCGGCGCGGACTTCACGGATGGAGAGATCCGGCTCGACATGCTCACCACTGCCCAGCGCGCGCATCAGCAAGGAGCGCTGCGGGTGAGTGGTGGCCTCCTCTTCGGTGATCCGGCCCTCGTCGACCAGACGCTGCACCCACGTGTGGTCCTGGGTGATCTGCGTCAGGACACCGTCCCGCAGGAGATAGGCGCGCGAGTCGCCCACGTGTACGAGACCGAGGCGCTGCCCCGTCCACAGCAGGGCCGTCAGGGTCGTCCCCATGCCCTCGAGCTGGGGGTCCTCCTCGACCATCAGGCGCAACTGGTCGTTGGCGCGCTGCACGGCGGTGCCGAGCGACGTGAGGATGTCCGAACCCGGCACATCGTCGTCGAGAGTGACGAGCGTCGAGATCACCTCGGAGCTCGCCACCTCACCCGCGGCCTGGCCCCCCATGCCGTCGGCGATCGCGAGGAGCCGCGGACCGGCATAACCCGAGTCCTCGTTCCCCTCCCTGATCATGCCTTTGTGCGATCCGGCGGCGAAGCGCAAAGACAGACTCATGCGCACCTCGCCCGTCGGCTCCGGGTACATCCGCACGGTGCCCACCCTCCGGTCGGGAGCGCGCTGGCGTCCAGTGTGTGGACCGCGTCGGCTCGCTCGCTCCGCTCGCTCATTTTCGTACTACTTCCGCAGCTCGATGACGGTCTTGCCGATGCGGATCGGCGCGCCCAGCGGAACAGGCGTCGGGGTGGTGAGTCGGGTCCGGTCCAGATACGTGCCGTTGGTGGACCCGAGATCCTCGACGATCCACTGGCCGTCACGGTCCGGGTAGATCCTGGCATGCCTGCTGGACGCGTAGTCGTCGTCCAGCACGATCGTCGAATCGTGCGCCCGGCCCAGCGTGATCGTCTGGCCCTGCAGGGCGACCGTCGTGCCCGCGAGGATCCCTTCGGACACGACCAGCTTGCTGGGGGCGCCACGGCGCTGCCGCCCGCCGCCCTGCTGCTGGCGCTGGGGAGGTGGTGTGGCCGCCTGCTGTTGCTGGCGGGCGGCCTGCTGCGGTCGCGCGTTCTCACGGCGCGAACCGCGCTGTGTGACACGTGTTCCGAACAGGTCGCTACGGATGACCTGGACGGCCACGATCACGAACAGCCACAGAACGGCTAGGAAACCCAGCCGCATGACCGTCAGGGTCAGCTCTGACATTGCCCCCGCTTCACCCTTCGGCTTGCCGGTAAACGATGGTGGTTTGGCCCACGACGATCCGCGAGCCGTCGCGGAGCGTAGCGCGGGTGGTGTGCTGCCCGTCTACCACGATGCCGTTGGTAGACCCGAGATCCTGGATCGTCGAGGGCGTTCCGGTCCGGATCTCACAGTGCCGGCGCGATACGCCGGGGTCGTCGATCCGCACATCGGCGTCGGTGCTGCGTCCCAGCACCAGCGTCGGGCGGGAGATCTGATGGCGATTGCCGTTGATCTCGATCCAGCGCCGCACCTGCGCACCCGGAAGAGGTCCGGCGCCGGGCCCCTGAGGACGGTTCGGCACCGGTGCGGGTCCGCCCGGACGGCCGCCGGGAGGCGGCGCGGCGGGCATGGGAGGAGGGCTGGAGGGCTGAGCGGGCTGTGGGTAGCCATAGCCGCCACCCGCGCCGCCCGCAGGGGGCCTGGCGGGGCTGTGACCGGCGCCCGCGGGGCCCGAGGGGCCGGCCGGGGCGCTGTCGGGACTCTGGGAGGTGCTGGACGCGAGCGTGCGGCTGCGCACCCGGTACAGGCCCGTGTCGAGGTCCTCGGCCTTCTCCAGGTGCACCTTGATGGGGCCCATGAAGCTGTACCGCTGCTGCTTGGCGTACTCCCGCACCATCCCGGACAGCTCGTCGCCGAGCTGCCCCGAGTAGGGGCTCAGGCGCTCGAAGTCGGGCGCGCTGAGCTCCACGATGAAGTCATTGGGGACAACGGTCCGATCGCGGTTCCAGATCGTCGCGTTGTTGTCGCACTCGCGCTGCAGGGCGCCGGCGATCTCGACGGGCTGGACCTCGGACTTGAACACCTTGGCGAAGGTGCCGTTGACGAGACCTTCGAGTCGCTGCTCGAACTTCTTCATGACTCCCATGGGGCACCTCCTCCGTCGTAGTCATCCTGGTACTGCTTACTGATCGTATCCACGCGCCGGGAAATCGGCTGGTTCCCCCTGTCCGCCCAGTCGATGAGTGTCGCCTCTCACAAGGCATGCCCGCACCAGGGTTCCGGGATCCGTCCGGGCTCCTCTCAGGCTCCTCTACCAGGGATCGTAGAGGGGGCCTCAAACCAGTGTCGCGCACCCGACTGCGGAGCTTCGCCGGGTACGGCGCAAGTCGGTCGGTCGGACGGTCGGCCTCACCCGGTTCTCTCCGGATCAACAGGGCAGGTGCCCCCGAATAGGGATGTGAATCCACCCCTGCCAGCGTGCTAATCTTCTGGATGTCGGAAGGCGCTCGCACCAAACAGTGTTCGCACACAGTGTTCACACCAGACGGTGAGAGACCCAGGACAACACCCATGCGCGGGTGGCGGAATAGGCAGACGCGCTGGATTCAGGTTCCAGTGCCCGAAAGGGCGTGGGGGTTCAACTCCCCCCTCGCGCACCATGTGGAGCGGGTCTCCACCAGGACGAGAGTCCTGGTGGGGGCCCGCTTCTCGTTGTGCTCCAAGTTGCGTTCCGGGGCAAGGGTCCTGGCCGACTGCTGGGTGATGATCATGGTGATCTATGTCACCGGCCGCCGGGTCGGTGCGCCGAGTTGTCCACAGCTCGTGGGTTGTCCACAGGCTCTGCCGCCGCCCGGCACCCGGCGGTACCTTCATGCCAGGTGAGCCCGCGGGGGGCGCCCGGACGGTGGGGGTGAACATGACGGAGTTCAAAGGTGCGCGACTGCCGTACGTGGAGGGGTTCGCGCGGTGGCCCTCACAGCGAGGCGAGGCGCGTGCGGCGACCTCGGAGGGTGCGGCTGCTTCGGAGGGTGTGACTGCTTCGCAGGGTGCCGCCGGGGTGGCGGTCTCGCCGAAACGGGAGGGCAAGGCGTTGCGGGCGAGCGTCAGCCGTGCCTCGCACGAGTGGTTCGTCGAGGACGACGGCCGCCCCGATCCGGTCGACGCCGTGCAGGAGACCAACCGCAGCAGACTCCCGGAGCTCACACCGATCCGGACGGGCAGGATGACCGCCTCGCCCTTCGCCTTCCTGCGCGGAGCAGCCGGACTGATGGCGTACGACCTCGCGCGGACACCCGTGACGGGGATCGGCGCCCAGATATGCGGCGACGCCCACGCGGCGAACTTCGGCCTGTACGGGGACGCGCGGGGCGGGCTCGTCATGGACCTGAACGACTTCGACGAGACGGGACACGGCCCCTGGGAATGGGACGTGAAACGGCTCGCGGCCTCCCTCGTGCTCGCCGGGCGTGAGGCCGGTGCGAGCGACGACATCTGCAAGGAAGCGGCGTTCGACGCGGTGGGGGCGTACCGGCGCACGATGCGGCTGCTCGCGAAGCTCCCCGCGCTCGACGCGTGGAACGCCATCGCGGACGAGGAGCTGGTCTCCCACACGGACGCGAAAGACCTGCTCGGCACCCTGGAGAGCGTCTCCGAGAAGGCACGGCACAACACGAGCGCCCGGTTCGCCGCCAAGTCCACCGAGCGCACCGAGGACGAGTCCGGCTTCACGGGCCGCCGCTTCGTCGACGCCCCACCGGTGCTCCGCCGAATACCGGACGCGGAAGCGGCCGAGGTCGCGGCCGCCCTCGCGGACTACGTCGGCACGCTGCCCGAGGACCGGCTGCCGCTCCTCGCGCGGTACGCCGTCCAGGACGTGGCCTTCCGCGTCGTGGGCACCGGCAGCGTGGGCCTGCGGTCGTATGTGGTGCTGCTGCTCGACCACCGGGGCGAGCCGCTGGTGCTCCAGGTCAAGGAGGCAAGGCCCTCCGCTCTGCTGCCGCATCTGCCCACGGTCGGCTTCACGGTGCCCGAGGTCGCGCACGAAGGGCACCGGGTGGTGCTCGGGCAGAAGCGGATGCAGGTGGTCAGCGACTTCCTCCTGGGATGGACGACCGTGGCCGGGCGGGCCTTCCAGGTGCGGCAGTTCAGGAACCGCAAGGGCAGCGTGGACCCGGCGGCACTGGCCGCCGACCAGATCGACGACTACGGCCGCATGACCGGAGCCCTGCTGGCCCGCGCGCACGCCCACAGCGCCGACCCACGGCTCATCGCCGGCTACGTCGGCAAGAACGACGAGCTGGACACGGCGATGGCGGCGTTCGCGGTGACGTACGCGAACCGCACGGAGGCGGACCACGCGGAGCTGGTGCGTGCGGTTAAGGAGGGGCGGGTGGGGGCTGAGGTGGGGGTTTGAGGGTGAGGGGGGTGGGTTGAGGGGGTGGGGGAGGGAGGGGGTGGGGGAGGCCCCCTCCCTCCCCTCCCCTTCGATTGCGGGAAGTGTGGGGAGAGGGTTCGGCAGGCTCCTGCAAGGCCTCCTGCAAGGCCTCCTGGGCAAGGCCTGGCTGCCGCTCCGTCGGGGTGGGGGCACGGTGGCCTAGGCTGGTCGGGTGACGACCCCGGAAGCCGAGCCTACGCAGCCTCAGACGCCCGATCCCGAGCCCGATCCCGTGACCGCTGGTCGCGAGGGGCCTGACGGGGCGGCGGGGCAGGGCGGCGGCGCCGCGCGGCCGGAGGACCGGCTGGAGAAGGCCGTACGGGCGGCGGAGCAGGCGCTGATCGAGTACGAGATCGCCGTCGAGACGTTCCGGGTCGAGGTGGAGAACTTCTCCCGGCTGCACCACCAGAAGCTCGGCCCGATGTACGCGCGCCTCGACGAGCTGGACGCCGAGATCGCCGAGGCCCTGGCCGCCCGCAGCGGTGACCCCGAGGACCGGCGCAAGGCGGACGAGGCGCGGGCGCGGGTCATGCCGATGCCGGGGGTCGAGGAGCTGTTCCACGGCTGGATGGACGGTGAGGGCCTCTATCCGGAGGCCGCCGCGATGCTGACCGATCAGTCGGTGCGGCCGCCGCAGCGGGTGCGGCCCAGTGACGAGGCCCGCAAGCTCTACCGCGAGCTCGTCCGCAAGTCCCACCCCGACCTCGCTCAGGACGACCAGGAGCGTGGCCGCCGCGAGGAGTTCATCACGCGGGTGAACGCCGCGTACGCGCGTGGCGACGTCCCCTTGCTGCGGGAGCTGTCCGAGGAGTGGGCCGCGGGCCCGGTGCCCGAGCAGCAGTGGCCGAGCAAGAGCGAGGAGCTCTACGCCCGTCTTGAGTGGCTCTCCCAGCGCAAGGAGCTGCTCTCCGTGGTCGCGCGGGAGCTGGAGGAGGGTGCGATCGGCGCGATGCTGCGGATGGCGCCGGACGATCCGGATCAGCTCCTGGAGGAGATCGCCGAGCAGTTGCTCGCGCAGGTCACCGAGCGTGAGGCGGAGCTGGCGCGGCTGACCGCCTAGCGGGTCGGGTAGCGTCGGACGCATGGCTTTCGGATCTCATGTGCCCACGGTCGGTGTCGACGACCTCGCGAGCGGCGACTTTCTCCTTGACGTCCGTGAGGACGAGGAGTGGCAGGCGGGTCATGCCGCGGGTGCGCTGCACATCCCGATGAGCGAGTTCGTCTCCCGTTACGGCGAGTTGACCGAGGCCGCCCCGCAGGACGGCAAGGTCAATGTCATCTGCCGGGTCGGCGGTCGTTCGGCGCAGGTCGCCATGTATCTCGTCCAGCAGGGGGTCGACGCGGTGAACGTCGACGGTGGCATGCAGAGCTGGGAGGCCGCGGGCCGGCCCGTCGTGGACGACAAGGGCCAGCCGGGCGTCGTGATCTAGTTTCAGCCGAGGGGGTGGGCGGCCAGTAGGTCGCCGAGGGCCTCTTCGTGTGCTGCTGCCGGGCCGAGGGACAGCTCCAGTTGCTTGGCCCACGCGTGGTAGCGGTGCAGGGGGTAGTCGGTGTCGGAGCCGAAGCCGCCGTGCAGGTGCTGGGCTGTCTGCACCACCCTTCGTACGCCGTCGGCTGCCCAGATCTTGGCGACGGCGACGTCTCCCGTGGCGGGCAGGGCGCCGCTCGCGCCGGTGCTGATGCGCCAGGCGGCCTGCCAGAGGGTGACCTCCATGGCGCGCAGGTCGATGTAACGGTCGGCGGCCTGTACCGCCACTGCCTGGAAAGTGGCGACGGGGAAGCCGAACTGCTCGCGTTTGCCGGTGTATTCGGCGGTCATGCTGAGCACGCTCTCGCCGAGGCCGAGTGCGAGGGCGCAGGTTCCGGTGGTGAGCAGGTCGCGCAGCCCGTCCCAGGCTCCGTCGGTCTCGATGACGTCGGTGGCGTCGATCCGTACGCCTTGGAGGCTGATCTCGCCGAGGTGTTCGCCGCTCGTGGACACCTGCTCGGCGAGGGTGAGGCCGTCGTGTTCGCGGGGGATCAGGGCGAGGACGGTGCGGCCTGCGGATGTGTGGGCGGGCACCACGATGAGGTCGGCGTTCTGTGCCCAGGGGACGGCGGTCTGTGTGCCGTCGAGCTGCCAAATGTCGCCGTCCTGGCGTGCGGTGACGGCCAGTTCGGCGGGGTCGTGCCCGCTGCGGCCGTTCGCCGCGACGGTGAGGACGAGCTCGCCGCGGCCTGCCTTGGGCAGGATGCGCTGCTTCAGGTCCTTGCTGCCGTGGGTCTGCACGGCGTATGCGGCGGCGCTGCTCTCCAGGAGCGGCACTCGGGCGAGTTTTTTCGCGGACTCGCGCAGGATCAGGCAGAGGGCGATGGCGTCCAGGCCCGCGCCGCCGTGTTCGGGGTCGAGGAGCAGGCTGAGCAGGTCGGCTGCGGCGAGCTTGGCCCACAGGGGGCGGTCGAAGTCGTCGGCGACGGCGCCTGGTACGAGGGCGGGGCTTGGTACGCCGTCGGGTGTGACGGAGGCGAAGAGCGCCTTCGCCGCTTCGACGGCGGCCTGCTGTTCCTCGGTGAAGGTGAAGTCCACTGCTTGTCCTCCCGCGCACCGGCCCGACGGTTCTGTGTCTGCCACGCCCGCCGTTTCTGACGGGTCGTCAAGATAGAACAGGTTCTACGGGAAGGGAACAGCGAAGGCCGCAGTCGAAGGGGCGGGGCAGCCCCTCTCAGCGGTCGAAGTCCAACTCCACTGTGTCGGTGGCCGGGTGGGACTGGCACGCGAGCACGTATCCCGCCTCGGTCTCCTCCGGCTCCAGGGCGAAGTTGCGGTCCATCCGCACCTCGCCCGAGACCCGGAAGGCCCGGCAGGTCCCGCACACCCCGCCCTTGCAGGCGTACGGCGCGTCCGCGCGGTTGCGCAGCACGGTGTCGAGGAGGGATTCCCCGTCCTGCACCGGCCAGGTGCCGGAGCGCCCGTCGAGCGTCACCGTCACGGTGCTGTGCGCGGGGGCTGCTGTCGTGGTGGTGGGCGTGGGGGTGGCGAGGACGCCGTCCACGTGGAATATCTCCTGGTGGATGAGCTGACGTGGCACGCCGAGGCCGCGCAGTGTCTTCTCCGCGCCCTGTACCAGACCGAGCGGCCCGCACAGGAACCAGCCCGCGATCTCCTGGACGGGCAGCAGTGCCGGCAGCAGTCGGCCGAGCCGCTCCTCGTCGAGCCTTCCGGAGTCGAGCCCCGACTGCTGATCCTCCCGGGAGAGCACGGTGACCAGCTGGAATCGGTCCGGCCAGCGGTCCTTGAGGTCGGCAACCTCCTCCAGGAACATCGTCGACGCGGCGGTGCGATCGCTCCGTATCAGGCAGAACGTGGCGTGTGGTTCGCGTTCGAGGAGGGTCGTGACGATGGAGAGCACCGGGGTGATGCCGCTGCCGCCGACCACGGCGGCATAGCGGCCGGGTGCCGGTTCCAGCGTGAAGCGCCCGGCCGGGGTCATCACCTCGAGAAGGTCGCCGACGGCGATTTCCTTCAGGGCGTACGTCGAGAAGGCACCGCCTTCGACGAAGCGCACCCCGACCCGCAGCGTCCGCGGCTCCGAGGGGCTTTCGGGGTGGGGCGCGGGTGCGCAGATCGAGTACGTGCGCCGGATCTCGGTGCCGTCGGCGAAGCGGCGGAGGGCGAGATGCTGGCCCGGCACGAAGCGGTACTCCTCGCGCAGGGCGGGGGGCACCTCGAAGGTCAGTGTCACGGAGTCGTCGGTGAGCCGCTCGACCGCCGCTACCCGGAGCTGGTGGAAGCGGGCCATCACAACTCCTTGAAGTGGTCGAAGGGTTCGCGGCAGTCGACGCATCGGCGCAGGGCCTTGCAGGCCGTCGACGAGAAGCGGCTGAGCAGTTCGGTGTCGGTCGAGCCGCAGTGCGGGCAGCGGACGGAGAGGGTGAGGGGTATCGGACCGCCGGCGCTGTGCGGGCGCGGGGGTGCGATGCCGAACTCCGCGAGTTTGCGGCGGCCCTCGGCGCTGATGTCGTCCGTCGACCAGGCGGGGGAGAGCACGGTGCGCACGGAGATCTCCGCCATGCCGCGCTCGCGCAGGACCTGCTCGATGTCGGCGGTCATGGTCTCTATGGCCGGGCAGCCGGTGTACGTGGGGGTCAGCTCGACGTCGACCTTGCCGATGCCGCGGACGTGCACGCCGCGCAGCACTCCGAGCTCGGCCAGGGTGATGACCGGCAGCTCCGGGTCGGGCACGGAGCCGGCCAGGGCGAGGAGCTCCTCTTCGAGGGCGGTGGTCACCATGACGCCCCCGGGTGGCTGCGATGCAGGTGCTGCATCTCGGCGAGCATCCGTCCGAAGGATTCGGTGTGCAGGCCCTGGCGGCCCGCGCCGGCCGCCCAGGCGCCTTCCTGGGGGCCGGTGGGCACGATCAGGGTCGCTTTCTCGATGACGGTGGTCACCGAGGCCGTCCAAGTCGTGCGCAGCGCCGGCCAGTCGACGCCTGCCGAGCCGGCCGTCGTGCCGTCGAGGCCTTCCACCGGTCGGAACATCTCGCCGGTGAACCGCCAGAGTGCGTCGAGTCCGCGCTGCATCCGCTCATGGCTCTCCGCGGTGCCGTCTCCGAGCCGCAGCGTCCACTGCTCCGCGTGGTCCTGGTGGTAGGCGACTTCCTTGACCGCTTTCGCGGCGAGGGGGGCGAACGTGCTGTCGCCGCTCGCCAACGCGCCGTACAGCAGCGTTTGGTACGTGGAGAAGTACAGCTGGCGGGCGATGGTGTGGGCGAAGTCGCCGTTCGGCTGCTCGACCAGCTGGAGGTTGCGGAAGGCGCGTTCCTCGCGGAGGTAGGCCAGTTCGTCCTCGTCCCCGGCGAGGGAGAGCAGGACGCGTGCCTGGCCGAGCAGGTCGAGGGCGATGTTCGCGAGGGCGACCTCTTCTTCGAGGACGGGCGCGTGGCCCGCCCACTCCCCCAGCCGGTGCGAGAGCACCAGGGCGTCGTCGCCCAGGGCGAGGGCGGTGGCGGTGGCCGTCGGGGCCAGGGGCGCGGTCACAGGTGCTTCACCCCGTCCGGGATGTCGTAGAAGGTCGGGTGGCGGTAGGGCTTGTCGCCCGCCGGTTCGAAGAAGGAGTCCTTCTCGTCGGGCGATGAAGCGGTGATCTGGGTGGACGGCACGACCCAGATCGAGACGCCTTCGCTTCTGCGGGTGTATAGGTCGCGGGCATTGCGAAGAGCCATTTCCGCGTCCGGCGCGTGCAGGCTGCCGGCGTGGGTGTGGGAGAGCCCGCGGCGGGAGCGCACGAACACCTCCCACAGCGGCCATTCGGTCGAGCTGCTCATGCCTTCGCCTCCCCGTGCTTGGCGGCGAACGCCGCTGCTGCCTCGCGCACCCACGCGCCGTCTTCATGTGCGCTCTTGCGCTGCGTGATCCGCTGGTCGTTGCACGGGCCGTTGCCCTTGAGGACCGCCCAGAACTCCGTCCAGTCGATCGGGCCGAAGTCGTGATGTCCCCGCTCCTCGTTCCACACGAGGTCCGGGTCGGGGAGCGTGAGGCCGAGGGACTCGGCCTGGGGGACGCAGATGTCGACGAAGCGCTGGCGCAGCTCGTCGTTCGAGTGGCGCTTGATCTTCCAGGTCATCGACTGTTCCGAGTGGGACGACTCGTCGTCGGGAGGGCCGAACATCATCAGGGAGGGCCACCACCAGCGGTCCACCGCGTCCTGTGCCATGGCGTGCTGGGCTTCGGTGCCCTGGCTGAGGGCGAGCAGGGATTCATACCCCTGGCGCTGGTGGAACGACTCCTCCTTGCAGACGCGGACCATCGCGCGGGCATAGGGGCCGTACGAACAGCGGCAGAGCGGGACTTGGTTGGTGATCGCGGCGCCGTCCACCAGCCAGCCGATCGCGCCGACGTCGGCCCAGGTCAGCGTGGGGTAGTTGAAGATCGACGAGTACTTCTGGCGGCCCGAGTGCAGTTTGTCGAGGAGCTCGTCGCGGCTGGTGCCCAGGGTTTCGGCCGCGCTGTAGAGATACAGGCCGTGGCCGGCTTCGTCCTGGACCTTGGCCATCAGGATCGCCTTGCGCCGCAGGGACGGGGCGCGGGTGATCCAGTTGGCCTCCGGCTGCATGCCGATGATCTCGGAGTGGGCGTGCTGTGCGATCTGCCTGACGAGTGAGGCGCGATAGGCGTCGGGCATCCAGTCCCGGGGCTCGATGCGCTCGTCGGCCGCGACCGCGGCGTCGAATGCCGCTTCGTGCGCCGCGGTGCGTGCGGCGTCGGCCGCTGCCTGGTCCGGCCCGGACCGGGCCGTCTGGTGCTCGGCTGCTGTCGCCATCGCGGTCCCCCTCGACCTTTAGCTAGCTACCGACCGATCGTTCGGTTCGTGGAATTCAATGGTGCGGCTCAGCGCCATAAGGTGTCAACCCTGTGGATAACTTCACGGAAGCTGTGCCTGGCGCGCAGGCATGAGTACCGTTCCGCTGCGACGGGCGGTAGAGAGCCGTGTGACGGGCGGCCGACGGGCGCATCACCGTGCGGGATCGGAATCGGGGCCAAATGGACGCGAACGACAACAACGCGCACGAGTCGCCGTCCCCACCCGTCGACGTCGTCGACGCCGTCCCCTCGCCCGACGAGGGCGCCCCCGCCGCCCCGCCCGAGCCCCGTACCGGCATCGCAGCCCTCTCCCCGCGCTACCAGGCGGTGGCCGCGCTCGCGCTCGCGCTCATCGCCGTCACGGCCTGTGTGCACGTCGGGATGCTGTTCCTGCATGTCGCCCCCGCGAACACCATGACCAAGCAGCACGGGCAGGCCGTCGACGACTGGATCTATCCCGAGTTCGAGCAGAACTGGAAGCTCTTCGCGCCCAACCCGATGCAGCAGAACATCGCGGTGCAGGCCCGCGCCGAGATCCGTACGGCCGACGGCTCAACCCGGACCACCGGCTGGTACGACCTCTCGGCCCGCGACGGCGCCGCCATCGACGGCAATCTGCTGCCCAGCCACACGCAGCAGAACGAACTGCGCAGGGCCTGGGACTTCTACGTGGGCGCGCACGACGCGCAGAATCGTCCCCGCGGCCTGCGCGGGCAGCTCTCGGAGCGCTACGTCCGCCGCATCGTGGTGATGCGGGTCGAGCGTGAGGAAGCCCTGGGCCGGGGCGCGGGCATAGAGCGCATCCAGGTCCGCTCCAGGACCACGAACGTGCCGCCCCCCGAGTGGAGCGACGAGAAGGTCTCGACGAAACCGGTGATCCGCCAGCTGCCGTGGTGGTCCGTGACACCCGACGACATGCCCCTGGGCAAGGCCCGGGAATCTGAGGTGGACGCCCGATGAACCACTTCGTCTCCCTGCTCGGGCGCGGCATCGAGCGGGTCACCGCATCCGCTCTCGGCCCCTACCAGACCGCCGTGATCCGCATCGGGTTCGCCGCCACCTGGCTGCTCTTCCTGCTGCGCGAACTCCCCCACCGCCGGGAGCTCTATGGCCCCGACGGCCCGTGGAGCTGGGACATGGCCCAGCAGCTCATCGCGGAGAACGACGCCTTCACGGCCCTGATGTGGTCCGACGGGCGCGTCTGGTTCGAGGTCGTCTACGCGCTCGCCGTCCTCAGCAGCGCCCTGCTGATGCTCGGCTGGCGCACGCGCACGATGTCCGTGCTCTTCATGATCGGCGTGCTCTCGCTGCAGAACCGCTCCATCTTCATGGGCGACGGCGGCGACAACGTCATCCACCTCATGGCCACCTACCTGGTGTTCACGCGCTGCGGCCAGGTCTGGTCGCTCGACGCCCGCCGAGCGGCACGCGCGCGTGCCGCGTCCGTAGAGCCGGGGAAGACACCGGTCGACCTGTCGAAGACGGCCCAGCCCACCGACAAGACCGGGCCCGTCCTGTGGTGGGTCCTCGGGCTCGGGCTCTCCGTGGTCACGTTCATGGGGGAGCTCAGCGGGGGCTGGCTGCTGGTCTTCTGGGGGCTGTGGTGCGCGCACGCCTTGTGGTGGGCCGTCGGACGGCGCGCGCCCGACGGTGAGGCGCGCAAGCTGCTCGACGTCATCGTCAGGCTCGCGCACAACGCCGCACTCTTTGTGATCATGGTCGAGGCGTGTCTGATCTACGCGACGGCCGGCTGGTACAAGATCCAGGGCAGCCGTTGGCAGGACGGCACGGCCGTCTACTACCCGCTGCGTCTCGACTACTTCTCCCCCTGGCCGGCGCTCTCCGACCTGCTCGTCTCGCACGGCCTGATGGTGATGCTGGTGACATACGGGACGGTCGCCGTGCAGGTCGCCTTCCCCTTCACCCTCTTCAACAGGCGGGTCAAGAACGTCCTCCTCGCCGCGATGATCTTCGAGCACGCGGTCATCGCGGTCCTTCTCGGCCTGCCGTTCTTCTCGCTCGCGATGATCGCGGCCGACGCGGTGTTCCTTCCGACGTCGTTCCTGCGCCGCGTCGGTGGGTGGGTGGCACGCGCGCGTGGAGCGCTGTTCTCGCGCCTGCCGCGCCCCGGCGCGGTGCCGGGGCAGCGCGGGACGGGCGAGGAATCGGCCCCGGAATCCACCGAGCACGCGCGCGTAGGCTTTCCCTCATGAACGGGACGTACGGGGGATGAGCGGGACGCACCAGCGTGATCCGGACGGTGCCGTGCGGGCCTGGCGGGAGATCGCCGAGACGTCCGTGCTGCTCGACGGCTTCCACGCCATCAAGCACGCGCTGCGCTTCGAGGCGCTCGTCCCCGCGGCGCTGACCAGTGACAGGGCGGCCGTTCTCGCCCTCGCCGACGAACTCGCGCCTGACGTGCGGGACGCCCTCGACGCGCTTCTCGTCCAGGTCCCGGACAGCACCCTGCGCGCCCTTGTGCCGCGTCTGCATCCCACGGGAGTGGCGGCTCTGGCGGTACGCCCTTCCCGCACGGCCAACCTCGACGCGCTGGCCCGCATGCCGAGAAGCACGCCGGTCGTCGTCCTCGACGATCCCCGCAATCTGGGCAACGCCGGGGCCGTGATCCGGCTCGCCGCGGGGTTCGGGGCGACGGGAGTCGTCACCACCGGCACGCTCGACCCCTGGCATCCCACGGTCGTACGCGGTGGCGCGGGCCTGCACTTCGCCACGGCCGTCGAGCGGATGGACGTCGCCGCACTGCCGCCGGGGCCGGTGTTCGCGCTCGACGCGGAGGGCGAGGACATCCGCGGTCTCAAGCTGCCGGACGACGCCGTGCTGGCCTTCGGGTCCGAGCGCAGCGGTCTGTCGGCGCCGCTGCGGGAGCGCGCCGATCACTTGGTGTCCCTGCCGATGCGGCCCCAGGTCTCCAGCTACAACCTGGCCACCAGCGTCGGCATGACGCTCTTCCACTGGTCGGCGGGCAGGCCTCCGGGCGCGGAGGCCTGAACCCGCCGCCGGGCGTCAGGCGTCCCTGCGGATCTCCACCACACGGAAGCGGTTGGCCACGAACGCGCCGTCACACAGGGCGGCGTTCGCGGCGGGGTTGCCGCCCGAACCGTGGAAGTCCGAGAAGGCCGCCGTCTGGTTCACATAGACGCCGCCCGTGAGGTTCAAGGAGAGCTGGGCGCACTCCTCCAGGCAGGTCTCCTCCACGGCGCCGGACACCTCGTCCGAGGTCGTGTACGCGCCGACCGTCATCGCGCCCTTGTCGCGCACCGTGCGGCGCAGCAGCTCCACGGCGTCCGCGGACGAGTCGACCGCGACGGCGAAGGAGACCGGGCCGAAGCACTCGTCCAGATAGACCGCCTCGGCGTCCGGCTTCGCGCCGTCCAGCTTGACGATGACCGGGGTGCGGACCACGGCGTCAGGAAACTCGGGGTTGCTGATCTCCCGTGAGGGGAGGGCCACTTCGCCGAGTCCGGTTGCCGCCTCCAGGCGGGCCTTCACGTCCGGGTTGACCAGGGCGCCGAGGATGCCGTTCGCCCGGGCGTCGTCGCCGAGCAAGCCGTTCACCGACGCGGCCAGGTCGGACACCACGTCGTCGTACGACTTCGCTCCGGCGTCCGTCGTGATGCCGTCCCGGGGGATCAGGAGGTTCTGCGGCGTCGTGCACATCTGGCCGCTGTAGAGCGACAGGGAGAAGGCCAGGTTGGACAGCATCCCCTTGTAGTTGTCCGTCGAGTCGACGACGACCGTGTTCACGCCGGCCTTTTCCGTGTAGACCTGCGCCTGGCGGGCGTTGGCCTCCAGCCAGTCACCGAAGGCGGTCGACCCCGTGTAGTCGATGATCTTGATCTCGGGGCGGACGGCGAGGGTCTTGGCGATGCCCTCGCCCGGCCGTTCGGCGGCCAGGCACACCAGGTTCGGGTCGAAGCCCGCGTCGGCGAGGGCCTCGCGCGCGATGCGCACCGTCAGCGCGAGCGGGAGCACCGCGCGCGGGTGGGGCTTGACCAGGACGGGGTTGCCGGTGGCCAGCGAGGCGAACAGGCCCGGATAGCCGTTCCACGTCGGGAAGGTGTTGCAGCCGATCAGGAGCGCGATGCCGCGGGCCACGGGCGTGAAGCGCTTCTCCAGGCCGATCGGGTCCCGCTTGCCCTGCGGCTTGGACCACTCCGCGTTGTCGGGGGTGCGGGCCTGCTCGACGTACGCGTACGCCACCGCTTCGAGGCCGCGGTCCTGGGCGTGCGGGCCGCCTGCCTGGAAGGCCATCATGAAGGCCTGGCCGCTGGTGTGCATGACCGCGTGCGCCATCTCGTGCGTGCGGGCGCTGATGCGCGACAGGATCTCCAGGCAGACCATCGCGCGCACTTCCGCGCCCGCCTCGCGCCAGGCGCGCATCCCGGTGCGCATCGCGGGCAGCAGCGTGTCGATGTCCGGGTGGGGGTACGTGATGCCCAGCTCGGGCCCGTACGGAGAGACTTCCGCGCCTGTCCAGTCGTCCGTGCCCGGTTGGTCGAGCTCGAAGCGGCTGCCCAGGAGGGCGTCGAAGGCGGCTTTGCCGTCGGGCAGGCTCAGGCTGCCGTTCTCCCCGTACGCCTTGGGGTGTTCGGGGTGCGGCGACCAGTACGCGCGCGTGCGGATCGTCTCCAGCGCCTGGTCGAGCGTGGGCCGGTGCGTGGCGATCAGCTGGTGCGCGGTGAGTTCGGCGGCCATATCGGACCAACTCCTCGTCGAGCCGGCTCTTCGTCGAGCCGGCGAGCTGGGCAGGGCAGGGCAGTGCGGGAACGCACGGACAGAGCTAGAGTAACCGAACGATCGGTCGGGACAAGGGGGTCCGCCGAACCTGTGGACAACTTCTCGCCGGGCACCCCCGCACCCTCCGGCGGACACCTCGTGCGGGAGGATCGCGAGCATGACAGCACTCGAGCTCAGCAGCCCCGTTGCCGTCGTCGGCACCGGAACCATGGGCCAGGGCATCGCCCAGGTCGCCCTGCTGGCGGGCCACCCCGTGCGGCTGTACGACGCCGTGGAGGGCCGGGCGAAAACCGCGGCCGCCGCCATCGCCGCACGCCTTGACCGGCTCGTCGAGAAGGGCAGGCTCACGGCGGAGGACCGGTCAGCCGCGGGGGACCGGCTCGCACCGGTCGCCGGTCTCGCCGAGCTCACCGGGTGCGGACTCGTCATCGAGGCCATCCTGGAACAACTGCCGGTCAAGCAGCGCCTCTTCGAGGAGCTGGAAGAGATTGTCGACGAGAACTGTCTCCTCGCCACGAACACGTCCTCCCTCTCCGTCACCGCCATCGCGGGCAGCCTCAAGAAGCCCGGCCGCTTCGTCGGCCTGCACTTCTTCAACCCCGCGCCGCTGCTCCCCCTCGTCGAGGTCGTCAGCGGCTCCGCGACCGACGAAACGGCCGCCACGCGCGCGTACGGGACGGCGCGGGCCTGGGGCAAGACACCGGTGCGCAGCGCGGACACCCCCGGCTTCATCGTCAACCGCGTCGCCCGCCCCTTCTACGCCGAGGCGCTGCGCCTGCACGAGGAGCGGGCCGCCGACCCGGCCACCATCGACGCCGTCCTGCGCGAGTGCGGCGGCTTCAAGATGGGCCCCTTCGAGCTCACCGACCTCATCGGCCAGGACGTGAACGAGGCCGTCACCCGCTCCGTGTGGGAGTCCTTCTTCCAGGACCCCAGGTTCACGCCGTCACTCGCCCAGCGCCGCCTCGTGGAATCGCGCCGCCTGGGCCGCAAGTCGGGTCAGGGCTGGTACGCGTACGGAGACGACGCCCCGCGCCCCGAGCCGCACACCGCGGCGCCCGCACCGGCCCCGGCGTCCGTCGCGGTGCACGGGAGGCTGTTCCAGGCGCACGACCTCATCGAGCTGATGACCGGCGCCGGGATCGACGTCGCGTACGAGGAGCCCATCGACCCCGACCACCCCGGCTGGATCGAACTGCCCGCCGGTGGAAAGCTCTTCCTCGCCGACGGCTCCGCCGCGGACGACGCCGATGTACCGGTCATCCACTTCGATCTCGCGCTGGACTACAGGTCGGCCACCAGGATGGCCCTGGCGCCCGCCGCGAAGGTGAGCGACGACCAGCTCCGCGAGGCCGTGGGCCTCTTCCAGGCGCTGGGCAAGCAGGTCAGCGTCGTCGCCGACGTCCCGGGGCTGATCGTGGCCCGTACCGTCGCCATGCTCGTCGACTTCGCCCAGGACGCCGTCGCGCGCGGAGTCGCCGACAAGGAGGACGTCGACACGGCGATGCGGCTCGGCGTGAACTACCCGCGCGGGCCGCTCGCTTGGGGCGAGGAGCTCGGCGCGGGCTGGGTCCGCGAAACGCTGGAGAGCCTGCACCTGGAGTACCCCACCGGCCGCTACGCGCCCTCCCAGGCGCTGCGCCGCGCGGCAGCGCGAGAGGACCACCGTTCATGACCACCACCAGGCGCGACACGTACACCCCGGAGACCCTCCTGACGGTGGCGGTCCGGGTCTTCAACGAGCGCGGTTACGACGGCACGTCCATGGAGCACCTCTCCAAGGCCGCCGGCATCTCCAAGTCCTCGATCTACCACCACGTGTCCGGCAAGGAAGAGCTGCTGCGCCGCGCGGTGAGCCGCGCGCTCGACGGGCTCTTCGGGATCCTCGCCGAGGACCACGCGCGCGTGGGCACCGCGGTGCAGCGCCTGGAGCACGTCACGCGGCGCACCGTCGAGGTGCTCATCGCGGAACTGCCCTACGTGACGCTGCTGCTGCGCGTGCGCGGCAACACCGACACCGAGCGGTGGGCCATGGAGCGGCGCAGGGAGTTCGACCAGCAGGTCGCCGACCTGCTCAAGGAAGCCGTGGCCGACGGCGACCTGCGCTCGGACGTCGAGCTGCGCCTCGCCACCCGGCTGCTCTTCGGGATGATCAACTCCATCGTGGAGTGGTACCGCCCGGACGCCCGTGGGGCCTCGTCGGGCGAGCAGGTCGCCGACGCCGTCGTCCAGATGGCCTTCGCGGGGCTGCGCAGCGGCGGCTGACGGGCCCGGCTCGCAGGCCCGGTCAGCCAGGCCGTTCCGGTCAGTTCTCCGGCTCCAGGTCGTCCTCCTCGAAGACCAGCAACGTACGCGTGCTGAGCACTTCGGGGATGGACTGCAGCCGGGTCAGGACCAGCTCGCGCAGCGCCCGGTTGTCCGGCGTGTGCACCAGGAGCAGTACGTCGAAGTCGCCGCTGACCAGCGCGATGTGCGAGGCGCCCGGCAGCGTGCGCAGATGTTCGCGGACCGTGCGCCAGGTGTTCTGGACGATCTTGAGCGTGATGTAGGCGGAAGCGCCCTGGCCCGCCCGCTCGTGGTCGATCCGGGCGCCGAAGCCGCGGATGACGCCGTCGTCGATCAGCCGGTTGATGCGCGCGTACGCGTTGGCCCGTGACACATGGACGCGCTCGGCCACGGCGCGTATCGACGCGCGACCGTCCGTGTGCAGGATCTGCAGGATGTCGCGGTCGATCGAGTCCAGCGGACGGGGCAGGGGTTCCTGGCGGCCGCCTGCCGGGTCCCTCGGGCGGGGCAAGCTCTCCTGCCGGTCGCCGGGGCGGCCTTCCGGACGATCACCGTCGCGTCCGTCGGCCATTCGTTCAGATGCCATGTCCCCCCGCCTCCCTACCATGGACGTACTGCATCCATCCCAGGCTGTGCAGAACCGTTTGTCCACAGCCTGGAGGTGCCTGTAGCCAAAATGTGCCGACGACCGAACAATCGGTAGGTGAGGCGCCTCACATTCTTCGCGCCTCCTTTGCCGCTCCCACGAGGAGACCGCTTCCACATGGAGGTGCCGACATGACGGTCATGGAGCAGCGGGGCGCCTACCGGCCCACCCCGCCACCCGCATGGCAGCTCAGGACCGATCCCGCGCCCCTGCTGCCCGACGCCGAGCCGTACCGCGTCCTGGGCACGGATGCCGCCGGCAAGGCCGACGAGGAGCTCCTGGCCCGTCTGTACGCCCAGCTGGTGCGCGGACGGCGGTACAACACGCAGGCGACCGCCCTGACGAAGCAGGGCCGACTCGCCGTCTACCCCTCCAGCACCGGTCAGGAGGCGTGCGAGGTGGCCGCCGCGCTCGTTCTCGAGGAGCGGGACTGGCTCTTCCCGAGCTACCGGGACACGCTCGCCGCGGTCGCCCGCGGCCTCGACCCCGTCCAGGCGCTGACCCTGCTGCGCGGCGACTGGCACACCGGTTACGACCCGCGCGAGCACCGCATAGCCCCCCTGTGCACCCCTCTCGCGACCCAGCTCCCGCATGCCGTGGGGCTCGCGCACGCCGCACGCCTCAAGGGCGACGACGTGGTCGCGCTCGCCATGGTCGGCGACGGCGGCACCAGCGAGGGCGACTTCCACGAGGCGCTGAACTTCGCCGCCGTCTGGCAGGCGCCCGTCGTCTTCCTGGTGCAGAACAACGGCTTCGCGATCTCCGTACCGCTCGACAAGCAGACGGCGGCCCCGTCCCTGGCCCACAAGGCCGTCGGGTACGGAATGCCGGGACGCCTGGTGGACGGCAACGACGCCGCCGCGATGCACGAGGTGCTGAGCGAAGCGGTCTCCCGCGCGCGGGAAGGCGGCGGACCCACGCTCGTCGAGGCCGTGACCTACCGCATCGACGCCCACACGAACGCCGACGACGCCACGCGCTACCGCGGGGACGCCGAGGTCGAGGCCTGGCGTGCGCACGACCCGATCCTGCTCCTGGAACGGGAGTTGACCGAGCGCGGTCTCCTCGACGAGGACCGGGTGCGGGCGGTCCGCGACGATGCCGAGGCCATGGCCGCCGACCTGCGAGAACGCATGAACCAGGACCCTGAGCCGAACCCCATGGACCTCTTCGGCCATGTGTACGCCGAGCAGACCACGCAACTGCGCGAGCAGGCAGCACAGTTGCGGGCCGAGCTGGAGGCTTCGGACGAAGACCGCGAGGAGAACGCGCGATGAGTACGGTCGCGGCCGAACGGGCCACCAAGAAGGCAGCCAAACCGGCCACCATGGCGCAGGCGCTCGGACGCGCGCTGCGTGACTCCCTGGCCGAAGACCCGGCCGTGCACGTCCTCGGAGAGGACGTCGGGGCGCTCGGCGGGGTCTTCCGGGTCACCGACGGACTCACCAAGGAGTTCGGCGAGGACCGCTGCACGGACACACCGCTCGCCGAGGCGGGCATCCTGGGCACGGCCGTCGGCATGGCGATGTACGGGCTGCGGCCCGTCGTCGAGATGCAGTTCGACGCGTTCGCCTACCCCGCCTTCGAACAGCTCATCTCCCACGTGGCGAAGATGCGCAACCGCACCCGGGGCGCGATGCCGCTGCCCATCACGGTCCGCGTGCCCTACGGCGGTGGCATCGGCGGAGTCGAGCACCACAGCGACTCCTCCGAGGCGTACTACATGGCGACCCCGGGGCTGCATGTCGTCACGCCCGCCACGGTCGCCGACGCCTACGGCCTGTTGCGTGCCTCCATCGCCTCCGACGACCCGGTCGTCTTCCTGGAGCCCAAGCGCCTCTACTGGTCCAAGGCCGACTGGAACCCGGAAGCGCCGCAGGCCGTTGAACCCATAGGCAAAGCCGTGGTGCGACGCCCCGGGCGCAGCGCCACGCTCCTCACGTACGGGCCGTCCGTCCCGGTCTGTCTTGAGGCCGCCGAGGCCGCGGTAGCCGAGGGGTGGGACCTCGAAGTGGTCGACCTGCGCTCCCTCGTCCCCTTCGACGACGAGACGGTGGCCGCCTCCGTGCGCCGGACCGGGCGCGCTGTCGTCGTGCACGAGTCGAACGGATTCGGCGGACCCGGCGGGGAGATCGCCGCTCGTGTCACCGAGCGGTGCTTCCATCACCTGGAGGCGCCGGTCCTGCGCGTCGCCGGGTTCGACATCCCGTATCCGCCGCCGATGCTGGAGCGGCATCACCTGCCGGGCGTGGACCGGATCCTGGACGCGGTCGCGCGGTTGCAGTGGGAGGCGGGCAGCTGATGGCGCCGGGTCTGAACGTGAACAGCCTTGAGTTCAAGCTGCCGGATCTCGGCGAGGGGCTCACGGAGGCGGAAATCGTCCGCTGGCTGGTGCAGGTCGGCGACTTCGTCGCGGTGGACCAGCCCGTCGTCGAGGTCGAGACGGCCAAGGCCATGGTCGAGGTGCCTTGCCCGTACGAGGGCGTGGTGACGGCCCGCTTCGGCGAGGAGGGCGTGGAACTGCCGGTGGGAGCGCCCTTGTTGACGGTCGCCGTCGGCGCCCCGGCCGGAGCGGCGGACACGTCCGCGGCCCCGGAGGAACCCGCGGAGCGGGCCCTTCAGGTGGCTGCCGCCGAGGAGTCGTCCGGCAACGTACTGGTGGGGTACGGCACGGCGGCGGCGCCCGCGCGGCGCAGGCGGGTGCGATCGGTCGGGTTCGGCACGAAGACCGCACCGAGGCCTGCCGCACAGCGGCCTTCACCGCGGACCGTCCCACGGGACGAGCCCACCACGGCCAGCACGGTCAGCACGGCCACCACGGCCCCGGGCACCCTTCCGCGCCCCGACGGCCCGATACCGGTGATCTCGCCGCTCGTGCGCAAGCTGGCCCGTGAGAACGGCGTGGAGCTGCGGGAGCTGACGGGCACCGGGCCGGACGGGCTGATCATGCGGGCCGACGTGGAGAGCGCCATCGCGGCGGAGCGGACGGCCGCGGACACGGCACCGATCACGCGCACGCCGGTGGGGCCGGCGAGCGAGGCGACGCATGGCGCGTCTGTGGGGGCGCAGGAGCGCTATCCGCTGACCGGCATCCGCGGCCTCGTCGCGGACAAGATGTCCCGCAGCAGGCGCGAGATACCGGAAGCCACCTGCTGGGTCGACGCCGACGCGACCGAACTGCTCGCGGCGCGCGCCGCGATGAACGCCGCGGTGAAGGACGGCGCCGGCAAGGAAGGCGCCGGCCAGAAGATCTCGCTGCTCGCCCTGTTCGCCCGCATCAGCGTGGCCGCACTGGCCCGGTACCCGATGCTCAACTCCACCGTGGACATGGAGGCGCGCGAGGTGGTCCGGCTCGCCGACGTCCACCTCGGTTTCGCCGCGCAGACCGACCGCGGCCTGGTCGTCCCCGTGGTGCGCGACGCCGGCACGCGGACCACCGAATCGGTCAACGCCGAGCTGATCCGTCTCACGGAGTCGGCGAGGGACGGAAAGCTGACGCCGGGGGAACTCACGGGCGGCACGTTCACGTTGAACAACTACGGGGTGTTCGGGGTCGACGGCTCCACGCCGATCATCAACCACCCCGAGGCGGCCATGCTCGGCGTCGGCCGGATCGTGCCCAAGCCATGGGTGCACCAAGGGGAGTTGGCCGTGCGGCACGTCGTGCAGCTCTCGCTCACCTTCGACCACCGGGTGTGCGACGGAGGCACGGCGGGCGGGTTCCTGCGGTTCGTGGCGGACTGCGTGGAGCAGCCCGCGATGCTGCTGAGGTCGGTGTGAGAACGGCCGGGGCGGCGGTGCGGGCGGCGGCGCCGTGATGTGAGTCTGCGTACAGAGGTGATGTGAGACCCCGTATGAGGGGTGGCATTGATCCTTCGTGCGCCCATACTCGGGGCATGACCGCGCAGAGGGCTCCGGGCGGCGCCGATTCCGCCGCCTCGGACGCCGCCCCGAACGATCTTCGGCATGCCGACCCGCCCGATCCTCGGCATGCCGCCGCCCCGACCGCCACCGCGTACGACGCACAGAACACCTCCCCGAGCGCCGCCCCGGACACCTCCCCGAGCGCCCTTCCGTACGACGCCGTGGTGCTCGCGGGCGGCGGCGCCAGGCGGCTCGGCGGTGCGGACAAGCCGGGGCTGCGGGTGGGCGGCCGCACTCTGCTCGACCGGGTGCTCGGCGCGTGTTCCGGCGCGAGGACGACCGTGGTGGTCGCCGCGCCCCGCCCGACCGTCCGCCCCGTGCAGTGGGCGCGCGAGGAACCCGTCGGGGCGGGACCGCTCGCCGCGCTCGACGCGGGGCTGCGGTGTACGCAGGCGGAGCAGGTGATGGTGCTCTCCGCAGATCTGCCGTTCCTGGAGGAGCGGACGGTGGGCGGCCTCCTCGCCGAGCTGCGGGAGAGCGGCGCCGACGGCGCGGTCCTGACAGATCCCGGCGGCCGGGACCAGCCGCTGGTCGCCGCCTATCGCAGTGCCGCGCTGAGACGTGAGATCGCGCGGCTCGCCGCCGAGCACGACGGTCTGACGGGACTTCCGCTGCGGTCACTCACCGCGCGGCTCGAACTCACCCGGGTCACCGACGCGGTGGCGTCCTTCGACTGCGACACCTGGGACGACATCGCGGCCGCTCGGGCCCGCATCAGGGAGCATGGGCACGTGTTGGATGAATGGATTTTCGCAGTCAAGGACGAACTGGGCATCGAGCTCGACGTCGACACCAGCTTGCTGCTCGACCTCGCGCGTGACGCCGCACACGGCGTGGCCAGGCCTGCGGCTCCGCTGACCACCTTCCTGGTGGGGTACGCGGCGGCGCGGGCCGCGCAGGGCGGCGGGCCCGAAGCAGTGGCCGACGCGGCCCGCAAGGCGGCGGCGCTGGCCACGCGGTGGGCGCAGGAGGGCGGCTCCGACGCGGGGCCCGGCGGAGCGCCTGCTGTGGCACCGGAGGCGGTCCCCGGCGAAAAGCCGGCCACCGCGCCCGACGCCGCCCGGCAGCCCGCGAGCCCCACCCCCAATCGGCAGCCCGCGAGCCCCGCCCCCAACCGGCAGCCCGCGAGCCCCGCCCCCACCCAGCCCGACGCCACGCCTCAGGACGCCCGCCCCGACCCGGGGCAGGGCGCGAGGGACGACATGCGGCCGGACGCCGGATGAGTGGGCAGCCCGCGCCGGACGCCGAGCTCGACGAGGCTCTCGCCCTGGTGAACGACGACCACGACCGCAGGACCGCCAGGCGCGCCGACGCCGGGCCCGCAGGCGGCGACCCCCGGAGCGCCCGGAACACCTCGGGCGACCTGGGTGAACCGGTTGAGCCTGGCGACCAGCGCGGCCCCGGGCACGCCACCGTGCCCCAGCCCCCCACCGCGGCTGCGCCCACCTCCACCCCCACCACATCCACCCACCCCCAGCACCACGACATCACCCCCTGGCCCGCAGCCCGCACCGCTGCCGAGCGTGCCCCCCGGCCCATGCCCTCCGCCGCCGTGCCCGCCACCGTCCCCCTGGGACAAGCGCTCGGCCTCGTTCTGGCCGCGCCCCTGGTCGCCCTCACCGATCTGCCCTCCTTCGACACCTCGGCGATGGACGGCTGGGTCGTCGCGGGCCCCGGCCCCTGGGATGTCCGGGCCGAGGGGATCCTCGCCGGGCACGGACGGCCCGAGCCGCTCTCCGACGGGGAAGCCGTGCGGATCGCGACCGGGGCGCGGATCCCGCAGGAGGCCACCGCCGTCATCCGCAGCGAGCACGGCCTCACCGACGACAAGGGGCGGCTGCACCCCCGGCGCGATGTCACCCAAGGGCAGGACATCCGGCCCCGGGGCCAGGAATGCCGCTCCGGTGACCACCTCCTGCCGAGCGGCTCCATGGTGACCCCGGCGGTGCTCGGTCTCGCGGCAGCCGCCGGGTACGACGAACTGCCCGTGATCCCCCGGCCCCGCGCCGAAGTGCTGATCCTGGGCGATGAGTTGCTGACCGAGGGGCTCCCCCACGAGGGGCTCATCCGTGACGCGCTCGGACCCCTGCTGCCGCCCTGGCTGCGCTCGCTCGGCGCCGACGTCATCGCCGTACGCAGGCTCGGTGACGATGCCGAGGCGCTGCATCAAGCGCTCACCGGCTCCGCGGCGGACCTCATCGTCACGACCGGCGGCACCGCCTCCGGCCCCGTCGATCACGTCCACCCCATCCTGCGCCGCATCGGCGCCGAACTCCTCGTGGACGGCGTCGCGGTCCGCCCGGGGCACCCGATGCTGCTCGCCCGCATCCGCCCCGATCAGCACCTCGTCGGCCTGCCCGGCAATCCGCTGGCCGCGGTCTCGGGCCTGCTGACCCTGGCCGAGCCCCTGCTGCGTACGCTCTCGGGACGCCCCTCCCCGTCGGCGTACACCGCCGCCCTGCGCGAGGACGTGCACGGGCACCCGCACGACACCCGTCTCGTCCCCGTCACCCTCAGCGCCGACCACGCCGTGCCCCTGCACTACAACGGCCCGGCGATGCTGCGTGGGATCGCGGTGGCCGACGGGCTCGCGGTCGTTCCGCCGGGCGGCGCTCGGCGCGGTCAGGAGCTGGAGGTCCTCGACCTCCCGTGGGCCGGGCCGGACCTGCACACCGACACGGCCGGGGAGTGTTTCACGTGAAACTTCCCGGCCATGACGCCATCGCCCGCAACCCCGACGAGCACCTCGTCACCCACCGCATCAAGCTGCCGCGCCAGATCGTCGAGCGGCCGCTGCGGCAGGTCGCCAAGCGTCTCCTCATGGCGCTCGCGGTGCTCGCCCTGACGACCTTCATCGTCTGGATCGACCGCGACGGCTACCACGACAACTCGGACAACCGGCTCGACTTCCTCGACGCCGCCTACTACTCCACCGTCACGCTCTCGACCACCGGGTACGGCGACATCGTCCCGTACAGCGACAGCGCGCGGCTCTGCAACATTCTCCTGATCACGCCCCTGCGCGTGCTCTTCCTGATCATCCTGGTCGGCACCACTCTCGAAGTGCTCACGGAACGTACGCGCGAGGAATGGCGTCTGAACCGCTGGAGGTCCAACTTGCGTGAACACACCGTCGTCGTCGGCTTCGGCACGAAGGGTCGCTCGGCGATCCAGACCGTCTGCGCGACCGGTCTGAAGCCCGAACAGATCGTGGTCGTCGACCCGAGCGCGAAGGTCGTCGACGCCGCCACGGCGGAGGGGTACGCGGGCGTCATCGGTGACGCGACGCGCAGCGATGTGCTGCTGCGTGCCGAGGTGCAGCGCGCCCGGCAGATCATCATCGCGACCCAGCGGGACGACACCGCCGTACTGGTCACGCTCACCGCCCGGCAGATGAACCGCGGGGCGAAGATCGTGGCCGCGGTGCGCGAGGAGGAGAACGCACCGCTGCTGCGCCAGTCCGGCGCCGACGCCGTGATCACCAGTGCCAGCGCGGCAGGACGGCTGCTGGGTCTCTCCGTGCTCAGCCCCAGCGCGGGCATGGTCATGGAGGACCTGATCCAGCAGGGCAGCGGGCTCGATCTCGTCGAGCGGCCGGTGATAAAGGCCGAGGTGGGGATGGGGGTCCGCGAGACGGACGACCTCGTCGTGAGTGTCGTACGCGGGCACCGGGTGCTCGGTTACGACGATCCCGCCGTCGGAAAGCTGCAGTTGATGGACCGTCTGATCACCATCGTGCGGGCGACACCGACGTCACCGACGGCGCCCGACACCAAGTCGAATCCGCCGCGCGGAGGTCTGCGCACGTAATCGGACCGTCGGGAAAGCGCAGAGAGTAGCCTCGCCCGCATGCATGCGATCACGATCCCCGAAGCCGGCGGACCCGAAGCGCTCGTGTGGGCCGAGGTCCCCGATCCCGTACCCGGCGAGGGCGAGGTGCTGGTCGACGTCGTGGCCAGCGCCGTGAACCGCGCCGACCTGCTCCAGCGCCAGGGCTTCTACAACCCGCCACCCGGATCGTCGCCCTATCCGGGGCTCGAGTGCGCGGGCCGTGTCACCGACATCGGCCCGGGCGTCTCCGGCTGGAAGATCGGCGACGAGGTGTGCGCGCTGCTCGCCGGCGGCGGCTACGCCGAGCAGGTCGTCGTCCCCGCGGGCCAGCTGCTGCCCGTGCCCGACGGCGTCGACCTCGTCACGGCGGCCGCGCTGCCCGAGGTGACCTCGACCGTCTGGTCCAATGTCTTCATGATCTCCCACCTGCGCCCCGGCGAGACGTTCCTCGTGCACGGCGGCTCCAGCGGTATCGGCACCATGGCGATCCAGCTGGCGAAGGCCGTCGGTGCCAAGGTGGCGGTCACGGCGGGCACCAAGGAGAAGCTCGACTTCTGTGCGGAGCTCGGCGCCGACATCCTCATCAACTACCGCGAGCAGGACTTCGTCGAGGAGATCAAGAACGCCACGGACGGCGCGGGCGCGGACGTCATCCTCGACAACATGGGCGCCAAGTACCTGGACCGGAACGTGCAGGCCCTCGCCACCAACGGCCGCCTCGCGATCATCGGCATGCAGGGCGGCGTCAAGGGCGAGCTGAACATCGCCGCGCTCCTCAACAAGCGCGCCGCCGTCACCGCGACATCGCTGCGGGGCCGCCCCGCGGAGGAGAAGGCGTCGATCGTCGCCGCCGTACGCGAGCATGTATGGCCGCTGATCGCCACCGGTCACGTACGCCCGATCGTCGACCAGACCGTGCCGATGAGCGACGCGGCGACCGCCCACCGCGTCCTGGAGGAGAGCAACCACATCGGGAAGGTGCTGCTCGTGCGCTAGGCGCGCCGCGGGACGACCGGGGTGACCGGTACGACCGGTGAGCACTCGAGATGCCGGACAAGCGTCACCGTGTGACGCTTGCTCCAGTTTCAGTGATCTCTCCGACCCGGAAACGGGAGGGAGCCGGCGCGGTGACCCCATGGCTTCGCCCCTTGTTGATCCTGACGGTGCTGATGGCCGTCTCCCCTGTCTCCCTCTCGTACGCGGTCGAGCCCTCTCCCGGCGAGACCCGCGCCGGCAGCGTCTTCGGCGAGGGCCGTGCCAGGCCCGGCCGGGACGAACCCCCGCCGTCGGCCGCGGCGTCCGAGCCGCCCCGCAGGCCGCCGCGGCAGACCCCCGCGCCCGCCGTCACCCCGGCCCCCGAGGTGTGGCCGCGGGGCCGGGCGACCACCGCGTCCGACGTCACCCGGCGGACGGCCGCCGAACCCGTCGTACCCACCCTTCGCGTCCTGCCGCTCGGCAGCGGCCTGGTCCTCATCGGCCTCGGCCTCGCGTTCTTCGCCGTACGACTGCGCCGCGGCTGACACGGTCGGGCTGACACGGACGGACCCTTCGTACACGGTGGATCAGTGGCAAATGGGGGCACCACCGATGTGTGATGTACGGGTGCGAGAGAATGGCGGCATGGAGATGCCGAGGAACGAAAGGTCGCCCGAGAGCCCGCAGGTCCTGGTCGTGGGCCAGGACGGAATGGCACTCGGCGGCGGCGGAGACGACGAATCCCGCGAGGTCCCGGTGACGGACATGGTCGAACAGCCGGCGAAGGTCATGCGCATCGGCAGCATGATCAAGCAGTTGCTCGAGGAGGTGCGGGCGGCACCTCTCGACGAGGCGAGCCGCGTGCGCCTCAAGGAGATCCACGCCAGTTCGGTCAAGGAGCTCGAGGACGGTCTCGCCCCCGAGCTCGTCGAGGAACTGGAGCGGCTCTCTCTCCCCTTCACCGACGAGGGAGTACCCAGCGACGCCGAACTGCGCATCGCGCAGGCTCAGCTGGTGGGCTGGCTCGAGGGGCTCTTCCACGGGATCCAGACGGCCCTCTTCGCGCAGCAGATGGCGGCGCGGGCGCAGCTCGAATCGATGCGGCGCGCGTTGCCGCCCGGTGTGGGCGGCGGCGAGGAGGAAGAGGACGGCGGCATCGCGGGACGGACCGGAGGGCCTTACCTCTAGGCGGTGGCAGCACAGGACCACGTGAGGGGCCCGGTCACTTTGGTGACCGGGCCCCTCACGTCGAGTGCCGCTGAAAGCAGCTGGGTTTGCCGCTGAAGATCAGGCCGGGTTGCCCGTGGAGATGGTGAACTCGATGTCCACGTCGTCCGGGTCGACGTCGGAGCCTTCCTTGGGGGACTGCTGCATGACCATGTCCTCCCCGTAGGTGTTCTCGTCGATCGTGCGCTTGTCGTACTGCCAGCCGGCCGCCTGCAGGCACTTCTGCACCGAGCGCCAGTCCTTGAACGTGAAGTCAGGGACCTTGATCTTGTTCTCGTCGTTGTACGCCGTGTCGGGTTCGAGGCACTCTTCGGTCTCGATCGTCTGCGACCGGTCCGGCCCTCGGTGCCCCGCGACCGGCGCGGCCGACTCCTTGTCCTTGTCGCCCTTGCCGTCGTCGTCGCCACCGCTCATCGACATCGCCGTGACCAGACCGCCGATGGCGAGCAGCGCGACGACGATCGATCCGACGATCACCGGCATGTTCCGCTTGCCGCCGCCCGAGCCGGAGCCGCCGCCCTGCACCGAGGTCTGCGACTGCTGCGGCGAGAGCGTGTACGGAGGCGGGGTCTGCGAGGCCTGCGGGGCGTACGCGTTGGTGGGCGCCGGGGTCGGGTAACCGCCCTGCTGCGGGTAGCCGTAGCCCGGGGTGACGGGGCCGGGGGCCGGGGTGGGCGGGCCGTACGGACCCGACTGGTGGCCCGTTTGGTACGGCGTCTGGACGCCGCCCTGCTGCGGGAGCGAGGAGTCGACCGGCGGGAAGACCGCGGCGCCGACGCCCGCGCCGCTCGCTGTCTGGGCGCCCGGCACGATGCTCGGCGCGGCCGCCTGGAGGGACTGGGCGACGCGCAGGCATTCGTCGCGCATCGCCTCGGCGGTCGGGAAGCGCTCGTTCGGGTTCTTCTTCAGCGCGCGGGCGACGATCGCGTCCACCGCGGGCGGCAGCGAGCGGTTGATCGAGGACGGAGCGACCGGCTCCTCCTGGACGTGCGCATACGCGATGGCCAGCGGCGAGTCCGCCTCGAAGGGCAGCCGTCCGGTCGTCAGCTGGAACAGCATGATGCCGACGGAGTAGAGGTCGGACCGGGCGTCCACGCCGCGGCCGAGCGCCTGCTCCGGGGAGAGGTACTGGGGGGTGCCGACGACCATGCCGGTCTGCGTCATGGAGGTGACGCCGGACTGCATGGCGCGGGCGATGCCGAAGTCCATGACCTTGACGACGTTGCGCTTCGTCATCATCACGTTGCCGGGCTTGATGTCGCGGTGGACCAGGCCCATCTCGTGGCTGATCTCGAGAGCGGCGAGCACATCGGCGGTGATCTTCAGCGCCTGGTCGGTCGGCATCGCGCCGAACTGGGTGACGGACGCGTCGAGCACGGAGCCGAGCGGCTTGCCCTCCACGTACTCCATGACGATGTACGGCATCGTCGCGCCGTCAAGATCGTCCTCGCCGGTGTCGAAGACCGAGACGATGTTCGTGTGCGTGAGCTTGGCCACCGACTGGGCCTCGCGGCGGAAGCGCTCGCGGAAGGACTGCTCGCGGCCGAGCTCGGTGTGAAGCGTCTTGATCGCGACTTGACGGTCGAGCACGGAGTCGTACGCCAGGTGAACGGAGGCCATGCCGCCTTCACCGAGAAGATCGCGCAGCTGGTACCGGCCACCGGCCAGCGAGCGCCCCGCATACCGTCCCTGTGCGCCGTCCTGGCTGCTCATGTCGTGCGTCCCCCATCGGCGCGGTGTGCCGGACGGCTCCGCGATCGGTGATCGATTCCCGCTATTCCTGGCCAAGTCTGCCCGAGGGCACCGACACGTCAAGCTCGATGCCCGTTCCGTGACCGTACGCGCAAGAAGCGTCTCGGAAGCGTTACAAGTTTGCGCGCGGGGGCACTCGGCGGGTTTGATGTCCGGTCCACCTCGAACCGCCGTGCCGCCCGAAGGCTGTAGCGTGGCCCGGCGGGGTTCCCCCGGTACCACCGAGCACCACGACCAGAAACGACGGCGAGGACTGATGGCACAGACGCAGCGCGCTCAGGGCCCGTCCGACCCCGAGGCGACTGGCGGCGGTATGTCAGATGCGCCGGAGTTGTGGGGCAACGGCGGGCTTGTAGGGGATGGCCGGTATCGGCTCACCCACAGACTCGGCCGGGGCGGCATGGCCGAGGTGTTCGCGGCCGAGGACGTCCGGCTCGGTCGTACGGTCGCGGTCAAGCTGCTCCGCTCCGACCTCGCCGAGGACCCGGTCTCCAAGGCCCGCTTCACGCGCGAGGCCCAGTCGGTGGCGGGGCTCAACCACCACGCGGTGGTGGCGGTCTACGACTCCGGCGAGGACGTCGTCGGGCCGAGTGTCGTCCCGTACATCGTCATGGAGATCGTCGAGGGCCGGACGATCCGCGATCTGCTGCTCAACGCGGAGGCGCCGGGTCCCGAGCAGGCCCTGATCATCGTCTCCGGGGTGCTCGAGGCGCTGGCGTACTCGCACCAGCACGGCATCGTGCACCGCGACATCAAGCCCGCGAACGTGATCATCACCAACACCGGCGCGGTCAAGGTGATGGACTTCGGCATCGCCCGTGCGCTGCACGGCGCCCAGTCGACGATGACCCAGACCGGCATGGTCATGGGCACGCCCCAGTACCTCTCCCCGGAGCAGGCGCTCGGCAAGGCCGTCGACCACCGTTCCGACCTGTACGCGACCGGCTGTCTGCTCTACGAACTCCTCGCGCTGCGGCCCCCGTTCACCGGTGAGACGCCGCTCTCCGTCGTGTACCAGCACGTCCAGGACATCCCGGTCCCGCCGTCCGAGACCTCGGACGCGGCGCCGCCGGAGCTCGACGGCCTCGTGATGCGTTCGCTCGCCAAGGACCCGGACGACCGGTTCCAGACGGCCGAGGAGATGCGCGGCCTGGTCCAGTACGGGCTCCAGATGCTGCACGAGCAGGGCAGCCACACCGGGACCTGGAACACCGGCCCCGTCGATGTCGCGGGCATGCACGAGGGCGGCAGCACCCCGGCGATGGGCGTCGCGGGCGCCGCGGCGATGCAGCACCCGGGCGACTCCGGCACCGCGCAGATCCCGGGCGCCATGCTGCGTCCCCCGGGCGGCGACGACGGCGGCTTCGAGGGCGGTCAGCGCGACGGCAAGGGCGGCGGCCGGGGCAAGGTGTGGATCCTCGTCGTGCTCGCGATCATCGCGATCGCCGTGGGTGTCGCGTTCGCGCTGTCGGCGGCCGACAACAAGACGAAGGACAAGGACACCCCGACCAAGGAGCCGACGAAGCAGTCGGAGACGAAGAAGCCGAGCAAGAGCGCGGACGAGGAGACCTCGGACGAGACCGCGACGCCCGGCGACGGGTCCGGCGGCCAGGGCGACTGGACGCCGGAGCAGCCGAACACCACCGGCCCGACGACTCCCACGACGCCCACCGAGAGCCAGCCGACGGACGAGCCGACGGAGCCGACGGACGAGCCCACCGAGCCGACGGACGACCCGACGACGCCGACCGGGGAGCCCAGCGACCCGGACACCGAGGACCCGCCGGTGACGAACGGCGGCACGGAGGGCGGCGACCCCGCCGGCGCCGAAGGCTGAGCCGAGCCGCACGGCCCGTAGACGAGACGCACGCGCGCGTGGAGCCCCGAAAGGGCGCCACGCGCGCGTGCTCGTTTTTTTGAGGCTCTACCCGCTTTTGCAGGCGCTACCTGTTTTTGCAGGCGCTACCTGGCGGGTGCGCTCGTCGAGAAGCTGCGCCGGGGCTCCTGCCGCCGGCCGCCGTGCAGGGTGTGCACCGTGGCCAGCTGCGGCTCGACGCGCATGTAGACCGGGTCGTAGAGCTCGCCGTCCACGTAGTGCGGGCCCGGGCCGAAGAGCTCCAGCTCGGCGGTGGTCGGCTCGATGGCCTCGCACAGGCCGACGAACTGGACGGTCCACTGTCCGGTGCGCGCGGTCTCGGCGCTGAGGTTGTCCGCCCCGTAGGCGATGACGCTGCCGATGCAGGCCTCGTGGTACCCGTACCCCTTGTGCATCCGCAGCAGAATCCGCCCGTCCACGACGACGTGACGGGCCGCGGCGAGGAAGGGCAGCGCGCGCATGCTGGTCGCGACCCGGCCGTAGTCGGTGCGGCCGAGCAGTTCGAAGGCGAGCCGTTCGTCCTGTTCCTGAGCGTCGGAGGGCATGCGTCCACCCTCTGGCACCGGCGGGGGGCCGGGGAAGGGGATCCCGCCCCTAGGCGACGGGGACGTAAGTCCCGAATGCGGTCACGGAAGGGTCACGCAATGTGACCGGTGACATCGGGGCGGCTGTTCCGCCCGCGAACGGTGCTGCATTCAGTGCTGCTGTTCCGCCTGCATACGGGCCACATACGCGGCTGCCTGGGAGCGACGCTCCATGCCGAGCTTCGAGAGCAGGCTGGAGACGTAATTCTTGATCGTCTTTTCGGCGAGGTGCAGCCGTTCGCCGATCACCCGGTTGGTCAGACCCTCGCCGATCAGGTCCAGGATCTTGCGCTCCTGGTCCGTGAGGTTCGACAGGCGGTCGTCGCCCTTGGGGGTGTTTCCGTCGCGCAGCCGCTCCAGGACGCGGGCCGTGGCGACGGGGTCGAGCAGGGACTTTCCGGCTGCCACATCACGTACGGCGGAGAGGAGTTCATTGCCGCGAATGGCCTTCAGGACATAGCCGGAAGCGCCCGCCATGATCGCGTCGAAGAGAGCCTCGTCGTCCGCGAACGAGGTGAGCATCAGGCATTTGATGTCCTCGTTCTGGGAACGGATCTCGCGGCATACCTCCACGCCGCTGCCGTCCGGGAGACGCACGTCGAGAACGGCCACGTCCGGCCGTGTCGCCGGGATCCTGACCAGGGCGTCCGCCGCTGTTCCGGCCTCTCCGACCACTTCGATGTCGGATTCCACGGAGAGCAGCTCATGGACTCCTCGCCGCACCACTTCATGGTCGTCGAGGAGAAATACCGTAATTTTTCCGTCTTCGCGCACGGAGTCAGTCTCACACACGATCTCTCCCGCTGCCTGAGCTGAACCCTTCCCGTGCGTGGGGTGGCCGGGATAACGTGCCGGTGTTCCGGCCCCCTGCCAGGCTGTGATCAGTGCTGTGACCAGGAACTGTTCCCGACTTTCTGGATTTACTCGGTAATCCAAGCAGTCAGATACTTGGAAATCCAAGCAAATTCGCAGGTCAGATGGGGTTTCACAGAAATGGGAAGCACTGGGTAACGTGCATTGTGCAGGGCGCTCGCCGGGGCACCTGTCACGCCTGTTCCCGGCCGAGTCGCACCCACCCCGTGCGCGGGCACGGATCAGGCGAGCCGCACTGGCTTACCCGGTAATCCCGGGGGCCGGACCGACGGAGGAGCACACGTGACCGTGGAGAGCACCGCCGCGCGCACACCGCGCCGCAGCACGACCAGCGGCGGGAAGCGCGCCAGCGCCAAGAAGGCCGCGCCGAAGAAGAGCACGGGGAGCGCGGGGAGCACGGAACCCCAGCTGATTCAGCTGCTGACCCCTGAGGGCAAGCGGGTCAAGAATTCCGAGTACGACGCCTACGTCGCGGACATCACCGCCGACGAGCTGCGCGCCCTGTACCGCGACATGGTCCTCACCCGCCGCTTCGACGCCGAGGCCACCTCCCTGCAGCGCCAGGGCGAGCTGGGCCTGTGGGCGTCGCTGCTCGGCCAGGAAGCCGCCCAGATCGGCTCCGGCCGGGCCACCCGCGACGACGACTACGTCTTCCCCACCTACCGCGAGCACGGTGTCGCGTGGTGCCGCGGGGTGGACCCGACGAACCTGCTCGGCATGTTCCGCGGCGTCAACAACGGCGGCTGGGACCCGAACACCAACAACTTCCACCTCTACACGATCGTCATCGGCTCGCAGACCCTGCACGCCACCGGCTACGCGATGGGCGTGGCCAAGGACGGCGCGGACTCGGCCGTGATCGCGTACTTCGGGGACGGCGCCTCCAGCCAGGGCGACGTCGCCGAGGCGTTCACCTTCTCCGCGGTCTACAACGCGCCCGTGGTGTTCTTCTGCCAGAACAACCAGTGGGCGATCTCCGAGCCCACCGAGAAGCAGACCCGGGTGCCGCTCTACCAGCGCGCGCAGGGCTTCGGCTTCCCTGGTGTGCGGGTCGACGGCAACGACGTGCTCGCCGTGCTCGCCGTCACCAAGTGGGCCCTGGAGAGGGCGCGTACGGGCGAGGGTCCGGCGCTCATCGAGGCGTTCACCTACCGCATGGGCGCGCACACCACGTCCGACGACCCGACCAAGTACCGCAACGACGACGAGCGTGAGGCCTGGGAGGCCAAGGACCCGATCCTGCGCCTGCGGACCTATCTCGAGGCCGAGGGTCACGCTGATGAGGGATTTTTCGCGGAACTCGAGGCGGAGAGCGAAGCGTTGGGAAAGCGAGTGCGAGAGGTGGTGCGGGCGATGCCGGATCCGGATCTGATGGCGATCTTCGAGAACGCGTATGCGGACGGGCATGCGCTGGTCGACGAGGAGCGCGCGCAGTTCGCCGCCTACCAGGCGTCCTTCGCCGAAGAGGGCGGTAAGTGACCATGGGCGTACAGAAGCTTCCCCTTGCCAAGGCGATCAACGAATCGCTGCGTACGGCGCTCGACACCGACCCCAAGGTCCTCATCATGGGCGAGGACGTCGGCAAGCTCGGCGGCGTCTTCCGTGTCACGGACGGGCTGCAGAAGGACTTCGGCGAGGACCGTGTCATCGACACCCCGCTCGCCGAGTCGGGCATCGTCGGCACGGCCATCGGCCTGGCCCTGCGGGGCTACCGCCCGGTGGTGGAGATCCAGTTCGACGGCTTCGTCTTCCCGGCGTACGACCAGATCGTCACGCAGCTCGCGAAGATGCACGCTCGCGCGCTCGGCAAGATCAAGATGCCGGTCGTCATCCGCATTCCGTACGGCGGCGGCATCGGCGCCGTCGAGCACCACAGCGAGTCGCCCGAGGCGCTGTTCGCGCACGTGGCGGGCCTCAAGGTCGTCTCGCCGTCGAACTCGTCCGACGCCTACTGGATGATGCAGCAGGCCATCCAGAGCGACGACCCGGTGATCTTCTTCGAGCCGAAGCGGCGTTACTGGGACAAGGGCGAGGTCGACACGGACGCCATCCCGGCGCCGCTGCACAAGGCCCGGGTCGCCCGCGAGGGCACGGACCTGACGCTCGTCGCGTACGGCCCGATGGTGAAGGTCTGTCTGGAGGCAGCGGCGGCCGCCGCCGAAGAGGGCAAGTCCCTCGAGGTCGTGGACCTGCGCTCCATGTCGCCGATGGACTTCGACGCGGTGCAGGCCTCGGTCGAGAAGACGCGGCGGCTCGTCGTGGTCCACGAGGCCCCCGTCTTCCTGGGTGCGGGCGCGGAGATCGCGGCGCGCATCACCGAGCGGTGCTTCTACCACCTCGAGGCTCCCGTGCTGCGGGTCGGCGGCTTCCACGCGCCGTATCCGCCGGCGCGGTTGGAAGAGGAGTACCTGCCGGGCCTCGACCGGGTGCTCGACACTGTCGACCGCTCGCTGGCGTACTGAGGGAGAGGGTCGTGACGACGATGACAAGTGCCGCGCTCGCCGAGTTCAAGATGCCCGACGTGGGCGAAGGGCTCACCGAGGCAGAGATCCTCAAGTGGTTCGTCGCTCCCGGTGACACGGTCACCGACGGGCAGGTGGTGTGCGAGGTCGAGACGGCCAAGGCCGCCGTCGAACTCCCCATCCCGTTCAACGGTGTGGTGAGCGAACTGCGCTTTCCCGAGGGCACCACGGTCGATGTCGGCCAGGTGATCATCTCGGTGGACGTGTCCGGCGGAGGCGCCGGAAGCGCACCCGCTGAGGCCCTCGCCGCGCCCGCTGAGGCCGCAGCCCCGGCTCAGGAAGCTCCCGCCGGGGAAGCCCCCGCCGCGGAAGCTCCTGCCGAGGAGGCCGCTCCCGAGGGCCGGCAGCCTGTGCTCGTGGGTTACGGGGTCGCCGAGTCCTCGACGAAGCGCCGGGCGCGCAAGGCCGCTTCGGAGCAGGCGGAGGCCGCGGGGACGTACTACGCGGCAGCGGTCCAGGCCGAGCTGAACGGCTCCGGTGCGGCAGCCGCCGCAGCGCCCGCCGCCCCCGCGGGCAGCAGGCCGCTGGCGAAGCCGCCGGTGCGCAAGCTCGCCAAGGACCTGGGAGTTGACCTCACGGCCATCGTCCCGTCGGGCCCCGACGGGATCATCACGCGCGAGGACGTGCACGCTGCGGTGGCCCCGGCCTCCGCCCCGGCCACCGCCTCCGCCCAGGCGCCCGCGCCGGAGCAGGCGCCTGCCGAGACCTCCGCTCCCGCCGCCGAAGTCGCGGCCACGGCCGGTGCGGGTGCCCGCGAGACCCGTATCCCCGTCAAGGGCGTGCGCAAGGCCATCGCCCAGGCCATGGTCGGCTCGGCCTTCACGGCACCGCACGTCACGGAGTTCGTGACGGTGGACGTGACGCGGACGATGAAGCTGGTCGAGGAGTTGAAGCAGGACAAGGCGTTCGCGGGCCTGCGCGTGAACCCGCTCCTGCTCATCTCCAAGGCGCTGCTCGTGGCGATCCGGCGCAACCCGGACGTCAACGCGGCCTGGGACGAGGCGAACCAGGAGATCGTCCAGAAGCACTATGTGAATCTGGGCATCGCCGCGGCCACCCCGCGCGGCCTGATCGTGCCGAACATCAAGGACGCGCAGGCCAAGACGCTGCCCGAACTGGCTGAGTCCCTCGGCGAGTTGGTGTCCACGGCTCGCGAGGGCAAGACGTCGCCGGCCGCGATGCAGGGCGGCACGGTCACGATCACGAACGTCGGCGTCTTCGGCGTCGACACCGGCACGCCGATCCTGAACCCCGGCGAGTCCGCGATCCTCGCGGTCGGTTCGATCAAGCTCCAGCCCTGGGTCCACAAGGGCAAGGTCAAGCCGCGCCAGGTGACGACGCTCGCGCTCTCCTTCGACCACCGCCTGGTCGACGGCGAGCTCGGCTCCAAGGTGCTCGCCGATGTGGCGGCGATCCTGGAGCAGCCCAAGCGGCTCATGACCTGGGCGTAGACCCGGGAGTACGACAGCAGTACGTCAGCAGTACGTCAGCAAGTACGTCGAAGGGGGCCCGCCGCGTTGTGCGCGGCGGGCCCCCTTCGACGTGAGTCCGGCGAGAACCTACTTCTTGAAGCCGTAGTCCATCAGCTTCTTCGCGTCCTTCGTGCGGTTGGTCGACGAGGTCGAGGTGAGGACCGTGCCGATGACCGTCTTGCCGTTGCGCGTCGCGGCGAAGACCAGGCAGTACTTGGCCTGCGGGCCGGAGCCGGTCTTCACGCCGATCGCGCCGCTGTAGCTGCCGAGCAGGGTGTTCGTGTTCGACCACGACATGTAGCGGTAGCCGCCGCTCTTCGTGGTGACCTTCTGCTTCGTCGACTTCGTCTTCACGACCGTACGGAACGTGGAGCTCTTCATCGCGCTGCTGGCGAGCTTCGTCAGGTCGCGGGGCGTGGAGTAGTTGCTTCCGTTGCCGATGCCGTCGAACGAGTCGAAGTGCGTGTTCGTCATGCCGAGGCTCCTGGCCTGCGCGTTCATCTTGCCGATGAACGACTTCACGCGGGCGGAGCGGGTGGAGCCCTTGCCGAATTTGTCCGCGAGTGCGTACGCCGCGTCACAGCCGGACGGCAGCATCAGGCCGTAGAGGAGCTGGCGGACGGTGACCTTGTCGCCGACGATCAGCCGGGCGGACGAGGCGGTGTTCCTGACGATGTAGTCGCTGTAGGCCTTTTCGACCTTGACCTTGGAGTTGAGGTTCAGGTTCGTCTGCGAGAGCACCACCTTCGCCGTCATGATCTTGGTGGTCGAGCCCGTCGAACGGCGGGTGTCCGCGGCCTTGGTGAAGAGCGTCTTGCCCGTGCCGTTGTTCATGACGAAGCCGCCCTTGGCGGCGATCGACGGCTTGGGCAGTGCGGCCGCATGGGCCGGGGTCGTGAGGGCTCCGCCCGCGATGACCGCACCCGCGGTGACGATTACGGCCGATACGCGTCGAATGCCCTTAATGGGGGTGTTCAAGTTGAATGCTCCAAATGCCCCTGGAATGCGGCCACATGAGGGTGCCGCTCGATAGTGAGACACACGAGAGAGGCAAATGGATGCGCCTGAACGCCGTCAATTAAGGGTGATGTGGGTGATGTCCGGATCGTGGAATGGACGACCTCATGGGTACGTGTTGTATCTATGCTGTGCGCATGCCAGTCGCACCCGCCTCGTCCCCCTCCCGAGCCCCGCAGGCTCACGCCACGAAGACGCAGACCCTGAAGCAGCCGCCCGCGGCCGAGCGCGTGTACGCGCACGTCAAGCAGGGCGTGCTCGACCGCCGGTACGAGGGCGGCACGCTGCTCACCGAAGGTGAGCTCGCCGAGGCCGTCGGGGTGTCCCGCACCCCGGTGCGCGAGGCCCTCCTGAAGCTGGAGGTGGAGGGGCTCCTTCGGCTCTACCCGAAGAAGGGCGCGCTGGTCCTGCCGGTCTCCGTGCAGGAGATCGCCGATGTCGTCGAGACGCGGCTCCTGGTCGAGACGCACTCGGTGCGCAAGGCGGTGCCCGCGCCTTCGGCGTTGATCGCCCGCCTTGAGGAACTGCTGGCCCAGCAGCGGGAGCAGGCCGCCGCCGGGGATCTTTCCGCCGCCGCCGTCACCGACCGGTGCTTTCATGCCGAGATCGTGCGGAGCGGGGGGAACGAGATCCTCGCCCGGCTGTACGACCAGCTTCGTGACCGGCAGCTGCGGATGGGCGTCGCCGTGATGCACTCCCATCCCGACCGGATCGCCAAGACGCTCGCCGAGCACGAGGAGATTCTTGAGGCGTTGCGTTGCGGCGACGCGGACGGGGCGGTTGCCGTGGTCACCCGGCATGTCGGGTGGTTCCAGAATCTTGCTCGGGGTGAGGTTCGGTGACGGTGCGCTTTGACGGGTCGCCGTCCGTCGGTGGGGGTTCTTCTTTTGCCGCTTCGCGGCGTTTTTCCCGCCCACCCACCCGAAACTCCGCAGCACACCAGCCCCGTAGGAGCCCCTCGGCAGCCCGGAGGTTCTCCCGATGAGTGCGGCCTCCGCCCCCCTCTCCCTCCCCGGCGATCCCCCCGGCGGCAAGAAGGCCATGCTCGTCTGGGGGATCGGTGTCGCCGTCTACTTCGTCGCCGTCATCTTCCGGACCTCGCTCGGCGTCGCCGGGCTCGATGCCGCCGACCGGTTCCACGTCAACGCGTCCGCGCTCTCGACCTTCTCGATCCTTCAGCTGCTCGTCTACGCGGGCATGCAGATACCCGTCGGCCTGATGGTCGACCGGCTCGGCACCAAGCGCGTGCTGACCATCGGGGTCGTGCTGTTCACGCTCGGCCAGCTCGGCTTCGCCTTCTCCCCCTCGTACGGCATGGCGCTCGCGTCCCGCGCGCTGCTCGGCTGCGGTGACGCGCTGACCTTCATCAGCGTCCTGCGCCTGGGCACCCGCTGGTTCCCCGCCCGGCGCGGCCCGCTGGTCGCCCAGCTCGCCGGCCTGGTCGGCATGGCGGGCAACCTCGTCTCCACCCTCGTCCTCGCCCGGCTCCTGCACTCCGTCGGCTGGACCGCGGCCTTCGCGGGCAGCGCGCTCTGCGGAGTCGTCGTCCTCGTCCTGATGACGCTGTTCCTCAAGGACCACCCCGAGGGGCACGAGCCGGAGCCGGTGCGGCACACCGGCGGCGCCTTCGTGCGCAAGCAGATCGCCCTGAGCTGGCGCGAGCCCGGCACCCGGCTCGGCCTGTGGGTGCACTTCACCACGCAGTTCCCCGCGATGGTCTTCCTGCTCCTGTGGGGCCTGCCGTTCCTCGTCGAGGCGCAGGGGCTCACGCGCGGGACGGCCGGGGCGCTGCTCACCCTCGTCGTGCTGTCCAACATGGTGGTGGGTTTGGTCTACGGGCAGATCGTCGCCCGGCACCACGCGGCCCGCACCCCCCTGGCCATCGGCACCGTCGCGGCGACGGCGGCGATGTGGGCGGTCACCATCCACTACCCGGGCGACCACGCCCCGATGGGGCTGCTCATCGCGCTGTGCACGGTGCTCGGCGCCTGCGGCCCCGCATCCATGATCGGCTTCGACTTCGCGCGGCCCGCGAACCCGCCGGAGCGCCAGGGCACCGCCTCCGGCATCGTCAACATGGGCGGCTTCGTCGCCTCCATGACGACGCTCCTCGCCATCGGCGTGCTCCTGGACGCGACCGGCGACAACTACCGGATCGCCTTCTCGGCCGTCTTCGTCGTTGAGGCGGTGGGCCTCAGCCAGATCCTGCGGCTGCGGACGCGCGCGGTGCGCAGGGAGAAGGAGCGTCTGGTCGCCAGCCGCGTCGAGGCGGTCCATGTACCCGTCTGAGCCCATGTACCCGTCCGACCACTCAGGGGCGGCGGCAGATGCCTACGGTGTGACCGCGAACTCCCGCAGGATCGCCTCGCCCAGGCCGTGATCGCCCTCGACCTTGATCCGGTCGGCCACCGAGGCGTGCGTGACGCGGCCGCACGCCAGGCGGAAGTACGTCTCCCAGTCCAGGCTCAGCGTGGCGAGCGGGCCGAGCGAGGGGGCGCTGTCGACCGTGGCGTGGCCGTCGGCGTCGACGCGGACCGTGCGCAGGAACTCGACGGGGCCGCTCACGTCGAAGACGACCGCGGAGTTCGCCGGGGCCGCGGCCTTCTTGGCGACGACCTTGGGCAGCCCCTGCAACAGGAGGTCCCGCGCCACCAACGCCCCCTGGGAGTCCAGGTCGCCGGGCTTCTTCAGCGTCGTACGCAGATCCTGCTCGTGCACCCAGACGTCGAACGCCCGCATGCGCATGGCCAGTTCGAGGGTCTGCTCGGTGCCGAGCGGCCCACGGATCTTGTGGGAGGGGTCACGCGACTCGTTCCGCAGCTGCCGTGAGCGGCGGATGATCGTGTACTCCAGCTCGGAGGTCATCTCGGGCGCGGTGTGGTGGCGCCGGACGTCGACCTGCACCTCCATGTACCGCTGGCCCTCGGTCTTCACGTGGTAGAGGTCGCGGGGCAGGGTGTGGATGGGACGCGGGTCGCCCAGCATCTCGCAGTCCAGGCCTATGACGTGGGAGACGACATCCCGCACCGACCAGCCGGGGCAGGGCGTGGCCCAGTTCCACTCTCCCTCGGCGAGCGGTGACACCAGCTCGGATATGGCTGATACGGATTGGGTCCAGGCGTCGGCGTAGGTTTGCAGGCTGGGATGGAGACTCACGGGACCCCTCGACGGTCGTACGCGGGCGGTGGGTGTCTGGGACGCTAAGTTACGCTGCCCGCAGGCACCCCGGCAGTGCTTTCGTGTGACGATCGTAGGCCTGCATTGACGGCTCGAATGCCAGGACGGTGGTAGTGTGCGCGCCTCCCTCATCCAGATCGCCGTAGACGAGGGCGAATCGGTCAATTCCCGCCGCTCGCGGGTCTCTTCACTGGTGCGTGAGGTAGCCGGGCGTGAGCGGCCGGATCTCGTCGTTCTTCCCGAACTGTGGACCACGGGCGCTTTCGCGTACGAGTCGTTCGCGAGCGAGGCGGAGCCGCTGGAAGGGCCCACGTACGAAGCGATGGCCAAGACCGCTAGCGACGCGGGCGTCTGGCTGCACGCGGGGTCCATTCCGGAGCGGGACGCCTCGGGGGACCTCTACAACACCTCGCTCGTCTTCTCGCCCGAGGGCGAACTCGCCGCCTCGTACCGGAAGATCCACCGGTTCGGCTTCGACAAGGGCGAGGCCGTCCTGATGGGCGCGGGCGGCGAACTGGTCGCCGTGCGCACGTCCGAGACCACGATCGGGCTCGCCACCTGTTACGACCTGCGCTTCCCCGAGCTCTTCAGGGGGCTCGTCGACGCGGGCGCCGAGATGTTCGTCGTCCCCGCGGGCTGGCCCGCGCGGCGGCGTGAGCACTGGACGCTGCTCGCACGGGCGCGGGCGGTCGAGGACCAGGCGTTCGTCCTCGCGTGCGGAACGGGCGGCACGCACGCGGGAGTTCCGCAGGCCGGGCACAGCATCGTCGTCGACCCGTGGGGCGAGGTGCTCGCCGAGGCGGGGGACGGCGAGGAGATCCTCACCGTCGAGCTCGACCCGGCGAAGGTCGCGGCCACGCGCGAGCAGTTCCCCGCGCTGAAGGACCGGCTCCTCGGAATGGACGCCCCGCGGCGCTGAGGCCGCGTCAGGCCCGTTCGGTCGTCCGGCCCGCTCAGTCGTCGTCGCCCCTCTCCTTCTCGGCCAGGCGGATCACGCAGACCGCGACGGCAAGGAGGAGGGACGCGTCGGCGTCGTCCCGGACGATCTGCAGGCCGTACGTGTCGCGGACCCGGAACCAGCGCCGGGAGATGTCGGCCAGGAGTTCGCCGTCGTACTCGATGGCGAACTCGCGGTCCAGGATCTTGCCGCTCACGTCGAGCTCGGTGCCGTCGACCAGGTCCACGCGGTAGTGGTTGCGCAGGAGCGAGAGGCGTTTGCGCTTGACCGTGGCCAGCGGTTCGTCGCCCCTCTCGATCACCATGGTGTCGCGCAGCGACAGCATCTTGGCGTGGATGTCGATGAGGACGCGGCCCTCCATGTCCTTCAGCTCGAAGGTCTCGCGCAGGCGCATCGCCTTGCCGTCGACGAGGAAGACCTTCTGGCCCTGGTCGTCCTCGATCCAGTAGTCGTCACCGATGCCGAGCAGCCGGTCGCGTACGAGAAGTTTCATGCGGCGATGCCTACCCCGTGGCGGGCATGACACAGCCGGCCCGTGCCACTCGGGGGAAAGTGGGACACAGACCGGCTGTGGATCAGGGGAGGACGCGAAGGCGTCGCGGCATGCCGTCGTCCTTACGACATGGCGTCCTCAAGGTTGTTCTGCCAGTACGTGACGCGCGAGCCCGCGTCGAGCAGCAGGCCCGCCGCGCCGGGGGAGTTCACCGTGACGTGGCCGTCCGTGGCCTTGCCGCCCTTGGTGACGAGCGTGACGCCGAGCTTCTTTGAGCGGTGGGTCCTTTCGGCGTCGATGCTCGCGAGGTTGACCGCGGCGTAGGCGGACCGGTCCGGCGCGAGGCGGACGACCGACCTCGGGCGGGTTTTCTGGGCCACCGGGAGGTTCTTGCCCGCCGTCGGGTCGCTGACGAGGGGGGCGCCGAGGACCGCGCAGGCCTTGCCGCCGTTGTTGGTGATCTTGAGCAGGACGACGGGTGCGGTGCCGCCGGTGTCCTCCATGCTGATCTCCGCGGTGCGCGGCGTGCAGTCGCCGTCGGCGGCCGGAGCGGGGGATTCCGATTCCGGGCCGCCGGACGCGGTGGCCGACGCCTTGCCCGCGCCGGACGCTCCGTCGCCGCCGCTTCCGCTCCGGGCCCCGTCCGCTCTCCCCTCGGCGCTCCCGCTGTCGCCGTAGCAGGCCGTGAGCGAGAGGGAGAGTGCGGCGAGCGCCGCGACGGCGAGCGCGGCACGCGTGGTGCGAGCGGTGGTGCGCATGGCGGTGACTCCCCCGTGATTGGTGGTCGCTCGGGCTTGCTCCACTGAGCCTGCCGCCCGCCACTGGCGTTCCGCTAACACCTGGCTAATGACTCGTTGGCCGCCGCAGCTCCTCGGGACGGGGCCTGCGGAACGTCGTGGTCGCGGAGCCGTCCAGACCGCGGGCGAAGAGCCGCACCAGATCGGGCAGGACGTAGCGCCCCGCGCCCTCCTCCTGGACCAGGTGCGCCGCTGCAAGGCGGTCGAGTCCCTCGCGGGCGGCGGACACGTTCACCCCCGCGAGGTCGGCGGCCCGGTGCGCGTCCACGTCCGGGGTGGAGGCGCGGGCCAGCGCGGCGAGCAACCAGGAGTCGCTGCCCGGCAGTTGGGCCACCGAGGTGCGCAGCGCGGCCGCGACACCGGTGTCCTCGGCGGAGAGCAGGGCCAGCCGCTGCTCCTCGTCGGCGAGTTCGGCGGCCAGGCCGGCCACGGAACGCTGGGGGCGCCCGATGAGCCGGGCGGCCGCGGTGCGCAGGGCGAGCGGGAGGCCGTCGCAGAGGCGGGCGATCCGGCGTACGTCCTCGGAGTCGGTGTCCGGGCCGGCGCTCTGCCCGAGGGCGCGCAGGAACAGCTCGGCGCCGTCGCGCTCGCTGAGCGCGCCGATCGGCACGGGGCGCGCGCAGTCCGACGCGACGAGGCCGTCGAGGCGGTTGCGGCTGGTGATGAGGGTGGTGCAGTGGGGCGCGCCGGGCAGGAGCGGGCGGACCTGGGCGGAGTCGTGGGCGTTGTCGAGTACGACGACGATGCGCCGTTCGGCGAGGAGCGAGCGGTAGAGGGCCGCCGCCGGTTCGATGCCGCCCGGCACGTCCTGCTGCCGCACGCCCAGGGCGAGGAGGAACTCCCGCAGGACGCGCTCGGGGTGGGCGGGGTCGCCGCCGCTGAAACCGCGCAGGTCGGCGAAGAGGTGGCCCTCCGGCTGCGGGTCCGGGTGGTGGTGCGCCCACTGCAGGACGAGGGCGGTCTTGCCCACGCCCGCGGGACCGGTGAGCAGGACGATCGGCGCCTCCGTCTCCTCGGCGAGCACGGTCTCCAGGGCGGCGAGCTCCTCCTCGCGGGCGGCGAAGGCGCGCGGCGCGCGGGGCAGCAGGCGGGGGATCGCGTTGCCCGGCAGGGGCCCGTCCGCCGGGGCGTCGGGGGCGGAGGTGCCGGAAGTGACGGCTGCGGCGACCCCCGCGTCCTGGGCACCGGCTCCCGGCGCCGCGGGCTGCGTCCGCCCGGCCGCGGGCCCCCGGCCCTGACCCTGACCGGCCGGGCCCGTCCCCGCGTCCAGCGCGGCCCGGCTTCCCGCGACGGCGGCGGGAGGCCCGGCGGGTGGGGCGGATGCGGCGGAGGTGGCAGGGGCGGCCGGTCCAGGAGAGCCCCCCGCCCCACGGGAGCCGGCGGATGCGGCGGCGGGAGCAGCACCGCCGCCCCCGAGGCCCATGTCGTACCGCCCGCGCCGACGCGGCGGCGGGGCGCCCAGCATCGGGTGGGCGCCGGTGTCGGGCTCGCCGTTGAGGATCTCCTCGTACGCCCGGCGCAGCTTCTTGCCGGGGTCCACCCCCAGCTCCTCGGCGAGGAGTTCGCGCGTCCGGTGGTAGAACTCCAGCGCCTCGGACTGCCTGCCGCACCGCTGAAGGGCCCGCATCAGGGCCGCCACCAGGGCCTCCCGCAGCGGGTGCTGGACCGACTCCGCGCGCAGCAGCCCCACGGCCTGGCCGTGCGAGCCGAGCTTTCCGTACGCCTCGGCGAGCTGCTCGACGGTGACGAGGCGGCTCTCCTCCAGGCCCCGCGCGGCGGCCAGCATCGGCTCCGTGGCGACGGTGCCGGTCAGCGCGGGCCCGTTCCACAGCGCGAGCGCCTCGCGCAGCATCAGCGCCGTGTCCGAGGGCTCCCGCTGTCGGCCGGCCAGTTTGACGAGGTCCTCGAAGCGGCTGACGTCGAGCAAGGTCTCCGGGAACTGAAGGGCGTACGCACCGCCCTGGGTGGCGAGCTCCACGCCGTACGCGTCCAGGCCCGCCTCGACGAGCAGGGCGCGCAGCCGGGAGATGTGGCCCTGGATGACGGTGCGTGCGTGCAGCGGCGGTTCGCCGTCCCACAGGGTCTCGGTCAGGGCGTCCACCGAGACCGGCGTGCCCGCCCGCAGCAGCAGCGCCGCGAGCAGGCTGCGGCGCTTGGCCGGGCCGAGGGGGACGGGTCCGCTGCCTCCGGCGACGCTCACCGGTCCGAGCAGCTGGAACTCCACCTGGCCTCAACTCCTCTGCCGCGCTTGCGCTTCGTGCCCGCGCCTCGCGCCTCGCCTCATGATTCGAACAAGGCCCAAGAGTATCGCCGGGCCCGGCGGCCACGAAGGTGGCCACCGGGCCCGGCGACGAGGAGCGGCTGAAAACGTCGGCCCGCGAGCGGGGCGGCCGTCAGTAGCGGTGGTGGTGGTCGTTGTCCGTCTCGACCACGGTCGCGCCCGGGGGCACGACCGTCTTGCGACGAGCGTTGGTGAACGCGGCGACGCCGATCACGCCCACAGCCATCATGATCAGACCGGTGACGGTGAGGTTGATGCCTTCCATCTCCCAGTCGGTGGCGAACGCGAGGATGGCGCCCGCGGCGATCAGAATGATGCATCCGCCCAGGCCCATGAGGACCGCCTCCCTAAGTCGTGGCAGGGCACCCGGGTACCCGGACCCGGCACGGACACACGGATAAGCGGAAAACGGCCTTCAGTTCTGCTGGTTCAGCCTTCGGTCACGCGACTTCAGCCTTCGGCCACGCGGCTTCAGCCTTCGAGGAAGGCCACCAGCGCGTTGGCGAGAAGATGCGGGTCGTCGGCGCCGCACAGCTCGCGCACGCTGTGCATGGAGAGGATCGCGACGCCGATGTCGACGGTCTTGATGCCGTGCCGGGCCGCGGTGATCGGCCCGATGGTGGTGCCGCAGGGCATCGCGTTGTTCGAGACGAAGCTCTGGAAGGGCACGCCGGCCTTGTCGCAGGCGGCGGCGAACACGGCACGGCCCGCGCCGTCCGTGGCGTACCGGTTGTTGACGTTGACCTTGAGGATCGGGCCGCCGTTGGCGCGCGGGTGGTGCGTCGGGTCGTGCCGCTCCGCGTAGTTGGGGTGCACGGCGTGGCCCGTGTCGGAGGAGAGGCAGACCGTGCCGGCGAAGGCGCGGGCCCTGTCCTCGTACGTGCCGCCGCGGGCGAAGACGGAGCGTTCGAGGACGCTTCCGAGCAGCGGGCCGTCCGCGCCCGTGTCGGACTGGGAGCCGTTCTCCTCGTGGTCGAAGGCGGCGAACACGGGGATGTACGGCAGGGAGTCGGCGCCGTCCGCCGTGGCGACGGCGGCGAGCGCCGCCGTACAGGCGTGCACGGACAGGAGGTTGTCCATCCGCGGGCCCGCGATGAGGTCGCGGTCGCGGCCGAGGTATGCGGGTGCCTCGATGGGGTGCGTCATCAGGTCCCAGCCGGTGACGTCGCCGGGGGCGAGCCCCGCCTCTTCCTCCAGGAAGCCGATGAGGTCGCCCTCGTGGACGTCGTCGCCCAGGCCCCAGATGGGCTGCATGTGCTTCTGCTTGTCGAGCTTGAGGCCGTCGGCGACGACGCCGCGGTCCATGTGGATGGCCAGCTGCGGCACCCTCAGGAGCGGCCGGTCGATGTTCACCAGGCGCGTCGAGCCGTCCCGCAGGGAGAGCCTGCCCGCGAGGCCGAGGTCGCGGTCGAGCCAGGAGTTGAGCAGCGGACCGCCGTAGATCTCGACGGCGACCTGCCGCCAGCCGTGCGCGCCGGCGTCCGGCTTCGGCTTCACGCGGAGGTTCGGTGAGTCGGTGTGGGCCCCGACGACGCGGTACGGGGTGTGCGCCGATGCCCCTTCGGGCACGAACCAGGCCACGATCGCGCCGCCGCGCTGCACGTACTTCCCGCCGGTCGATCCGTCCCAGGCGTCGGTCTCCTCGACCTGCCGGAAACCGGCCTTCTCCAGCCGCTCCGCGGCGGATGCCACGGCGTGGTACGGCGAGGGGCTTGCCGCGAGGAAGGTCAGCAGGTCGTCGGAGTGGCCGCGGTCGAAGCGGGCAGGTGTGCTCATGGCTTCCAGCCTAGCTAGCGGTTTCCCCCGGGCGCGGGGGCCCGTTTCCGGGAGGTTCTGTACCGGATCTGCCCGTATCCGGGGGACGTGTACCGCCGCGTCACCTGCCGGGCCTGCCCCGCCGCTTCGCGCCGGATTTCTCCCGCCCACCCACCCGTTTACCCGGCGTCCTGCCCTGACCGGCCTTCGTCCGCGCCTACCACGCCGCTTCGCGCCGGATTTTTCCCGCCCACCCGCCCGTTTACCCGGCGTCCTGTCCTGACCGGCCTTCGTCCGCGCCTCCGTCCGGGCCTGGCCCGCCGCTTCGCGCCGGATCTCTCCCGCCCACCCGCCCGATTGCCCGGCATCCTGCCCTGACCGGTCCCTGGATGACGCGGGGTGATCGGGTGGGTGGGCGGGAAAGTCTGCGCCGCGAAGCGGCGATCCGGGACTGCCGGTGGAGAGGGGAGGTGGCCCGCCCCCATGGTCTGCGCCGCGGAGCGGCGGGTCGGGGCTGCCGGTGGTGAGCGGAGGTGGCCTGCCCCCATGGTCTGTGCCGCGAAGCGGCGGGTCGGGACTGCCGGTGGTGAACGGAGGTGGCCCGGCCCCAAAGTCGGCGCCGCGAAGCGGCAGGTCGGAGCGGGCAGCCGGAAACGGCAGCGGCCCGCCCCATGGTCTGTGCCGCGAAGCGGGCGGCCGGAAACGGCAGCGGCCCGCCCCCCGGATTCCGGGAGCGGGCCACAGCAAAGCGTCGCGGAGGTCAGATCAGAACGCCGACTCGTCCAGTTCCATCAGGTCCAGTGCCACGCCCTCCGAGAGCTTCCGCTCGGTCGCGACGCCCGGCAGGACGTTCGCGGCGAAGAACTTGGCCGCAGCGATCTTGCCCTCGTAGAAGGGCTTGTCCTTCGCGGAGGCCGTCGCCAGCTTTTCGGCCGCCACCGCCGCGCCACGCAGCAGCAGGTAGCCGACGACCACGTCGCCCGAGACCATCAGGAGGCGGGTCGTGTTGAGGCCGACCTTGTAGATGGACTTCACGTCCTGCTCGGTGCCCGCGAGGTCCGTCAGCATGACGCCGACGATGGCCTCGAGGTCGACCGCGGCCTTGGCCAGCTCCTCGCGGGCCCCGGCCAGCGTGTCACCGCCCGTGCCGACCGCGAGGAACTTCTTGATCTCCTCGGCGAGGCCGTTGAGGGCGGCACCCTGGTTGCGGACGATCTTCCGGAAGAAGTAGTCCTGGCCCTGGATGGCCGTCGTGCCCTCGTAGAGGGTGTCGATCTTGGCGTCACGGATGTACTGCTCGATGGGGTACTCCTGGAGGTACCCCGAGCCGCCGAACGTCTGGAGCGACTGCGCCAGCTGCTCGTACGACTTCTCCGAGCCGTAGCCCTTGACGATCGGGAGCAGGAGGTCGTTCAGGGCGATCAGCGCCGACGCGTCCTCGCCCGCCGCCTCCTTGATCTGGATGTCGTCCTGGACGGCCGCGGTGTGCAGCACCAGGGCGCGCATGCCCTCCGCGTACGCCTTCTGCGTCATGAGGGAGCGGCGCACATCGGGGTGGTGGGTGATCGTCACCTTCGGCGCCGTCTTGTCCATGAACTGGGCCAGGTCCGGGCCCTGCACGCGCTCCTTGGCGTACTCCAGGGCGTTCAGGTAACCCGTCGAGAGCGTCGCGATGGCCTTCGTGCCGACCATCATGCGGGCGAACTCGATGATCATGAACATCTGGCGGATGCCGTCGTGCTTGTCGCCGATCAGCCAGCCCTTGGCGGGGTGCTGGTCGCCGAACGTCATCTCGCACGTGTTGGACGCCTTGAGGCCCATCTTGTGCTCGACGTTCGTCGCGTACACGCCGTTGCGCTCGCCGAGCTCGCCGGTCTCCCAGTCGAACTCGTACTTCGGGACCAGGAAGAGCGAGAGGCCCTTCGTGCCGGGGCCGTGGCCCTCGGGGCGGGCGAGGACGTAGTGGAGGATGTTCTCCGACATGTCGTGCTCACCGGACGTGATGAAGCGCTTCACGCCCTCGATGTGCCAGGAGCCGTCCTCCTGCAGAGTCGCCTTCGTGCGGCCCGCGCCCACGTCCGAACCGGCGTCCGGCTCGGTCAGGACCATCGTCGAGCCCCACTGCTTCTCGACGGCGATCGCGGCGATCTTCTTCTGCGCCTCGTTGCCCTCGTCGTGCAGGATGCCCGCGAACGCCGGACCGGAGGAGTACATCCACACGGCCGGGTTGGCGCCGAGCAGCAGCTCCGCGTAACCCCAGATCAGGGAGCGGGGCGCGGTCGTGCCGCCGATGCCCTCGGGCAGGCCCAGGCGCCAGTACTCGGAGTCCATGAAGGCCTGGTAGCTCTTCTTGAAGGACGCCGGTACGGGAGCGGTGTTGGTGGCCGGGTCGAAGACCGGCGGGTTGCGGTCGGCGTCCTCGAAGGACTCGGCCAGCTCGTTCTCGGCGAGGCGGCGCAGCTCCTCGAGGATGCTCTTGGCGGTGTCGACGTCCATCTCGGCGAACGGGCCGGTGCCGTACAGCTTGTCGCGGCCGAGCACCTCGAAGAGGTTGAACTCGATGTCGCGGAGATTCGACTTGTAGTGCCCCATGGCGACGGCTCCGTAAGCAGAAAGGGATCAACAGGATCAGTACCAGCAAGTAGCTACGATGATGCTACCCGCCAGTAATAAGAAGCAACCCCTAATAGGGCATCTGTGACTCAGTCCTCGTGCGGGCTCAGTACTCTTGCGGGCATGTACGGCTACGACCAGAGCCCAGGCGCCCAGCAGCAGTACGCCCCGCCCGGGGCCCAGCCACCGCCGCAGCAGATGCCGGGCGGCGCGCAAGGGTACGCACAGCAGCCTCCGCTCTACCCCGAGCCGTCGCCCCCGTCCCTCGCGGACGCGGTGCGCGCCTTCACCACGGGCTCGATGTCCGCCGAGGACTTCCAGCAGGCCTTCGCCACCTCGAAGGTCTACTGCCCGCGTGGCGACAACCCGGGCTTCCTCGCCCTGCACAACACCCAGCAGCCGGTCATCCCGATGTTCACCTCCCTCAAGGAGCTGCGCCGGTACGCGGGCAAGGAGTCCAAGTACTTCGTGATCACGGGCGCCGAGGTCATCGACCTCCTCCCCACCGGTTACGGCTTCGTCCTCGACATGGAGGGCGAGCACCGCATGGTCTTCGACGCCAAGGCCGTCGAGCAGATGGTCGACTTCGCCATGCGCCGGATGTATGGCTAGACGCCATTGCTGCGCAGACGGCCGGCCGCCGCCCGCGGAATCAGGCCACCCCGGACGCCCGGAGGGAATTCCCTCCGGGCGTTCCGCGTTCCCGGTGGCAAGAAGTTCTACGTTCAACTAAAGTGAGCGTACGAAGAAGGAGGCACCGACATGCCCGCTGTGACCGTCGAGAACCCGCTGACCCTGCCCCGAGTGGCCGCGTCCGGCGACGCCGTGGCCCGCCCCGTGCTCGCCGTGACGACCGCGCCCAGCGGTTTCGAGGGCGAGGGCTTCCCGGTGCGCCGGGCGTTCGCCGGGATCAACTACAAGTACCTCGACCCGTTCATCATGATGGACCAGATGGGTGAGGTGGACTACGGAGCCGGCGAGCCCAAGGGCACGCCCTGGCACCCCCACCGCGGCTTCGAGACCGTCACGTACCTGATCGACGGCACCTTCGTGCACCAGGACTCGAACGGTGGCGGCGGCACCATCCAGAACGGCGACACCCAGTGGATGACCGCGGGCAGCGGCCTCCTGCACATCGAGGCGCCGCCGGAGTCCCTCGTCCAGTCCGGCGGCCTCTTCCACGGCCTCCAGCTCTGGGTGAACCTGCCCGCGCGGGACAAGATGATGGACCCCCGCTACCAGGACATCCGCGGCGGCCAGGTCCAGCTCCTCACCTCCCCCGACGGCGGCGCGCTCCTGCGCGTCATCGCCGGTGAGCTCGACGGACACCAGGGCCCCGGCATCACGCACACGCCCATCACGATGATCCACGCGACGGTCCGCCCCGGCGCCGAGGTCACCCTGCCCTGGCGCGAGGACTTCAACGGCCTCGCGTACGTCCTCGCCGGACGAGGCACGGTCGGAGCCGAGCGCCGCCCGGTCCACATGGGCCAGACGGCCGTCTTCGGCGCCGGTGGCTCGCTGACCGTCCGCGCGGACGAGAAGCAGGACGGGAACACCCCCGACCTGGAGGTCGTGCTGCTCGGCGGACAGCCGATCCGTGAACCGATGGCGCACTACGGACCGTTCGTGATGAACAGTCAGGCCGAGCTCCAGCAGGCGTTCGAGGACTTCCAGAAGGGCCTGCTCGGCACGGTCCCCGCCGTGCACGGCATGTAGCGACCGGCTGTTCGGCGTACACGACATGCGGGGCCACGCGGCCCATGCTCGGGTAGGAGGGTGAGCACCCTTCTGCCCGAGCCCGCACGCCGTACCGCCGCCTGGTGCGTGGTCCTTCTGCTCGTCACGGGCGTGGCCGCCGTGGCGATCTGGCTCTTCGTCACCTTCAAGACCGCCGCGACCCCGGTGCTGCTCGCCCTCCTCGGCACGGCCCTCCTGGGACCCGTCTACCGCTGGCTCCTGAAGATGAAGGTGCAGCGGTCGCTGGCCGCCGGGCTCACCTGTGCGGCCGTCGTCGCGGTCGTGGGCGGCGCCATGTACATCGTGGTCAAGGCCCTCATCGACACCGGCGACCAGATCGTCGCCTCCCTGAAGCAGGCCGCCACCGACCTCTCGAAGCACTTCGGCGCCGCGGGCACCTCCCTGGACGACATGGCGTCCAACGCCAAGGAGCTGTTCGGCAAGTTCGGCGGGTCCGCCGCGTCCGGAGTGATCAGCGGGCTCAGCGTCGTCGGCGAGATGATCGCCATGGCCGTCCTCGCGCTGCTGCTCGTCTTCTTCTTCCTGCGCGACTCCGACCGGGCCCTCGGGTCCATGCGCTCGCTCGCGCCGCGCGGCACCGCCGACACCGTCGAGGCCATGGGGCGACGCGCCTTCGAGGCCGTCGAGGGCTTCATGCGCGGAACCACGTTCATCGCCCTGATCGACGCCCTCTGCATCACCGTCGGGCTCCTGATCCTGCGGGTGCCCGGGGCGTGGGGGCTCGGCGCGCTCGTGTTCATCGGCGCCTACATCCCCTATCTGGGTGCCTTCATCTCCGGCGCCGTCGCCGTCCTGGTCGCGCTCGCCGACCGGGGCTTCGTCATCGCGCTGTGGGTGCTGGGTGTCGTGCTCGCCGTGCAGGTCCTGGAGGGGCACGTGCTCCAGCCGGTGATCCAGTCGCGGACCGTGCAGATGCACCCCGCCATCGTCATGCTGGCCATCGCCGCGGGGGCGTCCGTGGCGGGAGTCCTGGGGATGCTCCTTGCCGTGCCCGTCACGGCGGCGGCCTTCGGGGTGATCGCCGAGCTGCGCGAGCGGAACGCGGCGACGGAGGCGGGCGCCGACCCACCCCGCGTCTGATCAGTCGCCCGCGGCCCCCTCGTACAGCTCGAACCAGATGCTCTTGCCCTCGCCCCGCGGCTCCACCCCCCACTCGTCGGCGAGCAGCTCCATCAGGACCAACCCCCGCCCCGACGAGGCCAGTTCACCGGGGTGGCGCTTGTGCGGCAGGTCGTCGCTGCCGTCCGAGACCTCGGCCCGCAGGCGCCGCGAGCCCGGCTCCCCGATGACCTCGGCGACGAGCAGCGCGTCGCCGTCCGTGTGCACCAGTACGTTCGTGATCATCTCGGAGACCATCAGGACCGCCGAGTCGACCTGGTCGGGGACCGCCCAGTCGTGCAGCAGCTCCCGCACATGGCGCCGCGCCCCCGCGATCCGCTCCGGCTCGGCCTGCGCGACCGTCAGGACGGTGCGCCGGGCGGGCGTGCGATGGGCGGGGTGGCCGGCCCTGCGAAGCAGCAGGACCGCGATGTCGTCCTCGCGCCGGTCAACCAGGGGACCCGTGGTGTGATGCGAGGAAGGCCCGTGCACCGCCTGTACGAGGGTGTCGGCGAGCTCTTCGAGGCCGTCGTCGTCCCCGTCGCCCCCGTGCTCCTCCAGGATCTTGCGGATTCTCGTCCAGCCGCTGTCCAGGTCGTGGCCGCCGGTCTCGATGAGGCCGTCGGTGCAGATCAGCATCGTCTCACCGGCCTCCAGGACGAGCCGGGTCGTGGGGTAGTCCGCGTCCGGGTCGATGCCGAGCGGCAGGCCGCCCGCCGTGGGGCGCAGCAGGACCGTCCCGTCGCTCATCCGTATCGCCGGCTCCGGATGGCCCGCGCGGGCGATCTCCAGGATGCCGGTAACGGGGTCGGCCTCCACGTAGAGGCAGGTCGCGAAGCGCGGGTCGGCGGGGTCGCCGCCCGCGTCGCCGTCCGAGCCGATCGTGATGCCGTCCGTGATCCCCGAGAGGAAGCGGGTGGCCCGGGAGAGCACGGCGTCCGGACGGTGCCCCTCGGAGGCGTACGCGCGCAGGGCGATCCGCAGCTGGCCCATGAGCCCGGCCGCGCGCACGTCATGCCCCTGTACGTCGCCGATGACGAAGGCGATGCGGCCGCTGGGCAGCGGGATCATGTCGTACCAGTCGCCGCCCACCTGGAGCCCGCCCCCGGTGGGCACATACCGCGCGGCCACCGTCATCCCCGGGATGCGCGGCCCGAGCAGCGGCAGCATCGAGCGCTGCAGCCCCTCCGTGAGCTCCCGCTCCGACTCGGCGACCCCGGCCCGCGACAGGGCCTGGGCCAGCATCCGGGCCACCGTCGTCAGGACGGAGCGCTCGTCCGGCGTGAACGAGACGGGGTAGGCGAAGGCCGCGAGCCAGGCGCCCATCGTGCGGCCCGCGACGGTCAGCGGCAGGAACGCCCACGACTGCCGGTCGAAGGGGCGGGCAAGGGGCCACGTGGCGGGATACCGGCGGTGGTACTCCTCGGGGGAGGACAGATAGACCGCGCGGCCCGTGCGGACCACCTCGGCGGCCGGGTAGTCCGTGTCCAGGGGCATCGCCGAGAAGGGCAGGTCGTCCCCCGGCTGATGCCCGTAATGCCCGATGATCTTCAGCCGGTCGCCCTCGACCCCGAAGACACCGAGCCCGTCCGGCGAGAACCCCGGCATGGAGAGCCCGCTGGCGACCCGCAGCACTTCCTCGGTGGACCGCGCCTCGGCGAGCGCGCGCCCCGCGTCGAGCAGGAAGGCCTCGCGGGAGCGCCGCCAGTCGCCCGTGACGGGGGTACGGGCGGCGGCGCCCGGCGGGGGCTCGGTGACCTCCTGGAGGGTGCCGATGAGCTCGTACGCATGCGTGACCTCGTCCACGACCGGCTTGGAGCGGCTGCGCACGATGCGGATCACGCGCCCCTGGTCGTCCATGATCCGCAGGCGGGCCTCGGCGAGCGTGCCCTCGGCGACGGCGAGCTGGACGATGCCGTCGATCTCGTTCCAGTCGACGGGGTGGAAACGGGAGCGCACGCCGGCCTCGGTGAGGGCCTGGGGGTGCGGCGGAAGGCCGAGCAGCCGGGCCGCCTCGGCGTCGAGCGTCACGGTGCCCGCCGAGTTGTCCCAGCGCCACAGGCCGGTGGCGATGGCGGCAAGGACGTCCCGGACGGGAGGCAGGGGCTCGTCCCCGGCCTGCCCCGCCTGCTGCAAGGGATCGTCGGTGCGCATTGACCCACTTTAGGAAGATCGGTGGACAAGCCGCCACCGCCGGAGACGACGGGGAGGCCTTCACGGGTGATCCTGCACGGGTGATCGCCGAAGTAATCCGGAAAGCGATCTCCGCCCGGACGGTAGCCTTAAGGCTTGTCTGCTCTCTCCCCTATTCGCGAAGACTGGATGAACGAAGATGCATCGGTACAGGTCCCACACCTGCGGCGAGCTCCGCGCCTCTGACGTCGGCTCCGACGTCCGGCTGAGCGGCTGGCTGCACAATCGCCGAGACCTGGGTGGCATCCTCTTCATCGATCTGCGCGACCACTACGGCATCACGCAGCTGGTGGCCCGCCCCGGCACGGCCGCCGCCGAGACGCTCGACAAGCTCTCCAAGGAGACGGTCGTCCGCATCGACGGCAAGGTCGTCTCGCGCGGCGCGGAGAACGTGAACCCCGAGCTGCCCACCGGCGAGATCGAGATCGAGGCCGCCGAGGTCGAGGTGCTCGGTGCCGCCCAGCAGATCCCCTTCACGATCAACGCGGACGACGGCGTGAACGAGGAGCGGCGCCTGGAGTACCGCTTCCTCGACCTGCGCCGCGAGCGCATGCACCGCAACATCATGCTGCGCTCGTCCGTGATCGCCTCCATCCGCTCCAAGATGGTGGCCCTCGGCTTCAACGAGATGGCGACGCCGATCCTCGCCGCGACGTCCCCCGAGGGCGCCCGCGACTTCGTCGTCCCGTCCCGCCTGAACCCGGGCAAGTTCTACGCGCTCCCCCAGGCCCCGCAGCAGTTCAAGCAGCTGCTGATGATCTCGGGCTTCGACCGCTACTTCCAGATCGCGCCCTGCTTCCGCGACGAGGACGCGCGCGCCGACCGCTCGCCGGGCGAGTTCTACCAGCTCGACGTCGAGATGAGCTTCGTGGAGCAGGAAGACGTCTTCCAGCCCATCGAGAAGCTCATGACGGAGATCTTCACGGAGTACGGCGGCGGCCGCGAGGTCACGTCCCCGTTCCCCCGCATCCCGTTCCGCGAGTCGATGCTGAAGTACGGCAACGACAAGCCGGACCTGCGCGCGAAGCTCGAACTGACCGACATCACGGACATCTTCGCGGACTCGGAGTTCAAGGCGTTCGCGGGCAAGCACGTCCGCGCCCTCCCGGTCCCGGACACGGCGTCGCAGTCCCGCAAGTTCTTCGACGGCCTCGGTGACTATGCGGTCGAGCAGGGCGCGAAGGGCCTCGCCTGGGTGCGCGTCGCCGAGGACGGCTCGCTGACGGGCCCGATCGCGAAGTTCCTGACGGAGGCGAACGTAGAGGAGCTCACGAAGCGCCTCTCCCTGGCCCCCGGCCACGCGGTGTTCTTCGGCGCGGGCGAGTTCGACGAGGTCTCCAAGATCATGTCCGCCGTCCGCGTCGAGGCCGCGAAGCGCGCCGGCCACTTCGAGGAGGGCGTCTTCCGCTTCTGCTGGATCGTCGACTTCCCGATGTACGAGAAGGACGAGGAGACCGGCAAGATCGACTTCTCCCACAACCCCTTCTCGATGCCGCAGGGCGGCATGAAGGACCTGGAGGAGAAGGACCCGCTCGACATCCTCGCCTGGCAGTACGACATCGTCTGCAACGGCATCGAGCTCTCCTCCGGCGCGATCCGTAACCACGAGCCCGAGGTCATGCTGAAGGCCTTCGCGATCGCGGGCTACGAGGCCGAGACGGTGGAGCGGGAGTTCGCGGGCATGCTCCGCGCCTTCCGCCTCGGCGCCCCGCCGCACGGCGGCATCGCCCCCGGCGTCGACCGCATCGTGATGCTCCTCGCGGACGAGCCGAACATCCGCGAGACGATCGCCTTCCCGCTCAACGGCAACGCCCAGGACCTGATGATGGGCGCGCCGTCGGAGCTGGAGGAGTCCCGCCTGCGCGAACTGAACATCCAGCTCCGCAAGCCGGTCGCGTCCGGCAAGGGGGACGCGGACAAGTAGCCGCTCGCCGCTGAGGCGGGGCGTGGCCGAGGGCGTGGGCGGGGGCGTGCGCCCGGGTCTTCGTCTGGGCCTGCGTCTGGGCTGAGTCGCAGAAAAATCCCGGCCCGCACCTCGATCTGAGGTGCGGCGCCGGGATTTTTCTGCAATCGGACCTCGACTTGAGCGACGTACCGACGTACCGACGTACCGACGCGCCGGGTCAGCCGGTCCGCGTGTGCGGGCCGTCGATCGTCGTCGCGATGGCCCGGCCGCGGAGGCCGGCCGCGATCAGTTCCATCTCGACGAGAGTGCCGACGAGCCCGGCGTCCCGGAGTTCGTCGGCCATCGCACGTGCCTGGCCCAGGGGCAGTTGCAGCACCTCGCGCAGGACGCGCAGCACCGGGGTGAGGCTCGGCACGGTGTCCGCGAGGCGGAGCCGGGCGGGCCCGTGCCGGTCGAGCAGGGCGAGCCGGATGTACGCGGGGGTCGGGCCCCCTGTGTCCTGCTCGCACCACGCGGAGGAGCAGGAGGCGCACGTGCTGTCGTCGGCCCACCACAGGCGGCCGTCGTCGATGAACTGGCCGAGGTCGCGCGTCACTACGCCACCGCAGTCCCCGCATCGCGCGTCGACGGCGGTGACGGTCACTCCTTGGGTGAACACCGGGCTCCTCGGCGGCGTGGCGCCGCATCAGTTCGTGGGGGTCTCCTGGCCCAAGAGTTCCACGATGCTGGAGAAGCTGTCCTTCGCGTGGCCTGCCTCCATTCCGCGGCGGAACAGGTCCGCGACCGCCGACGGGAGGGCCGCGTCCACCCCGGAGTCGGTGTGGGTGTCCACCACGTGCTCCATGCTCGCGAGGCCCATGGCCAGGCGGTCCACGTCGCCGTCGTGGTTGCCCGCGTCGATGCGCGACGAGTAGAAGGACAGGAAGTCCGGCATCCCGGTCATGTTCTGCGAGGCGTACGGGAGGATGTCCGCCGCCGAGAGGCCGTTGGCCTTGGCGAGGGCGACCGCGTACCAGTAACTGGACACGCTCGTCCAGAAGATGACCATGTTGAGCTGGTACATCAGCGCCGCGAGCCCCGGGTCCTCGCCCCGGTAGTCCGTCTCGCCCGTCAGCACCTCAAGAGTCGACCGGTGCTTGTCGTACGCCTCCCGCGGGCCGCTGTAGAAGGTGGACGCGTCGGGGGTCCCGATGCCGGAGGGCGGGGTGAGCACGCCGCCCGTGAGGTGCGTGGCGCCGTGGCCCGCGGCCCAGCTCGCCGCCTCGCGGGCCTTCTTCGGGGTGTCCGAGCTGAGGTTGACGATGACCCGGCCGGAGAGCACGCCCGCCGCCGGTTCCAGTACGCGGTACACCGCGTCGTAGTCCGTGAGGCTCAGGATCACCAACTTGTTGGCGGCAACCGCCTCTTCGGGGGTGGCGGCGAGGACCGCCCCGCGCTGCACCAAGTCGTCCGCGCGGGACGCCGTGCGGTTCCAGAGGGTGACCTGGTGGCCCTTGTCGAGCAGCGCCAGGGCCATCGCGTGGCCCATGGGGCCGAGACCGATGAGGGTGAGAGGGGTTGCAGGAGCCGCAGGGGTGGCGTTCATGAGTGCCTCCACGTCTAGAACGAGCGCTCTATCTAGAGCGTCGGCACAACGTAGCACGGCTCTGGAACGAACGCTCTAATTAGGCTCAAGGTAAAGTGACCGCATGGCCAAGACCAGCGCAGCCGCGACCACCGGCACCCGCGACCGCATCGTCGTCGCCGCCGCACGCCTCCTCCAGCGCCAGGGGTACGTCGGCACCGGCATCAAGCAGATCGCGAAGGACGCGGAGGCCACGCTCGGCTCCGTCTACCACTTCTTTCCCGGCGGCAAGGAAGCCGTCGCGGTGGCCGCGATCACCTACAGCGGCGAGGAGTTCGCCGACATGCTGCGCGCCGCGCTCGCCACGGCCGACGACCCGGGGGCCGCGATCGAGGCCTGCGCGGGGGAACTCGCCGTGGGGCTGCGGGAGTCGGGCTGGGTCGACGGCTGTCCCGTCACCGCCGCCGCCCTGGAGACGTTGGGCACGGACTCGGAGATCCAGCGGGTGTGCGCGGCCGCGCTGGGGAGTTGGGAGCGCCTGGTCGAGGAGAAGCTGCTCGGCTCGGGCTTCGCCGCGCCGGACGCACGGGACCTCGCGACCACCGTGATCAGCGCCCTGGAGGGCGCGGAGGTGACCGCCCAGGTCAACCGCAGCGAGGAGCCGCTACGGGCCGCAGGGCGCCAACTGGCGCGCCTCGTGGGGTCGTACGGGGTACAGGGCGAGGGGGAGCGTGCGGGGGCCGTGGGACGCTAGCTCGCGTGGCGGGCGGGCGGCCGGGAGATGTGCGCCACGGGCGCTGCTGCCGGCTGTTGCCCCCGCTACTGCTGGTTCGCTGTTGTTGGAACGCGTCGGCAGTGGCTCATGAGAGACCGCTCAGTTGTTGAATCGCGTCGCGGCCGGAGCGTGCTGTCCGCTCAGACGGCCGGTGAGTGCGAGGCCGACGCGGCTGTCGCCTCGGCCCACTCCGCCACGAGCTTCTCGTACTCAAGGTGTTGTTCGGGACGAAGATATCCGCCCGTCCGCAGCCAGAGCGCGCGTATCTCCTCGTTCACCTCGGCCGCGGGGCGCGGCCGGTCGGGGGTGTCGGGAGTCGTGGTCATACAGTGAAGCGTACGTACGAAGATGTGAAGACGGCGTGAGTTCTGGTCGAATGTGATCGGTATCGCTATGAGACCCGCATGATCCAGCCAAGTTGGGCAAGAAGCGGGGGCCCGTGACCTGAATCACGAGCCCCCGCGGGTCAGTTCAAGTCCGGCGGTCATAGCCGGACAGTTCAGCCGATTACGACTGCCTAGGACCGCCTACGACGACTGCTTCGGCTCCTCCAGGCGCGTTCTTTCCCCGGATCGCTGACCTGGGGCTTCGTGCACTGATGGTGGGTGGTCCACAAGCCCGGATCAGCCGTCGGCCAGCGTGGTCGCCACGGACTGGAACCAGGCGCCGTAGGAGAACGGCTCGGGCGGGCCGACCTCCATGCCGAGTTCGGCGGCTGCCAAGGCGTAGTCCCCCTCGTCAAGGGAGAGGGCGAGCAACTCGTGGAGTTCGCCCACAAGGCGTGCGGTCAGTTGAGTCTCGGTGGTGGCTGCGTAGTCGGCGACAGCGGCGTCGTGGTCAGGGAACTCGTCGACGATGTCCTGCGAGAACCAGCCGCCGAGCAGTTGCGCGGTTTCCGGGAAGCGTGCGTGCCACTCCCAGTGAGTCTGCGGGAACGACGGTTCCGGGACGTCGCCCTCATCGACGCTCTTCTTCAGATGGTCGGCCAGCATCGTCAGCCAGTCGCCGATCGCCGACTCGGCGATCCCGGTGTCCGGGGTCGCGTAGAACTCGCCGAGCCTGTGCCGGATGCGGCCCGGTGGGTTGCGGCTGTACTCGCGCAGCTGGCGCTCCGCCTCCGCGATGGCCCAGGGGCGAGTGTGCCAGGTGTGACGGAGATACGCGTCCAGCGCGCGGCTGCGCCGTTCCGGGGTGTCGTCGGCAGACTGCCCCAGGTATGCGCGCATCACCTGATCCAGCTCACCGTAACGGCGGTCATGTTCGAGGGGCTTCATGGACATGTGCGTGCGGCCCCTACAGGTAGAACGGGACGGTCGTGCGGACGACGAAGCCGTGTGGACTCGACGGCTCGCGGCGCAGCACCACGCGCGCCGCGCGGACGTCGACAGGCCCCCGCCCGGCCAGCAGGTCGCCCTTCAGCTGAACCCGGCCCACGGGCTCCTCGCGGGAGGGCCAGGCGGCCTCGAGGGTGAGGCGGGCCCGGGTTCCCTGGGCGAGCCAGCGGTGGATGACCTGTTCGTTGGCGGTCACCACCTGCTGCGTGGCCCAGTGGGCGGTCTCCCGGTCGGGGTACGTCGCGGATCGCGTCAGCATGGTCACCTTCCTCCAAAACACCGGGCACGGTTGATTCCCGGTCCCTCTGCGTATCTCTCAGTTTGCGTTGAACGACCAGAAGACCCCGACCTCGTCCGCGGTCACGGCGATCAGTCCGAGGTCCATCATGTAGTCGGTGAAGGCCCGGCCGCCGGCGAGTTCGCTGACGAGGAAATCCGGCGAGGCGGTGGTCCGGGCCAGGCCGGAAGAGGTACGGAAGACGGCGTCGGCACCGAACCGGCCGAGCACCGTCCGGGCGTCGGCCAGCACATCGTCCCTGTCTGCCCGCGTCCGGACGGGGCGGGTCTCGAAGAACCACTCTTGGGTCAGAGAGGCGAGCAGATCAGCGGCGGCACAGGCCGTGACGGGATACGTCCACGCGTGCACCTGCTCGGCTGTGAGCGGCAGGAAGGGATAGGAAGGACGGATGTTCTCACGTCCCTCCTTGTCGATCTGCCACTCCAGCGTCCGCCGACCCTGCGGGTCGGTGACCGACCGGCTCATGACGGCCAGGACGTCCCGCGCCCAGTCGTCGTGCCGCCGGGGCCCGATCATCGCGAAGGTGTACACGTCGTCGAGGAGCCGCTCCAGCGCGGCGTCCCAGGCAGTGCTGTCAGCGCTGTCGGTGGGGTGCATTCGTCTTCCGGTCGGTCGGTCACGGGGCGGGCATGGAGGTGTAGATCACGTAGGGCGGATCGAGCCTGGAATCGTACTTCACGATCGTTTTCACGTTCTTGACCTCGACCGCCTTCGCGTCGAGTCCGTGGTCCTTGTACCCGGTCCCCGGGAGGTTCTTGGTCGGGTCATTCGGATCGGGGGTGGGCTGTTTACCCACGTACGTGCCGCTGACCTCGTTGTTGGGGGCCGGGCTCGTGAACGCCTCCGTCTTGCCCTCCGGAGGATTGGAGGCCAGCCACGCGTTGATCTCGGACTGCTTGGCCCGCAGGTTGTGCTCCGTCAGTCGCTGGGCGCTGGCCATGTCCGTGAAGGACGACGAGCCGCCGATCGTGGGCCTGCGCTGCTCCGGCCAGTTGTTGTGATCTTGGGCCTGGTCACGCAGGCGTTGGGCGAGCTGCTCGTCGGTCTTGCCGACGTGTTTGTCCAGCGTGTGGCCACCCCCCAGATACTCGTTGCTCGCCAGGTCGAAGGCGTGATTGCCGTGGGAGCCGGCTTCAGTCCAGCGCTGCTCGTGTTTGAACTCGTCCAGGGCCCGCATGCCGAAGCCGTGCGCACGTGCCTCCTGGGCCTTGAATTTTGGAGCGCTCAGGTGCGCTTCGTCCAACGGGGCCATGAGGGCGTCGAGTCGCGGAACGAGCGCGTCGACCCGTTGGTTGTACGTGGTGACGATCGCGTTCAACTTGCCGGTGTCCATGTTCAAAACGATGCCCTGGCTCAACTGGCCCGCGCCCTTGGCGACACCCTTGACCACGCCTTTGACCAGCCCCGTGACGTCGTCCATGCCCACGCCGTCCTTGAGGTTGACCTCAACCTTGGGGATGGCCTCGCGTACGGCCTCGTCGTAGACGTCCGACACCTCGCGATTGAGGTAGACGGCTGCCTCGGCGAATTCGTAGAGGAGATCGCCGACCTTCTTGGCCGTGTCGAACAGCACGGTCATCACGGGGTGGGTGGAGGTCTGCGAGGAGGAGCTGTCGTGCTTCCACTCGTAGTTCACGCGGCTGGTGCCCCACGTCGTCGTGCCCCACAGCGAACTGCAGAACTGGCGCATCGCGTCGTGCCACTCGCTGTTGGTCTGCTGAGTGATGCTGCTGACATTCCCGGTCAGCCCGCTCTCCGCCATGGAGAGCGAGGCGGTCGTCGCCATCCAGGCCTTGGACAGTGAGTTCAGGTAGTGCTGCTGTGGAAACGGGTAGACGTCGGCGACCTTGCCCATCCGGAAGGCGTGCTTCACCACCGGCCTCAGCACGTCCCGGACGGGTTCGGGCACCCACTCGAGGACTCGGCGGATGAAGTCGTCGCCGCCGTCGTTGTCGCCCCACTTGAGATTCGGCACGGATCCGTAGGCGGGCGGCTCCTCGATGACCTTGGGCAATGGCTGGACGACCGGCTTCGCCTTCCCCTTGGGGTCGTTGGCCGCTTCCGCCTTCGCATAAGCATTGGCCGTCGACGTGAAGCCGACTGCCGCACCCCCGATACTGACGATGCTCTTGGCCCATACATCGAGGAAGCGGTTGCCCACCTTGACGTACGACGTCGCGAACGCCTGGGGCGATGTCCCGTAACCGCCGGCGTCCGGGTACTCACGCAGGTCTTCGAGCAAGCTCTTGGCGCCTCTGTCCATCACGGTCTGCTGGCTCGCCACACCGCCGGAGACGCGGTGAAGGTCGCTCGGCTTGACGTCGATGGTCCCGTTCTGGCCCGGCGATGGGGTTCCCATCAGCCGGCCCCCCAGCCGCGCAGCACGGCCTGGTGCGCTGCCGCATAGTTGATGTGGCTCGTGGTCGCGCACGCGTGGAGCCACTTCTGGGCGGCTTGAAGATCCTGGGCCGAGCGGTCCCACTCGTCGAGTTTGTCGACGAAGACCTCGCGAGTCTCCCCCTCCCAGGACAACACGACCGGCACCACCCGGTCGTGGAGGTCGTCCAGACTGCCGTTGAGCTTCTTGAGGATGTCCTCCAGATCGCCGGCGAGGTCGTGGAGGGAGGCGAAGGCGACGGTTATGTGCTCGTCGTCCGCACTTCCGGTCGGCATGGTTCCCCGTTTCGTAGGTGTCGTCGTGGTCGCGGCAGGACCCCGGGAGAGGCCGTCAGAAAGAGTCGAGGCTGCTGCGCGGATGGGAGGGCCCGGCCGTCTCCGGGCCAGGTGTCGACAGTTTGTCGACCTCGCTGTCGATGTCCACCGGGATACTCCGCAGTTGGGCCATCACGTCCAGCTCCTGTTCCGTGAAGCCATCCCGGCTCAGGCGTACGGCCTGCTCGATATGCCGGATCACTTCACGGATGCGCACGGCGTCCTCGGCCGCCGCCCGGTGGAACTCGCGGTATGCCGTCGCCGCCGGTCCTCGCCAACCCGCTTCGATGCGGTCGACGATCGCGTCCATCCGCCTGACCTGCTTGTCCAGATGGTCCTGCATGGCGTCGAGGTCCTCGGTCAGTTTGGTGAGGTCCTTGCTCGACACCTTCAGATCGACGCCGCTCTCTTGGCCCGCGCCTGCTTCACGTACACCCATACTCCGCACCTCCCCCTCCGTGACTTTGGCATGACAAACCGTGCCTGCGCGATGATCCTAATCTCGCGCTCTTCCGAAGCCGACGCCCGGCTTCGGGTCCGGGGAGGGCAACCGGCGGGCAGGTATGGCACCTCGGCCTGACCTCTGTAGGGGCCTCTTACGTGATGGGGTTCGGTCCCTTGCCGGAGCCCGGTGCCACGTCGCGAGAAAGTCCCGGCAGCACGCCGTAGGACACGGTGTGCTGCCGGGACTTTTCTGCAATCCGCCGCGTACCGCTACGCGCTCGGTTTGTCCTCCAGGCGGGGGAAAAGCACCGCGCCCTTCGTCACCGTCGAACCGATCGGCAGCTGACCCCACGTACCCGCGTCCTGGACCTTCTGCTCCGTGAGCGCGCCCAGTGTGGCCTCCGCGCCGAGCGAGTCCCACAGTTTCTGCGAGGTCTCCGGCATGACGGAGTTGAGGAGGACGGCCACCGCGCGCAGCGACTCCGCCGCCGTGTAGAGGATCGTCGCCAGGCGGGCCTTGCCCTCCGGGGACTCGTCCTTGGCCACCTTCCACGGCTCCTGCTCCGTGATGTAGCCGTTGACCTGCTTGACGAACGCGAAGACCGCCAGGATGCCGGCCTGGAAGTCCAGCTCCTCGCCGATCTTCAGGTCGGCCGTCGCGACCGCCTTGGCCAGGCCTTCCTGGACCGCCTGCTCAGCGGCGCCGACCGCCGTCGCCTCGGGCAGCGCGCCGCCGAAGTACTTGCCGACCATGGCCGCCACGCGTGAGGCGAGGTTTCCGTAGTCGTTCGCGAGTTCGCTCGTGTAGCGGGCGGTGAAGTCCTCCCACGAGAACGAGCCGTCCTGGCCGAACGCGATGGCGCGCAGGAAGTACCAGCGGTACGCGTCGACACCGAAGTGCGAGGTGAGGTCCTGCGGCTTGATGCCCGTCAGGTTCGACTTCGACATCTTCTCGCCGCCGACCATCAGCCAGCCGTTCGCCGCGATGCGGCCCGGCAGCGGGAGGCCCTGCGCCATCAGCATCGCGGGCCAGATGACCGCGTGGAAGCGGAGGATGTCCTTGCCGACCAGGTGCACGTCGGCGGGGAAGGTTGACTTGAACTTTTCTTCGTCCGCGCCGTAACCGACGGCCGTCGCGTAGTTGAGGAGGGCGTCGACCCAGACGTAGATGACGTGCTTGTCGTCCCACGGGACCTTGACGCCCCAGTCGAACGTCGAGCGCGAGATGGAGAGGTCCTGAAGGCCCTGCTTGACGAAGTTCACGACTTCGTTGCGGGCCGACTCGGGCTGGATGAAGTCCGGGTTCGCCTCATAGTGGGCGAGGAGCCTCGGGCCGTACTCGCTCAGCTTGAAGAAGTAGTTCTCCTCCTTGAGGAGCTCCACCGGCTTCTTGTGGATCGGGCAGAGCTTCTGGCCCGCGAACTCGCCGTCCTCGGCGCCGTCGATGAGATCGCCGGGGAGCTTGTACTCCTCGCAGCCCACGCAGTACGGGCCTTCGTACCCGCCCTTGTAGATCTCGCCCTTCTCGTAGAGATCCTGGACGAACTCCTGGACGCGGTCCGTGTGACGCCTCTCCGTGGTGCGGATGAAGTCGTCGTTCGCGATGTTCAGGTGCTCCCAGAGAGGCCGCCAGGCCTCGTCCACGAGCTTGTCGCACCACGCCTGGGGCGTGACGTCGTTCGCCTCGGCAGTGCGCATGATCTTCTGACCGTGCTCGTCCGTGCCGGTGAGGTACCACACCTTCTCGCCGCGCTGACGGTGCCAGCGCGTGAGCACGTCCCCTGCAACGGTCGTGTAGGCGTGGCCCAGGTGAGGAGCGTCGTTTACGTAGTAGATGGGGGTCGAGACGTAGAACGCCTTTGCGTTCTCGCCCGCTCCCTGCTTCTCGGATCCAGTGGCCGCCATGGTCGAAATCCTAACGGCCCCGGAGCGGGCGATTCACCTCGATTCCAGGGGGTGGACCCAGGGGGTCCATCCCCTGGGTCCACCTCGTGGGTCCACCTCGTGGGTCCCCTTGTGAGGGTTACGGGCGCCAGGCCGCCAGCAGGCCCTCGTACAGCTCCGCGTCCGTGAGCTCGCGGGGGGTGGGGCCCGCGTGGAAGAAGGCGGCGTTCTCCGCCTTCAGCTTCCGGAGGTAGTCGAAGCCCTTCGCCTCGTGCTCGCCGAACGCGACGAACTGGAAGAAGAGGGGGTGCTTGGCCGCGTCCGCGAGGGCCTGGTTGGCGGGGCCCTTCGCGTCCGGGGGGCCGTCCGTCTGGAAGACGACGAGGGCGGGGCTGCCCTTGTGCTTCGACTTCTCGTAGTGGGACACGACCTCTTCGATCGCGGCGTGGTAGCTCGTGCGGCCCATGCGGCCCGCTGCCGCGTGCAGCTCGTCGATACGGCCCTCGTGCTCGGGGAGGGTGAGGGTGCCGGTGCCGTCGATCTCGGTCGAGAAGAGGACGACGTGCACGGTTGCCTCGGGGTCCGTGTGCGCGGCCAGGGCGAGGACCTGCTCGCCCAGGCTCTGGGCGGAGCCGTCCTTGTAGTACGAGCGCATGGAGCCGGAGCGGTCCAGTACGAGGTATACGGGGGCGCGGACGCCGCCGAGCTTCCGCTTTTCCAGCGCGGCACCGGCGGCCTTGTAGGCGGTGGCGAGGGCGGGGTGGTCCAGGGCTTCGGGTTGCGCGGGTTCCTCGGCGAGGGGGGCTTCGGGCTGCGCGGGGGCTTCGGCAGCCGGCGGTTCCTCGGCTACGGGGGCCTCCGGCTCCGCCGGGGTTTCGGGCTGCGCGGGTTCCTCGGCGAGGGGGGCTTCGGGCTGCGCGGGGGCCTCGGCAGCCGGCGGTTCCTCCGCCACGGCGGCTTCCGGCTCCGCCGAGGTCACTTGTACTTGCGCCGCTTCATCGGCACCCGGCGTCGAGGGCTGTGCCCACCCGTCCCGCCCAGCGGGACGATTGCCCACAGCGGCGGCGTCCACATCCTCGGCCTCTGCTTCGGGCGAAGCCACGGCAGCGGCGGTGGCATCCTTCGCCCCAGTCTTGGGCTCGGCAGCGGCGGCAGCCTTGGTGTCCTCCGCCTCCGCCTCGGTGTCCGCGGGGGTCGCCTGTTGTGGGCATTCGTCCCGCTGGGCGGGACGGGTGGGCACAACTGACGGTTCCGATTCAGCGGCGTCGGCGACAACTGCCTCGGGGGCGGCAACCTCGGGGGTCACGTTCTCGGCCTCCGGGGCGGCAACCTCGGGCTCGGCGGCGACCTCCGGGGCGGCAAGCTCCGCCTCCGGCTCCACCGCCTCGGGGGCGACGGCCTCGGGGGTCACGTCCTTGGCCTCCGGGGCGTCAGCCTCGGGTTCGGGGGCCACCTCCGGGGCAGCACTCTCCGCCTCGGGGGCGGCAGGCTCAGGAGCCAGGTCCGGCTCGGGCGAAGGCGAAGGAACCGACACCCGGTCCCGGTCGAACGCCGCCGCGACGAGATCATCCACCGCCGAAGGCGAAGGCTCGGACGAAGGCGACGGAACCGTCGCCTTCGGCTCGGACGCCGGAGGCACCCGCTCGGACGAGGGCGCCGGCACCGAGGCGGAAGCGGAAGCGGAAGCGGCAGCCGCCGGAGCCTCGGCGGACTCCGAAGCCTCCGGAGCCACCGCCTCAGGCTCCGGAGCCTGATCCCCCTTGCGTGAAGACCGTCCGAACGCGTTCCGCAGGACACTCAGAATGCCCATGGGTGCACCCCTTCGCGTGAGTTGATTCCCGATAACCCCTGGCCAGGGCGGACACGTAAGGTTAGCCGTCGCGGCAGGCGATCTTGGTGAGGGTTGCCCAAGCGTCACCCGCGCCCGCCTACCGCCCCGCACCCGCAGCTCAACTGCCCTCTGTGCGCCCTCGGTTCACCTCCCGTTCACCCTCAGGCCGTCGCCCTGCCGACCTCCGCGCCTAGCGTCACGGCGGAATCAAGCCACGCCAGGCACACGCCAGGCACACGCCTGGCACGCGCCAGGCACGCGCCAGGCACACGCCAGGCTCACGACAGACCCACGCCACACAACGGAGGAACCCGTGCGCAAGCTGCTGCCGATCATCACCTCGCACCAGGGGAGCGGCAACCGGTCCGCCCTGACCTGCCGGTTCCGTTGTGGTGACGCCTGCTTCCACGAGGTGCCCAACACCAGCGACAACGAGTACGTCGGCGACGTCATAGCGAGCGCGCTCAGCCGCCGCTCGGTGATGCGCGCCGCCGCGGTCGTGACCGTGGCGACCGCTGCGGGCAGCGCCGTCGTCGCGGGCCCCGCCGCCCCCGAGGCGGCCGCCGTGCCCCAGAAACCGGCGTCGCACAAAAGCAAAAAGGGGGCGCGCGGTCTTCGCTTCACGCCCGTCGCACCCAACAAGGCCGACTCCGTGACGATCCCGGACGGCTACGCCCAGAACGTCGTCATCCGCTGGGGCGAGCCCATCCTCCGCGGCGCCCCGGCCTTCGACCCGGACAAGCAGACCGCGAAGGCGCAGGCAGGACAGTTCGGCTACAACAACGACTTCCTCAGCCTCCTGCCGCTGCGCCGCGAGCGCGGCCGCCAGGTCCTCGTCGCCAACCACGAGTACACCGACGAGATCCTGATGTTCAAGGGATACGACGCCGCCAACCCCACCCGCGAGCAGGTCGAGATCGCCTGGGCCGCCCACGGCCTCTCCGTGGTGGTCGTCGAGGAGGAGCGCAGGAGCGGCAAGCTGACCGCCGTCAGCCGCCACCAGCTCAACCGCCGCCTCACCGCCACCAGCGAGTTCCGCCTCACCGGCCCCGCCGCGGGCAGCGAGTACGTCCGTACGAAGGCCGATCCGCGCGGCACCAAGGTCCTTGGCACGCTCAACAACTGCGCGGGCGGCACCACCCCGTGGGGCACGACCCTGCACGGCGAGGAGAACTTCAACCAGTACTTCGCCAACGCCGAGAAGGTGACGGACCCGGCCGCCGCCGCGCGTCTCAAGCGGTACGGCGTCATCGGCGCCGCCTCCGAGCGGAAGTGGGAGCGCTTCGACGACCGCTTCGACCTCGCCAAGGAGCCCAACGAGGCCAACCGCTTCGGCTGGGTCGTCGAACTCGACCCGTACGACCCGGACTCGACCCCGCGCAAGCGCACCGCGCTCGGCCGCTTCAAGCACGAGGCCGCGCAGCCGCGCCTCACGCACGACGGCCGCCCGGTGGTCTACATGGGCGACGACGAGAAGTTCGACTACTTCTACAAGTTCGTCAGCAGCAAGCGCGTCGCCAAGGGCACCTCACGCGCCGCGCACGAGCACAACCTCACGCTCCTCGACGAGGGCACGCTGTACGTCGCCAAGCTGACCGGCGACTCCCCGGCCGCCGACATCGACGGCACCGGCAAGCTGCCCGCCGACGGTGAGTTCGACGGCAGCGGCGTCTGGATCCCGCTCGCCACCGCGGGCCCCAAGGGCCACGCCGTCTCGCACGTCGACGGCATGAGTGCCGAAGAGGTGTACGTCTTCACGCGCCAGGCCGGTGACAAGGTCGGCGCCACGAAGATGGACCGTCCCGAGGACGTCGAGCCGTCGCCGCACAGCGGCAAGGTCTATGTCGCGCTCACGAACAACTCCGACCGCGGCAAGACGGGCAAGGCCGGTGCCGACGAGGCCAACCCGCGCAACCTGAACAAGCACGGGCAGGTCCTTGAGCTGACCGAGCGCCGCAACCGGGCCGAGGCGACGTCGTTCGCCTGGTCGCTCTTCCTCGTCGCGGGCGACCCCGAGGACCCGGCCACGTACTTCGCGGGCTTCCCGAAGGAGAAGGTCAGCCCCATCTCCTGCCCGGACAACGTCGCCTTCGACCCGCACGGCAACCTGTGGCTCTCGACGGACGGCAACCAACTCGGCTCGCACGACGGCCTGTTCGGGGTGGCGACCAAGGGGGAGCGGCGCGGTGAGCTCAAGCAGTTCCTGACCATGCCGAACGGCGCGGAGACCTGCGGCCCGATCATCCAGGACAACCGCGTGCTCGTCTCCGTGCAGCACCCGGGCGAGGTCGACGGCGCGTCCGTCGAGAAGCCCGCGAGCGCGTGGCCCGACGGGCCGGGCAAGATCGTCCGGCCGTCGGTCGTCTCCGTGTGGCGCAAGGACGGCTGCGACATCGGCGTCTGAGCGGCGGTTCCATCGGACGCCGGACGTACGTGAGGGGGGCATCCCGCGCCTGCGGGGTGCCCCCCTCCGTCGTGTCGCCGCCCTCGCGGGGCGACGTCAGTCGTTCTGCTTGCGGCGGTACAGCGCGAAGCCCAGGCCGGCCGCGCCCAGCGCCGCCATGCCGCCGCCCGCCGCCATCAGCGGGGCGCTGTCGCCTGCCGGGGACATGCCGTCGGCCCCGGCCTTGACGCCGCCCTTCGGGACGACCTGAGAGGTGCCGTTCTTCTGCTGGGTGTGCGGCTGGGGCTTGGGCTGCGGCTTCGGCGGGGTCTGCTTGGCTCCCGTCCGGGTGATGGTGCCGTCGGCGGTGAGCTTGAAGGTGTTGCCGTCGATCTTGGTGGTGCTCGGGTTGATGTAGGCCTTGAGGGTGCCCTTGGCCTTGCCGTTGTGGGTGAGGGCGGCCTTGGCGGTGCGTGCGGACGCGTTGACGTCGACCTTCGCTGCCCAGCCCTTGCCGAGGTCGGTGGTGCCCTTGGAGACCCAGCCACCGGGGACGGGCTTCGGCGGGGTCGGCTTCGGGGTGGCTCCGGTCCGGGTGATGGTGCCGTCGGCGGTGAGCTTGAAGGTGTTGCCGTCGATCTTGGTGATCTGCGGGTCGACGTACGCCTTCAGGGAGCCCTTGGCCTTGCCGTGCAGGGTGATGGCAGCTTTGGCGGTGCGTGCGGACGCGTTGACGTCGACCTTCGCGGACCAGCCCTTGCCGAGGTCGGTGGTGCCCTTGGAGACCCAGCCACCGGGGACGGGCTTGTCCTTGTCTTTGTCCTTGTCCGTCGTGTCCTTGAGCTTCGCGGTGACCGTGCCGTCGGGCGTCAGCGTGAAGGTGTTGCCGTCGATGGTGGTGCTCGCGGCCTTCTCGTACGCGGTGAGCGAGCCCTTGGCGGCGCCGTCGAGGGAGATCGCGGCCTTGGCGGTGCGTGCGGACGCGTTGACGTCGACCTTCGCGGCCCAGCCCTTGCCGAGGTCGGTGGTCCCCATCGACTCCCAGCTGCCGGGCTCCGGCGTATCCGTGCCGGTGTCCTGGCCGGTGTCCTGGCCGGCGTCCGTGTCCGTGTCCGTGGACTTGTCCTGATCCACCTGGCCCTGCGGGTTCGGCGGGTTCGGCGGAGTGTCGGCGGCGAAGGCTGCCGTCGTCGGGACGGCGAGAGCGGCGATCGCTCCGGTGGCGATGGCGGCGGTGCGGAAGGTACGGCGGGTGGCGCGCATAGCGGATCCCTTGTGACTGGTCGGTCGAACTGTCCGTCTTTGTGCCTCTTTGCGGCGGCGACAGACATGAAGCTACGGGCGCTGTGTGTGCGTCATCCGTAGGGAACGTAACAACCGGCCGCACAAGGTGACGCGGGACCGTGAAACAAGAAAAAGCCCAGGTCAGGGCTGGTCAGGCCGAAGGTCACCAGTTCCCCGGGACCTACGTCACGCCGCCGACGAGCATCCGACGAGCATCCGACGAGCAGCCCTCACGCCGCCCTCGCCCGCCCGTCGAGCCACTCCCCGTAAGCGGGCGACTGGCGTGCCGCCTCCCAGTACGACGCCTCAAGATCCCCGTACACCGCGTCCAGCGCCTGCTCCGTACGCGCCGCCACCAGCAGCCGCACCCCGAGCGGATCGCCGTACAGCGGCCTGACCGCCATGTCGGGTCTGTCGTGCGAGGTCGGCTGGCAGACCGTGACGACCTCACCGGTGGCGACGAGCGAGGACGCGGTGAGGTAATCGCCGTGCAGGACACGGGGGTTGAGCCCGGCGGCCCGCAGCACCCGGAGCAGTCCGTCCCACTCGCCGTCCACCGTCGGGTCCACCATCCACCGGTCGGCGGCGAGGTCGGAGAGGTGGACGACGGGCTGTGCCGCCGCCGGATGGTCGGCCGGCAGGAAGACGAACTGCGGCTCGCGCTCGACCAGTACGCGCCACCGCAGCCCCTCCGGCATTCGCAGCGGGCTCCCCTCCACCTCGTGCACGAAGGCCACGTCGAGCTGCCCGCCCGCGACCATGCGCAGCAGCGCGTTGGCGGAGACGTCCATCTGGAGCGAGGTCTCGGTGGCGGGCAGGCGCACCCGTAGCCGCCGCAGCCAGCCCGGTATGGCACGGCTCGCGGTGGACCCGATGCGCAGTTGCGGCCCCTCGGTGGCGCGCGCGGCGGCCGCCTTCGTCTCGCTGACCAGCGCCCGCATCTCGCTGACCAGGGGGCGGGCCCGGCTGAGGGCGACGCGGCCGAGCGGGGTCGGGCGGCAGCCGGTGCGCTCGCGGGCGAAGAGCTGGCCGCCGATCTCCTGCTCGATGCGGCGCAGCTGCGTCGTCAACGAGGGCTGACTCATGCCGAGTTGGCGCGCAGCCTTGTGCAGGCTGCCGGTGTCGGCGATGGCGCACAGCGCGCGGAGGTGCCTCACCTCTAGCTCCATGGCCGTGAGCGTAGAGCGGTAAGGGGCGCCGCACCAGACTCACAAACCCCACGGGAACCACCTGAGTTGGGCACGCGTACAACCCCGCGGAAGGTTGGCGGACGGCGGGCGATAGCCCCGTGCTATCGCCACTTGCCATCATCCGCTGAGGCCCCTGGCTCCCTGACACTCCCGTTACCGAACCGTTCACCTTTCACCGAACGAGTAGGGAGCCCCCCACATGAACAAGCGTTACCTGTCCGTCGCGGCCGTCATCGGCCTCGCGGCAGCCGGTCTCGGCTCGACGTCCGCGACGGCAGCGACCCCCACCGCGCCGTCCGCCACCTCCGCGTACGCCAACTACGCGGGGTCCGGCGAGGAAGCCGCGGCCAACAAGGCGTTCTTCGACGCCGTCCTCAAGTCGGTCGCCGAGAAGCGCGCGGCCAACCCGGGCGCGAAGCAGGTCACCGTGGTGTACGACGCCTCCGGTGCCCCGACCTTCGCGCAGCAGATAGCCAGCAGCACCTCCATCTGGAATGGCGCGGTGTCCAACGTGAAGCTCCAGGAGGGGAGTGGCGGTGCGAGCTTCGAGTACCGCGAGGGCAATGACCCGCGCGGTTCGTACGCGAGCACGGACGGCCACGGCCAGGGCTACATCTTCCTGGACTACGCGCAGAACCAGCAGTACGACTCGACCCGTGTGACCGCGCACGAGACGGGTCACGTCCTCGGCCTGCCGGACCACTACGAAGGGCCGTGCAGCGAGCTGATGTCAGGAGGCGGGCCGGGCACTTCGTGCACCAACTCGCAGCCGGACGCGAACGAGCGGGCCAAGGTCGACCAGTTGTGGGCCAACGGTCTCGCGAAGGCGCTGGACAAGCTGGACAGAATGGAGAAGGTCGGCTGAGGTGAGCGGACCTCCTGCCTGACCTCCTGCCTGACCTCCTGCTGAACGACCACTGTGCCCATCGGCGCGCTCGACGCCGGTGGGCACAGTGCTTGACGGATGACGGGCGTCCCGTCATTCGCGCGTGTAGTAGCGGTAGAACGCCGCGGCGAACACGCCGCCCGTCACCGCGAGCGCCATGAACACGGACCGCAGGATCGTCGCGTCCGTCAGGCTGTAGATGTAGCCGAAGGAGATTCCGGCGAACGCGGCCCAGGCCGCCGCGCGCAGCTCGCGCGGCAGGCCGGGCGCGGCCTTCCACAGGCCCATGAAGACCGCGGCGAAGACGATTCCGGCCACCACGCCGAGCATGACGTTGCCGGTGGTGATGGGGCCGGCGTCCCGCGCGATCTGGGCCGCCCAGACGCCGTAGACGAGGCCGAGGACCAGCGCGACCGGTGCGATCCCGGTGACGTGGGAGCCCCCGCGGACGCGGGGTACGGATGGCGTGGATGCCACGTGAGCCATGACGGTTCCTCCAGACTCCTCCGCCCCCGGTCGCCCCCGGTCCCGCGTTTCACGCCCGCCCCACCATCCAGGGCACACCCGCCGGCGCCGCCCGGCAACTCGGCGGCCTCAGTGGTCGCGGTTGTAGCCGCCCTCGCAGGTGTTCCAGCAGGGCTTGTACTCCTGGCACGGGTCCGCGGTGGCGCAGCTGGGCACGTGCTTTCCGCCGGTGTCGACGTACGCGGCGCTCGCCCAGCCCCGCACCCCGCCCAGCCAGTACCAGTACGAGTTGCCCCAGACGCTCGAACCCCGGGTCTGGCACTCGACGCGGTCCTGGCTCTCGCCCGGGAGCTTCGCGACGATCGAGGCGCTGGTGGAGGGCGCGTCCCGGATCTTCAGGTCCTTGGGGGCGACGATGGTCCCCCAGACCACGTCGTGGTCGTTGTGCGTGGGTGGCGCGGTGGCGGATGCTGGTGCGGCACCTCCGAGGGACAGCGCTCCCGCGGTCAGGAGCGCGGTGACGAGAGTTCCCAGGACGGCCGGAGTGGTTCTCAGGGCCGGAGCGGTCCGCATGATCGACCTCCTCTTTCCGGAATTTCCCCGATTTCCCCCGTTTCCCACCCTCTTCTCCCCTCTCCAGCAAACACCCGTTCGGGCTAAGGCTCCACCGGACGATGAGTTTGCGCCGCGCGGACGGTCTGACCTCGTGACGGAACAAGACGTACTACACGTACTGACCACACGTACTGACGTGAGAGGGCGTACGACATGAACAGCGTGGCCATCGAGACCGCGGGCCTGGTGAAGACCTTCGGTGACAACCGCGCCGTCGACGGCGTGGACCTCACCATCCCGGCCGGCACGGTCTACGGTCTGCTCGGCCCGAACGGCGCGGGCAAGACCACCACCGTGAAGATGCTCGCCACCCTGCTGCGCCCGGACGGCGGCGACGCCCACGTCTTCGGCCACGACGTCGTGCGCGAGGCCGACGCCGTACGCAGCAGGGTCAGCCTCACCGGGCAGTACGCCTCGGTCGACGAGGACCTGACCGGCACCGAGAACCTGGTGCTCCTGGCCCGCCTCACCGGCCACGGCAAGAAGGCGGCGTACGGCAGGGCGGCGCAGCTCCTGGAGGCGTTCGGGCTGACCGACGCGGCCGCCCGCCAGGTGAAGAACTACTCCGGCGGCATGCGCCGCCGCATCGACATCGCGGCGTCCATCCTCAACACCCCCGACCTGCTCTTCCTCGACGAGCCGACGACGGGCCTCGACCCCCGCAGCCGCAACCAGGTCTGGGACATCGTCAGGGCGGTCGTCGCACACGGCACGACGGTCCTGCTCACCACGCAGTATCTGGACGAGGCCGATCACCTCGCGTCCCGCATCGCCGTCATCGACGACGGCAAGGTCATCGCCGAGGGCACCAAGGGCGAGCTGAAGGCTTCGGTCGGCGCCGGTTCGGTGCACGTACGGCTCCGGGACGCCGACCAGCGCGAGGAGGCGGCGCGTGCGCTGCGCGCCGCACTCGACGCCGAGGTCCAGCTCGAACCCGACCCGGTGGCCCTCACCGCCCGCGTCGGCAACGGCGGGACGAACGGCTCGGACGCCGCGGAGAAGGCATCCCGCGCCCTGGCCGAACTGGCCCGCGCGGGCATCGTCGTGGACAACTTCTCCCTCGGCCAGCCCAGCCTGGACGAGGTGTTCCTCGCCCTCACCGGCACCCCCCATCACGCGACGGACATGGCGGAGAAAGAGAAAGAGGCACAGGCATGAGCACCGCGACCACCACATCCGAGGCCCAGGACCTGGCGCCCGTCAGCACCGAGTCCCTCGCCGAACTGCTCGTCTCCGGTGACCGGCCGCGGCGTCCGAGCGCGCTCTCCGCGTCCCTCACGTTCGGCTGGCGGGCCATGCTGAAGATCAAGCATGTGCCGGAGCAGCTCTTCGACGTGACGGCGTTCCCGATCATGATGGTGCTGATGTACACGTACCTCTTCGGGGGCGCGCTCGCCGGATCGCCGAGCGTGTACATCCAGTACCTGCTGCCCGGCATCCTCGTGATGTCCGTCGTCATGATCACGATGTACACGGGCATCTCGGTGAACACCGACATCGAGAAGGGCGTCTTCGACCGCTTCCGCACGCTGCCGATCTGGCGCCCGTCGGTGATGGTCGGCTACCTCCTGGGCGACGCCCTGCGCTACGCGATCGCGTCCGTCGTCATGCTCACCGTCGGCATCATCCTGGGCTTCCGGCCGGACGGCGGCGTCCTCGGCGTGGTGGGCGGCGTCCTGCTGCTGCTCGTCTTCTCGTTCGCCTTCTCGTGGGTGTGGACGATGTTCGGTCTCCTGCTGCGCACCGAGAAGTCCGTGATGGGCGTCAGCATGATGGTGATCTTCCCGCTGACGTTCCTCAGCGACATCTTCGTGAAGCCCGAGACGATGCCGGGCTGGCTGCAGGCCTTCGTCAACAACAACCCCATCACGCACCTCGCGTCGGCGGTCCGCGACCTGATGGCGGGCACGGCGCCGGGCTCGTCGCTCGTGTGGGCGCTGGGCTGGGTGGTGCTGCTCGTGGCGGTGTTCGGCCCGGTGACGATGCGGCTCTACAACCGCAAGTAGGAAGTTCCTGAACCGCAAGTGGGAAGTTCCTAAACCGCAAGTGGGAAGTTCTTGCCCCGTATGCAGGTGTCCCGGTCGCGCCCCGCGTGACCGGGACTTCTGCTTGGGTGCGTGTTCAGACGCCCGCTGTCCGCCGTCCTCCTCGTCCTCGCGGTCCTCCTCGTCCCCCTCGGCGCGCTCTCCACCTGGGCGAAGTACGAGATCGAGGACGCCGATCGGTACGTCGCCACGATGGCGCCGCTCGCCTCCGACCCCGACGTGCGCGACGCGGTGGCCGCGGCGGTCACGGACTCGGTGACGCAACAGATCGACGTGGGCCCGCTGCAGGGCACCGTCGAGTCGTTCCTCGAGGACGCGGTGCGGTCCTTCACCGGGACGAAGGCCTTCAGGACGGCCTGGGACGCGGCGAACCGTGCCGCGCACGACGCCGTGCAGCGCGCGCTCAGCGACCAGTCGGACGGCGGCGCCGTCACCATCGACCTCGCGCCGATCACAGAGCAGATCAAGCGCCAACTGGACGCCGACGGCGTGCCGTTCGCCGACAGCATCCCCGTCACGCACACCGAGGTGACGCTCATGGAGTCCTCGGACCTCGGCCCCTTCGGGAAGGGATTCCACATGCTCCAGATGGCGGGCCTCTGGCTCCCGGCGGCGGCGGTGCTCCTCGCCGTGGCCGGCATCTACCTGGCGGTCCACCGCCGCCGCGCGATCATCCGCACGGCGCTGGGCGCCGCGCTGGCCGGGGCGGCGCTCGCCGTGGCGGTCATGGTGGGCCGGGGCCTGACCCTGGACGACCTCCCGAAGGACGTCTCCCGCCCTGCCGCGGAGGCGGTCTACGACGCGTTGACGCATTCGCTGAGCGTGGCGGGGTGGGTGATTCTGGGGGCGGGGCTGTGCGTTGCGCTTGCCGCGTGGCTGCTCCGGCGCCGGGGGTCAGCTGGCAGGTCCAGCCCGTCCGGCGATTGAGGACATCTTTTTTCGGGGGCCCAGGGGGCGGAGCCCCATGGTTTCGGGAAGGGGCGGGGTGGGGGAATGCAACCCTCAACCCCACCCCGCCGTCTCTAGGGGAAGATTCGCGCAGGACCCCAGACGGAGAGGCTGGCCTTGGACAGCGCAACGGCAGCGAGGACGGCCCCCCACGAGGACCGGCCGGAGCCGCGGGCGAAGCGGCGGCCTCGCCAGAAGCCCTCCGCCTGGCTCGCGGCCCTCCTCCTGGCAGGCGTCAGCGCACTCCTCGGTTTCCGCGTCGCCGACTCCGACGGCATCACCCCCGTACCGCAGTTGCTCGCCTTCCTGCCCTGGCTCCTGGCCCCGGCGATCGCCGCCCTGCTGCTCGCGGCGCTCGCCCGCTGGCGTGTCGGACTGGTCTGGGGCGTCGTCGCGCTCGGCGGTGTCGCCTGGTTCCTGGAGCCGTACGGGAAGACGGACGAACCGGCGGGACCGGCCGTCGCCGAGATCCGCGTCATGGCGTCGAACGTGGAGTACGGCAGGGCCACCGAGGGGCTGCTCAAGGCGGTCCGCAAGGAGGAACCCGACCTCCTCTTCGTCCCGGAGTGCGACTACACCTGCTCGGACACCCTGCGCGACGAACTGCCCCGCTCCGACTACCCCTACCGCACCGCCAGCGAGGCAGGCGGCGCCGAGGGCTCGGTGATCGTCAGCAAGCTGCCCCTGAAGAAGGCGAGCGGCCTCGCGGGCACCCTGGGCATGCCCGGCGCCGTCGCCGAGCTGAAGAGCGGCCACCAGATCCGCGTCCAGCTCGCCCACCCGATGCCGCCGCTGCCCAAGCAGCTCTCCACCTGGCGCACCGAACTCGCCGAACTGCGCGACTACGCCGCCGAGGGCAAGCGCGCGAAGCGGTCCACCATCATCGCGGGCGACTTCAACGCCACCCAGGACCACGCGGCCTTCCGCGACATCCTGGACACCGGAGGCGTTCGCGACGCCGCCCGCCTCGCGGGATCGGCCCGCACCCCGAGCTGGCCCGCCGACCTGATGAAACCGCTGGGCACCCAGATCGACCACGTCCTGGCCACCCCGGACTTCGCGGCCCGCGACGCCCGCTTCCTGGACATCGGCGACACGGACCACCGGACGCTGGTGGTGGACCTGACGCTGCACGAGCGGAAGCGGTAGGACGCCGATAATGGCCGCATGCCCCGCCGCGACGCCCCCGCACCACCGGGCCCTCTGAGCGCACTCGCCCCGCCTCCCTGGCTGGTCAGGACGCTCAAGCCGCAGACGGCGCCGGTCCCGTGGGCCGCGGTGGCGCGCGCGTCGATCGGACTGACCCTGCCCCTTCTCGTCGGCCTCGCGGCGGGTCAGCCCGCGTACGGGGCTCTCGCCTCCATGGGCGCCCTGTCCGGGGTCATCGGCGACACCGCCGACGCGTACCGCATGCGGATCTTCAACATCGCCGTGCCGCAGCTCTTCGGGGCGCTCGGCGTCACCATCGGCTCGCTCGTCTTCGGGCACGGCTGGGTGGCGGTCGGCGTGGTCACGCTGGTGGCGCTGGTCTCCGGGATGATGTCCACGATCGGCGCCGTGGCGTCCGTGTCCGGCCTGCTCCTGCTGCTCAACTCCGTGGTGGGGGCCGGGCTTCCGATGCCGGGGGAATGGTGGCTCGCCCCCGTCCTGATGACCGGCGGCGGCCTCCTGGTCCTCACCCTCGCCCTGCTCGCCTGGCCGCTCAGATCCGGCGTCCCGGAGCGCGCCGCCGTCGCGGCGACCTACCGCAGCGTGGCCGCGCTGCTCGAAGCGGCGGGCACCGAGCGGTACGGCGAGGCGCGCACGGCCGTCACCACCTCCCTGAACCAGAGTTACGACCTCGTCCTCGCCCGGCGCACCCGCGCGCACGGCCGCAACCCTGACCTGGTCCGTCTGGTCGCCCAACTCAACGCGATCACACCGGTCATCGAGGCCGCGCCGGCGGCGCACCAGTGCGGGGTCCCGATGCCGCCGGAGTTCCCGGCGGAGGTGCGGCGCCTGGCGGACGCGGTGGCGGCTCCCGGCCCCGCCCCGGTCCCCGACCCCGTGCTCCCCGAGCCCCTCGACCCCTCCGCGGACGCCGTCGACCACGCCCTGCGGCACGTGGCCGAGCTCCTCAACGACGCGGACCCGCACGGCGTCGTGAGCACCGACGACCGCCTCGGCCGTCCCGCCGCCCTGCGCGTCAGGGCCCGCAGGGCCGCCCGCAACGTGATCCTGTCGAGCGCGTCCTGGCGCTACGGCCTGCGCCTCGCCCTGTGCATCGGCATCGCGCAGTCTCTGGTGTCCCTGGTCGAGGTGCCCCGCTCGTACTGGGTGGCGCTCACCGTCACGTTCGTCCTCAAGCCGGACTTCGGCTCGGTCTTCTCCCGGGCGGTGCTGCGGGCGCTCGGCACGGCGGCGGGGCTCGTGGTGGCGGCCGCGGTGCTCTCGCAGGTGCCGCGGGGGTGGTGGGACGTGCCGGTGATGCTGGTCCTCGCGGCGCTGATCCCGGCGCTCACACCGCGGGGTTACGGCTACCAGACCGCGGCCATCACCCCGGTGATCCTCCTCCTCTCCGACGTACTGAACCACCAGGGCTTCGGGCTCGTCGTGCCACGCCTGGTGGACAGCCTCATCGGCTGCGCGATCTCGCTGGTGGCGGGGTACTTGCTGTGGCCGGAGAGCTGGCACACGCGGATCGGCGACCGTCTCGCGGACGCGGTCGCCGACACGGCCTCGTACGTGGAGAGCGCGTTCGGCACGGCGGTGGACGTGGGGGCGCGGGCGCGGATGCGGCGCGGTCTGTACCGGGACCTTTCCGTCATCCGCACCGAATTCCAGCGCGCCCTGACCGAACCGCCCCCGATGGGGGCGAGGGCCGCGGCGTGGTGGCCCCTGGTGATCGCGGTCGAACGCATCGTGGACGCGACGACTGCTGCGCGGGTGCGGATTCGGCTCGGGGTGGGGGAGCCGAGTCTCACTGAGGTGGGGGAGGTGGCGCGGCAGCTTCGTGAGCTTTCGCAGGGTCTACGGGGCTCGGAGATCCTGGAGGAGGTCTCCGCCTCCTTCACCGGCCCCCAGGAGAGCGTCCTGGAACCTTTGCGCCAGGAGGTGGCCGCGGCGAGGGCGATTGCGTCGCCGCCGCGGGGGTGAGGGTTCGTGCGTCCCCTGCGGGGCTCTCCCCAATCCCACCCCTCCCCGAAACTGGGGCTCCGCCCCAGACCCCGTACAAGATGGCCTCAAACGCCGACCGGGCTGAGATTTCCCCGAGCCGGGGAAATCTCCAGCCCGTCCGGCGTTTGAGGACGAACTCGGCGAAGCCGGTGATGGACGGCACCCAAGGCCCTCGCGCCAGAGCGAGTTTTCGGGAAGGGGCGGGGTTGGGGATTAAAGCGCTTCCAAGCTCACCGCCTGGGCCATCGCCCGATACCCCGCGTCATTCGGGTGCAGGTGATCCCCGCTGTCGTACTGGGGAGCAATCCGCTCCGCGTCCGCCGGATCAGCCAGCGCCCGGTCAAAGTCCACGACCGCGTCGTACTCCCCAGACGTCCGCACCCACTCATTGAACTCATCACTCACCTTCGCCGCCCGCTCCCCGTAGTGATCAGAACCCCCGAGCGGCAGCAAAGTGGCCCCCACCACACGCACCCCCTTCGCCTTCGCGGCCCGAATCAACTTCCGGTGCCCCGCAATGAGTTCATCGGCACTCACCTCCGGTGCAGGCTTGTACGTAGGCGTATCGCTCTCGCTGAACCCGATGTCATTCAGGCCCTCAAGGACGATCACGGTCCCCACCCCCGGCAGGTCCAACGCGTCCCGCCCGAAGCGGGCCGTGCCCCGCTCCCCGTACCAGGCCGAGTCGTTGAGGACGAGATTGCCGCCGATGCCCGCGTTCAGGACGGGCCGGGGCGTGCCCGCCTTGGCGAGGCGTTCGGCCAGGGCGTCGGACCAGCGGCGGTTGAGGTCGGTGGAGGAGGCGAAGCCGTCGGTGATGGAGTCGCCGAAGAGGACGACGCCGCCCCCGCCGCGCCGAGCACCCCCACCGGAAACGCCCACATCCACGCCCGACAGGAAGTACCAGGACTCCGTCGACTCGTCGAACGCCCCCGCCCCGGCCTCCCCGAGCCGATCCCCCTCCGCCCGGTAACTCGTCGCGAAGGACTGGGCGTGGAAGGTCGCCGGCCCTGTCGTACGGGCCAGATGCAGCGTCACGGTCACCGACTCGAACGGCTTGAGACGCAACCCGGCCGCATCACTGGAGAGTTGACCGTGCGCCGGGATCGCGACCGACCGCCTCCCCTCGAACGTGAGGCGCCGCACCGACCCCTCCTCGACCGCCGCTCCCTTCTTCGTCCGCGCGATGGTCGCCCCCGCAATGTGCAGCGGCGACGTGCCGTACGCGTTGGAGAGCCGGATACGGGCTCTGTCGCCGCCCTCGGTGACGCGGACGACCTGGCGCAGGGTCTGGCCCGAGAAGCCGTCCTCCGACCAGTTGGGCTTGAAGCCCGTGCTCGCGCGCTGCGGCGACGCGGCCCAGGCGGCGGTCCAGGCAGACCCGGAAGACCCGGAGCCCGGCTTCGAGCCCGAGGCATGGGCCCCCGTCACCGCGAGACCGGCAGTCAGGGCGAGCGCGGCGGTGGCGGCGACAACGGAAGTACGCGTACGTGAAAGCATCGGAATCTCCGGGGAGTTGAGGGGAATGGAGAGTGGTGGAGGCGTCCGTCGACCGGACTCCTCAAAGATCCGCCCCCGCCAGCCCCCGATCAACGACGATCCGTGAAACGATTGCTGCGCTCAGGCTTATAGATGCAGGTCAGAGGCGGACGGGGTGGCGCTGGACCATGGAACGGCAAGAGCTTGAGACCTTTCTGACCCTCGCCGAGGAACTCCACTTCGGCCGCACCGCCGAACGCCTCCTCCTCTCCCAGGCCCGCGTCAGCCAGACCGTCAAGAAGCTGGAGCGCAAGATCGGCGCCCCGCTCTTCGAGCGCACCAGCCGCAAGGTCGAGATGTCCCCGCTGGGACGGCAGTTGTACGAGGACCTGGCGCCTCTGCACGTGCGGATGGAGGCCGCGGTCGCCCGCGCCAAGGACTTGGCGCGTGGCGTCGACGGCGAACTGTCCGTCGCTTTCCTCGGCTCGGGCGCGGGCTCGCTGACCTCGGCGATCCTGGGCACGTTCCGCGAGCGCTGCCCGCGCTGCGACGTGCGGATGCGGGAGACCCAGTTCGGCGACCCGCTCGGCGCGCTGCGCGGCGGTGAGGCGGACGTGCTGTTCACCTGCCTGCCCGTCGAGGAGCCGGACCTCACGGTCGGACCCGTCGTCATCAACGAACCGCGCAGGCTCGCCGTGCCGCTCGGCCACCGTTTCGCCCAGCGCGACAGCGTCTCCCTCGAAGAGTGCGCGGGCGAGACGTTCTTCGGTGTCGTGAACGGCGCGCCCGCCTACTGGTGGGACTTCCACGTCCCGCCCCGCACCCCCAGCGGCCTCCCGATCCGCCGCGGCCCGTCCGTCGCCGGCTTCCAGGAGCTGATGACGCTGGTGGCCACCGGGCAGGGGGTGTCGCCGGTCGTCGCGTCCGTGGAGAAGTACTACGCGCGGCCGGACATCGTCTTTGTGCCCCTCGTCGACGTCGCGTCCGCCGACGTCGCCCTGATCTGGCGTACGGCCGCCGCGGGCACCCCGCGTATCGACGCGTTCGTGCGCGCGGTGCGTGACGCCGTCGCGGCGAACGGAGGCCCGGCGCCGTTCTGACGACGCTCAGCTCTCCTTCGTCTCCTCGATCAGCATCTCCGGGCGTCCCGTCACCAGCAGCCACGCGGGCAGGGCCGCGACGCACAGCAGCGGCAGCACCGCGAGGTCCATCACCACGACGGCCGCCGTGAACAGGCTCAGCCAGCCCTGCCGCGTCGTGGCGAGCAGCACGCCGAGGATGGCGCAGGTGATCGCGAGGGCGGGCGGCACCGCGTCGACGAGCGCGTGCGCGAACATGCCGAGCGCCACGCCCACGAAGACCGCCGGGAAGATCCGCCCGCCCCGGAAGCCGCAGGTGGCGGCCACGCAGAGCGCGAGCAGCTTGACCAGGGCGAGCAGCAGCAGATTCCCCGCGTCGTGGTCGGGGGCCTCCGCGGTCAGCTCCTTCATCTCCTCCAGGCCCTTGAAGAGCGTGAGATGACCGCCGAGCGCGCCCAGGGCGCCGAGCACGAGCCCGCCCACCGTCAGCATCAGCAGGGGGTGCCCGAGCTGGCGGAAGGCGCGGTGCAGGTAGGGGAACGCGTATACGGCGCACAGACCGATGGCCGCCGCCGCGGTGCTGATGATCATCGCGGAGAGGATGTCGCCCCAGTGCGGCCCGTCGTACGGCGCGATGTCGATCTGGAACGTGGGGTGCGCGATGAGCACGGTGGTCAGCGCACCCGCGCCCGCCGCGACCAGTGGCGCGAACAGCCGGTCCCACAGGGGGCGCGGGTCGTTGCCGATCACGATCTCGGAGAGGACGAGCGCCGCAGCGACCGGTGTACCGAAGAGGGCGCCGATCGTGCCCGCCGCGGCGAGCATGATCCAGTCCGTCGCGGGCGTACGCGGCATGGCCGCCATGCCGAGCGTGTACGCGAGGGCAATGTTGATCGCCGTGATCGGGTTCTCCGGGCCGAGGCTGACCCCGCCCGCGAGCCCGACGATGACGGCGAGCGCGATGCCGGGCAGCATCCGCAGCGGCAGCGGCGGGTCGACCAGGCCGAGCGTGGCGGGGTCGGGTCCGGCGTGCCCGGGGGCCTTCCACACGATCAGCCCGACGACGAGGCCCGCCAAGGTGAGGACGGCGATGATCCACCCGGCCGACGTGCCGGACACCCCGACCGCGTCCGGCAGCACGTCCCACAGCAGATCCTGCAGCCGCTCGGCGATGAAGCTGAGCAGCAGCAGGATCAGGCTGGACCCGACACCGACGAGCAGGGCGGGCAGGACGAGCGGAAGCAGGGCGCGGGCCTGCGGCGTCCAGAAGGAGGGCCCGCGGCCGGACGTGGTCGTGTCGGTCATGGGCCCTCCGGGGCAGCTCCCGCCGTGCTGTTCGGTCAGGTGGTGGGAGGCGGGGTGCGGCCGGGACCGCCGGGAGGACCGGGGTCGGCGCCGGCGGAGCCCTCGGCGAACGGGCCGGGGCCGCTGGAGGTCTTGCGGGCCTCCCAGCCGCCCGGAGCCCCCGGACCGCCATGGCGGTCGTCACGGTCCGAGCGGTCCGTGCACAGCGCCCAGATGACGAAGGTGCCGATCGCGATGGCGATCAGCGCCCAGATCGGCTGGTACGGCAGCCACATGAAGTGCAGGACGACATAGATCGAGGCGAGTGCGACACCGAACGCCCTGGCCCAGGTCGCGCCCTTGAGGATGCCGACGCCGACGATCACGACCAGGATGCCGAGGATCAGATGGATCCAGCCCCACGTCGTGAGGTTGAACTTGTAGACGTAGTCCCCGATGCGCGAGTAGACGTCGTCCTTGGCAATGCCCGCGATGCCTTCGAGGATGCCGAAGATGCCGCTGACCAGCATCAACACACCCGCGAACGCCGTGCCGCCCGTAGCCCAGGGGCTCGCGCCCCGCGGGTTGCTCGCTCCGCTGCTCATGGGCACCCTTTCTTCGTCGTACAGGAGTTCACAGCGTGTGACAGCTCTACGGGCCTCGCGAGCGGGCTTAGGCCGAACGGGTGGGCCCCGCGTCCGCGGCATCGCACGTGCCGTCGCCCTTGGCGTCGCACTCGAACCAGGCCGTTTTCCCGGCGCCGTCCGCCCACGGCTCGAAGCCGCAACGATCGGTGACGGCCTCGACGATGAGCAGGCCCCGGCCCCCTTCGTCCAGCTCCTCGCCCCCGCCGCCGCCCTGCCGGGGGAGCCTCGGACACCGGTCCGCGACCTCCACCCGCAGGCCCTGCGGGCGCCGCAGGATGAGGAGGTCACAACGGCGGTCCGGCACGTGGCGCACAACGTTCGTGCCGAGCTCCGTGAGGGCCAGCTCGGCACAGTCGCGCAGCTCGCCCATGCCCCAGCTCCCCAGATAGGCGCGCAGGATGAACCGAAGATGCCGGGCCGAGTGCTCACCGAGCGTGAGGCTCATCCGGTACGTGCCGCGAACGGGCAGGGGCGGAGGGGGAGTTACGTGATTCATGTCACCAGCGTGGAGTCGACTGATTACGCTGGGCTACGACTTGAACTGAACGCCGTGAGGCGTTGGTTATGGGGGTGGCCCGAGCATGGTCAACATCCGCGACCTCGACCCCAGCGCGTCACCGCTGGACTACTACGGCTCGGAATTGCGCCGCCTACGGGAAGCGGCGGGCCTGAAGCAGGGGCAGTTGGGCGGCTGCATCTTCTGTACGGCGTCCTTGATCGGCCAGATCGAGACAGCGAAGAAGGTGCCGACGCGGGATTTCTCTGAGCGGGTGGATGCGGCGCTGGGGACTGACGGGGTGTTTTCGCGGTTGGTGGGGCTGGTGCTGAAGAGCCAGCTGCCTACGTGGTTTCAGGCGTACGCGGAGATGGAGGCGCGGGCGAGTTTTATCTCCACGTACCAAGCTCAGGTGATTTACGGCTTGCTGCAGACGGAGTCGTACGCGAGGGCAGTGCTGGGAGCCGATCGTCCGGACAACCTCGATGAACTCGTGGCGGCACGACTGGACCGTCAGCGCATCCTGGCGAAGGACCAGCCTCCGGCGCTGTGGGTGATCCTTGACGAGGCGGTTCTTCACCGGGAGGTCGGCGGCCGAGGGATCATGCGGAACCAACTCCGTCACTTGTTGCGTTTCCGCGAGCACCGGTGGGCGCAGATCCAGGTTCTCCCCTACACAACCGGTGCACACTGCGCCACGCGTGGGTCGTTCAACCTCCTACGGTTCGATTGCGACCCAGACCTGTTCTACGCCGAGAGTTACGACGTGGCGCATCAGACTGCCAATCCGCAAGTGATCAGGGAGCGTTCGCTCGGTTACGCTCGCTTGCAGGCCGCTGCGCTCTCCGTAGAGGACACGGCGGTGGTGATCGCCCGTGTATTGGAGGAGCGCTATGGAGATCAACCAGAGCCTGGCGAAGGTGCAGTGGCGTAAGTCGTCCTATAGCGGCAGCGGAGGCGGCGATTGCATCGAATGCGCCCCCCTCAACGGCGCCGCGTGGCGTAAGTCGTCCTACAGCGGCAGCAGCGGCGGGGAGTGCGTCGAGTGCGCCCCGCTCAGCGGCGCCGCGTGGCACAAGTCGTCCTACAGCTCGGACACGGGCGGCGACTGCGTCGAATTCGCCCCCCACCATGGCGCAATAGCTCTGCGCGACAGCAAGAACCCCGAGGGCCCCACCCTCACCGTCTCCGAAGGCGCCTTCGCCCGCTTCGTGCGGGCTGCTGCCGCGGCTGACGGCGGGCTCACCGCGCCCTGAAGGGGCGCGGGGCCCTGACATTTGCGGCTCCGCCGCGTGGGCGCGACAAGCCACCACGCACCCGCGGCAAAGGCACTACCCGGCTGAGCCCACGGCCCGGACAATCTCCGCCGCCATTCGGCGGATGCCCGGCGAACGGGCAGGGCAGGGCCGGGACTTGGGCGTGGTCGGTGCCAAGCAGAAGTGCAGGTAGTCGTCCCCCCGGTGCAAGGCCGCGCGGCCAGATCCCGTGCAGTAGGCCGAGTGGGACCTCTCCCACGCCGTGCACGGAAGCTTCTCCACCCAGGTGTAGCGCCCCGCGGCAGGGGCGACAGTTCGACCCGCGTCGGCTACGACGTCCCCCGAGGCCTTGGCCTGCGCCGCGTAGATTCCGTTGACGCGCCGTACGCGGTCGGGCGTGATCGGGTCGGGGCCCTGGAGGACCCACACGATGCGGGGCCCGCCGGCCCCGGCCCCGGCCCCGGACCCGCCCGCACCATGGATCTGCGCGGCCAGCGCCTTCGCGTCGGCGGCGTAGCGGTCGAAGTACTTCTGTTGCGCCTTGTCGTAGGTGATGCCGTCCATGCAGGGCGTGTAGCCCCACGCGTTGCCCCAGAACTGGAGCACGACATAGTCGGGCCGCTCCTCGCGGACCAGCGCGGCGGCCTTGTCCTTGTCGGGGACGAGGGAGTCGTCGCCGGAGCCGTCGAGGTAGTCGCAGAGGGTGGTGCCGGAGTAGGGCGCGCTGCGATAGCGCGCGCCGAGGTCGGCGCGGAACAGGTCGCCGAGGACGTTCTGGTTCTCCATGGCGAGGGAGTCGCCGAGGTAGAGCACCTTCGGGGCGCCCGCGCCCGCGCCAGCACCCGCGCCCGCGCCCCCGCGCCGTGGCTTCTTCGCGGCGCGCTGCCGGGCGGTGGAGGAGGGCGGCGACGAGGGCCGGGAGGCGGACGGCTCGGCGGCGGGCTCGTCCCGCCCGGCACGCCCGGCGTCGGAGCTCCGCGCGGCGGCGGGAGGCTCCGGGGCGTCGGCGGACGTACCCCCGGAACCGGGGTCACCGCACGCGCCGAGAAGCAGCACAGCGGCCAGCACCCCACCGATCCACGGCTTGCGCATTCGCCAACTCCCGTTCAGGTGACCGAAACAGCCCCTTAGGCAAGCACAGTCGCCCGCGCGTGAGAAGGCGGCGCGTGCCGCTCGTGGCCCGTCATTACCCCTGACGTAATCGACCCGAAAAGCGCCGCAGGCCAAGCTCAAGTCATCGAAGGAACGATCCGGATGACAGAGCCATAGGAGGCCCGCAATGTCCGCCCACGCACACGACGCATCCGCGTACGAGACCGCTGTCGCCCGCTACTTCGAGGCCTGGAACGCGCAGGACGCCGCCGAGCTGGCCAAGGCCGTCGCCACGGCCTGGAGCGAGGACGGCAGCTATACGGACCCGCTGGCCGACGTGGCCGGGCACGAGTCCCTCGCCGCGGTGATCGCGGGAGCGCACGAGCAGTTCCCCGGCTTCGAGTTCCGGCAGACGGGGGCGGTCGACGGCCACCACCACATCGCGCGATTCGGCTGGGAACTGGTGTCGTCGGCCGACGGCTCCGTGCCCGTCGCCGGCTTCGACGTCATCACGCTGGCCGAGGACGGCCGTATCCGTACCGTGCACGGCTTCCTGGACCGCGTGCCCACGGCCTGAGACCGGGCTGGGGACGCCCTGCGAGCCACGGCGGCGGCTCGCAGGGCGAACGGCGTCAGCGCGCCACGTACTGCGTGAGGATCGCCTGCACCTCGTAGATGTCGACGCCCTTGGTGAAGGTCTTCTGGATGGGCTCGGGGGTGCCGGAGATCCAGATCTTCAGCTCGGCGTCGAGGTCGAAGTGCCCGGCGGTCTCCACGGCGAAGTGCGTGATGCTGCGGTAGGGGACCGAGTGGTACTCGACCTTCTTGCCGGTTATCCCCTGCTTGTCGACGAGGACGAGGCGGCGGTCGGTGAAGAGCATGGTGTCGCGGATCAGCAGGAACGCGGCCTGGACCTGCTCGCCGTGGCCCAGCAGACGCGCGTAGTCCTGCTGCGCGGTCATCGGATCGATCGTGTGCGCGTTTCCGAACAGTGCCATGAGAAAACCCCCCATTTAGTTGAACTCACAGGAAAACCCGACTGTAACGCGCACCGGTCCCCCGCCGGGGTGCCTCCTCCTGTCACATCTTGCCGAGCGCATCCGTCATAGGGGTGGAAGCATCGGCATCGGCATAGGAGATCACCATGGAAGCTCGTCTGAACCTGTTCGGCAGCCCGCTCGCGGGCAAGGTCCTCAAGCACATCAACGCGGCGGGCAAGGTCGTGTCCGACTCGGCGCTGCCCCCGGCGACACAGGAACTGGTGAAGATCCGCGCGAGCCAGATCAACGGCTGCGGGTTCTGCACCGACATGCACACGAAGGACGCCACGCACGCGGGCGAGACCTCGACGCGGCTGAACCTCGTCGCGGCCTGGCGCGAGGCGAAGGTGTTCACCGAGGCCGAGCGGGCCGCGCTGGAGCTCACCGAGCAGGGCACGCGTATCGCCGACGCGGCGGGCGGGGTCACGGACGAGGCGTGGGCGAACGCGGCCAAGCACTACGACGAGACCCAGCTGGCGGCTCTCGTGTCCCTCATCGCGCTGATCAACGTCTACAACCGGGTGAACGTGATGGTGCAGCAGCCGGCGGGGGACTACCAGCCGGGTCAGTTCGGCTGATCCGGCTGACGGGTCCCCCGATAGCATCCCTGCCGGGGAGTGGTCCCCGTTTGGCAGGGAGAGTGACGATGACCGGCGGCTCACACCGTGCGACGCCCCCACGGCGACGCGATGCGCGACGCAACTGGGATCTTCTGGTGGGGGCGGCGCGTGAGGTCTTCGCGGAGCAGGGGCTAGAGGCGCCGCTGGACGTGATCGCGCGCCGGGCGGGCGTGGGGAACGCGACGCTGTACCGGAATTTTCCCACGCGCGCCGCTCTCGTCGACGCCGTGTTCCGCGATCTCCTGACGGGCACGATGACCGCCGGGGAGGAGGCGCGGAAGGCGCCGGACGCGTGGGCGGCGCTGAACGAATACCTCCGGGCCGTCTTCGTCACGCTGGCCGCGGACCGCGGCGCCAACGACCTCATGACCACGCACCTGGAGGGCGTCGAGGCGCTGCAGGCCGTGCACGCCCACAACCGCGAGACGATGGACGTCCTGCTGAGCCGGGGCCGCGAGCAGGGCACGATCCGCGCGGACGTCACCACGGAGGACGTCCTGTTCGCACTGGCGGCCCTGGGCCGAGCCATCCCGGCCCTGACGACAGCGACCACCCCCGAGGCCTGGCACCGCCCCCTGACCCTCCTCCTCTCCGGCCTCCGCGCCCAGCCGACGACCACACCCCGGCTCCCCGCCCCGGCACTGACCGCCGAGCAGCTGGGCTCGGTCCTGCAGGAATTGGGCGCGCAAAAAGGCCCAGGTCGCTGACCTGGGCCTCAACTGTGGAGCGGGTGACGAGAATCGAACTCGCACTCTCAGCTTGGGAAGCTGATGTTCTACCACTAAACTACACCCGCGAAAGACACCGTCTGTGGCGGTGTCGTAACGTCGCACACTCTACCTCATCCCAGGCCCCGGGCGCTTTTGCCGTGGGGCCTGTGTGCTGTCCGGGGCGTGGATGGCGGTGCGGGGCGCGGGAGTTGAGGCGTACCGTGAGTGGCCGGAGTGCCGCCTGGAGGGGCGCCCTATTCGTCCCGTAATGTGGCCTTTCGTCGCCGTCCCGCTCGCGAGCGGAGCACGGCGAGCCACGAGCGCAACCACGGCTTTGGGGAAGGGACTCAAGGACTTGATGGACCACACCGTCGTCCGATGTGCCGAAGGGCACGTGTTCAGCACTGCTTCGTTCCCGATGCAGAAGGCCGACCGGCTCGGACCCGGCCGGCTCATCCGCTGCCCACGATGCGCCCGATTGCGGCATGCCGTGCCGGTCGCGTCGCAGAAGCGGTAGCGGCGGTAGCAGCGGTAGCAGCGGGAACAAGGAAGAGAACCGGAGCGCGCGGGGCCGTCCGATTGGGGCGGGCCCGCGCGCTCTGCGTATCCTCGGTGCGTGCTTCTCTCAGACAAGGACATCCGGGCCGAGATCGACACCGGACGAGTACGGATCGATCCGTACGACGAATCCATGGTGCAGCCCTCAAGCATCGACGTGCGGCTCGACCGCTACTTCCGGGTGTTCGAGAACCACCGTTACCCCCACATCGACCCCTCCGTGGAGCAGGCCGACCTCACACGGCTCGTGGAGCCCGAGGGCGACGAGCCGTTCATCCTGCACCCCGGCGAGTTCGTGCTGGCCTCGACGTACGAGGTCATCAGCCTGCCCGACGACCTCGCGAGCAGGCTGGAGGGGAAGTCCAGCCTCGGGCGGCTCGGCCTCGTGACACATTCCACGGCCGGGTTCATCGACCCCGGCTTCTCCGGGCACGTGACGCTCGAGCTCTCCAACCTCGCGACGCTGCCCATCAAGCTCTGGCCGGGCATGAAGATCGGGCAGCTCTGCCTGTTCCGCATGACCTCGCCCTCCGAGGCGCCCTACGGCTCGGAGCGCTACGGATCGCGATACCAGGGGCAGCGAGGCCCCACCGCCTCCCGCTCCTTCCTCAATTTCCATCGGACACAGGTGTGACATCCAGCATGAGTGACGTGCGCGAGAACCTTACGTACGAGAAGTTCGGCGGCGCGGTGCGCGAGCTCGCGCAGATGATCGCCGACGACGGCTACCAGCCCGACGTCATCATCTCCATCGCCCGAGGTGGCGTCTTCGTCGCGGGCGGGCTCGCGTACGCGCTCGACTGCAAGAACATCCACCTGGTCAACGTGGAGTTCTACACCGGGGTCGGCACGACCCTGGAGATGCCGGTCATGCTGGCGCCGGTGCCCAATGTCATCGACTTCACCGACAAGAAGGTGCTCATCGCCGATGACGTCGCCGACACCGGCAAGACGCTGAAGCTCGTGCACGACTTCTGCCTCGACCACGTGGCGGAGGTGCGGTCCGCCGTCATCTACGAGAAGTCGCAGTCGCTCGTGAAGTGCGAGTACGTCTGGAAGCGCACCGACGAGTGGATCAACTTCCCGTGGAGCGTCGAGGCGCCCGTCGTGAAGCGTGCCGGGCAGGTCCTCGACGCCTGAGCAAGGCCAGAAGGCGAAGAGAAGGGCCCCGGCGGATGCGATGCACCGCCGGGGCCCTTCTCCGTCTCACGTACTAGAACGTGCCCAGCTTGATGATCGCGAGCAGCGCGAGCAGCTGGATCGACGCCGCGCCGAGCGCCTTCGGCCACGGCAGGTCGTGCGACTTGCTCACCATCGCGGTGAGCAGCGCGCCCGCGGCGACCCAGGTCACCCAGCCGAGCAGCTGGACGAAGGGCTGGCCGCCGCCGAGGAACATCGCGACGACCACGCGGGGCGCGTCCGTGATGGACATGATCAGCATGGAGAGGCCGACCGTCGGCTGCCACGCGCCGTCGCCGCCGAGCTGGCGGGCGAGGGTGTGCGTGACCACGCCCAGGATGAAGGCACTGATCGTGATGGCGACGGCCGTCGTCAGGACGTACGGCACGGCCGTGGAGAGCGTGGCGCTGATGGCGTCCTCGCGGGCGCCGTCGAAGCCGAAGATCGCGAGCAGGCCGTAGAGGAACGTCACGATGACGGCCGGGGCCCACATCGCGTAGTCCCGCATCTGGAGGAAGGTCGGGCCCGGGCGCAGCACGATGCCGCGCAGCAGGTCCTTCCAGTGCAGGCGCGGGCCCACCGGCGCGGGAGCCTGGCCCGCGCGATAGGTGTCGCCTTGGTTGTACGGGTCCTCGCCCACGGAGAAGGCCTGGGTGTGACCGGGGTTGTTGGCGGCGTACGGATCGAAGCCGCCCTGACCGCCCTGCCCCGGGCCCGGCTGCCCGCCGAAGTACTCCGGCTCCCCGTGGTTGCCGTGGTTGCCGCCCGCCTGCGGCCACTGCTGTCCGCCGTATCCGCCCTGGCCGCGGCCGCCCTGGGGCTGTCCGCCCTGGGCCCGGCCGTACGGCGGCTGCTGCCCGCCGTACTGCTGCGAGGACGGCTGAGGGTAGCCGTACGGGGGCTGCTGGCCCTGGGGGGCCTGCTGCCCGTACGGCTCCTGCCGCGGTCGTTGTTGGGGTCGCGCTTGCGGGGTGCGGTTGTCCCGGCCGCGTCCGATCCTGAATCCAGCCACGAATCGAACGTACCTGGTCTGGAGGGCCCGGGTCGTCCCTCCCCGGGAGGAGAGAGGCTTTGCCGCTGACCTGTGACAACCCCTAGGGGGACCCTGAGGGGTTTGCCCCAGGGTCCCTGGTGCTGCTGAGGCCCGTCAGCGGCCGAGCACCGCTCCGTACGCGTACGGGTCCAAAGAGGCGGGAAGGCCCAGGGAGTTAGGGGTGACGACCGAGCCGCCCGCCTTGGCGCCGGGCAGGTCCCAGACGCCGCCCGCGGCGGAGTTCTCGCCGGGCGCGGCGACGGACAGGTCGGGGACGCCGTCGCCGTTGTGGTCACCGAAGGCGAGGGCGGCCCCGAAGAGATCGCCCGCCTGGGCGACGCCCAGGATGTCGGGGGAGTTCTGCTGGTACGCGACCGTGCCCGGGTTCGCCGCGCCCGCCGGGTCGAGCAGGCCCATCTCGTCGCCCTTCAGGACGGTGACGCTGCCGGCCTTCGCCGCGCTGCCGATGGCCTCACCGGGGGCGCCCGCGATCAGGTCGTCGTGGCCGTCGGCGTCGATGTCCGCCACGGCGAGCGCGTCGCCGAAGCCGTCACCGGTCTCGGCGACGCCGGGCATGCCCGCGGTGTCCTGGTTGAACGTCTGGTGCTCCCAGCCGAAGCTGCCGTTGGCGTCGCCGAAGCGGATGTGGATGCCGCCGCCCTTGGCGAGTTCCTCGGGGCCGCACGGGTCGTCGATGTTCTCGTCGGCGATCTCGCGGCAGTTGCCGACGGCGAGGTCGTCGAAGCCGTCCCCGTTGAAGTCGCCGGACGCGAGGGCGTTGGCGGCGCCGTTGGAGTTGTTCCAGAAGTTGCCCATCGCGCCCTCCTCCTTGTTCCAGCCGTAGAGGCGGAGGTGGGACTGGGTGTAGGGCTGGTTCTTCGTGTAGTAGCCGAGGGCCAGGTCGGGGCGGTTGTCGTTGTTGAAGTCGCCGGTGGTCATGACGGGGGCGCGGCCGCCCATGCGGTCGGCCATGACCGGCTGGGTGTCGGCGGTGAGCGGATTGAAGTTGGCGACGACCTGGTCCTTGCCGCCGATGGCGAGGTCGACGTCCGTGTCACCGGTGAAGTCGGCTGCGGCGAGGGCGTTTCCGTACACGTCGCCGGTCTTCGCGCCGCGGGCGGCGGTGTTGGCCACGGAGAAGCCGTCGCCTGCCCCGTAAAGGACGGTGACGGAACCGGCGTCGGTCTTGGCGTCGATGTCCTCGCCGGGGGCGCCGATGACGAGGTCGGCGTACTCGTCGTCGTCGACGTGCGCGGCGACGACGGAACCGCCGAACCGGTCACCGGACTCCGGGGTGCCGGGCACCTCGACGGTGGCCTGGGTGATCCGCCGCACGCCGTGCGGCCCGGGCCCGTACTCCCCACCGAACACCACGCTCACGTACCCCGCCTTGGCCTTGCCACTGACACTGCCGCTGGGCACGCCGACGAAGAGGTCGTCGTATCCGTCCCCGTTGAAGTCGGCGGTGAGGCGAGCGGGAGCGGGGGCGGCGGTGGCGGTGGCCGCGAGGGGGAGGGCGAGGCCGGTGGCGGCGAGGGCTGTGGTGGCGGCCAGGGCTATGGTGCGGGCGGGAGGGCGCAGGGGCACGAGGGACTCCAACTGATCTATGGGTGCGCGGAGTTGGCGGAAGACCGAACAAGGCGAGTCAGCTGCTCTGGTTCACCTGTGTGACATCTGGGGTTGGGCAAGGGTTGCCCTGCGCACACGCCCCGGTCGCTCCTCACTCATTGACCGCGTCGCCCAGTTGCGATCGGGCCGCGAGGCCGTAGTCCGCCGCGCTGAAGACGTCGGCCCCGGACGTCGAGAGACTCGCGCCTGCCCCGTGCAGCTGCCAGACCGCGCCGCTCCCGGAGTCCTCGTACGGAGCCGTCGCAGCGAGATCGGCCTTGCCGTCGCGGTCGAAGTCGGCGAGCCGGACCTGCGCGCCGAACTCGTCGTTCGACTCCGCGGCGCCCGGCACCCCCGCGGTGTTCTGCGAGAAGCGCTTCGCGCCGGACGTGGTCACGCCGGTGGCGGCGCCGCGCAGCACCAGGACGTCGCCGGCGCGGGTGCGGCCGTCCAGGGTCTCGTACGAGACACCTACCGCGAGCTCCGCACGGCCGTCTCCGGTGACATCGGCGATGGAGAGGTCGGCGCCGAACTGGTCGCCGGCCTCATTGTCACCCGGGATGCCTGCGGTGCCCTGGTGGTAGGTGTGGCGGGTGCGGCTGAGCCCGCCGGTGGCGTCGGCTTCCTCGACGCCGTGGAAAACCATGACGTAGCCCGCCTTGCGGCTCGGGTCCGTGACGCCGTTGCCGTTCAGGTCCGGACTCGCCAGGGCCACGGCGAGGTCGTCACAGCCGTCGCCGTTCAAGTCGCCTGCCGCCGAGGTGGTTCCGCCCGCGAGGGCCGCGCGGTCGTAGAACTCCGAGGCCTCGCCCGTCGGACCGCTGCCATAGATCACGGTCGTGCCGGGAACGGTGACGGCGAGCTCGTCCTTGCCGCCGCCCGAGAAGTTTCCTACCGCCAACGTGCCCCAGCCCACTTGGTTGTTGCTTCCGCGGGTGTCCATCGGCACCGGTACCGGAAGTGACGTACGGCTGAAAGCCCCGTCGAGCAGCCAGAGACCTGACGCGTCCGCGACCACCACCTCGGGTGCGGCGTCGCCCACAAAGTCGCCGACCGCGGTGTCGGAACCGAAGAACTGTTGGTCGTAGGCGCCCGGGTCGGCGAGGTTCGTGCCGCTGCCGAGGGGCTTGGGGCCGCCCCACAGGACGGTGACGGCACCTCGAAGGGAGAGGTCGCCGACGCTCTCGCCCTCACTGGTGACGAGCAGGTCGGCGTATCCGTCGCCGTCCAGATCGCCGCTGGAGAGCTCCGCCCCGAACAGGTCCTCCGTCTCCGCGTCGCCGGGAACACCGGCCGAGTTCTGGGTGACGTACACCCGCTTGTCCGTGAGCCCGGAGGCCGAGCCGAAGGTCACCAGAACGGCTCCGGCGCGCTTCTTGCCTCCGATGGTCTTCTCCGGCATGCCCACGGCGAGGTCCCGATAGCCGTCGCCGTTGAAGTCGTCGGTGTGTTTGGCGGGGGCCGCTACCGCCGTGGTGGCGGGCAGGGACAGGAGGCCGGTGGTTGCCAGGGATGCGGCCAGGACGAAGGTGCGTATGCGCACGGAAGCTCCGGGGGAAGGGCCGGGCCCGCACGGAGGGGTGCGGGCCCGGTGTATTGAGAGGGGGGAGAGAAGGGCGGGGTCAGTCCGCGAAGTTGGCGCCGAAGCGGGGGGTGCCCGCCGAGGAGACGCCGACCGTGGACGTGTAGACGCCCGAGGTGCCCGCGAGGGAGCCGTCCGGGAGGGAGTCCAGGACGTAGACCGCGCCGTTGGAGCCGTTCTCGCCGTAAGCGCCGACGGAGACATCGCCCCGGCCGTCCGCGTTCAGGTCGTCGATGTGGACGTCCGACCCGAAGAAGTCGTTCTTCTCGTTGGAGTTGGGGACGCCGGGGGTGTTCTGGCTGTAGAGCACGGAATCCTGCGTGGAGAGGCCGGAGCCGTCCGCCGCCCCGTAGATGACGGTGATCGAGCCCGCGTCGGAGACGCCCTCCAGGTCCTCGCCGGGGGAGCTCGCCACGAGGTCGAGGTGGCCGTCGCCGTTGATGTCGCCGAGGTCCAGCTCCGCGCCGAACGAGTCGCCGTTCTCGCTGCCGCCCGGGACACCCGCCGTGTCCTGCGTGATGGCCTGGCTGTCGCCGTACGGGCCGTTCGCGTTGCCCTTCACCACGTACACCGTGCCGCCCTTGTTGGCGCCCGCGATGCCTTCGTCCCAGGTGAGGCCGATGATGACGTCGCCGTAACCGTCGCCGTCCGTGTCACCCACGTCGGTGATGTGGCCGGCGGGCAGCCGCTGGACGCCGTTCGTGGTGACGCCGTTCGCACTGCCCGGCAGCCAGAGGTTGGCGTTGTAGTCGTCGGCGGTGGAGAAGCCGTTGACGATCAGGTCGTCCTTGCCGTCGCCGTTGACGTCCCCGGAGTGCAGGTTGAAGGGGCCCCCGTCCTCGCCGCTGTGGATGGGCGGAAGCACGGTGTAGCGGCCGCCGGTGGCGCCGCTGCGGGAGATCCCGCCGTCGAGGATGTCGATGGTGGCGGCGCCCGACGAGGAGCCGACGGCGAGGTCGTCCTTGCCGTCGCCGTCGAAGTCACCCGCCTGGAGGGGGCCGCCGAAGAGGTCGTGCTTGGTGGGCCGCGGGTCCTTGATCGTGGCGCCGCCGGACAGACCGCTCGGGGAGCCCCACAGGACCTGGACCGTGCCGCCGTCGACGTCCGAGCCGACATCCTCGCCGAGAGCGCCGACGGCGAGGTCGTCGTAGCCGTCGCCGTCGAAGTCCCCGTACGCGGTGTCGGCGCCGAAGACGTCGCCCTTCTCGGCGGTGCCGGGCACGCCCGCGCTGTTCTGGCTGTAGGTGACGTGGCGCTGCTCGGCGCCGCCGTACGTGACGACGACCTGACCCGCGCTGTCCTTGCCGCCGACGGTGGCGCCCGCGGCGGAAGTGGCGAGGTCGGCCGCGCCGTCGCCGTTGAAGTCGGCGTCGTCCGGCTGGGTGGCCGCGGCGGGCGCGGCGGGCGCGGCGGTCGCCGTGGTGGCCGTGAGAGTGAGGAGTCCGCCCGTCAGCGCGGCGGCCGTGGCCGTGGCCGCCGCGAGGCGGCCGCGTCTGGATCGGGCGAGCGGGGAAGTGCGCTTGTGCTTGGCCATTCCGTTGGTCTCCTGCTGCATGCGGGGATGTCTGGCGGACATCCGCAGTCGATGGGGTGCCGACAAGGCGTGTTTGCCGGGCCTTGGCCCTGGCGTCACGCCTTGTTGGCGAACGGGAGACTCACGGAAGGGGGCAAGGGTTGTATGGGGTACGGGTGTTGGGGGTGTTGGGGATGGTGTGGGTGGTGTGGGTGGTGTGGGTGTTGCGGCGGCGATAGGGGGGTTCGGGCGGTTCCACCCTTCCTGTCCGCCGGCGTCCCTCAGCTCCGCCCGCGTCCCTCAGCGCAGCGTCTCGCCGAAGCTCGATGCGCCGAGGCCGAAGTCCGTGCCGTTGAAGGACGCCGCGTACGACGACGTCAGGCCCGTCGTCGTGCCGCGCAGGACCCACACGGCGCCGACGTCCACCTTCGTGCCGATGTCCTCGCCGATCGCGCCGGTGGCCAGGTCCGCCTTGCCGTTCCTGTTGATGTCCTTGAGGCGTACGGACGCGCCGAAGCTGTCGCCCGCCTCGGCGACACCGGGTACGCCCGCGGTCTCCTGGTGCCAGGCCTTGCCCGAGGCGAAGGTGCCCGCGCCGGACTTCAGGAGCGTCACGCTGCCGGTGCCGTCCACCGTGCCGACCTCCTCGCCGGGCGCGCCCACCGCGAGGTCCGCGAGGCCGTCGCCCGTGACGTCACCCGCGGCCACGGACCAGCCGAAGCCGTCGTCCGCCTCGTCGGCGCCGGGGATGCCGCTGGAGGACTGGTCGTACGTCACGGGGGCGCCGAACTTGCCGTTGCCGCCGAACCGCACGGTGACCGAACCGCCCTTGGCGTCACGGGGGTTGCCGGTGACCAGGTCGGCGTAACCGTCGCCGTTGACATCGCCGGTGGCGGCGGCGTCGCGGGTGGCCGTCGGGTCGGCGCCCTCGCCGAGGATCTCGGCCTGGTAGCCGTAGTCGCCGGCGCCGCCGTTCATGTGCGCGGTCCAGGCGCCGCCGTCCGCGCGCTCCCCGTACAGGACGAGGCCGATGCCGTCCTTGCGCTTGAAGTTGCCCGAGACCATGCCGTCCAGATGGGCGCCCTCGGGGATGAAGTCGACCTCCAGGCCGAACGACTGGCCCTGCGCACCGGAGTAGTACCACCAGTTGTCGCCGCTGATCACGGCCAGCTGGGGCGCACCGTCGTCGTCGAAGTCGCTCCAGGTGGTGGCCTCGCCGAAGCGTCCTGCGGTGTCCTCGGGGGCGTTCAGGACGTGCCCGCCGGAAGTGAAGGCGTTCTTGCCGCCCTTGATGACGGTGACGGAGCCGGAGGGCTTGCCCTCGACCTGCTCGCCGGGGGCGCCGACGATCAGGTCGGCGTAGCCGTCGCCGTTCGTGTCGCCGCTGGTGACGTTCTCGCCGAACTCGTCCTCGTCCTCCATGACTCCGGGCACTCCGGCCGTGTCCTGGGTGACGGTCACGGAGCGGCCCTCGGAGAGACCGGAGGCCGAACCGAACGTCACGGTGACGGAGTTGGAGCGGGACGTCCCGACGGCCAGGTCGCGGTAACCGTCGCCGTTGTAGTCGTCCTTGAGCGTGGACGCGGCGCTCGCCGTGCCCGCGAGGGGCAGCGTCAGACCCGTGGCGGCGAGGGCCGCGACGCTCGCGGCGATGGCCAGATTACGTACGCGCACGTGGGACTCCCGGGAGTGGAGGACTGCGTGGAGGACTGCTTCCGGGGGTGTGACATGCGGGGCGTACGAATGGTTGTGCGACGGGGGAGGCCAGGCGTCCGGCGGGTGAACGCCGGACCCCTCAGCCCCCGTCCCCCAGCGCCAGGAACTCCGCGGTGGAGAAGGTCACGCGCGGCTTGCCCGAGACCAGGTTGTCCCGCACGCCCGGGTACACCCCCACCGTGTCCTCCCCGTCCCCGCGATACGTCCGCAGCACGAGATCGGCCCGCTTGTCCCCGTCGAAGTCCGCGATGGCGAGGACCTGTGTGGTCCCCTTCGCGGACGGATTGACCAGCCTCGACGCGTTCTTGTCGAGCCCCGTCGTACGTCCTCTGAAGACCCGCACCTCGCCTGCGGCGCCCCCGCTGCCGCTGCCACCGCCGCTCAGGACGAGCTCGCTCAGGCCGTCCCCGTCGAGGTCACCCGTGTCCACGGCCACGTTCCTGGCCTCCATCGTGGACCGCAGGGTGCCGGGCACGTCGTAGCGCAGGGCGACGCCGTTCGGGCCCGCGACGGCGGCGTCCGTGCCCTTGCCCCTGCCGAAGCGCCCGAACGCCGTGTCCGTGCCCGCGGGGAAGAGCACCCCGGTCTCGACGGGCCCCTTCGGGCCGCCCAGGACGAGGGCTCCGGCGGCGGCGCCGGACGCGTTCGCCGCCTTGCGGACGAGGACGTCGTCGTAGCCGTCCCGGTCGACGTCCACGGCCTTGCCGGTCACTAGGTCGTTGCCGGGCGCGGCAAGGGGCTTGCCCGCGGCGCGCGGGGCGCCGGTCCGCTTGAAGGGGCCGCGCAGGAAGGTGAGCCGGGCGCCGCTCGCGTGCAGGACGAGGTCGCTCGCGCCGTCCCCGTCGAAGTCACCGCACACCGGCTGGTCGGACCAGTCGTTGCCGATGCGGGACTGCTTGGGCACCTGCACCTTGACGGCCTTGCCCGACAGGCCCTTGGGCGAGCCGAAGAGGATCTGAAGGGGCACGGGCGGCTGGCCCTGTCCGTCGTAGGGCGGGTCGGTGGAGACAAGGAGGTCGGTGAACCCGTCCTTGTCGAGGTCGCAGGCGGCCTCGGACTCGAAGGCGGCGGGCAACTCGCCCTTTGTACGCGCACCGTTGGTCCGCGCGCTCAGCAACTGCCGCGCGCCGGGCCGCAGCCCGCTCTTCGACCCGTAGACGACACCGATGCCCGCGTCGTCGCCGTGGCCGCTGTGCACCAGGTCGTCCAGTACGAGGTCGGGTGCGCCGTCCCCGTTGAAGTCGTCGTCGGCCTTGCTGCCCTTGCCCTGGGGGACGGGCTGCTGGGGAGCGCCCTTGCCGGCCATGCTGACGGGCTTGTGCCGGGCGTCGGGCCTGGCCGCCCCGTCATCGCCGCCGCCGCACCCGGCGAGCAGCAGCGCACAGCTGACGGCGGCTGCCGTGCCCATGACACTCCGGCGCCTCGCGGCACCACCGCGTCTGCCGCCACGTATGCCATGCATCCCGGCACTCCGCATGCCCAACTCCCGACCCGACCGCCCCACCCGACAACAACCAGCACATGATGCCCCCCTTCCGCAGGACACGAAAGGCCGGTCCCGCCCTGAGGGCGGAACCGGCCTCGCGTACGCCAGGGGCCGTTACTTCACCGGCTCGGGCTCCGGCTCGTCCGCGGTCTCGGCCTCACCGGCGGGGTCCACCGGGGTCTTCACGGAGTCGAGCAGCAACTGCGCGACGTCCACGACCGTGAGCGATTCCTTGGCGGCACCGTCGTTCTTCTTGCCGTTGACGGAGTCGGTGAGCATCACCAGGCAGAACGGGCAGGCGGTGGACACGATGTCGGGGTTGAGGCTGAGCGCCTCGTCCACGCGTTCCGTGTTGATGCGCTTGCCGATCCGCTCCTCCATCCACATCCGCGCGCCACCCGCGCCGCAGCAGAAGCCGCGCTCCTTGTGGCGGTGCATCTCCTGCTGACGCAGGCCGGGGACGGCGGACATGATCTCGCGCGGCGGCGTGTAGATCTTGTTGTGCCGGCCCAGGTAGCACGGGTCGTGGTAGGTGATGAGGCCCTCGACGGGCGTCACCGGGATCAGCTTGCCCTCGTCGATGAGGTGCTGGAGCAGCTGCGTGTGGTGGATGACCTCGTAGTCGCCGCCGAGCTGCGGGTACTCGTTGCCGAGCGTGTTGAGGCAGTGCGGGCAGGTCGCGACGATCTTCTTCGCGGTCTTCGGCTTGGCCGACTCGGGCGTGACCTTGCCGTCGTCGTCGAGCTCCTCGCCGAACGCCATGTTCAGCGCCATCACGTTCTCCTGGCCGAGCTGCTGGAACAGCGGCTCGTTGCCCAGGCGGCGTGCGGAGTCGCCGGTGCACTTCTCGTCGCCGCCCATGATCGCGAACTTGACGCCCGCCATGTGGAGCAGCTCCGCGAAGGCCTTGGTGGTCTTCTTGGCGCGGTCTTCGAGGGAGCCGGCGCAGCCGACCCAGTACAGGTACTCGACCTCGGTGAGGTCCTCGATGTCCTTGCCGACGACCGGCACCTCGAAGTCGAGCTCCTTGAGCCACTCAAGACGCTGCTTCTTGGCCAGGCCCCAGGGGTTGCCCTTCTTCTCCAGGTTCTTGAGCATCGTCCCGGCCTCGGACGGGAACGCGCTCTCGATCATCACCTGGTAGCGGCGCATGTCGACGATGTGGTCGATGTGCTCGATGTCCACCGGGCACTGCTCGACGCAGGCGCCGCAGCTGGTGCAGGACCACAGGACGTCGGGGTCGATGACGCCGTTCTCCTCGGCGGTGCCGATGAGGGGGCGCTCGGCCTCCGCGATCGCGGCGGCGGGAACGTCCTTGAGCTGCTCGGCCGTGGCCTTCTCGTTGCCCTCCATGTCCTTGCCGCCGCCCGCGAGGAGGTACGGGGCCTTGGCGTGCGCGTGGTCGCGCAGCGACATGATCAGGAGCTTCGGGGAGAGCGGCTTGCCGGTGTTCCAGGCGGGGCACTGCGACTGGCAGCGGCCGCACTCGGTGCACGTACTGAAGTCGAGGAGACCCTTCCAGGAGAACTGCTCGACCTGGCTGACTCCGAAGACGGCGTCCTCGGCCGGGTCCTCCCAGTCGATCGGCTTGCCGCCGGACGTCATGGGCTGCAGCTCGCCGAGGGTCGTGGAACCGTCCGCGTCTCGCTTGAACCAGATGTTCGGGAAGGCGAGGAAACGGTGCCAGGCGACGCCCATGTTCGTGTTGAGCGCGACGGTGATCATCCAGATGAACGAGGTCGCGATCTTCACCATGGCGAAGAAGTACGTGAGGTTCTGCAGCGTGGAGAGATCCATGCCGCCGAACCACGAGACGAACGGGTACGAGATGAAGAACGACGCCTCGTAGCTGTCCACGTGGTGCTGGGCACCCTCGAGGGCGTGCAGCGTGAAGATGCAGATGCCGACGATGAGGATGACGGCCTCGACGAAGTACGCCTGGCCCTTCTTGGAGCCCGCGAACCGGGACTTGCGGCCCGGATTGTTGTCGGGCTTGCTCAGCTGCCGGATGACGATGAGCGTCAGGATGCCGACGATCGTCATCGTGCCGATGAACTCGACGAACATGTTGTACGGCGCCCACTCACCGATGATCGGCAGCATCCAGTCGGCCTTGAAGAGCTGGCCGATGGCGTTGACGATGGTGAGGAGGAGCGAGAAGAAGCCCACCGCCACGAACCAGTGCGCGACGCCGACGACGCCCCAGCGGTTCATGCGGGTGTGGCCGAGGAACTCCCTGGCCACGGTGACGGTGCGCTGCACGGGCTGATCGGTGCGGGTACCGGCGGGAACGGGCTGGCCGAGCCGCATGTACTGGTAGATCTGCACGATGGCACGGCCGAACAGCGCGACGCCGACCGCGATTAGGACCAGCGACACGATGATCGCGGCGAGTTGCATTTGGGGGCTCCTCGGGCCTGCGAGGCGAACTATTACTAAGCGGTAACTTATGCAGTCCGTCTGAGACTACCCACTTACTCAGCCGCACTGTAGCCAGCAGGGCGGTGATCTGCGTCGCTCAGGCAACCCTTGCCGCGTCGCGCCCTGTCAGGGCCTTGTTGCGCGTAAGGGCTGGATAAGAGTTGAGCCCCCTCGACTCAGCTCTGTTGACGCAAGCGCAGCGGTCATGCATTGTTGAGTCAGATCCACTCAAGAGTTACATCTGGAGGAACCGAAATGGCACGTGCGGTCGGCATCGACCTGGGCACGACTAACTCTGTCGTCAGCGTTCTTGAAGGCGGCGAGCCCACCGTCATCACCAACGCCGAGGGCGCCAGGACCACGCCGTCCGTCGTCGCCTTCGCGAAGAACGGCGAGGTGCTTGTCGGCGAGGTCGCGAAGCGCCAGGCGGTCACGAACGTCGACAGGACCATCCGCTCGGTCAAGCGCCACATGGGCACTGACTGGAAGGTGGACATCGACGACAAGGGGTTCAACCCCCAGCAGATCTCGGCGTTCATCCTGCAGAAGCTGAAGCGCGACGCGGAGTCCTACCTGGGCGAGAAGGTGGCCGACGCGGTCATCACCGTCCCGGCGTACTTCAACGACTCGGAGCGCCAGGCGACGAAGGAGGCCGGCGAGATCGCGGGCCTGAACGTCCTGCGCATCGTCAACGAGCCGACGGCCGCCGCTCTCGCGTACGGCCTCGACAAGGACGACCAGACGATCCTCGTCTTCGACCTCGGTGGCGGCACCTTCGACGTGTCCCTCCTGGAGATCGGCGACGGCGTCGTCGAGGTGAAGGCCACGAACGGCGACAACCACCTCGGTGGTGACGACTGGGACCAGCGCGTCGTCGACTACCTGGTCAAGCAGTTCAACAACGGCCACGGCGTGGACCTCTCCAAGGACAAGATGGCGCTCCAGCGCCTGCGCGAGGCGGCCGAGAAGGCCAAGATCGAGCTGTCCTCCTCCACGGAGACCACGATCAACCTGCCCTACATCACGGCGTCCGCCGAGGGCCCGCTGCACCTGGACGAGAAGCTCACGCGCGCCCAGTTCCAGCAGCTCACGTCCGACCTCCTGGAGCGCTGCAAGACGCCGTTCCACAACGTCATCAAGGACGCGGGCATCCAGCTCTCCGAGATCGACCACGTCGTTCTCGTCGGTGGCTCGACCCGTATGCCCGCCGTCGCGGAGCTCGTCAAGGAGCTGACCGGCGGCCAGGACGCCAACAAGGGCGTGAACCCGGACGAGGTCGTCGCCATCGGCGCCGCCCTGCAGGCCGGTGTCCTCAAGGGCGAGGTCAAGGACGTCCTGCTCCTCGACGTCACCCCGCTGTCCCTCGGCATCGAGACCAAGGGAGGGATCATGACCAAGCTCATCGAGCGCAACACCACGATCCCGACCAAGCGCTCGGAGATCTTCACGACGGCCGAGGACAACCAGCCGTCCGTCCAGATCCAGGTCTACCAGGGCGAGCGCGAGATCGCGGCGTACAACAAGAAGCTCGGGATGTTCGAGCTCACCGGTCTGCCGCCCGCCCCGCGCGGTGTCCCGCAGATCGAGGTCGCCTTCGACATCGACGCCAACGGCATCATGCACGTGACGGCCAAGGACCTCGGCACCGGCAAGGAGCAGAAGATGACCGTCACCGGCGGCTCCTCGCTGCCGAAGGACGAGGTCGACCGCATGCGCCAGGAGGCCGAGCAGTACGCGGACGAGGACCACAAGCGCCGCGAGGCCGCCGAGTCCCGCAACCAGGGCGAGCAGCTCGTCTACCAGACGGAGAAGTTCCTCGCGGACAACGCGGACAAGGTTCCGGGTGACGTGAAGACCGAGGTCGAGTCCGCCGTCGAAGAGCTGAAGGAAAAGCTCAAGGGCGAGGACACCGCGGAGATCCGCACGGCCACCGAGAAGGTCGCGGCCGTCTCGCAGAAGCTCGGCCAGGCCATGTACGCGGACGCGCAGGCCGCCGGCGGCGAGGGCGCTGCCCCCGGTGCCGAGGGTGGCGAGGCCCCGAACATGTCCAAGGACAAGGACGACGACGTCGTCGACGCCGAGATCGTCGACGACGAGAAGCCCGGCGACTCGAAGGGCGGCGCCGCATGACCGAGGAGACTCCGGGCTTCGGCGACAACGCCGAGCAGCCTGACGTCCCCTCCGGCGCCACCCCTGATGACGCGGCGCCGCAGGCCGCCGAGCCCTCCGTCGAGGAGGGCACGGCGGCCCCGGCCGGGGACGCAAGCAAGGCATCCGCTCAGTCGGGCCAGTCGGCTCAGTCCGGCCCGTCCGCCCAGGACGTCGGTCTGATCGCCCAGCTGGACCAGGTGCGTACGGCGCTCGGCGAGCGCACGGCGGACCTCCAGCGACTGCAGGCGGAGTATCAGAACTACCGCCGTCGTGTGGAGCGGGACAAGGTCACGGTCAAGGAGATCGCCGCGGCGAACCTCCTGTCCGAGCTCCTGCCGACCCTGGACGACGTCGGCCGCGCCCGTGAACACGGCGAGCTGGTCGGCGGCTTCAAGTCCGTCGCCGAGGCGCTGGAGACAGTCGTCGCGAAGATGGGCCTCCAGCAGTTCGGCAAGGAGGGCGAGCCCTTCGACCCGACGATCCACGAGGCCCTGATGCACTCGTACGCACCGGACGTCACCGAGACGACCTGCGTCGCGATCCTGCAGCCGGGGTATCGCATCGGCGAGCGCACCATCCGCCCCGCGCGGGTGGCCGTGGCCGAGCCGCAGCCGGGCGCGCAGACGGTCAAGGGCGACTCCGAGACCGCCGCATCCACGGACTCCGCCGACAAGGCGGAGGACAAGGAGACCGGTGGCGGCCCGGACGAGGGCTGACACATCGGAATCGTCGTGAAGCGAGAGGAGGGACGTCGGGGATGAGCACCAAGGACTTCATCGAGAAGGACTACTACAAGGTCCTCGGCGTCCCCAAGGACGCCACCGAAGCCGAGATCAAGAAGGCGTACCGGAAGCTCGCACGCGAGAACCACCCGGACGCCAACAAGGGCAACACCAAGGCGGAGGAGCGCTTCAAGGAGATCTCCGAGGCGAATGACGTCCTCGGCGACCCCAAGAAGCGCAAGGAGTACGACGAAGCGCGTGCTCTCTTCGGCAACGGCGGCTTCAGGGCCGGTCCCGGAGGCGCGGGCGGCGGCGGTTCGTTCAACTTCGACCTGGGCGACCTCTTCGGAGGCGGCGCCCCGGGCGGCGGTGGAGCGAGCGGCGCCGGCGGCGGCTTCGGGGGCGGCCTGGGTGACGTCTTCGGGGGCCTGTTCAACCGAGGCGGCACGGGCGCGGGCGGCGCGGGCACGCGTACGCAGCCCCGGCGCGGCCAGGACATCGAGTCCGAGGTCACGCTGAGTTTCACGGAGGCGGTGGACGGGGCCACGGTCCCGCTCCGGATGTCCTCCCAGGCGCCCTGCAAGGCCTGTTCCGGCACCGGCGACAAGAACGGCACACCGCGCGTGTGCCCGACCTGCGTCGGCACGGGCCAGGTCACGCGGGGCGGCGGCGGCGGTTTCTCCCTGACCGACCCCTGCGTGGACTGCAAGGGCCGTGGGCTCATCGCCCAGGACGCCTGCGAGGTCTGCAAGGGCTCCGGCCGGGCGAAGTCGTCGCGCACGATGCAGGTGCGGATTCCGGCGGGCGTCTCGGACGGCCAGCGGATCCGGCTGCGCGGAAAGGGCGGCCCCGGTGAACGGGGCGGCCCGGCGGGCGACCTGTACGTCGTCGTGCACGTCGACACCCACCCGGTCTTCGGCCGCAAGGGCGACAACCTGACGGTGACGGTGCCGGTGACGTTCGCCGAGGCGGCACTGGGCGGCGAGGTGAAGGTCCCCACCCTGGGCGGCCCGCCGGTCACCCTGAAGCTGCCTCCGGGCACCCCCAACGGTCGTACGATGCGGGCGCGGGGCAAGGGCGCGGTCCGCAAGGACGGCTCGCGGGGCGACTTGCTGGTGACGGTGGAGGTATCGGTCCCGACCGAGCTCTCCGACGCGGCGAGGGAAGCCCTGGAGACGTACCGCGAGGCGACTGCGGACGACGATCCGCGGGCAGAACTGTTCCAGGCCGCGAAGGGAGCATGAGATGGACGGCCGTCGTCGACAGTCCAATTTCGGGCGGGCGTACCAACTGACCGACGAGACGCCGGTCTACGTCATCTCGGTGGCCGCCCAGCTTTCGGGCCTCCACCCGCAGACCCTGCGGCAGTACGACCGCCTCGGTCTGGTCTCCCCGGACCGCACGGCGGGCCGTGGCCGCCGCTACTCCGCCCGCGACATCGAACTGCTGCGCACGGTGCAGCAGTTGTCGCAGGAAGAGGGCATCAACCTCGCCGGCATCAAGCGCATCATCGAGCTGGAGAACCAGGTCGCGGCGCTGCAGGCGAGAGTGGTGGAGCTGTCCAGCGCCGTGGAGGGCGCGGCTGCCGCGATGCAGCAGCGCGAGGCGGCGGTCCACGCGTCGTACCGCCGCGACCTGGTCCCGTACCAGGACGTGCAGCAGGCGAGCGCGCTGGTGGTGTGGCGTCCCAAGAGGACGACGGAGCAGTAGCCGCACCTGTTAGTCATGTGACGCGCAGGGGCCGGGAGGCAGGACCTCCCGGCCCCTGCGCGCTGTTCTACCGTCCGTACCGGGGGAGTTGAGCTGACGATGGCCATGGTGGGCCTGTTCTGGATCGCCGAGGGCGATGTGTACGTGGGAGCGAAGCCGTCGGGCCTCGCGGCGGGGGTGCGGCTGACGCCGGAGGGCGTGGTGGCGCTGGGCGACAAGCAGTCGGGACTGTGGCTCTGGGAGGACGTCCACGCCTTGGCGGCGCGGGACGTCCCCGTGACGTCCATGAAGCGCCGGGTGGGCGTTCTGGTGGACATGGCACTGACCCTCGGCCTGGGAGGGGAGGACGAGGCCCCGACGATGACGCTGCGGATCACGGGCGAGGAAGACGAAACGGACCTGACGGTCTACACGGCGGCGGCATCGGGCTACTCACAGACGGAACACGACCTGTCCCAGTCACTCCTGACCCACATGACGCAGGGCGAGGCGACCCTGCGGACCACGCTGGCGGCGATGGCGGAGTGGGGTAGACGCCACGAGGGCGGCACCCCACGGCTCGCGGAGCGCGAGGGGCTGCTGCGGGCTTGGACGGGGTCCTGAAGGGCTGAGGGCGTCACTTCTGCGGGTCGAGGATGCCTGAACGGCCTATGAGGTAGCCGAGTTGCGCCCGGCTCTCGCTTCCGAGGAGGGCGGCGAGCTTTGCGATGTGAAGGCGCGTGGTGCGCACGTTCATGCCGAGACGCGCCGAGATCTCGGCGTCGGTCAGCCCCTCGGTGAGGAAGGCGGCGATGGCCCTCTGCCGGGCGGTGATGCCGTTCTCCGCGGGCTCCGGGGCCGCCTGGGGCCACATGGGGGTGGCCAGGCGCCAGAGGCGGTCGAAGGTCGTGGCGAGGTAGTCGACCACGGCGGGGTGGCGCAGTTCCAGGGCGAGACTGCGGTCTTTGCTCGCGGGAATGAACGCCACGGTCCGGTCGAAGACGAAGAGCCGCTCGGTGACCTCGTCGAGGGTGCGTACCTCGACGTCCCCTTCGAGCTGTTCGAAATGGGCGAGCGCCGGCAGCGAGTGACGCGTCGTGTGCTGGTAGAGCGTCCGCATCCGGCAGCCCCGGCTGAGCAGGGCCTGCTCGCGCGGCAGGATGGCCTCCAGCACTTCGGGAGGGCGGCCTCCGCCGGGCTGGACGGTGAGCACTTCCCGGGTGGCCGCTTCCACGGCCCGGCCGACGGCTTCGTCGATCCGGGGGATTCCCCGCAGCTCCGTGATGATGGGCGCGCTCGTCGGGAGGACCGCGCCTTCCGCCATCACTCTCAGTGCTCCTTTTCCAGGATTCCGGACTGGGCGATCAGATAGCCGAGCTGGGCCCGGCTGCCGCTGCCCAGGGCGGCGGCGATCTTGGCGATGTGGGCGCGGCACGTGCGGACGTTCATGCCGAGGCGCCGGGCGATCGCCTCGTCGACGTGCCCCTCGATGAGCATTCTGGCGATGGTGCGCTGAACGCCGGTGATGCCGTTGGTGGGCGGCGCGTAGGGCACGTCGTCGACCAGGGGAGTGGCCCGGTCCCAGAGTTGCTCGAAGACCTTGGCGAGGTACTCGATCAGGCCGGGGTGACGCAGCTCCAGGGCCGCGTCCTGACGGGTGTGCGCGGGGATCAGGGCGACGGTGCGGTCGAAGATCATGAGCCGGTCGACCAGCTCCTCCAGCGTCCGTACCTCGACGTTTCCCTGGGCCATCCGCGCCGCGTAGGCCAGCGTTCCCTGGCTGTGCCTGACGGTGTGCTGGTAGAGGGTGCGCATGGTGATGCCGCGGTCGATGACGGTCTGCCCGCGCTTCATCGCCAGATTGAGCACGTTCTCGCTGCGTCCGCCGCCCGGCTGGATCGTGAGGATCTCCGAACGGCACTCGGCTGTGGCCCTCTCGATGGCCGCGCCGATGCGGGTGTCGCCTTCCAGCACGGTGAACCCCTGGGTGGTGGGTTCCATCCGCGAGGTGATCGCCATGAATGGCTCGAAGGCATCGGTTAGTTCAACGGCGATCCTTCGCCGTTCCTGAATTTCGCGCTCGATGGGGTGGAGGCGCTGGGCGAGCGCGGCGGACGGCGGGACGGGACGCAGCCAGTCCGCGTCGTCGGGGTCCGGGTGCACGAGCCCGGATTCCACTAGGCAGGGAACCTTCTCGGCCTCGGCCCGCGTCAGTCGACCCGTACGCAGAGCAGTGGCATACAGCTCCGAACCCTCGGCGCAAAGGGGGGTTGCGGGGTGAGGATGTGTCGGTATTGCGCCTGTTGTAAGCAAATCTCCACCCCCCAGGGTCCTGAACGTGCAGGAACATGATGCATCCACCCTGTGGCTTTGACGTGCTGAATTGAGACATCGTCTTGTTGAGCCGGGGGAGAGGAACCTACCAAGTGAGGACGAAGCCGACCATGTTTAAGCGCATGCTTCGCTCGGTGCTTGTCGCCACCTTCTCCGCAGGGCTGGCCCTGGGCGCGGTGAGTACGTGTGATCTCGTCTGGGGGTCCGCGCCCGCGAAGGCGACTTCCGTTTCGGCCTTGCCCGGGGATCTCGTCTGGGGCGTGGCGCCGGCAGGGGGCGGAGCATGAGCACCCCTCCCGACGACCGCACCTTCCGCCGAGAAATGGCCACTGCCTACCGATCCGGCTGGCACTTCATCGATCTCGCCACCGCGATACCCCACGCCGGCGACTCCTTGATGGTCACGCTTCTCGGTGAGCCCGTGGTCGTCACCCGGGACGACGAGGAGGAGATCCGGGCCTACCGGTGCCTCCGCAAGCCGCGTGGAGCCCCCCAGCCCGTGCGGTGCGCCATCCGGTACGGGATGGTCTTCGTCAATCTTGACCGGCGCGATCACCAGCTGGTCGGTGAGCCGGGGCAGCCGGGCGGCCGGCAGCAGCAGGACCAGCAGAGCCCCACCACTACAAGAGCCATCACAGCCACCCCCCGCAGCGCCTGACGCGATCCCCCGTCGTTGTACATCGCGCAGGTGCTTCCCCCAGCAGCGGCGCCACCGTGGACCTGAACACGGTGGCGCCGCTGTGGTGTGTGCGGGGAGTTCCGGGGGCGGGGTTCAGGGGGTTCAGGGGGTGAGCAGGGCCTTCTGGCCCATCGCCCGCGTCAGCGTGATCTCGATGACGGCCCGGCGCGGATTCGGCCGCGGCGGATGCCCGTACCGCTCCTCGTAGCGACGCTCGCCCTCCGCGATCTCCGCCGCCTCCACGCGCACGCGCGCGTGCCCCTCCAGCGTCGCCCAGCGCCGCCCGTCGACCTGGCAGACCGCCACCCGCGCCCCTGCCCCGTCCGGGCCCTCCGCCGCCAGGATGTGGCGGACCTTCGCGCTCGTCCTGCTCGCGAGCACGCGGGCCACCCCCGCCTCCGGGTCGTACGTCACGCCGACCGGCACCACGTGCGGCGTGCCGTCGGGGCGTGGCGTCGTCAGCGTGCAGAGATGCCGTTCACGCCAGAAGCTGAGGTAGGCGGGGGTCGGGTGATGTGGGTCCATGGCCATGTACGGGAACCTAACCGCTCGGACGCCCAGCTCCTCCGTCGACCTCCCTCGACTCCCCTTGAGTGGAATAGACTCAACTTTATGTACGCTGTTTAAGTCAGGTGGGACGGGAGACCCGCCGGACATACGGATCGCAAGGAGGAGACGACACCCGTGGACGCCGAGCTGACCAACAGGAGCCGGGACGCGATCAACGCGGCCAGCAGCCTGGCCGTGAAGGACGGGCATCCCGACCTGACCCCCGCGCATCTGCTGCTCGCGCTGCTGGAGGGGCAGGACAACGAGAACATCACCGACCTGCTCGCCGCGGTCGAGGCCGACCAGGCCGCCGTCCGTGCCGACGCCGAACGGGCGCTGAGCGGCCTGCCCAGCGTCACGGGTTCCACCGTCGCGCCGCCGCAGCCCAACCGCGACCTGCTCGCGGTCATCGCCGACGCCTCACAGCGGGCCAAGGAGCTGGGCGATGATTACCTCTCCACCGAACATCTGCTGATCGGCATCGCCGCCAAGGGCGGCCCCGCCGCCGAGGTCCTGGGCAAGCACGGGGCCACCGCCAAGAAACTGCTCGACGCGTTCGAGAAGGCAAGGGGAGGACGTCGGGTGACCACACCGGACCCGGAGGGTCAGTACAAGGCCCTGGAGAAGTTCGGCACCGACTTCACCGCTGCCGCCAGGGAAGGCAAGCTCGACCCCGTCATCGGGCGGGATCAGGAGATCCGGCGCGTCGTGCAGGTCCTGTCCCGGCGCACGAAGAACAACCCCGTCCTCATCGGCGAACCCGGCGTCGGCAAGACCGCCGTCGTCGAGGGGCTCGCGCAGCGCATCGTGAAGGGCGACGTCCCCGAGTCGCTGAAGAACAAGCGCCTCGTCTCCCTCGACCTGGGCGCCATGGTCGCGGGTGCGAAGTACCGCGGTGAGTTCGAGGAGCGCCTCAAGACCGTCCTCTCCGAGATCAAGGAGAGCGACGGGCAGATCATCACCTTCATCGACGAGCTGCACACCGTCGTAGGGGCCGGTGCGGGCGGCGACTCCGCCATGGACGCCGGCAACATGCTCAAGCCCATGCTCGCCCGCGGCGAGCTGCGGATGGTCGGCGCCACCACCCTCGACGAGTACCGCGAGCGGATCGAGAAGGACCCCGCCCTGGAGCGCCGCTTCCAGCAGGTGCTCGTCGACGAGCCCACCGTCGAGGACTCCATCGCGATCCTCCGCGGGCTCAAGGGGCGCTACGAGGCCCATCACAAGGTTCAGATCGCCGACAGCGCCCTCGTCGCCGCCGCCGCGCTCTCCGACCGGTACATCACCTCGCGCTTCCTGCCCGACAAGGCCATCGACCTCGTCGACGAGGCGGCCTCCCGGCTGCGCATGGAGATCGACTCCTCCCCCCTGGAGATCGACGAACTCCAGCGCTCCGTCGACCGCCTGAAGATGGAGGAGCTCGCGCTCAGCAAGGAGACCGACCCCGCGAGCAAGGAGCGCCTCGAAAGGCTGCGGCGCGACCTCGCCGACAAGGAGGAGGAGCTGCGCGGGCTCAACGCGCGCTGGGACAAGGAGAAGCAGTCCCTCAACCGCGTCGGTGAGCTGAAGGAGAAGCTCGACGAGCTGCGCGGCCAGGCCGAACGCGCCCAGCGCGACGGCGACTTCGACACCGCGAGCAAGCTGCTCTACGGCGAGATCCCCACCCTCGAACACGACCTGGAGGTCGCCTCCGAGGCCGAGGAGGAGGTCTCCAAGGACACCATGGTCAAGGAGGAGGTCGGCCCCGACGACATCGCCGACGTCGTCGGCGCCTGGACGGGTATCCCCGCCGGGCGGCTCCTCGAGGGCGAGACGCAGAAGCTGCTCCGCATGGAGGACGAGCTCGGCAAGCGGCTCATCGGCCAGACCGAGGCCGTGCGCGCGGTGTCCGACGCCGTGCGCCGCACGCGGGCCGGGATCGCCGACCCCGACCGCCCCACCGGCTCCTTCCTCTTCCTCGGCCCGACCGGCGTCGGCAAGACCGAGCTGGCGAAGGCCCTCGCGGACTTCCTCTTCGACGACGAGCGCGCCATGGTCCGCATCGACATGAGCGAGTACGGCGAGAAGCACAGCGTGGCCCGCCTTGTCGGCGCCCCGCCCGGGTACGTCGGCTACGAGGAGGGCGGCCAGCTCACAGAGGCGGTGCGGCGGCGCCCGTACAGCGTGGTGCTGCTCGACGAGGTGGAGAAGGCGCACCCGGAGGTCTTCGACGTCCTGCTCCAGGTGCTCGACGACGGCCGCCTCACCGACGGACAAGGCCGGACGGTGGACTTCCGCAACACCATCCTCGTCCTGACCTCGAACCTCGGCAGCCAGTATCTGGTCGAGCCGACGACCTCGCCCGAGGAGAAGAAGCAGCAGGTCCTGGACGTCGTACGGTCCTCTTTCAAGCCGGAGTTCCTGAACCGGCTCGACGACCTCGTGGTGTTCTCCGCGCTCGACAAGGACGAGCTCGCGCACATCGCCAAGCTGCAGATCGACCGCCTCGCGAAGAGGCTCGCCGAGCGGCGACTCACGCTGGACGTCTCCCCGGAGGCGCTGGCGTGGCTGGCGGACGAGGGCAACGACCCGGCGTACGGCGCGCGGCCGCTGCGGCGTCTCATCCAGACGTCCATCGGTGACCGGCTCGCCAAGGAGATCCTCTCGGGCGAGGTGAAGGACGGGGACACCGTCCGCGTGGACACCTTCGAGGACGGTCTGATCGTCGGTCCCGCGGCACGCGGGACGACATAACCCGGACACATCTGGGGCGGGGGTTGCGGGCCCCCGCCCGACATGGGGCAGGATGGCGGAATCCGTACGAAGGGACTAAGCACGTGAGCATCGACCCGTCCTCGATTCCGAATTTCGGGGGACAGCCCGAACCGCAGCAGGGCGATGGACCGGCGGGCCCCGTTGTCCCCGACCAGGACCTGGTCAAGCAGCTCCTGGACCAGATGGAGCTCAAGCACGTCGTCGACGAAGAGGGAGACCTCGCGGCGCCGTGGGAGGAGTTCCGCACGTACTTCATGTTCCGCGGCGAGGACGACCAGCAGGTCTTCTCGGTGCGGACGTTCTACGACCGTGCGCACGGCATCGAGGAGAAGGCCCAGATCCTCGAGGCCATCGACGACTGGAACCGCCGCACCCTGTGGCCGAAGGTCTACACGCACACCCACGACGACGGCACCGTCCGCCTCATCGGCGAGGCGCAGATGCTGATCGGCACGGGCGTCGCGCTCGAGCACTTCGTGTCGTCCACGGTCAGCTGGGTGCGCGCCGCGATCGAGTTCGACCGCTGGCTGGTCGAGCAGCTCGGCCTGGAGGCCGAGGTCGACGGCACCGAGGGTGAAGAGAAGCCCGGCGACGACCAGGCCTGAGCCACGCCACGACGAGAGCCCGGCAGGACGCCCACCACTGGGTGTCCCGGCCGGGCTCTCGTCGTACCCGGGGCTAGAGCGTCTTGAGCCGCGAGACCGCCTCGGCGAGGACGTCGTCCTTCTTGCAGAACGCGAAGCGTACGAACGGGGCGCCCGCCTCGCGGTGGTCGTAGAAGACCGCGTTCGGGATGGCGACCACGCCGACGCGTTCGGGCAGGGCCCGGCAGAAGGCGAAGCCGTCGGACTCTCCCAGGCGGCGGATGTCGGTCGTGACGAAGTACGTGCCCGCCGGGCGGTAGACGTCGAAGCCCGCGGCCGTCAGGCCCTCGCTCAGCAGGTCCCGCTTGGCGCGCATGCCTTCGGCGAAGGACGTGAAGTACGAGTCCGGCAGGGCCAGCGCCTCCGCGATCGCGTACTGGAACGGGCCCGCCGACACATAGGTGAGGAACTGCTTCGCCGAGCGGACCGCCGTCACGAGCTCCGGTGACGAAGTGATCCAGCCGACCTTCCAGCCGGTGTACGAGAACGTCTTGCCGGCCGAGCCGATCGAGACCGTCCGCTCGCGCATGCCGGGGAAGGAGGCGAGGGGAATGTGCTCCGTGCCCTCGCCGTCGTCGAAGACCAGGTGCTCGTACACCTCGTCCGTGACCACGAGCAGGTCGCGCTCGACCGCGAGCCGCGCGATCTCGGCGAGCTCCGAGCGGGTCAGGACCGTGCCGGTCGGGTTGTGCGGGGTGTTCAGGAGCAGCAGCCGGGTGTGGGGCGTGATCGCGTCCCGCAGCTCGTCCAGGTCGAGGCGGAAGCGGCCCTCGGCGGCGTCCGGGCGCAGCGTCACGGGGACCCGCTTGCCGCCGGCCAGGGCGATCGACGCGGCGTACGAGTCGTAGTACGGCTCCAGGGCGATGACCTCGTCACCGGGCTCGACCAGGGCGAGCAGGGACGCGGCGATCGCCTCGGTGGCGCCCGCCGTGACCAGGACCTCGCGGTCGGGGTCGTACGCGAGGCCGTACCTGCGCTGCTGGTGCGCGACGATCGCCGCGCGGAGCTCGGGGACGCCGGGGCCCGGTGGGTACTGGTTGCCGCGGCCGTCGCGCAGGGCGCGCACCGCGGCCTCGCGGATCTCCTCGGGGCCGTCCGTGTCGGGGAAACCCTGGCCGAGGTTGATGGCCCCCGTCTTCACCGCCAGCGCGGACATCTCGGCGAAGATCGTCGTGCCGAATTCGGCGAGGCGGCGGTTGAGCAGCGGGCGCCCGCTCCCGGATGTGGAGGTCATGACCGCCATCCTGCGCCGAACCTCTGGATTCGCTCAACTCTGCTTTGGGCCGGGTTACGCGAGGGCATTCCCCTTTCACACGAGAACAACATGCACGAGCAGTACAGAAAAGGCGGACCCACGGGGGGCCTGCTTCGGGGGAACGAAAGGGGCGTGAAGGTCATGGTCTTGGTCTTCGTGTTGGTCGCGGTGGTCCTGGTCCTCGCACTCGCGGTGTACGCAAGGCGCGGGAGCGCAAGGGGTTCGCACCACGGGGCGGCCGGTGCCGGCGGTGCCGGCACCGCCGGTGGCGGTTGGTGGGCCGGCGGCGGTGACAGCGGCGGCAGTTCCTGCGGTGGCGGTTCGTCCTGCGGCAGCAGCTCTTCGTGCGGCGGCGGCGGTGGCGGTTGTGGCGGTGGCGGAGGCAGCTGACACGGGGCAGCTGGTCCGTCCATCTGTTGAAGTGCCCGGCAGGAGACAACTCCTGCCGGGCACTTCGTCGTTGACCCATTGAACAGTTGAACTGTGCAGCCCCCGCGGGGGTGGAAACCCTCCGAAGTTGGGTAAAAGCGCTGTGGCAGGGCAGCAGTCCATGATTCCCTCTTAACCGTCAGCACCGCCCTCGAACGGACGACTTGGACACCAGGGACGTTCTCGTGGGCACGAGCCGGCATACCGACCACCCGTTCTCCGACCGGGTGCGCCGGCACCCCCTCCATTGCGTGTTAGCGGAGCCGACCCATGCTCACGACCCTGAAGACTGTCTATACCGACACGTGCGCCACGGACCTCGCCTGGACCCTTGGGCGTGAGCCGCTGCCCGCACTGGCCACACTCGAACTGGAGCTCGCCGACGCGAGAATGGAGCTGAGACTCCTCGGGGCCTCGCACCAGGTGCTCCTCGAAGAGGAACAGGGCACCTGTTCCGAGACCGTCGCCTGCATCCCCGGCAGCAGTACGCCGCTCCCGCTCGGTGTCTCCAAGCGCCTCGGCGCGTGGGAGTACGAATTCGCGGCGCGCGTCGAGACCCTCTCGCGCGGCCAGTTCGCGGGCCGCGCACAGGAGTTACTCGCTCTGGTGGCCGAGCACCCGCACGGCCTCGCCGGGGTCTTCCCCGGCAGTCCGCACGCGTTCACGGCCATGCTGGCGCAGCGGCACGAAGGCGCGGTGCAATGGCGCACCTGGCACGCCTACCCGCAGGACGGGCAACTCGTGGCGACCCGCACCCGCGTGGGTGTGCGCATGCCGGCCGTGCTCTGACGGTCGCGCCCCATATACACCTCTGACGCCGAGATGCACCCTTGTGGGTGACCAGGTGTGCGAGTCCGGTGACGTAGCGTTCCCAAGATGATCGAGCCGTCAACGGATTTACCGGTGACACCCAGGACGGGACGGTTCTTCGTCCTGCTGGGCGTCTTCGTCTGCGCGGCCTGCGGTCTGGTGTACGAACTCGAACTCGTCGCCCTCGCCTCGTACTTGATCGGCGACTCGGTCACCCAGGCGTCGGTGGTCCTCTCGGTGATGGTCTTCGCCATGGGCATCGGCTCGCTGCTCGCCAAGCACCTGAGGTGCCGGGCCGCCGCCGGATTCGGCCTGGTCGAGGCGGCGCTCGCGCTGGTCGGCGGACTGAGCGCGATGGCGCTGTACGCGGCGTTCGCCTGGACCGGCGATCAGGGCGAGGTCTGGGCGGGCGGCTCGCGGTATCTGCTCGTCGCCTTCTCGCTCGCCATCGGCCTGCTCATCGGCGCCGAAGTGCCGCTGCTCATGGTGCTCATGCAGCGGATCAGACGGCAGGACCCCAGCGGCGCCGTGTCCGACCTCTTCGCCGCGGACTACGTGGGCGCGCTGGTGGGCGGACTCGCCTTCCCCTTCCTCATGCTCCCCCTGCTCGGCCAGTTGACCGGTGCGCTGATCACCGGCGCGGTCAACGTGATCGCGGGGAGCGCGCTCGTGTTCGGGCTGTTCTGGCGCGACCTGAGCGTGCGCGGCCGCTGGGTCCTCCTCGTCGCGAACGTCACGGTCCTGGGCGTGCTCGCCTCCGCCGCCGTCCTCGCCGGCGACTTCGAGGCGGCGGCCCGCCGGGCGGTCTACGGCAAGGACGTCCGGGTCGCGGTGCAGACCGACGTCCAGGAAGTCGTCCTGACCGGCGGCAGGCACGATTCTTTAGATCTCTACCTCGACGGGCGTCTGCGCGTCAGCGGCCGTGACGAGCACCGCTACCACCGGGCGCTCGTCGGCCCCGCGATGACCGGACGCCACGCGCGCGTGCTGGTACTCGGCGGCGGCGACGGCCTCGCGGCGCGCGAGGTGCTGCGGCATCCTGGGGTGCGGCGGGTGGACGTCGTCGAACTCGATCCGGGGGTCGTGCGGTTGGCGCGCCGCGACCCGGCGCTGAGCGAGCTGAACGAACACGTCTACCGCGACCGCCGGGTGCGGGTCGTGCACGCCGACGCGTTCCACTGGCTGCGCTCGCCCCCTCGTACGTACGACGTGGTGATCTCCGATCTGCCCGACCCCGGCATCACCGCGAGCGCCAAGTTCTACTCCCAGGAGTTCTACGGTCTGGCGTGGCGGGCCCTGGCCGAGGGCGGGCGCCTCGCCGTGCACGCGGGGCCGATGGCCGACCGGCCCCGCGTCTTCTGGACGGTGGAGGCCACGCTCCGGGCGGCCGGGCTGCGGACCGCGCCCTATCGCGTGGACGGCAGGATCTCCGGGTTCGCGGCGGGCCCCGAACGGGAGCCGGCCGGTGCGTCCGCGCCCCGCGACTGGGGCTTCGTCCTGGCGGCCAGATCCCGCCCGGTCCTCGCGCCGCCCGGGACGGCGGCGCTGCTGCGGGTGAGCGTGGAGTCCGCCGAACGGACGCGGATGCCGGGGTTGACTCCCTCCACACTGGTGCACCCGCGGTACGCGAACTGACGAACTGACGTACATGTTCTCGGCCACGTGGGTAGGCTCGACTGCCATGGAGCATGAGGTGTTCGTTCCGGTTACCGTCGACCGCCTTCAGCAGGTGCTGAACGACCCCGAGCAGGTCGCCGGGGCGGTGCCCGGACTGCAGCGCGACGCCGACGAGTCCGCGTCGCCGCTCTCCGGCCGGCTCAAGGTGCGGGTCGGCGGGCACACGATCACGTACCGGGGCGCGGCGCGGGTCGCGCCGCGCGGCGACGGGTCCTTCGCGATCGAGGGCGAGGGCGTGGAGGTGCGGGGCGGCGGCACCGTGAAGCTCTCGCTGACGGTGCGGCTCGAATCCGCCGAGGAGGGCGACGCCGGGACCCGGCTGGTCTTCGCCGGGACGGGTGCGGGGGAGGGGCGCGTCACGGAGGCTTCTCCCCAGGCTGTGGAGGGGGCCGTGCGCAGACTTCTCGAGCGGTTCGCGGAGGGGCTCGGCCGGGCGGGCGAGCCGGAGCCCGCGGCGCCTGAACCCGAGCCCGTCGAGGTGGCCTCCGTCTTCGAGACGGATGTGCCGCCGTCGTCGTTCGACGCAGAGGACGCGGAGGACTCGGAGGACTCGGACGGGGTCGAGGAGATTCTGGTGCCGCCTGCGGAGGCGGCGCATGCGCGGCGGACGATGATCGGGCGGAGTGCGGAGGAGGTCGATCACGCGCCCCCGCGTGGGCGGTACGCCCCCGCTCCGGCGGCCGAGTCGCTGTCCACCTCCGCCACGCTGCGGTGGGCGGCGCCTGCGGCTGCGGTGGTGCTGGCCTCGGCGATTGTCGCGGGGCGCGTGCTTCGCCGTAGGCGCTGATTCTTTATCCCCAACCCCGCCCCTTCCCGAAAACTCGCTCGGCGCGAGGGCCCTCCTCAATCGCCGGAGGGGCTGAAAGATTCAGCCCTCCGGCGATTGAGGAGCGGGGTCTGGGGCAGAGCCCCAGGTAGGCCCGGGGAGCCGTAGGGTCGATCCCGTGAGTAGCGACGAAGACGTGACGCTGGCCGCGGGTGACGCGGAAGTTATCGTGCAGGCCGGGAACGGCTGCCGAGTGGGGAGCCTCAAGCTCGGCGGCAGGGAACTGTTGAGGCAAGGGGCGCGCTACGGCTGCTTCCCCATGGCCCCCTGGGCCGGCCGCATCCGCGAGGGCAAGTTCCGCAACGGCGGCACGACCCACCAGATGCCCCTCAACTCCCCGCCCCACGCCATCCACGGTTTCGCGCGGGACGCCGCATGGCGCACGGCCCGCGTCGGCAAGAGCGAGGCCGTGTTCACGTACGACCTGACCGACCCCTGGCCCTACGAAGGCCGCGTCACGCAGATCGTCGCCCTCACCGAGGACTCCCTCACCCTCACACTCGGCATCGAGACGTACGGCGACAGCTTCCCCGCCCAGGTGGGCTGGCACCCCTGGTTCAACCGAAGCCTCGGGGGAGGGGGCGAGGACGTGCAGATCGACTTCGCGCCCGCCTGGCAGGAAGAGCGCGGCGGCGATCACCTCCCCACCGGCAACCGCATCGCGCCCCTCCCCAGCCCCTGGGACGACTGCTTCGGGATGCCCGACGGCGTCGACGTCACCCTGACCTGGCCGGCGGAGATCGAGCTCAAGGTGCGGAGCCGCGAGCCGTGGGTCGTCGTGTACGACGAGCAGGAGGCCGCCGTGTGCGTGGAGCCGCAGACCGGCCCGCCGAACGGGCTCAACACCCTGCCCCGCCTGGTCACCCCCATCGACCCCCTGGAGGCGTCGACGACCTGGACCTGGACGCGGCTTTAAGCTGGCAGGCATGACTGACGACGTACGTGGCGCGCTGCTGCAGCAGATCAAGGACAAGGCCGTGGTGCACGGCAAGGTGACCCTCTCCTCGGGTCTCGAGGCCGACTACTACATCGACCTGCGCCGCATCACCCTCGACGGCGAGGCCGCGCCCCTGGTCGGCCAGGTGCTTCTCGACCTCACCGCCGACCTGGACTTCGACGCCGTGGGCGGACTGACCATGGGCGCCGACCCCGTCGCCGGCGCGATGCTGCACGCCTCCGCCGCCCGCGGCAAGCGCCTCGACGCCTTCGTCGTGCGCAAGGCCGCCAAGGCGCACGGCATGCAGAGGAGGGTGGAAGGGCCCGACATCAAGGGGCGCCGCGTACTCGTCGTCGAGGACACCTCCACCACCGGTGGCTCGCCGCTCACCGCCGTCGAGGCCGTGCGTGAGGCGGGTGCCGAGGTCGTGGGCGTCGCGACCATCGTGGACCGCGCCACCGGCGCCGGCGAGAAGATCACCGACGGTGCCGGGGTGCCGTACCTCTTCGCGTACTCCAAGGACGATCTCGGCCTCAGCGACTGAGGACCCACGTTCGGCCCGAGCCGACCGGCGGATCTGGAAAGATGGGGGCGACGATGACGTCGCCCCCTAGGTCAGGGCCAAGCACACACCCGCACATCACAAGGAGCGGACACATGCCCATCGCAACCCCCGAGGTCTACGCCGAGATGCTGGACCGGGCGAAGGCAGGCAAGTTCGCCTACCCGGCCATCAACGTGACCTCCTCGCAGACGCTGCACGCCGCACTGCGTGGTTTCGCGGAGGCCGAGAGCGACGGCATCATCCAGATCTCCACCGGTGGTGCGGAGTTCCTGGGCGGCCAGCACAACAAGGACATGGTGACGGGCGCCGTGGCCCTCGCCGAGTTCGCGCACATCGTCGCCGCGAAGTACGACATCACCGTCGCGCTGCACACCGACCACTGCCCCAAGGACAAGCTGGACACCTACGTCCGTCCGCTGCTCGACGTCTCCGCGGAGCGCGTCAAGGCCGGCCGTAACCCGCTCTTCCAGTCGCACATGTGGGACGGCTCCGCCGAGACCCTCGCCGACAACCTGGCCATCGGCCAGGAGCTGCTCGCGAAGGCCGCCGCCGCCAAGATCATCCTTGAGGTCGAGATCACCCCGACCGGCGGCGAGGAGGACGGCGTCACGCACGAGATCAACGACGAGCTGTACACGACGGTCGACGACGCGCTGCGTACGGCGGAGGCCCTCGGCCTCGGCGAGAAGGGGCGCTACCTCCTCGCCGCGTCCTTCGGCAACGTCCACGGCGTCTACAAGCCGGGCAACGTCGTCCTGCGTCCCGAGCTCCTCAAGGACCTCCAGGAAGGCGTCGCCGCCAAGCACGGCAAGACGGCCGGTTCGCAGCCGTTCGACTTCGTCTTCCACGGCGGCTCCGGCTCCACCGCCGAGGAGATCGCGACCGCCCTGGAGAACGGCGTCGTGAAGATGAACCTCGACACGGACACGCAGTACGCCTTCACGCGTCCCGTCGCGGACCACATGTTCAAGAACTACGACGGCGTCCTGAAGGTCGACGGCGAGGTCGGCTCGAAGAAGACGTACGACCCCCGCACCTGGGGCAAGGCCGCCGAGGCGGGCATGGCCAAGCGCGTCACCGAGGCGTGCGCGAACCTGCGCTCCACGGGCACGAAGCTGAAGTAGCCGCACCGGCTCCGCTCCGTACGGGCCCGGCACCCTTCCCTGGGTGCCGGGCCCGTACGCGTATGCCGCAGACTTGAACCCATGGCCATTCACAAGGATCTGCTCGGGGGACCGCCCCCGACCCACCTGCCCGACGACCCGGAGCCGCGCGAGCTGCTCGCCAACGGGGCGGCGCCCGCGGACGTCGCGGCGAAGTACCCCACCTCCTCCCTCGCCTGGGCGCAGCTCGCCGACGAGGCGTTCGAGCGGGGCAGCGTCGTCGAGTCGTACGCGTACGCCCGCACCGGCTACCACCGCGGCCTGGACTCGCTGCGCCGCAGCGGCTGGAAGGGCCACGGCCCGGTGCCGTGGGAGCACGAGCCGAACCGCGGCTTCCTGCGGGCCCTGCACGGCCTCGCCCGCGCCGCGCAGTCGATCGGCGAGCAGGAGGAGTACGAGCGCTGCGCCGGCTTCCTGCGGGATTCCTCCCAGACGGCGGCGGACACCCTGGGTTAGCCCCCGCACGTGCGTGACCTGCCTGGACGCCGCTGTGACCAGGCAGGTCTTGCCGTTTTGTGGGATGTTGCGGAGGATGCCGGTGGGGACCGGGGCCCCCGTGTCGGTAACGGCAGGGGCGGACCGCTACCCGGAGTACGTATCAAGGAGATCGCGATGTCCCAAGACGTGGACACCCCGAACCTCGACTTCGCAGGGACCACCCCGTATGAGGACTACGTCCAGGCGGACGTCCTCACGCACCTGCAGCACCTGCGCTCCGATGACCCCGGAGAGATGGTCTTCCTGGTCACCACCCAGGTCATGGAGCTGTGGTTCACGGTCATCGTGCACGAGTGGGAGACCGCGTCGCACGCCCTGCGCCGCGACGACATCCCCACCGCCGTGGCCGCCCTCAAGCGCAGCCTGCGCGAGCTGGAGGCGCTGAACGCCTCCTGGCGCCCGCTGGCGCAGCTCACTCCCGCCCAGTTCAACTCCTACCGTGGTGCGCTCGGCGAGGGGTCCGGATTCCAGTCCGCGATGTACCGCCGCATGGAGTTCCTGCTCGGCGACAAGTCCGCGTCCATGCTGGTGCCGCACCGGGGCGCGCCGCGCGTCCACGCGGAGCTGGAGAAGGCGCTCCAGGAGCCGAGCCTGTACGACGAGGTGCTCGCCCTGCTCGCCCGCCGCGGCCACGCCGTCCCGGACGCCGTCCTTCAGCGCGACCTGACGAAGAAGTACGAGCCGTCGCCCGAGGTCGAGAAGGTGTGGACGGACCTCTACGCAGGCGACGAGAGCGCTGAACTGGCGCGCCTCGGCGAGGTGTTGACGGATGTCGCCGAGCTGGTGTGGCGCTGGCGCAACGACCATCTGGTGGCGACCCGGCGCGCGATGGGCTCCAAGACGGGCACGGGCGGTTCGGCCGGTGTCGCCTGGCTGGAGAAGCGCGCGCAGAAGAACGTTTTCCCCGAGCTGTGGACTGCGAGGAGCCATGTCTGAGGCCGGCCTCAAGGCACAGGCGGCGAAGCGGGACGCCGACGACGAACTCGGCGCCAAGCGCGCGGAGTTCGTCCTGGACGACACCGTCTATCTGGACGGGAACTCGCTGGGGGCCTTGCCGGCACACGTGCCGGAGCGGGTCGCCGACGTCATCTCCCGGCAGTGGGGGCAGCTGCGCATCCGCTCCTGGGACGAGAGCGGCTGGTGGACCGCCCCCGAGCGCATCGGCGACCGCATAGCCCCGCTCGTGGGCGCCGCCCCCGGCCAGATCGTCGTCGGCGACTCCACGAGCGTGAACGTCTTCAAGGCGCTGGTGGCCGCCGTACGCATGGTGGGTGACCCGGGCGAGGGGCGGGACGAGATCGTCGTTGACGCGACGACCTTCCCCACGGACGGGTACATCGCCGAGTCCGCCGCGCGGATGACGGGCTGCCGTCTGGTGCCGGTCGCCCCGGGCGAGGTGCGCGACGTCCTCGGGCCGCGTACGGCCGTGGTCCTGCTCAATCACGCCGACTACCGCACGGGACGCCTGCACGACCTGCCGGGACTGACGGCGGCCGTGCACGACGCGGGCGCGCTCGTGGTCTGGGACCTGTGCCACACCGCGGGCGCGCTGCCCGTCGGGCTCGACGAGCACGGCGTGGACCTCGCGGTCGGGTGCACGTACAAGTACCTGAACGGGGGGCCGGGCTCACCCGCGTACATCTACGTACGGGCGGATCTGCAGGCCCGCTTCGACTCCCCGCTGCCCGGCTGGAACTCGCACGCCGAGCCCTTCGGGATGCGGCCGGAGTTCGAGGCGGCGGACGGTGCCCTGCGGGGGCGGGTCGGCACGCCGGACATCCTGTCGATGCTGGCGCTCGACGCGGCGCTCGACGTCTGGGACGGGGTCTCCGTCGAGGCGGTGCGGGCCAAGTCCCTCGCCCTGACGGACTTCTTCGTCGAGTGCGTGCGAGCCTACGTCCCCGAGGGGCGGGTCGAGGTGCTCACCCCGGAGGCGCACGCCGAGCGGGGCAGCCAGGTCGCCCTGCGGTGCCATGACGCCGGTGACGTGATGCGGCGCCTCGTCGAGCAGGGCGTGGTGGGCGACTTCCGGGCGCCGGACGTGCTGCGGTTCGGCTTCACGCCGCTGTACGTCGGCTTCGCCGACGTGGAGCGGGCGGCGGGCGTGCTGGCCCGGACGCTGGGCGACTCCGCGAGCTGACGGCGACAGCCGTTACCGGGCAGGGGCGGGGTAGGGGAAGATCACACGGACACCGTGCCGGGAAGATCGAACGAACACCCCGCCCCAGCTCCTGGCACCCAACCCCGCAGAGAGGCCCTCGCATGCCGGACGACGCCGCCGTGGCCCGCGATGCCGCCGAGGCCGACGCCGCCTTCTCGCACCCAGCGGTGACTCCCGACACCACCGCCGCGTATGGCGAACACGCCGACCAGGTGATCGACTTCTACGAACCCCGGACCGGCGGCGGCGCCCCGGCCCCGCTGGTCGTCGTGCTGCACGGCGGCGCCTGGCGTGCTCCGTACGACCGCCTGCACATCACGCCCTTCGCGGACTTCCTCGCCCGGCGCGGTTTCGCCGTGGCCAATGTCGAGTACCGCCGCGGCAGTTCGATCCCCGCCCAGGGTGAGGGACCCGTCGCGGGGCGCTGGCCCGAGACCTTCGACGACGTGGCCGCCGCCTTCGACGCGCTGCCGGGTCTCGTACGGGAGCATCTGCCGGTGGCCGACACGCGCCGCACCGTCGTCACCGGCCACTCCGCGGGCGGGCACCTCGCCCTGTGGGCCGCCGCCCGCCATGTCCTGCCCGAGGGTTCCCCGTGGCGCATCGGCCGTCCGGCGCCCTTCCGAGGTGTCGTGGCCCTGGCGCCGATCGCCGACCTGCGGGCGGCGCAGGAGCTCGGCGTCTGCTCGGACGCGTCCCTGCAACTACTGGGCGGCGCCGCGAAGTTCGATGAGCGGCTGCCGCACGCCGACCCGGCGGCCCTGCTGCCGACCGGCATCGCCACGACCGTCGTCCAGGGGCGCACCGACATCGTCGTGCCGCAGGCCGTCGCCGAGGCGTACGCGGACGCGGCGGCCAAGGCGGGCGAGGTCGTCGGGGTGACGCTCCTCGAAGAGGTGGGGCACTTCCCGCTGATCGACCCGGCAGCCGACGCGTGCGCGGTGGTGGCGGAGGAGATCGCGCAGCTGGCGTTCTGAGAGGAGCTACGGGACCTCCACGAGCAGCTCCCGCAGCCCCCGGATCACGAAGTTCGGCCTGCGTTCCGGCTTCGCGGCGAGCGTCAGGCCGGGCGCCCGGCGCAGCAACGCCTCCAGCGACGCGGCGAGTTCGATGCGGGCCAGGGGTGCGCCGATGCAGTAGTGGATGCCCGCGCTGAACGAGATGTGCGGGTTGTCGGCGCGGGCCAGGTCCAGTTCGGCGGGGGCGGTGAACACCGCGGGGTCGTGGTTCGCGGAGCCGAAGAGGAGGGCGACCTCGCTGCCGCGCGGGATGACCGTGCCGTCGATCTCGATGTCGTCCAGGACCCACCGTTCGAAGAGCTGGAGCGGGGTGTCGTAGCGCATCAGCTCCTCCACGGCGGTGGGGATCAGGCGCCCGGGGTCCGCGCGCAGGGCGGCCAGTTGGCCGGGGTTCTCGAAGAGCGCGTACCAGCCGTTGACGGTGGCGTTGACCGTCGCCTCGTGCCCCGCGTTGAGCAGCAGCACGCAGGTGGAGATCATCTCCTGCTCGCTGAGGGACTCCCCTTCGTCGTGTGCGGCGATGAGCCCCGAGATCAGGTCGTCGCCCGGCTTCTCGCGGCGCACGGCGATGAGTTCGCGCAGGTACGCCGAGAATTCGAGCGAGGCCCTGACCGCCCTCCCCGCGGTCTCCTCGGACGGGTTCAGCTCGTACATCCCGCAGATGTCCGCCGACCAGGGCCGCAGCTGGTCCCGGTCGCTCTCCGGGATGCCCAGCATCTCTGCGATCACCGCGACGGGCAGCGGCTCGGCGACGCGGGCGGCGAGGTCCCCGCCCCCGTCGTCCACCAGATCCCGTACGAGCCGGTCGGCCAACCCCTCGACGTAGGGCTTGAGCTGCTCGACGGTGCGCGGCGTGAACGCCTTCGACACCAGGCGCCGGATGCGGGTGTGGGTCGGGGCCTCCAGGTCGAGCATGCCGTTGTCGTTCAGGACGTGGAACGGCTCGTGCTCGGGCGGCGGGGCCTGCCGCCCGAACTCCTCGTGCGTGAAGCGGTGCAGATATGTGCGCCCGAGGCGCCGGTCCCGCAGCAGCGCGGACACGTCGGCGTGGTGCGGGATCAGCCACTGGTCGGTGGGTTCGAAGTAGTGCGCGCGTCCGGTGGCCCGCAGGTGCGCGTAGGCGGGGTACGGGTCGGCGATGAACTCCGGGGCCCAGGGGGCGAAGGGGTGCTCGGGCGCGTCCATGGAGGGACGGTAGTGGCGCTCAGCCCGGTGTGACCAGCCTTGCCTCGTACGCGAACACCGCGGCCTGGGTGCGGTCCCGCAGGCCCAGTTTCACCAGGACGCGGCTCACATGGGTCTTGATGGTCGACTCGGCGACGACGAGGCGCGAGGCGATCTCGCCGTTGGACAGGCCCTGCGCGATGAGGACGAGCACCTCCGTCTCGCGCTCGGTGAGCTCGCCGTACTGCTGCGCCTGCACCGTCGCCGAGAGGCGCGGCGTCTCGCCCAGCTTGGAGAACTCCGTGATGAGGCGGCGCGTCACGGAGGGCGCGAGCAGGGCCTCACCGGCGGCGACCACCCTTACGCCGTCCGCCAGTTGGCGGGCGGAGGCGTCCTTGAGCAGGAAGCCGGAGGCCCCGGCCCGCAACGCCTGGTAGACGTACTCGTCCAGGTCGAACGTGGTCAGGACGAGGACCTTCGACGTGACGTCGGCCGCGACGATCTCGCGGGTCGCCTCGATGCCGTTCAGCTCGGGCATGCGGATGTCCATCAGGACGACGTCCGGGTTGAGCTCGCGGACGCGGTCGACCGCCTCGCGGCCGTTGACGGCCTCGCCCACGACCTCGAAGTCCGGCATCGCGTTGAGCAGGACCGAGAAGCCCTCGCGGACCATCATCTGGTCGTCGGCGATCAGTACGCGGATCGTCATTCCTGGCCTCCGGTGGGTTCCGGCGCGTGCGCGACCGGCAGGAAGACGGTGACCTCATAGCCCCCGTCGGCTGTCTCCGCGGTCGTCATCTCGCCGTCCAGCATCGTGACACGCTCGCGCATGCCGGTCAGGCCGTGGCCCGCGCCGGGCGATGGCTTGACCAGGCCGGTCGCGGGCCCGTTGACGACGCGCAGGCCGAGGCCGCCGAGGACATAGCCGACCTCGACGCGTGCCGTGGCGCCGGGCGCGTGCCGCAGGGTGTTGCTCAGCGCCTCCTGGACGATGCGGTACGCGGAGAGCTCGACGCCCTGCGGGAGTTCGCGGACGGCTCCGGTGACGATCTTCTCGACGTCGAGGCCGGTCTCGCGGACGTTCGCGATGAGCCGGTCGAGGTCGGCCAGCGTGGGCTGCGGGGCGTCGGGTGCCTCGTAGTCCTCCGCGCGTACGACGCCGAGGACGCGGCGCAGCTCCGTCAGGGCGGCCACGGCGTTCTCGCGGATCGTGACGAACGCCTGCTCCAGTTCCGGGGGCGGGTTCTCGACGCGGTAGGGCGCGGCCTCCGCCTGGATGGCGACGACGGACATGTGGTGCGCGACCACGTCGTGCAGTTCGCGCGCGATGGTCGTCCGCTCCTCGAGGAGCGTGCGCCTGCCGCGCTCCATCTCGGTGACGGTCCGCTGGACGCTGACCTCGTGCTTGGCCTCGCGGCGGATGTGCACGAGGGAGGCGGCGAGGAGGGCGAGCGCGGAGAGGAAGAGCATCTCCGGGGTGTTCGAGCCGTAGCCGCGGCTGAAGGAGACCTCTGCGGCGGTCCCGTAGAGCGCCGTGCCGACCCACATCCACGCGGCGGTGCGGGGGCGGGTCCGCAGGGTGATGACCGCCATCACGACGAGGTGCGCGAAGAAGATGCTCGCGGGCCACGGGTACTCGCCCCAAGCACCGCCGAGGGCGCCGGCGAAGGGCGTGACGGCGACCATGAGCCACCAGGCGCCGATGGGCCTGAGCAGCGTCATGAGGATGGCGGCGGCCGGAACGAGACCGCTGATCACGTAGTCGAGGCCGACGGGGTCGTCCGCGTACGCGAGCAGGACGGTGAAGAAGGCGGCCGCGGCGGCCGCTGCGTGCGGGGCCCAGCCCGCGTACGGGCGTATGCGGGCGGGGAGGCGCCGGATCAGCGGGCTGTCCGTGCGCAGCGCCTTCAGCGGGCGGTAGGCGAAGGCATCCCGGAAGAGGTCCTGCCGAAGTCCTCCGAGCGCCCCCGCGGCCATACGGAACTCCGGGCTGCGGTTGCCGCTGGTCGCGGTCTTGGTCGCATCAGTCACGCTTACGAAGGTACGGGGGCCGGAGGCAGGGGTCGTCCCGCCAGGGAGGGGTCCTCGGGGGTCCGTCGCAGGTACTACGTGGGGTGACCGGACGGCTGCCCCGGGGTCATGACGCGAGGTCCCTGCGGCGCAGGCCCGCCAGGCCGGTGGCCACCAGGATCGCCGCCAGGGCGAGGAGTGCACCCACCGGCCCCCAGGCCATCGTGGAGCCCGGCAGCTTCGGGAGGTGGCCGAAGGGGGAGACGTTCAGTGCCGCCTGTGGAAGGTCGAGCGCGGGGCCGATCCAGCCGATCGCCAGGCAGAGCCCCGCCACCCCCCACGCCCCCACCGCCGCCCGAGGGAAAGCCCCGACGAGCAGTACGGCGAGTCCCCCCAGCGCCCAGACCGCCGCCACCTGCACCAGGCACGCCCCCAGGATCGGCCCGAGATCCTTGCCGTGCCCGAGGAAGAGCCCGAACCCGCCCACCAGCATCAGCAGCACCGCACCGCCGAAGGCGATCACCAGGTGGCCCCCGGCCCACCGCAGCCGCCCCACCGCACCCGCGAGGACCGGCTCCGCCCGCTGCGAGGTCTCCTCGCCGTGCAGCCGCAGGACGCAGGCGACGACGTACAGCGAGGCGATCATCCCGAGCAGGCCGACCATCGTGGCGAGGAAGGCGTCCGTGAGGCCGGACGGGCCGCCCATCCGCTCGATGATGTCCCGGGTGTTCCGGTTGTCGCCGACGATGTCCGCCGCCCCCTCGACCATCCCGCCGAAGACGACACCGGCCAGCAGATATCCGAGCGTCCAGCCGAGCACGCTGCCCCGCTGCAACCGCCACGCGAGCCCGCCCGCCGTGCCGATGCCGCCCTTCGCGGGCCCCGGCCGGGTCGGCAGGAAGCTCATGCCGACGTCACGCCGCCCCGCAAGGCCGTAAGCGACCGCGCCCTGCGCCACGATCGCCCCGGCGGTCAGGAGCAGCACCCACCACCGCTCACCGGCGTAGGCCCGCAGGTTCTCCGTCCAGCCGAGGGGCGAGAGCCAGGTCAGCACGGACTCCCCGCGCTCGCTTCCCGCGTCACCGGCCGCCTTGAGCACGTAGGCGGCCCCAAGGACCCCGGACGTCAGCCCCTTGGCGAGCCGCGCGCTCTCCGTGAGCTGGGCGACGATCGCCGCCATGGTGGCGAAGAGCATGCCGGCCCCCGCGACAGCGAGCCCGAGCGCGAGCGCCCCGGCCGAGCCCTGCCCGGCCATCCCGCCGGCGACGAGCAGCCCCACGGCCGCGTTCGCGGTGAACGCGGCGAGCAGCGCGGCGGTCAGCGGCGCACGCCGTCCCACCATCCCGGCGGAGAGCATCTCCTGGCGGCCGGTCTCCTCCTCCTCGCGCGTGTGCCGTACGACGATGATCAGGCTCATCACGGCGGCGAGGATCGCGGCGTACACCCCGATGCGCCAGGCGGACAGCGCGCCGACGGAGTCCCCGAACACCGGCGAGTACAGCGCCCGCATTGAGGAGTTGGCGTTCATCGACCGCATGGCGTCGGCCCGCTCGGCGGCGGTGGCGTACGTCTTCTCCAGGGAGGCCGGCATCGCGAGGACCATGCCGGCGACGACGACGATCCAGACGGGCATCATGACGCGGTCGCGGCGCAGGGCGAGCCTCAACAGGACGCCTGTGCCCGCGAGTTGACGGGAGCGGCGGGGAGCGAACCTCGGCGCCCCGGTGACGGCGGTCATCGCGCGACCGCCCCCGCGTCGTCCTGGTAGTGCCGCAGGAAGAGCTCCTCCAGCGTCGGCGGCGTGGAGAGGAGCGAGCGGACCCCGGACTCGGTGAGCGAACGCAGCACGGCGTCCAGCTTGTCGGTGTCGACCTGGAGCTTGACGCGATGCCCGCCCGCGTCACCCTGCCCGGACACGTCGACGTCGTGGACGCCGGGCAGCCGAGCCAGCCCGTTGGGCGGCCCCGCGAGCTCGGCGGTGACGCTGGTCCGGGTCAGATGGCGCAGGTCGGCGAGCGAGCCGGACTCGACGGTCCGCCCCTTCCTGATGATGCTGACGCGGTCGCAGAGCGTCTCCACCTCGCTGAGGATGTGCGAGGACAGGAGGACGGTGCGGCCCCGGTCGCGCTCCTCCTCGACGCACGCCTGGAAGACCTCCTCCATGAGCGGGTCGAGCCCGGAGGTGGGCTCGTCGAGGATCAGCAGGTCGACGTCGGACGCGAAGGCGGCGACGAGGGCGACCTTCTGCCGGTTGCCCTTGGAGTACGTGCGGCCCTTCTTCGTCGGGTCGAGTTCGAACCGCTCGACGAGGTCCGCCCTGCGCCCCCGGTCCAGGCCGCCGCGCAGCTTCCCGTACAGGTCGATGACCTCGCCCCCGGAGAGGTTGCGCCACAGGGTGACGTCGCCGGGGACGTACGCCACGCGCCGGTGCAGGGCGACCGCGTCGCTCCACGGGTCCCCGCCGAGGAGCTGCGCCGCACCGGAGTCGGCGCGGAGCAGGCCGAGGAGTACGCGGATGGCCGTGGACTTCCCGGCGCCGTTGGGGCCGAGGAAACCGTGCACCTCACCGGCCTCGACATCGAGGTCGAGACCGTCGAGCGCGTGTGTCCGGCCGAACGACTTGTGCAGCCCGGAGACGGTGATTGCCTTCGTCATGTTTCAGAACGTACGCGACTTTCACAAACTTGTGAAGTTAAGGAAGCGTATAAACTCGTCGACGGAGGACCGCACGACCGCGCAAGGGAGATGATCAGCAGATGCCCAAGGAGTCAGCGCCGCCGCCGAGCGAGCGTGACAGCGACCGCGAGAGCGACCGTGACGGCGAGCTCGTCGGCCGCTTCGTCGAACAGTTCGCCGCGCAGCTGGTCGAGGCCGGAATGCCGAGGATGCCCGCCAGGATCTTCGCGGCACTCCTCGCCGCGGACTCGGGCGCGCTGACATCGGCGGAGCTCGGCGAGCGGCTCCAGGTGAGCCCCGCGGCCGTCTCGGGGGCGGTCCGCTATCTCACGCAGCAGCACATGGTGTCCCGGGAGCGCGAGCCCGGCTCGCGCCGTGACATCTTCCGGGTGCACAGCAACCAGTGGTACGAGGCGCTGGCCAACCGTGACGGCATCCTCAAGCGCTGGGAGAGCGCCCTGAGCGAGGGTGTCACCAGCCTGGGCCCCGACACCCCGGCGGGCCGCCGCCTGGCCGAGACGCTCGCCTTCTTCGAGTTCGTCGAGCACGAACTGGCCGAAATGCTGGAACGCTGGCGGGTGCACCGGGAGACCTTGTTCGGCAAGTAGGACCCGGCAGGCAGGACATCGTGGGCCGCGCCGCGCGCCGCCCTCAGCGAGGCAGCGTCAAGCCCCACGCACCGGCCCGCACCGACCACGTCCGCGTGCGCACCGGACCCCCCACCACCGCGTCCGCCCGGTAGCGGAAATCCGCCCCCGACACCGTCACCGTCCGGGCCCGCACCCGCAGCGGCGACGCCTCGGCGCCCACCGACGAGGGGCGCACCTCCACCTCCGCGAAACCGTCGTCGGCGGGGTTCACCGCGACCCGCTCGACCGGCTGGTCCAGGTCCACCACGACGACCCCGTCGGCCTCCACCCGCAGCCGCGCCGGAGCGGGCCCCGGCGCCGAAGCGACCCGCGAGGGCCGCGCGGCGAGCGTGCGCACGAAGGACTGGCAGGTCCGCAGCCACGGGTGGCCGTCCATCGGTATGCCCCCGGTGGCCGAGGCGGCGACCGGCGGGATGCGCAGCTCCCCGAGGACCACGCCGTCCCGGTCGTCGACGAGCAGATCCAGCCGCCGCTCGGCCCCTTCGAGCACGGCCCGCGCCGCCGCGACCGCCCCGGCGGGCACTCCGAGCGCCCGCGCGAGCGTCTGTGTGGCACCCACCGGAACTACGGAGAGTGCGCATCGCGCGAGCTCCCGCTCCCGGTGGAGGACCTCCACGGCCCGCGCCAGAGCACGGTCGTCGCCGATCACCACAGGGCGCCGCGTACCCCGTCTGGCCAGGGCTTTCGCGAAATCCTCGGGGCCTTCGGGCAGGCAGACGCGCACGGATGCGCCCGCGCCGAGCACGTCCTTCGCGATCCGTACCGACTCACCGTCCGTGCGCCGGGCGACCGGGTCGATGACGACTAGCAGCTGGTCGCGAGCCGACAACGTGCGCCCCTTTTCTGAGTCCTCGGGTAGCATCTTTGTGCAAGAGCCCCTTGCGCTATTGCGCCAGGGGCTTCGTCTATTCCGGGGCAGCATCCAAGGCACACCCATATGGCGGCTACGGCCCCTGACCTTGGACATGCCCCGCCCGGAAGGGGTGTACGCCTGTGCCCGCACTTGTGCTGCTCGGTGCTCAGTGGGGTGACGAAGGCAAGGGAAAGGCCACCGACCTGCTCGGTGGCTCCGTGGACTATGTGGTGCGATACCAGGGCGGCAACAATGCCGGCCACACGGTCGTCGTAGGCGACCAGAAGTACGCGCTGCATCTCCTCCCTTCCGGGATTCTCTCCCCGGACTGCGTGCCTGTCATCGGCAACGGAGTCGTCGTCGACCCGTCGGTCCTGCTCTCCGAGCTGAGCGGTCTGAACGAGCGCGGCGTCGACACGTCGAAGCTGCTGATCAGCGGTAACGCGCACATCATCACGCCGTACAACGTGACCGTCGACAAGGTGACGGAACGCTTCCTCGGCAAGCGCAAGATCGGCACGACCGGCCGCGGCATCGGCCCGACGTACGCCGACAAGATCAACCGCACCGGCATCCGCGTCCAGGACCTCTACGACCAGTCGATCCTGGAGCAGAAGGTCGAGGCGGCCCTCGAGGTCAAGAACCAGCTCCTCACCAAGCTCTACAACCGCCGCGCCATCGAGGTCGGCCAGATCGTCGAGCAGCTCCTGGAGCACGGCGAGAACATCAAGCAGTACGTCGCCGACACCACGCTGATCCTCAACGACGCGCTCGACGAGGACAAGGTCGTCCTCTTCGAGGGCGGCCAGGGCACCCTCCTGGACGTGGACCACGGCACGTACCCCTTCGTCACCTCCTCGAACCCGACCGCGGGCGGCGCCTGCACGGGTACGGGCGTCGGCCCGACGAAGATCAGCCGCGTCATCGGCATCCTGAAGGCGTACACCACGCGTGTCGGCGCGGGCCCGTTCCCGACCGAGCTCTTCGACCAGGACGGCGAGGACCTGCGCCGCATCGGCGGCGAGCGCGGTGTCACCACCGGCCGTGACCGCCGCTGCGGCTGGTTCGACGCGCCGATCGCCCGCTACGCGACCCGCGTGAACGGCCTGACGGACTTCTTCCTCACGAAGCTGGACGTCCTGACGGGCTGGGAGCAGATCCCGGTCTGCGTGGCGTACGAGATCGACGGCAAGCGCGTCGAGGAACTCCCGTACAACCAGACGGACTTCCACCACGCGAAGCCCGTCTACGAGTACCTCCCCGGCTGGTCCGAGGACATCACCAAGGCCCAGACCTTCTCCGACCTGCCGAAGAACGCGCAGGGTTACGTGAAGGCCCTGGAGGAGATGTCCGGCGCCCCGATCTCCGCGATCGGCGTGGGTCCGGGCCGCACGGAGACGATCGAGATCAACTCGTTCATCTAGCGGTTCTCATCCGGCGGACCCGCACATCCGCAGTCCCACGGGCGTCTGGCACGGCAGATGCCCGTGGGTGCGGACCACGTCCTGCCCGTTCCCGCGGATCGCGTACGCGAGGAAGCTCGACGCGAGGGAGTCGGCGGGCGGGCTGCCGTAGGTGTAGGCGTACTCGATCTCGCGGTACGGGTAGCCGCTGGACTGGATGTGGTCGACGGACGGCGTGTGGCCGTCCAGGCTCACGCGGTGCACGCCCTTGAGGGCGGACGTGTCGCGCAGCTCGCTGTAGCCGGCCGCGCCCGGGGTGGCGGCGACCGTGTCCAGGACCTGTTCCGTGGAGTCGAGTTCGCAGCGGATCACCGGAGCCCGGGGGCCGATGTCCCTCGTCAGGCAGTCGCTGGAGGACTCCTGGATCTCCGGGGCGCCCCCCAGGACCCGCTGCTGGAGGGTGACCCGCGTGCCGGAGCTCGACCCCCGGCTGACCAGGACCACCGGCAGGTCGGGGCCGCCCCGCAGCTCCTTCCAGTTGCGGATCTCGCCGGTGAAGAGACGGCGTACGTCCCTCATGGAGAGGTTCTTGACCGGCACCCTGTCGTTCAGGACGACCGCGAACAGGGAGACCGCCACCCGCGTCTCGCTCAGCTGCGTGTAACTGCCGGGGCGCGGCCCGTCGGAGAAGGCGATCACCGCCGGTGAGCCCTCGCCGGGCCCGGTGTCCGTCGCGGCCAGCTCCCTGACACCGCCCCGGCTCCCGTGCGCGCTCACCTCGATGTCGGAGCCCTCACAGGCGTCCATGTACTTCTCCGCGAGCTCGGTGGCCACCGGCTCGAACGCGGTCGACCCGGTCAGGGTCAGGCTGCCCGTCTCGCAGTACGACGGCGGCGGCTCGGCGTCGGGGCGCAGGATCAGGCCCGCGAGGCCGAGGATCACCAGGCTCAGCGCGATGGCCACCCGCTGCGACAGCCTGCTGAACACGGGCGGCTTCTCGTCGGGCGCGGCGCTGTGGTTCTCGTGCGTCTCGCCGCCCTGGATACCGCCGATGACCGTGTAGCCGCTGTCCACGGGGCCGCCGGTGAGCAGGACCAGGAGCTTGTAGTACTCGCCTCGGTTGAGCGGCACGCGCGGGACGTGCAGCCTGCCTGACTCGTAGCCGAGGCCCGTGCCGGGCGCGAAGTGCTCCATCAGATGGTCCGCTTCGGGCGGCAGCGTCACCGCCACGGCGCGGATGATGCGGTTCTCGAAGACCGCGGTCAGGCCGTGCGGCGAGCGGCCCGTGTAGTCGGCCACGTCGATCGGCAGCGAGCCGTCGTTCTCGACGCGCAGCAGCACGAGCGTCGCGTCCGACATCTCGGGGGCCTCGTCGAAGAGGCCGAGCCGCGCGTTGGCGTCGCCCGTGCGGACGTTGTCGCCTATCGCCGTGTCCATCTGCTTGCGGTAGCCGATGCGCTTGCGGCGCGGTACGCGGCGTTCGAGCGCCACGGGGACGAACGCGCCGGCGATGCCGACCAGGATGGCGAGCACGGCGATGACGTTTTCGGTGCTCAACCAGTTCATGGGCGGCACGGTAGGCGGCGGTGCCGACGTCCGGACGGCGCTTGTCCGTCCGGACGTGATCTGTTCGCCGGGGGTTCAACTAGCCGCGTGGCGCGGCTGGTTCAGCCCTCCTTGTCATACGTGAGCCCCTTGTCCGTGCCCGTGTTCTCGCGGTGCAGCCTGCCGTTCGAGAGCAGCGTCACCGTGCTCGCCTGGCCCGGCTTGCACGAGCTCGCGGGCTGACCGACGATCACGTCCGTCGGCCCGATGCGCAGGGTGTTGCCGCTCGCCGACTCCAACTTGCCCTGGAACACGCAGTGATACGTGCCGCCCGTGTCGGTCGGGCCGTCCGCCGTGATCGAGATGACGGTGTCGCCGACCTCGCCCTGCTGAAGGACGAGCTGACGGGAGTTGCTGCCCAGGTCGTTCTGGATGGACCCGCTCCAGGTGCCGAGGAACTTGTCCGGGACCGTGCCCTCGTCGTCCTTGTTCTTGTCCTCGGAGGCCGGGGACGTGGCCGGGTCATCGGGTTCCGACGATCCGTCGTCGGAGGGTGTGCCCGGTGTCGAAGGCGCGCTGTCGGAGGGGGAATCGGAGCTCGTGCCGCCCGCCTTCGTGCTGCCCTCGCCCTTCATCACCGCGTACACCGTGCCGCCCGCTCCTATGGCCACTATGACGGCGACCGCGATGAGCGCGGCGGTGGACCGGCCGCTGCGGCGCGGGGGCTCGCCCTGGGGGTGGACGAGGGGGCCGTACGGAGGTGTGGGTCCGTAGGGAGGCGTGGGGCCGTACGGACCCTGCTGGGGGTAGCCGTAACCGGGCGGCGGCGGTTGCTGGGGGTGCTGCTGGGGCTGGGGGTGCTGCTGGGGGTAGCCGTACGCCTGTCCCGGCGGGGGAGTCGGCGGCGGTGTCTGCCCGGTGATCATCGTGGGGAGGTGATCCAGGGGGGTCGCCTCGCCGGGCCTGCCGGGCGGCGGCGGGGTGTCATCGGCGGCGGGTCCCGGCCCGGCGCCGTTCCCCTGGGAGGCAGCGGCGGAGGCGGAGGCTGCCGCGGCGCCCCCGCTGCCCGCGGCCAGCTCCTTCGGCGGCGCGAGGGACACCGGCGCACCGGGACCCTTCGCCGCAGGGTCCTTGGTCGCGGCGTCCTTGGTCGCGGCGTCCTTCGCGGACGGCGTCTCCGCGCCGCCCTCGTCCGGATTCTCCGTGTCCAGCAACTGCACGGCGTGCCGGCCCAGTTGAGCCACCAGCGCGCCCGGCAGCCACGGGTCCCGCGTCCGGCCGCCGTCGCCGAGCGTGTCCTCGGCTCCCGTCCGCTCAAGGAGCTGCTGCAGCGTCGGCCGGTCGGCGGGGTTCTTGCGCAGGCAGTCGCCGACCAGCTCGGCCAGCTCCTCCGGCAGCCCCTGGAGGTCCGGTTCCTCCTGCGCGATGCGGAACATCATCGCGTGCACGCCGCTGTTGGCCGTGCCGAACGGCAGCGAGCCCGAAGCCGCGTACGCGAGGACCGAACCCAGGCAGAACACGTCGCAGGCCGGGGTGATCCGGTCGCCCCGCACCTGCTCGGGCGCCATGAAGCCGGGCGAACCGACGAGCGCCCCGGTGCGGGTCAGGCCGCCGTCGGTGACCGTTTCGAGGGCGCGGGCGATGCCGAAGTCGATGACGCGCGGTCCGTCGATGGTCACGAGCACGTTCGACGGCTTGAGATCGCGGTGGATGAGGCCCGCCGCGTGGATGTCCTTGAGCGCGTTGGCGAGCCCCGCCGCCAGTATCTTCACGGACCGCTCGGGCAGCGGCCCGTGGTCCTGCGAGATGACGCTCTGCAAGGAGGGGCCCGCCACATATCCCGTGGCCAGCCAGGGGATCGTCGCCTCGGTGTCCGCGTCGAGCACCGGCGCCGTCCACGCGCCGCCGACCCGCCGCGCCGCGAGCACCTCCTGCCGGAAGCGGTTCCTGAACTCCTCCTGCTCGGCGAGCTCTTCCCGCACGAGCTTCACCGCCACCGTCCGCCCTCGGTCGGACCGCGCGAGATAGACGTGCCCCATGCCGCCCGCGCCGAGTCGCGCGAGCAGTCGATAGGCGCCTATTCGCTGTGGATCCCCGGACCCCAGTTTCTCCATCGCCGCGCCGACCTCCCCCGTTGGTGTGCAACAGATCGAGGATAGTGGGGCGGCAGGACATCGGGGTGCGGACTGCCTGCTACGGCTCCGTAACGGGTTGTTCCGTATCCGCCGCGGTGCCCTCTGCCGTATCCGCCGCATTTCCTTCCATGGCGGGAAGGACTTTCGCGGCAAGCACTTCGGAAAGCCGCTCCAATACCCGTACGGTCTCCGCGAATTCCTCCTCGCCGAGAGCTTCGGCCAGCCGCCCGGCCACGTCCGCGTGGCCGGGACTGATCCTGCGGACGGCCGCGAGCCCCTCGTCGGTGGGGCGCAGGAGCTTGGCGCGGCGGTGGGCGGGGTTCGGCACGTACTCGGCGAGGCCGCGCCGCACGAGCAGATCGGCGATGCGCTGCACGCTCTGCCGGGTGATGCCCATGGAGCGGGCGATCCCGGCGACGGGCAGGGGCTCGCGCAGGACGGCGCCGAGCACCTGCCACCAGGCGGCGGTGAGCCCGCCCGGTTTCGCCAACTCGTCGGCCACGGAGAGGAACTGTCCGTTGAGCCTGAAGACCCCGAGGGCGGTGCGGGAGAACAGCTCCTGCTGCTCCCGCACCGCGCGGGCCGCGTCGGCGTCGCTCACGATTCGAGCACCTCGTAGGCCGACGCGTCCGAGTCGTGGAACAGGCGGTACCAGGCGTCGAGCTTCTCGCCCTCGAAGGCGCCGAGCCGCCCGAGGATCTCGCGGGCGAAGGCCACGGGCTCGGTCGGCCCCGCCGTGGTCAGCCCGCCGTCGGTGACGGCGTCCACGTCCACGTACCGCTCGCCGCCCTTGTAGCCGGTGGCCGCGAGGTAGAACGACACCGCGCTGGTGTGCGCGCGGTCGTCGAGCAGCCCCTCCTTGGCGAGGCCCGCGGTGGCCCCGCAGATCGCGGCGACCGGGACGTCCGCGTCGAGGAAGGCGCGGGCCGCGCGGCCGAACGGGGCGAGGTCGTCACCCGCGTCCCACAGGTCGGCGCCCGGCAGTATCAGCAGCGCGCTGTCCTCGGGCCGCAGGTCGGCGAGGGCCACGTCGGGCTGGATGCGGACGCCGCCCGCCGTGGTGACGAGGGCCGACGCGTCGGCGGCGACGGTGCGGATCTCGTACCCGGCGCGGGCGAGGAACGCCGTGGCGAATCCGGTCTCCCAGTCGGCGAGCGTGTCGTAAACGGCGAGGTGCACGGGCTTGCGGGACATGGCTGCCTCCGTTGGCTGGGCTCCGTCGTGCTGTGATGTAAGTATGCTGTCATCTCGACAGCATGCTGTCAATGGCTTTGTGGGTGTCGGCCTCGGGCTTGGCCCCGGCTCCCGCTCCGGCCCCACCTCGTTAACCCTCACCGGGGGCGCCCTTAACCCGCCGGTCCCTAGCGTCCTGGTCATGGACAGCGCAGAGAACCTCGGACAGATGGCCGCCCATCTCGGCCTCGACCTGGTGGCCGTGACCCTCCTGACCTTCGGGGTCTTCTATCCACGGCACCGCAGAAGGGAGTTGGTCCCCGCCTATCTCGCCCTGAACGTCGCGCTCTTCGCGGTCGTCTCCGCCCTCGCGAGCGCCGGCGGCAACGGCGGTCTCGCGCTCGGCTTCGGGCTCTTCGGGGTGCTGTCGATCGTGCGGCTCCGCTCGGACGCGCTCCAGCACCAGGAAGTGGCGTACTACTTCATCACCCTCGTCCTGGGCCTCCTCTGCGGGCTTCCGGGCCTGGATCTGCCGGTCGCCGCAGGGCTCGCGGCCGTGCTCCTCCTGGTGATGTACGGCGCCGACCATCCGCGCCTCTTCGCCGCCGACCGGCGCGCGGTCGTCACCCTGGACGCCGTGTACCGCGAGGAGACCGCGCTCCGCGCCGAGCTGGCGCGGCGCCTCGGGCAGCCGCTCGGCTGGAACGTCCGGGAGGTCGACTACGTACGGGACCTGATGGTTCTGGAAGTCCGTTTCCGGCAACCGGAACCTTCCGAGCGGGCCGGGGAGTTCGTACGTACAGCACCACGACGCCGCACGACCCGGTCCCGCACGCCTGCCGTCCCCCACCAGAAGGAGACCGTGTGAACCCCGCCGTACGCGCCATCGGACGGGCCGCGCTCGCCGCGCACCCCATCTCGCTCGACGAGGTCAACGCGCGAGCCGAACTGCTCGCCCGCTACGACAACAGCTACCTCGTGCCGGTGGAGATCTTCGACGACCTGGCGGCGCTGCTCACGGACCCGCGCCGCGCCTCGGGCCCCTTCCGGGCCCTGAGCATCGGCGGAAAGCGTTGGTTCAGCTACCACTCGACGTACTACGACACCCCCGAGCTCCTCACCTACCACCACCACCGGCAGGGCAGACGGCTGCGCTACCGCATCCGGGAGCGGGTCTACCAGGACAGCGGCGAGCGGCAGTTCGAGATCAAGCTGAAGAGCGGCCGCGGCGAGACCGTCAAGCACCGCCAGCGCCTTCAGGGCGAGGACCGTGTGCTCGACGCCGAGCGGCAGGGGTTCCTCGCGGGGGTGCTGAGCGGGTCGTACGGGATCGAGGCGCCCGGCGGGCTGACCACGGCGCTGGTCACCGAGTACCAGCGGGCGACCTTCGTGGCCGACGGCCAGCGGATCACGTGCGACGCGGGGCTCGTCGTGCGGGACGTGGCCACCGGGCGGTCGGTGGCGGCGGACTCCGGCCTTGTCCTGGTGGAGACCAAGACGCAGGGCCATCTGACGGAGGCGGACCGGGTCCTGCACCGGTACGGGGTGCGGGCCGCGGAGTTCACGAAGTACTGCGGCGGGTTCGCGGCGCTGCGGCCCGAGTTGGGGGTCAACCGGTGGGCCCGGGCTGTCCGGGTCGCGTTTCCGCGGGCCGCGGGGGCGCAGGCGGGAAGGTGAGGGTCACGCGGGTGCCCTGGGTGGCGTCCGACGTGATGGCGAAGGTGCCGCCCGCGTCCTCGGCCGTCCGGCGCGCGATGTCCAGGCCGAGCCCGGTGGAGCCGCCGCCGCTGGTGCCGCGTTCGGCCGCGTACGTGGGCGGGAGGCCGGGGCCTTCGTCGGCGACGGTGAGCTCGGCGCCGCCCGCCGGGGCGGTGCGGACGGTGACGCGGAACGGGGTGCCCTGGGGGGTGTGGTCCAGGACGTTGCCGATGAGGGCGTCGATGGCGGCGGCAAGGTCGTCCTCGGGAACGGACACGGGAACAGGCACGGGGTGCGCGTCCTCCCCCGCCGCGATCTCGGTCGTACGCCCCTGATCCTCGGCCAACGGCAGCCAGAACGTGGCACGTTCGCGGGCCACGGCCGCCAGGTCCGCGTAAGGGGCGTCCCGGAAGGTCCTGCGGGCCTTGCGGATCACGTCGTCGACGCTCCGTTCCAGGGCGGCGACGTCCGCGGCGATGCGGTGCGCCTCCTCGGAGTCGCTGCGGGCGAGGAGGGTCTCGGCGTCCAGGCGCAGGGCGGCGACGGGGGTGCGCAGGCGGTGGGCGAGGTCGGCGGCGTTCTCGCGCTCGGCGGCGAGGAGTTCGTCGATGCGGGTGGCGAGGCGGTTCAGCTCGCCCGCGACCAGGCGCAGCTCGGGCGGGCCCTCGGGTGTGGCGCGTGCGGTGAGGTCGCCCGCGGCGAGACGGTCCGCGGTGCCGGCCAGGCGGCGGGTGGCGCCGACCAGACGGGCGCCGAGCCGGTCGGCGAGGAGCAGCCCGATGAGCACGAGGCCGACCCCGATCCCGGCGAGCACGAGCCAGGACGTCATGGTGCCCGCGTACAACTGCCGCTCGGTCACCGTGACCTGCACGACCGCGGTGCCGCCGGTCGCGCCCTGGACGGGGACGAGGACCTGGCGGCCGCCGGTGGAGGGCTCGTAGGTGAAGGCGCGACCGGTGCGGGCCAGGCGGACGGCGTCCGATACGCGCCCACGGGGGCCCGGCCCGATGACGGTGCCGTCCCCGAGAACGATCGAAGTGGTGGGCAGCTCCTGGGTGTTGACGCTCTCCACGGTCTGCTCGGCGGTCTCGCGCTCGCCGGGTCCCGCGAGGGCGGGTCCGAGCGCGTGTGCCACCCACTGGGCGCGGGCGGTGGCCTCGGCGGTGGTGCGGTCGGCGGCGTGGGTGCGGGTGAGGAGGGTGAGGGGCACGAGGAGAGCGGTGAGCACGAGGGCGGTGGTGGCGGCGGTGAGGAGGAGAAGCCTGCGCCGCATCAGCGGGCCCCGGGGCCTTGGGCGGGGGGTGCCGCGGGTGCCGCGCCGTCGGACGCCTCCGGCGGGGTCAGCTTCACGCCCACCGTGCGGACCGTGTGGAGGTAGCGGGGAGCTTGCGCCGTCTCGCCTAGTTTTCTGCGGAGCCAGGAGAGGTGGACGTCGACCGTCTTGTCGGCGCCGCCCAGGGGCTGTTGCCACACCTCGGCGAGGAGCTCGCGGCGGGATATCACCTGGCCGGGGCGGTGCGCGAGGTAGGTGAGTAGGTCGAACTCACGCGGGGTGAGGTCCAGGGGGTGCTCGTCCAGGGTGACTTCGCGGGAGGCGGGATCGATGGCAAGACCTCCCACTCGCAGGGGCTCCTCCGCCACGTCGGCCGCACCGAGCCGCCGCAGGACGGCCTTGACGCGGGCGTCCAACTGGGCGGCGCCGAACGGCTTGACGATGTAGTCGTCGGCCCCGTCCTCAAGGATCGCCACCATCTCCGGTTCGTCGTCGCGCGCGGTCGCGACGATGACGGGTACGTCACTGACGGCGCGGAGCATGCGCAGCACCTGCCCGCCGTCCACGTCCGGAAGGCCCAGGTCGAGCACGACGAGGTCGGGGCGGTGGGTGACCGCCGCGTTCAGGCCCGCCATGCCGCTGGGCGCGGTGGCGACGGCGTGCCCTTTGTCGCGCAGGGCCCGCACCAGGGCGCCGCGCAGCTGGGGATCGTCCTCCACGACAAGAAGATGCGCCATACATCCACCGTAGTCAGGTGCTTTGGGCAGCCCTTAACCGGGCGTTAGGAAACTGTGCGGCACAGTGGCCGGATGAGGAAGTGGCGGAGCGCGGTGGTGACCGCGGCATGGGTGGGCGTCGGCACGGCCGCCGGGGCGCTGGGCGCCTGGCAGTTGGCCACTGCGGACAGCGGGGGCGCGGCACACAGCCGTCCGCTGGACGAGGCCGCGGTGGAGAGGGCGCTGGCGGCGACGTCGGCGTCACCCCGGCCGTCCCCGACTTCGGCCACACCGAGCGCCCCCGCGAAAACGCCCTCCGACCGGTCGACCCTGCGGTTCACGGGCGGCACGGCGACGGTGGAGTGCCGCCCCGACGGCACGGTGTACCTCGTCTCATGGAGCCCGGCGGACGGCTTCCACATCGACGACGACGTGGAACGGGGCCCGGCCGCGGTGGCCCGCCTGGAGGCGGAACCGAGCGACGACGACGAGAACCGGGACGACCTGCCGTACGAGATCCGCTGCGGGAAGGGGGGCGAGCCGCGGGCGAGGGTGGTGGCGGACGCGGACGACTGACGCAGCCCGTCCGGCGGCTGCTTTTTCAGCCCGTCCGGCGCTCCCCTTCTCGGCCCGGCCGGGGATTCCAGCCCGTCCGGCGTTTGAGGACGAACTCGGCGAAGCCGGTGACGAGGGCACGCAAGGCCCCCGCGCCGGAGCGGCCCGCGGCGCAGCCGCAATCAGATGCAGTCGGGAAGGGGCGGGGTTGGGGAGAAACCAGCCGGCCCACCCAAGGCCCAGGGGCCAGAGAAGGCCAGACACACTGTCCAGTCCCCCCGACCCCCGCAAAACACACCGCCCATGTCCCATCCGCATCGTGGACATTTACCCTCGCCCACATGACCCCTCAGCCGAACCCGAACCCCCAGGTCGGCGCCGCCGTCAAGGCAGCAGACCGCGCGCACGTGTTCCACTCCTGGTCCGCACAGGAGCTGATCGACCCCCTCGCCGTAGCCGGCGCCGAGGGCTCGTACTTCTGGGACTACGACGGCAACCGCTACCTCGACTTCACCAGCGGCCTCGTCTTCACCAACATCGGATACCAGCACCCCAAGGTCGTCGCCGCCATCCAGAAGCAGGCGGCGGAGATGACGACCTTCGCCCCCGCCTTCGCCGTGGAGGCCCGCTCCGAGGCCGCACGCCTCATCGCCGAGCGGACCCCCGGCGACCTGGACAAGATCTTCTTCACCAACGGCGGCGCCGAGGCCGTGGAGAACGCGACCCGCATGGCGCGCCTGCACACCGGCCGCCCCAAGGTCCTCTCCGCCTACCGCTCGTACCACGGCGGCACCTCCACCGCGATCAACCTCACCGGCGACCCCCGCCGCTGGGCCTCCGACAACGGCACGTCGGGCGTCGTCCACTTCTGGGCGCCGTTCCTCTACCGCAGCCCCTTCTACGCCGAGAACGAGCAGCAGGAGTGCGAGCGCGCCCTCCAGCACCTCGAGGACACCCTCGCCTTCGAGGGCCCGCAGACGATCGCGGCGATCATCCTGGAGTCCGTCCCCGGGACCGCCGGCATCATGACCCCGCCGCCGGGCTACCTCAAGGGCGTACGCGAGATCTGCGACCGGTACGGCATCGTCTTCATCCTGGACGAGGTCATGGCGGGCTTCGGCCGCACCGGCAAGTGGTTCGCCGCCGACCACTTCGACGGCGGGATCGTGCCCGACCTGCTGACCTTCGCCAAGGGCGTGAACTCCGGTTACGTCCCGCTCGGCGGTGTCGCGATCTCCTCCGCCATCGCCGAGACGTTCGCCCGCAGGCCCTACCCGGGCGGGCTCACGTACTCCGGGCACCCCCTGGCCTGCGCCGCCGCCGTGGCGACGATCAACGTCATGGAGGAGGAGGGCGTCGTCGAGAACGCGGCCCGCGTCGGGTCGGAGATCATCGCCCCCGCCCTCGCGGACCTCGCCGAGCGGCACCCGAGCGTCGGCGAGGTCCGCGGCCTCGGCATGTTCTGGGCGCTCGACCTGGTCAAGGACAAGGAGACCCGCGAGCCCCTGGTCCCGTACAACGCCACGGGCGAGGCGAACGCCCCGATGGCCGCGTTCGGCGCCGCCGCGAAGAAGCAGGGCCTGTGGCCCTTCATCAACATGAACCGCACCCACGTGGTCCCCCCGTGCAACATCACGGACACGGAGGCCAAGGAGGGCCTCGCGGCGCTGGACGCCGCGCTGAGCGTGGCGGACGAACACGTGTCCTGACCCCGGAGGGCCTGTGCCCGCCCTCACAGGACCCTGACCGCTGCTTCGCGGTGGATCTCCCCGACCCGGGAAAATCCGCCGCGAAGGGGCGGCGCAGGAAGAAACGGCCCGCACCCGGAAAACGGCCCCGCCCCAGGAGAACGGCCTCCTGCCCGGAAGAACGGTCTCCGGCCCCGGGAACCCCGACCGCGTAGTCTGACGTGCTCGTAAGCGAACGACGACCGCCAAGACGACTCCGCGAGGGAACCCAGATGCCCGGCACCGACGGCTCCGCCGTCATCCGCAGCACTCTGCGCCAGCAGATCGCCGACGCGCTGCGCGACGAGATCCTCGGCGGCCGTCTGGAGCCGGGGCAGGAGTTCACCGTCAAGGAGATCGCCGAGCAGTACGGCGTCTCCGCGACCCCGGTCCGCGAGGCCCTGGTGAACCTCGCCGCGCAGGGCCTCCTGGACGCCGACCAGCACCGCGGCTACCGCGTCCACGAGCACTCCCTCGCCGACTACCGCGGCATGCTGGAGGCCCGCGGCCTCGTCGCCGACGGCATCTTCCGCGACCTCGCGAAGAACGGCACTCCGCTGGGCCCCAAGAGCCAGAAGGAGACCACCGCCGCGCTGATCTCCGTACGCCGCCGTGGCGAGGAGGCCGCGCGTGCCGCCTGCGCGGGCGACCTGAACGTCCTCATCGGCTACGACCTGCGGTTCTGGCGCGAGCTCAGCGCCCTCTTCGGCAACCCCTACCTCTCGGACTTCCTGCACCGCATCCGCGTGCAGTCCTGGGTCTGCGCCGTCACCTACCTGCGCCGCGCCGTCGAACGCGGCGACGGCGACCTGCGCGGCACCCTGTGGGCCCGGCACACCGAGCTCGTCGACGCCCTCGCGCACCGCGACCCCAAGGCCGCGCACGCGATCATCGACGAGTACAACGCCCACTCGCTCGCCCTCATCGAGCGGCTGGCCGCTGCATGAGCGTGGATCTGACCGTCGTCGTCCCCGCCTTCGACGAGGAGCGGCGCCTGGCCCCCACGCTCGCCGCGATCCGGGCGTATCTCGACCAGGAGTACGCGGACGGCGACCGCACCCGGTGGGAGCTGATCGTCGTGGACGACGGCTCCACCGACGGCACCCTCGACATCGCGGCCGACGCCGAGGCCGCCGACCCCCGCGTCCGGCTCATCCACTCCGGCCGCAACCGCGGCAAGGGCCACGCCCTGCGCCTCGGCGTCCTCGCCTCGCGCGGCGCCCGCGTCCTGATCACCGACGCCGACCTGGCCACGCCCATCGAGGAGCTGGAGTGCCTCGACAAGGCGCTCACCGACGGCCACGCGGCCGCGATCGGCTCCCGCGCGGGCGCCGGGGCCACGATCGAGGCCCACCAGCACCGCCTGCGCGAACTCCTCGGCCGTACGGGCAACTTCCTGATACGCACGGTCGCCGTCCCCGGAGTCCGCGACACCCAGTGCGGCTTCAAGCTCTTCGACGGCGACCGTGCCCGCGAGGCCTTCGCCGCGTCCCGGCTGCGCGGCTGGGGCATAGACGTCGAGATACTGCAGTACTTCCGCCGCTCCGGCTGGCCGGTCGCCGAGGTGCCGGTGCGCTGGGCGCACCAGGAGGGCTCGAAGGTCCGCCCGTTCGACTACGTGAGGGTCCTTGCCGAACTGACCACGCTCAAGGCCCGTACGGTCCGTCCGAAGGACCTGCTCGTGGTGGCGCTCTTCCTGGCCATGGCGGTCACCCTCTACTCGGGCCGCTTGATCGCACCGGGCGCCCGCTACCTCCCGGACTCCCTCCAGGACCAGAATCAGTGGGAGTGGTTCTTCGCGGTGACGGCGGACAACGTCCGCCACCTCCACAACCCACTCTTCACGCACCTTCAGAACTTCCCCGACGGCGTGAACCTCATGGCCAACACGGTCATGCTCGGCCTCTCCGTCCCCTTCGCCCCCGTGACCTGGCTCTTCGGCCCGGCCGTCGCCCTCAACGCGGCGATGACGGTGGGCCTGGCCGCGACCGGCGTCGCCTGGTACTGGCTGATCCGCAAGCGCCTCGTGCGTCACCGGGGCGCGGCAGCCGTCGGCGCGGCCCTGGCGGCCTTCGCGCCACCGATGATCAGTCACGCGCACGCGCACCCGAACTTCATGGTCCTGTTCATGATCCCGCCCATCATCGACAGGGCGCTGCGGCTCTGCGAGGGCACCAGGGTCGTACGCGACGGAGTCGTCCTCGGGCTCTTCACGACGTACCAGATCTTCCTCGGCGAGGAGCCGCTGCTGCTCGCCGCGGTGGGCATGCTGCTGTTCGCCGCGGCGTACGGAGTGGTGCGCCGTGACGTGGCTAGGGAAACGTTCCGCCCCTTGGCGCGCGGCCTCGCAGTGGCGGTGGCGGTGACCCTGCCGCTGGTCGCGTTCCCGCTCTACTGGCAGTTCTTCGGGCCGCAGAGCTACACGAGCGTGCTGCACGGCGACAACGCGGGCAACAGCCCGCTGGCGCTCATCTCCTTCGCGGAACGCTCGCTCGCGGGCAACGAGGAGACGGCGTCCGCCCTCTCCCAGAACCCGACCGAGCAGAACGCGTTCTACGGCTGGCCCCTGGTCGCGCTGGCCTTCGCGATCGTCGTACGTCTCTGGGAGCGGACGGTGGTCAAGGCGCTGGCCTTCACCGTCCTCGCGGCGGCCTTCCTCTCCCTGGGCCCGAAGTTCCGCATCCCGCTCACGGACATCGTGCTGCCAGGACCCTGGGCACCCCTCGCGCACGCACCCCTCTTCGAGTCGGTCATCGAGTCGCGGGTGGCCATGGTGTGCGCCCCGGCGCTCGGCATGCTGGTGGCGCTCGCGCTGGCCGGCCTCCTCACCTCCGCGCGCCCCATGACGGCCGCGCGGTGCGCGGGCGTGGCCGCGGTCGCCCTCGCGCTCCTCCCGATCGTGCCGGCGCCGCTGAAGGCGGTGGAGCGGTCACGGCCCCCGGAGTTCATCGCCGACGGGACGTGGCGGAAGTACGTGGGGGAGGGCGAGACCCTCGTGCCGATACCGCTGCCGGACCCGGCGGGCGCGGAGGCGCTGCACTGGCAGACCACCGCAGGCCTCGGCTTCAGCCTGCCCGGCGGCTACTTCAACGGGCCGTGGGGCCCGGACCGCATCGGCATCTACGGCGCCTCGCCCCGCAACACCTCCAACCTCCTGCGGGACGTCCGCTCCTCGGGCCGTGCCCCGCAGATCACGGACGCGTGGCGCGGGGCGGCCCGCGAGGATCTGGCGTACTGGAAGGCGGGCGTCCTGGTCCTCGCGCCGCAGGAGCACGACGCCGAACTGCGGGAGACGGTGGAGGAACTCCTTGACCGCCCCGGAAAGTGGGTAGACGGGGTGTGGATCTGGGATCTGCACAAGGGGAGCTAGGGGCGCCCGCCCGGACTACGCTGCCTGCACGCGAGGAACATCCGACGTCCGATATGCCGCCCGAGTATGAGCCTTTGAGCCTGACCTGAGGAGCACCCTTGGCCTGTGACCTGTGGCTGGTCCCGCTCGTCGACGTGCTGTGCCACAGCCCCGACAATCCTTTCGCGGAGGAGATCGCGACGTACGACAAGGCGCTGCACGAGGCCGGTCTGCCGCCCGTGCCCGTCTTCGCCTACATGCCGGGCCTCTCCGGCGACGTGGCCCCGGTCGCGGGCTTCGACTACGACGCGCTGCATTTCCTGCGCCGGGCGTATCTGCTCCAGGTCTGCGGCCTGGAGGTCACGCCGGTGGACGAACTGGGCGGGGACTACGAGCAGTTGCTGGAGATGTTCGACGCGACGGCCCAGCAGTCGCATCTGGTCTGGCACTACGACCACGCGGGGGCGTACGTCCCCGTCGACTTCGCCGCGCCGCTCTCGAACGACGAACTTCTCTCGGGCGGCGGGCCGTTGGGCTCGTCCCAGGCGCTGCTCCGGGAGTTGGAGTTCGTGGCCCCGTCCATCGGCATCGACGCGGCCAACCCCCCTCGCCCGCCGACCCCGCCCGAGGCCCCCACGTCCCTGGAGGAACCGGCGGCCCCGGCCCCACCGGACGCCAGCCCCTTCGCAAGGGAACGCCACGTATGGCTGGGCCTGCACGCGGCAACGACCCGAAGCCTGGCCCAGGGCTCAATGATCATCTACAGCTGACTCCTGGCCCCTGGGCCCTGCGTCGAGCCCGCCGGCCCACCCCACCCGGCTCGGCGGGCCCACCCTTGTCCCACCCACCCGACACCCCGAAGCCCGCCCCCGGGGGGGAATCTTTCAACTCGAGCCCGTCGGCAGCCGCCCTACCCGGCCCGGCGGGCCCCTTCTCCTGCCTGCCCCGGGGGGAAATCTTTCAGCCCCTCCGGCGTTTGAGGAGCGGGGTCTGGGGCGGAGCCCCAGTTTCGGGAAGGGGCGGGATTGGGGAGAGCCCCGCAGGGTCCCGCCCCTACCGAGGCTCAGGCGGCCGCTGCCGAGGCATGTTCGGCCGCGCCCCCGGCGGCAGGGCGGCCCGCACAGGAGAGACACCCGCCTCCCCCCGGGAGGCCGGAACCACCGCCTGCACGGCCAACGGCGCGGGACCCGACCGGAACTCCACCATCCAGTCCGCCGTCTCGGCCCGCACGAGCTCCGTCACATCCTCCGAGAACCGCCGGAGCACCCCGAGGCATCGCTCGGCGGCCTCACTTGCGGTCCCCTCGGTGGGCCCGAGAACCTCCCGCACACTCTCCGACGCCCAGTCGAACTGCAGCACCTGAAGCCGCCGCTGCACGGCCTGCGCGGTGGCCACGTCCCGCATCCACCCGGACGTCAGCCCGAAGAACCGGTCGCACGCCACGCACGCCGCCCCCGCGAGCAACGAGACGAACCCCCAGGTGGCGACGCCCGCCACCGCCCCCGCGAGGTCGAGCAGCGGAAGCACCCCCGCGCCCACGGCCCCCGCCGCCGCCCCCACCCGCGCGAGCCGCGCCCCGCGCCGCTTCCAGGCCCGGTCGGAGAGGTACCACTCGGCGGTGTCGAGCGCCCCCCGCTCCACCCACCGGTACAGCTCGTCGAGCCGCTGGGCGGGCTCGCCCCAGTCGCCGACAGGAAAGGCCCGCCCCATCAGATCCCCGGTCCGAGAGCCTTGGTGCGCACCCGCCCCGGCACCCTGCCCCTCCTGGGGCACCCCCTCGGGCTGCATCTCCGGCTGGCTCACCCGGCACTCCCTCTTACCTCTACGAGATCCCTGACTGTCACCTGCGGCAGTTGCGTACGGTGTTCGCACTGTGACAGTTGGTGCGCATGCGCAGTCCCAGTCCTACCGCCCAATGGGTGGCCATGAGCCCGTTTTCACGGTATTTCCGCCCGGAAGAGGTGCTTGATCAGGTATAGGAGGACGGCTGGTCTCACTCGAAAGAGTGCTGGGGCGAGGGCACCCTCGACCACGTAGGCTCATTCCAGGTGGAAAAAGCACTGCCAGACCCACCAGCAGACCTGCCGACAGACCAAACAGAACAGGAGTTGATCGTGATCCCCGGTGGTGGCCAGCCCAACATGCAGCAGCTGCTCCAGCAGGCCCAGAAGATGCAGCAGGACCTCGCGACCGCGCAGGAGGAGCTCGCGCGCACGGAGGTCGAAGGCCAGGCGGGCGGCGGCCTCGTCAAGGCGACGGTCACCGGTTCCGGTGAGCTGCGCGGCCTGGTGATCGACCCCAAGGCGGTCGACCCGGAGGACACCGAGACCCTCGCGGACCTGGTCGTCGCGGCGGTCCAGGCGGCGAACGAGAACGCGCAGACGCTCCAGCAGCAGAAGCTGGGCCCGCTCGCACAGGGCCTGGGCGGCGGAGGCATCCCGGGCCTTCCCTTCTAAGAGGGCCACGGGCCAACTACCGTACGTATCAAAGCTCCATACTCGGCAAAAGCAGGAACAGGAAAGGGAAAGGCACCCCGTGTACGAAGGCGTGGTTCAGGACCTCATCGACGAGTTGGGCAGGCTGCCCGGCGTCGGTCCCAAGAGCGCGCAGCGGATCGCCTTCCACATCCTGCAGACGGAGCCCACGGACGTACGCCGCCTCGCCCACGCCCTTCTTGAGGTGAAGGACAAGGTCCGCTTCTGTGCGACCTGCGGGAACGTCGCGCAGGAAGAGCTCTGCAACATCTGCCGCGACCCGCGACGCGACCTCAGCGTCATCTGCGTGGTCGAGGAGCCGAAGGATGTCGTGGCGATCGAGCGTACGCGCGAGTTCCGGGGGAAGTACCACGTACTGGGCGGAGCGATCAGCCCGATCGAAGGGGTCGGCCCGGACGACCTGCGCATACGAGAACTCCTCGCACGCCTGGCGGACGGCACGGTCACCGAGCTGATCCTGGCCACGGACCCGAACCTGGAGGGCGAGGCGACGGCGACGTACCTCGCACGGATGATCAAGCCCATGGGCCTGAAGGTCACCCGCCTGGCCAGCGGGCTCCCTGTCGGGGGAGATCTGGAATACGCGGACGAGGTCACCCTGGGCCGCGCCTTCGAGGGGAGACGACTCCTAGATGTCTAAGAAGCAGCAAGAGAAGTCCACGCATCCGGCCCAGACCCCGGCCCAGGCCGCGGTCCTGGCTCCCGAGCCAGCCGTCCTGCTGCACGCCTCCGCCCAGGACCCGGACTCCTTCGCGGTGCAGATCTCGGACCAGATCGAGAGCTTCATCGTGGCGGTGACCGAGGTCGCCAAGGGCGACGAGCCGGACTCGGCCGTGCCCTTCCTCCTCCTGGAGGTCTCCCAGCTCCTCCTCGCCGGCGGCCGCCTGGGCGCGCACGAGGACATCGTCCCCGAGGAGCGCTACGAACCGGACCTCGGCCCGGAGCGCGACGTGGACGACCTGCGCGAGCGCTTGGCCGTCATGCTGGAGCCGGTGGACGTCTACTCCGAGGTCTTCGATCCGTACGAACCGCGCAAGGCCCCGGTGCCGGCCCGCATCTCGGACGACCTCGCGGACGTCGTCGCGGACCTCTCCCACGGCCTGGCCCACTACCGCGCGGGCCGCACGACCGAGGCCCTGTGGTGGTGGCAGTTCTCGTACTTCTCGAACTGGGGCTCCACGGCCTCGGCCACCCTCCGCGCCCTCCAGTCCCTGGTGGCCCACGTCCGTCTGAACCAGCCCCTGGAAGACCTCGACGGCCTGGACACGGACGAGGACCTGGCGGAAGAGGCCCTCGCGGAGGCGGCGGGCAAGGTCATGGCGGAGGAGATCGCCGGGCCCCTGGGGCTCAGGACGGTCAAGTAGTCCCCGGGAGGAGCCGGGGCGGGGCCATCGCCCTGCCCGCTCCCCGCGGCTCGCTGTGACCCGCCCCACTTTCCGGAGTGTCCGACTCCCCGCTGGGCATGTGCCAAGCCGAGCGGTCGAAACGTACGTCCCGAGCAGCGGGAGCGTATGCCGATGGATGATCACCTGGTGGGCGGGACATCTCACCATGTGATATCTGTGCGGCGAATTTCGGCCGCTCGTTAGACTGAGCCGACCGCAGCAGTGCGGTGAAGACGGACTGAGCGAGGAGCGCACGTGAGCCTTGTCGTGCAGAAGTACGGAGGCTCCTCCGTAGCCGATGCCGAGGGCATCAAGCGGGTCGCCAAGAGGATTGTCGACGCCAAGAAGAACGGCCATCAGGTCGTTGTCGTGGTGTCCGCCATGGGTGACACGACGGATGAGTTGATCGATCTTGCCGGGCAGGTATCCCCGATCCCTGCCGGGCGTGAATTCGACATGCTGCTGACCGCCGGGGAGCGGATCTCCATGGCCCTCCTGGCCATGGCGATCAAAAACCTGGGTCACGCGGCCCAGTCGTTCACGGGCAGCCAGGCCGGTGTCATCACCGACTCCGTCCACAACAAAGCGCGGATCATCGATGTCACGCCGGGCCGCATCCGGGCCTCCATCGACGAGGGCAACATCGCCATCGTCGCGGGGTTCCAGGGTGTCAGCCAGGAGGGCAAGAACATCACCACGCTGGGCCGCGGCGGGTCGGACACGACCGCTGTCGCCCTCGCCGCCGCGCTCGACGCAGAGGTCTGCGAGATCTACACGGACGTGGACGGCGTTTTCACCGCCGACCCCCGTGTGGTGAAGAAGGCCCAGAAGATCGACTGGATCTCGTTCGAGGACATGCTGGAGCTCGCGAGCTCCGGGTCCAAGGTGCTGCTCCACCGCTGCGTGGAGTACGCCCGCCGTTACAACATCCCGATTCACGTGCGCTCGTCCTTCAGCGGACTGCAGGGCACGTGGGTCAGCAACGAACCGCAAGGGGACCGCAAGGTGGAGCAGGCCATCATCTCCGGTGTCGCGCACGACACCTCGGAGGCCAAGATCACGGTCGTCGGCGTGCCGGACAAGCCGGGTGAGGCCGCCTCGATCTTCCGCGCCATCGCGGACTCCGGGGTCAACATCGACATGATCGTCCAGAACGTCTCGGCCGCTTCGACCGGACTCACGGACATCTCGTTCACCCTGCCCAAGGCCGAGGGCCGCAAGGCGATCGACGCCCTGGAGAAGACGCGGTCGGCCATCGGCTTCGACTCGCTCCGCTACGACGACCAGATCGCCAAGATCTCGCTGGTCGGCGCGGGCATGAAGACGAACCCCGGCGTCACCGCCGCCTTCTTCGAGGCGCTCAGCGACGCGGGCGTGAACATCGAGCTGATCTCGACCTCCGAGATCCGCATCTCGGTCGTGACCCGCGCCGATGACGCGAACGAGTCCGTGCGCGCCGTGCACACCGCCTTCGGCCTCGACTCCGACACGGACGAGGCCGTGGTTTATGGAGGCACCGGGCGATGACCGGAAAGCCGACGCTCGCGGTCGTCGGAGCGACCGGGGCCGTCGGCGCGGTCATGCTCCAGATCCTGTCGCAGCACGCCGACATCTGGGGCGAGATCCGACTCGTGGCCTCACCGCGCTCGGCCGGCAGGAAGCTGGCCGTGCGCGGTGAGGAGATCGAGGTCCACGCGCTCGCCGAGGAAGTCTTCGACGGCGTCGACGTGGCGATGTTCGACGTCCCCGACGAGGTCAGCGCGCAGTGGGCGCCCATCGCGGCGTCCAAGGGCGTCGTCGTCGTGGACAACTCCGCCGCCTTCCGGATGGACCCGGACGTGCCGCTGGTCGTCCCCGAGGTCAATCCGCACGCCGCGCGCGTACGCCCGCGCGGCATCGTGGCCAACCCCAACTGCACGACGCTCTCGATGATCGTGGCCGTCGGCGCGCTGCACGCCGAGTTCGGTCTGCGCGAGCTGATCGTCTCCTCGTACCAGGCCGTGAGCGGCGCCGGGCGGGACGGCGTGGACACCTTGCGCCGCCAGCTGAAGCTGGTGGCCGGTTCAGACCTCGGCACGAGCCCCGGTGACGTACGACGCGCTGTGGGCGACGACACCGGGCCCTTCCCGGAGCCGGTGGCGCTGAACGTGGTGCCGTGGGCCGGGACGCTGCGGGACGACGGCTGGTCGTCCGAGGAGATGAAGGTGCGGGACGAGTCCCGCAAGATCCTCGGCCTGCCCGACCTGAAGGTCGCCGCGACCTGCGTACGCGTGCCGGTCGTGACCACACACTCCCTGACCGTGCACGCGCGCTTCGAGGACGAGGTCACGGTGGACCGCGCGCGCGAGATCCTGGCCACCGCCCCGGGCGTCGTGCTGTTCGACGACCCGGCCGCCGGGGAGTTCCCGACGCCCGCCGACGTGGTCGGCACCGATCCCACCTGGGTGGGCCGGGTGCGGCGCGCACTCGACGATCCGACGGCCCTCGAGCTCTTCGTGTGCGGGGACAATCTGCGCAAGGGGGCCGCGCTGAACACGGCCCAGATCGCGGAGCTGGTGGCGGCGGAGCTCACCGGGCGCCAGCGCTGACCGGACCTGATCCCGTCCCTGACCGGACCTGATCTCGTAGCTGACCGGTCCCGATCGCATCCCTTGTCCGGTCCCCGGCGCGGGGGTGTCTGTGGGATCTGTGTAAATTCTGTGTCCAACTTGGTGGCCGGGATCGCTTGATCTGGACCATTGCCGCGTTCGAAGATTCGCAATAAGCGTTCGAAGATATTCGTCCCCGTCCTCTGCAACCAGCAGCAGGGCGGGGCGCGTCTTTGCGAGCGCCCTCCCGGGGGCGTGACCTGAGCGCTGCGAAAATTGGGCATAGGGGAAGAGCTGGTACGCATGGGGGCAATTGATGCAGCGTCACCGACGGCGACGCTGCCTGCCGCAAACGCGCCGCGCGATGCGTACAACCCTCCAGGGGGTAGGCGTGTCCAACTGGCGTGGCAGAGGTTCTCGATTTCACAGCGGTACAGGCGAGGGGTGCGACCCTGCGCCCGCCCCGCCGTCCCCGTGCGCCCGCCGGCATGCCGGTGATCGCCCCCATGCCCACCACGAGATCGGCCCGCATCCCGACGCAGCGCGAGGGCGCTGAAGAGGCGATGAGCGCGGGCACCACAGTCGACCACCTGACCGAGACCTACCGCGCCCACTACCGGTCGCTCCTCGGCCTGGCGGCGCTGCTTCTCGATGACACGGCCTCGTGCGAGGACGTGGTGCAGGAGGCGTTCATCCGGGTGCACTCGGCGCGCAAACGCGTCCGGGACCCGGAGAAGACGCTCGCCTATCTGCGGCAGACCGTCGTGAACCTCTCGCGGTCCGCGCTCCGTCGCCGCATCCTCGGGCTGAAGCTGCTCTCGAAGCCGATGCCCGACATGGCGAGCGCCGAGGAGGGTGCGTACGACCTCCTGGAGCGCGACGAGCTGATCAAGGCGATGCGCGGCCTCCAGCGCCGTCAGCGCGAGGTTCTGGTCCTGCGGTACTTCGCGGACATGACCGAGGCGCAGGTCGCCGAGACCCTGGGCATATCGCTGGGGTCGGTGAAGGCGTACGGCTCGCGCGGGATCGCGGCTCTGCGGGTCGCCATGGAGGCACCGGCATGAGCAAGCATGAGTACGGGCGCGAGCAGGACGAGAGCGCCGAGTTTGAGCAGCGTGCTGGGGACGGAACTGTGGAACACGGCCAGGGCGACGAGCCCACCGCCTCCGAGAACGAGTCAGGCGCGGCAGAGGGCGCGGCGGAGTCCGAGGGTTCCGGGGCCGAAGAGGCCGCGGAGGCTGTCGAGACCGTCAAGTCCGTCGAGACGGTCGAGACGGTCGAGACGGTCGAGACGGTCGAGAGCAAGGGTTCCGGGGCGGGTTCCCCCTTGGACTCGCTCTTCGGCGGTGACGAAGGCTCCGGTGCCGACGAGCTGGCGCTGCGCAGGATGATGCGCTCGGCGGTCCAGGAGATCGAGCCCGGAGACCGCGCCCTGGAGCGTCTGCGGCACGCGGTCCCGGCGCGGCGACAGCGCAAGCGGCAGGCCGTGGTCGGCATGGCTGCCGCCGCGCTCTTCATCGGCACCGCCATCCCCGCTCTCGTGCACGTGACGAACTCCGGCGGCGGCTCGGACGACCGGCCGTCGATCGCGGGCAACAGCGAGCAGACGCAGGGCGGTTCGAGCCAGGGCAAGGACGCCGGCGGCGGGGAGAAGGGCGAGAGCAGCGGCTCCGGCCCCTCCAAGTCCAAGGACAAGAAGGACAAGAAGGGCAAGAAGGACGGCAAGGGGAAGGGTGAGGCCAGCGGCGGCGCGACCGGCGGCCCCGACCCGGCGGGCACGGAGTCCGCGGGCTCACCCGCCTGCGCGGTGGACCAGCTCGGCAGCGCCTCGGGCAGCGCGGGCGTGGCCGAGGCCGACGGCAAGGTGTACGGCACGTTCCGCGTCGCCAACGTCTCCGGCAGCAGTTGCACGGTCAGCGCCCCGGGCAGCGTGAGCACGGCGACGACGGGGGCGGCCGACCCCGCGAAGATTTTCGTCACCGAACACGTGGCGGGCGACGCGGCGACGGGTCTTCCGGATCCCTCGCAGGCGGTCAGCTCGCTGGTCCTCCAGCCGGGTGCCGCGTACGAGGTGAAGTTCGCCTGGGTGCCTTCGGAGGCATGCCCGACGGACAGCGGAGAGCCTTCGCCCGACCCGACCCCCACCGAGAACGGCGGCGGCACGGACGGCGGCACACCCGGTGGCGCCGAGCCCCAGATGGTGCGCGAGGACGGCGGCGTACAGGACGGCGGCGTGACGGTGTCCCTGACCGCCGCCCAGGGTTCGCCCGCCGCGGGGGCGACAATCGTCAACGCGTGCGCGGGGACGGTGTACCGGACGGGGATGCTGTCGGCGTCGTAGGCGCGGACATACGGACGACGGACAGAGACGGCCGGGGCGGAACCTTTGAAAGGTTCCGTCCCGGCCGTCGGCGTATGGGCGGAGTCAGCCCGCGCGGACTCCGGCAGCTGAGTCACTCACGCCGTCACCCGCGGCCGGATCCTCCGGCAGCAGCCCCAGCTCGGCGTCCCGTGCGAACTCCCGCTCCCGCCGGAACAGCCGGAACCACATGAAGACGACGAACCCCGCGAACACGAACCACTCGCCGGTGTAGCCGAGGTTCTGGAAGGCCTTGAGGTCGAGCCCGGAGTTCTCCGGCGCGGCCGCGGGCACCGCCTTCATCCCGGAGTCACCCTTCGCCAGGGTGACCCAGGCGTCGTACACATCGTCCTGGACCACGTTCACCAGCGAGGCCGCGCTGATGGCGCCCAGCTGTCCGTCCGGCAGCCCGCCGGCCGCGCTGACCCCGTTCGACCCGGGGCTCTCGGAGGCCTGGAGCGCGCCGGTCACGGTGACCTCGCCGGAGGGCGCCGCGGGCGCCTTCGCCGCGCTCGCCCTGCCGGGGAGCCAGCCGCGTACGACGGGCAGGTCCTTGCCGCTTTCGGTACGCAGCAGCGTCAGGACGTAGTACCCCGACTTGTCGTCCAACTCCCGGCCCGGCACAAGGAGTTGCCTGCCGTACCGTCCCGTGGCCGACACCTGTTCCCCGGACGTCTCCTTGTCCACGGGGAGCATCGAGTCCAGCGGCCGGGCCTTCTGCTCGGTCCGGGTGGGCGAGGCCTGCCGGTCCGCCTGCTGCTGTGCGGCGTCATGCGCCTCGACACGGTCCTCGAACCGCCCCAGCTGCCATGACCCCATGAAGACGCAGAAGGGGATGGCCAGCAGTACGAAGACGTTGATCCCCCACCAGCGGGGCGTCAGCAGGAACCGGTACACACCCCCACGGTACGGGGGCGTCCGCGGGGGAGAGGCCGCGGGGTTGCCGAACCCGCCGCCCCCCGACGCCCGACCCTCCGCCCCCCCCGGGGACTCCGCGCGCCCCGGGCTAGCGGAGGTGCCGCTCGGCGAAGTCCAGTTCCAACCGCACCTGCTTGATCCGCTCGTCCACGACGAGCGATCCGTGCCCGGCGTCGTAGCGGTACACCTCGTGCACCGCGTCCCGCGCCTTGAGCCGGTCCACGTAGTTCTCGACCTGGCGGATCGGGCAGCGCGGGTCGTTCACGCCCGCGGAGATGTAGACCGGGGCCTTCACCGCGTCCACGTACGTCAGCGGGGACGAGGCCTCGAAGCGCTCCGGGACCTCCTCCGGCGTACCGCCGAGGAGCGTGCGGTCCATGGCCTTCAGGGCCTCCATCTCGTCGTGGTACGCCGTCACGTAGTCCGCGACGGGGACCGCGGCCAGGCCCACCGCCCAGGAGTCGGGCTGCGTGCCGACGCCGAGGAGCGTGAGATACCCGCCCCAGGAGCCCCCGGCCAGGACCATGCGGTCCGGGTCAGCGAGGCCCGACGTCACGGCCCACTCCCGCACCGCGGCGATGTCCTCGAGCTCGATCAGGCCGACCCGGTGCTTGAGGGCGTCCGTCCACTCCCTGCCGTAACCGGTCGAGCCGCGGTAGTTCACGCGCACCACCGCGTACCCGTGGTCCACCCAGGCCGCGGGGCCCGCCGCGAACGCGTCGCTGTCGTGCCACGTCGGGCCGCCGTGGATCTCGAAGACCGTGGGGAGGGGGCCGGTCGCGCCGGCGGGCTTCTGTACGAGGGCATGCGCCCGGCCGCCGGGACCCTCCACCCACACGTCCTCCACCGGCACGGACGCCGGTGCCTTCATGCCGGGCGGGTCGAGGACGACGCCGCCCGACGTCGAGCGCACCACCGGCGGCTCGGCGGCCGACGACCACAGGTACTCCACGCTGCCGTCCGGCCGTGCCGTCGCCCCCGACACCGACCCCGCGGGCGTCTCGACCCTGACGAGGTCACCCGAGGCGAATCCGTACCGGAACAGCTCGCTGCGGGCCTCGAAGCTGTGCGCGATGAGCAGGGCGGAGCCGTCCGGATACCACTCGGCGCTCACGTCACCCGGCAGGTCGAGCGCCAGGTCCCTCTCCTCGCCCGTCGCGACGTCCCACACCATCGGCTCCCAGCGGCCGCGCCGCTGATGCCCGACGAGGAGCCGCGTGTCCCCGTCGACCGGCGCGAAGCCGAGGACTTCAAGGCCCAGCTCGACCGTGCCGCCCTCGGTGTCGTCGAGCTCGGCGACCGTGGAACCGTCCGGCCTGATCACCCGGAGGGTGGAGTGCATCGCGTCGCCGTGCTCCGTGTGCTCCACGGCGATCAGCGAACCGTCGTGGGAGAGGTCGCCGACGCCCGCGGACTCGCGATGGCGGTAGATCTCCACGGGGTCCGCGCCGGGGGACCGTACGACATGGATCGTCGAGCCCTCGTCGTCCGTCGAGCGGCCGATCACGGACATCCGTCCGTCACGGGCGAGCACGAGACCCGCCGGATACGACGGGTCGAGTCCCGGCACCGCGGGTTCGTCGGTGCCGCCGCCCGTGAACGGCTGGCGCATCCACACGCCGAATTCGTCGCCGTCCGTGTCGTTGAACCACCAGATCCACTCGCCGTCCGGCGTGAGCAGCCCGTCCGTCGTGCCGTTCGGCCGGTCCGTCACCTGGCGCTGCTCGCCGGTCGCGCGGTCCCACGCGTACAGCTCGTACGTCCCCGTCGCGTTCGACACGAACAAGGAGCGGTCAGGGGCGTCCTCCGCCCAGTCCGGCAGGGAGACCCGCGGCGCACGGAACCGCTTCTCCCAGTCCGGCATCGGCGCACCCGCGTCCCCGCCCGCGCCCGTGTCCCCGCCCGCTGCCGTCGGCGTCGTCTTCCCTGCACCCGCACCCAAGTCGCTCATGGACCCCATAGTGCACGTACGCGCCGACAATCCGCTGGCGAGGGTCCCCAGCCTGTGGATAACTTTCTGGAATGTACTCACCGACCCCGTCCGACTGGCGCGAGGCCAACCGAAAACGCTGGGACGAGCGGGTGCCCCTCCACCTGGCCAGCGACTACTACGACCTCTCGGCCTTCCGCGCGGGAAAGGACCCCCTGCGCGCCTTCGAGCTCGCCGAGGTCGGTGACGTCACCGGACGCTCCCTGCTCCACCTCCAGTGCCACCTCGGCCTCGACACCCTCTCGTGGGCCCGGCACGGCGCCTCCCGCGTGGTCGGCCTCGACTTCTCCGAGCCGGCCGTGGACGCGGCCCGCGACCTCGCGGCCGAGCTCGGCCTCAGCGCCGACCAGGCGTCCTTCGTGGCCGCGGACGTGTACGACGCGGCGGATGCGGTGCCGGACTCCTCGTACGACATCGTCTACACGGGAGTGGGCGCCCTGTGCTGGCTCCCCGACATCCAGCGATGGGCCGAGACCGCGGCCGCGCTCGTCGCGCCCGGCGGCTTCCTCTACCTCTCGGAGTTCCATCCGCTCACGGACATCCTGGACGACGCCACGGGCTCACGGATCGAGTACGACTACTTCGCCCGCGACGCCTGGATCGAGGAGACCCCCGGCGGCTACGCGGACAACACCACCCCCACGGTCCACAACCGCACCGTGGAATGGCAGCACCCGGTCGGCGAGGTCGTCTCGGCCCTCGCCTCGGCCGGCCTGCGGATCGAGTTCCTCCACGAGCACGACACGACGCTCTTCGAGCGCTTCGGCACCCTCGAACTCCGCGACGGCCACTACCGGTTCCCGGCATCGCGCCCCCGCATCCCCCTCATGTACTCCCTGCGGGCGAGCAAGGACCGCAAGGCGAGAACCTGAGGTCGCGCCTGCTTGCGAGGCAGCTCAGGGCCGCGCGCCCGTCGGCCGCACCCACCCCTCCCACACGAGCCCGTCGGGCTGCGCCGCCTCGCTCTCCCCTCGGCGGGGCGGGGCCGTAGAACCTGGTCCCGCCGGATCGAACTCCCCGAGCTTCGTCCAGCCCCACGAGCGCAGGACCTCGCGCCCCAGGTCGTCGTCCCGCTTGATGACCGCGACGACCAGATCCGTGGTGTGCCGGATGAGCAACAGGGTGCGCAGGCGTTCCGAGATGCCGAGGCGCCGGTAGGCGGGCACCACCATCAGCTCGGTCAGGAGGAAGACCCGGCCCGAGGCCGTGCTCTCCTCCACCTCTACGGGCAGAACACCGCGGAACCCCTTCCACCAGTCGCCGGTACGGTCCGCGCGGTAGCCGTAGAGGCAGCCGACCAGGCCCGCCGCGTCGGCGACGACCATGTCGAAGTCGGGCCGCTGCACGGTGCTCTCGAAAAGCCGCAGGAACCCCTGCCGGTCGCGGTATTCGGCGCCCGCGTCCCCTTCGTAGGCCTCGACATAGACGTCGGCGACCGCTTCCCGCTGCTGCTCCGCCTGCCACCGGGTCAGCCGCCGCAAGAAGACCTCAGTCATTCGTTCCTCCGCCCGCCCCCGTCGAGGGTCCCCTCGACACCCCTCGACACCCCTGGACTCCGCATGGTGACACCACGGAACGGCTAGCGGAACGGGGCGTGTGGGGGCCATTTCCACGGCGACGTCACGAGGGGGAGCCGGCGGCGGGGCGATTGTCGAGGGCGGCGGCGAGAAGGGCGCGGAGGTGATCGGCCTCCGGGAGCAACGTGGCCTCGATCTCGTCGTCGGTACGGCCGGCCAGGGTGAGCTCCTGGATACGCCGGAACAGGAGCCGGTCCGCGGCGGCGATCAGGGCTGCGTCGGCGCGGTGGGAGATGTCCGGGGCGGAATCCGAAGGGGCGGCGGCGGCCAGCGCGGCGGCGAGTGACTCCTCGCGCAGGTCGTGCAGTTCTCGCAGGCGGGCGGTGAGGGTGGGGCTGTCGGCGACCATGCGGGCGAACGCGAGGCCGGTGAAGCCGACGACGGGGCTGTGCGCGAGGAGGGCGGCACGGAACGTCCGCCCCAGGGCGGTGAGCGGCTCTTCGCCGGGCTCACGCTCGGCGACGGTCCGGGCAAGGCCCTCGGTGAAGGCCTCGTGGTGGTCGAGGGCCAGATCTTCCTTGCGAGGGAAGTAGTTGGTCACCGTCTTCTTGGCCACGCGGGCCGCGGCGGCGATCTCGGTGATGGTCGTCTGCTCGAAGCCCTGATCGATGAAAAGCCTGGTGGCGCAGTCGGAGATCAGCTGCCTGGTCTCCTGCTTCTTGGACTCGCGGAGCCCCATCTCGGTGGTGGTCATGAGGGAATCTTACACTCGGGGCAAAATTATGCTTGACCGACTGGGTGGGCGCGGCTAAAGTTACGTCCGTTGCAAAGTTATCCCGAGGAAACGAACCTAGACGCAAGTCCGCCCGCTCAACTGCCGACCGAAACCGCCGAGTTCACCCGGCCGCAGAGCCCGCGCGCTTGCTCGCCCCCATCACACCCCGACCTGCCAGGAGATGCCCTGAACGTCACCGCTTCCACCCTCTCCCTCACCGTCGCCGACGTGGACGCCTCGCGTGAGTTCTTCCGCACCCATCTCGGCTACGAGGTCGCCATGGCCGCCGAGGGCTTCGCCTCCTTGACCCGAGGTGACGGAGCCGCCGACATCGTGCTGCTCCGTGGCGGCAGCGAGGTGCTCCCGCCCGAGCAGCGGGACCAGCGGGCCACGGGCCTGATCTTCGCGCTCACCGTCACCGGAATCGAGGCCGAGGAACGCCGCCTGCGCGAGGCCGGAGCCCCGATCACCATGCCGCTGCGCGAAGAGCCCTGGGGCGAGCGTCTGTTCCAACTGACCGACCCGAACGGCGTCGTGGTCCAGTTCGTCGAGTGGGCGACGCAGGACGCACCCACGCAGACCGAGTAGCCAGACCCGGGCCCGGACGGGCTGTGACCATCAAAGGTTCCACCGATCCACAGCCTGAGATTAAAAGGTTACAAAGGCGAAACGCCTATCATTCAAGGGAAATTGGAGGCGGAATTATGGCTTCCGCCACAGCGTGTCCGTTCTGGGCGTGATGGAGTTGATCTTGACCATAAGGCCCGACTAGCACCCCTCGCCCCCACAGGGCCGGGTTGCGAGCATTGCCTGCAAAAGCACGTTCAAAGGAGTACGGCGCGTGCAGAACAGCACACACCGTCACCAGCTCAGCAAGCTGTCCCTGGCTGCTGTGTCCGCCACCGCCGGGGCAGCCCTGTTCGCCTCGGCGATTCCGGCCAACGCGGCCACCACCACCCGGCATTCGGATGGAGCGGCCCGGGCTGCCGCAGTCGTGGAATCCGCTACAGGGACAACTGACATCGCCGCGTCGACGGCGGCTCCGGGCACGCCGGCCAAGGCGGTAACCGCCGGGGACGGAGCCGCCCTCACGGTCACCGCACCGGAGAAGGCGAACGGCGCCCTGCACGCCGCCGACGACAACGGCTCTACGTTCGGCCTGACGCTGCCGGGCGCCAAGGACGTCGCCGGAGTCAAGGCCGGCGCGGGCACGGTGATCTACCCCGACGCCGCTCCCGCCACGGACATCGCCGTGCAGCCGACGAAGGACGGCGGAGCCCGCACCCTGGTCACGCTCAAGGACGCCAAGGCCTCCGGGACCCACCGCTTCCGGCTCAACATCCCGCAGGACGCGAGCATCACCGAAGACGGCCAGGGTGGCTACGAGATCACGCGTGAGGCCGGCGAGGGAGTCCACGTCCCGGTCGCCACGATCGACGCACCGTGGGCCAAGGACGCGAACGGCAAGAGCGTGCCCACGAGTTACAAGCTGGACGGCACCGACCTCATCCAGACGGTCGAGACCACCTGGAACACCGCGTTCCCGGTGGTCGCCGACCCGAAGATGACGTGGGGCATCGTGACGGGCACCGCGTACTTCAACAAGAAGGAGACCAGGGCGATCGCCACCAACGGCGCTCTGTCCGGCGTGGTCTCGGGCTTCCTCCCGCCAGGCCTGAACATCTACTGGAGTGCGCACGCCGCGGTCATCACCACGACGGCGCTGAAGGCGAAGAACGCCAAGAAGTGCATCAAGGTCAAGTTCGCGGCAGGAATCTTCATCCCCGGCCAATACTCCGGCGGAAACTGCAAGTAACACCACTAGCAACACGAGCACCACCAGCACCACAAGAAACACGAGCGGAGATCGGCTTTGAGCAGCACGTGGCTCATCTACGGCGGAGCCCTGATGGTGCTCCTGTCCATAGGAACCCTGTTCTTCACAGGCAGACCCACCACACCCGCCTGGCGTGACACCACATCGATAGCCTGCGGCGTCGTCGTCTTCGCCGTGGTGTGTGTCCTGGCGCTACTCCTCGACGCACCGGCCGGAACCGCGGTGTCCGGCGCCTGCTTCTGGATGGCCGCAACCATCACAGCCACACACGCGGTACGAGGCCGCACCACCACGCAGAACTGACCCCCACACACGTGAGCCCCTGACCACCGCCACCGGCCAGGGGCTCACGCGGGTCCACACGCACACAGAAACAGGTGAGGCGCCTACCGAATCCGGTAGGCGCCTCACCTGGTATTCCAGCTGTCGGGGTGGCGGGATTTGAACCCACGACCTCTTCGTCCCGAAGAAAGTCCCGGAACGTCGCTGACCTGGTCTACTTCGCTCCAGTGCAGGTCAGGGTATTGGTCTGCGTCGGTCCGGAAGGGTGGGGTCGACGCCGCCGTTCTTGATCCACTCCCCGCTCACTCCCCGGGGAGTGAGCGGGGAGTGGATCAGAGATCAGAGGTGGAGCATCGTCATGACCTCGGGGCTTCGCACACCCGTCGAGACGGCAGGGATCTCTACACCGGGGCGGATCCAGCCGGAGCGCTCTGCTGCGGCGACAGCCAGCTTCTCGGCTTCGTCTGCTAGGGAGTTCAGCGCTTCGTCCGCGCCGAGAGAGCTGGCTCCCGCCGCAGCGGATGCAGCCAGTGAGGCTTTGAGCGCGGCCTTGCATGCAGCGAGCGATGGTTCGGTGTCGCCGTCGACGAGCTGCCCCATCTGGGAGGCCTGCGCGGCGGAGGCAGCCGAGTTTCTGGCGCAGCGAGAGTCTGCGGCTGGGTCGGGTGGGATCTCCGAGAGCACTGCGAGCGCTTGTGCCGCTACACGTGCGGCGTGAGCTGCCTTCCAGATGGCGTTCTCGTCGGCTTCCTTGCCGTCCGGCCGCTCTCGCGCGACGCGCTCGATGTAGTGGCTGATGGCTGCCGCCCGAGCTGCTGCACTCTCGGCTCGTGCGGCGTGCCCTTGTCTGAGGGCTGATGCCTCAGGTCCGTTCATCTCCCGGTCGCGTTCGCTCATCGGCCTCTCCTCATCTGCCAGAACGATGGTGCGCCGTACGCAGGCTGCCCGCCCAGCGTGGTCCACGGTCCGTGGAAGGCGGATGTGCCGGGCAGGGTGGCATGCCGCGGCGCAACAGGCCAGACAAGCGCACGAGAGGAGGGCGAGTTGCGCGTCTTGGACGCCGGCGCCCAAGCCGTCGGCTTCGGGACCAACTCGCCTAACGGAACGTGGCTACGGATTCCGCGGCGATGGCGGGAGCAACAGGTCCCGCTCCGGGTGCTGTTCGCCCGTCACACTGCCGCTCACACCGAGGTCCTGGCGAGCGGCGTCGTGGAAGGCGGTGATCGCGCGGAATACCGCTCGGTTCCGGTCCCGCCACTCCTCAAGCGTTCCCGACACCTTGCCGTTGGCCTGCCAATCAATGCTGAGAGCAACGGCGTTCAGCCTGTGTGCGGCCTCAATGACCTCGTCCCCTGCGAGCAACAAGATGCGTTCGAAGGCACGCCCTCGAAGATGGCTGGCCTCCAACACCTCGGCACGGACATCCCTCTCGCTCTGCTGACTCTCGCGCAGGCCCTCTCTGAGCTCGTAGAGATGAACAGCGAGAAAGACGGAGGTGCGGACCGTATCGATGTATCCCTCGTACGCGTCCAACTTCCTGTCGTCCCAGCGGACCAGGAGCTCATGCTTCTGGCGGCTGCGGTTCATGAGGTAGTTGGTCAGGTGCGTCGTCAACGCGCCCAGCAATACCGCTGCGACTGTTACGAGCTGCTCACCCGTTCCCACCGTTCCCCCAGGTCAGCACGACTCCTAAAGACGACTGGACGATGTTACGAGTGCAGCGGGGGAAGGGGAAGCCGATGGCTGAAACACGGGGGGCCATGGCTTGTGCGAGTCGATCAGGCCAGCGGAACGGGGTGGGTGACGCTGTGACGGGTGTGACACCCCGTGTTGCAGCGCTCTTGATGCGCTTCGTTGGGTTCGCGGTGGTCCCACGTCGAGCGAGGTGCAAATAAGCTCCGTATGGCTCGTAGCAGAACGGCGGCCCAACGTGGCGATGGGGAGAGGCTGTTGACCGAATACATGGGGCCCGAGGATCAGAGCAGGTTCAGTCGCTTGCTGAAAGACCGCAGGCTGGTCCTACTGCGATTCACTGGTGCGGAAGCGGCCGCAGCGGAGGTCAAGGCGATCGAGAGGGCCCTCCATCGCCTCGCCGCCGCGAACTACGGGTGGTGCGAACTGTGCGGAGCGGAGATCGGCCACGTGCGGTTGGAGCAACAACTCACGGCCACTGCGTGTGCCGACTGTCAGAAGCTTGGGAGTTCCGAAGAAGGTCAGGCTGGAGACGCTTCCGATAAGGCCTAGGTCGGGCCTAGTCCAGCAAACCGGGCTCGCTGTCCGGTCGACAGTGCGGTCAGGCATCGATCGGTTCGTACAGGGCTCCGTGTGATCCTCCCTGCGCCTCGTCCTTCGCTCGGACCCTAAGGTCACGCAGGGAGACTGGACCGTTACGCCTCTGATGCACTACGTGAAGTGTCCGTTCCATTGCATAGCGTGACAGTCGTCACTTCGAAAATCCCTTGTTCTGTAGTGCTAATTCGAAGCACGATGATCATCGACTGATCGACCAAGGGGGAAGTGCGTGAGTCTGGATCGTAAGATAACTGTGCCTTTCATTGTCGCAATGGGGGCGGTGACCATCTCGCTCTGTGCGCCTGCGGCGAACGCACAGGTTCAGGATTCTGGTCGCATGGTGCAATCCGTGGAGACCAGGGCCGACAAGTGCAAGAACCAGAACAGCAAAAAGATTGCCTACACGTTCAACCGTGGGCCTGCACGGATACCTCTGCGCTGTGGCACCGTGAACTGGGGGCACAAGCACCTCGTCGAGCGCGGCAGGTGGAGCACGTCTTTCAAGAACAAGATCAATGAGACTCTCTGGAAGGGGTACGAGAAGAGCCCCGGCGTGATCTTCCGGTACAAGCCGGGTACCGGGTGCTCCCCGAACCCCAGGAAGAACTTCAAGGTGGTGTACAACAAGGGTCCGCTCGGCGGTAGGCCCGGCGGGGTGACGCCCCAGGGGGTCATCACGGCTAGCGTCGAATACACGCCGCGAAGTGCGAGCGCTTGCTAGAAGGATGATTTATGGCCACCGCGGAACAGGTGCAGGAAAAACTCGGAGAAAAGCTCCTGGGGGTCCAGAGGCAGGGGCCGGGGGTCCCTATCGAAGTCCTACGGTTTCAGGTAGATGGCGTTTCGCCTGCCCTGCTGATCGAGCTTGATGTTCGGGTTTCAGGTGAGGTCTGGCGCGTTTCTCTGCACTATAAGGGTGAAGAGGCAAGCTTCGTCAGTGGTGACCTATTCGACGAGACGCTTGAGTATCTCGCCCTGCTGCTGCGAACCCACCTTTTCGAGTGGTGGCACACGAAGGACACTGAAAAGGTCGCCAAGCGTATGGGCGTGAGGCTGGAATAACTGCAGTGACGGCTACGCCGACTCCGCAGGGGTTCCGCAGCGTGCTGTGCCGCTCGGTTCTCGGGTCCGCATGATCAAGGGCTCGCGGGAGGGGTCGGGGAGCCGCCATGAGCGGCTGCCCGACCTTTGCTGCTTGAGGGGGTAGTGGTCGGTGCTTGACGATGAACAGGCCGATCGGTCCGCTGTCCCGGCCGGAGCCGAGCCGCGGTGGATCTCTAGAGGAACAGCTCGAATACCGAATCGAGCGACCAGACTTGCCAGCTCATGCCGAGGAGAGCGGCGACCGAGATCAGGGCCATCATGAAGTTCTGCCCCTGCTCAGCCCAGTCGTGGATCATCAGCACGAAGTAGATCAGGTTGAGTACGAGGCCGCCGACGAGCGCGATCGGCGTGAGGAAGCCGAAGATGAGGCCAAGCCCGAGGGCCAGCTCCGCGTAGGCGACTATGTACGCCATCAGCTGCGGCCGGGGCCTCACCGTCAGGTCGAAGCCGGACCGGACGAACTGCCAGCGGTGCTTCTCGGCAATGCCCACGGCCCAGCCGATGCCGCCTCCGGTGAACCAGGTCTTCTTGTCCTTGTGGCGCCAGCTCTCCAGCCACCACAGGCCGAGACCGATCCGCAGTACGGCAAACCACTCGGCTCCGCTGAGCCACATCGTCTGCATCGCGCGTGCCCTCCCTCAACCTGACCTGACGGCTCGTCAGTTCAGCCGATCTCGACCGATCGCGCAAGGGGTCGAGTTTCAAGCGGACTGTTGCCGTCACCGGTGTGACGCCATAACCTCAATCTGATGGTCCGTCAGATGCATGTATGGGAAACCGGCAGGTAGTAGGGGGCAGAGCAGTGGAGAACATCGAGGTCGGGGCCAAAGAGCTCCCCCGCGTCATCAGCGTGGATGACCACGTGATCGAACCCGCGCACCTCTTCGAGAAGTGGCTCCCGAGCAAGTACCGCGACCGGGGCCCGAAGCCCTTCACCGCAGGTATCGGCGAGCTTGAGTACATCGGCGGTAAGTACAAGTTCACGACGGACCCGGAAGGGCAGGTCACCGACTGGTGGGAGTACGAGGGAGAGATCTTCCCGTACAAGCGGATCATCGCTGCCGTGGGCTTCTCGCGGGATGAGATGACGCTCGACGGCATCACGCGTGAGCAGATGCGCCGTGGCTGCTGGGACCCGAAGGCCCGCCTGGAGGACATGGACATCAACCATGTCGAGGCCTCCCTCTGCTTCCCGACGTTCCCGCGCTTCTGCGGGCAGACGTTCTCTGAGGCCAAGGACAAGGAGGTCGGGCTCGCTTGCGTCCGGGCGTACAACGACTGGATGGTGGAGGAGTGGTGTGGTGACAGCCGCGGAAGGCTAATCCCACTGTGCCTCATCCCGCTCTGGGACGTGGATCTCGCTGTCGCCGAGATCAAGCGCAATGCTGCTCGCGGCGTGCGAGCAGTGACCTTCAGCGAGATCCCGACGCACCTCGGGCTGCCGTCGATCCACTCCGGCTACTGGGATTCGTTCTTCGCGGCGTGCGAGGAGACCGGCACGGTCGTGAACATGCACATCGGTTCGTCATCGCAGATGCCGGCGGCATCGCCCGACGCGCCCCCCGCCGTCCAGGCCTCCCTGAGCTTCAACAACGCGATGGCCTCGATGATGGACTTCCTCTTCTCCGGGGTCCTGGTGAAGTTCCCCCGCCTCAAACTCGCGTACAGCGAAGGGCAGATGGGGTGGATTCCGTACGCCCTGGAGCGCGCCGACGATGTGTGGGAGGAGCACCGGGCCTGGGGTGGCGTCAAGGACCTGATCCCGGAGCCCCCGTCGTCGTACTACTACCGGCAGATCTACTGCTGCTTCTTCCGGGACAAACACGGTGTCGCCTCGATCGAGACCGTGGGCGTCAACAACGCCACCTTCGAGACCGACTATCCGCACGTCGACTCCACGTGGCCCCACACGAAGGCAGTGGCTGAGGATCACGTCGGCCACCTCCCTGAGGACGTGGCGTACAAGCTGCTCCGCGGGAACGCGATTCGGATGCTGGATCTGCCGTTTGACCGGGATCTCTAGGGGCGTCCGCTCGTGGTGGGCCGGTAGGGGCCGGCTCCACCGCCGGGCTAGCGCTCGGTCAGCGCAGCGTCTCGGCGTCGATGCGAGAAAAGATCAGCTCGGTCTCACCGACGATGGGGCCGCGCCATCGAACCGGAGGCTCCGGCCGGCGCAGGGCGCGGGGGTAGTTCTCCGGCCTGTAGTCGGTCGGCAGCCGGTAGGTATGGAAGCCGTGCTGAGCCATGGTCTCCAGCAACTCGTCGATGGAGTCGCCGAGCTGGGCCATGCGGTCTGGAGTGACCTCCACGGCGATCTCCACATCCGGGCGGAGCTCCTCAAGGGCGGGGGCCAGCCCCCTGATGACGCCGCCCTCGGCACCTTCTACGTCGATCTTGATCACGCGGGCCCTGCTGAGTTCGTCCTCGTCCAGGACCTCAGGCAAGGGGAGAGCCTCCATCTCGAAGCTCGACTCAGCCGGACCGTCGTACGGGATGATCGAGTTCGCGCCCATGTTGTTCGAGCTGGCGAGTATGAACGTCAGTGTCTTGTGGCTGTCGGAGACGGCCGCGTTGACGGCGCGGACGTTGTCGCAGTCGTTGAGACGGACGTGCTGCAGTACGCGGTTGTGGAAGGTGGGTGAAGCCTCGATGGCCACCACCCGCCCCGTGCTGCCGACGAGGCGTGATCCCAGGACCGCGAAGTAGCCGATGTTGGCGCCCACGTCGATGAACGTGTCTCCGATGCCCAGCCGGCTCTGCAGCCACCGCGTCATGTGCGGCTCCCACACCCCGTAGAGGCTGATGAACCGCTGGATGAGATCGCGGGAATCGCACGCGAAGCGCGCGTCGAACCGCGCCTCGACCACGCGCTGGCGCGGGTGGTCACGGAGGTACGGGTTGAGGTAGTGGGCAGCTAGCGGGCCCTTGAGCAGCGAGCCCGGTGCGTTGCGTACGTAGCCGCGGCCGAGAGTGACCAGGAGTTCTGAAGCGCAGCGGAGAAGAGCGGGAGGCATAGCACGTGACCGTACGAGTCTGTTCCAGCATGGGCAAGATCGGATGGCGGCAGGCCGCGCCTCAGCCGCTACGCGCGTGGTGGCAGGAAGGGCGGTGCCAGGATCAGTCTGCGTGGCACATGGCGGCTTTACCTGCATTCTTGACAGGGACTGCATCTCCGTCGGTTTCAGCGTAACCGCTCTGCATCGAATGCCGAACGAGTGAGCCCTGTAGGTTCCTTATCCATCCGCTACCGTCTGAGGTGTAGAAGGTGATCCCTACCAGGTGGAACGGGTTTTTTCTCGGCTTCGGATCGCCATATGGGTTCCTGATGATACTTGCGAGCTTCGCTACTCTTAACATGTCGATCTTGCTGTGAGAGCAAGGAGGAAGAGCTGTAAGCAGCGTCATCGGAGTCGTATCCCGCAAGTCCATTCGCTCCAACTCGTACCCGTTGATCCGTACCTCGTTGGCAGATTCTTTGTAGAGAAGTCCCCAATTGACGACGGGGTCCGGTGACCGATTAATGAGGTGGAGATCCTTGTATTCGCCTTTGTGGGTCTCGATCCAGGCGCTGACCCGACCCGCTCGGGAGCGCAGGGCTTGATTGTCCTCGCTTACTGACTGCGTGCGTTGGTCGCGAAGTGCGGCGACGGTTGCCCAGGTGGCTACCCCGCTGACGAGTAGTCCGGCAGCGGCGGCCATCGCTGAGATGAAGGTGCCCCAAGTGGTCAGTCGGTCTCGTCCTGAACTTCCGGTCCTGGGCCTTGCCCGTCGACTGGCAACCCGCAGGGCTCGGCGGGTGAATGCGTGCACGCTTCCCCGGCCTCGGGTCTCCCGCCCCCCGTTGCTCCCTCGGCGTGGTTGAGTCACGGATTGTCAACGAGGGCGTGCTGCACACGGTGTTGGGCGCTCAGCAAGTCGGCAGTGCACTATCAGTTCAGTCGGCTGCGTGAGCGCGGCCTGGCTGTACGGGACAACCTTCGTAGCCGCTTCTCAGAGCTGTCTTGACGGACCCCATAACTACCGGGATCCAGCGGCCGGCGGGCGGGGTTGCCGGAGGTATGCCCCGGCAACCCCAGCCCTGGTCTATGTCGGTGAAGCGGATCCGCCCACTGCCGGGTCGGTGATCGTGGCGTTGAAGTACTGGAACGCCGACAGCTCATAGTCGCTGTGCCGCGTCATGCCGGCGTGCCTGAGGCACCACAGCTGGGCGTCGTCCGGGTCGGCCGTGTCTACCGAGCGTTGACTGCACGCGAGGCACTTGCCGATGTGGTGCACAGACATGGCGGGCACAGCCGACAGCGTCCACTCGATGGGCCGGTATCGGCCCCGATCCAGGGCGCTGTCCTCGCTCATCCGAACGCCCCGGCAGGAAGGCGCGGCCCATCGTCATCCGGGTCGTCGTCCGAACTGATCGCGTCCGGATCATCATCGGGCAGCGTCAGCCGTGCACCCCTGCTGTCCGCGATGCGCTTCACGTCGCGAAGTGCCTCGCTCGTGCGCGCGAGCGCGTAGCGGAGTTGATCGCTGCTGGCCTTGGGGTCCGTCAACAGGTCGTCCGTGTGGGCAAGCAGTTCGTCGGCCATGCCCAGTTGAACGGACTCGATGTTGTCCGCGACGCGGGACAGGTAACTGCCCGGGTCGTCGCTCGCCAGGTAGCAAGGTTTCCCGTCCGGGGTGGACCACGGCAGTAGGCGCGTCGCCTGTGTCGGAATCATCGGGCGCCCTCCAGATCGGGGTCCGGAGTTGGAGCATGCGCCGTGAAGACGGCCTCTGCGCTGTGGCCGGGGAGCACGAGGAGAGACGCCTCCACCACCCGGCCGGCGGAATCGGTCGATACCCGCTCGATGCCGAGTACGGGTGTACCGGCGCCGATGCGGAGGGCCCAGGCCTCCTCGGGGTCGGGGAGCCGGGCGGTTACACGCGAAGCGCTACTGGCCACGTGGACCCCAGCCTTCTCCAGTAGATCCAGAACGTCTTCTCCCAGCGGTGAGCCGCTCGCCCTGGGGACGTCGACCCGCGCCACGTCGCACGGCACGTAGACCCGGGCCAAGGCGTACGGGAACTTCATGTGGTGGCTCAAGAAGGCGTACTCGATCAGTGCGGTGGCCGGTGGCGTGCGCAGCAGCGAGGCTAGTTCCTTGCCGGCCGCTGTCTCCTTCGTGCTCACGTTCACCTCTATGGCGGCGTTGACGGCTGCTCGCCGCTCCCGGGACAGGCTGTCCGCCGCGTACGTGATCTGCCCGGACGTGTGGCGAACGAAGTTGCCGCGTCCATGAAGCCGCATGATCAGGCCCTCGTTCTCCAGCACGGAGAGGGCGTCACGGATGGTGGGTCGGCTCGCCCCGAACAGCTTCGTGAGTTCGCTCTCGGCGGGGAGCTGGTCGCCCGCCGAGAACATGCCCGTGGTGATCTGCTGCCGGAGCTCGCCCGCGATGGACGCGTATCGATTGAATGCCATGCGACGCGTCACCCCCTTCTGACTGCCCGGGTCACGGACAGCCGCGTCTTGGAGTGAATGGTCAGGACCTCACCCGTGGTGAAGCGCAAACCCTTTGCCTGGCCGTGGAGTTCGAACATGTTCAGCACCTCAAAGCGCTGGCCGCCGATGTCCACGACGTCGTGCTGCTGGATCGTTTGCGAGGTGACCTCAAGGGTGGTGACGGTGATGTTCCGGGGGTTGATCACTGGTCCTCCCCGCTGGCGTGCTCGGCGGGAGGGGATGCGCTGGACCAGGCCCCCGCGGCGTGTGCGGAGGGCCGGGCGCGTCGCTGCCTGGCCCATGGTCCGGGGCTACGGATACGGTCGAACACGCTGTTCAGCTCCCTAAGGCTGATGGCCGTGCCCCCGGACGAGTCGGATCGTCGCGGGGGTTTCCTTGCGTACGGCGGCCCTTGCTGTGGTGCCGCTCGCGGTCGTGTCGAGCCCGAATCCGTCGGACGTCATGAGGAGCGTGAGAAGCCGCTGCCATGACTCGGCGGAGACGGAGCTCGGCACCTTCGTCTCTATGGAGATGCGGTCCGCGTGGTGCTGCAGCCGCGGCGTGAATCCAGCAGCAGAGAGGCCCGCCACGATCTCGTCGGCGCGAGCTTCTGGTGAGGGCACAAGGCGTTCCTCCATGACATAGATCTAGATAGCTAACTAGAAGCTAGCTATCTAGATTAGAGGTCGTGGACTAGATTTTCTATATGCGTGACCAACCGCCATACCTTCGGATCGCTAACGTGCTGCGACGGCGAGTTGCCGACCGCGAGTGGACGCCAGGAGACCGGTTGCCTTCGCGCGCGCAGCTCGCGCAGGAGTGCGGTGTCGGCGAGGCCGTCATCCGCCGGGCGCAGGAGACGCTGATTTCGCAGGGCGTTCTGGAGGGGCGTGCCGGCTCGGGCACTTACGTTGCCGAGCCCCGCGAGCGTCTGAGGATGGTGCGCTCGCAGCATCGCGAGCAGTCTGGCGGATCTCCGTTTCGCGTGGACATGGCCGCGCTCGGCAAGGACGGGACATGGGAGAGCCGGAGCGACGCCATGATCCCGGCGCCGCCGGACATCGCCGCTCGCCTCGGTATCGCCGAGGGGGAGTACTGCGTCCGCACCGCTTATGAGTTCCTCGCCGATCGGCGGCCCGTCCAGGTGTCCACGAGCTGGGAGCCGTACAGCCTCACTTCCGGCTCACTCGTGGTGCTCCCCGAGGGCGGTCCGCTCGCCGGAACTGGCGTGGTGCGCCGCATGGCGGAAGTTGGCATTACGGTCAGCCGAGCCGTGGAGCAGCCGGAGCCCGGACACGCGAATGCCGAGGAGGCTGTGCTCCTCGGCATCCAGCGCGGTGCGCTCGTGACACGCATTCAGCGGACGTACTACAGCGACGACGGACGCCCGGTCGAGACGGCTGACATCGTCGTGCCCGCTGCCTCCTGCGAGATCGTCTACGAGGTTCCGGTCAATCAGTGATGATCAGTCAGAGCTGACGGGGTAGCGCCACTGGAAGTAGTCCAGTGCGCGCGCCCTCGCCTCGACGACGGCCATGCGTGCATCGCGCTCCGCCGTGTCGACGTGCGCTGCCTGGCCGGTCGCCTGACCTTCCCACTTGCGGTAGAGCAGGCCGACCTCGGACGAGAACCAGCCGCGTGAGGTCGAGTTCAGGGCGAGCAGAAGGCCCGTGTCCTCGGACGCCGGCAGCGCCATCCAACCGCCGAGGGCCATGAGCAGGTCGCGGCGCACGAAGAGGGTCGCCGGGTGAACCTGCGCGCGATAGTCGTGAGACGCCCAGTAGTCGAGCACCTCCTGACGCTCGACCGGCCCCGGCTCCGGGTCGCCGGGGAAGCCGACGGTGGATCCATCGGGGAGCAGATCGAGTACGCGAGACGTAGCCCAACCGATGCTTCGATCAGCTTCGAGGGCCGCGAGGTCGCGAGCCAGGGTGCCCGGCGCCAGTTGGTCATCGGCGTCCAGGACCTTGACGTACTCGCCGTCCGCGTGGGCCAAGGCGATGGTGCGAGCAAGCCCGGGGCCCCCATGGCGCCCCTGCCTGAACGTGATCCGGTCGTCCTCAGGAACGTGGGGCGCGACCTGATCAGTCTTCCCGTCCTCCTGGATCAGCCAGTGCCACTGCCAGCCGGCGGGCAGCTCCTGCTCGCATATGGACTTGTACGCGTCAGCCAGGAAGTGCGCCGACGGTGCATGGACGGCCGTGACGATGATGATGCGCCGGCTCACGGCTCACCACCTTTCCAAGGGAGTCGTGAACAGTATTTCTGTGCGGTCGCCGGGGAGCGTGATGTCGGACATCTCGACGATGCGGTTGTCGGTGTCGTACTGGGTTTTACGCAGGACGAGAACCGCGGTACCGGGCGGCAGGCCCAACTCCTCCGCCTCTTCGACCGTCGGAGGCCGGGCCGTCACACGCTCTTCTATGCGGTCGATCTCGATGCCCACGGTGTACAGCTGGTTCCCCGTCCCGCCTGGCCACGGCTCCTTCGTGTCGTCAAGGAGGTCGGGGTTCCCCTTGACGATGTCGCGGATCAGGTACGACGTGACGAGGTTGAACGGGTTCCGCTCGGCGCTGTATCGCGTCCGGTAGGACCGCTCGACGAGAGCCGTGCCTTCCTCGACGCCCATGGCCTCTGCGATCTCCTTGGGAGCCTCGATCTCGCGGTACGCGGCGTGAAAGACGAGGTCGTCGACCTCAAGACCGGTGTCGTGCTCGGTCGCTCCTGTTTCCAGGCGCTGCTGCTCGGGGGCGCGAGCACGGTCCTTCTCCCACTGGTGCCGCGTGTTCGCACGCTGAACCTTCGTGCGCGGGCGGCGCACGAAGGTTCCGCGGCCGTGCTGCTTCTCGATCAGCCCTTCCGACTGGAGCAGGCGTAGAGCCTGTTGGACGGTCGGCCCGCTGCGCCCCGTGCTCTTTATGAGAGCGGCTTCGGAAGGCAGTCGGTCCCCTGGGCCGAGCTGGCCTGCGCGGATCTGTGCGCGGAGTTCGTCCGCGATCTTCTCGTAGGCCTTTGCCATCCGTGCTCACCGTCCTGTCGTTCAAGCGCGCCTCAGCATACGACTCCTAAAGAGGTCTTGACGAGTGGAGGAGTGATACGTCATAGTCCTAGCAACTCCTAAAGAGGTCTTGAGGACTTGACCTCTTTAGGAGTGGCCACGCACGGAGGAAAGCCCGAGAGGGTCAGTACGAAGGAAGCGTCCGGTCCTTGAGAACTCCACATCGTCTCGAAACGAACGAGTGCTTTTGATCCGCGGCGTCGTCAGCGCAGTTGGCGTCGTCGCAGGTCATGACCACTCGTCGACTGAGTGGTCTCCCCTGAACCACGCCGGCGTGGCCTCGTGCCCGCTCGGTTCCTGCCTCTACTCCCGAAGGGGGACCTTCATGCGTCTTGCGATTGGCGACGTGGTCCGTGATCGCAACGACATGGTGATCGGGACCGTCGCGAGTCTCGACACAAACGCCACCCGGCTCGTCGTCATACACGTGCCGGGCAGCACGCCACGCGTCACCGATGCCCGGGACCTGCAGATCGTGGCCCGCAACTCCTGCCCTCCGACGACACTGGATCGCCTCTTGGCCCTGTTCACGTTGGTCGTCGCTCTGCTGGCCGCGTACGTCGCGGCCCGCTCTGTCCTGGGGCTGGGAGGTAGTTGGCTGCTGACGTTCATGGCCGCTCTCGGCGGCTTCACGATGTTCGCTGTCGCGTACCACTGGGGGCTTCGCCTGACTGGGCCTCGACGCATCCGCATCTGAGCACCGCTCAAGCCGGTGCCGGTGGCCGCCGGGTCACATCAGCCCACCGCGCTGGCTTCCCCATCCCTTCCAGGAACTTGGAGAAGTCCATGTACTCGTACGTCGGTAACCAGCGGTTCCTCGGCTCCCTGGAGTTCGCCGAGCTCGCCCAAGGGTTCGACGACATTCAGGACGCGACAGCGCCGGACCTTCCTGACGATTTCCGGGACCTGTTTGTCGGTGAGGTCGGCGAGTCCGAGAAAGCCTTCGCTGCCCGAGCGGCGGCTGCTGAGGACGTGTTCGCCGAGCTGATCGAGATCAAGCAGGCGGACGAGAACGACTCGATCGCCGCCCTCAACGCGCTCTATGCGTCGAGCCTTATGCACGTGACGATGCTGCGACCCAACAGCCGTACGCAGATCGTGGGTTCGCCGCGGAAGGCAGCCTGAGCGTGGTTTTCGCGAAGGCTGAACAGACACCCCCACTGACCCAGGGCGAGAAGCTGCTCCTCGGCTTCGCCGTGGTTGCCGGGGTGGGCGTCGGGGGCCTCGGCCTCGCGTCCTCATACGACTCACTCAGCGGGGCAGCGGCCCGGTGGGGCTTCTCCGATCCGTGGATGGTGCCGGTCGGGATCGACGTCGCCATCCCGGTGTTCACCGCGGCTCGACTGCTGTTGATCCGACTGAACATGCCACTGGCCTGGGTGCATCTCGCACCGTGGGCACTGACGCTCGTGACGTGCTGGCTGAACATCGCGGCCGGCACGACGGTGTCCGCGAAACTCGCTCACGGCTCCATGCCGCTTTTGTGGGTGGGGCTGAGTGAGATCGCTGCTCACGTCTACGCCGTCCGTATTGGCGCGGCGACGGGTCGGCGGATGGAGCGCATCCGACGGTCACGTTGGCTGATCGCTCCTCGCACGACGCTCATGCTGTGGCGCCGGATGGTGCTGTGGGAGACCACCGACTATCGCAAGGCGCTTGCCCTGGAGAAACAGCGGCTGTTGGTCCGTGCGGAACTCCGTGAGGACTACGGTCGGGGCTGGCGAAGGAAGGCTCCGGTTCGGGACCTCGTCCTTCTGAAACTGGGCGAGCTGGCTCCCGACGGATTCGTCCCGACTGACGAAAGCGACGAGCCAGAGTCGGTTGATGAGTCGGGCGAGACGCGCAAGCCTCGTCGGCGACGACCGGCGAGGACCGACAAGAACAGCCCGCGCATGACGTGGGACCAGGCCCTCGCGAAGGCCCGCGAGAAGACATCGGACTGGCCGGCCGATCGCCTGGACGCCGAGCCGATTCGCAGAGTCGTCGGCTGCAGCCAGGACCGGTCGCGCCAGCTCCGGGACGCGCTCCGCGCCGAGCGCCAGGAGGCCGAAGCGCCGGCCGTCGGCGCGGGCTCCTGAAGCCCCTGGCGATCTATCTCATCTCAACTTTTCAGCACAGGGCCCGCCCGCTGCTTTGGCGGGTAGGGGCGGGCCCTGGCAATCCCTCCAGTCCAGGAAGGAAGTGTCAGTGAAGCACGAGGACCACGGAGATTCGGAGAACGAACTCTTTGAGCGCCTTGAGAAGGAGATGGGGGAGGCCGACTCTGGCGGGCCGGTACTCGACTTCCTCAAGCGGAGATCGGGACGCGGAGGTTCGGATGGTCGGCCCGACTCGGAACCGACCGACGTGGGCGACTCCGATCCGACCAGCACCACCAACGTCGACCGACCCGGCGGCCCTTCGGGCGTCGGCTTCATGGAACGGGTACGTGGCGCCAAGCGTCGCGCGGTCATTCCCGAGTGGGTCCGCTCGATCGAAGAGTTCAAGCAGGCGGGCAGGGGCGTCGTGGATTACGCCTGGCACATCGCCTCGTATCACGCGATCCGCACTCCGTGGTACGCGGCGAGGCTCCTCCTGCAGTCGCCTCGCGGAGCCGCTCGATTCATCGGGGACAGCCTGCGGTGGATGAAGGACGCCGAGGGTGACGTCTTCCGGAAGGAAGCCGCCGAGAAGGCCGACATCGACCGCTACCTGAAGCTCTCCCGCCAGCGTGACCGGCGGGTCCGGTGGCGGACGGTCGTCGGCGTCGCGGCTTCCATCATCGGATTGACCACGGCCCTCGCCCTGTACGTTTTGGCCCCGAACTGGCTGCTCCTCGCGGTTGGCGCGGCGGCCGGGCTCGCGCTGGGGTGGCTCGGGCAGGCAGCAGACGCCCCGGTTATCCACAGGTCTGTGGAGATACCCAAGGCGACGAAGCTCACCAGCGACATCGTGCTTCGGGCGCTCGGTTCCCTCGGGATCGCGGCGATCGGCCAGGCCCAGGCCAAGGGCGAGGAGGGCTTCACCTTCACCGCCCCGATCACTCGCGACGGCCCCGGCTGGATGGCGGAGGGCGATCTTCCGTACGGCGTGACTGTTACGGACGTCATCGAGCGGAGGCACAGGCTCGCGTCGGGACTTCGGCGGCCGCTTGGGTGCGTGTGGCCCGAGCCTGTGCCGGACGAACACACAGGTCGGCTTCGGCTCTGGGTGGGCGACCAGGACATGTCGCAGGCCGAGAAGCCCAGGTGGCCGCTCGCCGAGTCGGGGAGCGTCGATCTCTTCAAGCCCGTCAAATGGGGGACTGACCAGCGCGGACGCTGGGTCGGGCTCACCCTGATGTATATCGCGGGCATCATCGGAGCCGTGCCCCGCATGGGCAAGACGTTCCTGCTCCGCCTGCTTCTCCTCATCGCGGCGCTGGACGTACGAGCTGAGATCCACACGTACGACCTCAAGGGAACCGGTGACCTCGACAGCGTCGGCGACCGTGTTGCCTACCGGCACCGGGCAGGCGACGAGATCGAGGACATCGAGTACGCGGTTGCCGATATGCGGGAACTGCAGGGCGAACTTCGTCGCCGGGCGAAGGTGATCCGCTCGCTGCCCCGCGACATGTGCCCCGAGTCCAAGGTGACCTCAGAACTCGCCTCCAAGAAGTCCCTCGGGCTCCACCCCATCGTTGTTGGCGTGGACGAGTGTCAGATCTGGTTCGAGCACCCCAAGCACGGCGCCGAACTCAAGGAGATCTGCACGGACTTGGTGAAGCGCGGACCGGCGACCGGCATCGTCCTCCTGCTCGCGACCCAGCGGCCGGACAAGGACGCCATCCCCACGGCGATCAGCGCGAACGCCTCGGCCCGCTGGTGCCTCAAGGTCATGGGCCAGATCGAGAACGACATGGTGCTCGGAACCGGCTCCTACAAGCGCGGTGTCCGCGCGAACATGTTCGCCTGGGGCGACAAGGGCATCTGCTACTTCCTCGGCGAGGGAGCGGACGCCCGCATCGTCCAAGGGACCTTCGTGGACGCCGTGGTGGCCGACCGCATCGGCCTTCGAGCCCGCGCTCTACGCGAGCGCGCCGGCACCCTCTCGGGACACGCGCTCGGGGAGCAGCTGGAGAGGGCATCGGTCACGGTGCATGACGTCCTGAGCGACGTCCTCGCCGTCGTCCCGAGCGAGGAATCCAAGGTCTGGTCCGAGACGCTCCTCGCTCGGCTCGTCGAACTTCGCCCTGACATCTATGGCGAGTGGACGTTGGAACAGCTCGCTGCGGCACTCAAGCCGCTCGGCATCCGCACCGGTCAAGTGTGGGGCACCACTGGGAGCGGCAAGGGCGTCAACCGGCGCGGTATCAAGCGCGCCGACATCCTCAAGGCCGTCGCGGTGCGTGACGGGAACGCCGAAGCCGCGTAGCCGATTCGACCGCTGGACCTAGCAGGCACCCCTGCTAGGTCTAGCACCCCCGCTAGCGCCCCATATTGCCTCTGACCTGGGTTCTAGCTTCTAGCGCCACCTTCCGAGCACCTACCCAAAACCGCCCTGAGAGGGGTTTTGCATGCCCGCGTGGCTCTCGTACCTGCCCGGTCTCCTGTTCATCACGCTTTGCTACACGGCGATCTGTGCCGTGAGCCCGTTCGGAACCTGCCGCAAGTGCAAGGGCTGGGGCTCGAAGATCTCCGTCGGCCGCTTCTCCGGACGGTTGAAGCGAGGCCGCGAGTGCCGTCGCTGCCGCGGCTACGGATACCGGCTCCGCATAGGCCGCCACATCTACAACGCCACGATCCGCCTTCGCCGCGAAGGCAACCGCTGACCTTCCGAAAGGGGACCCCGTGGCCTTCTCCATCTCGGCCGTCGTGCTCTTCGGCTTCCTCCTGGGGCTGCTGATCAAGTTCAAGACCGTCGGCCCTGGCTCCGCCGTGGTCGGCGTGCTCTTCGGCTACTACCTCGCGAACAGCGGCGCCGCGTCGACCATCGACGACCTCATGTCGTCGCTCTCCCACACGATCAGCTCCTTCTGAATGCCCAGCTCGAACTCACCCCTGGGGGAAACCGTGTTGCACGCCAAGTCCACCGCCCCGCCCCGTATTTCGCTGATGGCCTCCGGCGAACTTCGCGACGCGCTCACCGCCGTCGAAGAGGGCAAGGGCCCTGCTGCGATCGCGGCGCTCATGGCCATCGACTCCGAGTCTTGGCAGGCGATCGAGCACCGGCTCACCGCTGTCATCGGCAGCGATCTTCGAGAGCTGCTCTTTGCCGCGACTGATCGCGGCTCCGATCAGTCGACCTTGGCCTGACGCATCTCCGTGGGTCTCACCCGCCAGCCGGTTGAGGCCTCGCGGAGGGACGGACAGACCGGCCCGCGCTCACCCTGAGAGGAACCTCGATGTCCGACACCACCCGAGTGTGGTTCCACGACCTGACTGAGAGCGTCTTCGCCGTTGGTGCCGCCGCTCGTGAGTACCGCACGGCACACCAGGCGGCTCAGGCCGCCGCCTGGCACTTCGAACCCGCTCGGATGGCCCCCGAGGACGGAGCCGTGAGCGTGGTCGGGCGGTACTTCAGTCACCCCCACCACGAGGCGCTCAGGTACCTCAAGGAGATCCAGGACTCCACGGAACTGCGGATCAAGCTGCGGTACGAGAACACCGCGCTGGCGTACGCGTACGGCACAGCCTGCGCCGTGGCGGGGGTCGTGAACGGTGAGCGTCCCCGGCACCTGGAGTTCGTGCGCCGTGATGGCCTCTACGAGCTGCCCACCGAGGCGCTGCCGAATTTTGAAGACGCACTTGCCGAGTGGTCGGGCGGCCCGAACCTCGTCGCGCTCGGCGAGATCCTCACGGAGCACGTACGCGCTCGCGACCTCGCTCGCGAATTCTCCTTCTACGAGGACTTCGCCGACTGCCACAGCCCTGAGGCGGCGGAGGCCTCGGAGTTCGCCGCTGGCCTGGCAGACGCCGCGTACGTCTACGGCGTAGCGGCCGAGCGTGCTCTTCAGTTCGTGCTCCTCAACCTGCAGAAGCACCACGTCGCCGAGGAGAGCAAGTGACCGACCCGAAGCGCCTCGCGCCCGAGGCGGCATACGCCGACGCCCCCACCATCGCGCAGGAACTTTGCCTGATCGCCGAGGCGTCCGACTCCCATCCCACCGACGTCAGCACGGACCGCGAGTTCCGCCTTCGTAAGGCCGCGCTCCTCGACCGTCTTGCCCTTCAGGAGCAGGCCCGGAACGGCAGGCTCGCCGCGGCGGACGCCGACGAGGCAGCAAACGTCGCTGCGGAATGGCTCGTCGAATACGACGTAGCGAACCGCAGCCTGAGCCGCAAAGGAATGGACCTGGTCCTCGCCGAGGACTACCGGGACTACGTCCGGGCGGAATACGCCGCCTGGGGTCCCTCGAAATCTCGCTGAATCTGCCCGGAGCAGCGGCCGACGGGTCAACGAAGCCCGCTGCTCCGGTCCTCCCCATCCCCTTCCAGGAATCAGGAGGTGCCTCAAGGATGCACCAGAACTCCTCTGTCCCGCTGCCGCGCGCCGCGCGCTGCGCGGCCGAGCGCGGATGGCACGTCTTCCCGCTCGTTCCCGGCACGAAGCGCCCTGCCATCCGTGCGTGGGAGCAGCGTGCGACCACGGACACCGAACGGATCGACCGTTGCTGGTTGACGGCGGACTGCAACCTCGGCATCGCGACGGGCCCGTCCGGCCTCGTCGTCGTCGACCTCGACGTACCCAAGCACGACCAGGACGTGCCCCCGGCCGGCGCTCAGAACGACGTCGTCGACGGAGCCGGTGCTTTGGCACTCCTTGCCGAGAGGCACGGTCAGCCGTGGCCCGGCAACACGTACACCGTGCGTACGCCGAGCGGTGGCACGCACCTCTACTTCGCGGCTCCGGAGAGCGCGAAGCTGCGCAACACGGCTGGGTCTCTCGGCTGGAAGGTGGACACCCGCGCGGCCGGCGGCTACGTCGTCGGTGCGGGCAGCACGGTGAATGGCCGGTCCTACACCGTCGTACGCGAGCGTGAGGTGGCCCCGCTGCCCGAGTGGTTGACGAGGCTCCTCACCCCTGCGCCGCTTCCGCTGCAGCGTCCGACGACTGTTCCGCTGGTCGCCAACGGCCGACGCGGTGCCTACCTGGCCGCCGCCGTTAACGCCGAGATGGCACGGGTCACCGACGCGTACGAGGGCAATCGCAACAACGCGTTGTACCAGGCATCGGTAGCCCTTGGGCAACTCGTTGCCGGGCATGAGCTCAGCGCGACGTACGTGTGCGAGCGGCTCACCGAGTCTGCCCTCTGTGTCCACCTGGACGAAGGCGCCGCGCGCCGCACCATCGCATCCGGCCTCCGCGCCGGCGCCCGGAAGCCGCGGACCTTCGGGCGAAGGGATGCGGCATGAACCTCAGTGTTCAGGACACGTACTTCGGCTGGCGCGGGCTGGCACACCGCTCCGACTGCAGGAGCCCCGCGTGGTCCGTCGACGTACGTGTGGACGAGGGCTTCCGCCCGTCATATGGAAGCGCGCTTGGACAGCACGTCTGCTCGGACGAGGACTGCGACCACAACAGCAGCTACACCCGTACGACGCTTCGTGTGATCTGCCCGTCCTGCCACACCGCGCACGTCATCCGTGGCGAGGCGATGACCGACGCCCACACCACGACGAAGGCTGTCGGCTTCGGCGAAGAACCGCGCAAGATCGCGGGCCTGCTCCTGTGGCCGGGGGGAGCCTGGTTCGACGGCGAGCCCCACGAGTGGATCGTCACCGGGCGGAAGATGGCGCGGGTCCAGCGGTCGGACGTGATGGGCCAGATCAGCGAGGGTCGAGGCCCGCGCGGCGGCAAGCAGGACGCGGCCGTGGCACTGCCCACGCCCGACGGCACATACGGCTTCGGCAAGGACCGTTGGGCCCGTGCCCGCAATGGCTTCAAGTCCCTTCCCGCCGCTGCGAAGTGGATCGCGGAACAGAACCACGAGGGTGTGGAGAGTAAGTGAGCGACAACCCGTACGACAACGAAGCGTCGCCCCATCTGAACTCCCCATACCCCGCCCCTGAGCCCCAGCCGTTGCAGCCCGCACAGCAGCGCATCCGTACGGCCTGGACCGCCGACGAGCTCATGAACATGCAGTTCCCGGATCCCAAGTGGGCGGTACCGGGGCTCATTTCCGAGGGAGTCAATCTCCTCGCTGGTCCGCCGAAGGTCGGCAAAAGCTGGCTCTCCCTCGGCCTGGCTCTTTCGGTCGCGGCCGGAGGCACGGCGATGGACACGGTTCCCGTGGACGGCGGGCCGGTCCTGTACCTCGCCCTTGAGGACACGCCGCGCCGACTGCAGTCGCGCATGGGCAAGATCCTCGGAGATAGACCGGCGCCCTCCACTCTCACGCTGGCGACCTCGTGCCCACCGATTCCGCAGGGCGGTGGCGAGCTCATCGGCCAGTGGTGCGAGCGCAACCCGGAGGCCCGCATGATCGTGATCGACGTGTTCGCGAAGATCCGCGGAACGTCGGCCCCTGGCTCGTCGGCCTATGACGCGGACTACGCGGCTGTAGGCCACGTGAAGCGGATCGCGGATCACTACGGCATCGCCGTGGTCCTGGTCCATCACGTCCGGAAGGCAGGTGCGGACGACTTCCTCGCGGAGGTCTCTGGCACTAACGGCATCGCGGGAGCCGCCGACGCCACTCTCGTGCTGAAGCGGTCCCGTGGGCAGGCCGACGGCGTACTGCACGTCACGGGCCGCGATGTCGACGAGTCGGAGTACGCGCTTCGCTTCTACTCGGAAGCCGGCGCCTGGCAGCTCCTCGAAGGACCCGCTACCGACCACACCATCGGTGACAGTCGGGCCACGATCCTGCGATACGTCCGAGAGCACCCCGGAACCAAGCCGAAGCAGATCGCCGAGGGAACCGGGCTGCAGTCCGATCTCGTACGGCAGACCTGCTCGCGCATGGCGAAGGACGTCCAGCTCATCCGCAAGGACGGGGGCTACGTCGTCCCCGGCGAGAACGGGGGACAGGCATGACCAGTCACACCAGTCACAGTGTCACCGCGGTCACCCTGTCCCAACTGCCTCAGCTCTACCGGCCATCAGAGATCGCCGAGGCGCTCGGGGTCTCCGAATGGTGGGTGAAGGAGCAGGCCCGACAGGGGCGCATTCCGTTCACGAAGCCCGGCGGTTCCTACCGCTTCACGGCTGAGCACTTCGAGGAAATCGTCAGGCTCTTCGAGGAGCGACCGGGACGAGTCCAGGTGCCGGCCCAGATGGACCCGTTCACACGCGCTCGCGCACCGAGGCGGATCGCCCCGACCGCTACACCGCGCCTCCGAGCAAGGAGGCCGCGCCGGGGTGTCCGTGCTGAGTCTGAAGCAGCAGTCGCCTGAGGGTGTGAAGAAGGAGTTGGTAAACGTGGGATACGGAGAGAAGCGCGGCAGCTACTACCGCGGTCGGTACTGGCTCGCTCCGGGCGTACTGCGCACGGTCGTTGACGACAACGGCCAGACGGTGCGGTTTACCACCAAGCGCGAGGCTGCCAAGGCAGCAAATGACCTTGAAGCCAAGGTCAGGGAAGGCAGTTGGCGAGACCCGAACGCAGGAAAGATCACCTTCGCCGAGTACGTGAACGAGTGGTACGCGGCGCAAGAACTAGCCGCGTCCACCATGCAGAACTACAAGCGTCACATCGAGGAGCATCTGCTCCCGGAGTTCGGAGAGGTCAACGTCTCAGACATCGAGCGTCGTCACGTAGGGGCCTGGGAGAAAAAGGAACGAGAGCTGTACGCGGCTTCGAGCGTGAAGACCTGGCACGGCACGCTGCACCTCATCATGGGCGACGCAGTCGAAGAGGGGCTTCGGGACAGCAACCCAGCGAGCAAGCGGCGGGGAAGGGGCAAGCGGGCCGGGCGGTCCCGCAATCGCGCACCGGAGAAGGCCGTGACGGACGCCCTCGGCATCTTGCTCATCGGCGAACGGATGTCCCTTCTCTCCGGCCGTGACGACGAGTTCGTGGCCACAGTCCTCAAGGGCTATACCGGCAAGCGCTTCGGCGAAATCGTCGGGCTGGAAACCAAGTTCGTTCGCCCTGGCTCGATTCGGGTGGAGTGGCAGCTGTACGAGCTGGACTCCGGCGAACTACACCGCTGTCCGCCCAAGGACGACTCCTACCGGGACATCGACACCCCGGAGTGGCTCGCTTCTCTGGTCCTGGACCACATCGGACGGACCAGGCCAGGCCCGTGCTCCTGCCACGGCTTCACCTACGTCTTTCAGGGGCTCAGGGAATCCAACGGGGCTGCCCGGCAGGCGGGCCCGAAGCTCGTGGACGTGGCTCGCCGTGCCGGGGTATCCACCGGCACGGTGTCCAACGTCCTCAACCGGCCGGCGGCAGTCGCGGAGTCGACGCGAATCAAGGTCGAGCTCGCCATGGCGGAGCTTGGCTACGTATACGGCGGCCCACCTGGAGAGACTGCCGCGCACTGGCGGCGCAATGGATTCGCCACTTGGTTGTTCCAGCCCGCAACAACGGGCTGGTACCCCAAGAAGGCACCGCAGGAGGCACGCCCGGCTCCCGTGATGGCCGAGCCCTGGCCTGGCATTCCGGTGCGCGGGCGGAATGCCTCTGGCCGGGCGGACGCGTGCTGGCTCCCGATCGCTAAGGGACTGACGCCGCATGGACTACGACATACGCACAAGACGGTCATGGAGGAGCTTGGGACCCCACCGAAGCTCATGGACGAGCGGATGGGCCACGAAGATGGTTCGGTCCAGGCGCGCTACACCCACATCACACCGGGCATGCGCCGGCGCCTGATGGATGGGCTGACCGAGCAGTGGGAGGCAGCCCTGGCCGTACGCGCTGCGCTATCTGCGAGCTCGCCGGTCGCTGCGCTTGATGAGCTGCTCAGGTCTCGCCGGTAGTCAGCGTCCAAAGCCAAATTCGCTGCATTTTCAAGCCATCATTCAGGCCCGACTCGCTAACAAGTGAGCCGGGCCTGATGTGCGTTACACGAGACCCAGCGTCGCGAAGCATGGCCCCACCACTCAGTTGGCTCACCGGTACTTAGCGGGTGCTGTCGTAATTTGGGCCACCTGGCCCCTCGTTCCCAAAAGTATCGGGAACTGGGTGCCTAGCAGATGGCGGCCCCAAGGCGCCGCTGAGTGGTGGGAGCACGAAAGCGCCCGACCGCTGGCGACGGGGGATGCACCAGCGATCGGGCTATGGCCAACGGTAACAAGGCTGTTCGAGTAAGGGGAGGCAACTACTCCGTCAAAGTGTGGAGTTGTGACCGGGATCACGTAGCGTGATCCGCAAGGGGAAGGTGATGAATCGCTACTCATCGCAGGGTGGCGCGTACGAGAGGCGAGGCAGATACTCCTGCCATTTTTCCTGAGTCAGAACGCCTTGAGTGGTTGAGCAAATCCGGCGAATCGCCTCGTCGGCGTCCAAGTTCCAAAGCCGGACCGTATCCGTACCGCTCGAAACTCCGAGCATCTCGCCCCTGGGACTGAACGACAGGAAGCTGCCCGTCTTGGCGTTGGGGCTCATGGATTGACCAATGGGGGAGGCGTCAGAGGGGTGGGCGACATCCCAGAGCCGGACCGTGTTGTCGTCGCCGCCACTCGCCAGAGTGCGACCGTCCCGGCTGAATGTCAGTGACACCACCGCGTCCGTGTGGCCCGCGAGCGAGGAGCCCAGCTGGGCTGCCTTGAGAGGGTCGGCGACATTCCAGAGGCGAACGGTGCCGTCGTCGCTGCCACTGGCCAACGTACGGCCGTCCGGGCTGTAGGCGAGCTCATTGATGGGGCCCAGATGCCCCCGGAGCGGCTTGCCGAGTCGGGCGGCATGGCGAGGGTCGGCGACGTTCCAAAGGCGGATCGTGCTGTCCGCGCTGGCGCTGGCCAGAGTGCGTCCGTCTTTCCCGAAGGCAAGGGAATTGACGTAGCCCTTGTGGCCCGTGAGCGGCGTGCCGAGCTTACGGAGACGTGACGGGTCGCTGACGTCCCACAACTGAATGGTGCGGTCCGTATCGGCGGTCGCCAGAGTGCGCCCGTCCGGGCTGAAGGCGAGCGCAGCCGCGAACCGCGTCCGCAGGGCCACAGGCGGCCCGTCGGGGACGGGATCCGTGGGATCGGAGACGTCCCACAGCTGCACTGCGCGGTTTCCCGTCAGTACTGCCAGTGTGCGGCCGTCGGGTGAAAACACCGGCGAACGCACCTCGCCGTCCCGGGGCTTGAACGGTTTACCCAACGCCACGGGCCGGTTGGGGCGCTCCACGTTCCATAGCCGGAGTTGCTCGTCGCGCGCAGCGGTGGCGAGCACCTTCCCGTCAGGGCGGAACGCTCCGATCCTGCCCACCACGTCCGACGTTGGTATCGACCACAGGCGGACCTTGTTGTCGCCGCTCCCTGTGGCGAGGGTTCGCCCGTCGGGGCTGAAGCCCAGGGCGTAGATCTCCCCGCTGCTGCCCGCGAGAGGCTCGCCGACCTGCGACGGATGTGCCGCATCGCGGACGTTCCACAGGCTCGCCGTGCTGTCCGCACTGGCTGCAGCGAGCATGGTTCCGGCGGGGTTGAAGGACACGGACCATACCGCGCCGGTATGGCCTGTGAGCGGTGCGCCGAGGGGTTTCGCATGGCGGGGGTCGCGCATGTTCCAGAGACGGATGGAGTTGTCTTTGCTGCCGCTGGCGAGAGTGCGGCCGTTAGGGCTGAAGGCCACTGAGTGCACGGTTCCCGTGTGGCCGGTCAGTACGTTGTCGACTGGCTTCGGGCGACGTGGATCTGCCACGTTCCACAGGCGGATCGTGCCGTTGTCGCCACCGGCCGCCAGTGTTCTGCCGTCGGGACTGAAGGCCACGGAGCGCACAGCTGCGGTGTGGCCGGTCAGCTTGCCGAGCGCCTTCGGTCGGCTCGGGTCGCTCACGTTCCACAGACGAACGGTGCGGTCGTCACTGGCCGAGGCCAGAGTGCGCCCGTCGGGACTGAAGGCGACCAGATAGATCGCACCCTTATGGCCGGTCAAGGGCGAACCCAGCGGGCGCGGGTGGCTGGGGTCGCGAACGTTCCACATCCGGACCGTGCCGTCGTCCGAAGCGGTCGCGAGGGTGTTGCCGTCCGGACTGAAGACCGCGCTGCTCACCCAACTCTTGTGGCCAATGAGGGGCTTGCCCAAGGGCTTGGGATGAGACCGGTCCGACACGTCCCACAGCCGCACGGTCCTGTCGTAGCTGGCGGTGGCCAGGAACCGTCCGTTCGGACTGAACGAAGTGAGGTAAACGGCGCCCTTGTGGCCAAGGAGCTGCGTGGCCAACGGCGCGTTCACGATCGAGAGCAGCCGGTTCTTCGTGTCCTCGTCATCAGGCCGCAAATCATGTGCCACCAGGTCGAGCTGTGCCGACAGCGACGGATCTGCGTCTTGGACACGATCAGCCTCGGCGACCACTTGCTCGAACACTGCATCGTCTCGTTGCTGCCACGCGACGACCGCGGAGACGACGGCCACCATGGCGAGAACGACCAGAACCGCCACTGCACCGCGGATGATCAGGACCGTGCGCCTACGGAGTCGGGCCGAAGCAGCCAGGAACTCCACCGCCCCCTTGGTCAGGAATGTGCCCCCGGCGGTCTTCCTCCAGGCACGGGCTTGCTCAAGACGGGAACCCCGGTAGAGCAGCGACGTATCGCGGCCGGAGTCCTCCCAGGTCCTGCCGTCTTCTTCAAGGCGCTGTCGCAGCAGGTTGTCGTTTCTGTCCTCGTCGATCCAGTCACGCAAACGGGGCCAGGCGTGGAGCAGCGCTTCATGTGTGATCTCCACGGTCTCGGCGTCGAGAGTCACCAACCGAGCACGCACCAGCGCTTCGAGCGATTCCTCGGTCTTACTGGGGTCCGTCGATTCCTCGGCCAGTTGCCGCCGCGCCCCTCGCCTGCGAGTGGCCTGCGTGTCTTCGCCGAGCCGGACCAGCCTGAGGAGGAGCAGGCGAGCGGCCGTGCGCGCGGCCGGGTCGAGGTCGGACCAGGCACGCTCGGCGCTGGCCGCGACCGCCCCCTGAATTCCCCCTGCCGCGCGGTAGCCGGCCAGCGTCAGCCTGCCCGTCTTCCGCCGCTGCCAAGTAGCGAGCAAGGCGTGGGAGAGAAGCGGCAGCACTCCCGCGTCGTGCGTCCCGCGGGGTCCGTCGGTGCTCACTTCCCGAACGATCAGTTCCGCAAGTCCCGGTTCGAGCTCCAGCCCCACGGCTTTGGCCGGGCCGGTCACGGCGTCGCGCAACTCCGTGGTGGTCAGTGGCCCGAGCACCATGTGCCGATGCTGCAGCGCATCGGCCAACTCGGGATACCTGAGGCACTGCTCGTAGAAGTCGGCGCGAATGCCCAGAACCACGAGCGCGGGAGCCGGCTCATCGGTGTCGCTTCGCGTGCTTGCGGCCTGGAGGAGCTGGATGAAAGCACGCTTGCTCGCCTCGTCGGAGGAGAGGGTGAACGTCTCCTCGAACTGATCAATGATGAGGACGGGGCGAGCGATCGAGGACGTCTGGCGTCGGGCCCAGGCTGTGACGGACTCTTTCACCGCCTTCGCGGAAAGCGGAGTGCCAGCCTCCTTCACCGCCGCTGCCGCTCCCGTTTCCTCGGCAGCGGAGACGGCATGCGCGAGCTCAGGTATCTGGCGGGTCAGCTCGGCGAGGGGGTCGCCTCCCGGCACGAATTGCAGCACCGGGCCAGGTTGGCTGCCCTCGTCGCTCAACACGCCGTTTTGCAGAGCGGGCACCAGGCCGGCGTTCAGAAGGGAGGACTTCCCCGCCCCTGAAGCGCCGACGAGCATGACCAGGCCGCCCGTCTTCTCTGCGGCACGCAGTTGAGCAACGAGGGCGTCTGTACTCCGCTCTCGTCCGAAGAACCACCGGGCGTCTTGCTGACGATACGAAGCCAGCCCTCGGTAGGGGCACACACCTTGGACGGCAGCCGGAGTGTCGGCCTGAGGCTGTTCCTGATCTTCTGCGGAAGCAGGGGCGGAGCGACCGTTGGCGGGGTCAGCCACCGCGCGCTCCCAAAGGAGCTGCCACTGGGCCATGTCGTACAGGCCAGTGGACACCGGCACGGGCTGCTCGCGACGTGCTTCAGGAAGCAGCACATGGAGCACCGCTGAGAGAGCAGCAAACTGGGCAGGCACGTTTTTGGCCCGGCGCCAGTCGCTGATCCGCTGTGCGGATACCCGTACGATCCGCCCGCGTTCGTCGACCCGCTGATGCCGGACGACGGCCTCGGCCACGCGCTGGAGGGGAGGATTGCCAGCTTCCTTGTACAGCAGCGCGAGACGTTCCGCGAAGGCTGTGCGTGCCCCTGAGTCGGGACTCAAGGCCTCCACCCCTTACTTCCCCCGCACGTGGACATCCGGACCGGAAAACTCACTTTATACGGCTGACCTGCGCTTACGGGGGCCGGACGTTGACGGAACCTCCTCTTCCAGCACCCCTACTGGCAGGATCACGAACCGGTAGCGAACCAACCGCGCAGCGTCAGGGCAGGTCATCAGCACGAGGTGACTCGCTGAGGTAGATCGCGACGCTGCACGTGCTCGGCTGGTTTTCGCCGATCACCTCCGGACCGTTGTCGCGTGGACTGCGGATCCGCCTTTCCTCGATCCGCGCCCTTACGCCGACATGACGCGGATCGATGCAGCCCGTCGTTCGGTACCGGTCCCCACAGGGGAGGGACCGGTACCGAAACGACGTGGCGAGGGCAGAGCCCGGGCCCGTAACTGACCTTCTGTCGCCAGCATGATCACTTGCCGCACCTTCGACAGTGCTGCGCGCCTTCATGCACGAGGTGCGGTGGAACGGGCTGGCCCCGCAGCGGCCCGACCTCGCAACACGCTCTCCAACTGTGGTGGTGGTCCCAGGGGCTCTGGACGGGGCCGTTCACCTGCGTTCATGGACGACCGGTCGTCTGGGCAGCTACCGCCTCCGGTCCCGTCTGAACGGCTGTGAATGGCGCTGAATGAGACGGAAACCGAGACGGCCGTCCGCTTCCACCGCGACCACGGGGACCACGCTTGGCTGCTGGTTGGTGCTGCTGTTTTTGGTCGTTGATGTCAGCGAGCCCGTGAGGGGCTGTGATCCACAATCGCACGGCGAGCAACGACGTCTTGCCGCCCAGCCCCACTAGTTCCGGCGCACGTCCCGATGCCCTTGCGGGAGTGCATGGTTGCTGGATGCTGGTCACCGATGAAGCTGTGCTGTCAACTGAGAGGTCGGCTAGCTCGACACTGTTCTATGGTGAATCGCCTCAGGCGTCGACTAGGGGGTTGCGATGTTGAGCGAGGTCTTGGCAGCCGTTGCGGCAGCGAGCGGGACAGCGGTGGTACAAGCAGCCGGAACAGACATTTGGATGGTTGTACGTACCCGGGTAGCGACACTGTTGGGTCGAGACAATGCGGCGCAGCAGGCTGCACTTGTACGGCTCGATCGGACCGTGACCGAACTCCAAGATGGTCGCCAACCTGATGAACAGCGGCAAGTGCGACTTGCGGAAGCGTGGCGAACGCGATTCGAGGACTTTCTGGAAGACCTTCCGCCCGAAGAACAGGAATGCGCGGCACAGGCACTCCGAGACATCGCCGCACTGGGAGCGTTGGGGCAGAGCAACACCTCGTCTGGTGATCAAGGGCTAGCAGTGGGCCGAGATCTTCATGTACAGGCAGAACACAGTTCCGTAGCCGGCGGGGTCCTGAATGTGGAGGGCGGTTTGAGCCTCACAAACCCTCCTTCGCCGGAGTCGGGCAAGGGTTAACCGTCTCCGGTAAATCACAAAGCCATCATATTTCAGCAGAGACCTCCGTGATTGCTAGTAACGGGGGCCTTGCAGCTGGAAGTATCGGCCAGCTATTCTTATCTCCACAGTCGCAAGCAGCGGAAAATTCACCCATTCTGATCGGCAGTCCACCAAGGGAAGCCGACTGTTTTCAAGAGAGAAGCGAAGTTGAGCGACTAGCTCAAGCGTTTATAGCGACTGATCCATCGACAAAAATTTGTTTGCTGGTTGGCGCTGGCGGGATGGGTAAGTCACAGCTCGCCGCCCACTATGTGCGGACTTCCCTGACCCAGCGATCAGTTGATGTCGTTATCTGGGCTTCGGCTAATAGTCGAGAGTCAGTGCAATCTTCTTACGCCAAGGCTGTTAACGCGCTCACGGGAGAAGATTCCAGTGACACGGAAGGTGCTGCCACACGCTTTCTAGCCTGGACGCACACCACTGATCGCAGATGGTTGGTGGTGTTGGATGGCCTGAACGCCCCCTCCGCCCTCAGGGGACTTTGGCCTCCCGAAAGCAAAAGCGGGAAGGTCTTGGTGACAACCCGACGAAGGGACGCGGCCCTCTCTGGTACTCGATGGTGTCGCATTCCTGTCGGACTCTTCAAAGCGAACGAGTCCGTGAGATACCTCACCGACAAACTCCGTGCCGGGGGGCGCGCGGTGGACCGCAAAGAACTGAGATACCTGGCCGAAGATCTAGACCATTTGCCTTTGGCGCTAGCTCAGTCTGCCGCGTACTTGGTTGACTCGGGTCTCGACTGTTTCCAATACAGGGAAGCACTCACTGATAGGCGTCGATCACTGCAAGAACTATTACCAGATGCTGAGAGCTTGCCTGACGACCATAATGACATCGTGACGGCTACTTGGTCACTCTCTGTGGAACAAGCAAATTCTCTTGTCCCGAACGGACTAGCTCGCCCAATTCTCAAAATTGCGGCCGTGCTTAATCCTGACGGCTGCCCAAGACGGGTATTCACTACTTCCACCGTGCGCAAGTACGTAGAAACCTGCAATGACGATGCAGGGGATCAGCCGATCACCGAGGCTCACATAAAAGCCACATTGCGTAACCTGCACAAGCTAAGTTTGATCGATGACGATGCGTCTGCCGCGGCCGACGCGGAAGTCCGAATGCATGCTCTTGTGCAGCGGGCAGTTGCCGAATCGCTGACAGACGAGACATACGGGCAGGTCGTACAAGTGGCCGCAGATAGCCTACTCGAATTGTGGCCAAATGGTCGGGTGCAGTCAGACCTGGTACATGCGCTGAGGTCGAATACCGAATTCATGCTTAATGGCTGCATGCCCCAACTGCTCTCTGATGGCTGCCACGAGCTTCTGTACAGGCACGGTGAGAGTCTTACGGCAGCTGGCCTAGCGGCAACTGCCGTTGAGCATTTCGTCACGTTGCGCACCAGTATCGAGGAGTCCGATCCGGATCATCTCGATATCGCTTTCCTGACGCTGTCACTGGGTGACGCGCTTGAGGAAGCGGGTCGGTTCTCTGACGCGTTGAAGGAGTATCGACAGCTTCTTCGGGACGAGCTAAATCGACGCGGTAGCGATGATGAAGGTGCCCTACATGTTCGTAGCGTCTTGGCTGAATGCCTGGGGCGTGCTGGCGACGCTAAAGGGTCAGTCCGTGCATTCGAGGAACTGCTAAGAGACAGAGTGCGAATCCATGGCCCAAGTCACGAACTTTCCTTCGATACGCGCCGCCGTCTGGTAAGTGCACGGAGTCACGCCGGGGACGTCGCTGGAGCTATTGCTACGTGCCAAGAATTGCTGGCAGATGAATTACTGGTACGCGGGCGAGATCATCCACATACTCGGCACACTCAAATGCACCTTGCTGACGAGATAGGCGCTTCTGGTGATGTGGATGGCGCGATCGAAATCCTAGAGACTTTGCTCTTGCAGGTTACCCAGATGTATGGCGGGAACCACGAAGAGACATTTTCGATTCGCCATAATCTCGCACATTGGTATGCTGGTGATGGTCGCTATCAAGCGGCGATTGAAATCATCCGCGTTTTGCTTGAAGACGAGAAAGAGGCTTTAGGGGAAAGTCACCCAAATATACTGGACTTGCAGAGTCATCTTGCCGACTTTATCGGTGCGGATGGCAACCCAGAAGAGGCGCTCCTAATCAGCCAGGAAATCCTTGAGTTGCACCTATCGGAGCGCGGTCGCGAGCACCCCGATACGCTGGATGCCAGAGGATTGGTTGCCCATTGGAAGGGGCGGTCGGGTGAATTTGCTGAGGCGGCCCAAGAATATATGCTGCTTTTGAAAGATTGCGAGGCAATCTTGGGTCCTGACCACATTATGACGGTTAGAATGATTCAGCACCTAGCGTCAGCGCTGCGCCAGGTTGGGGATATGTGTGGGTCTTTGCTCGCTTTAGAGAGACTTGCCTCAGATAGAGAGCGAATTCACGGATCTGATGATCCGAGAACGCTGGAGGCTCGCGACTATCTAGCCTACCATTGCCTTCTGATTGGAGAGGATGAGAAGGCGCTGAAGGCTTTTAAGGATCTCCACACTGATCAGGTTCGCCTTCTCGGTGAAGACCATCCGCAAACGCTTCACTCACGCGAGCACATTGAGGAAATGGAGAGTTAACTCTAGGCGTAACCCGCGTTCGGATTGGCCTGGGAGCCGACCGCCCCAGCCACGATGTACCCATTCTCTGAGGTCAGTTGGCCGCCAGCTCTTGTCGCGCGGCCTGGTGGACCGGGCCGGAGCGGGGCGGATACAGGAGCGGCGGCCCGGGGAGCCGGGCCGCGCGCGGGGAGCGGAGCGAGCCGCCTTGAACCAGTAGAGAAGGTTGTAACTGAGTTGGTGGTGTGGGTTGGTGGTACTCCGGTATTGGAAGCCGAAGCTGTTCTCTTACGCTGGTGCCATGGATTGGCTTCCTCTTGCGAGCGCGGCCCTGGGAGGCGTGATCGGCTCGGGATCGACCTTGCTGGCGGACCGGCTGCGATGGCGCCGTGAGCGCGAGTTGCGTCAAAGCGACCTTGCCCGGGAGGCGGTGGAGCGCCAGACAGCCCTCCGCCGCGAGACCTACACGCAGTACCTGGCCGCGTTGTCCAAAGCGCGCAACGGCCTGCGCGAAGTGGCCCACGCCCCGACGCTTTCTCACGATGAGCGGGTCGACAAGCTGCGGGAGCTCTTCCTCTCATCAGGGGCATACGAGCTGCGCTTTCAGATGCAGCTTTCTGCCTCGACTGATCTGGTCGACCTCGCTGAGGCTGCTTACAAGTCGCTGAGGATCCTCAGGACCCGCATCGAGGACGGTGCCATGTTCAGCGACGGGCTGTACCTCGCGGCGCGCGATGCCTATCACGGCGCTTTGCGCGACCTGCGTGCCGGCATGAGGGACGAGCTTGGCGTTGATCCCATCTGACGTGCACGGTCTGCGAGTGGAAGGAATGCACTGGCTGATCGCCCATGTGATGCGAGTGCCCGCGTCAGCGATCGATGTCGTGCGTCGGCCTGGCCCGCCGAGCAGCCACCGCAGGATGCCGTGAGCGTTGCCTGGCCGATTCCGGTCGGGTCTTTCGTCTAGCGTTCGCACCAAAGCCGCGGGTGAGTTCGTTGCTCAGCCTGCAGCTCTCCCGGTGCTGCCTCTACGACGAGTTCCGCGGCGCCTGTGCAGGCGGCCAGGCTGTCGTGCACCACTTGATCAAGTAGAGAGACTCGTAACGCCTCGCAGGCCGTGGGCGAGGTGGCTTGTCGAGAGTCGGATCTTGCCGCCACTCCCCGGAGCCGGGGGTTTCCTTGATCCACTCCCCGCTCACTCCCCAAGAGGCCCCAGACAACAAATCAGGCCCGGCTTCCATTTCTGGAAACCGGGCCTGACCTGCTGTTTCAGCTGTCGGGGTGGCGGGATTTGAACCCACGACCTCTTCGTCCCGAACGAAGCGCGCTGCCAAGCTGCGCTACACCCCGATGTCGTTGCTCCACCTGCCCGCATTGCTGCTGGCCGTGGCGACATCGATTACTTTAGCGGACCGGCGCCCGGAGACGAAATCCGGTTTTCGCGGGCCGGGGTTCCGGGCCCGCGGCGGCGCGGGCCCGGGCGGAGTCGGTCCAGGGCGACCAGGAGCAGGGCCAGGGCGTAGAAGGCCAGGCCGAGGACGGCGGCGTTGACGAGGACACCCGCGTAGCCGTGGGCGTCGACGTCCAGGAACGGGTAGGGGTAGCGCGCCGGTGAGCCGGGAGCCATGAGCGCCCCGCGGATCAGGGCGAAGCCCAGGTAGGCGAGCGGGTAGAGCAGCCACAGCGCCGCGTGACGCCAGCGGAGACCGCCGATCGAGGTGGCGCTCCAGGCCAGGGGCGCCAGGGGCGGTGTCAGCAGGAGCCAGTCGAGGAGCGCCCCGATCGGGGTCACGGTGTGCAGCAGGTGATTGGCGAGGGAGCGCCAGCCGGAGAGCGAGCCGACGTCGTCCGTCATGGCGAAGCCGCTGGAGCCGTTGGCCAGGACGAAGTGGTAGACGAGGCCCGTGATCGAGATGAAGAGAAGCGTGCCGCCGGTCACCACCGGAGGCAGCGCGCGCCGGCCCTGCCACGCCCGGCGTGCGCCGAGCGCGAAGACCACCGCCACCAGGATGTTGCTCTGAATGGTGAAGTAGCTGAGCACGCGCAGCGGGCTGCCGACGGCCAGGTCGATGACGATGCCGGTGACCGCGGCCAGGGCGATCAGCGCCCGGAAGGCCGCGGTCACCGGGCGGCACACTCCGGGCAGCGTGATGTCGGTCGGGGCGTACGACGACGTTGTCCGCGCGATCATGCCCCCACGCTAAGCACCGTTCCGCTCACGCGCGCGCCAGGCGCCGACCGCGGTTGCCCCCAGCCTCAGCTGCCCGCCACCAGCGTCAACAACGTCGCCTCCGGGGGGCAGGCGAAGCGCATCGGGGTGTAGCGGTTCGCGCCGCAGCCCGCGGAGACGTGCATGTACGACGTCCGGCCCTCCGCCTCATGCGTCGAGAGGCCCTTCACGCGCTCCGTGTCCAGGTCGCAGTTGGTGACGAGCGCCCCGTAGAAGGGGATGCACACCTGGCCGCCGTGCGTGTGGCCCGCGAGGATCAAGGGGTAGCCGTCGGCTGCGAAGGCGTCGAGTGCGCGCAGATACGGAGCATGCACGATGCCCATGGAGAAGTCGGCATTGGTGTCCGGACCGCCCTCCACGCGCGCGTACCGGTCGCGTTTGATGTGTGGGTCGTCCAGGCCGGTGAGCCCGATCTCGTAGCCCTCGATCTTCAGGGCGCCCCGCGTGTTCGTCAGGTTCACCCAGCCCGCGGCGTCGAAGCCGTCGCGCAGGTCCTCCCACGGGTTGTGGATCACGCCGACGGCTGGTGCGTTGCCGTTCAGGCCGTGCTTGCCCTGCGACTTCTCGACCAGGTAGCGGACGGGGTTGCGCGGCTTGGGGCCGTAGTAGTCGTTCGAGCCGAAGACGTACGCCCCGGGGAACTGCATCAGCGGGCCGAGCGCGTCCAGCGTCTCCGGCACGCCCTCCGGGTCGGAGAGGTTGTCCCCGGTGTTGATCACGAAGTCGGGGCGCAGACCGGCGAGCGAACGCAGCCAGCGCTGCTTCTTGCGCTGGCCCGACACCATGTGGATGTCCGACACCTGGAGAACTCTGAGCGGTCGCATCCCGGGCGGAAGGACCGGCACGGTGATCCGTCGCAGTCGGAAGAAGCGGGCTTCGAAGCCCACCGAGTAGGCCAGACCGGCGGCGGCCGTCGCCGCGATTCCCAGGGGTACTGCGTATTGCGCGCGCATCCTCCCATCGTGTCAGACCCGAAGGCCCCGTAAATCGGCGGGCGTCGGGCCGTACGCACCTGCGACAATCACCGCATGACCACGCTCAAGTCGAAGCTTCAGGAAGACCTCACCGCCGCGATCAGGGGGCGTGACGAGCTGCGCTCCTCCACGCTCCGGCTGACCCTCACCGCCATCACGAAGGAGGAGGTCTCGGGCAAGACGGCCCGCGAACTCTCCGACGACGAGGTGCAGAAGGTGATCGCCCGCGAGGCCAAGAAGCGCCGCGAGGCCGCGGAGGCCTTCGCCCAGGGCGGTCGCGCCGAGCAGGCCGCCAAGGAGAAGGCGGAGGGCGAGGTCCTCGCCGAGTACCTGCCGAAGCAGCTCTCCGAGGACGAGCTCCAGGCGATCGTCGCCCAGGCCGTCGAGGAGGCGAAGGCCGCCGGCGCCGAGGGGCCGCGCGCCATGGGCCAGGTCATGAAGATCGTGAACCCGAAGGTCGCGGGTCTGGCCGAGGGCGGCCGCGTCGCCGCCGTGGTGAAGCAGCTGCTCGCGGGCTGAGCAGGCAGGTACGCGAATGGGGGCGCCCCTGATCAAAGGGGGCGCCCCCATTCACGTACCCCTGTTCACCTGCTGGGAACAGGATTGACTATTCACCTGCTGGGAACAGGATCGACTGTTCACCTGCTGGGAACAGGATCGACCGGGCCCGGCCTACCGGCCCCAGCCGCCGATCCCGCCCCCATTGCCGTTACCGCCCCCGCCGTTCCCGCCGCCGCCGATGACGTCCGGCGGCAGGGAGATGTCCGGCCAGGGATCGCCGCCCCCGTCGCCACCGCCGTTGTTGCCGCCACCCCCGCCGCCGTCACCGCCACCGCCGTTGCCGTTGCCCGGCGGCTTGTTGTCGTCGTGGTGCTTGTCCTTGTCCTTGTCGCCGCCCGGGATGTGGACGGTGTTGAAGCCCGGCGCCGGCTTGCCCGTGAGCGCCCCGCTCATCGCGTCCCGCCAGATCGGACCGGGGACCTCACCACCGAAGACCTTGCCGTACGTCCGTCCGCCGATGGTGATGTCGACCATCTGCCGCTTGTGCTCCGGGTCGCCGACCCACACCGCGCCCGACATGTTCGGGGTGTAGCCCACGAACCAGGCGGCGTAACGGAAGTCGGTCGTACCCGTCTTGCCCGCGCTCGCACGGGAGCCGAGGCCGGCCTGCTTGCCGGTTCCGTCCTCGACCACGCCCTTCAGCAGGGTGTTGATCGTGTCCGCCGTCTTCGTCGACATCGCGCGCGAGCACGTCGACTTCGGCACCGGCAGCGACTTGCCGCCCGGAGCGGCGATCGACTCGATCGCGACGGGCGAGCAGTACTTACCGCGTGCGGCGAACGTCGCGTACGCGCCCGCCATCGTCAGCGGCGACATCTCCTGGGTGCCGAGCGCGATCGACGGCGCCTGGTCGATCTTCTTGCCGTCGGCCCGCTCGACGCCCATCTTCTCGGCCATCTGCGTCACCGGGCAGATCCCGATGTCGCCGATCATCTCCACGTAGTACGTGTTGACCGACTTCGCGGTCGCTTCCCGCATGTCGTACGGGCCGACCTCGGCCTCGTTCTCGTTGGTGAGCTTCCAGTTCCCCGTGTTCGCCCACTTCTTGCCGTCACACGCCGCGACGCTGCTGGGATACGGCATCTCGTACGGGGAGTCGTAGCTCTTCGTGGCGGGCATCCCGCCCTCCAGGGCGGCCGCCGCCACGATCGGCTTGAAGGTCGACCCCGGCTGGTAGCCCGCGCCGCCGCCCATGGCGTTGTCCACGGACAGGTTCATCGAGGTCTCATTGGCCTTGAGATTGATCCCGTACGGCCGTGACTGGCCCATGCCCAGGATCTTGCCGGTGCCCGGCTCGACGATGGTGGCCGCCGTCGCCACGTCGTCCTTCTGGTTGACGTGATCCTTTATCGAGGCCTGCACCGACTTCTGGGACTGCGGGTCGAGGGTCGTCTTGATCCGCAGACCGCCCTGGTTCCAGACCTTGGCGCGGTCCTTCTGGGTCTTGCCGAAGACCGGGTCGGAGAGGAATACCTCGCGTACGTAGTCACAGAAGAACCCGGCGCCGCTGACCGCCGTGATGCAGCCGTTCTTGGGCTTGCTCACCTTCAGGCCGAGCGGCTTGTCCTTCGCCTCCGCGGCCTCCGCCTGCGTGATGTCGTGCGTCTCCGCCATCCGCTGCAGCACCGTGTTGCGGCGCTTGGTGGCTTCCTCGGAGTCGTTCACGGGGTCATACCGGCTGGGGGACTGCACGATGCCGGCGAGCAGCGCGGCCTCCTGGACCTGCAGGTCCTTGGCGGGCTTGGAGAAATAGCGCTGGGCCGCGGCCTCGACTCCGTACGCCTGCTGCCCGAAGTAGGTGATGTTCAGGTAGTTGCTGAGGATGCGCTTCTTGCCGAGCTTGTCCTCGACCTGGATCGCGTACTTCAGCTCGCGGATCTTGCGCCCGAGGGTCTGCTGGGTGGCCTCGGCGACCTTCGTCGGGTCGTTGCCCGCCTCCTCGACGAAGACGTTCTTCACGTACTGCTGCGTGAGCGTGGACGCGCCCTGCGAGACGCCGCCGCTCTGCGCGTTCTGGTTCAGCGCGCGGAGGATGCCCTTCGCGTCGATCGCGCCGTGCTCGTAGAAGCGCGAGTCCTCGATCGCGACGATCGCCTTCTGCATGTACGGCGAGATCTCCTTGAGGGGGACCACCGTGCGGTCACGCGAGTAGACCGTGGCGATGGAGCCGCCCTCGCTGTCGAGGATCGTGGTGCGCTGACTCAGCGGCGGCTGCTCCAAGTTGGACGGGATCTCGTCGAACTCCTCCACCGAGCCCTTCGCCGCGAGGCCGAGCGCACCGGCCGCGGGCAGGGCGATACCTGCCAGCACGGCTCCCGCGAGCACGCTGACACCTAGGAACTTCGCGGCCTGCTGAGTTGGTGACAGACCACCGCCCGAGCGCTTCTTTCCCATGGGGGCAGCCTACGTTCTGATTCGCCGGACACGCCTCAATGCCTTGGCCTAAGCTGCTCTCAACTGTCACAGCAGTGCGGTTCGGCAACAACCCCTCTCTCGGTCCCGAATCCCGAACGGGGTCCCCCCTCTGCTCATCCAGATGGCCCGGGGAAGTGCCCGAATTCGCCTCATGCGGCATTCGATGCCCGTTGTGACTCAGCTGAAGTGCCCGCATTTGCCGGGTTAATCACGCATGTCGCCAGCTCACTCCGTCGGGTGATCTGCCGCTTACGCATAGTCCGTTCGGGCCATTCAAGATTGGGCCCGAAGGGGGTGTTGCGCTGTGCCCACCTTCCGTAACGTCCTCAACTGGCGGCGGTGAATATGCCGCTGCCGCCGTGGGGGAGCCTCGATTCGGGAGAGGACGGCGCCGGTATGGGCTGGGTAACCGACTGGAGTGCGCAGGCGGCCTGCCGCACTACCGATCCAGATGAACTGTTCGTTCAAGGAGCAGCGCAGAACAGGGCCAAGGCGGTGTGCACCGGATGCCCGGTGCGCACGGAGTGCCTGGCCGACGCGCTGGACAACCGCGTCGAATTCGGCGTGTGGGGTGGCATGACCGAGCGGGAGCGCCGCGCATTGCTGCGCAGGCGTCCCACGGTCACCTCCTGGCGCCGTCTGCTGGAGACGGCGCGCTCCGAGTACGAGCGTGGCGCGGGCCTGCTGCCCGTGGACTTGGAGGACGACGAGACGTACGAGAGCTACGCGGCAGTGGGTTAGCGCCCGTCGGCCGCGTGGCGGTGGGGAAGAGCCCCCACCGACCGCGTGGCAATGGGTGGAACCCGCTGCTCAGGCAGCTCCGGCCGAATCACCATCAGTACCGGCCGCGAGCCGTTCCCCGATGGCCCGAAGGCCTGCCAGGTCGTGCACGTCGCCCGGCAGCGCCGTCACTTCGGCCACGGCCACCTCGGGGTGAAGCGCGGTGAAGCGGTCGCGCGTGCGCTGTTCGCGCGCGAGCAGCCGCATGCGTTCCGCGTGCAGTCGCAGCAGACCGGCGGTCAGCTGTGCCACGGGCTGCTGCTGCTTGTCATGAGGTTCGGCGAGGGCTTCTTCGGCAGAGGTCTCGTCGGAAGGTGTGTCAGAAGGTGCGGGGGTCTCGGAACTGCCGAGGGCCTCGTGGGAGTTGCCGGGAGCCTCGGGGGATGCCTCGTGGGACGCCTCGGTAGAAGCCTCGCGGGAGCTACGAACAGCTTCCTTCCCGTCCTCCTGATCCACAATGCGGCTCTCATCAAGATTTTCCGCGGCGGCAAGCGCCCGCTCGGCCGAGAGCTGAGCGGCGCCGCTGCTGTGCACCCTGTTCAGCACGAGACCGGCGAGCGGCATGTCGTCGGCCGCCAGCCGCTCCACGAAGTACGCCGCTTCCCGCAGCGCGTCCCGCTCCGGCGACGCCACCACCAGGAACGCCGTGCCCGGCGCCTGGAGCAGCCGGTACGTGGCGTCCGCACGGGTGCGAAAGCCGCCGAACATGGTGTCCATCGCGGCCACGAACGTCTGGACGTCACGCAGCAGTTGCCCGCCGAGCAGCTTGCCCAGGGCGCCGGTCATCATCGACATCCCGACGTTCAGGAACTTCATCCCGGCCCGGCCGCCGACCTTCGCGGGGGCCATGAGCACCCGGATCAGCTTCCCGTCCAGGAAAGAGCCGAGGCGCTTCGGCGCGTCGAGGAAGTCGAGGGCCGAACGGGACGGCGGCGTGTCGACGACGATCAGGTCCCACTCGTCACGGGAGCGCAGCTGCCCCAGTTTCTCCATCGCCATGTACTCCTGCGTGCCCGCGAAGCCCGCCGAAAGCGACTGGTAGAAGGGGTTGCCGAGGATCGCGGCCGCGCGTTCCTTGTCGGCGTGCGCCTCGACGATCTCGTCGAAGGTGCGCTTCATGTCGAGCATCATGGCGTGCAGCTCGCCGTCGCCCGACGTGCCCTCGATGGCCTTGACCTGGCGCGGGACGTTGTCGAGCGAGTCGATCCCCATGGACTGCGCGAGCCGGCGCGCCGGGTCGATGGTCAGGACGACGACCTTGCGGCCCCGTTCGGCGGCGCGCAGGCCCAGCGCGGCAGCCGTGGTCGTCTTGCCGACGCCCCCGGAGCCGCAGCACACCACGATGCGGGTCTTCGGGTCGTCGAGCAGGGCGTCCACGTCGAGCGTGCGGGCCGGGTCCAGGGGGCGTGTCGTGTCGGGGTGTCGTGCCGGGTCCGGGTGTCGTGCCGGGTCCGAGGTCATGCGATCCCTTGCTTCCGCAGTTCCGTGGCGAGTTCGTAGAGGCCCGCCAGGTCCATTCCCCCGGCCAGCAGGGGGAGTTCGTGCAGGGGGAGGCCCAGATCGCCCAGAACGGCCCGCTGGGAGCCCTCCAGGGCGTGCCGCTCGGCGTACTCGGCGGCCTGCTCCAGGAGCGGGTCCACGAGGCGCTCGGCGATGCCGCCGCGGCGGGCCCCGCCGAGCCCGGCGGCGGACAGGGACTTGGCGATGGCCGTACGCGGTGCCTGGTCGAGCCCGAGTTCCAGCGACGCCTCGTCGAGGAGCGCGGGCCGCACCATGTTCACGATGACGCGCCCCACGGGGAGCTTGGCCGCGCGCAGCTCCGCGATCCCGTCGGCGGTCTCCTGTACGGGCATCTCCTCGAGGAGCGTCACCAGGTGGACCGCTGTCTCCGGAGACTTCAGCACGCGCATCACGGCCTGCGCCTGATTGTGTATCGGGCCGATCTTGGCCAGCCCCGCGACCTCGTCGTTCACGTTCAGGAAGCGCGTGATGCGGCCGGTGGGCGGCGCGTCCATCACCACGCAGTCGTACGCGTAACGCCCGCTCTTGTCCTTGCGGCGTACGGCCTCGCAGGCCTTGCCGGTCAGCAGGACGTCCCGCAGACCGGGCGCGACCGTGGTGGCGAAGTCGATGGCGCCGAGTTTCTTGAGCGCGCGTCCCGCGCCCCCCAGCTTGTAGAACATCTGGAGGTAGTCGAGCAACGCCAGTTCAGGATCGATGGCGAGGGCATACACCTCCCCGCCCCCGGGAGCGACGGCGATCTTCCGCTCCTCATACGGCAGCGCTTCGGTCTCGAAGAGCTGCGCGATGCCTTGTCTGCCCTCGACCTCCACGAGGAGGGTGCGCTTGCCCTCCGTCGCGAGGGCGAGCGCGAGTGCGGCGGCCACCGTGGTCTTGCCGGTACCGCCCTTGCCGCTGACGACCTGGAGCCTGCTCACACTTCCGAGCCTAACCAGTCGCCGTCCGGGCTAAGCAGGAGGCCACCGTGAGCAGTGCCTCACAACGGCTACAGTCGGCCATATGACCAAGTGGGAATACGCAACCGTGCCGCTGCTCGTCCACGCAACGAAGCAGATTCTGGACACCTGGGGCGAGGACGGCTGGGAGCTCGTCCAGGTCGTGCCCGGGCCGAACAACCCTGAGCAGCTCGTGGCCTACCTGAAGCGGGAGAGGCAGGCATGAGCGGCAACGTCGAGGCGAAACTGGCCGAGCTCGGCCTGACGCTGCCCGAGGTCGTGCCGCCGCTCGCCGCCTACCAGCCGGCCGTCCAGTCGGGTGTGTACGTCTACACCGCGGGCCAGCTCCCGATGGTGGAGGGCAAGCTTCCGATGACCGGCAAGGTCGGCGGAGAGGTGACCCCCGAGGAGGCCAAGGAACTGGCCCGCACGTGCGCGCTGAACGCGCTCGCCGCGGTGAAGTCCGTCGCCGGTGACCTCGACCGGATCGCCCGCGTCGTGAAGGTCGTCGGCTTCGTGGCCTCGGCCCCGGACTTCACGGGCCAGCCCGCGGTGCTCAACGGCACGAGCGAGCTGCTCGGCGAGGTGCTCGGCGACAAGGGCGTGCACGCCCGCAGCGCCGTGGGTGTGGCGGTCCTGCCGCTGGACGCGCCGGTCGAGGTCGAGATCCAGGTGGAGCTGACCGAGGCGTAGTCCGGCCTCTACGGGGCTTGATCGCTGCCTTCTGGCACCCGATAGTTGCCTCTCGAACATCAGCCCACCAGGGGATAGCCTCCGCCCATGGCTAATGGGCAGTGGTACCCCCCGGAGTGGCCCGACCGCATCCGTGCGCTGAGCAGCGGCGAACTGACGCCGGCGACTCCGCGCCGGGCGGCCACGGTCATGCTCCTGCGGGACTCCCCGGTTTCCGGTGACTCGCGTGACTCCGTGGCGGGCCCCTCCGTACACATGCTGCGCAGACGCGCCTCCATGGCCTTCGCCGGAGGCGCGTACGCGTATCCGGGCGGGGGAGTGGACCCGCGGGACGACGACCGTCTCGTGCGCTGGGCGGGTCCGTCCCTCGCGACGTGGGCGGCGCGCCTCGGCGTGGACGAGCCGGGGGCCCAGGCGATCGTGTGCGCCGCCGTGCGCGAGACGTTCGAGGAGGCCGGCGTGCTGCTCGCGGGGCCGACCCCGTCGAGCGTCGTCGGCGACACCACGGGCGACGACTGGGAGGCCGACCGCGAGGCGCTGGTGGCCCGCGCGCTCTCCTTCGCGGAGTTCCTCGACCGCAGGGACCTGGTCCTCCGTAGCGACCTGCTCGGTGCCTGGGCCCGGTGGATCACTCCGGAGTTCGAGCCGAAGCGCTACGACACGTTCTTCTTCGTGGCGGCCCTCCCGGAGGGGCAGCGCACGCGCAACGCCTCCACGGAGGCCGACCGTACGGTGTGGATCGCTCCGGGGGAGGCCACGGCGGGCTACGACAAGGGCGACCTCCTGATGATGCCGCCCACCATCGCGACCCTGCGCCAACTGAGCCCCTACGGGTCGGCCGCGGACGCCCTGGCCGCGGCCCCGGAGCGCGACCTCACCCCGGTCCTGGCGCAAGCACGTCTGGAGGAGGGCGAGTTGGTGCTGACGTGGCCGGGCCACGAGGAGTTCACCAAGCACATCCCTACGGGGGGTTCCGCATGACCACGGCCACGACCACGGCCACGACCACGGTCACGGCTGCTCGGCCCGCCAGCCCTGCTTCCCCTGCCACGAACCGGACGGGAGTCACCCCCGCATGACCGAAGCCGCCGCCCTTCCCGGGCAGCCCCGGGGCGGAGTCCTCAGCGGTCCCGCCACCGCCCGCGCGGTCAATGTCCTCGCCCCCAACGCGTCCGCGATGACGCTGGACGGGACGAACACCTGGATCGTGTCCGAGCCGGGGTCGGGGCTCGCGGTCGTCGTCGACCCCGGCCCCTTGGACGACGCGCACCTCCAGCACGTCATCGCCACGGCCGAGAAGGCCGGGCAGCGGGTCGCGCTCACTCTCCTCACCCACGGCCACCCCGACCACGCGGAGGGCGCCGCACGCTTCGCCGAGCTGACCGGCACCAAGGTCCGGGCCCTCGACCCCGCGCTGCGTCTGGGCGACGAGGGCCTTGGCGCGGGTGACGTGATCACGACGGGCGGCCTCGAACTCCGGGTGGTCCCGACGCCGGGCCACACCGCGGACTCCCTCTGCTTCCATCTCCCGGCCGATCAGGCGGTCCTGACGGGGGATACGGTCCTGGGCCGCGGTACGACGGTCGTGGCGCACCCTGACGGCCGCCTGGGGGACTATCTGGACTCCCTGCGGCGCCTGCGGTCCCTGACGGTCGACGACGGCGTGCACACGGTCCTGCCGGGCCACGGCCCGGTCCTGGAGGACGCCCAGGGCGCCGTCGAGTTCTACCTGGCCCACCGCGCGAACCGCCTGGCTCAGGTCGAAACAGCCGTGGAGAACGGCCACGCGGCCCCATCGGACGTGGTCGCCCACGTCTACGCGGACGTGGACCGCTCCTTGTGGCCGGCAGCGGAACTCTCGGTAAGAGCACAACTGGACTACTTGCGGGAACACGGCTTGATCTAGGCCCGGCACGAGGCTCCCTCGCTGCTCCGCTGTATTGGGGGGCGACGGACCCCGGGGCGTCAGGCGCCCGCGTTGGGCGTTACGCGCGCGCTGTCCGGCGGGCGGCATCTACTGGAGGCGATGCGCTCCCGTCTGGCCGGGGTGTCAGGCATCCGCCTCGAGCGTCACGCACGCAACGGCCGGGGGCGGCCGGCATCCGCCGTGGCGACGGGCTCCCATCCAGCGGGGCGTGCGGCGCTCGCCTTGGGCAGCACGTACGGCATCGCCCCGGGCATCACGTTTTCGATCGGCCAGGGTGCCTGCAACCGCCCCGGACGTCACCTAAGCACTCGCCCCGGGCCACACGCCCCTGCCGTCCAGGGCGGCAGGCGTCCACGCCGGATACGCACCTGCCTCACCCGGCACGCGCTCGCGCACCACCCGAGGCGGCACGTGCTGACCCGCCCCGAGGTCACGCGCCCGCCCGGCTGAGTCAGCACGCGCCCGCCTGCTCCGGGGGCACGCGCCCACCCAACCGAGCCAGATCCGCCCACACCGCGGGGCAATCGGGTGGGTGGGTGGGAAAAGTTTGGGGGAAGCGCGGATGGGGCCCAGCCTCCAAGAGGCGGGACCCCATCCACGTACGAAACAGCGTCAGCGTGAACGCTTGGCCAACCGCTCCACGTCCAGCAAAATCACCGCGCGCGCCTCAAGCCGGAGCCAGCCGCGCCCGGCGAAGTCCGCCAGAGCCTTGTTGACCGTCTCGCGGGACGCGCCGACCAGCTGGGCCAGCTCCTCCTGCGTGAGGTCGTGCACGACGTGGATGCCCTCTTCGGACTGCACGCCGAAGCGGCGCGACAGGTCGAGAAGGGCGCGGGCCACACGCCCGGGCACGTCGGAGAAGACCAGATCGGACATCTGGTCGTTCGTCTTGCGCAGGCGCCGCGCGACGGCACGCAGCAGCGCCGCGGCCACCTCGGGCCGCGCGTTCAGCCACGGCTGAAGGTCGCCGTGGCCCAGGCCGAGCAGCTTGACCTCGGTGAGCGCGGAGGCGGTGGCCGTACGCGGACCCGGGTCGAACAGCGAGAGCTCACCGATGAGCTCGCCGGGGCCGAGCACCGCGAGCATGTTCTCGCGGCCGTCGGGTGAGGTGCGGTGAAGCTTCACCTTGCCCTCGGTGACCACGTAAAGGCGGTCTCCGGGGTCACCTTCATGGAAAAGCGCATCCCCGCGCGCGAGCGTCACCTCACTCATGGAGGCGCGGAGCTCCGCGGCCTGCTCGTCATCGAGCGCCGCGAAGAGCGGGGCGCGCCGCAGAACGTCGTCCACGAGTTCTCTCCTTGTCGACCTGCATCAGGGGACCGTGCTCCCCATTTTGCCGGACGGTCCAAACAGTGTGATCAGTCACAAGTCTGCCGCACTGACGTCGCGAGCTGTGCGGGAGGGGGCCAATTGGGGGCCGATCCATGGGGTCCAGGGCGGATGTCAGTGTCGGGCTCTAGGCTGGCCGGGTGTCCAAAAAGCCGGTGGGAGCACAGGCCAGGAGTACCGGGAAGGCTACAGCCCAACCGGATTCCGCTGTGGGCGAACATACATCCACTGAGCCAGAGAATGCGACAAAAGGGACAAGGGTGCCACCGGTGAGCAAGCCTTCGGAGCAGATTCAGGCCACCGCCGCCGCGGCGAAATCCACCCCGGCCAAGAAGGCCCCCGGGGCAGCCAAGAAGGCACCGGCGGCAGCCAAGAAGACCGCCGCCGCGAAGAAAGCTGCTCCAGCCGAAAAGACCGCCGCCGCGAAGAAGACCGCCGCCGGCAAGAAGACCGCACCGGCGGAGGCCAAGCCCAAGGCCGCGCCCAAGGCCAAGCCCGAGTCCCACACCGCCCTCGTCCGCCGAGCCCGCCGCATCAACCGTGAGCTCGCCGAGGTGTACTCGTACGCCCACCCCGAGTTGGACTTCGAGAACCCCTTCGAGCTGCTCGTCGCCACGGTCCTCTCCGCGCAGACGACCGACCTGCGGGTGAATCAGACGACCCCGCGCCTCTTCGCCGCGTACCCGACCCCTGAGGACCTCGCCGCCGCAAGCCCCGAAGAGGTCGAGGAGTTGATCCGGCCGACCGGGTTCTTCCGGGCGAAGACGAAGTCGATCATGGGCCTCGCCACGGCCCTCAGGGACCACCACGGCGGCGAGGTCCCCGGCCGCATAGAGGACCTGGTCAAGCTCCCCGGCGTAGGACGCAAGACCGCGTTCGTCGTGCTGGGGAACGCCTTCGGAGTCCCCGGCATCACCGTGGACACCCACTTCGGACGGCTCGTCAGGCGCTGGAAGTGGACCGAGGAGACCGACCCGGTGAAGGTCGAGGCCGCCGTCGCCGACCTCTTCCCGAAGAGCGAGTGGACGATGCTCTCGCACCGCGTGATCTTCCACGGGCGCCGGATCTGCCACTCCCGCAAGCCCGCCTGCGGCGCCTGCCCGATCGCCGATCTCTGCCCGGCGTACGGGGAGGGCGAGACCGACCCGGAGAAGGCGAAGAAGCTCCTGAAGTACGAGATGGGCGGCCTGCCGGGCCAGCGCCTCAAGCCCCCGCCGGACTATCCGGGGAAGGCCGCGCCCCCGCTGGGCGCCGCATGAGCGAGGAACCAACAGAGGGTCCACAGGCGTTGTCCACAGTTGGACGGGGGTGCCGATGACGCACGCGAGCGACACGAGCGAGACAACCGACACGAGCGATACGCACATGAGTGATGGGAACGGCTCCCAGAGGCCCGGCCAGGGACTCGGTCAGGGACTCGGTCAGATCCAGGGACTCGGCCACGGCCACGGCCGCACCGCCGGCCCCCTCGACCCCGTGCGCCTCAGCACCGAAGGCCTCCCCGCCTGGCTGGATCCGGTCGCACACGCGGCCGAGACGGTCCGGCCGACCCAACTCAGCCGCTTCCTGCCCCCGAAGAGCGGCGCCGGACGCCAGTCCGCCGTGCTGATCCTCTTCGGAGAGGGCACACACGGCCCCGAGCTGCTCCTGATGGAGCGCGCGGGGAACCTGCGCTCGCACGCGGGACAGCCTTCCTTCCCCGGCGGCTCCCTCGACCCCGAGGACGGCGATCCGCTGACCGACGGCCCCCTGCGCGCCGCCCTGCGCGAGGCCGAGGAGGAGACCGGACTCGACCCCCGGGGCGTCCAGCTCTTCGGCGTGCTGCCCAAGCTCTTCATCCCGGTGAGCGACTTCGTGGTGACCCCGGTGCTCGGCTGGTGGCGTACGCCCACCCCCGTGGGGGTCGTCGATCCGGCCGAGACGGCCCGCGTCTTCACGGTCCCCGTGTCCGATCTCACGGATCCCGGCAACCGCGCGACGACGGTTCATCCGAGCGGCCACCAAGGCCCGGCCTTCCTCGTCGAATCCGCTCTGGTCTGGGGTTTTACGGCCGGAGTGATCGACAGAATCCTGCACTTCGCAGGCTGGGAGCGCCCCTGGGACCGCACCAAGCAGGTGCCGCTCGACTGGCGCGCATGACAAGGTTGCGGGGACGTGGCGACCGCGATGCGAGGCGAGGATTGAATCGGTGAACGTGCTGGACATCCTTTTGGTGGTCGCCGCCGTGTGGTTCGCGGTCGTCGGCTATCGCCAGGGATTCGTCGTCGGCATCCTGTCGGTGATCGGGTTTCTGGGCGGCGGCCTCGTCGCGGTGTACCTGCTGCCCATCATCTGGGGCGCCCTCACGGACGACGAGGGAGCCGTCAGCACGACGGCCGCCGTCGTGGCCGTGGTCATCGTGATCGTCTGTGCCTCCATCGGCCAGGCCTTCACCACCCACCTGGGCAACAAGCTCCGCCGGTACATCACTTGGCAGCCGGCCCGCGCCCTGGACGCCACGGGCGGCGCGCTGGTCAACGTACTGGCGATGCTCCTCGTCGCCTGGCTGATCGGCTCCGCCCTCGCGGGCACGACGCTGCCGACGGTCGGCAAGGAAGTACGCAACTCCAAGATCCTGCTCGGCGTTTCGCGCACGCTGCCCGACCAGGCGGACACCTGGTTCGCGGACTTCTCCTCGGTCCTTGCGCGCAACGGCTTCCCGCAGGTCTTCAGCCCGTTCTCGAACGAGCCCATCACCGAGGTGCAGGCCCCCGACCCCAAGCTCGCCAAGAGCGAGGTCGCCACGAAGGCCCGGCGCTCCATCGTGAAGGTGCAGGGCGAGGCGCGCGGCTGCGGCAAGGTCCTCGAAGGCACCGGCTTCGTCTTCTCGGAGCGCCGCGTGATGACCAACGCGCACGTGGTCGGCGGCGTGGACGAGCCGACGGTGCAGATAGGCGGAGACGGCAGGACGTACGACGCGAAGGTGGTGCTCTACGACTGGGAGCGCGACATCGCCGTACTGGACGTGCCGACGCTCGACGCGCCCGCGCTGCAGTTCACGTCGAAGGACGCGGCCAGCGGTGACAACGCGATCGTCGCGGGCTTCCCGGAGAACGGTCCGTACGACGTCCGCCCCGCGCGCGTGCGTGGTCGCATCACGGCCAACGGCCCGGACATCTACCACCGGGGCACCGTGCGCCGCGACGTGTACTCGCTCTACGCGACCGTCCGCCAGGGCAACTCGGGCGGCCCGCTGCTCACGCCCGAAGGCAAGGTCTACGGCGTGGTGTTCGCGAAGTCGCTCGATGACCCGGACACCGGATACGCCCTCACCGCCGACGAGGTCCGCGAGGACATCAAGGCAGGCCGCACCGCCAACCAAGAGGTCGACAGCGAGGGCTGCGCGCTCTAGCCGGCGCGCAGTCGGGGGAGCAGCCGGATCGGTCCGGATCAGTCGCGCGTATGCCTCAGCCGCGCCGAGACCCAGCGGGCCCTGCGGCGCAGGATGCGGGGGATGCCGATGCCTTGAGCGGGGCCTTCATGGCCCGGATCACGGGGACCGCCCCTCTCACGGCTGTTCAGCGCGATGGCTGAGCGGCGGTTGCGTGCTGCGTCACTGTAGTCGTGCGTCCAGCCCATACCCCGACGTGTGCCCGTGCCCCAAGGTCGGTAATCGCGCCCACGGGCCCCAATTGGCCTATGCGGGAGGCAATTGGCCGTTCGAGGAACAGGTGTTCGCAACTACCGGTCCGGCTCGGGATCCTTCAGCCAGTTGACCAGTTCGGTGGAGAAGGCGACGGGGTCCTCCTCCTGCGGAAAGTGCCCCAGACCGTCGAACAGCCGCCACCGGTAAGGCGCTTCGACGTACTCGCCCGAGCCGGCCGCGCTGCGCGTACGCATCACGGGGTCCAGCGAGCCGTGCAGATGCAGCGTGGGAACCCGCACGGGGCGCTTCATGCGCCGGTTGAACTGGATGCCGTCGGGACGGGCCATCGACCGCACCATCCAGCGGTACGGCTCGACCGAGCAGTGCGCCGTCGACGGGATCGTCATGGCGCGGCGGTACGTCTCCACCGACTCGTCGTCCGGCAGCCGCGGCCCCGACCAGTCCCGCACCAGACGCCCCACCAGAGCGGCGTCGTCGGCGACGAGTTGACGCTCCGGCACCCACGGCCGCTGGAAGCCCCACACGTACGAGGCCGCGGCGGTCTGCTTGCGGTCCGACAGCATCGCCGAGCGCCAGCGCCGCGGGTGCGGCATCGAGGAGACGGCGAGGCGGCGCACCAGCTTGGGCCGCATCACGGCCGCCGTCCACGCGAGGTAGCCGCCCAGGTCGTGCCCGACGAGCGCGGCATCCGGCTCACCGAGCGACCGCACGACGCCCGTGATGTCGAGCGCGAGGTTCGCGGGGTCGTAACCCCGCGGCGTACGGTCGCTGCCGCCCACGCCCCGCAGGTCCATCGCGACCGCCCGGAAGCCCGCGTCGGCGAGCGCCACCATCTGGTGCCGCCAGGTCCACCAGAACTGCGGGAAGCCGTGCAGCAGCAGCACGAGCGGCCCGTCACCCATCTCGGCGATGTGGAAGCGGGCGCCGTTGGCGGCGACGTCCCGATGGGTCCACGGGCCTTCGATGCGTACGAGTGACGCCGGTTGGGCCGGATGGGGGGCGGGCGTGGCGGGGTCCGTCATGAAGACGAGCGTGCCACAGCCGCAGGCTTCTCCGTGCCACGGTCGAGGGTCGCGCCCACGGCGGGCGCGGGGCCGACCGAACGCGGGTGCGGCTTCACGTTCTGCAGTACGGCAGCCGTCTGCTTGGCCGAAGCGGCGGCCTTCTGCGGCCCCTTGCCCTTCTTGGCCTTCTTGGCGAAGACGACGCCGATCAGGGCGAGCACGCCCGCGACCAGCACGTTCGCCGCGAAGGACAGCACGAAGCAGATGGCCATGTTCCAGCCGCTCCAGGTACGGATGCCGTACGCCAGGGCGAAGCTCAGCATCGGCAGCGAGAAGAGCAGCACCGCCCCCGCGGCGGCGAACGCGCCACCGCCGACCGCACCCCGCTTGACGTCCTGCCGCAGCTGGGCCTTGGCCAGCGCGATCTCGTCGTGCACCAGCGCCGACATCTCGCTGGTCGCCGTGGAGACCAGCTGGCCGAGGCTGCGTTCGGTGCCGACGGGCCCGTCGGGTGCGCTCATCGCTTCTCCCCTTCTCCGTAAGCCTGCGTAAGCCTGCTCACATACGTCTGTTCCGGTACGACCGCTCAGCTCAGTCTGCGCAGTCAAGTCTGCTCAGATCATGCCGGACCGTCGTCTTCGGCGCGTGCCCCGGCCGACACTTCGGCAAGCCTGCGGTGCTCGGCCGCCTTCTTCTCATAGATCGCGGCCATCCGCAGGTGGTACTCCGGCTTGTCCTCTTCGTACACGTCCGGGATGCCGTCGAGGTCGTCGTCGCGCTCCTCGTGCTCGTACAGCGCGCGGTAGCGGGCGTTGCGCACCTTGAGCAGGATCCCCGAGAGCACGGCCGCGATGAGAGACCCCATCAGGACGGCTGCCTTGATCTCGTCGGTGAGCAGCGGGTCCTCGGTGAAGGCGAGTTCGCCGATCAGGAGCGAGACGGTGAAGCCGATGCCGGCCAGCGAGGCGACGGCGAACACGTCCGCCCAGGCGAGGTCGTCGTTGAGTTCGGCCTTGGTGAAGCGGGCCGCGAGCCAGGTGCCGCCGAAGATGCCGACCGTCTTGCCGACCACGAGACCGAGGACGACACCGAGCGTCTCCGGCTTGCTGAACACGTCTCCCAGGGCGCTGCCCGACACCGCCACACCGGCGCTCAACAGCGCGAACAGCGGTACGGCGAGTCCTGCGGAGAGGGGGCGCACGAGGTGTTCGATGTGCTCGCCCGGTGAGTGCTCCTCGCCCTCGCGGCGGGTGCAGCGCAGCATCAGGCCCATCGCGACTCCGGCGATCGTGGCGTGGATGCCGCTGTTGTACATCAGCCCCCAGATGACCAGGGCCAGCGGAACGTAGACGTACCAGCCGCGTACGTCCTTGCGCAGGAGCAGCCAGAACACGGCGAGGCCGATGACCGCGCCGCCGAGCGCCGCGAAGTTGAGGTCGCTGGTGAAGAACACCGCGATGATCAGGATCGCGAAGAGGTCGTCGACGACGGCGAGCGTGAGCAGGAAGGCGCGCAGCGCGGACGGCAGCGAGGTGCCGATGACCGCGAGGACGGCGAGCGCGAAGGCGATGTCGGTGGCGGTCGGCACCGCCCATCCGTCGAGCGATCCGCCGCCGACGGTGTTGACCAGGACGTACACGAGAGCGGGTGCGGCCATGCCGCAGAGCGCGGCGATGACGGGCAGGGCCGCGGCCTTCGGGTCGCGCAGGTCGCCCGCGACAAGTTCACGCTTGAGTTCGATGCCGGCGACGAAGAAGAAGACGGCGAGCAGTCCGTCGGCCGCCCAGTGCGCGATGGAGAGGTCGAGGCCGAGGGAGGAGGGCCCGAGGTGGAAGCCGCTCACGGACTTGTACGACCCGCCGGCGGTGTTCGCCCAGATCAGCGCGGTGACGGCGGCGACGAGGAGGAGGACACCGCCGACGGTCTCGGCGCGGAGCGCGTTCGCGACGAAGTTCCGTTCGGGCAGCGAGAGCCGTCCGAGGACCTTGCGGCCGTTACGGGGTGTGTTGCGGGGTGCGTTGCTGGGGGCGGGCGCGGCCACGGGGGTCGACCTCCGGTCGGTGGGCAGGACGAATCACTTGCCGACCAGACTTCCCGGCGCACCTAGGTTCTTCTTGTTTCTTCTTGTCGCGATGTTGACGCGAACCTCAGCGTACCCAACATGCGACCGGACCTATCCGGCGATCGTCACTTTATGCGCAAGAGGGGCGCCCGGCGTGGTGCCGGGCGCCCCTCGTCGGCTCGGGTCTGATTAGTCCTCGCTCGGCGCGGCCGGCAGCTTGGTCTGGATCAGATCCATCACGGAGGAGTCCGTGAGGGTGGTGACGTCGCCCAGCTCGCGGTTCTCGGCGACGTCCCGGAGCAGCCGCCGCATGATCTTCCCGGAACGCGTCTTGGGCAGCTCGGCCACCGGGAGGATGCGCTTGGGCTTGGCGATCGGCCCCAGGGTGGTGCCGACGTGGTTGCGCAGGTCCGCGACGAGGCCCTCGTCGTCGGCGTTCGCCGTGCCGCGCAGGATCACGAAGGCGACGATGGCCTGCCCGGTGGTCTCATCGGCAGCGCCCACGACCGCCGCCTCGGCGACCGAGGGGTGGGAGACGAGCGCGGATTCGACCTCGGTGGTGGAGATGTTGTGCCCGGACACGAGCATGACGTCGTCCACGCGGCCCAGGAGCCAGATGTCGCCGTCGTCGTCCTTCTTGGCGCCGTCCCCGGCGAAGTACTTGCCCTCGAAGCGCGACCAGTAGGTGTCGATGAAGCGCTGGTTGTCGCCCCAGATGGTGCGCAGCATCGAAGGCCACGGCTCGGTCAGGACGAGGTAGCCGCCCCCGCCGTCGGGCACTTCGCGCGCCTCGTCGTCGACGACGGTCGCGGCGATGCCCGGCAGGGCGCGCTGGGCGCTGCCCGGCTTGGTCTCGGTGACGCCCGGCAGCGGCGAGATCATCATCGCGCCGGTCTCGGTCTGCCACCAGGTGTCCACGATGGGGCACGAGTCGGCGCCGATGTTCTTGCGGTACCACATCCAGGCCTCGGGGTTGATCGGCTCACCGACCGACCCGAGGACCCGCAGGCTGGACAGGTCGAACTTCGCGGGGATGTCGTCGCCCCACTTCATGAACGTACGAATCGCCGTCGGCGCGGTGTAGAGGATCGTGACGCCGTACTTCTGGACGATCTCCCAGAAGCGCCCCTGGTGCGGGGTGTCGGGGGTGCCCTCGTACATGACCTGCGTCGCGCCGTTCGCCAGCGGGCCGTACGTGATGTACGAGTGCCCGGTGACCCAGCCGATGTCGGCCGTGCACCAGTAGACGTCGCTCTCCGGCTTGAGGTCGAAGACGGCGTGGTGGGTGTACGCGGCCTGCGTGAGGTAGCCGCCGGAGGTGTGCAGGATGCCCTTGGGCTTACCCGTCGTCCCCGAGGTGTAGAGGATGAAGAGCGGGTTCTCGGCGTCGAAGGCCTCGGGGGTGTGCTCGGCCGACTGGCGCTCGGTCAGCTCGTGCCACCACACGTCGCGGCCCTCGGTCCACGCCACGTCCTGCCCGGTGCGGCGCACGACCAGGACGTGCTCGACGGAGCTGTCCTCGCGCGCCACGGCGTCGTCGACGGCGGGCTTGAGGGCGGCGGGCTTGCCCCTGCGGTAGCCGCCGTCGGAGGTGATGACGACCTTGGCATCGGCGTCCGCGACGCGCTTGGCGATGGCGTCGGCGGAGAAGCCGCCGAAGACCACGGAGTGCGCGGCGCCGATGCGGGCACAGGCCAGCATCGAGATGACGGCCTCGGGGATCATCGGCAGGTAGACGGCGACGCGGTCACCCTGCTGGACGCCCAGCTCGGTCAGCGCGTTGGCCGCCCGGCTGACCTCGTCCTTGAGCTCGGCGTAGGTGATGGCCCGGCTGTCGCCGGGCTCACCCTCGAAGTGGATCGCCACACGGTCGCCGTTGCCCGCCTCGACGTGACGGTCGACGCAGTTGTACGCGACGTTCAGCTTGCCGTCGGCGAACCACTTCGCGAACGGCGGGTTCGTCCAGTCGAGCGTCTCGGTCGGCTCGGTGGCCCAGGTCAGCCGGCGGGCCTGCTCGGCCCAGAAGCCGAGCCGGTCAGCCTTGGCCTGTTCGTACGCCTCCGCGGTGACGTTGGCGTTGGCCGCCAGGTCGGCCGGCGGCGCGAACCTTCGCTCTTCTTTAAGAAGGTTGGCCAGGCTTTCGTTGCTCACGACATCTCCCATTCCCAGGGTGTCCGTTGTGTCCAAAGCCACAGCTCATCAGACCCGAACCCCTGGTGACAAGAGCTTGCCGAAAATTGGTTTAGACCTTTACTCGGCTCGGCGGCTCCTCGCGGGGTTCTCCCTGATGCGGCGACGGTGTCACCTGGTCGAATACGTCGTCCGGGCTGTCGGTCAGCAGATAGGCCTGCGCCTCGCCGACATGGAAGTACATGCCATGCAGTTCGAGCGAGCCCTCGGCCATGCGGCGCGCCACGGACTCGTGGCCCCGCAGATGCGCCAACTGCTGGACCACGTTGGTCAGGCAGAGCTGCTCGACGGCGTCGGCGGGCGCCCGTCCGGCGAGCCGCGCCCAGCCCTCCTGCTCGTGGGCCGCCATGCGTTCCAGGCTCGGCATCCCGTGCCGCAGCCACCGCTTCAGGGGCGTCTGGGCGCCCCCGGGCGGAGTGGTGAGCAGCGCCTGCATCGCCCCGCACCCGGAGTGCCCGCACACGGTGATGGACCGCACCCGCAGCACGTCCACCGCATACTCGATCGCCGCGGCCACCGAGTCGTCGCCGCTCTCGGCACCCGGCAGCGGCACCAGATTGCCGACGTTGCGGACGACGAAGAGGTCGCCGGGGCCGCTCGACGTGATCATCGACGTCACGAGGCGGGAGTCGGCGCAGGTCAGGAAGAGCTGTGAGGGCTGCTGCCCCTCGCGGGCGAGCCGGGCCAGCTCCCCCCGCACGTGCGGTGCCGTGTTCCGCTGGAACGCGCTGATCCCGCTGGCCAGTTGATGCCCGCTGGGTCGTGTCTCGCCCTGCGGTGCTTCCTGGGGACGGTCGCAGTGGTGGTTGCGCCAGGCCGTCCAGGGGCGGCAGCAGGAGTGCGACGAACTGGCGGGTTCGGCGATCCGCGTCCCGGCACGCCCGGTCACCTCGACGGCGCCGCCCTGCGCGGTGTGCGCGTCCTGCCAGCACTGAAGCGCTTCGTACGCCGCGTGGTCCATGAACGATCCGTCCAGCTCGATGACGGCCGAAGCGCCGTGCGGAACAAGATGCAGCGCCCTGCTGAGGCGCGGTACGGCGAGGAAGGTCAACTGCCCGCGCACACGCACGTGGTGGACGCCGTCCTCCTCGGTGTGCGTGATCCGAGTGCGGGCGAGGCGGTGCAGCGCGACGGCCACGGCGACGGCGACACCGATGGTCACGCCTTCGAGCACCCCGAGGAAGACCACACCGAGCGTCGTGGTCGTGTACACGAGGATCTCGCGGTGGCGGGTGATGGTGCGGATGTGGTTCAGGCTCACCATCTGGATGCCGACCGCCATCACCAGGGCGGCGAGCGCGGCGAGCGGGATCAGCTCGAGGAGGGGGACCAGGAGCAGGGCGGCCACTACTACCCAAACGCCGTGCAGCATCGTGGAGTTCCTGCTGACGGCACCCGCGCGCACATTGGCCACGCTGCGCACCGCGACCCCGGCGACGGGGAGTCCGCCGAGCGCTCCGGACACTGCGTTGGCGGCGCCCTGGCCGAGCAGTTCGCGGTTCAGGTCGGAGCGGATGCCGCCGGCGCGCGGGTCGCGCCGCGCGGAGACCAGCTTGTCCACGGCGACGGCGCCGAGCAGTGACTGCACGCTACAAACCAGCGTGACCGTGAGGACGGCGGCTACGAGCCCGAGGGCGGGGCCCTCCGGCAGGCCGACCAGAGCGTGACTGCGCCACGACGGCAGATCGACCTTGGCCACGCTCAGCCCGGCGACCACGGAGACGGCCGTGGCGGCCGCTACGGAGACCAGGGGAGCGGGTACGACACGCAGGGCTTTGCCCGTACGCCCGGGGATCCGCGGCCAGAGCAGCAGCAGCGCCAGGGTCAGCAGGCTGATGGACAGCGCCGCCGGATGTACGTCGGCCAACTGGGCGGGCAGACCACGGAGGTTGTCGAGCACGGAACTTTGCGGGGTGCCGCCGAGCACGATGTGCAGCTGGGCGACGGCGATGGTGACCCCGATGCCGGCCAGCATGCCGTGCACGACGGCCGGGCTGACGGCGAGCGCCGTGCGCGCCACGTGCAGGCAGCCGAGGGCGAGTTGGCAGAGCCCGGCGAGAACGGTGATGGCGCAGGTGGTCCGCCAGCCGTACTGGTGGATGAGGTCGGCGGTGACGACCGTGAGCCCTGCGGCGGGCCCGCTGACCTGCAGCGGCGATCCGCCGACCCATCCGGCGACCAGGCCGCCGACGGCAGCGGCGACGAGGCCTGCCTGGAGCGGCGCGCCGGTGGCGAGCGCGATGCCGAGGGACAGCGGAAGGGCGATCAGGAAGACGGCGATCGACGCGGAGACGTCGGCGCCGGCGATGCGGAACTTACGGCCCTTGCGGAACTTGCCGGGCGGCGGCGCGTGGGGCTCGTGGTCGCGTGAGGCGTGGGCCGAGTCGGTGGCATGGGTGGGGACGCAGGCAGACATGTTTTCCCGTCTCCTCCGGGGCAGCGCGGTCGCGGAACAGGGGGCCCTTCGGAGGTCTCCGGCGGGCGGGGTCGCGGCCGTGGGTCACGGCGTTGCAGCGGCGGGATTTCTCAACTCTCGGTAAACGAATCGTAATGGAGAGTAAAGGCTATGGATAGACAAGCAGGGCAAATGGGGCACTAGATCACTCCGAAGGGTGAATAAAGCATTTTGTCGGCTTGTCGCACCACGTGGCTCATGACCCCGTGCGACGTTGGCGGCGCTGTGGTTCATTCCCGGGCAATTACGGACTAATCGCTTCCCGGTGGTGATCCCTGAAGTGCCCCCGTGGGCTCCCTGCAGTCCCCTGCAGCCGTGCCCCATTCGAAGCCGACTCGAAGGAAGAAGGTGGGCGGAAGATGGCCGCCACCCAGAGGATCCAGCGGATCGCCGCGGGCACCACCGCCCTCGTGGCATGCGTCGCGGTACTGGCCGGCTGCTCCAGCGGCGACACCGGCACCAAGTCAGGCGCCTCCGGCGCCAAGAAGGCATCTCCCGCCCCGGCCCCCAAGAGCGCGGTCCGCATGATCGGCGACGGCTCCACCGCCTTCACCGGCCGCCAGCCGCACCTGCCCGAGCCCGCCCGGCTGAGACCCGGCCAGAAGCCGCCCCAGTTCGTGGTCTTCTCCTGGGACGGCGCGGGCGAGGACAGCCAGAAGCTCTTCTCGCACTTCCGCAAGGTGGCCAAGCGCAACGACGCCACGATGACGTACTTCCTCAGCGGCGTGTACATGCTCCCCGAGGCGAAGCGGAAGCTCTACGATCCGCCGCAACACCAGTCCGGCGCCTCGGACATCGGCTTCAACGACCGCAAGGGAATCAAGGACACCGTGGAGCAGCTCCGCGGCGCCTGGCTCGAGGGCAACGAGGTCGGCACCCACTTCAACGGCCACTTCTGCGGCGCCGGCCGCGGTGTGGGCGAGTGGTCGGTCGAGGACTGGAAGAGCGAGATCAACCAGGCCAAGTCGTTCGTGAAGGCCTGGAAGACGAACACGGGCCTGAAGAAGGCGCAGCCGCTGCCCTTCGACTACGACAAGGAACTCATCGGAGCCCGCACGCCCTGCCTCGAAGGCCAGAAGAACTTCATGCGGGCCGCCCGCGACCTGGGCTTCCGCTACGACACCAGCGGCGTCAACAACCAGGTCTGGCCCAAGAAGAAGGAAGGCCTCTGGGACCTGTCGATGCAGCTGGTCCCCGTACCCGACCGCAAGTTCGAGACGCTGACCATGGACTACAACTTCATGGTGAACCAGTCGGGCACGACGTCACAGGGCGACCCCAGCAAGCACGAGTACTGGGGTGACCAGATGCGTGACGGGCTGCTGGAGGGCTTCGACCGCGCCTACAAGGGCAACCGCGCCCCGCTGATCATCGGCAACCACTTCGAGTCCTGGAACGGCGGCACGTACATGCGCGCCATCGAGGAGACGATCGAGACGGTCTGCACCAAGCGCGACGTGCGCTGTGTCTCCTTCCGTCAACTGGCCGACTGGCTCGACGCGCAGGACCCGCAGACCGTGCAGCGCCTGACCAAGCTCCCGGTCGGCAAGGAGCCGAAGGAGGGCTGGAAGTCCTTCCTCTCCGCCCGGCCCGCACCGGCCCCGAAGGGCGTACCGGGCGCTCCGGCAGCCAAGCCGTAGCCCTTCGCCGCAGCGCCCCTGGCCTGGTTCAGGCCGTGGCGACGGTCCGCTCACGCAGGACGAAGTCGGGGTCGACCTGGGCAGCCAGGTCGGCACCCGTCCGTTCGTTGCCCCAGCTCTGCGCGTTCTTCAGGTGGAAGTGGACCATCTGGCGGGTGTAACGGTCCCAGTCCCTGCGGTCGTACGAGGTGTCGACGGCGCTCTGAAGTGCCTGCAGGGAAAGGCGGTTGTCGTCCTCCAGGAACTCGAACCGCGGCGGGCGGCCCTTCTCCATGGCGCGCACCCAGTCCGAGTGCCCGACCGTCACCAGGAGGTCGTCGCCGACCTGCTCGCGCAGGAAGTCGATGTCGTCCTGGCCCTGCACCTTGTTGCCGACGACCTTGAGGTCGACGCCGAAGTCCCGTGCGTATTCCTTGTACTGGCGATAGACGGAGACCCCCTTCCGGGTCGGCTCGGCCACCAGGAACGTCATGTCGAAGCGGGTGAACATGCCGGAGGCGAAGGAGTCCGAGCCCGCGGTCATGTCCACGACCGCGTACTCATCGCGCCCGTCGACGAGGTGGTTGAGGAGGAGCTCCACCGCCCCCGTCTTGGAGTGGTAGCAGGCGACACCGAGGTCGGCTTCGGTGAACGGCCCTGTGACCATCAAACGCACGGCTGCGTCGTCGAGTTCCACCGGCCGCGCACACGCGTCGTACACGGGGTTGTCCTCGCGCACCCGCAGGATGCGCGAGCCCTCGCCGGGCGGTGTCGTCTTGATCATCGTGTCGGCGGAGGCGATCCGCGGGTTGGAGCCCCGCAGGTAGTCCTTGATCAGGGGGAGGCGCGCGCCCATGGCGGGCAGGGCGGCGGCGTCGGCCTCGTCGAGGCCGAGCGCGGGGCCCAGGTGCTGGTTGATGTCGGCGTCCACCGCGAGGACCGGTGCTCCGGTGGCGGCGAGGTGTCGGATGAAGAGCGAGGACAACGTGGTCTTGCCGCTGCCGCCCTTCCCTACGAAAGCGATCTTCATGTTCACCAAGGGTAGCCGGACGATCACGTGACGTATCGATGCGGCGTGAAGAAGACCACTCCTTCGTGGGGCGGGCGCCCGGGGTGCGTAGGGTCGTACTCATGAGTACGACAGCCGATCCGCTCGCGGCCCTGGGCGCACTGCCCGGCGTGGCCGACTCCGTGGACTCCGTGCGCAAGGCCGTGGACCGGGTCTACGGGCACCGGATCATGCGGCGCCGCAGCAATGAGGTCACCTCCGAGGCGGCGCTGCGCGGCGCACGTGGCTCGGCGGCCCTCTCGGGTGCCGACTGGGCGCTCGAAGAAGTGCGTCGCCGAAGCGATTTCAGTGGCGACGATGAGGCCCGCACGGTCGGCGCGGCCCTGCGGCTGACCGCGGAAGCCGGTCAACTCCTCTCCATCTGGCGTCAGTCGCCGCTCCGGGTGCTCGCGCGCCTCCACCTGGTGGCCGCCGCCGAGAACGACGAGGCGGCGGGGCGGCCGCGCCTGGCGGGCGAGCCGGTCGACGAGCCGCTGATCGAGCTCGCCGTGCCGGACTCCGGCGAGGTGGCGGGCCGCCTGGAGGGTCTCTCGCAACTGATCATCGCGGGCGGCTCCGCGCCGGCCCTGGTGACGGCCGCCGTGGTGCACGGCGAGCTGCTCAGCCTGCGACCCTTCGGCTCGCACAACGGCCTGGTCGCGCGGGCGGCCGAGCGCATCGTCCTGGTGGGCAGCGGCCTCGACCCGAAGTCCGTCTGCCCGGCGGAGGCGGGTCACGCGGAACAGGGTCGCGCGGCCTACGTGGGGGCGCTCGACGGCTACGCGTCCGGTACCCCGGAGGGGATGGCGGCCTGGATCGCCCACTGCGGGCGCGCGGTCGAACTGGGGGCCAGGGAGTCGACGGCGGTCTGCGAGGCGATGCAGCGCGGCGCCGCGTAGAAGGGCCCACGCGGGGATGCGGCGGCCCTGCACACGAATGCGCCCTACACAGGGATGCGGCGGTACGAAACTTCTCGTACCGCCGCTGGCATGTTCACCGGGTTACCAAGCGTCCTCGAAGGTTGCCCATCAGGTCGGGACTTTGCCCGTCACCTGGTGCGGCTGGCCCGTAATCGACGGGTCGACGTCGCGTGGGTGCTCGGTGTTCATGCTTCGGTCCGTGGGGCCTTGGTTGCGTTTAAAGGTAATCCTCTCGGATGTCCTTGGTCTCGCGGGCCGTTGACTCCTTTGTACTCCTGTCCTGGGGTAAGCGGAAGTCCTGGCACTACTTCTTTACTTTTAGGTTCAAACAAGGGTGAATCGGGCGCGTGAGGTCCGGCGTCGGCTCACGAACCACACCAGGCCCGCCGTGGCCGCGGCGGCACCCACGGCCGCCACCGCGACGAGCGCGGGCCGCGACGGCTTCTGGCGCCGCTCCTTGAGCCGGACCGGGCGGTGGAAGTCGAGAATCGGCCACCCGCGCGCGAGAGCCTCGCGGCGGAGGGCCCGATCGGGGTTGACCGCGTGCGGATATCCCACGGATTCGAGCATGGGGACGTCGGTCGCGGAGTCGCTGTAGGCGTGGCAGCGGTCGAGGTCGTATCCCTCGGATTCCGCGAGTTCCTTGATCGCGGCCGCTTTGGTGGGGCCATAGGCGTAGTACTCCACCTCGCCCGTGAAGCAGCCGTCGTCGCCGACCACCATCCGGGTGGCCACCACCCGGTCCGCGCCGAGCAGTTCACCGATCGGCTCGACGACCTCGGCGCCCGACGTGGAGACGATGACGACGTCCCGGCCTGCGGTGTGGTGCTCCTCGATGAGCGACGCGGCCTCGTCGTAGATGATCGGGTCGATCAGGTCGTGCAGCGTCTCGGCGACGATTTCCTTGACCTGCTGCACGTTCCATCCGCGGCACAGCGCGGAGAGATACTCGCGCATCCGCTCCATCTGGTCGTGGTCGGCTCCGCCGGCGAGGAAGACGAACTGTGCATATGCGGTGCGCAGAACCGCCCTGCGGTTGATCAGCCCGCCTTGGTAGAACGACTTGCTGAAGGTGAGTGTGCTCGACTTCGCAATGACCGTCTTGTCCAGGTCAAAGAAGGCAGCTGTGCGAGGCAAGGAGTGGTTTTCCACGAGGCCGAGCATAGGCGCCCACCATTCGGCGTAAGGTGAGGCGCGTGGGTTTGCCTGAGAAGGCTCTCGGGTACACCATGGAAGTCACGGATCGTTCGCGACCGTGCTAACCCGGTCTGGCTCCTCCCCCCCCGAGTCGGACCGTGGGGACGACCCCCGCTCTCCCCCCCGGCGGGGGTCGTCGCATGTCCGGATGGGTTTTCCGGGCTTCTTTCGACCCTCATCTGATCGCCTGACGCCGTCTGACGGCCGTTTTGGGTGATCTTTCGCATGCCCAAGATCCGTCACGGTGCGTAGTCGGCGGGCTGCTCTGTGGAAACCTTCGAGATGTCACCGGTATGGGTGAAGGGGATATTCACAGCCCTCGCCTTGTCCACAGTTATTGACCAAGATCCACACGTTATCCAGGACCGCTGCACGCTGAATCCGCTGCTTCTGCACGCGAAGTTCATGGCCGGATTGCTTTGGCCGACTCATCGCCGATGTGGAACGCGGCATTCAACGGGCTTGCAGTGAGAGGGGGCTGGAGATCGTGGCCGGAGTGATTACACGTGACATGTCGCCGTCGAACGACGGACGACAGGGCGGACCGCTGATCGTCACGGAAGACGTGGACCTGCTGGACGACCTGCTGCGGCTGTGCGCCGCGGCCGGAGCGCGGCCCGAGGTGCAGCACGGCGTGCCGGAGCGCAGAGGCGGCTGGGACGCGGCGCCGCTGATCCTCGTCGGGGACGACGCGGTGGACCGGGTGCGGGGCGCCGTGCGCAGGCGCGGGGTCGTGCTGGTCGGCCGGGACCAGGACGACTCGGGGGTCTGGCAGCGCGCGGTCGAGATCGGGGCCGACCATGTGCTGGTCCTGCCCGACGGCGAGCGCTGGCTGGTGGACCGCATCGCCGATGTCGCCGAGGGAGTGGGGCGGCCCGCGCTCACGGTGGGAGTGATCGGCGGGAGCGGCGGCGCCGGTGCCTCGACGCTGGCGTGCGCCCTCGCCGTCGCGGCGGCCCGCGCGGGGCGGCGCACGATGCTGGTGGACGCCGACCCGCTCGGCGGCGGGCTGGACGTGCTGCTGGGCGGCGAGGCCGCCGACGGACTCCGCTGGCCCGCCTTCGCGCAGTCCAGGGGCCGGGTCGGCGGGGGCGCGCTCGAGGAGTCGCTGCCCGAGCTGCATTCCCTGCGGGTCCTGAGCTGGGATCGGGGCGATGCGGTGGTCATCGCGCCCGAAGCCATGCGGGCGGTGGTCGCCGCGGCCCGCAGGCGGGGCGGGGTGGTGGTCGTGGACCTGCCGCGCCGCGTGGACGAAGGAGTGGCCGAGGCGCTGGCCCAGGTGGATCTGGGGCTCTTGGTGGTGCCCGCGGAGCTGCGCGCGGTCGCGGGTGCCCGGCGGGTCGCCTCGGCGGTGGGGATGGTGCTGCGGGACCTGCGGGTGGTGGTCGGCAGGGGAGGCGCCGGTCGCGGAGGCGGCGGACTCGGTGGGCCTGACGGCGCCGGGGAATTCGATGCGGAAGAGGTCGCCCGGCTGCTCGGGCTGCCGCTCGTCGGCGAAGTGCCGAGGGAAGCCGACCTGTTGGCCGCGCAGGCCGGGGGCATGCCGCCCGGAGGCGTCGCGCGGGGCCCGCTCGCCCGGTTCTGCACCGCCTTCTGGGACCGGGTTCCGGTCGACGCCACCGGGGGCGGCTCATGAGCGCCGTCGTGGGGGCCCGGATGCTGGACGGGGTGCGCCAGTGGCTCGCGGAGAACGGCACGGAGCCGACCCCGGCCCGCGTCGCCGAGGCGCTGCGGGCCCAGGGCAGGGTGCTCGGCGACGCGGAAATCCTCGGGACGGCTGAGCGACTGCGGTCCGAACTGGTGGGCGCCGGGCCCCTGGAGGCACTGCTCGCGGACGCCTCGGTGACCGATGTGCTGGTGTCCGCGCCCGACCGGGTGTGGGTGGACCGCGGCGGCGGCCTGGAGCTGACCGGGGTGTCCTTCGAGGACGCGACAGCTGTGCGGCGGCTCGCGCAGCGGCTCGCGGCCGTGGCGGGGCGGCGCCTCGACGACGCCAGGCCCTGGGTGGACGCACGGCTGCCCGACGGCACCCGCCTCCACGCGGTGCTGCCCCCGGTCGCGGTCGGATCGACGTGCCTCTCCTTGCGCGTCGTACGCCCCCGGGCCTTCACCCTCGCGGAACTGACCGCGGCGGGGACGGTGCCGCCGGGCGGCGACCGGGTGCTGCGGGCACTGATCGACGCCCGGCTCTCGTACGTGATCAGCGGCGGGACGGGGTCGGGCAAGACGACGCTCCTCAGCGCCCTTCTCGGTCTCGTCGGGCCGGGCGAGCGGATCGTGCTCGCCGAGGATTCGGCGGAGCTGCGCCCCGACCACCCGCACGTGGTGCGCCTGGAATCCAGGCCCGCCAACCAGGAGGGGGCCGGTCAGGTGGGCCTCGACGACTTGGTCCGGCAGGCGCTGCGCATGCGCCCTGACCGGCTCGTCGTGGGCGAGGTGCGGGGCGCGGAGGTGGTCCATCTGCTGGCCGCCCTGAACACAGGGCATGAGGGCGGCTGCGGCACGGTCCACGCCAACGCCGCGGGGGACGTGCCCGCCCGCCTGGAGGCGCTGGGTACGGCGGCGGGACTCGACCGGGCGGCGCTGCACAGCCAGTTGGCTGCCGCGCTGTCCGTGGTCATCCACCTCGTACGGGACCGCGCAGGCCGGCGGCGGATCGCCGAGGTGCATGTCCTGCAACGAGATGCCTCCGGCCTCGTGGTGACGGTGCCGGCGCTGCGATGGGGCGAGAAGGAGTTCGTACGGGAGCGGGGCTGGGAGCGGCTGAAGTCGCTCCTGGAGAGCGGCGGTTGGAGTGAGGGGCCATGAGCGCGATGGGCTTGGCGGCTGCTGTGTGCGCGGGCGGCTCGGCCTGGCTGTGGGTCGGGCGGGACCGTGAGCGGCGGCGGACGCGGGCGGTGCTCGGGGGTGAGGACGCGGCAGGGCCGTCGGCATGGCAGCGGGCCATGGCCCGCGTCGGCGGCCGGGTGCGGCACGAATGGTGGGCGCTGGCGTGCGGGGCGGCGGTCGCGCTGCTCGGGGAGTCCGTGCTTCCGCTGGTCGTGGGAGCGGCCGGAGTGCCGCTGATACGGCGCGTACGGCGGGGCAGGGACGCACGGCTCGCAGAGGAGCGCCGGGCCACCGAAGTGATCACGCTGTGCGGGTCGCTCGCGGGCGAGGTGCGGGCCGGGCGGCAGCCGGGGGAGGCGTTGCGGACCGTGGCGGCCGGGACCGGTGCCGGGCTCGGTGAGGCGCGGGCCGGGGTGCTCGCGGCGGCGCGGTTCGGCGGGGATGTGCCGGGGGCGCTGGAGGACGCGGCGCGGGAGCCGGGGGCCCGAGGGCTTGTGGGGCTCGCGGCGTGCTGGCGGGTGGCGGTGGACCGTGGCGCCGGGCTCGCGGCGGGCCTCGAGCGGCTGGAGGGTGCGCTCCGGGTGGAGCGGGACCAACGTGCCGATCTTCGGGCCCAGTTGGCGGGAGCCCGGTCGACCGCGGTGATGCTCGCGGGGCTGCCGGTCCTCGGGCTGCTGATGGGGAGCGCGCTGGGTGCGGAGCCCTTGCGGGTGTTGCTGCACACCGGGGCGGGGGTCGGATGCCTGGCGGTGGGCGGGGCGTTGGAAGGGGCCGGTGTGTGGTGGGCGCTGCGGATCGTACGAGGGGTGGAGGAGCGATGAGCCTTGTTGTTGTCCACAGGCTGGGGGTGGCCGTGTGGGGTGTGGCGGCCGTGCTCTGGCTGATGTCGGCTGCGCTTGCCGCGCGGCGTGAGCGGGTAGCCAGGGGGCGTACGGGAGTCGTGCTCGGGGTGGTGGAGCGGCTGCCGGAGGAGCGGCGGAGGCACTGGTTCCGGTGGCGGGGCGCGGTGCGGGGGTGGCTGGCGGTGGTCGGGGCGGTGAGTGCCGGGTGGGTGCTGGTGGGCGGTGTCGCGGGGTTTCTCGCGGGAGCCGGTGCCGGGTACGGGGTGTGGCGTTGGTGGCGGGGGCGAGGGACTCGCATCGCTGAACTCGACGCGGCAGAGGCGGCTCGTCAACTGCCGCTCGCCGCAGACCTGTTGGCGGCATGCGTCGCCGCCGGTGCGGGGCCCGTCGTGGCCGCTCAGGCTATCGGTGAAGCGCTGAAGGGGCCGGTCGGGGAACGGCTGGCGCAGGGCGCGGCGGAGGTGCGGCTCGGCGGCGAACCAGTCGATGCCTGGCGGAGGTTGGGCGCGATACCGGGCGCGACGGCGCTGGCCCGCCTGTTGGAACGGGCGGGGGACTCCGGGGCTCCGGCGGCGGAGCGGGTGGCGCGCCTCGCCGCGGACTGCAGGGCGGATCGGAGCCGCGCGGCGACGGCCGCGGCGCGCAGGGCCGGGGTGCTGATGACGGCACCGGTGGGGCTGTGCTTCTTGCCCGCGTTCATCGCGGTGGGGGTGCTGCCCGTGCTGATCGGCCTGGCGGGCGGGTTGTTGAGCGGCGTCTGAGCGGCTCGACCGATCGAAGTCGCGATAACGGAACGCGATGACAGAACGTACGGAAATTCTACGGGGGTTGCTATGTGGGGACAGCTGTGTGCGCGGGCGTCGAAGGTCCGGTCGTGCGGGGTGCGAGGGGACGCGGGGATGGTCACCTCGGAGTACGCGATGGGGCTCATCGCGGCGGTGGGGTTCGCCGGACTGCTCTACAAGGTGGTGACGAGCGGGCAGGTCAGGGCCGCGTTGCAGGCGGTCGTGGAGAAGGCGCTCGATGTCCAGTTCTGAACGGGCGCGGGGCGGCCGTGGCCGTGGCGGTGACCAAGGCTTCGTGACGGCTGAGGCGGCCGTGGTGCTGCCCACGCTCGTGCTGTTCACGATGGCGCTGGTCTGGGCGTTGCTGACCGCGTCCGCGCAGATCCAGTGCGTGGACGCGGCGCGGGCAGGGGCGCGGGCTATGGCCCGGCAGGACCCCGAGAGCGCGGCCGTGGCCGCGGCGCGGCAGGCGGCGCCGCAGGGCGCGGCGGTGGCCGTGCGACGCGACGGCGACCTGGTCCGGGTGGAGGTCGTCGCGGACTCGCCCGGGCCCGGGGCGCTGGGGCTCGGGCTGCGCCTGCGGTCGGAGGCGGTGGCGTTGGCGGAGGAGACGGTGGGGGTGAGCGCGTGAGAGGGCGGGACGGGTGGCGGGCTGCCGGGAAGGCCTCGGACCGGGGAGCCGCCACGGTGTGGGTCGTCGTCGTGATGGCCGTGCTGTGCGTCGTCTGCGGCGCGGTCCTCGCGATGGGGCAGGTGATCGTGGCCCGTCATCGAGCCGGCGGCGCGGCCGACTTGGCGGCACTGGCGGCGGCGGACCACTGGATGGAGGGGCGTTCGGGTGCGTGTGCCACGGCCGGTCGGGTGGCCGAGGCCCAGGGGGCGAGCCTCGTGCGGTGCGCGGTGCGCGGCGAGATCTCGGATGTCACGGCTGCGGCGAGCCTCGGCCCGTTCGTGACGGAGGTCAGATCCCGGGCGGGGCCGGCGGGACCGGTCGCTCCGGAACCGGAACCGGAACCGCAGCCGGAGTCGGAACCGGAGCCGAGGCCTCACGCGGAGGCTGTGGCGCCCACCGGGTGGCGGCCGGAGGTACGGCCGCCACGCGGCACCGGAGGGCGGCCAGATGCCCTTGTGGGGCTTGCTGGGCGGAGGCCTGAGGTGAGGGCAGGGCCCGCGCCCCGACGTGCCGGCCAGGAGCGAGCCCCGAGGCGGACGGCACGCGCCCCCTCACTCTCAGGGCGTGGGCGCGTCCTTGAGGAGGGTGGTGAGCAGGCGGATCGCGCCGCGCTTGTGCAGGGGATCGTTGCCGTTGCCGCACTTCGGGGACTGGATGCAGGAGGGGCAGCCGGCCTCACACTCGCAGGAGGCGATGGCCTGACGGGTGGCCGTCAGCCATTCCCGGGCCGTGTGGAAGGCCCGCTCGGCGAAGCCCGCGCCGCCGGGATGGCCGTCGTACACGAAGACGGTCGGCAGGAGCGTGTCCGGGTGGAGCGGCACGGAGACGCCGCCAATGTCCCACCGGTCACAGGTCGCGAAGAGCGGCAGCATGCCGATGGAGGCGTGCTCGGCGGCGTGCAGGGCGCCGCCGAGGATCTCCGGATTGACCCGGGCGGCGTCCAGTTGGTCCTCGGTGACCGTCCACCAGACCGCCCGGGTGCGCAGCGTGCGGGGCGGCAGGTCCAGCTTGGTCTCGCCGAGGACCTCGCCGGTGATCAGCTTGCGGCGCAGGAAGGAGACGACCTGGTTGGTGACCTCCACGGAGCCGTAGCAGAGACGGCCCGAACCCCAGGGGATCTCGGTGTCCGTCTCCAGGATGGAGATGGACGTGGTGTCGCGGGCGGTCGTGGAGTACGGCGGCCCGGCCTCCTCGACCAGGGCGACCGAGTCCTCCAGGTCCAGACGGCGCACGAGATACGTGCGGCCCTGGTGGAGGTGGACGGCGCCCTCGTGGACGGCGGTGTGCGCGGCGGACGCGTCGACGGTGCCGAGGAGCCGCCCAGTGCCCTCCTCGACGATCTGGACGGGCCTCCCGCCCTCGCCGCGGATGTCGGTGAGGTCGGCGGCCCGCTCCCTGCGGGTCCAGTGCCACGCCTTGGTGCGGCGGCGCAGCAGCTTCGCGGCCTCCAGCTGTGGGAGCAGGTCCTCGGTGGCCGGGCCGAAGAGGGCCAGGTCGTCGTCCGTGAGCGGGAGCTCCGCGGCGGCCGCGCAGAGGTGGGGCGCGAGGACGTACGGATTGTCGGGGTCGAGGACCGTCGACTCCACCGGCTGTTGGAACAGCGCCTCGGGGTGGTGGACGAGATACGTGTCCAGCGGGTCGTCGCGGGCGACGAGGACGGCCAGCGCGCCCTGCCCGGAGCGCCCGGCACGGCCCGCCTGCTGCCAGAGCGAGGCGCGGGTGCCCGGATAGCCGGAGATGATCACGGCGTCGAGACCGGAGACGTCCACGCCGAGTTCGAGGGCGGTGGTGGCCGCGAGGCCGAGAAGCTCCCCGGAGTGCAGCGCTCGCTCCAGGGCGCGGCGTTCCTCGGGGAGATATCCGCCCCGGTAGGCGGCCACGCGGCGGGCCAGGGAGCGGTCGACCTCGGAGAGGCGTTCCTGGGCGATCACCGAGATCAGCTCGGCGCCGCGCCGGGACCGCACGAAGGCGACCGAGCGGACGCCCTGGACGGTCAGGTCGGTCAGCAGGTCCGCGGTCTCGGCGGTGGCGGTGCGGCGGACCGGCGCGCCCTTCTCGCCGTGGAGTTCGGTGAGTGGGGGCTCCCAGAGGGCGAAGACGAGGTCACCGCGGGGCGAGGCGTCGTCGGCGACTTCTTTCACGGGAAGCCCGGTGAGGCGTTCGGCGGCGATGGCCGGCTCGGCGGAGGTGGCGGAGGCGAGGAGGAAGACGGGGTCGGAGCCGTAGCGGGCGCAGAGGCGGCGCAGGCGGCGCAACACCTGGGCGACGTGCGAGCCGAAGACGCCGCGGTAGGTGTGGCACTCGTCGATGACGACATAGCGCAGGGCGCGCAGGAAGGAGGACCAGCGGGGGTGGGAGGGGAGTATCCCGCGGTGCAGCATGTCGGGGTTGGTCAGGACGTAGTTGGCGTACTGACGTACCCATTCGCGTTCTTCGACGGGGGTGTCGCCGTCGTACACGGCGGGGCGGATCGCGTTGCCGAGGGGCTCCGCGAGCTCGCGTACGGCGCGGCGCTGGTCGGCGGCCAGGGCCTTCGTGGGGGCCAGGTACAGCGCGGTCGCGCCACGCCCGTTGGGAGCCTCGGAGCCGTCCAGGAGGGCCGAGAGCACGGGAGTGAGATACGCCAGCGACTTTCCCGAGGCGGTTCCGGTGGCGACGATGACCGACTCGCCGTCCAGGGCGTGCTCGGCGGCGAGTGCCTGGTGGGCCCAGGGGTGCTCGATCCCGGCCGACTGCACCGCGGCGACGACCTCGGGGCGAATGCGATCAGGCCAGACTGCATACCGGGCCTCGCGCGGGGGCAAGTGCTCCGTATGAGTGACGCGCGAAGCACGGCTCGGCCCCGCGGTGAGCCGGTCCAGGACCGTCCGTGGAGACGTGCGTACCGGGGCGCCCGCGGCGGGTCCTCCGGGCGGAGAAAAGTTGGCCATCGGCACCGAGTGTGTCACTGGCGGGATGGACAATGGTCCCAAGGCGTCGTGCACGCCTGCCTGTAAGTGATTGAATGCCATCGCGGCTGGCGATCCGTCCTGGGGGCTCTGCCGAGGTGTCCCGAGGGATGACCGCTCGATAGCAAGGTGCTGGAGGATCCGTGGACCTGTCCCTGTCGACCCGTACCGTCGGCGATCGTACGGTCGTCGAGGTCGGTGGCGAAATCGATGTTTATACCGCGCCCAAGTTGCGCGAACAGTTGGTCGAGTTGGTGAACGACGGCAGTTTCCACCTGGTCGTCGACATGGAGGGCGTGGACTTCCTCGACTCCACCGGACTCGGCGTTCTGGTCGGCGGCCTGAAGCGGGTGCGTGCCCATGAGGGCTCGCTGCGCCTGGTCTGCAACCAGGAACGCATTTTGAAGATCTTCCGCATCACCGGCCTGACCAAGGTGTTCCCCATTCACACCTCGGTCGAGGAAGCGGTCGCGGCCACCGACTGAGAGCCGGATGTCCCGGGTCGCCTGCTTGTGCGGCCCGGGGGTGGCAGTACAGCAGGGGACCGGGCCCTCGGCCCGGCCCCCTGACAGCACGCGCGTATGTCCGAGGGGGAATGCATGGCCACCGTTGAACTCCGCTTCAGCGCGCTGCCCGAGCACGTCAGAACTGCTCGGCTCGTGGCGGCGGCGGTCGCGCGCAGGGCCGGGGTGGACGAGGCCGTCCTCGACGAGGTCCGGCTGGCCGTCGGCGAGGCCTGCACGCGTGCCGTCGGGCTGCACCAGAGCAGCGGCGTCTCCGCGCCGGTGCGGGTGGCCCTGATCGAGGACGAGAAGCAGTTCTCCATCGAGGTCGGCGACGAGGCCCCCCACGCGACTCCCGGCGACCGGACATCCGGCTCGGGGTCCGGTTCGGCCGACGATCTTGAGGCCGAGGGCGAGGACGAGATGGGTCTCGCCGTCATCAGCGGGCTCGTGGACGACGTGGAGGTCACCGCCGGCGAGGGCGGCGGTCTCATCCGGATGACGTGGCCGACGGCCCCGGTGCCGCTCGTCTGAGCCAATCCCTGAGCCGTCCATGTGTCGGATCTGAGCCGGGCTCCGGCCCGGCGCGCTTCGGCTCCACCTCGCCTCATCAAGGTCTTGCTCCCCGCCCGGGAGCAGGGCCTTTTTCTTTTTGGATCATTGCCCCGGTCAATTGCCTCGGGACTGGCGGTCGCCGTCAACGCTTTTGGGGCATTACCGCTTTCGGGGTCAATCTGTGGTCGCGATCATTTGCTGGGAAGCAATCTCGCGCCAATTCCGTTTGCGGCGCTCTGTTTTGATCAGGTTCAGCTCCCTACAATCCGTCCACATCTTGAGCTCAGCCCAAGCGTCAAGGAGGACGAATGGCGGGGCTTTCTACCCCTCATCAGATCGACCATCCCTCAACCCTCGCAGCCGCAGTACTGACCGACGACAACCGCCTCATCGTGATGGTCATCGCGGCCGTCGCGGTGGCGGCTCTCGTGGTCGCCTGGGTGCTCGTACGCCAGGTACTCACGGCCGACGAGGGCACCGACAGCATGAAGAAGATCGCGAAGGCGATCCAGGAGGGCGCCAATGCCTACCTAGGCAGGCAGTTGCGCACTCTCGGTGTTTTCGCCGTCGTGGTGTTCTTCCTGCTCATGCTGCTGCCCGCAGACGACTGGAATCAGCGTGCCGGCCGATCGATCTTCTTCTTGATCGGTGCGGTGTTCTCGGCGACCACCGGCTATATCGGCATGTGGCTCGCCGTACGCAGCAATGTTCGTGTGGCGGCAGCCGCCCGAGAGGCCACTCCGGCGGAAGGGGAACCCGAAAAGGATCTCACCGCCGTTTCGCACAAGGCCATGAAGATCGCTTTCCGCACGGGCGGCGTTGTCGGCATGTTCACGGTGGGGCTCGGTCTTCTGGGCGCCTCCTGTGTGGTGCTCGTCTACGCGGCCGACGCGCCGAAGGTCCTGGAGGGCTTCGGCCTCGGGGCGGCGCTGATCGCGATGTTCATGCGTGTCGGCGGCGGCATCTTCACCAAGGCCGCCGACGTCGGCGCCGACCTGGTCGGCAAGGTCGAGCAGGGCATTCCGGAGGACGACCCGAGGAATGCCGCGACCATCGCCGACAACGTGGGCGACAACGTCGGCGACTGCGCGGGCATGGCCGCCGACCTCTTCGAGTCGTACGCCGTGACCCTCGTCGCCGCGCTGATCCTCGGCAAGGTCGCCTTCGGCGACTCCGGACTCGCCTTCCCGCTGATCGTTCCGGCGATCGGCGTCGTGACGGCGATGATCGGGATCTTCGCGGTGGCGCCGAGGCGCTCCGACCGCAGCGGCATGACCGCCATCAACCGCGGGTTCTTCATCTCCGCGTTCATCTCGCTGGCGCTCGTGGCCGCGGCGGTCTACGTCTACCTGCCGGGCTCGTACTCCGACCTGAACGGTGTCACGGACGCGGCGATCGCCGGTCATGACGGCGATCCGCGGGTCCTCGCGGTCGTCGCCGTCGCGATCGGCATCGTCATGGCCGCGCTGATCCAGCAGCTCACCGGCTACTTCACGGAGACCAGCAGGCGTCCGGTGAAGGACATCGGCAAGACGTCCCTCACCGGACCGGCCACCGTCGTCCTGGCCGGCATCTCGATCGGGCTCGAATCGGCCGTCTACACCGCGCTCCTGATCGGGCTCGGCGTCTACGGTGCGTTCCTGCTCGGCGGTACGTCGATCATGCTCGCCCTGTTCGCGGTGGCGCTCGCCGGAACCGGCCTGCTCACCACGGTCGGCGTGATCGTCGCCATGGACACCTTCGGTCCGGTCTCCGACAACGCGCAGGGCATCGCCGAGATGTCCGGTGACGTCGAAGGCGCCGGCGCGCAGGTCCTCACCGACCTGGACGCCGTCGGCAACACCACCAAGGCCATCACCAAGGGCATCGCCATCGCCACGGCGGTCCTCGCGGCCGCGGCGCTCTTCGGCTCGTATCGCGACGCCATCGCGAGCGCGGCCAAGGACGTCGGCGAGAAAATGGGCGACGGCGCTCCGATGAACCTGGTCATGGACATCTCGCAGCCCAACAACCTGGTCGGCCTGATCCTGGGCGCCGCGGTCGTCTTCCTCTTCTCGGGGCTTGCGATCAACGCGGTGTCGAGGTCGGCCGGAGCGGTGGTCTACGAGGTGCGGCGGCAGTTCCGCGAGCGCCCCGGGATCATGGACTACTCCGAGGAACCGGAGTACGGGCGCGTCGTCGACATCTGCACCAAGGACGCGCTGCGCGAGCTGGCCACGCCAGGTCTGCTCGCCGTGCTCACGCCGATCGCGGTCGGCTTCTCGCTCGGCGTCGGCGCGCTCGGCTCGTTCCTGGCGGGCGCGATCGGCACCGGCACGCTGATGGCGGTCTTCCTCGCCAACTCCGGCGGTGCCTGGGACAACGCGAAGAAGCTCGTCGAGGACGGCCACCACGGCGGCAAGGGCAGTGAGGCCCATGCCGCGGTGGTGATCGGCGACACCGTCGGTGACCCGTTCAAGGACACCGCGGGCCCCGCGATCAACCCGCTCCTGAAGGTGATGAACCTGGTGGCGCTGCTCATCGCGCCGGCGGTCGTCCAGTTCAGCTACGGGGACGACGCGAGCGCGGGGATGCGGGCACTGATCGCGGTGCTCTCGATCCTCGTCATCATCGGCGCGGTGTACGTCTCCAAGAGGCGGGGCATCGCCGTGGGCGACGAGGAGGAAGGTGGTGCGGAGCCGGTAAAAAGCTCGCCTGATCCGGCCGTGGTCTCGTAACGCCGGGTCAGACTCTGCCCAACACAGGGGCGGGCGGCGCGTTTTGACGCGGCGTCCGCCTTTCGTGTGTGTCGTGCGCTCTCTGGTGAGCCTTCTCATGCGCTCTCGCCTTGGTGCAAATGGCTTCAATAGGGGTGGTACCGGACCCCCGGCATGCGGTTGTAGCCCAGTTGGCGTGTAAGTTCCGGGGCCGAGAGCCATGGAAGGGACCAATCCGGTGAACAAGAAGCTTGCAGCCGCACTGTCCGGCGGTGCGGTACTGGTACTGGCGCTGTCGGGCTGCAGCGACGACGGCAACGAGAAGCTGGACTCCTGGGCCAAGGACGTCTGTGACTCGGTTCAGCCGCAGTCGAAGAAGATCGCCGCCGCCAACGCCGCGATCCAGAAGGAGACCTCGGACAACAGCTCGCCGGAGGACGTCCAGAAGACCGACTCCAAGGCGTTCCAGGACATGTCCGACGCCTACAAGGCGATGGGCACCGCGGTGAAGGACGCGGGCGCCCCGCCGGTCGACGGCGGCCAGAAGAAGACCGACGACGCGGTCAAGGAACTGAACGCCATCTCCAAGTCGTACGGCGACCTGAAGAAGAAGGTCGACGGCCTGGACACCAAGAACCAGGCGGACTTCGCGGACGGGCTCAAGAGTGTCGCGGGCGAGCTGGACAAGCTGAGCAAGAGCGGCAACAAGGCGCTGGAGAAGTTGCAGGAGGGCGAGGTGGGCAAGGCGATGAGCAAGCAGGACAGCTGCAAGTCGGCCAGCGCCACGCCTTCTGCCGCGTAGGGGTCGCCTTCCCTTCTGCGACTTGCTGCCCCGGAGCCTCGGGAAAGATCCCCCGGCGCCGGGGCAGCGGCGTATACGAGCGTATGCGGGTCACAATGAAGGGGTGAGTATCGCTAGCGCCCCCCTGCCCTCGTCCGATCGTGCCGACGTCTCCGCCCAGCTGCGGGAAGCCCTGCTGGAGGCCGACTTCACCGCTGACGGGCTGCTGGAGCTGCTCGGGGCGCCCGCCTACACGGCGCTCGCCCGCAGCGAGACCGTGCCCGCGCTGCGGGCCACCCGCGGCGAAGGTCCGCTGGAGACGCTCGTACGGCTCTTCCTGCTGCAGCGTTCCGTGCCGCACGCGCGCGTGGCGGCCGTTCTGCCGGTCGGCCCTCTACAGGAGAGCGGTTGGCTCTCCGCGGCGGACGGTGAGGGCGCGCTGAAGGCGACGGTGGACGTGCGGCCCTACGGCGGGCCGAGCGGCGAGGACTGGTTCATCGTCTCGGACCTGGGCTGCGCGGTCGGCGGCGCCGGTGGCATCGGCAACCACGACGAAGGCGTCGTCCTGGGAGTCGGCGGGGCGTCGACGACGCTCGCCGGGCTCACCGTGCGTACGCCCGTGGCCAGTGCTCTTGACCTCGGCACGGGCTCCGGCATCCAGGCGTTGCACGCCGCGCAACACGCGACGCGGGTGACGGCGACCGACCTCAACCCCCGTGCGCTGCACATCACGCGGCTCACGCTCGCGCTGTCCGGCGCTCCCGAGGCGGACCTGCGCGAGGGCTCCCTCTTCGAACCCGTGGGCGAGGAGACGTACGACCTGATCGTGTCCAACCCGCCGTTCGTGATCTCTCCCGGGGCGCGGCTCACCTATCGCGACGGCGGGATGGGCGGGGACGATCTGTGCCGGTCGCTCGTTCAGCAGGCAGGGGAGCGGTTGAACGAAGGGGGGTACGCGCACTTCCTCGCCAACTGGCAGCACGTGGAGGGCGAGGAGTGGACCGAGCGGCTCCGGTCATGGGTGCCGCGCGGATGCGACGCGTGGATCGTGCAGCGTGAGGTGCAGGACGTCACGCAGTACGCCGAGCTGTGGCTGCGCGACGCCGGGGACCACCGCACGGACCCGGAGGAGTACGCGGCGCGGTACGACGCGTGGCTCGACGAGTTCGACGCCCGCAAGACACGCGCGGTCGGGTTCGGATGGATCACGCTGCGCAAGTCCGCGACAGGGGCCGGTTCCGCCGAGCCGACCGTGACCGTGGAGGAGTGGCCGCACCCCGTCGAGCAGCCGCTGGGCGAGACGGTGCGGGAGTTCTTCGCGCGGCAGGACTACCTGCGGACGCACGACGACGCCGCGCTGCTCGCAGGGCACTTCAAGCTCGCGGACGAGGTCGTGCAGGAGCAGGTCGGGCTGCCCGGCGCCGAGGACCCCGAGCACGTCGTGCTGCGCCAGCACCGCGGGATGCGGCGGGCCACCAAGGTGGACACGGTGGGCGCGGGCTTCGCCGGTGTGTGCGACGGCACGCTGAGCGCCGGGCGGATCCTCGACGCCATCGCGCAACTGGTGGGCGAGGACCCCGTATTGCTGCGCGACCGCACGCCCGCGCAGATCCGGCTCCTTGTCGAGCAGGGCTTCCTGGTGCCGGTCGACCTGTAGTCGGCACGCGGGGGGCCGCCGGGCCGTTGGCGGTACGCGTACGGCGTGTCTCGTACGTTTCGCGGACATGGGTCCCGCGTCGTGGGTGGGATGGATGGACGTCGGCGACCGCCGGACGTACATCGAGAAGGTGGACTGTACGAACCAGCCCCGCGGCGATTGGTTCCGGTCGAGTCGGGCCGAGCGCCGACCGGTGTTTCTGCCGGGCGCCCTTCGTTCACCCGAGGTTCGCGCCCCGGATTCCCGGGCGTGTCAGTTTGCCGATCCGGGAACTCAGTACGGGGAGGCAAAGACATGGAGAGTGGACCAGCGATCTTCGCGGGCACGGTGTTCGCGCTGTTCGGAGCGGGACTGCTGCTGTGGACCGGAGCACGCGTGGCACACCGCGCGCCCGTCGCCGACGGTGTGAACCCTGTCGCATCGGCGACGCTCGCCGCGCTCGCCGGCTCGGGCGCACTGGTGCTCGGAGTGTGGTGTTTCACTCGCCTCTGACCGGAAGCGGCCGGTGGCCGCGGGACGCGTACGGGCCGTAGGCCCGGCGCCGGTGCCGAGCCGGTGGTGAAGCCGGTGGTCAAAGGGCAGGTCGCCACTCCGGGCGGCAGGAATGGCGGTAGTCGGGTTACCGTTCGAGTGGCCGTTGCGGGCTTTTCCCGTTTGACACGGGGGCGGGATGTACCGTCACACTCCGCAGCGTCAGCGCAACTCAAGCGCACCGAGCGAGGCCACGCAGCATGGCCCCGAAGCCACGCAGCACGGCCACCGAGTACCGACCGGAGAGAAGAGCGAAGTTGTCCCCGACCAGCGAGACCGCAAAGGGCGGCCGCCGACTCGTCATCGTCGAGTCGCCTGCCAAGGCGAAGACGATCAAGGGTTACCTCGGCCCCGGCTACGTAGTCGAGGCGAGCGTCGGGCACATCCGCGACCTCCCCAACGGCGCCGCGGAGGTACCCGACAAGTACACCGGCGAGGTGCGCCGCCTCGGCGTGGACGTCGAGAACGACTTCGAGCCCATCTATGTCGTCAACTCCGACAAGAAGGCGCAGGTCAAGAAGCTCAAGGACCTGCTGAAGGACTCCGACGAACTCTTCCTCGCCACCGATGAGGACCGCGAGGGCGAAGCCATCGCGTGGCACCTCCTCGAGGTCCTGAAGCCCAAGGTCCCGGTCAAGCGGATGGTCTTCCACGAGATCACCAAGGCCGCGATCCAGGGCGCCGTCGCGAACCCGCGCGAGCTCAACAAGCGCATGGTCGACGCCCAGGAGACCCGCCGCATCCTCGACCGTCTGTACGGCTACGAGGTCTCGCCGGTCCTGTGGAAGAAGGTCATGCCGCGCCTGTCGGCCGGCCGTGTCCAGTCCGTGGCGACCCGGCTCGTCGTCGAGCGTGAGCGCGAGCGCATCGCCTTCCGCTCCGCCGAGTACTGGGACCTGACGGGCACCTTCGGCACCGGTCGCACCGGTGACGCCTCCGACCCCTCGCAGCTCGTCGCGCGCCTCACCACGGTCGACGGCAAGCGCATCGCCCAGGGCCGCGACTTCAACTCGGTCGGACAGCTCAAGTCCGACACCCTGCACCTGGACGAGACCAACGCCCGCGCGCTCGCCGCGGCCCTGGAGAACACCAGGTTCGCGGTCCGCTCCGTCGAGTCCAAGCCCTACCGCCGCTCTCCGTACGCGCCGTTCCGTACGACGACGATGCAGCAGGAGGCCAGCCGCAAGCTCGGCTTCGGCGCGAAGGCCACGATGCAGGTGGCGCAGAAGCTGTACGAGAACGGCTTCATCACCTACATGCGTACGGACTCCACGACGCTGTCCGACACGGCGATCACCGCCGCTCGCGCGCAGGTCACGCAGCTGTACGGCAGCGACTACCTGCCGGACAAGCCTCGTACGTACGCCGGGAAGGTCAAGAACGCGCAGGAGGCGCACGAGGCGATCCGCCCCTCGGGTGATCGTTTCCGCACGCCCGCCGAGACCGGCCTGACCGGCGACCAGTTCCGGCTCTACGAACTGATCTGGAAGCGGACCGTCGCCTCCCAGATGAAGGACGCGACCGGAAACTCCGTCACGGTGAAGATCGGTGGCACGGCCGCCGACGGCCGCGACGCCGAGTTCAGCGCGTCCGGCAAGACCATCACCTTCCACGGCTTCATGAAGGCCTACGTAGAGGGCGCGGACGACCCGAACGCCGAGCTCGACGACCGTGAGCGCAGGCTCCCGCAGGTCAACGAGGGCGACGCGCTGACCGCCGACGAGATCACCGTCGACGGCCACGCGACGAAGCCGCCGGCCCGCTACACCGAGGCCTCGCTGGTCAAGGAGCTCGAAGAGCGCGAGATCGGCCGCCCGTCGACGTACGCGTCGATCCTCGGCACGATCCTCGACCGCGGCTACGTCTTCAAGAAGGGCACGGCCCTCGTGCCGTCCTTCTTGTCCTTCGCCGTGGTCAACCTCCTGGAGAAGCACTTCGGGCGGCTCGTCGACTACGACTTCACCGCACGCATGGAGGACGACCTCGACCGCATCGCGCGGGGCGAGGCGCAGGCCGTGCCGTGGCTGAGGCGGTTCTACTTCGGCGAGGGCGACGACTCCGGTGTCGCCTCCAGCGCGGGCAACGGCGACGGCGACCACCTCGGCGGGCTCAAGGAACTGGTGACCGACCTGGGTGCGATCGACGCCCGGGAGATCTCCTCCTTCCCCGTCGGCGACGGCATCCTGCTGCGGGTCGGCCGCTACGGCCCGTACATCGAGCGCGGCGAGAAGGACTCGGAGGGCCACCAGCGCGCCGACGTGCCCGACGACCTGCCCCCGGACGAGCTGACCGTCGCGTACGCCGAGGAGCTGCTCGCCAAGCCGAGCGGTGACTTCGCGCTCGGCACCGACCCCACGTCGGGCCACGAGATCATCGCCAAGGACGGCCGTTACGGCCCGTACGTCACCGAGGTGCTCCCCGAGGGCACCCCGAAGACGGGCAAGAACGCGGTCAAGCCGCGGACGGCCTCGCTCTTCAAGTCCATGTCGCTCGACACGGTGACGCTCGAGGACGCCCTGAAGCTGATGTCCCTGCCGCGCGTGGTCGGGGCGGACGCCGAGGGCGTGGAGATCACCGCGCAGAACGGCCGCTACGGCCCGTATCTGAAGAAGGGCACGGACTCGCGGTCCATCGAGACCGAGGAGCAGCTATTCAACATCACGCTGGAAGAGGCCCTCGCGATCTACGCCCAGCCCAAGCAGCGCGGGCGGGCCGCCGCCAAGCCGCCGCTCAAGGAGCTCGGCGAGGACCCGGTCAGCGGGAAGCCCGTCGTCGTCAAGGACGGCCGCTTCGGTGCGTACGTCACGGACGGCGAGACCAACGCGACGCTGCGGGCCGCCGACAGCGTCGAGGACATCACCGCCGAGCGGGGCTACGAACTGCTCGCCGAGAAGCGGGCGAAGGGTCCTGCCAAGAAGACCGCCAAGAAGGCGGCGAAGAAGGCCCCCGCCAAGAAGACGGCCGCCAAGAAGACGGCTTCTACGGCTGCGAAGAAAACGGCCGCAAAGAAGACGACGGCCGCGAAGAAGACCACTACGAAGACGGCGGCCGCCAAGAAGACCGCTGCTTCGGCGGCGAAGGCGTCCGACGCCGAGTAGGCAGCCGCGTACGTCACCCGGTGACGGCGATGTGAATGTGTGAACCGAAGGGGCGCCTGTTTGTTCGGGCGCCCCTTCGGAGTGTCACACCGTCCGGATAGGCTGGACGGATGACGCGTGCCGAGCAGCCAACGGTCGGAAACCCGGCCCCCGACGACGCCCTGGTCGCAGATTCCCGAGAGCGTGCTGTCCGCGCCTTGCTGCGCGTGCCGCAACTGAAGCGGCTCTGGAGCGCCCAGCTCGTCGGCGGTGTCGGCGATGCCCTCGCCCTGCTTGTCCTGGTGGTGCTCGCTCTGCAAGCGGCCATCGCCGAAGGGGCGTTCGGGGGCGGTTATCGCGGGGTCGCTTTCGCGGTCACCGCGGTCTTCGGGGCACGCGTTCTCGCGACGCTGCTCTTCGGGGCGGTGCTGCTGGGACCGCTGAGCTCCCTCACGTCACCGGACGGGCCGCTCGACCGGCGCTGGACGATGGTCGTCTCGGACGGCCTGCGGGCCGCGCTCCTGATCGTCGCGCCGCTGTGGATCGACTGGACCCCGGACAACGCGCTCGCGATGCTGCTCGTGACCGCCTTCGTGATCGGCGTCGCCGAACGCTTCTGGACGGTCTGCCGGGAGAGCGCGGCGCCCGCGCTGCTGCCCGCCCCGCCCCTGGAGGGCGCCACGGTGCGGCCGCTGCCGGACCACATGGACGCACTGCGGCGCCTGTCGCTGCGTACGGGCTTCGTGGCGCTGCCCATCGCGGCCGCCGCGCTCGTCGCCGTCACGCTGATCGGGAACCTGCTGGGCGCCGGGCTCGACTGGTTCGAGGTGCACCAGGCGGGGCTCGCCTCGTTCGTCGCCGCCGGGCTCTTCGCGGCCTCGCTGTCGATCGTCTTCGTACTCGAACTTCCCGCCACACAGACGCCACGCGCGCGTAGCCCGCTCGAAGGGCTGCGCAGGCCGCGCACCGGCAGCGGCACCGACCGGGGCCGCACCGGCGCCATCCCGCTGCTCGTCGCCGCCTGCGCCGCGATCGCCGGGGCCGTCGCGGCCTCCGTCGCGGTCGCCGTGCTGCACGCCAAGGACCTGGACGGCGGGCCCGTCACGTACGGCCTGATCGTCCTCGCGCTGACCGGCGGCACCGTCGTCGGCATCCGTACGGCACCCTCGCTGCTGCCCTCGCTCTCGCGCCGCAGGCTGCTCGCGCTCGCGATCGCCCTCACCGGCGTCGCCCTGCTCGCCGCGGGCCTCGTGCCCGACGTGACGACCGTGCTGCTGCTCCTCGCGCTCGCCGGAGTGGCCGCAGGCATCGCCGCGCACACCGGGCACGCGCTGCTCGACCAGGAGGTCGAGGACTACCGCAGGGCGCGCACGACGGAGCATCTCCAGGCGGTCGTACGCCTCTTCGTCGCGCTCGGCGCGCTCATCGCCCCCGTGGTCGCTGCGGCGATCGGGCCGCACCGCTTCGTCAACGGCAAGTTCGTGTTCGACCACGGAGGCGCCGCCTTCACGCTGATGCTGGTGGGCGCGCTGCTCCTGCCGGTGGCCGCGCTGGTCCTCGCCAAGATCGACGACCGGCAGGGCGTGCCGTTGCGCCACGACCTGCGCGACGCGCTGCGCGGCGGCGACGACCCCGAGCAGGGGATCGCCGGCACGGGCTTCTTCATCGCCCTGGAGGGCGGCGACGGCGCCGGCAAGTCCACGCAGGCCGAGGCGCTCGCCGAGTGGATCCGGGCCAAGGGCCACGAGGTCGTCGTCACGCGCGAGCCGGGGGCCACGCCGGTCGGCAAACGACTGCGGTCGATCCTGCTCGACGTGTCGTCGGCCGGTCTCTCGCACCGCGCCGAGGCACTTCTGTACGCAGCCGACCGCGCCGAGCACGTCGACACGGTCGTCCGTCCCGCCCTCGAGCGGGGCGCGGTCGTCATCTCCGACCGCTACATCGACTCGTCCGTGGCCTACCAGGGCGCGGGCCGTGATCTGTCCCCGACCGAGATCGCCCGCATCTCGCGGTGGGCGACGGCCGGACTCGTCCCGCATCTGACGGTGCTGCTCGACGTGGCGCCCGAGGCGGCCCGCGAGCGGTTCACCGAGGCCCCCGACCGCCTTGAGTCGGAGCCCGCCGAGTTCCACGCGCGCGTGCGGTCCGGTTTCCTGACGCTCGCCGCCGCCGACCCGGGGCGCTACCTGGTGATCGACGCCGCCCAGGAGCCGGAGGCGGTCACGACCGTCGCCAGGCACCGGCTCGACCTGATGCTGCCGCTCTCCGAGGCCGAGGTGAAGGCACAGGAAGAGGCCCGCAAGGCGGCCGAGGAAGAGGCGCGCCGTAAGGCCGAGGAAGAAGCCGCACGCAAGGCCGAGGAGGAGCGGATCGAGCGCGAGCGCCAGGAGCAGCTCGCCAAGCTCCGCGCCGAGGAGGAGGAGCGCAAGCGCCGCGAGCTGGAGGAGGCGCAGCGCCGCGAGGCCGAGCGCCAGGCCGAGGAGGCCAGGCAGCGCGCCGAAGAAGCCAAGCGCAAGGCCGAGGAGGAGCAGGCCCGCCTGCTCGCCGAGGAGAAGGTGCGGGCGGCGGAGGAGGCGCGGCGCCGCCGGGAGGCGGAGGAAGAGGCGCGGCTCCGGGCCGAGGCCGAGGCGCGCCGCCTGGAGAAGCAGCGCAAGGCGGAAGAGGCGCTGCTGCGGGCCGAGGAGGCGCGACGCCTCGCGGCGGCTTCGGCGGCGGCCGCTGCCGCGGCTGCGGCTAGCGCGGCGGCTCCGGCTCCGAAGGCTGCGCCGGCTCCGAAGGCCGCGCCGGCTCCGAAGTCGAGTCCCGCTCCGAAGGCGGCTCCTGCTCCGGAGGCGGCTCCTGCTCCGAAGGCGGGGCCCGCCCCGTCCGCGTCCAAGTCCCCTTCGGATGCCGTGCCGGACAACGAGACGACGATTCCCACGCCCGTCGTGAAGCCGGGTGCGTCCGCGTCGGCCGCCCACGCGCCGGGTGCGGCTGACGAGACCGCGGTGCTTCCGCAGGTGCAGGACACCCCCGGCACTCGCGGCACCCACGGCACCCGCGGCTCGGAGGAGACCGAGGTCCTGCCGCAGCCGCCGGTCCCGGGTGCCGCCGACGAGACGGCCGTACTGCCTTCCGTACGGGAGGACAAGGTGCCGCCGGGGTACTTCCGCGACGAGCGGCCCGAGGGCGGCAACGACCGCACCCGCGAGCTGCCCCAGGTAGACGAGAACGGGGAGCCCGTCCAGCGGCCTCGCTCGGACTGGGCGGAGGAGACTCCGCTGGACGATCTGCCCTCCCTGGCGGACGAGTTGCTGGGGGACCGGGACGACGACGAGGACGGCCGGGGCGACGGCCGCGGCGGCCGGGGGCGGAACAAGCGCTGAGCCCCGCCCGGCGAGCTGAACCTGGCCCGGCGAGCTGAGCCTCGCCGGGCGGGCGGACCGCGCTGGCACTGCGTCGGCACTGCGTTGGCGCCGCGTTGTCAGTGGCGTGCTCCACAATGAATTCGACAGCGTGACGTGACGTGCGGGGCGCGACGCAGGTGCAGGGCGGAGGCGGTGACCGATGACCGTATGGGACGACCTGGTGGGCCAGGAGCGGGTGAGTGAGCAGCTCGGCGCCGCCGCCCGGGACGCCGACACGCTGGTCACCGCCGTGGCCTCGGGCTCCCCGCGGCCCGAGTCGTCGAAGATGACGCACGCCTGGCTGTTCACCGGACCGCCCGGCTCCGGGCGGTCCACCGCCGCCCGCGCCTTCGCCGCCGCGCTCCAGTGCACGAGCCCGGACCGCGCGCTCGGCTGTGCCCCCGGCTGCGGCTTCTGCGACGGGTGCCACACGAGCCTGGTCGGCACGCACGCCGACGTCGAAGTGGTGCGTACGGACCTGCTGTCCATCGGCGTCAAGGAGACCCGCGAACTGGTCAGGCGGGCCCAGCTCTCGCCCGCCGGAGGCCGCTGGCAGGTCATCGTCCTGGAGGACGCCGACCGCCTCACCGAGGGCGCGGGCAACGTCCTGCTGAAGGCCGTCGAAGAGCCCGCCCCCCGCACCGTATGGCTGCTCTGCGCGCCCTCACTGGAGGACGTGCTGCCCACCATCCGCTCCCGCTGCCGCCATCTGACGCTGCGTACGCCTCCGGTGGACGCCGTCGCCGACGTACTGATCCGGCGTGACGGCATTGAGCCGGATGTCGCCTCCGCCGCCGCGCGTGCCACCCAGGGGCACATCGGCCGCGCCCGCCGCCTCGCGACCGACCCGCGGGCCCGCGAGCGCCGTGCCGCCGTGCTCAAGCTGCCGATGCGGGTGCAGGACATCGGCGGCTGTCTCAAGGCCGCGCAGGAACTCATCGACACGGCGGGCGACGACGCGAAGCAGGTCGCCGAGGAAGTCGACGTCAAGGAGACCGACGACCTCAAGGCGGCGCTCGGCGCGGAGAAGGGCGGCCGGATGCCGCGCGGCACGGCGGGCGTCATGAAGGAGCTGGAGGACCGGCAGAAGCGCCGCAGGACCCGCACCCAGCGGGACAGCCTCGACCTCGCGCTCATCGAGCTGACCGGTGTCTACCGCGACGTGCTCACCCTGCAGCTCGGCTCGCGTGTGGCCCTGGCCAACGTGGAGGTGCTCGACATGCTGGAACGCCTGGCGAACGGCACGTCCCCCGAGTCCACCCTGCGCCGCATCGAGGCGATCAGCGCCTGCCGCACCGCACTGGACCGCAATGTGGCGCCGCTGCTCGCGGTGGAGGCGATGACGGTGGCGCTGCGGGCGGGTTAGGGCGGGCGATGACGGTGATCGCGACCGTGGCGCTGGGGGCTGGGGGCTGGGGGCTGGGGGCTGGGGGCTGGTGGAGGCGGTTGGCGGGTCACCCGTACGAGCACATTGCGTAACGCGGCCAATGCGTAGCGTTAGTCTCGTTTGATGCGCATCAGAGGACTCCGCACCCCCGCGACCGTGTTCCTGGCCGCCGGACTGCTCATCTCCGGCTGCTCGGCCGGGAGCTCGACGGCGGACGCGTCCATGGCCGCGCTGCCCCGCGCCACCCCGCAGGAGCTGTCCCCGTACTACGACCAGAAGCTGAGCTGGCGCGAATGCGGCGTCCCCGGCTTCGAGTGCTCCACGATGAGGGCCCCGCTCGACTACGCGAAGCCGGACGGCCCGCAGATCAAGCTCGCCGTCTCCCGGAAGAAGGCCACGGGCCCCGGCAAGCGCCTGGGCTCGCTCCTGGTCAACCCGGGCGGCCCCGGCGGCTCGGCGATCGGCTACCTCCAGTCGTACGCGGCCCTCGGCTACCCCGAGGAGGTCCGCGCCCGGTACGACATGGCGGCGGTCGACCCGCGCGGTGTGGCCCGCAGCGAACCCGTCACCTGCCTGGACGGCAAGCAGATGGACGCGTACACGCAGACGGACGTCACCCCCGACGACAAGCGCGAGACCGCCGAACTGTCGGACTCCTTCAAGAAGTTCGCGGCGGGCTGCGAGAAGCACTCCGGCAAGGTGCTGCCGCATGTCTCCACGGTCGAGGCGGCCCGTGACATGGACATCCTGCGCGCGGTGCTCGGCGACAAGAAGCTGAGTTACGTGGGCGCCTCGTACGGCACGTTCCTGGGGGCCACGTACGCCGGGCTCTACCCCGACCGCGTCGGCCGCCTGGTCCTGGACGGCGCGATGGACCCGTCCCTGCCGGCGCGCCGCATGAACCGTGACCAGACGGCGGGCTTCGAGACAGCGTTCACGTCGTTCGCGAAGGACTGCGCGAGCCGGGCGGACTGCCCCCTGGGCACGGAGGGCGAGGCGGACGCGGGCAAGCGCCTCAAGGCGTTCTTCGACGAACTGGACCGCGCGCCGCTCCCCGCCGGCGACTCCGACGGCCGCAAGCTCGGCGAGGCGCTGGCCACGACCGGCGTGATCGCGGCGATGTACGACGAGGGCGCCTGGCCCCAACTGCGCACGGCGCTGTCCGCCGCGATGAAGGAGAAGGACGGCGCGCCCCTCCTCTCCCTCTCCGACAGCTACTACGAGCGCGACGCCGACGGGACGTACGCGAACCTCATGTTCGCCAACGCCGCCGTGAACTGCCTGGACCTGCCCCCGGCCTTCAAGACGGCCGCCGACGTGAAGAAGTCGCTCCCGGACTTCGAGAAGGCGTCCCCGGTCTTCGGCGAGGGCCTGGCGTGGGCCTCGCTGAACTGCGCGTACTGGCCGGTGAAGGCGACGGGCGAGCCGCACCGCATCAAGGCGGAAGGCGCGGCTCCGATCGTCGTGGTCGGCACCACGCGCGACCCGGCGACCCCCTACCGCTGGGCCGAGGCCCTGGCCGACCAGCTCTCCTCCGGCAAGCTGCTCACCTACGAGGGCGACGGCCACACGGCGTACGGCCGGGGCAGCAAGTGCGTGGACTCGACGATCAACGCCTACCTGCTGGACGGCAAGGCCCCGGACGACGGAAAGCGCTGCTCACAGGGTTGACGCGAGCCTGGGTGCTCCGCCCACCGGGGGTGTGCGGAGCACCCCCGGAAACTGTGTAGACTTGGCGTCGCTGCTGATCGCACCATAGGTGCGGGACGCGTGCGCCGCCTTAGCTCAGATGGCCAGAGCAACGCACTCGTAATGCGTAGGTCTCGGGTTCGAATCCCGAAGGCGGCTCTGTAGAAGCCCCAGGACTCACTCGCCGTGACCTGGGGCTTTTGCTTTGCCGTTTTGCGGGGTGAGGGCGTGGCTGGGCGTGGGTTTCTCAGCGGGCGTAGGTGCCCAGGCCTATCAGGCAGTAGACGTACTCGTTGATGGTCGAGCCGTTGAGGGTGTAGCGGTACGAGAAGGCGTACTGCGTTCTGGGGTTGTCGTCGCAGCGGCTCATCTCCGATGTCATGGGGATCGTCTGGATCACCTCGTAGTGGGCGTCGGACGCCGAGCACGACACCTCTTCCACGTCGTTGACCTCCTGCGCCGTCGTGGAGTCCGGCAGCGTGCCGTTGAGGCAGGTTCCCGACCTGAAGGGGGTGGGGGCCTGGCTCGTGGGGGTGGCTGTGGCGGCGGAGGTCGGGGTGCTCGTGTATGCGGGTGGGGTTGTGTTTGTGGGTGGGGTGTAGGGGCTTTGGCTTGTTGTGGGGGTGGGGGCGGCGTTGTCGGTGGTGGTGCCCGCGTCGTCGTCCTGTCCCTGGGTCAGCAGCAGGATGAGGGTGACCACGGCGCCGACGGTGCCCAGGGTTATCAGGCAGCCGCGGGCGGTGGAGCCGGGGCTGTTGTTGCGCGGCCGGGGGCTGGGCGTGGGGCTGGGGCCTGGTGTCGGCGGTGTGGGTTCGGGCATCGGGTCAGTATGGGTCCCGGGGGTGCTTTGGTGGAGTGGTTTTCTAGAAAAGTGCTCTAGAAGTGGCTTGGCTGGGCCCAAGGGGTGGGTGCTCTAGGCTGGGGGCACCATGAGCCCCAAGCAGCAACGTGGCGAAGAGACCGCCGACCGACTTTTGGATGCCGCGCTCCGGGTGTATGCCGACTCCGGAGAGCAAGGCGTGACCGTCGGTGCGCTCACCAAGGCCAGTGGGGTCAGCCTCGGGAGTCTCTACCACCACTTCGGCAGCGTCGACGGGCTCATGAGTGCCCTGCTGCAGCGCTGGCTCGGGCGGCTGCTCGTCGAGATGGCCGCTTCCGTGGAGCGGTCCCGTACGGCCAGGACCGGTATCCGCGCCCTCGTGCGTGCCTACCTGAAGTTCATCCAGGAGAACCCTGAGGCCGCCCGCCTCCTGCACTCCTCGTACGCCGACCGGCTAGGGATGGCGCAGGCCCGGCAGATCCGCGACGCCCAGGAGGCCAGGCTGTCGCCGCTGACCGCCTGGATGCAGCAGCACGTCGACTCGGGTGAGGTCGCCCCGCTTCCCATGGCCCTGCTCGAGGGGCTGGTCCTGGGGCCCGTCGTCGCCACTGCCCGTCGGTGGCTCGCCGGTTTCGACGACGTGGACCTCGATCAGGCCGCGCGTGTACTGCCGGAGAGGGTCTGGCGCTCGATCGTTCCTTGAGGGGCGCGGGGGGCGAGGAGTGAGGGTGGGCGGTCGGGTGGTCAGTGGCGTAGCGCCTTGCTGATTTCCGCCTTGGGGGTGCCGGAGAGGGAGCGGTTGCTGCGGGCCGTGCCTGACTTCGACTTGCCGGGCTCCACGTCGGTGATGTTGAGGACGGCCGTGTCCAGGAGATTGCCGTCGCCGTCACGGAAGTTGACGGAGATGGTGTAGTCCGCCTTCTTGTCCTTGGGGTTGGTGGCCGTGATCGCGGCTGTTGTTCTGTCGTCCTCCGACTTGGTGGGGCCGTCGACCTTTACGTCGCCCTTCGCGTCCACCCCGTCCTTCACCTCGGCCATCTTGGAGGAGGCGGCCTCCGTCGCGGACGAGACGGCTTCGCCCGCCTTGGCTGTTGCGGACGCGGCCCTGTCCTTGGCCTTGTCCACGTCGCTCTCCGAGCAGGCGGTGGTGGAGAGGGCGAGGAGGGTGAGGAGGGCGGTTGCGGTTGCGGCTGTGGTGATGCGGGTGGCGTGGGTGCGGGCGGGCCCGGTGCGGGGCGTCTTGGTGCGGTTCATGCGGACCACCTTCGGGGTGGTGGGGGGCGGGCGCGAGGTGGGGCGGGCCGTATGGGTGCGGCGTGAACCACCGCTCGTTCCTGCGGGCCAGGCGCGCTAGCGTCCCCACCCGCCAAGAAATCCCACCACCGCCGGGCAATCGGGTGCGTGAGTGGGAGAAATTTGCCCTAGCCGGGGCGGCGGTGGGTGGGGGAAGTGTGTTTGTGTCTGTGGCGGGGGGTGCGAGGATGCCGCGATGAGTGATGACGTTGCCGCTGTTTACGTTCGGTATGAGTCGCCCGCGCGCCATCAGCGGGGGCATTTCACCGGGGTGTTCGGGCTGGTCAACAACCTCGCCAAGGCGGGGAAGTTGACTGCCGAGCAAGAGCTGTTTCGGCGTACCAACAACGATTGGTACGACGGCGCCTATCCGGACCCCTCGACCGTTGACCCCACCGTTTACGACCACGAAGTGAACCCTGGTGCCGTCGCCTGGTTCAAGGTCTCCGCCACCCATCTCATAGAGCGCGTACCCGGCTATCTGGAGATTCTCGACGCGCACGGTGTCGAGTGTCGGGTGGTGCGGTCCTCGGATCCTGGGCGGGTCGTGTACGAGGACGAGTTTCAGGTCGTGGTCGTGCCTTACGAGGGCGAGGCGTAGGCGGCCGGTCCGGAGTTATGTGGATCCTGTCAGGCCGCTGTCCGATTCCGGTTAGGGCCCTGCGGGCCCGCTTATGCTCGACGCCATGTGCGCTTTTGTCCTGGTCGCGGAGGATGACGAGAAACAGGCCGAGCTGGTCCGCCGCTATCTGGAGCGCGAGGGCCACACGGTCGCCGTCGTCCACGACGGGCGCGCCGCGATCGACGAGGTGCGGCGCAGGCCGCCGGATCTGCTCGTGCTCGACGTGATGATGCCTCGCGTCGACGGGCTCGGTGTCACCCGCGTCCTGAGGGGAGGGGGTGGGGCTGGTCCCGCCGCCGGTTCTGCCCCCGCCCCCGGGATTCCGATTCTGATGCTCACCGCTCGGTCCACCGAGGACGATCTGCTGCTCGGTCTCGATCTCGGCGCCGACGACTATCTGACGAAGCCGTACAGCCCCCGTGAGCTGATGGCCCGCGTCCGTACGCTGCTCCGACGCTCCCAGGGCACGCACCATCCCGTCGTCGAGGGCGGTGAAGCCGTGCCGCGTGTGCTGCGTGTCGGCGGGCTCACCGTCGACCCGGTGCGGCACGAGGTGACCGTCGACGGGCGGCTCGTCGAGTGCACCCCGGGGGAGTTCGAGCTGCTCGCGGCGCTTGCGGCGGAGCCGGAGCGGGTGTTCACACGGCCTCAGCTGCTCGATCGTATTCATGGGTCGTCGGGGTACATATCGGTGCGCACCGTCGACGTACACGTACTGAATCTGCGCAAGAAGATCGAGGTCGATCCGCGCAGGCCGCGCCATCTCGTGACGGTCTTCGGCGTCGGCTACAAGCTCACGGGTGCGGCCTTCGGCGCGGCTCCCGGGGCGCCCCTCGGGGCGGCGGCGCGTCGTGGCGCGTGACATACCGTTCCGCAAGAGCCTGTTGCCCCGGCTGCTCGCCGTTTCCGTCCTCGTCTCCGTCCTGTCGATCGCCGCCACCGCCTGGCTCGCCGCCCAGACCACGTCCGGCGCCATCCGGCAGGAACAGGGGCAGGTGCTCGCCGACGACGCGCGTGTCTACGACGAGTTGCTCGGTCTCGCGGCGACCGCGCCCGGGTGGCAGGGTGCCGAGAAGACCGTGCGGGAGCTGGCCCGGCAGACCGGGCGGCGTATCACCCTGACCACCCAAGATCGTGTCGTCATCGCCGACTCGCGGAGAAGTGACGGGAGCCGCGCCGGTGTCGAGCTGCCCTCCAAGGCCTCGGCCGTCGTCGATCCGCTTGCTGTCGACGGGGCGTTGACCACAGGGGAGGGGAGCGTCCGCGAGGACACCGCGGGGCTCGATCGCATCGATCCGCGTGCCGTCGGTCCCTTCCGGCTCTCGGAGCGGGAGCGGGGCGAACTGGCGAAGGTGGCCGCTGATGTCGTCGGCTGCATGCACGACTTCGGGGTCGTCGCCCGGTCCGTCCAGGGGCCCGGCGGGCGTCCGCGCATCGAGGCCGCCAACGACCCGAACCGTTTCCTGGACTTCACCTGCAATGACACGCGGCTCGTCGTCCCGACCCGCACGGAGAGCAAGGCCCTCAAGAGGCTCAACGAGCTCACCAACGCGTGTCTGCGGCGCGGGTCGCAGCCGCCCGTCGCGGTCGAGCTCGATCTCACCTGGCGGCGGTCGGACGGAGGGGCGGGCCCCGCGCCGGGTGTCGTGGGTCCGCCCGTCGACTCGGGCATGCGTGCGGAGCCGGGGTTGAGGACAGAGGGGCGCGCCACCCCCACCCCCGAAGCCACTTATACGCCCGCTCCCAAGTCCACCCCCACCGAGCCGGGCGGCCGCGAGCCGGGCGGCCGCGAGCCGGGCGGCCGCGAGCCGGACGGCGCGGAATCGGACGGCTCCGAGTCGGACAGCCCCGCCGCCCGCCGTACCCCCACCGGGCCGGCCCTCCCCGCCGATCCCATGGACGGCACCCGCGTGGCCGACGCCAAGGCCGCCGCCTGTCTGGGCAGCGCCCGCCGCGAGCAGCTCGGCCCGTACGTATCCGCGCCCGCGCTCCTCTTCGTGACCTCGTCCGACGGTTCGCGCACCGCGGCGGCCCGCGCGGGCGAGACCCCGGGGTTCAGCCTCTCCCCGGCCAACACCGCCCGGCTCGCGGGCCTCTCGGCGGGCATCCTCGCCGTGACCGTCGCCGTGACCGCGTTCGCCGCGAGCCGGCTGACCCGCCCGCTGCGCGCGCTGACCACCGCGACGCAGCGGATGAAGACCGGCGAGGCCGCCGAACCCGTCAACGCGCGCTCGGCCGGGTCGGCGGGAGAGATCCGCCAACTCGCCGACGCCTTCAACGACATGGCCGCCCACCGCAAGGCCCTCGAGGATCACCGCAAGGCTCTGGAGGATCAGCGTCAGGCCATGGTGAGCGACGTCGCGCATGAGCTGCGTACACCGTTGTCCAACATCCGCGGGTGGCTGGAGGCAGCCGAGGACGGCGTCGTCGCCACCGACCCGGAGCTGGTCTCCTCGCTCCTCGAAGAGGCCGTGCTGCTCCAGCACATCGTCAATGACCTGCAGGATCTCGCCGCCGCCGACGCCGGCACCCTCCGGCTGCACCGCGAGCCCGTGCACGCCTCCGACGTCGTGGACCAGGTCGCGGCGGCGCACCAGGCGGGGGCGGAGGCGGCGGGCGTACGGCTGAGCGCGACGACGACCGGCGATCCCTGCTTCACCGCCGATCCGCTGCGGCTGCGCCAGGCCATCGGCAACCTCGTCTCCAACGCGATCCGGCACACCCCGGAGGGCGGCAGCGTCACGATCGACTGCCGCGCCACGTCCGACGAGGTGGTGGTGGAGGTCGCCGACACCGGTACCGGCATCGATCCCGACGACCTGCCGCACGTCTTCGACCGCTTCTGGCGCGCGGACAAGTCGCGTACGCGGTCCACGGGCGGCAGCGGGCTCGGCCTCGCGATCGTCCGGCAGTTGGTGGAGGGGCACGGCGGGACGGTGTCGGTGCGCAGTACGCCGGGGGAGGGGGCGGTGTTCACGGTGCGGGTGCCGTCGGAGGCGTCGGAGCCGGTGGAGGCGACGGAGGCTTCGGAGCCGGCGGAGGCGCTGGAGTCCTCGGAGCCGTCGGGATGAAGGTGGTTGGGTGCGGGAAGGCGGAAGGCGGAGGGGCGGTGCCGATGGCCCACGTGAGCGAATCGTGGGTGATCCGTGAGCAACTGGTGCCGGTATCCGGGGGCCGGAGCGTGGGGCCGAAGTCTGTGCGCCCGTGCGTTCCGCGTGGGGCCGATGGCGCGCGTGCGGCCGCTCTCGGTCCGCGGGCACCTTAACTCCCCCACCCCGTCAGGAAGTTAAGCGTGCCGCGCAGAAACCGAGCGGGCCCGACCGCTACGGTGACACTCCCCCGAGTTACGCGCTGAGCGCGAGTACCGGCGGGGCCGGGCCCGATGTTCTGATCCCATCAGGGCTCGCCAACCGATCGCTAACATGTGGCCAACGGTTGGCGGGAGATGGCGTGGACGTACGGTGCGATGGCGTGGACGTACGGTTCGACGGGTTGCGGTTCGGGCTCCTGGGTGCGCCTGCCGTGTACGACGCCAAGGGCGAGCCACAGCCGGTGCAGAGCGCCAAGGGCCGCGCCCTGCTGGCCGCGCTGCTGCTCGAACCGGGCCGGGTGGTGTCCGTCGGCGCCCTCAAGGACGCGCTGTGGGGCGGTGCCCCGCCCGCGTCCGCACACGCCTCCTTGCAGAATCACGTGACGCGGCTGCGCCGGCTCCTGGACGATCCGGGCCGGCTGCGGGCGGTGCCCCCGGGGTACCGGCTGCGGGTGGCCGAGGGGGAGTTGGACGTACGGGTCTTCGAACAACTGGTCGCACGGGCGCGGGCCGCGCACGCGGCGCGTGACTGGGACGGTTGCGCGGAGGCCGCGTCCGGCGCGCTCGGGCTGTGGCGCGGGACTCCGCTGGGCGGGGTGCCCGCGGATGCGGCGGGGCACGCGCTGGTACCGCGCCTCGATGAGGCGCGGCTCCTCGCCCTCGAACTGCGGTACGACGCGGAGCTCGCGTCCGGGGGTGGCGGCGGGGGGCTCGTGCCGGAGCTTGCGGAACTGGTCGCCGAGCATCCGCTGCGGGAGGCCTTCCACCGGCAGTTGATGCTGGTGCTGCACCGCACGGGCCGCCAGGCGGAAGCACTGGCCGTCCACCGCGAGCTGCGGCGCAGGCTGGTGGAGGAACTGGGCGTGGAGCCGGGCGCGTCCGTTCGGGACGCGCACTGGGAGATATTGCAGGAGCCTGCGGGCTCGGCGAGCGTGGCGGGCGGTGCGGGTGCCGTTTTTGGCGCGGAGCCTGCGGGTTTGGCGGGTGCGCCTGGTAGCGCGGGTGTAGCGGGTGCTGGGCGTGTTGCGGGTGCAGTAGGCGTCTCGGGCGTCTCGGGCGGCGCGGGTGACGCGGGCCTTGGGGGCGTTGCGGGTGCCGTGGCCTCCTCGGGTGGCCCGGCGGCCACCGCTGAGGCCGCACACGGCTCCGCACTCGCGTCCTGCTCCAGTCCCGCCGACGCCATCCACGCCCCGGATGCCGCCTCCGCCGCCTCGCCCGCCTCCGCCGCCACCCCCGCGCATCCCTCCACCCCACGCAACTCCCCTCACACACGTCCCGCGCAACTCCCGCCGTCCCCGCCGTACTTCACGGGGCGCGAGGACGTCGTACGCTCCCTGGCCAAGCTCCTCGCCGGGTCGGTCCACGGCAGCGGCAGCGACGACATAAGCAGCAGTGGCGGCAGCGGACACCGCAGCGGCGACGCCGACAGCCACGCCCGCTGCGACTCGCCCCCGCCTAGCGCCGCCCCCCAAACCGCCCCGCCTCCGCATGGCGCCGCCCCCACCCCACCCGTAGCCGTCCTCTCCGGCATGGCCGGAGTGGGGAAAAGCGCCCTCGCCCTGCACGTCGCGCACCGGCTGCGTGCGCGGTTTCCCGATGGGCAGCTCTACATCAATCTGCGCGGGGCCACCCCCGGCATGACGCCCCTCACGCCCATCCAGGCCCTCGCCGCCCTGCTCCGGGACCTCGGCGTCGATGCGAGTCATAGTCCCGAACACCCGGACGCGGCAGCCGCGTTGCTCCGTTCGTTGCTCGCGCCCACCCGCACCCTCGTGGTCCTCGACGACGCCGCGACCGCCGCGCAGGTGCGGCCGCTGCTGCCCGCGGGACCGGGCTGCGCGGTCATCGTCACCAGCCGTTCGCCGCTCACCGCGCTCGACGGGGCGGGACGTTTCCCGCTGGACCCGCTCTCCGAGGGGGACAGCGTCGCCCTGCTGCGCGCCGTCTCCGGGCGCGCGGGGCTCGACGAGGGGCACCCCCTGGTCGAACTCGCGGGCCGGCTGCCGCTCGCCCTGCGGATCATCGCGGCCCGGCTCGCCGCCCGCCGCGCCCTCACTCCCGACGCCCTCGCCGAACTCCTCACCGTCAGCGGCGGACGGCTGCACCACCTGGAGCACGACGACCTGAGCGTCCGGCGCTCGCTGGCCGTGGCCCTGGACGCGCTGCGTACGTCGGAGCGTGAGTCCGACCGGGACGCGGCCGCCGCTCTCGCCGCGCTCGGTGCCCTCGACCTCCCGGCGTACGGAGTCCCGCTCGTGGCACGCCTGTTGGGCGTGGAGGAGTGGCGCGCGGGCGCCGCGCTCGACCGTCTCGTCGACGTCGCGCTCCTCGACGAGACGGCCTACGGCCGCTATGCCCCGCACGACCTCGTACGCGACTTCGCGCGGGAGGCCGCCCACCAGGACGAGGCGCGGGCCGCGGACGTCGTGGACCGGGCCCTGCGGTGGTACGCGGAGTCGGCGCGGCAGACCCTGCTCGCGATCATGCCGGAGGGGCTCGACCGCGACGACCGGCTCGGGGAGCTCCCCGAGCGGCTGTCGGCACGGCATACCGCCGACGGCCGCCCGATACCGGCCGTGCCGCCGATGTCCACCGACGACGCCTTCGCCTGGGGCGACACCGAGCTCGCCAACGTCATCGCCCTCGCCGACCGCCACGGCCGCGAATCCGCCCTCCTGCCCGTACTCGTCCGCTGCTTCTTCTCGTACCTCAAGCGCCGTGGCCGCCTCGCCGAGGCCGACCTCCTGAACCGCCTCTCGGTGACCGCGGCCCGCCGTCGGCAGGACACGGCGGCCGAGGCCCAGGCCCTCACCGACCTCGCGGGGCTCAGCTATGTCTCGGGCCGCAGCGGCACGGCGCTCGACCTGATCGACGAGGCCCTCGACCTGTGGCGGTCGCTCGGCCGCACGTCGTGCGTCCACCGCGGCGTCATCAACCGCGGCCTCCTCCTCGAAGCGCTCGGCCGTTACGAGGAGTCGGCCGAGGCGCTGCGCCACAGCCTGGAGCTCGCCCAGGCCGTGGACGACCCGCTGAGCGAGGCGTTCGCCCTCAGCACCTTGGGCAACGTCTACGAGCACACCGACGCACGCGCCGCGATCTCCTACTACGAGCGGAGCCTGGCGATCGGCGAGACGCTCGGGCATGTGGGCCTGCGGCAGGAGCTCCACTGCGACATGGGCAAGGCGCACCTCGTCCTCGGCGAACCGGCTGTGGCGCTGGGCCACTTCGAGGAGAGCCTGCGCCTGCACGGCGAGGCCGAGGACTGGCACAACGAGTCCAAGGTGCGCCTCGGGATGGTCCGCGCCCTGCGCGAGATGTCCCGCACGCGGGACGCGGGGCGCGAGTGCGCCGGCCTGCTGGAACGCGCGGAGCAGCGGGCCGACGCCCACATGGCGGGTCTTGCCCGCCATCAGTGGGGGCTGCTGCTGTACGCGGAGGGGCGTGCGGATGAGGCGTACGCGCAGTGGAGGTCGGCGCTGGCGGCGCTGGACGGCACGGACAGCAGCGAGGTGGTCGGGGAGCTGAAGAGCTTGCTGGCGGGCTCGTCGGTGGCCTGAACTCGCCTGAGGTCAGGGCTACTTCGCGTCCGCGTAGCACTCCACCACCGCGACGGTGAACGGGAAACGCACCGGCGTATCGCCGAACGTGATGCGCCCCGCCAGGTCCCCGGCCGCGCGGATCGCCGCCGTGACCTTCTCGGCCTCCTCCTGCGGGCAGTGCACGATGACCTCGTCGTGCTGGAAGAAGACCAGTTCGGCGCGGAGTCCGGCCGCGGCGATGGACTGACGCAGCGCGGCCAGCATCAGCAGGGCCCAGTCGGCCGCGCTGCCCTGGACGACGAAGTTACGGGTGAAGCGGCCGCGGGCGCGGGTGTTGCTCGACGCGTACCCCGGGGTGAACTCGCCGTCCTGGGACGGGGCTTCGGCGGGGGCGTCCTGCGGGATGCCCGCCTCGTCGAAGTCGCCCGCCCCGGCCGCAGGCGGGCTCGTGCGGCCCAGCCAGGTCCGTACGAGGCGGCCCTCCTCGCCCGCCTTCGCCGCGTCGTCGACGTACGCGACCGCGGCGGGGAATCTGCGGCGCAGTGCCGCCAGGTTCTTCAGGCCGTCGCCCGATGTCTGTCCGTACACGGCGCCCAGGAGTGCGATCTTGGCGTGGTCGCGGTCGCCGGAGAACGCGCGGTCGGACAGGCGTGTGTAGAGGTCCTCGTGGCTGCCGGCCACCTCCATCAGGCCCCGGTCGCGGGAGATCGCGGCGAGGACCCGCGGTTCCATCTGGTCGGCGTCGGCGACGACCAGCCGCCAGCCGGGGTCGGCGACGACCGCGCGCCGGATGATCTTGGGGATCTGCAGGGCGCCGCCCCCGTTGGTCGTCCAGCGTCCGCTGACGGTGCCGCCCGGCGTGTACTCGGGCCGGAAGCGGCCGTCGCGCACCCAGTCCTGGAGCCAGCTCCAGCCGTGCGCCGTCCAGATCCGGTACAGCTTCTTGTACTCGACGAGGGGGCGCACCGCCGGGTGGTCGATCTCCTCCAGCTCCCAGCGGCGGGTGGACTTGATCCTGATGCCGGCCTGCGCGAAGGCCTTGATGACGTCGTTCGGCAGGTCGGGGCGTACGCGGCGGCCGAAGGCGGCGGAGATCTCGTCGGCCAGCTCGGCGAGGCGGCGCGGTTCGGCCGCGCCCGCGTTCCTGCCGCCGCCCGCATAGCGCTCGCCGAGGAGCTCGGTGAGCAGGGCGTGGTGGACGTCGGCGCGCCAGGGCAGGCCCGCCACGTTCATCTCGGCGGCCACCAGCAGGCCGGCCGACTCGGCCGCCGTGAGCAGCCGCATCCTGCCGGGGTGCTCGGCGGCCTCGTGTCTTCGCTGCTGGGCGGCATACACCTCCAGGAGGGCGTCGAAGGGGAGCGGGGTGCTGACGGGGGACGGCTCGAAGAGGGAGTCCTGGGCTCCGGGGGAGGCCGCTCTGGGGGGAGGGTCGGCCGGCACCGGGGCGTTGTGCAGCCGGGCCCAGGCGGCCGCGGCCGAGCGGGGCTCGCCGAGGCGGCCCTCGTGACCGAGGAGGAGGAGCTCGGCGTCCTCGATGTCGTAACACCGGTTCACCCGGACGCCTGCCGCGAGCAGCGCGGGATAGATCTCGGCGGTGGAGCGCCAGACCCAGCGGCTCACGTCGGGCCTGGCGCGGACGGCCGCGACGAGATCCCGCTCATGCCGCACCGGCCCCGCGGGCAGGCCGTCGTCCCCGAGGGGGGCAAGGGTGGCGCCACCGGCCTCGGTGGCGGCGATGGCCCACCTTTCGGTCATATGGCCGAGTGTGTCAGCAGCCACTGACAATGCGGGGGAGGGCGGCGGGGCGGGGGCTGGTAGGGCTGAGGGCTGGTGGGAATCTTCTTCGGGTTCAGGGGCGCTCTGGTCCGCGGGCCCGCGTCGATCTGGTCCGAGGGGTTCGCGTCGCTCTGAGGGCCCGGGACTGGCTGTCGAGGCCCCGGGCTGGGCTGCCAAGGCCCCGGGACCGGCTGCCGCATGTCCGGGGGCCGGAGTGCGGGGCACGACGTGCGCGCCCCGGCATGCGGGCTCGGTGTGCGGGCAGTCCGGTGTGTGGGGCACGGGGTGCGGGTGGCTCGGTGTGCGGGCGGTCCGGTGTGTGGGGCACGGGGTGCGGGTGGCTCGGTGTGCGGGCGGTCCGGCGTGTGGGGCCCGGTCCGACGTGCGGGGTCCGGCGTGCGCGCGCCCCGGCCTGCGCGCCCCCAGCGTGCAAAGGGCCCTCGCCCCCCGTCGCACCCCCAGCGTGCCAAAGGGCCCCCTCACCCCCGCCACCGCACCCCCAGCACCCCCGCCCCCGCTCCCACCACCGCGCAGACCCCCGCGGCCATCCCCACCATCTCCCACGGCACCGTGACCCCCGCCGGTGCCGACAGGCGGGTGAGGCCCGCGCTCAGTGTGCCCAGGTTGAGGAAGGTCACCGCCAGGCCCAGGGTCGTGCCCACCGCCACCGCCAGCAGGGACTCCCCGGCGACCACCAGCCGGACCTGCGTCCGCGTGGCCCCGGCCAGCCGCAGTGAGCGCAGTTCAGGGCCCCGGGCCGAGGTCGCCATCAGCAGGGTTCCCGCCAGGGAGATCGCCGTGTAGGTCAACGCGATGCCCAGCAGCATCAGCAGCCCCAGCCGTGTCTGCGGTTTCGTCGCGGGGTGCGTGTCCGTCAGCCATTCCTCCGCCGTGCGGACCCGGAGCTCGCCCGCGCCCCGCTCCCGCAGCGCCCCCGCCACCGCAGCCGGGTCCGCCCCGTCCCGTAGCCGCACGTCGACGCGGTCCACGGCCGCGCCCGCGCCCGCGTTCGCCGACGTGACGTACGCACCGTTGTCCCCGGTGCCCCGCGCCAGCACCGCGACGATCCGCAGCCGCGCGGGCCTGCCGTCCCCGAGCCAGACGTCGACCCGCTCGCCGACCCGCCGCCGCTCCCACTCCTCGTTGACGACGATCGACCGGTCGTCGAGGTCGCGTACATCCCCCGCCACCACCGGAAGCCGCGAGACCGAGGCGAACGCGGCCGGATCGCGCACGGCCCGTGCCTCCGACCGGACGAGCGCCGTGCCTTCCTCCCGTACGAACACGGCCGTGGAAGCGGACGGCGCGGCTACCGCCACCCCCTCGGTCCTCCCCAGCAGTGGCTCCCGATTCCTCAAGTCATCGCCTGTCAGGACCAGTTCGGCCCCGGTCCGCTCCCGTGCCTCCTCCGCCCTCGCCTCGCCCGCCGTCTGCGCCGAGCCGAGCAGCGATCCCGCGAGAGCCACCGTCACCAGGACGGGCGCGGCGACGGCCGCGGTGCGGCGCACGGAGGCCGCGGAGTTCTCGCGGACCAGGAGGCCGATCGCGCCGGGCAGGCGGACGGCGCGCAGAACGGGGCGTACGAGAAGGGGAGTGAGCGCGGCGAGCGCGGTGATCAGGATCATCGGCTGCGTCGTGTACGTCTTCCGCTTCATCAGCGCGGACGGATCGCTCCACAGCGTCCAGGCCAGCAGCCCGACCCCCGCCGCCAGCAGCGCGCCCCCCACGACACGGCGGCTCCACGGCATGACTCCGGTGTCGACGGACGCGTCCCGCAGCGCCTCCACGGGACCCACGCGCCCCGCACGCCGCGACGCGATCCACGCCCCGGAGAAGGCCACCGACACCCCGACCCAGAACGCGAGATGGAACGGCCAGACCGCCCCGCCGATCGCGAACCACTCCGGCGCGATCTCCGCGTCCACCAGGGCCTCGGCGAGTACCGGCGCGCCCCAGGCTCCCAGCACGCACCCGGCCCCGGAGGCCGCGACCCCCACCGCGAGCGCCTCCGCGAGCACCGTCCTGCGCACCTGCCCCGGTGTCGCTCCGGCCATCCGCAGCAGCCCGAACTCCCGCCGCCGCAGCGCCACGACGAAGGAGAAAGTGGACGCCGTGACGAAAACAGACACGAAAGCGGACACCCCGCCCGCCGTCCCGAGGAACGAGTTCACCGCCACCAGGGCCTCCGCGTCCCGCCCCGGCTCCGCATCGGCGAGCCGTCGGTCGCCCCCGGTCAGGACGCGCGCCCGGTCCCCGACGACGTCCCGCACCTTCCCGGCCGGGGCATCCACCCCCACCGCGTCCCTCTTCGCCCCGTCCAGACGCACCGGTCCGAGGCTTCGGAGGTCGCGCAGAAGTTCGATATCCACAGGGTGTGGATGAGCGAGCGGTTTCGATACGTGGGTGCTGTCCGGGCCGCGTCGCACCGGCACGGTCAGGGTGTTCTGGCCCATGACGACCACAGGCGACCCGGCGAACCGCACCGGCTCCCGCTCCGGCGCGCTGAACGTCGAGGCAAGCCCGAGCCCCATCGCGGCGGTGAGGGCCACGCCCAGCGCAACTGCGACAAACGCACCCAGAAGGCCGACCCATCGGCTACGGAGAGAGGCGAAGAACATCACCGACCACCCACGATCGCGGCATCCGCGTGCCCACGGAGGGACAGTCCGCCGCCCGCACCCGCACCCGCACTCGCACTCGCACCCGCACCCGCACCTGCATGTGCAGCCGCACCCGCACCCGCAGTCGCCTCAAGCCCCGCCATCCGCCGCGCCACTTCCCCCGCATCCGGCGCGAGCACCTCGTCGGCCACCTGCCCGTCCACCAGGAACACCACCCGGTCCGCGTACGACGCCGCCACGGGGTCGTGCGTCACCATCACGGTCGTCTGGCCTTCCCTGTCCACCAACTCCCGTAGCAGCGCGAGCACTTCGCGGCTGGTCGTCGTGTCGAGCGCGCCGGTCGGTTCGTCGCCGAACAGGACGGCGGGGCGGGTGACGAGTGCCCGCGCGAGGGCCACCCGCTGCTGCTGTCCGCCAGAAAGCTCTCCCGGGCGATGACGGGCTCGGTCGGCGAGGCCCACCCGGCCCAGCGCGTCCCCCACCTCCGTGCGCGAGGGCTTGCGGCCCGCGAGCCGTAGCGGCAGGCCGACGTTCTGCGCGGCGGTCAGCGACGGCAGGAGGTTGAAGGACTGGAAGACGAAGCCGATGCGGTCCCTGCGCAGCAGTGTCAGCCGCCGTTCGCTCAGCCCCGTCAGCTCCGTGCCACCCACCTCGACCGTCCCGGACGTCGGCCGGTCAAGACCGGCGGCGCACTGCAGCAGCGTCGACTTGCCGGAGCCGGAAGGGCCCATGATCGCGGTGAAGGTACCGGCACGCATCGCGAGGTCGACGCCGTCGAGGGCGGTCACGTCACGGTAGTGGCGGCGGACGGCGGTGAGCCGTACGGCAGTTGAGGTCATGCCCCAACCCAATCGTCCGCGGCCCCGCCGGGCACGACCACTGGGGGGCGTCCTGGGGGTATGGCCAGCCATACCCTTGACGTATGGATGATCCGGCGGCCGAGGTGACAGAGGTGATCGACAAGGCGTTCGCGGCGGCGCTGTACGCGGACGTGTACGGGGGCGGCAACGGCGCCAATGGGGGCGGGGGCGATGGTCTCGACACCGGTGCGTCCCTTCTCGCGGCCGCCCCCGATGCCGACGCGGAGCTGTGGCGCAGGGGCGAGGAGCTGGTGCGCCGGGCGTGGGAACGGGGCTGGCAGCCGGCGGACGTCATACGCATGGTCGGCCGCGCGCAGGACGACGTCGCCCATGGCGTCGACCGCGCGCACCTGACCCGGCTGGCCGCCGAGCTGATCACCACGGAGACCAGGCGGTACGGCGACACGCTTCCGCCGCGGTGGCACGGGCAACTGTCCGAGCTCACGCTCCAGTACGGCGACGCCGCCTCCCGGCCGGAGGGCTCGTCGACGGCGGGTACGAAGCCGGGAGGCTCGTCCTCGGGCGGCTCGTCTGCGGGGGGCTCGTCTTCGGGAGGACCGAAGCGAGGCGGCTCGTCCCCGTCCGGTGCGAGGGCGGATCGCTCGTCTTCGGGAGGGGCGAAGGCAGGCCGCTCGTCCCGGCCCTTGGCCGCCCCGAAGCTGGATCGCTTTTCGCAGGCCACCGTCACCCTTGCCCTCTACCGCCTCCTCCTGCGCCTCCCGGTGATCGAGCCCGTCGGTCCGGCTCCCGGTGCCCCGCTTCACGCGCCCCCGCCGCCGGGGCACGAGGAGCCCCGCATCCTCACCCGTATCCGCGCCCTGCTCGCGAAGGCCGAGGCCACCGGGTTTCCCGAGGAGGCGGAGGCGCTCACCGCCAAGGCGCAGGAGCTCATGGCCCGGCACACCATCGACGAGGCCCTGCTTGCCTCCCGCACCCACGCCAAGGACACTCCGGGCGCCTGTCGCATCGGTGTCGACGCCCCGTACGAGACGGCGAAGGCGATCCTCCTGGACGCGGTGGCCACGGCGAACCGTTGCCGTGCGGTGTGGAACGAGGCGTACGGTTTCTCGACCGTCGTCGGCTTCGAGACCGACCTGGAAGTGGTCGAACTCCTCCACACCTCCCTCCTCGTACAGGGGACGGCGGCGATGACGAAGGCGGAGGCGGGGCAGCGGGCGGGCGGCCGGAAGCGTACGAAGACGTTCCGTCAGGCGTTTCTCCTGGCGTACGCGAACCGGCTCGGGGCGCGGTTGGCCGCGGCGGCGGAGGATGTGACCGTGGGGTCGCCTGATGCGGGTGAGTTGTTGCCTGTGCTGGCGGCGAGGGACGTGGCCGTCACTTCCCGGGCGGAGCGGATGTTCCCTCGGACCACTACTACCCGGGTACGGGGTGCTGTGGATCGGGAGGGCTGGGAGCAGGGGGCGGCTGCGGCGGATGCGGCGGCGGTGGGCCCTGGGCGGGCTCGGCTTCCCTAGCGTTCCGGCTGCCCCGGGGTGCCTTCTTGCCGAACGGGCCTCTCCCACGCGTCCGGTGCCCGGGGTGTCACCTGGCCGAACGGGCCTCTCCCGCCCACCCGCCCGTTTGCCCCGCGGTGCCTCCTGAACGAGCAGGCTTTTCCCACCCACCCGCCCGTTTGCCCCGCGGTGCCTTCTCAACGAACAAGCCTTTCCCGCCCACCCGCCCGATTGCCCCGCAGCGGCACCTGGACGAACAGACCCCCGGGGGGGCGGGCGCGGGCGCCCCCCCACACCACCCCAAATCCCCCGTATCATCACAGAGTGACCTGGCTTCGAGCGCTGAAGGAGACCAGCCGCTCGGGGCTGACCGTCGAGCGGAAGCGGCTTGAGCCTCTGATCGCGTTGCGCGGCGCGGCCGGCCTCGCCGTCGTCATCGGTCTGAGTCTCACCCTCTTCGGACCGGCCGTGGCCGCAAGCTCGGCCTTCGGCGCCTTCCAGGCCGCCATCGCCACCTTCCAGCGCAGCTGGCGCCCCCGCCCGGAACTCGCCCTGGCCTCCGGCACGAGCCTCGCCGTGTCCACCTTCCTCGGCTACCTCACCGGCTCCCACCTCCTCCTCTTCCTCGCCCTCCTCTCCCTCTGGACCTTCCTCTCGGGCCTGAGCTGGGCCGCGGGCCCGACCATCGGCATCATCGCCTCGTCCAACGTCGCGATCATGCTGGTCACGGTCACCCTCCCCGGCTCCATCGCCGCCGCGGCCGGCCACGCCGCGATGATGGTGGTGGGCGGCGCCGTACAGGCCGCCCTCGTCGTTCTCTTCCCCGTACGCAGGTGGGGCGCCCAGCGGGACGCCCTCGCCGACGCCCTCGCGGCCGAGGCCGATTACGCCCGCCGGCTACGCCACGACCCCCACGCCGACTTCGACCCGGAACCCCTGATGGCGGCCCGAGACGCGGCGACCATCACCCCGCGCCAGGCCCGCACCCGCCCCGCCGAACTCCACGGCGCCCGAGGCGTCGCGGAACGCATCCGCCCGGTGCTCGCCTCGCTGGCCGACCCCGCGGTGGGCGTACCGGAAGAGGGCCCCGAACGCGACCGCGTACGCGAGATCCTGGCCGCTGCGGGCGCGATCCTGGACGCGGCGGCCAGGGCGATCCGGCAGGGCGAGCCGGTGAAGATCCCGCCCGAGGCCGTGGCCACCCTGCGGACCCCGGACACCGGAGCGATCCTCACCGGCCCGGCGCAACGAGCGGCGAAACGCCTGTCCGCGCTCCTGCGCGACGTCGTCGAAACCGCGGGCAGACCCCCCGCCGAAGCACCACCAGCGACCCCGACCCCGGCCCCGGCCCCGACCCCGACCCCGACCCCGACCCCGACCCCGACCCCGGCTCCAGAACCAGCTCCGGCTCCGACCCGGGCGCCGGCTCCCCCCACCCCCCTCCTCCGCCCCACCTTCCCCGCGCTCCTCCCCGCCGCCCTCCGTGCCATGAGGGCCGAGCTCCGCCGCCGGCACGAATCCCCCGTCACCCGCCACGCGATCCGCGTCACCGGAGTGGCCGCCGCGGGCTATCTCCTCGGGACCTGGCTCCCCCTGGGCCACGGCTACTGGGCCCCCATGGCCTCCGTCATGATCATGCGCCCGGACTTCTCGCAGACGTACTCCCGCGCGGTGGCCCGTTTCGGCGGCACGCTCGTGGGCGTCGCGCTCGCCACGGGCGTGGTGCAGCTGGCGCACCCCGACACAGGTCTCTCCGCGGCGCTCGCCGTGCTCTGCGCCGGGATGATGTACCTCCTGATGCGCACGGGCCAGGTCGCCGCCCAGGCCTGCGTCGCCGCGTACGTCGTGTTCCTGCTCGGCATGGGCGGCGAGCAGTGGACGCAGACCGTGCCGGAGCGTGTCGTGCTCACGCTCCTCGGCGGCGTCCTCGCGATGATCGCGTACGCCGTGTATCCGGCCTGGGAGACCCCGCGCCTGCGCAACCGCCTCGCCGACTGGCTGATCGCGGACGGCCGTTACGCCGCAGCCGTCGTCAGCCGATACGCCGACCCCGCCGGCAGCTCATGCCCGGACGTCCGCGAGGCGCTCCTGGCCGCCCGCGACGCCCGTATCGCCTGGCAGGAAGCGGTCGCCCGCGCCAAGCACGAGCCGGTACGCCACCGCGGCCTCTCCCGCGCCGCGGCCGCCGACGCCGAGGACATCCTCGCCCAACTCGGGCGCGTGGCCATGCTGATGGAGGCCCACCTCCCGGACCGCGACGCCACCCCCGTCCCCGCGGCCGAACGCCTCGCGCAAGCCCTGCGCAAGTCGACCGAAGACGGCGCGAAGGCCGTGCGTGAGCGCCGCGTGCCGAAGTGGGAGGCCGTGCGCGAGGCCCTCGCCGAGTGGGACGGCGAGGGCGTCCCCGACCGGGTCGTACGCAGGGGAGCGGGGCTCCTCCTCGCGACCCTCGACGAACTGTCGGACGCCCTGGACACGGCACCGCCGCCCATGCTGGTGGACGGCTCGGACGCGACCACATCGGACGCGACCACATCGGACACGACCACATCGGACACGACCAAAACAGACAGCGGGCCGCGGGACCCCGAACAAGGTCCCACGGCCCGCTGACCGCGTCACATCAAGCAGTGCCTACGACTCAGGAAGCCCCGCCGTAGGCAGACCCTCCGGCAGCTTTCCGCCCTTGGTCCTGGTGAACTGGTCCTGGCCCGCGCCCTGCCAAGAGACCGTCATCGACGTCCCGTTGACCGACTCGACCGTGCCCTCGGTGCGATTCGAGTCACCCTTGGCGCACTTCAGCTTGATCGCGTCACCGGACGCGGTCCCGCTGCACAGGACGTTCTCCCCGAGCAGCGTCGCCTGCTTCCCGGCGATGACCAGGGCCAGCGGATTCCCGTCGGCGGTGGCGACCCAACTGCCCTCGGAGCCACCGTCCGCGGCACCGGAGTCCGCATCACCCGAACCCGCATCACCCGAACCCGCGTCCGCACCCTCGTCCGGCGAATCGGACCCGTCGGCCCCCGCGGAGGACCCCGCCGAGCCCTTGTCCTTGCCCTCGTCCCCACCGTCGCCGCCGTCACTGCTGCAACCGGTCAGGACAAGGGCGGCGACAAGACCCGCCGCCGCGGCGCCGATACGTACGTTCCGGACGTGCGTGCGCACTGAGTTCCCCCTACGAACCAAGCCGATGAACCGCGCGCCAAGCTACCAGGACGACTTGCGCACCCCGGGGAGGAATCCGGCGTGCGCTTGGTCACGCAGCTTGACCCTGGAAAGGCCGAACTTCCCGACGTAACCGCGCGGGCGGCCGTCGACGCTGTCCCGGTTGCGTACGCGCGTCGCGCTCGCGTCCCGCGGCTGCCGCGCCAACTCGGCCCGCGCGGAACGCCGTTCGGCCTCGCCGGACGAGGGGCTGCGCAGGATCTCCTTCAGCTCGGCCCGGCGCACGGCGTACCGCGCGACGATCTCGCGCCGCTTCTCGTTCTTCGCGATCTTGCTCTTCTTGGCCATCAGACCCTCACCCCACGCGCACGGATCCTGGCGACGGCGGCCTCGATGCCGATGGAGTCGACGGTCTTGATGCCCTTGGCGCTGAGCCGCAGCCGTACGTGACGGCCCTCGCTCGGCAGCCAGTAGCGCTTGCGCTGGACGTTGATGTCGAAGCGGCGTGACGTGCGCCGGTGCGAATGGGAGATCTGGTTGCCGAAGCCCGGCGTGGCGCCGGTCAGCTGGCAGTGGGCGGACATGGTGACGCACCTCTCGGTCGTGGGGAAGCGATCAGCGATCCCCTGTGGAACCGTTTTGAAAACGGGAATCATTTTCATACACTAGCGCCATGGCTCGCAACGAACTCCGCCCGATCATCAAACTTCGGTCCACCGCCGGAACCGGCTACACGTACGTGACCCGCAAGAACCGCCGTAACGACCCCGACCGCATGACGCTGCGCAAGTACGACCCGGTCGTCGGGCGCCACGTCGATTTCCGAGAGGAGCGCTGACCGTCATGCGCAAGGACATCCACCCGCCGTACGGCCCCGTCGTCTTCCGCGACAAGTCCGCCGGCTTCGCCTTCCTCACCCGGTCCACCGCGACCAGCGAAAAGACCGTCGAGTGGGAGGACGGACGCACCTACCCCGTCATCGACGTCGAGGTCTCCTCCGCGAGCCACCCCTTCTACACGGGCACGGCCAAGGTCCTGGACACCGCGGGCCGCGTGGAGCGCTTCGAGCGCCGATTCGGTGCGCGGTGAACCCGGTGAATCCCGTGAACCCCGCCGACCGGACGGCGGGAATGGACATCGCCATCGTCGGCGGGCTCCACTCCGACGCCCGCAAGGCAGCCGTCGAGCGCCTCCTGGCCACCGTGCCGGGGAGCGTCGCGCTCCACCACGACCTGGCGACCGCCGTGCACGGCACCGTCGTACGCACCGTGCGCGACGTCGGCGGAGTGCTCTCCTCCGGTGAGACGCCGCTGGTCAACGACTGTGCGTGCTGCGCCCTGCGCGAGGACCTGGTGCCCGAGCTCGAACGGCTCGCTGCCTCCGGTCTCACTCGGCTCGCGATCGTCGAGCTGTGGGACTCGGTCGAGCCGAAGGCGATGGCCGAGGTGATCACGTCGCACGCACAAGCACAAGCACACGCAAGCGCAAACGCGCACGAGGGGCTGCGGCTGACCGGTGTGATCACGGCCGTCGACCCGGCGCTCATGCTGCCCTACCTCGGCAACGGCGACGACCTGATGGAGGCCGGGCTCGCCGCGGCCGCCACGGATCAGCGCACGGTCGCCGACACCTGGGCCCGCCAGCTGGAGTACGCACCGGTGCTCGCCGTCGCGGATTCTCCCGAGGCCGACGACGAGGACCGCGCGCTCCTCGCCCAGCTCCACCCGACCGCCCGCCAGGTCCCGATCAGCGGTCATGGGGACCTGGCGGGTGCCGCGCTCGCCGGTTTCGACGTCGAGGCGGCCGCTGCGGCGCAGCACCCGTCCTGTGCGCTGCTGCCGACCGACGCCGATGAGGCGGGGGTCGCCACCCTCGTATGGCACCGGGACCGGCCCTTCCATCCGGAGCGGCTCTACCAGGCGCTGGAGGGCCTGACCTGCGCGGCGGCCCGCAGCCGGGGCCGGTTCTGGCTCGCCGACCATCCGGACACGCTGCTCGGCTGGGACGCGGCGGGCGGCGCGCTGTGCGTGGAGAGCGCGGGGCCGTGGCTGGCCTCGCTGCCCGACGCCGCGTGGGAGATGGTGCCGCCGGTGCGGCGGGCCGCCGCCGCGCTCGACTGGCATCCCGAGCACGGCGACTGCTGCCAGCACTTGGTCTTCGTCTCGCCCGGCCTGGACCGCGAAGGGCTCGAAGAAGTCCTGGAGTCCTGTCTTCTCACGGATGAGGAGTACGCCGCCGGGCGCGCCGCCTGGAAAAACCTGCCCCCCGCTTTCGACACTCTCCTGGAGGTCTGAATGTCCCCGCGCAAGCCGTCCGGACGCGAGCAGAAGCCGCGCCCCAATCCCCTTGACCAGGCGAAGGTCACGTACATCGACTACAAGGACACGGAGTTGCTCCGCAAGTTCATCTCGGACCGGGGAAAGATCCGCTCCCGGCGGGTCACCCGGGTATCCGCCCAGCAGCAGAGGCTGCTGGCCCGCGCGATCAAGAACGCCCGGGAGATGGCCCTGCTGCCCTACGGCTCGGCCGGCTGAACCGCACCGCCATGAGGCTGTTGCGTAAACGTTGGAACAGTAAGGGCACGCCGTGCGTCTTTACCTAGAACGGTGTTCGCATGGCGCGGGGGGAGTTGGGCAGGTGCGGACCAGGTGCTGACAGAGCTGTAATCAAGAGAGCACCCCGCGTGCACGTGCATCTGCCCATGCATCAGCATGTGAACACAGCTATGATCCGGGACAGTTGACCACTGCATCTAGAGCGATCTAGAGCCACACCAGGCACTGCACCACCGGGGAGCGACTGTGCATCACGTGTATAACGGCATGGCCGCCACGGAGCTTCATGGGGTGGTCTGGCAGAAGAGCAGGCACAGCAACTCGCAGGGTGCCTGCGTGGAGTTCGCGAAGTTGCCGGGCGGCGATGTCGCCATGCGGAACTCGCGCTTTCCCGAGGGGCCGGCGCTCGTCTACACGCGCGCCGAGATTGAGGCCATGCTGCTCGGGATGAAGGATGGGGAGTTCGACCACCTGATAGGTGGTTAGCCCCGCTCCTGAACGACGTTCACGCCACTGAACCGCGGCGCTTTCAGGCCAGTCGGAACAGCGCCCACACGACCTTGCCCCGCAGCGCGCCCGCGAGCGGGTGCCAGCCCCAGCTGTCGCTGAACGAGTCCACCAGGAACAGGCCGCGGCCCGACTCGGCCGAGAAGTCGTCGTCGGTCTCGCGCGTGACCGGACTGTCGTCGCTGGGGTCGCGCACGGCGCACACCAGGCGTGAGGTCCAGCGCATCAGGTGCAGCCGCACCGGCGGACCGTGGTCGCGCGGGGTGTCCGAGGGCAGCGCGTGCCTGAGGGCGTTGGTGACGAGTTCGGAGACGACGAGGGCGATGTCGTCGAAGCGCTCTTCCAGTTCCCACTGACACAGCGTCTTGCGGGTGAACTGCCGTGCGCTGCCGACCGCTTCGTAGCGGGCGGGCAGCGAGCAGGACGCGGCGCTGGAGACGGCTGAGGGGTCGAGTGGGGGAAGCCCCTGCCGTAACGGCTCGAGCATGGTCGATCCATTCGTCCCCATGCGAGGCACTCCCCGGTTTCGCGGTACATAGCGATGGAGCGGTGGTGCGGTCGGTACAGCGGCGCCGCGACGCATCGGTACAGCTCGGTGCGACGGTGAACAACTGGTGGCGCGCGGACCATGGTTCCGAATGCGTACAGCAGATGCAAGGGCAGATGCACGTGCACGCGCCGGACTTGGTCGCTCCCGTGCCACTTCTTGCCCATTTCTTCCTACGACTTCTTGTGGAGGACTTCCGAAGGCTTTCCGTTTCTGTAACCGAACGAGTACGGCCTGAAGCGTTTAATGGCAGACTGCTGGCTTCCAAGTGATGGGGAGGATTGAGCGAAGTGACCGCAGGGGAGTCGAGCGGCTCGGTCGTACGGCGCATGCTCCTTGGCTCGCAACTCAGGCGCCTGAGGGAATCGCGCGGCATCACCCGTGAAGCGGCCGGCTACTCGATCCGAGCCTCCGAATCGAAGATCAGCCGCATGGAGTTGGGACGGGTGAGCTTCAAGTCCAGAGACGTCGAGGACCTGTTGACGCTGTACGGCGTCACCGACGAGGCCGAGCGCGTCGCGCTGCTCTCGCTCGCCAAAGAGGCCAACCTCGCGGGCTGGTGGCACAGTTACTCGGACGTCCTGCCGGGCTGGTTCCAGACGTACGTGGGTCTCGAAGGCGCCGCATCACTCATCCGCGTCTACGAAGTCCAGTTCGTGAACGGCCTGTTGCAGACCGAGGCGTACGCCCACGCGGTCGTCGCGCGCGGCATGAAGGGCGCGAGCAAGGCCGACATCGAGCGCCGCGTCGCCCTGCGCCTCGAACGCCAGAAGCTCCTCATCTCCGAGCGCGCCCCTCGCTTCCACTGCGTGCTCGACGAGGCGGCGCTCCGACGTCCGTACGGTGACCGGGAAGTGATGCGCGGTCAGCTGCAGCATCTGATCGACATCTCCGAACGGCCGAATGTCACTCTCCAGGTCATGCCGTTCAGTTTCGGTGGGCACTCGGGCGAGAGCGGAGCGTTCACCATGCTGCGCTTCCCGGAATCGGACCTCTCGGACGTCGTGTACGTGGAACAGCTGACGGGAGCCCTTTACCTCGACAAGCCCGAGGAAGTCGGCCAGTACGAGCGGGTGGTGGGCGAGCTGCAGGGCGACAGCCCTAATCCGGCCGATAGTCGCGATCTTCTCCGAGGTCTGCTCCAACTGACGTGACCGGTCAGTACGATGACGTGCAATCAGGTGTCTGCGTCGTTTGTCTGCACCGTCTGTCTGCACCGTCTCTGCGGCAAGGGGTCTCATGTCCTTCTTCACTGACCTGGCTCACCAGTACATCGACGGTGAGTGGAAGGCCGGTTCCGGCTCCTGGGACATCATCGACTTCAATCCGTACGACGGCGAGAAGCTGGCGTCGATCACCGTGGCGACGGCCGACGAGGTGGACCAGGCCTACCGGGCGGCCGAGCGCGCGCAGAAGGAGTGGGGCGCGACCAACCCCTACGCCCGGCGCGCGGTCTTCGAGCGTGCCCTGCGCATCATCGAGGACCGTGAGGAAGAGATATCCGAGGCGATAGTCGCCGAGCTGGGCGGCACCCGGCTCAAGGCCGCCTTCGAGCTCCACCTCACCAAGGAGTTCCTGCGCGAGTCCGTGAACTTCGCGCTGCTGCCCGAGGGGCGCATCCTGCCGTCGCCCGGCGAGGGCAAAGAGAACCGCCTCTACCGCGAGCCGGTGGGCGTGATCGGGGCCATCAGCCCGTTCAACTTCCCGCTGCTGCTCTCCACCAAGACCGTCGCCCCGGCCCTTGCCCTCGGCAACGCGGTGGTGCTCAAGCCCCACCAGAACGCCCCGGTGACGGGCGGCAGCCTCCTCGCGAAGGTTTTCGAGGACGCGGGCCTGCCGCCCGGCGTGCTCAACGTGGTCATCACCGACATCGCCGAGATCAACGACGCGTTCATCGAACACCCGGTGCCGAGCGTCATCTCCTTCACCGGCTCGGACCGCGTGGGCCGCCATGTCGCCACGGTCTGTGCCTCGCACTTCAAGCGCTCCATCCTGGAACTCGGCGGCAACAGCGCGCTTGTCGTCCTGGACGACGCGGACATCGACTACGCCGTGGACGCGGCCGTCTTCAGCCGCTTCGTGCACCAGGGCCAGGTCTGCATGGCCGCCAACCGCATCCTCGTGGACCGGTCGGTGGAGGCGGAGTTCACCGACAAGTTCGTCACGAAGGTCGCCTCCCTGAAGGTCGGCGACCCGGCGGACCCGGCGACCCACATCGGTCCGCTGATCAACTCCTCGCAGGCGGAAGCGGTGACGAAGCTCGTCGACCAGACCGTGGCGGCGGGCGCGAAGGCGCTGCTGCACGGCCGCACCGACGGCAATCTGGTGGCGCCCACCGTCCTGACGGACCTGCCGGCCGACTCTCCCGCGCTGCGGCAGGAGATCTTCGGCCCGGTGGCGCTGCTCGTGCCCTTCGACGGCGAGGAAGAGGCCGTACGCATCGCCAACGACTCCCCGTACGGGCTCAGCGGCGCCGTCCACACCGCCGACGTCGAGCGGGGCGTACGGTTCGCGCGGCGGGTCAACAGCGGCATGTTCCACGTGAACGACGGCACCGTGCACGACGAGCCGATCGTGCCCTTCGGCGGCGAGAAGGCCTCGGGCGTCGGCCGCCTGAACGGCGACTCGACGGTGGAGGCGTTCACGACGCAGAAGTGGATCTCGGTGCAGCACGGGCGCTCACAGTTCCCCTTCTGAGCCTTCTGACCCTGCTGAGCCACCTCTGCGGGACGTGAAAACTCCCGGACCACTCCCGGACCCTTGCGGACAGAACCTGACCGTAAGGGTCCGTAACGTTCGTGGTGTCGGAAAGCCCGACAGGCTGCAACTGGCTCTCCAAGAGGCTCCAAGAGAGGCGGACCCCATGGTCACCCACGTCAACGCAGAGGCCCCCGGCGACGAGCGCGGCGCGCTGCTCGCCTTCCTCGACGCGGAGCGCGGCGGCATCCGGCGGGCCCTGATCGGCCTGACCGACGAGCAGGCGGCCACGAAGCCGAGCGCCAGTGAACTCTCGCTCTCCGGGCTGCTCAAGCATGTCGCGGAGGTCGAGGAGAGCTGGATCTCGCGGGCCATGGGCGTCGCCCCCGCCGTCGAGCGCACCGAGGCGAACTGGGACGAGTGCTTCCGCCTGACCGAGGACGAGACGGTCGACTCCGCGCTCGCGTACTGGCGCCAGGTCGCCGAGCGCACCGAGGAGTTCATCCGCTCCCGGGCCACGCTCGACGAGACCTTCGCGCTTCCGGACGAGCCGTGGTTCCCGAAGGAGGACGTGTCGATGCGGTGGGTGCTGCTGCGCCTGATCACCGAGATGTCCCGGCACTCGGGCCACGCCGACATCATCCGCGAGACCCTCGACGGCAAGACCGCCTTCGAGCTGGTGGCCCTGGAGCGCGGCGAGAGCTGGGGCTAGGAGTCCGCGGCTAGGGGCGGCTAGGGGCCGTCGAGCTGCGCGGCCATCTCCGCCCGCAGGGCGTGCAGCTCCCGCAGCTGGTCGGGGGTGGGGGTGCCGTCGGCGGCGAGGGCGTGGTCGATGACGCGGAGGGCGGCCGCGTGATCCTGCTTGGACTCGCCGAGGAGGACGGCCTGGTGCAGGGCGCGCGCGTACCTCTCCTTCGGTACGGGCGCGTGCTCGAAGGACTCGGCGATGGGCTGCCCGATGCGTACGCAGTTGCCGGCCGGGTCCGACATCAGGAACTGCCGGACGCCGTAGCTCATGTCGCGCACGGTCCCGATCCGGGGCAGGCCACGGGTCGGTATCCGCCCGAGGGTCTCCTTGAGGCCGGTGCGGAAGGCCTCGTGGAGGGCGTCCACGCGGTCGGTCACGATGTAGCAGGTGCTGTAGGAGGTCTGCGGGTCGTAGCCCTTGAGCCGGAAGAACTGAAGCTCCATGTCGTCGCGCCGCACCACGGCGAACGCGTTGGGTGCCTTCTGGTAGAAGGTCACCTCGAAGCCGACGGCCTTGTAGAAATCGAGGGTCTCGTCGAGCTCATGGCAGGGGAGGAGAGGGATCATTGTCTCGGCCATGCCGCTACTCTAATCAAAATTGATTAGAAGGAGGTGGCTTTGATGTCGGCGATCCGACTCCTTGTCCTCGGCGCCGTCCGTCAGCACGGACGGGCCCACGGCTATCAGGTGCGCAACGACCTGGAGTACTGGGGCGCCCACGAGTGGTCCAACGCCAAGCCCGGCTCGATCTACCACGCGCTGAAGCAGATGGCCAAGCAAGGCCTGCTGCTCGCGCACGAGATCGCCCCCTCGACGGCGGGCGGCCCGCCGCGCACGGAGTACGAGATCACCGAGGCGGGCACCGAGGAGTTCCTGAGCCTGCTCCGGTCGAACCTCGTCTCGTACGACCAGCGCCCTGACATGCTCTCCGCGGCTCTCGGCTTCATCGTCGACCTGCCCCGGGCCGAGGCCGTCGACCTGCTGAAGCAGCGGGTGGCGGGCATCGAGGAGTGGCGCAGGTCCGTGACCGAGTACTACACGCCCGAGGAGGGCCCGGAGCAGCTCGGGCACATCGGCGAGATCATGAACCTCTGGGTCCACACGGCCGACGGGGGCGTGGAGTGGACGCGCGGACTGATCGAGCGGATCGAGGGCGGCGCGTACACGTTCGCGGGGGAGGGCGCACCGTTCGTCGCCGTCCTCGGTGAGGGTGAGGAGAACCCGTACGCGACCGGGGAGCCGCATGCGGGGGACGACCGCTGATCAAGTTTGACTAATCCTGGATTCGGGGATACCTTCCCTCGCGTTGGACTCGTAGTCAAGTTTGACTACGGGGTGCCAGGGGCTCGGAGGGAGACGGATGACGGACGCGATCGTCGTCGAGGGCGCACGGAAGCGGTACGGGGAGAAGTGGGCGCTCGACGGCCTTGACCTGAGGGTCGGGCGCGGCACGGTGCACGGCGTGCTCGGCCCGAACGGTGCCGGCAAGACCACCGTGGTGCGGGTGCTCGCCACGCTGCTGCGGGCGGACGAGGGGCGGGTGGAGGTCGCCGGGTACGACGTGCGGCGCAGCCCCGACGAGGTGCGCAGGCGCATCGGCCTGCTCGGTCAGCACGCAGCCCTGGACGAGGAGCTGAGCGGGCGGCAGAACCTGGACATGTTCGGGCGGCTCCATCACCTGGGCGCCCGGCACGCGCGCGTGCGGGCCGACGAGCTCCTGGAGCGGTTCGGGCTCGGGGACACCGGCCGCAAGGCGGTCAAGCAGTACAGCGGCGGCATGCGGCGCCGCCTGGACCTGGCGGCCTCGCTCATCACCGAGCCCGACGTGCTGTTCCTGGACGAGCCGACGACCGGACTCGACCCGCGCGGACGCACGGAGGTCTGGGAGGCGGTGCGCTCGCTGGTCGACGGCGGCACGACGGTGCTGCTCACCACGCAGTACCTCGAAGAGGCCGACCAGCTCGCCCACCGCATCTCGGTGGTCGACCGGGGCCGGGTCATCGCGGACGGCACGGCGGACGAGCTCAAGTCGAAGACGGGCGGCGACCGCATCGACGTGGTGGTGCGCGACGCGGCCCAACTGGAGCTGGCGGCACGCCTCCTGCCCGGCGACGCCACCGTGGACGCGGACCGCCGTCTCGCGAGCGCGCCGGTGGCCGACCGCATGGAGGCGCTCACCGGCGTCGTACAGGCCCTGCGCGAGGCCGGTGTGGAGGCCGAGGACATCGCGGTGCGCAGGCCGACCCTGGACGAGGCGTTCCTGCGCCTCACGGGTCCAGCGGGCCTCGCGGACGGCCAGGAACGCATGAAGGAGACCGTGTGAGCGCGACGACGACAGGCCGTCTGCCGGTGGCGAGCGGCACGCCCCTCCGGTGGGCGGCGATCGACTCCTGGACCATGACGCGACGCGAACTCGCGCACTGGGCGCGGCAGCCCGTGCAGGTGCTCGTCGGCCTGGTCTTCCCGGTGATGCTGCTGCTGATGTTCAACTACCTGATCGGCGGCGGGAAGGGCATCGCGGGCGATTACGCCGAGTTCCTGGTGCCCGGCATGTTCGCGCTGACCATGGCCTTCGGTCTGGACGCGACCATGGTCGCCGTCACCCAGGACCTCAACAAGGGCGTGATCGACCGTTTCCGGTCCATGCCGATGACCAACGGCGCGGTGCTGGTGGGCCGTTCGGTCGCGGACATGCTCCAGTCGCTCACCTCGCTGCTGGTCATGATCGGCGTCGGCCTCGTGATCGGCTGGCGCTGGCACGGCTCCTTCGGGGCCGCGCTCGGCGCGGTCGGGCTGCTGCTCCTGCTGCGGTTCGCGATGCTGTGGATCGGCATTCACCTGGCGATGGTGGCGGGCAAGCCGGAGCTGGTCGTGGCCGTGCAGATCCTGGTCTGGCCGGTCGGTTTCCTCTCCAACGCCTTCACCGTCCCGCAGAACATGCCGGGCTGGCTCGGTGCCGCCGTCGAGTGGAACCCGATGTCGGCGACGGCCACGGCGGTCCGCGACCTGTTCGGCAACGACCCCGGAGTGGTGGGCACTTCATGGGCCGCCGAGCACGCCGGGCTGCTCGCGGTGGCGTGGCCCGTGGTCCTCGTGGGGGTGTTCATGCCGCTCGCGGTGCGCAGGTTCGGGGGCCTGAGCAAGTAGCGCAGAAGGGCCCTAGTGGTGGAAGCCCGTGGCCGCGTCCCTGTCCCGGGTGAAGGGATGCGGCTGCCGCCGCAGTTCGGGCAGCAGGCTGCTCAGATCCTCCAGGAAGAGCTCCGCGAGGTCGGCCGTGAAGCCGTTGCGGCAGACCACGCGCAGGACCGCCAGATCCTCGCGATGGGCCGGGAAGGTGTACGCGGGGACCAGCCAGCCGCGCTCGCGAAGCCGCCGGGACACGTCGAAGACGTCGTACGCCTGTACGTCGTCCCGCGTCGTGAAGGCGAAGACCGGCAGCTGGTCCCCGCGCGTGATCATCCGGAAGTCGCCGAGCGCCTCGACGCGTTCCGCGAGGCCGCCGGCGACGTCCCTGGCCGCCTGCTGGACGGCGCGGTAGCCCTCACGGCCCAGGCGCAGGAACGTGTAGTACTGCGCGGCGACCTGCGCGCCAGGACGCGAGAAGTTCAGCGCGAACGTCGGCATGTCACCGCCGAGGTAGTTCACCCGGAAGACCAGCTCCTCGGGAAGCGCGTCCGCGTCCCGCCACAGCGCCCAGCCGACGCCCGGGTAGACCAGGCCGTATTTGTGGCCCGACGTGTTGATCGAGGCCACCCTCGGCAGCCGGAAGTCCCACTCCAGGTCCTCGTCGAGGAACGGCGCCACCATCGCGCCGGACGCCCCGTCGACGTGCACGGGGATGTCGAGCCCGGTGCGCTCCTGGAGGTCGTCCAGAGCCGCGCAGAGCTCGGCCACCGGCTCGTACGACCCGTCGAAGGTGGACCCGAGCACGGCCACCACGCCGATCGTGTTCTCGTCGCAGAGCTCGGCGGCGGCCTCCGGGTCGAGATGGAAGCGGTCGCCCTCCATGGGGACCTGGCGCGCCTCGACCTCCCAGAAGTTGCAGAACTTGTCCCAGCACACCTGGACGTTGACGCCCATGACCAGGTTCGGGCGCGCGGTGGGGGACGGGTAACGGTCGCTGTTGCGCTTGTCCTTGGCCCAGCGGCGCTTGAGCGCCATGCCGGCCAGCATGCACGCCTCGCTCGACCCGGTCGTCGAGCAGCCGACGGCACCCGCTGGGTCCGGCGCGTGCCACAGGTCGGCGAGCATGGCCACGCAGCGCCGCTCCAGCTCGGCGGTGTGCGGGTACTCGTCCTTGTCGATCATGTTCTTGTCCCGGCACTCCGTCATGAGGACGCCGGCCTGCGGCTCCATCCACGTCGTGACGAAGGTCGCGAGGTTGAGCCGAGAGTTGCCGTCCAGCATCAGCTCGTCGTGCACCAGCTGGTACGCCGTCGTGGGAGGCAGCGGCCCGTCGGGGAGGCGGTGCTTGGGCGGGGCCTCGGTCATGCCGCTGACCGGGTTCGCCTCTCCGTAGAAGGGGTTCACCGCGAGGGTGCGCCCCTTGGAGTCGCCGTTCGGGTCCTCGCTGCGGTGGAGCGGCATGGCGGTCTCCTCGAAGGCGTGAGGTTTTCTGGCGTGCCTTTCATGTCCCCTCTGGCGAGGATATGGGCGGCCGCCGGGGTCTGCACTTGCACCTCACGTGACGTGAGGACCCAGGCTGTGGTGTGTACCGAGAGAGGGGCGCAAGCCATGAGCCACGTGAGCTATTCCGTGGGACAGGTCGCCGGTTTCGCCGGAGTGACGGTGCGCACGCTGCACCACTACGACGAGATCGGCCTGCTCGCACCCGGCGGGCGCAGCCACGCGGGCCACCGGCGTTACGACGACGCCGACCTGGACCGGCTGCAGCAGATCCTGTTCTACCGGGAGCTCGGCTTCCCCCTCGACGAGGTGGCGGCCCTTCTGGACGACCCGGAAACGGACCTGCGCGGTCACCTGCGCCGCCGCCACGAGCAGCTGACCGCCCGGATCAGCAGGCTCCAGGAGATGGCCGACGCCGTCGAGAACGCCATGGAGGCGAAGAAAATGGGCATCAACCTCACGCCCGAGGAGAAGTTCGAGGTCTTCGGGGGCGACCCCGACCAGTACGCGGACGAGGTCGAGCGCCGCTGGGGCGACACCGACGCGTACAAGGAGTCGCAGCGCAAGGCCGCCTCGTACACCAAGGAGGACTGGCAGCGGATCAACGACTCGTTCAACGCGGTGCACGCGCGCATGGGGGACCTGCTCGCCCAGGGCCTGCCCGCGGACTCCGTGGAGGCGATGGACACGGCGGAGGAACACCGCGCCTCCATCACGCGCTTCCACTACGCCTGTTCGCACGAGCTGCACACCTGCCTCGGCGAGATGTACGTGGCGGACGAGCGGTTCACGGCGACCTACGAGGCGATCAGGCCCGGGCTCGCCGTCTACATGCGGGACGCAATCCTGGCGAACGCGGCGCGCAACGGCTGAGCAAGAGGATCAGTAAGGGGCACCCGCCACGGGCGGGTGCCCCTTACTGTCATGACTCCTGGACGATCACGGCCGCCGTGCCGTACGCGCACACCTCGGTGCCCACGTCCGCGGCCTCGGTCACGTCGAAGCGCATCATCAGGACCGCGTTGGCGCCTCGCGCGCGTGCCTGCTCGATGAGGCGCTCCATTGCCTGGTTCCGGGTCTCCACCAGCGTTTTCGTGAGTCCCTTCAGCTCGCCGCCGATCATGGACTTGAGGCCGGCGCCGATCTGGCTGCCCAAGTGCCGGGAGCGAACGGTGAGGCCGAAGACCTCACCGATAACCTGTTGTACGCGGTAGCCCGGTACGTCGTTCGTCGTCACGACCAGTACGTCGGAGAGCGGGTCGGTGCCACCGCCGAAGTCTTCGATACCCATGGCACACAGCTTTGCCCCGGAGCACGCGCAGTGCACCCTGGAAGAAGGCTGGAACCTGGGCACGTCACCTCGCGTTGATAGCTTTGGGCGGCCATCCCCCCGCCGCATCGCCCTCTCACCCACAGGAGCCCCGAACCGTGACGACGCTTGCGCTCGGACCAAGCTGGCTGGATCCGGATTACCTCCTGAACACGTTCGGGGTCTGGGGTCTGCTCGCGATCGTCTTCGCCGAGTCGGGCCTGCTCATCGGCTTCTTCCTGCCGGGTGACTCGCTGCTGTTCACGACGGGTCTGCTGATCACGACGAAGCAGCTCGACTTCCCGCTCTGGCTCTGCATCGTCCTGATCTGCATCGCCGCGATCCTCGGCGACCAGGCGGGCTACCTCTTCGGCAAGAAGGTCGGCCCCGCGCTCTTCAACCGCCCGGACTCCAAGCTGTTCAAGCAGGAGAACGTGGTCAAGGCGCACGAGTTCTTCGAGAAGTACGGCCCGAAGTCGCTGGTCCTGGCCCGCTTCGTGCCCATCGTGCGGACGTTCACGCCGATCATCGCCGGCGTCAGCGGCATGCGGTACCGCTCGTTCATCACGTTCAACATCATCGGCGGCATCCTCTGGGGTGCCGGTGTCACGATGCTCGGCGCCTGGCTCGGCAAGATCGAATTCGTGCACAAGAACATCGAGGCGATCCTCATCCTGATCGTCCTGATCTCGGTGGTGCCGATCGTGATCGAGTTCCTGCGGGCGCGCAGCAAGTCCAAGAAGGCCGCGGCGACCGAGGGCGAGGCCCCCGGGGCGGCCCCGGCCTCACGCGGCCGCCACGCGAAGCGCTAGGGCACTCGCCGGCGGGCCCGGGGTCAGAAGCCTCGGGTCCGCTTGGCCGCCCGGCGGTTCGCCGCCGTGGTGGCGCCCGGGATCTTGAGGATCATCCGCGAGACCTCGCTGCCCAGGTTCACGCCGATCGCGATGGCCAGTGCCGTCGCCGCCGCCTTGGTGAGCGAGTTGATGCCCGTGTTCATGTCGTTCTGCGCGAGCGCCAGCAGACCGAAGTACGTGGCGCTGCCGGGCAGCAGCGGGCCGATGGCCGCGGTGACGTACGGCAGTGAAGAAGCGAAGCGGTAGCGCGAGAAGAGCTGGCCGAACAGGCCCACGAGCCCGGCCGCGACGGCCGTCGCCGCCACCGGCGACAGCTCCAGCGAGGTCTGCGCGAGCGCGCCGTACATGACCCAGGCGATACCGCCGTTCAGGGTCACGATGAGCACGGTGTGACGTTCCTGCTGGAGCAGTATCGCGAAGGCGAGGCTCAGCGCCATCGACGCCAGGATCTGGATCACCGGGCGCGAGTCGGTCGCCACGAACGCCGTCTCCGGCTGCAGGCTCGTCGCGTCGAGCATCACGCCGAGCGACAGGACGAGCAGGACGCCGCAGACGATGCCCACGACGAGATAGCAGACCTCCAGAAGGCGGGCGGCCGCCGTGATGTAGTAGCCGGTCAGGCCGTCCTGGACGCCCGCGACCAGGGCTCTTCCGGGGATCAGCGCGAAGAGGCCACCGGTGATCACCGCGGAGGCGTTGACCTCCTGGGAGTGCACGAGGCTGAGCGTGACGCCCATCGCCGCGGGCGGCATCGCGGCGCCCACGAACTGGTAGAACTCCGGAAGGCCGCGGCCCGCGCACAGCCAGGCGAGCCGGTCGCCGAGCATCGCGCCGAACGCCGCGACCAGGAAGACCAGCGCGCCACCGCCGACGAGCACGGAGGCCGAACCCGCGAGCAGCCCGCTGGCCGCCGTGAGCGCCCATCCGGGGTACGGGTGACGGTTACGCCGGATCGCCGCCAGACGGCGGTAGGCCTCTTCCAGGGTGATGTCGATGTCCGTGTCGCTGATGTCGTCCACCAGCTGGAAGACGGCCGCGAGACGGGTGTAGTCGGTGCCCCGGCGGCGCACCGTCCTGGAGGCGGTGACCGGGTCCTCCACCAGGGACGGCTGGTGCGAGATCGAGAGCAGCGTGAACGTGACGGTCGGCTCGCAGCGGTCCAGGCCGTAACTGCGGCAGACGGCGAACATCGCCGCTTCCACGTCCTCGGCGCCCTCGCCGCCCGCCAGGAGCAGCTCGCCGATACGCAGCGTCAGGTCGAGCACACGCGGGACCGCGGGCCCGGTCTCGTCCTCGTGCTTCTGCGTGGCCTCCGGAGTGGGCCGCTCGGCGACCGGCATGCGCAGCATCGTGCGCATCTGGTCCTGCCAGGGCGTCTCCTTGGTGAGTTTCACCAGGGGTATGCCGTGCGGGGGCGTGAACGCGGGGGGCGCGTTGCGGGAGCTGTAGGTGTGCGGCGTGGTGAACGCCGACTTCTCCGTCTCCTGCGTGGTCGACGCGGGATTCGGCAGGCCGTTCGGGATCGCGAACTCGGAGGTCGTCTGCGACTCGTCCTCGGGTGGCGGTGGCTGCTGCATCACGCCGGTGGGCTGAGTGAACGCACTCCGTGCCTCGTCCGACTGTGGCTTGCGGTCTTCGGCCTCCTGGTCAGCCACTTTCACTGCCTCGCTCCCACATACGTACCTTGTGCACCTCCAGTACGAACAGTATGCGCACAGATACGCGAACGGGCCGCGCGGTCTTCGTGAAGATCGCGCGGCCCGTAAGCGGAGGACAGGGGCACTCAGTGACCCTGGGCCTCCGCACGCTTGTACGACTTCTCGATCTCGGCCTCGGCGTCCGCGCGGCCGACCCAGTCGGCGCCCTCGACGGACTTGCCGGGCTCCAGGTCCTTGTAGACCTCGAAGAAGTGCTGGATCTCCAGGCGGTCGAACTCGGAGACGTGGTGGATGTCGCGCAGGTGCTCCACGCGGGGGTCCGACGCCGGGACGCAGAGCAGCTTGTCGTCGCCGCCCGCCTCGTCGGTCATCCGGAACATGCCGATCGCGCGGCACTTGATGAGGCAGCCCGGGAAGGTCGGCTCGTCCAGGATGACGAGGGCGTCCAGCGGGTCACCGTCCTCGCCGAGGGTGTTCTCGACGAAGCCGTAGTCCGCGGGGTAGCTGGTCGACGTGAAGAGGCGACGGTCCAAGCGGATCCGGCCGGTCTCGTGGTCCACCTCGTACTTGTTCCGCGAACCCTTCGGAATCTCGATGGTGACGTCGAACTCCACGGGTGGCTCCTCCATGATCAGCACATACTTCGGGTGGTTAAGTGTCCCTCACGCAGATGTGTGATCGCGAAAGGGGCTGGTCGTCGTGCCCGAGCTCAAGCCTTGGCAGCAGACCCGGCAGCAGATCGGGAAGCTGCTCGAGCAGCTTCCCAAGCCGTCGGCTCCCAAGATCTCCGCCGCTCTCAAGATTCCTGCGAAGCGCAAGACCTTGCAGCTCACGGCGGGTGCGGCCACTGTCGGACTCGCGATCGCGGCCGGTGCCGTGGCCGCGGCCGGCCCCTGGGACTCCTCCGGTCAGCGTACGGCCGAGCGGGACTGGGCGGCCTCCCAGGAGGCCGGGGGTGGCACAGATCACGGCGGTCGTACGTCCGGACGGGCCCCCGCGGCCGCCCCGAGCGCCCCGTCCGTGCTCAGGGGCCTCGGAGTGCCCGCGGGCTCCGCGCACGGCGGCTCAGCGCCCGCACCGGACGGCAAGGCGGTGGCAGGGGTCCTCGACCCGCTCCTGAAGGCCAAGGCGCTGGGCCCCGAACGCTCGGCGGTCGTGATCGACGCGGGCACCGGGCGGCGGGTCTACGGCAAGGGCGGCGGCGAGGCCCTGACGCCCGCGTCCACCACCAAGATCGCCACGGCGGTCGCGGCGCTGACCGCGGCGGGGGCGGACCACCGCATCACCACGAAGACGGTCATCGAGCCGGACTCCAAGGAGGTCGTCCTGGTCGGCGGCGGCGACCCCACGCTCACCGCACGCAAGGACGGCCCCTACGCGAAGAGCGCCGCCAGCCTGCGCGAGCTGGCCGAGGACACCGCGCACGCCCTGAAGGAGCGCGGCACCAAGAAGGTGACCCTGACGTACGACACCTCGCTCTACAGCGGGGAGCAGCAGCACCCCATCGGGCCGAACGAGAACCTCACCCTGGTCAGCGCGCTGATGGCCGACGAGGGCCGCCTCGACGACTCCTCCAGCGGCCCCGCCCCGCGTTCGGGTGACCCGGCGGGTGACGCGGCGAAGAAGTTCGCCGACCTCCTTAAGAAGGAGGGCATCGAGGCCGGCACCGGCGGCAAGGAAAAGAAGGACCCCGGCCCGTCCAAGGCGAGCGACCGGGCAGACTCCCTGGCCGAGGTCGAGTCCCCGCCCCTCTCGGCACTCGTCGAACGGATGCTGACGCACAGCGACAACGACATCGCCGAGGCGCTGGCCCGCCAGACGGCGCTCGCCTCGAAGGAACCCGCGAGCTTCGACGGCGCGGGCAGGGCGATCGACGCCCGGCTGAAGAAGGCGCAGCTGCCGCTCGACGGCACGAAGTTCGCCGACGGCAGCGGCCTGGACCGCGCCGACCGCAGCTCGGCCGAACTGCTCGCCGCGCTCCTGGCCCGGGCCGCCGACCCCGCCCACCCCGAACTGCGCTCCGTGGTGACGGGCCTGCCGGTGGCGGGCTTCACGGGCACCCTGGTGGACCGCTATCCCAAGGACTCCCCGGGCACCGGCGTCGTACGCGCCAAGACCGGAACCCTGACGGGCGTGAACACCCTGGCGGGCACGGTCGTCGACACGGAAGGCCGTCTCCTGGTCTTCGCTTTCATGACGACCGGCACGACGGACCCGAAGGCGGCCCAGGCGGCACTGGACGCGATGGCGTCAGCGGTGGCGAAGTGCGGTTGCCGCTGACCCTCGCCCCGCCCCGTCGACCCCTACGGGCGCGGAGTGGGGCAATCTCGGGGTTCAACCCCCTCCGCAGGCGGACACGACCACGTACCGTTGACGCATGACGAGCATCGGTGGTGCGGAGATGGTCGACTGGAATCTCGCGGTGGCGACCGCGACCCGGCTCGTGCGGCCGGGTCCAGAAGTGAGCCGGGACGAGGCACGGGCCATCGTCGCCGAGCTCCGGAAGCATGCGAAGTCCTCGGAGGAGCACGTCCGGGCCTTCACCCGGATGGGCACGGAGGACATGCACGACACCCCGGTGCTCGTCGTCGACCGCGCCGGCTGGATCAAGGCGAACGTCGCCGGTTTCCGGGAGATCCTCAAGCCCCTCCTGGACAAGATGCAGGACCGCCGCTCCGGCGGTCCGGGCGCCGTGCTCGGTGCGGTCGGCGGCAAGGTCACCGGCGTGGAGCTGGGCATGCTGCTCTCCTTCCTCGCCTCACGCGTCCTCGGCCAGTACGAGACCTTCGCTCCGGCCACCCGCGACCTCCCGGCGGGGGAGCACGGCGGCGGCAGGCTCCTCCTCGTGGCACCGAACATCGTGCACGTCGAGCGCGAACTCGACGTGGACCCCCACGACTTCAGGCTCTGGGTGTGCCTGCACGAGGAGACGCACCGCACCCAGTTCTCGGCCGTGCCCTGGCTGCGTGACCACCTCGAGGGCGAGATCCAGGCGTTCCTCTCGGAGACCGAGGTCGACCCGATGACGGTCCTCGAACGCATCAGGGAAGCGGCGCAGTCCCTCGCGGGCGGTCGCCCCGAGGGCGAGGAGGACGACGGGGGCCGCTCCATCGTGGAGCTGGTCCAGACCCCCGCCCAGCGCGAGATCCTCGCCCGGCTCACGGCGGTCATGTCGCTCCTGGAGGGCCACGCGGACTTCGTGATGGACGGCGTCGGGCCCGACGTGGTGCCCTCCGTCGCCGAGATCCGGGAGAAATTCCAGCAGCGCAGGGCGCGCGGGGCGAGCCGCCTTGACCAAGCCCTGCGCAAGCTCCTCGGCCTCGACGCGAAATTGCGCCAATACCGCGACGGCGAGCGGTTCGTGCGCGCCGTCGTCGGCGAGGTCGGAATGGACGGCTTCAACCGGGTCTGGACTTCGCCGAACACGCTGCCCACCAAGTCGGAGATCGCCAAACCGGCGGACTGGGTCGCGCGGGTGCACCGTAAGGGAGAGTGAGGGCGGCAGGGGAGCGAGTTGCGGCCGATGGCAGGCGAACGCCCCCGCAATCACCCGTCCGAGGGACCGTGAGCCATGGGTAGGCGTGCAATGCTCGGGGAACGGCTCGGCTCTGTCACCATCGACACACTCTGAGTGACTAACCTCTGGGGATCTGCCTGAGGCCCGATCTCCTGCGTGTGGTCCTGAGTGACAGGTCCGAGGCTCACCCCCGAACTTCATGAAGGGAACCGGACATGGGTCCCCATCCTGCGGTCGCGGCGATACGCCTGGCGGTTCGCCGCGTACTCCACGACGTACTGACCGACGTACAGCGCACCGACACCCCGCGCGCCGATCAGAGGCGCCTCGAAGCACGGCGCACCCCCGACGCACAGCGCACGCCCGAGCTCGTCCCCCCGCGCCCCGCGCACTCCCACCCTCCACGCGAGCAGGCCACGTCGCCACTCGTGCTCGTCGCCTGCTCCGGCGGCGCCGACTCCATGGCGCTTGCCTCCGCCCTCGCCTTCGAGGCCCCCAAACTCGGCATCCGGGCCGGCGGCGTCACCGTCGACCACGGTCTGCAGGACGGGTCCGATCTGCGCGCCGCCGAGGTCGTCTCGCGGCTCACCGCCCTCGGCCTCGACCCGATCGAGTCCGTCGCCGTCGACGTCGGCAGGGACGGCGGCCCCGAGGCCGCGGCCCGCGACGCGAGATACGGCGCGCTCGACGCCGTCGCCGAGCGACACGGCGCCGCCGCGATCCTCCTCGGCCACACCCGCGACGACCAGGCGGAGACCGTCCTGCTCGGTCTCGCCCGCGGCTCCGGCATCCGCTCCCTGTCCGGGATGGCGGCCGTGTCGGGCGGCCCGGGGGCCGACCGCCGCTACCGCCGCCCCTTCCTGCACATCGACCGGCAGACCGCCCGCAAGGCCTGCATGGTCCAGTCGCTGCCCGTCTGGGACGACCCGCACAACACCGACCCCGCCTACACGCGCTCGCGGCTGCGGCACGAGGGCCTGCCCGCCCTGGAGAAAGCCCTCGGCAAGGGCGTCGTGGAAGCACTCGCCCGTACGGCCCAGTTGTCCCGGGATGACGCCGACGCCTTGGACCACTGGGCCGCACAGGCGGAAGCTTCCGTGCGCGACGCCGCGGGACTCCTGGAGTGCGCCAAGCTCTACGCCCTGCCGCCCGCCGTGCGCCGCCGCATCGTCCGCCGTGCCGCCATCGAGGCGGGCGCCCCGGCCGGTGCGCTGTTCGCCCGGCACCTCGAAGAGGTGGACCGGCTGATCACGGGCTGGCGCGGCCAGGGAGCCATCAATCTCCCGGGCAAAGTCGTCGCCCAGCGCCAGGGTGGCAGACTGGTGATCCGGCAAGGCTGTTGACCGAGGGGCCCCTGGGCCCCGCGCAGCCGGTGTGACGGACGACCGAAAGTGATGCGGGTGGACGCGAAAGACATGGGCACCGACCTTCAGTCGGTGCTCATCACCAAGGAAGAGATCGACGCGAAGCTGGCTGAGCTGGCCGCGAAGATCGACGCGGAGTACGCGGGCAAGGACCTGCTGATCGTCGGTGTGCTCAAGGGCGCGGTGATGGTCATGGCGGACCTGGCGCGTGCGCTGTCCACCCCGCTCACCATGGACTGGATGGCCGTGTCGTCGTACGGCGCGGGCACCCAGTCCTCCGGTGTCGTGCGGATCCTCAAGGACCTGGACACCGACATCAAGGGCAAGCACGTCCTGATCGTCGAGGACATCATCGACTCCGGTCTGACGCTGTCCTGGCTGCTCTCCAACCTCGGCTCGCGTGAGCCCGCGTCGCTGAAGGTGTGCACGCTCCTTCGCAAGCCCGAGGCGGCCAAGGTCGCGATCGACGTGGAGTGGGTCGGCTTCGACATCCCGAACGAGTTCGTCATCGGGTACGGCCTGGACTACGCGGAGAAGTACCGCAATCTGCCGTTCGTCGGCACCCTCGCCCCGCACGTCTACGGCGGCTGATCACCGGGCCTCCCGGCCCTCTCCCGGCCAACTCGTCGGAGGCGGCCGGGAACCCTCACCCGTTTCCCCGCGTTGAAGCATGCGAAGACGGGTTTGTCAGCCGTCCCGTGCGGCTTCGGGTGACAATGCTGGGGTACCGTCCGAAGAACAGTCTTTATCAAACTCACTATGGCAGGAGGGACGGGGCGTCTTCGCTCCGTATGGATGGACGTGAAGCGATACTTCCGTGGGCCAGTCATGTGGATCGTGCTGGCCGTCCTTGCCGTGGTCGTGTTGATGCAGGTCGTCGGTTCGTCCGGCGGCTACAAGACGGTGGACACCGGCCAGGTTGTGCAGGCGATCAACGACGACAAGGTCGAATCCGCCAAGCTCACGACCGGTGACGAGCGGACCATCAAGGTCGAGCTCAAGGACGGCCAGAAGGTCAAGGACAGCAGCAAGATCCAGGCGAGCTACATCGGCGACCAGGGCGTCGCCATCGCCAACACCTTGCAGGAGAAGTTCGAGGACAAGAAGATCCCGGACGGTTACACCGTCTCGGAGTCGAAGCAGAACCCGTTCGTCGGCATCCTGCTCTCCCTTCTCCCCTTCGTACTCATCGTCGTCGTCTTCCTGTTCCTGATGAATCAGATGCAGGGCGGCGGCTCCCGGGTCATGCAGTTCGGGAAGTCCAAGGCGAAGCTCATCACCAAGGACACCCCGAAGACGACGTTCTCCGACGTCGCCGGCTCGGACGAGGCCGTCGAGGAACTCCACGAGATCAAGGAGTTCCTCCAGGAGCCTGCGAAGTTCCAGGCCGTCGGAGCCAAGATCCCCAAGGGCGTGCTCCTGTACGGGCCGCCCGGTACGGGCAAGACGCTCCTCGCGCGCGCTGTCGCGGGTGAGGCCGGCGTGCCCTTCTACTCGATCTCCGGTTCCGACTTCGTCGAGATGTTCGTCGGTGTCGGTGCGTCGCGTGTGCGTGACCTCTTCGAGCAGGCCAAGGCGAACGCCCCGGCGATCGTCTTCGTCGACGAGATCGACGCCGTCGGCCGGCACCGCGGTGCCGGTATGGGCGGCGGTCACGACGAGCGCGAGCAGACGCTGAACCAGCTGCTCGTCGAGATGGACGGCTTCGACGTGAAGGGCGGCGTCATCCTGATCGCCGCCACGAACCGCCCCGACATCCTCGACCCGGCGCTGCTTCGTCCCGGCCGTTTCGACCGCCAGATCGCGGTCGACCGCCCGGACATGCAGGGCCGTCTGGAGATCCTCAAGGTTCACCAGAAGGGCAAGCCGGTCGCCCCGGACGTCGACCTGGGCGCGGTGGCACGGCGTACGCCGGGCTTCACCGGCGCCGACCTGTCGAACGTGCTGAACGAAGCGGCGCTCCTCACGGCGCGCGGCGACAAGAAGCTGATCGACAACCACTCGCTCGACGAGGCGATCGACCGTGTCGTGGCCGGTCCGCAGAAGCGGACGCGGATCATGTCCGACAAGGAGAAGAAGATCACCGCGTACCACGAGGGCGGACACGCCCTGGTCGCGGCGGCTTCTCCGAACTCGGACCCGGTCCACAAGATCACGATCCTGTCGCGCGGCAGAGCCCTCGGTTACACGATGGTCCTGCCGGACGAGGACAAGTACTCGACCACGCGCAACGAAATGCTCGACCAGCTCGCGTACATGCTGGGCGGGCGCGCGGCCGAGGAGCTCGTCTTCCACGACCCGACGACGGGCGCGGCGAACGACATCGAGAAGGCCACCGCGACCGCACGGGCCATGGTCACGCAGTACGGCATGACCGAGCGGCTCGGCGCGATCAAATTCGGTGGCGACAACACCGAGCCGTTCCTGGGCCGCGAGATGGGTCACCCGCGCGATTACTCGGAAGAGGTCGCGGCGCTGGTCGACGAAGAGGTCAAGAAGCTCATCGAGACCGCGCACAACGAAGCCTGGGAGATCCTCGTCGAGAACCGCGACGTTCTCGACAACCTGGTTCTGCAGCTCCTCGAGAAGGAGACGCTGAACAAGGAGCAGATCGCCGAGGTCTTCGCCGGCATCGTGAAGCGTCCGGCACGCCCGGCGTGGACCGGTTCCTCGCGGCGCACGCCCTCGACCCGTCCGCCGGTGCTCTCCCCCCGGGAGCTGTCACTGACGAACGGTGCGAACGGCGCCACGCCCGCGGTGACCGCGGGCCCGACGGAGACGCCGATCGACGTGACCAAGGAGGATCGCCCCGAAGGCTGATCCCCCCGGTCGCCTCAACAGGCCCGGAATGGAAGCTGCGCCCCCCTGGTTCTAGCCTGGGGGCGCAGTTTTTTTCGTACGCGGTAGCGCTTCCGTACGCAGTGACGCACGGAACGCAAGGAACGAGGCACAGATGACCGACCCCGTGACGCTGGACGGCGAGGGCACGATCGGCGTTTTCGACGAGAAGCGGGCCGAGAACGCCGTGCGCGAGCTGCTGATCGCGGTCGGGGAGGACCCGGACCGCGAGGGCCTGCGGGAGACTCCGGGCCGCGTGGCACGCGCGTACAAGGAGATATTCGGCGGTCTGTGGCTCAAGGCCGAGGACGTCCTGACGACGACGTTCGACCTCGGCCACGACGAGATGGTCCTGGTGAAGGACATCGAGGTGCAGAGCTCGTGCGAGCACCACCTGGTGCCTTTCCACGGTGTCGCGCACGTCGGCTACATCCCGTCCTCCGACGGCAAGATCACCGGCCTGTCGAAGCTCGCCCGCCTCGTGGACGTGTACGCACGCCGTCCGCAGGTCCAGGAGCGGCTGACCACGCAGGTCGCCGACTCGCTGATGGAGATCCTCGAACCGCGCGGCGTCATCGTCGTCGTCGAGTGCGAGCACATGTGCATGACCATGCGCGGGGTGCGCAAGCCCGGCGCGAAGACGATCACCTCGGCGGTGCGCGGGCAGCTGCGCGACCCCGCGACGCGCAACGAGGCGATGAGCCTGATCATGGCGCGCTAGCGCGACGCGTGGACGCCCCGGCGCGCGCCCGGCCGCTTCAGGCGGCCGCGGCCGTTCCGCCGGTCTCGTCGTCGTCCTCCGGGAGCCTGCAGACGCGCTCCAGGAAGAATGCGGCCGCTATGACCGCGATGCCCGCCACCAGGGAGAGGCCGGCGTAGATCGCCTGGTCGCGGCGGGACGGGACGTCCAGATACTCCAGGAGGAAGGCGCCCGTGCCGCCGTACATCCCGGCGACCAGGGCGGCCACCAGGGCGCTCGCCTGGCCGAAGACGACCGCGCGTGCGGCCATCATCGGTTCGACGCCCTTGGCTCCGGGGCGTCGCTCGCGCTGGGCGCGCAGCCGGGAGCGCAGGGAGAGGGCCGTGGCCAGCAGCACCGCGGCGATCACCGCGAGCACGATGGGCGCGGCCAGCGGGACCCGCGGGAGGGTGCCCACGGAGTCCCACAGCCGGGCGCCCGCCCAGGACAGCACGCCGGCCACCAGGAAGAGGCCGATCAGTGTCCTGATGCGCAGCTGCTTCACGGGTGACCCTTCATCGTCGTACGGACCGCTTCTTGTCGAGCTTCTTGTCGATCTCGATCGTGCGGGTCCGATAGACCCTAACGATTACTCGGGCAGGCGGAGTTCCAGGTCGACGCGGGGCGTGACGCCTTCGCGGGTGACCTTGGCGAGCAGGTCCGCCACCTCGCCGCGGCCCGCCAGCTGCGCCTCGGGCTCGACGTCGTGCCAGGGGGCCAGGACGAAGGCACGTTCGTGCGCGCGCGGGTGGGGGAGCGTGAGGTCGGGGTCGTCCGAGACGATGTCCGCGTACGCCACGATGTCGACGTCGATCGTGCGGGCGGCCCAGCGCTCGTCACGGACGCGGTGGAAGGCCTCCTCGACGGCGTGCGCCCGCTCCAGGAGCGAGGAGGGCGGCAGGGTCGTCTTCACCACGACCACCGCGTTGAAGTACGACGGCTGGGTGCCGGGGTCGACGCCCCAGGGCTCCGTCTCGTACACCGGGGAGACGGCCTTGACGCGCAGGCCGGGGGTGTCCTCCAGGGCGTCGACGGCGCCCTGCAGCGTCTCCAGGCGGTTGCCGAGATTGCTGCCGAGGGAGATCACGGCGCGTTTGGGGTTGGAGAGGGTGGTGTCGGCGGCGTCGACCTGCTCCACGACGGCGGTGGGCACCGGCTGGACGGTCGGGTCGCTCTGCCCTTGCGTGGAAAACGCGGTCATACTCGGCTCCGGGTGATGGTGACGGTCACGTCGTCGAAGGGGACGGTGATCGGGGCGTCCGGTTTGTGGACGCACACCTCGACCTCCAGGACTCCTTCGTGCTTCAGACACGTCTGTGCGATGCGCTCGGCGAGGGTCTCGATGAGGTCCACCGGGTCGCCTTCGACGGCGGCCACGACCTCCTCGGCCACGATGCCGTAGTGCACGGTCTTCGCCAGGTCGTCGTCGGCGGCGGCCGCACGGGTGTCCAGGCCAAGAACCAGGTCCACGATGAAGGTCTGGCCCTCTTCGCGTTCCCGCGGAAAGACACCGTGGTGTCCACGGGCCTTGAGGCCGCGCAGCGCGACACGATCCACGCGAATCACTCCTGCAATCGTCGTTATCGGCAGGCCTGCACCGAGTGCGGTCGGAACACCGGCCTCGATCGAATCTACCTGCGCGCACTGACAGCCCTCGTCCGCGGGGGCTCCCGGAATCGCCCCTACCCACTCAAGAGGGTGTGTCCTCGTCCTCTTCGTCGTCTGTTTCGGCGAGTACGGGTGAGGCGTGGTGCGACCAGAGCTTCCAGCCGTCGACTGTGCGGCGGAACACATTGGTGGCGACGACGAGCTGGCCGACGAGCGGACCGAGTTCGCCGCCGGCCTCGGGCGGCGGGCCGCCGCTGAGAATGTTCTCCGTGCAGGTCACCAGGGCGGTGTCACCGGCCACGCCGACGTGCACGTCGGTCAGGAAGAACTGGATGTACTCGGTGTTCGCCATGATCAGCGCGTACGACCTGAGGACCTCGCCGCGGCCGGTGAGCACCGGCCAGCCGGGGTGGACGCAGGAGATCGCGGCCTCGGCTCCGTCCTCCGCGATGTCCTCGTCGTCCCGGGCGTCGGGGTCATGCGACTCGGGGGCCGCGTCCGCGTCCAGCCAGAGGTCGGAGAGCTCGTCGAAGTCGCCGCGCTCCAGTGCTTCGTAGAAGGCCGTGTTGGCCAGCTCGACCTGTTCGACGTCGGTCCTGGCCCCGGTCACCGGGAACCGCCCGCCGCGCTGGTCACGGCGTGTGCGACACGTACGGCGTCGGCGGTGGCCCGCACCTCGTGCACGCGGACCGCCCACGCGCCCTGGTGGGCGGCGATGGCGGAGACCGCGGCGGTGGCCGCGTCGCGCTCGCGGGCGGGCGGCGGGGCACCCTCGGGGCCTGCGAGGACGCGCCCGAGGAAGCGCTTGCGGGATGCGGCGACCAGGATCGGGTGGCCGAGCTCGCGCAGGCGGTCGATGCGGGCCAGGAGCGCCAGGTCGTGCTCGGCGTTCTTGGAGAAGCCGAGGCCGGGGTCGACGACGATGCGCTCGGGGGCGATGCCGCCCTCGATGGCGGCGCGCACGCGCGCGTGGAGCTCGGCGACGACTTCGGAGACCACGTCCTCGTACGAGGGCGTGGCGTGGATGTCGGCGAGGAAGCCGCGCCAGTGCATCACCACGAAGGGCGCGCCCGCGGCGGCGACCGCGGGGACCATGCGCTCGTCGGCGAGGCCGCCGCTGACGTCGTTGACCAGGACGGCGCCCGCGGCCAGTGCCTGCTCGGCGACGGTGGCGCGCATGGTGTCCACGGAGACGGTGACGCCTTCGGCCGCCAGGCCCCGCACGACGGGGACGACGCGCCGCAGCTCCTCGTCCTCGTCCACGCGCGTGGCGCCGGGGCGGGTGGACTCACCGCCCACGTCGACCAGGTCGGCGCCCTGGGCGACCAGGTCGATGCCGTGCTTGACGGCAGCCGTGGTGTCGAACCAGCGGCCCCCGTCGGAGAAGGAGTCGGGTGTCACGTTCACGACCCCCATGACCGCACAGCGGCCCCACTGGGGCAGCCCTTCGACCGGTCCCCGCCCGCGCAACGTACTCATGCCTCCAGCCTAGGCCCGAGCGGGCGGGCGCTACGCCGCCCGGACCTCACGCTCTGTGGTCCGGTGCGGGCAGGGGCGGCGCTGTGCGCCCGCACGGCGCAGGACGCGGGGCATCGCGAGGGTCACGAAGCCCTCGGCCTGCATGGCGGCGAAGCCGATGCGGGGGAGGTCCTTGGAGGAGCGGTAGACGACGAAGCGGGGCTCCCAGCGGGGGCGGAACTTCGCGTTGAACTTGTAGAGCGACTCGATCTGGAACCAGCGCGAGAGGAAGACGAGCAGGCCCCTCCAGGCGCGCAGGACGGGCCCCGCGCCGATCTTCTCGCCGCGGGCGAGGGCCGCGCGGAACATCGCGAAGTTGAGGGACACGCGCGCGATGCCGAGCTTCGGGGCGGCCTGCAGGGCGGCCACGATGAGCAGCTCGTTCATGCCGGGGTCGGCGGCGCGGTCGCGACGCATCAGGTCGAGGGAGACGCCGTCCGTGCCCCAGGGGACGAAGTGGAGGACGGCCTTGAGGTCTCCGTAGGGACCCGGTTCCTCGTCGGCCTTGTGCGCGGTCGCGATCAGACAGTCGCCGTCGTCCGGGTCGCCGATGCGGCCGAGTGCCATGGAGAAGCCGCGTTCGGTGTCCGTGCCGCGCCAGTCGTCGGCGGCGCGCTGTATCCGCTCCAGTTCACGCTCCCCGAGGTCACGCACCCGCCGTACGCGCGTCTCGTAGCCATTGCGCTCGATCCGCTTGACCATCTGGCGTACGTTGCGCATCGCACGCCCGGACAGGGAGAAATCCACGACGTCCACCACCGCCTCGTCGCCCAGTTCGAGGGCGTCAAGGCCGGTCTCGCGGGTCCAGACCTCGCCGCCGGTCTCGGAGCAGCCCATCACGGCGGGCGTCCAGGAGTGGGCCTTGGCCTCGTCCATGAAGCGTTCGATGGCGCCGGGCCAGGCCTCCACGTCACCGATGGGATCGCCGCTGGCGAGCATCACCCCGGAGACGACGCGGTAGGTGACCGCGGCCTTGCCGCTGGGGGAGAAGACGGCCCCCTTGTCGCGGCGGAGCGCGAAGTGGCCCAGCGAGTCGCGGGCGCCGTGCTTGTCGAGGAGGGCGCGCAGCTTGGCCTCGTCGTCCTCGGTGAGGCGTGCGGCCGGGTGTTCGGGGCGGAAGGCCAGGTAGACGGTGGTGAGGGCGGTGAGCATGCCGAGCGCGCCCAGCGAGTAGGCGACGGTCGAGGTCGTGGTCCCGTAGTAGTCGACCGGGCCCTCGAAGCCGAACAGGCCGTACAGGACGTGGGCGAGGCGGTCCGTGATGCTCGGGTCCCCGATGACCTTGCCCGGGTGGACACTGACGATCACCAGGCCGAGGGCGATGGAACCGGCCCCGAGGAGGACGAAGTTGGCGACCGCGCGCCAGCGGCTGCGCGGGTCGGGCAGCGCGGCGAACTCGCTCCGGTGGCGAAGGAGCAGCGTCAGGAGGGCGAGGGAGATCAGTACGCCGATGACCGAGTGCCGGTAGGCGAACTGCGCGACGGCACCGGCCGGGAGCAGCACCACGGCGGCCCGCCAGGCCCGCCGCTTGTGGCGCCGCAGGCCGTGCGCGAGAAGCAGCAGGAGGACGCCGGAGCTGAGCGCGAGGGCGGCGGCGAAGGGGCCGAGCGCGCCGGGCAGGACCTCGGCGAGGGCGTGCATGCGGCTGTGCCGGAAGCGCGGGAAGACGCCGGCCGCCACGTTCAGCAGGCCCACGAGGGTGCAGGCGCGGGCGACGAAGGTCGGTACGGACTCGGGGCGCGGGCCGCGCACCAGCCGGCCGAGTCTGCTGTGGCTGCCGTCACGGAGCCCGCCGGTACGGCGCCGTCCTTCGGGGCGGCTGCCCTCACTGTCCGGAACCCCACCCGACATTTCCGCATCTATCCTGACAGACATCGCATCCCGTGGTTCTGCGAGAGACCTTGATTCCGGCACCAAAACGGCATCCGGCGACATTGCGCCCTCTAGGACGGTCCTTCTGGGAGTCGGGTTCACTCCCGACCGGAAAACCGCCGGAAAAGAACCACGGAACAGGCAGAAAGCGCAGGCAGAACGTCCATGGGTCTGACGAGCAACAAGCTCCTCGTGTTGGCGGTCCTCCTCGCCGTCCTGCTGTTCGTCGGCACGGTCTGGCTCTGGCCGCGGCTTGCCCGCCAGACCTGGCGGTCCGTCACCGGCCGCGTCGGGCTGCTCATCGCCACCCAGTTGGCGATCTTCGCCTCGGTCGGCCTCGCCGCCAATCAGGCGTTCGGCTTCTACGCCACCTGGGCGGACCTCTTCGGCCAGGAGACCAGCCCCGGTGTCGTCGTCGACCACGACCCCGCCAAGGGCGGGTCCCCGGTCGACGTACGCGGCACCCGGCCCGTGAACGTGCCCGGCGGCGGCAGGCCGTCGACCGGCGGACAGATCCAGAAGGTGGTCGTCAGCGGGAAGGAGGCCGACATAGCGAGCCCCGCGTACGTCTACCTGCCGCCCGAGTACTTCCAGCCGCGGTACAAGAACCGCACGTTCCCGGTGTCCGTCGTGCTGACCGGCTACCCCGGCACCGCCGAGGCGCTGATCAAGGGCCTGCACTACCCGCAGACCGCCCACTCACTGGTCAGGCGGGACAAGATGAAGCCGATGATCCTCGTCATGATGCGGCCCACCGTGGCGCCGCCGCGCGACACCGAGTGCGTGGACATCCCCGGCGGACCGCAGGCCGAGACGTTCTTCGCCAAGGACCTGCCGGACGCCATCTCCGAGCACTACAGGGCGGGCCGCACCGCGGGGAGCTGGGGCGTCATCGGTGACTCCACGGGCGGCTACTGCGCCCTGAAGCTCGCCCTGCACCACCCCGACGTGTACGCCGCCGGGGCGGGCCTCTCCGCGTACTACAAGGCGCCCATCGACGTGACGACGGGCGATCTCTTCCACGGCGACAAGGAGTTGGAGGAGCGCGCCGACCTCATGTGGTCCCTCGACCACATGCCGCCGCCCAAGACGTCCCTCCTTGTCACCACCAGCAGACATGGAGAGGACAACTTCGCGGACACCGAGAAGTTCATCGGCAAGGTGAAGGCGCCCACCAGGGTCTCGTCCATCACGCTCGACAGCGGCGGGCACAACTTCAACACCTGGCGCCGCGAGATTCCCGCCACCCTGGAGTGGATCAGCGGGCGGCTGAACGGCAAGTAGCGGCTGAGCAAGTCAAGGGGCTCCTCAGAGCTTGCTGATGGCCGTGATGGTCTCCAACTCGACCTCCCCGCGCGCGATGTCGCGCGCGTCGGCCGCCGTCGACCTGCGCAGCGCCTCGTGCAGCCGGGCCGGGGTGAGTACGCCCAGGAAGCGGCCCTCGCTGTCCTTGTCGATGACCGCGATCCAGCCCGCGTCGTGCTGGAGCATCGTGGCGAACGCCTGCTTGAGGGTGGCGCCCACCGGGAGCCACGCCTCCATGCGCCGGGCGTGGTCCCTGACGGTCCCCTTGGCGCCGTGCGCGTGCTCGGCGGAGATCCAGCCGTGCAGGTTGTTCTCGCCGTCCAGGACGACCGCCCACTGGGCGTCGAGCCGTGCGGGCAGCGGGTCGTCCAGGTGCACGACGGGAGGCTGCTCCAGGTCGCCCTCCTCGATGGGCGTCACGGAGAGGCGCTTGAGGCCGCGGTCCGCGCCGACGAAGTCCGCCACGTACGCGTTGGCCGGTGCGCCCAGGATCGTCGACGGGGTGTCGAACTGCTCGATGCGCCCGTCTCCGTAGACGGCCATCCGGTCGCCCAGACGGACCGCCTCCTCGATGTCGTGCGTGACGAAGAGGACGGTCTTGCGGACGGCCTGCTGGAGGCGGAGGAACTCGTTCTGCAGGTGCTCGCGCACCACGGGGTCGACCGCGCCGAACGGCTCGTCCATCAGGAGCACGGGCGGGTCGGCCGCCAGCGCGCGGGCCACACCGACCCGCTGGCGCTGTCCTCCGGAGAGCTGCTCGGGGTAGCGGTCGCCGAAGGTGGCGGGGTCGAGGCCGACCAGGTCGAGGAGTTCGGCGGCACGCTCTCGGGCCTTGCCGCGCTTCACGCCGAGCAGGTGCGGGACGGTCGCCGTGTTCTCCAGGACCGTTTTGTGCGGGAAAAGGCCGACCTGCTGGATGACATAGCCGATACGGCGCCGGAGTTGCACCGGATCGGTGGTCGATATGTCCTCGCCCTCGACGAATATCCGGCCCTCGGACGGCTCGATGAGGCGGTTCACCATCTTCATCGTCGTCGTCTTGCCGCAGCCCGACGGGCCGACGAGCGTGACCAGTTCACCCTCGGCGACCTCGAAGGACAGGTCGTCGACGGCCGTGGTGCCGTCCTCGTACCGCTTGGTGACGTGCTCGAACCGGATCATGATTCCCCATTGTTGCGGGCGTTGTGTAAAGCCCATGTTGCGCCAGTACGACGAGTCTCGGCGATTGTCGGTGCTGCGCGTTAGGGTCGCCAGACGGCCTCAGGAAACGGGACTCGGGGGGAGTGGGGCGGGATGAGCGAAGAGAACTGTCTGGTGACGAACGACTGGATCTGCGGGGAGTACGTCCGCTCCCGCAGCCAGGAGCTGATCGACGCCACCGTGCAGCACGTGGGCATCACCGCCGCCTCGGTCGCCATCGGCGTCGCCGTCTCGCTGCCGCTCGCGCTGCTCGCCCGGCGCTGGCGCTTCCTGGCGGGACCGATCCTCGGCGTGACGACCGTGCTCTACACCGTCCCGTCGCTCGCGATGTTCTCGCTGCTTCTGCCGTTCTTCGGGCTCTCGGCGTCGCTGGTCGTCACGGGCCTCGTGCTGTACTCCCTGACGATCCTGGTGCGGAACATCCTGGCGGGGCTCCAGGCCGTGCCGGACGAGGCCAGGGACGCCGCCAAGGGGATGGGGTACGGCCCGCTGAGGCTGCTGTGGGAGGTGGAACTGCCGCTCGCGCTGCCCGCCCTGCTCGCCGGAGTCCGCATCACCACGGTCTCGACGGTGGCCCTGACGACGGTAGGCGCGATCGTCGACTACGGAGGCCTCGGATCGCTGATCCTCGACGGCCTCGACACGACCTTCAAGGCGCAGGTGCTCACCGCGTCGGCGCTCTGCGTGGTCCTCGCGGTCGTCGCCGACCTGCTCCTCCTCGCGCTGCAGCGGTGGCTGACCCCGTGGACCCGCGTCCATCGCATACGTACGAAGCGTCCCGCCCCGGCGGAACGCACGGCCAAGGTGGCTGAACCTGCATGAACGCGATAACCGGCGCGTACGACTGGCTGACCACGAGTGCCAACTGGCAGGGCGAGAAGGGGGTGTGGCACCGCCTCGCCGAGCACCTCTACTTCAGCGGGGTCTGCCTCGCCGTCGCGTGCCTGATCGCGCTGCCGATCGCCCTGTACCTCGGCCACATCGGCAAGGGCGGCGCCCTCGCGGTGAACATCTCCAACATCGGCCGCGCGGTGCCGACACTCGCGGTGCTCGTGCTGCTCACGCTCACCCCGCTCGGCGAGCACGGGGACGTACCGACGCTCATCGCGCTCGTGCTCTTCGCGGTCCCGCCGCTGCTGACCAACGCGTACATCGGGATGCGTGAGGTCGACCGGGCGGTGGTGGAGGCGGCCCGGGGGATGGGCATGAGCGGCCGACAGCTCTTCGCGCGGGTCGAACTGCCCCTCGCGTACCCGCTGATCATGACCGGCGTACGGTCCGCGGGCGTGCAGGTCGTCGCCACGGCGACGCTCGCCGCGATGGCGGGCGAGGGGGGCCTCGGCCGGATCATCACCGCCGGGTTCAACCTGCAGAACACGCCCCAGGTGGTGGCGGGCGCGCTCCTTGTGGCGCTTCTCGCGCTCTTCGTCGAGGTGGTGCTCGTCGTGGTGGGGAAGGTGTTCAGTCCCATGCGAGGGCGCTCGGGGGTCGCGCGGTGATCCCCGACAGCCTCACGTTTTCCAGTTTTCCCGGGTCTTTCGAAATGGTGGTTCACGCATGAACAGCACAACGCGTCGCGCACGACGGATGGCAGGGGCGGCCGTGGCCGTCGTGGCGCTGACCGCGGGGCTCACCGCGTGCGGCGGGGACAGCCTGGAGAAGGACGGCAAGGGTGAAGGGGACAAGGCGGGCGGCAAGGGCAAGATCGTCGTCGGGTCGGCCCGTTTCACCGAGCAGAAGGTGCTCGCCGAGCTCTATGTGGGCGTCCTGGAGGACGCCGGATACGACGCCGAGGTCAAGACCGTCCAGAACCGCGAGGTGTACGAACCCGAGCTCAAGAAGGGCTCGATCGATGTCGCCCCCGAATACGCGGCGACGCTCGCGGAGTTCCTCAACCTCGGCAAGAACGGCCCGAAGGCGAAGCCGGTCGCCTCGAATGACGTGGACGACACGGTGACCGCGCTGAAGAAGCTCGCGGAACCGGAGGGCCTGAAGGTGCTGCCCGCCGGTGAAGCGGTCGACCAGAACGCGTTCGCGGTGAGCAAGGAATACGCGAAGGAGCACAAGCTCAAGACCCTTTCGGATCTCGGTAAGTCCGGCGAGAAGGTCAAGATCGCCGCGAGTGACGAATGCGAGTCGCGCCCGTTCTGCGCGCCCGGGCTCGAGAAGACGTACGGCATCGACGTCGCGGGAATCGACCCCAAGGGTGTCGGCACCACGCAGTCCAAGCAGGCCGTGAAGAACGGCACGGACCAGGTGGTGCTGACCACGACCACCGACGCGACGCTCGACAGCTTCGGTCTGGTGGCCCTTGAGGACGACAAGAAGCTGCAGAACGCGGACAACATCCTTCCGGTTGTGAACGCGAAGGAAGCGGGCGACAAGGAGATAGCCGACGCGCTCGGGAAGCTGACCAAGACCCTGACGACGGAAGATCTCGCGGAACTCGACCGGAAGGTCGATGTGGAGCGACAGAAGGAAGCCGATGTCGCCAAGGAGTATCTGGAGTCGAAGGGATTGATCAAGAAGTAGCGCGGGAAGGAGGAGCATCCTCGAAGTGGCTCGGCCGAAAGTGGAGTTGAGTGGCCGAAGAGGATCGTGAAGGGTGGGGAGTTAGCGCTGTGACGCTCTCATTTTGGCGGGCGGGGCACCATAGTTCGCCTACGCGCGGTAAGTTTCTGGCCATGCCACGTGGACGTCACCGCCATTCCCCACCCCTGCACAGGCTGCTTCCTCCCTCGACGGTCGCAGGCCTCTCCCTTGTCTGCGCCGGTGGCGCCTGGCTGTTCGCGGAACCCGTCGTGCTCCGCGGCCTGGTCGCCGCCGCGGCGGCGGCCGCCGTCGTGGGCTCGGTCGTCATGCGCCGCTGGGACCTGGCGGCCGGCAAGCAGGTCGCCGAGCTGGGCCGGGCCCGCAAGAGCGACGAGTGGCGTTACGAGGAACGCATAGCCGAGTGCGAGTCCGACCTCGACGAGTCCCGCGAGATCCGGGGCCGTCTGGAGACGAAGCTGCGCTCCAAGCGGGCCGAGCTCGCCGCCCTGCGCAACGAACACGCGGCGCTCCTGCGGCGGTACGCGACCGCGGAGACCGAGCGCGCGAGCGCCCTGGAGGGGCGGCGGCTGCTCGCCATCGAGGCGTCCACCCCGGCGCGGGCGCTGCCGCCGGCCCCCACGCGCGCGGAGCCCGCGGCCCGGGCCGAGGCGCCGGCTCCCGTGGTGCGCCCGGGGTCGATCGCGCCCCCGTCGCTGTACGACAGGGCGAACATGGCGCTCGACCGGCTGACCCCGAAGCCTTCCCCCGAGGGCGATGCCTCCCGGCAGCGCGCGGACGGGGACGAAGCGCGGGGGAAGTCCGGGGCGGCCGAGGGGTACGGCGGGCATGAGCGCGCGGTCGCCGTCGCGCCGCCCGCGCAGAGGCGACGCCAGGGCGTCCAGGGCGGCTTCGACTTCTTCGGCACGAAGAGCGAGGCGACCGCGGGTGCGTTGGAGTCCGTGCAGAACGAGGACCTCGCGGACGTCGTGGGCGAGGAGGCACTCGCCGTGCACAAGGCGGAGTCCGAGGCGGAGTTCAAGAACGCGCCGCAGGACGACGCCGCGCGGGGCGTGGGCCAGGTCATCGACCTGACGGCGCACGACGAGACCGAGCAGATCGACGTGGCGGAGCTGCGGACGGCTTTGCGGGCGTAGGCGGGCCCCTGGGCCTTGGTTGCCGTCATCACCGGCTCCGCCGAGTTCGTCCTCAAACGCCGGACGGGCTGAATTCCAGCCTCTTCAGGCCATCCACCGATCCGGTCGCGCCGTCCTCCGTCCCGTACGCGACCTCTCCGCCTGCGCGGACAGCAGTGCGGCCGCCTCCTCCGTGGGTCGCAGCCGCGCCGTGACCGTCTTGTCGGCGCCCGTGTCGACGTGCACGTCCGCCACCCCCTTGAAGCGCTCCCAGGGGCCCTGCGTGAGCCGCACGCTCTGCACCTTCGCGTGCGGAACCAGGGACAGGCGGCGGCGCAGCAGGCCGTGCCGCGCCGCGAACACCGTGTCCGTCACGGTCAGGCCGTACCCCTTCCACCACACCGGAAGGCACCACGCGGCCCGCGCGGGAGGGCGGACGAGCTCGGCGGCGTCCGGCACCCGTACCCCCGGCAGGATGCGCGCGATCACGGCCTCCGCGATCTCCCGCGGCGCGACCGGGACCAGGACGCCGTTGGACGAGCCCGCGACATCCAGCTCGACCCGCACCCAGCCGCGCCGCCGCCACAGCCACGGCTCCACGACACGCACCGTCTGCACGCGCCCCGGGGGCACCGTCTCGTGCGCCTTGTCGAGCAGCCCGTGGTCGATGCGCAGACCGTCCGGGGACTCGCCCACCTTCCAGTCGTACTCCCCGATGAACCGCCCCACGCTGCCGGCGAACGCGCCGCCCAGCATGGGAAGTCCCGTCGCGAGCACCGTCCACAGGTTGTGGGTGGCGAACCACAGGAAGGGCGGCACGATGAGCGTGGCGACGAGCATGGCCCACGTCGTGCCCGTCAGCAGCAGGGCGATCGCGAGCATGCGCGGCGGTACGTGCACCAGGTTGTCGACCGGCGCCTCGCCGACCTCGTGCGCCGTCTCGGGCGCGAAACCGGCCGCACGCGCGAGGAGTTCGGCCCGCAGGAAGGAGGCCTCCTCCTGTCCCAGATAGGCCAGTTCGTCCTTCTTCTCCGTCCCGACGACGTCCAGCTTGAGCTTGGCGACGCCCGCGATACGGGCCGCGAGCGGCTGTGTCACGTCCACCGCCTGGAGCCGGTCGAGCCGGATGTGCGCGGTGCGCCGGAAGATCAGGCCGGTACGGATGCGCAGTTCGGTGTCGGTGACGGCGAAGTGCGTGAACCACCAGCTCATGAAGCCGTAGAAGGCGCCGCCCAGGAGGACGACGGCGATGCCGACGAGCAGCCCGGTCACCGGGAGCTCGGAGACCCGCCGTTGTGTGCCGCCCGGGTCGTGCACCGCGAAGCCCACGATGACCGCGACCGGGGCCCAGGCCCTGCGCAGGGGCGTGACGGGATGCAGACGCCGCTCTCGCACGACCTCGACGCCCGGGGTGTGTTCCTGCCCGGCAACCTCCCGTACGCCGCTCACAGCCCCGCCGAGCGGGCCTCGCCCAGTTCGGTGAGCCGGTCGCGCAGCCGCTCCGCCTCCGCGGGGACGAGGCCGGGGATGCGGGCGTCCGTGGCGGCGGCCGCCGTGTGCAGCTGCACCCCGGCCAGGCCGAAGTAGCGCTCCACGGGCCCCGATGTCACCTCGACGAGCTGCATCCGGCCGTACGGGACGACCGTCTCCTCGCGCCAGAGCACACCCCGGCTGATCAGGAGGTCGTCCACCCGCTCCGCGTACCGCCACGAGCGCCAGTTGCGCCCCAGCATCGGCCAGCCCCACGCGACGAACGCCAGCGGGACGGCCGCGAACGTTGCCCACGACGGCCCGGCGAAGACCCACAGGAGCACACCGACGGCCGCCGCGAGCGGCACGAGCCACACCACGAGGAGCAGTCGCCGCATCCGCAGCACCCCCCGCGGCAGCCCGGTCCACACCGGCTCCGCGGCTGACTCTCCCGGCTGCGCCGGCCGTGCCGGTCCCGCCGTCCCCGTTTCCATGCCTCAAGCGTACGTAGCCGACGTGACAGTCGCGTAGGAGCGCGCGTACGAGAGAATGCGCGCATGAGCCCCACGACGGAGACCACGCTCGGCATCGGCGGCGCCGCGGAGAGCACCGACATGGTGCTCAACATCGGCCCGCAGCACCCGTCCACGCACGGCGTGCTGCGGCTGCGCCTCGTCCTCGACGGCGAGCGGATCCAGCAGGCCGAGCCGGTCATCGGCTACATGCACCGCGGTGCGGAGAAGCTCTTCGAGGCGCGTGACTACCGGCAGATCGTGGTGCTCGCCAACCGGCACGACTGGCTGTCCGCGTTCTCGAACGAGCTCGGGGTCGTCCTCGCCGTGGAGCGGATGCTGGGCATGGAGGTGCCCGAGCGCGCCGTCTGGATGCGCACGCTCCTCGCCGAGCTGAACCGCGTCCTCAACCACCTGATGTTCCTCGGCTCATATCCCCTCGAACTGGGCGGCATCACCCCGGTGTTCCACGCGTTCCGGGAGCGCGAGGAGCTCCAGAACGTGATGGAGGAGATCTCCGGCGGCCGCATGCACTACATGTTCAACCGGGTCGGCGGCCTCAAGGAGGACCTGCCGGCCGGATGGGCCGCACGCGCGCGTGGCGCGGTGGCATCGGTCCGCTCCCGCATGGATGTCTACGACAAGCTGGTGCTCGGCAACGAGATCTTCCGGGGTCGTACACGCGGCGTCGGCGTGCTCTCCCCTCAGGCGGTGCACGCCTACGGAGTGAGCGGTCCCATCGCCCGCGCCTCCGGAGTCGACTTCGACCTGCGCCGCGACGAGCCCTACCTCGCGTACGGGGAGCTCCAGGACACCCTGAAGGTCGTCACGCGTCAGGAGGGCGACTGCCTGGCCCGCTTCGAGTGCCTCCTGGAGCAGACCCACAACGCCCTCGACCTCGCCGACGCCTGCCTGGAGCGGCTCGCCGAGCTGCCGCCGGGGCCGGTCAACCAGCGTCTCCCGAAGGTGCTCAAGGCCCCCGAGGGCCACACGTACGCGTGGACCGAGAACCCCCTGGGCATCAACGGCTACTACCTGGTCTCCAAGGGCGAGAAGACCCCGTACCGCCTGAAGCTCCGCTCGGCGTCGTACAACAACATCCAGGCACTCGCCGAACTGCTGCCGGGGCAGTTGGTCGCCGACATGGTGGCGATCCTGGGGTCACTGTTCTTCGTGGTCGGCGACATCGACAAGTAGCGGCCCGCCGGGCGCGTCCTCGAGCGCCACGGGCTGGATCAGCCACCCGAAGTCGCCGAGCCCGCCCTCGGCGGTCAGCTCGGCCGCCTCCCCCGCGCGCGTGAGGGCCCGTACGTACGCCGTCGGATCACTGGTGGCAAGGGAGAGCGGCGGGCGGCCACCGCGCACGCCGAGCGCCCGCAGGGTCGCCCGCTGGGTGAGCAGACGGGCTCCGGGCAGCGCGCACGCGTCCAGCGCCACATGGGCGGTGATGTCGCACGTGCCGTCGGGCACGGGCGCCACCTCGCGGCCCTCCCGGAAGCCGTTCAGCGTCCCGAAGGGCGGCCGTGCGGCGCGGTCGTGCGCGTAGTCCACGGCGACCGCGAGGCCGCGCGTCAGCGTCGCCGCGGCCGCCGACCACGCCTCGTCCCGGGGGCGGCCGATCTCCGCGCGCAGGCCGGGCTCAGGGGCGAGCGGCCACCAGCGCGCGAGCCAGGAGGCGTCCGCGCCCTCCACCGTGTCGCCGAGGGACTCGTTGCCGTCGTCGCCGACGAGCACGTGCCGCGCCAGGCCTTCGGAGTCCACCTCGACGACGTCCAGGGGGACGTTGTCGAGCCATTCGTTGGCGAAGAGCAGGCCGGTGACCCCGGTGGGCGGCAGGTCGTGCCACTCCACGCGCGGATCGAGTCCTGCCGGGCGCGCGGCCCGCTCGACCGCGCAGGCACGCACTCGTGCCGCCACGTCGGCGGGCAGCGCGTCCAGGACGCCCGCGGTCAACTCGCCGCGCCCCGCGCCAAGATCGACGAACGCCAACTCGTCCGGGTGGTCGAGGGCCTCGTCCACCCGGCACAGCAGCCGGGCCACGGCGCCCGCGAAATGGGCCGAGGCGTGCACCGACGTCCGGAAGTGTCCCGCGGGGCCTTCGGGGCGCAGATAGAAGCCGCCGGGCCCGTACAGGGCGGCCTCCATGGCCTCCCGCCAGCCACGCCGCGCGTCTTTCCGCTCACCTCGGGCCTCGTTCGTCACGCGAGAAGGCTAAGCGGGCCTCCACCTTGGGGAGTACACGCGAGCGGTACGGATCGGACCTCCGGTTGACCCCGGAGGGCCGTCCCGCTGCCTACGCTGGGTTACGTGCAGCGCGTCTATGACTTCCTCCGCAGACACCCGACCGGGGTCGATGGCTTCTGGGCCCTCGTCCTGCTCGGGATGTCCGGCATCGGTCTGGTCTCCATGGCCGAGGGGGAAGGCCGTGACCCGAAGGTCGCGGCCGCCGTCATCGTCCTCGGCATGTCCGTCGTGGTGGCGCTGCGCCGCAAGTACGTCGAGAAGATGCTCATCCTCGCCGTCGTGCTCGGCGTCGCCCAGTTGATCTTCGACGTGAAGACGATGCCGGCCGACTTCGCGATGCTGGTGATCATCTACACCGCGTCGGCCGACGGCGCGAAGTGGGCCTCGCGGTTCGCCCTCGTCGGCGGCCTGTGCGCGGCTCCGCTGTCGTCGCTGCGCTGGCCGGAGGAGAGCATAAGCACCTTCGGCAGCATCTTCTTCACGATCTTCCAGATGGTGCCGTTCGCCCTGGCCTGGGTGCTCGGCGACTCCATCCGCACCCGCCGGGCGTACTTCGCGCAGCTGGAGGAGCGCGCCGACCGCCTGGAGAAGGAGCGGGCGGCACAGTCCAAGGTCGCGGTGGCGGCCGAGCGGGCCCGCATCGCGCGTGAGCTGCACGACGTCGTCGCGCACAACGTCTCGGTGATGGTCGTCCAGGCCGACGGCGCGGCGTACGTCCTGGACGCGGCCCCCGAGCAGGCCAAGCAGGCCCTGGAGACCATCTCCGGCACCGGACGGCAGGCGCTGGCCGAGATGCGCAGGCTGCTGGGCGTGCTGCGCACCGGCGAGCACCAGGAGAGCGGTGAGTACGTCCCGCAGCCCGACGTCGAGCAGCTCGACGAGCTCATCGAGCAGGTGCGCACGGCAGGCCTCCCGGTCGACTTCAAGGTCGAGGGAACCCCGCGCCCGCTGCCCAGCGGCGTCGAGCTCACGGCGTACCGCATCGTGCAGGAGGCGCTCACCAACACCCGCAAGCACGGCGGCGAGAACACCGGCGCGAGCGTGCGCCTCGTCTACTTCGACGACGGCCTCGGGCTGCTCGTCGAGGACGACGGCAAGGGCGCCCCGCACGAGCTGTACGAGGACGGCGGCGCGGACGGCAGCGGGCACGGCCTGATCGGCATGCGGGAGCGCGTCGGCATGGTCGGCGGCACCCTGGACGCGGGGCCGCGGCCGGGCGGCGGCTTCCGCATCAGTGCGCTTCTCCCGCTCAAGCCCGCAAACTGACACCTGTCACCGAAACGAAAGGGCCTTTGATGTCGATCCGCGTCATGCTCGTCGACGACCAGGCGCTGCTGCGCACGGGGTTCCGGATGGTGCTCGCCGCACAGCCGGACATGGAGGTCGTCGCGGAGGCGGGCGACGGGGTCGAGGCGCTGCAGGCGCTGCAGACGACCGAGGTCGACGTGGTGCTCATGGACGTACGCATGCCGAAACTGGACGGCGTGGAGACGACCCGGCGCATCTGCCAGGACGCGAACCCGCCGAAGGTCCTGATCCTGACGACGTTCGACCTCGACGAGTACGCCTTCTCGGGGCTGAAGGCGGGCGCCTCCGGCTTCATGCTGAAGGACGTGCCCCCGGGTGAGCTGCTCGCCGCGATCCGCTCCGTGCACAGCGGTGACGCGGTGGTCGCGCCGTCCACGACGCGGCGCCTCCTCGACCGTTTCGCGCCGATGCTGCCGAACGCGGGCGGGCAGCCCCAGCACAAGGAGCTGGAGCGGCTCACCGAGCGCGAGCGCGAGGTCATGATCCTGGTCGCCCAGGGGCTCTCGAACGGGGAGATCGCGGCGCGGCTCGTCCTGTCGGAGGCCACGGTGAAGACCCATGTGGGCCGCATCCTTACGAAGCTCGGCCTGCGGGACCGGGTGCAGGTGGTCGTCCTGGCGTATGAGACGGGTCTGGTGCGGGCCGGCGGCGGCGGGGCCTGACGGCTGCCCCGTCCCGTGGGGTCAGCGCAGGATGCCCTCCAGGAAGTCGCTGCCCAGGCGGGCCACCACGGAGACGTCCAGCTGGTGCATCACGTACCGCCCGCGCCGAGCCGTGGTGACCAAACCCGCCTTCTTGAGGAGGGTGAGGTGCCGGGAGACCTCGGGGGCCGTCAGGCCGACCGCGTGGGCCAGCTCCCCGGTGGTGAAGGACGCGCGGGCCAGGTCGCGGCACAGCCGCAGGCGCACGGGGTGCGCGAGGGCCGTGAGCCGCTTCTCCAGGGTCTCCACCGAGGTGGGCCTCGCCAGGTCCGGCGCGGACACGGGGTAGTGGATCACCGGGCGCCAGCCGGGCGCGTGCAGGACCATCAGGTGCGGCCAGGCGAAGTGCGAGGGCACGAACGTGAGCCCCGCGCCCAGGGAGTGGTCCAGGGCGGTCGTCCGGCCCGGCACGAGCTTGTCCGCCGTGATGCGACGGTTGTCCGCGTCCACGGAGAGGGCCGCCGAGACTGACGTCAGCACTTCGGAGAGGCCCTTGTGGCGCAGTATCTCCGTCTTGTGCCGTGCGTCGGCGGCCAGTTGGACGCGCACCCGCCGCCAGGTGTCCGCGAAGAACGCCTCGTCGCAGTCCTCCAGGAGGCGGCGCAGCCAGGCCCGGACGGTCCGCGGGTCGCTCAGCAGGCGCCGCGCGAAGTCCAGTTGCCGTGTGCCGCGGGTGGCGGCGAGCTCCAGGGCGCGCGCTCCGCGGACCGGGTCGGTGAGCGGCGAAGGGCCGCCTTCGTTGTAGGTCGTGCCGCAGGTGAACTCCAGGGCCGCCATGACGAATCGCTCGTCGTCCAGGCGGTCGAGCAGGTCCAGTTCGTCGGTGAGGGTGGCGCCCGGCCTGCCGTCGCCGTCGACGAGCCCGGCGAACGCCATGAAGACGTCCGAGAACGTGTTCCGCCACAGGAAGTCGGCCTCGCACAGCCGGTCGGCGAGGTCCGGCTTGAGGCAGGCGGTGGTCGCCGTGGCCCAGCCGTGCAGCCCCGGGTGGTGGCCGGGCTCGGCCAGCGCGTGCAGGGCGACGCCCAGCTCCGCCAGGGGCGAAGGGTCGAAGAAGATCCGCTCCTGCGGCAGGCCCGCGATCTCGATGTGCACGCTCATGGACCCATCGTGCACCGCGCCACCGACATCCCGGCCGCCGATTGACGCCCGGTGTCAATCGGCGCGACGACGGCGTGACGGCGGGAGCAGTCTGTGGTGACAGGGCCGGACGACGACACCACCGGACCCGGTCTTCACCTCCTTGAGCCGACTCTGCTTCCCGTCGACTCAAGGGGGCCCGATAAGTAACATTTGTCATGAGAGGCGAACCCATCATGAGCATCACCCAGCAGTACCTGCTCGACAGCTACCGCGCCGTCCAGCACGACGAGCGCACCCCGCCCGCCCCCGGCCGCCAGGACTGGCAGGTCCTGCGCGAGATACGCGACTACGGCCGCTTCCGTGCCGTCGTGGAGGAGCGCCCCGCCCACGGAAGGCTCCGGGCAGCCGTGGCCCGACTCATCCGGGGATCCGCCGCACGAACTCCGCGACCGCATCATTGACGTCGTCGGACGTCCACTCCAGGCCCGCCTCGGTCACGGTGACCTCCGTGACCGAGAGGCCGGGCGGCCCGTCCGGGAACCAGCGGCCGAACAGCTGGGTCTTGGTCTCCTCGGCCTGCGAGAGCGCCGCCTCGGTGAGGACGTCGGCGTCGTACGGCAGCCAGACCTGGAACTGATGGGTGTGCGGCTGCTCGGGGTGCACGCGCGACCAGGGCACCCCGGCCGCCGCGAACCCTTCCCGCAGCGCGTCGGCGACCACGCGCGCGTGGTCGACGTAATCCGGCAGCCGGGGGAGGGTGTTCTTCAGGCCGAGCAGGGCGGCGACGGCGGCCGGGAACTGCTGGAAGACCTGGCCGCCGTAACGGTGGCGCCAGATCCGCGCTTCGTCGACGAGGGTGCGCGGGCCCGCGAGGACCGCGCCGCTCAGGCCGTCGAGGGACTTGTAGAACGACACGTACACGGTGTCCGCGAGAGCGGCGATCTCCGCCAGGGAGCGGTCGAAGTGCGGTGTGCACTCCCACAGGCGCGCGCCGTCGAAGTGCACGACGGCGTCACGTTCCCTGGCCGCCTCCACGACCTCTTCGAGCTCCTCCCAGGACGGCAGCACGAAACCGGCGTCCCGGAGCGGCAGTTCGAGCATCAGCGTCCCGAAGGGCTCCTCGAAATCCCGCACCTCGTCGGCCGTGGGCAGCCGCGGCTCCCTCGTCGGATGCACGGTGCGCAGACCGCTCACCGCGGAGAGGGCGCCCCCTTCGTGGACCTCGGGGTGCGCCTTCGGGTGCAGGGCGACCGTCGCGTTGCCGGTGCGGCCCGCCCAGCAGCGCAGGGCGACCTGCTGGGCCATCGTGCCGGTCGGGAAGAAGGCGGCCGACTCCTTGCCGAGCAGTCGCGCGACCTCGTCCTCCAGGCGCGCGACGACCGCGTTGCCGTAGATGTCGATGGGCTCGTCCGGGTCCACGACCTCCGACGCCGCGTCCGCGAGCGCGGAGAGCCGCGCCGCGAGCGGGAGGTGCGCGGACCAGCGGTGCAGGGTGCGGGTGGCGCCGAGGGCGGCGGACCGGCGGCGGGCGGCGAGCAGGTCCTGCTCGCTCACCTCGGATTCTCCGTCGTGTGCAGTCATCCCCCGAGCATGGCGTGCGGTCGGCCACCGGTCATACCAATACCCACAGCCTGTGGACAGCCGAGGACGCGGCACCGACCAATCGCGTTAGCATGACGAGAAATCGTCCGGTACCCCGAGCGGACTGGAACGGGAAGGCGTCATCGCGTGAACGCACCTCATCAGCCAGACCCGCGGGACCGCCCCGCGAGGCTCACGGTGGGCGTCGTGGGAGCGGGCCGTGTCGGCCCCGCGCTCGCCGCGGCACTCCAGCTCGCCGGGCACCGACCGGTCGCCGCGTCCGGGGTCTCCGACGCGTCCGTACGACGCGCGGCCGCCCTGCTGCCAGACGTCCCCCTCGTCCCACCCGCCCAGGTCCTGGAGCGCGCCGACCTGGTCCTCCTGACCGTTCCCGACGACGCCCTCGTGGGCCTCGTCGAGGGCCTCGCCGAGACCGGCGCCATCCGCCCCGGCCAGCTCCTGGTGCACACGTCCGGGCGGTACGGAACCCAGGTCCTCGAACCCGCGCTGCGCGCAGGCGCCCTGCCGCTCGCGCTGCACCCCGCCATGACGTTCACCGGCACCCCCGTCGACGTGCAGCGCCTGGCGGGCTGCTCCTTCGGCGTGACCGCCCCCGAGGAGCTGCGCCTCGCCGCCGAGGCCCTGGTCATCGAGATGGGCGGCGAGCCCGAGTGGATCGCCGAGGAGGCCAGGCCGCTGTACCACGCGGCGCTCGCGCTCGGCGCGAACCACCTGGTCACGCTGGTCGCCGAGTCCATGGACCTGCTCAAGGAAGCGGGAGTTTCCGCCCCCGACCGGATGCTCGGCCCGCTGCTCGGCGCCGCCCTGGACAACGCGCTGCGGTCCGGCGACGCCGCCCTCACCGGACCCGTCGCGCGCGGGGACGCGGGCACCGTCGCCGCGCACGTCGCCGAGCTGCGCAAGCACGCCCCGCAGACCGTCGCCGGCTATCTGGCGATGGCCCGCGCGACCGCCGACCGCGCCCTCGCCCACGGACTGCTCAAGCCCGAGCTCGCCGAGGACCTCCTGGGCGTCCTGGCCAACGGCGGGGGCGTGACCGGGACCGGCGACGCCGGGGGAGGCACCCGATGACCCGCCTGGCGCACACCGCCGAGCCGCTGCGCACGCGTACGCGCGCCGGGCGCCGGGTCGTCGTCATGACCATGGGCGCCCTGCACGAGGGCCACGCCACCCTGATCCGCACCGCGCGCCGCATCGCGGGCGACGAGGGCGAAGTCGTCGTCACGGTCTTCGTGAACCCCCTCCAGTTCGGGGCGAACGAGGATCTCGACCGCTACCCCCGCACCCTGGACGCCGACGTCAAGATCGCCGAACAGGAAGGCGCGGACTTCGTGTTCGCCCCCTCCGTGGACGAGGTCTACCCCGGCGGCGAACCCCAGGTCCGCATCAGCGCAGGACCCATGGGCACCCTCCTCGAAGGGGCCACCCGCCCCGGACACTTCGACGGCATGCTCACGGTCGTCGCCAAGCTGCTGCACCTCACCCGGCCCGACGTCGCGCTGTACGGCCAGAAGGACGCCCAGCAGCTCGCCCTCATCCAACGCATGGTGCGGGACCTGAACTTCGGCGTCGAGATCGTCGGCGTACCCACCGTGCGCGAGGACGACGGCCTGGCCCTGTCCAGCCGCAACCGCTACCTCTCCCCGGCCGAGCGGCGCACCGCGCTCGCGCTCTCCCAGGCCCTCTTCGCGGGCCGCGACCGGCACGCCGCGCAGGAGGCCCTCCACGCGCGGGCGGCGCTCGCCCCCGTCACGCACGCGCGCGCCGACGCCCTGAACGCCCTGGGAGAGTCCCGCGCCGCCGCCGACACCCACGCGCTCGCCCAGTCCGTCACGCCGTCCGTGCCCGGCGGCCCCGCGGCCGTCCGGGCCGCCGCCCGCCACGTCCTCGACCAGGCGGCCCGCAGCAAGCCCCCGCTCGAACTGGACTACCTGGCGCTGGTCGACCCCGCCGACTTCACGGACGTCCAACCGGGCCACACCGGTGAGGCGGTCCTCGCCGTCGCGGCCAAGGTCGGCGCGACCCGGCTGATCGACAACATCCCGCTCACGTTCGGAGCCACCCCATGAGCGCCACCGGAATACGGCTGCACGCCCCCGCGCCCGGCTGGTCCCTGGAAGCCGACATCGTCGTCGTCGGCTCCGGAGTGGCCGGTCTGACCACGGCCCTGCGCTGCTCGGCGGCGGGCCTGAAGGCCGTCGTGGTCACCAAGGCACGCCTGGACGACGGCTCCACGCGCTGGGCCCAGGGCGGCATCGCCGCGGCACTCGGCGAGGGCGACACCCCCGAACAGCACCTGGACGACACCCTCGTGGCGGGCGCGGGCCTGTGCGACGAGGAGGCCGTGCGCACCCTGGTCACCGAGGGCCCCGACGCGGTGCGGCGCCTCATCGAGACCGGCGCCCACTTCGACACAGGACCCGAAGGCGCCATCGAGCTGACCCGCGAGGGCGGCCATCACCGCCGCCGCATCGCCCACGCGGGCGGCGACGCGACCGGCGCGGAGATCTCCCGCGCCCTGGTCGAAGCGGTGCGCGCGCAGGCCATACCGACCGTCGAGAACGCGCTCGTACTGGACCTGCTCACGGATGCCGACGGGCGCACCGCCGGTGTCTCCCTGCACGTCATGGGAGAGGGCCAGCACGACGGCGTGGGCGCGGTGCACGCCCCCGCGGTCGTCCTCGCCACCGGCGGCATGGGCCAGGTCTTCTCGGCGACCACGAACCCCTCCGTCTCGACGGGCGACGGCGTCGCGCTCGCCCTGCGCGCGGGCGCCGAGGTCAGCGACCTGGAGTTCGTGCAGTTCCACCCCACCGTGCTCTTCCTGGGCGCCGACGCGGAGGGCCAGCAGCCGCTGGTCTCCGAGGCGGTGCGCGGCGAGGGAGCCCACCTCGTGGACGCGGACGGCGTGCGCTTCATGGTCGGCCAGCACGAGCTCGCCGAGCTCGCGCCCCGGGACATCGTCGCCAAGGGCATCACGCGCCGCATGCAGGAACTGGGCACCGAGCACATGTACCTGGACGCCCGGCACTTCGGCGCCGAGATGTGGGAGAACCGCTTCCCGACGATCCTTGCCGCCTGCCGCTCCCACGGCATCGACCCGGTGACCGAGCCCATCCCCGTCGCCCCGGCCGCGCACTACGCCTCCGGCGGCATCCGCACCGACCCGCACGGCCGCACCACGGTCCCGGGTCTGTACGCCTGCGGAGAGGTCGCCTGCACGGGCGTGCACGGAGCGAACCGCCTCGCCTCCAACTCCCTGCTGGAAGGCCTGGTCTACGCCGAGCGCATCGCCGACGACATCGCGTCGTCGCACACGGGGTCGTCGCACTCGGGCCAGACGCTCCACGCGCGCGTGCCCGCGCCCGTCTCCCACCCCGACACCCCCGCGCACCCCTTGCTGCCCCCCGAGGCCCGCTTCGCCATCCAGCGCGTGATGACCGAGGGCGCGGGAGTGCTCAGGTCCGCCGACTCGCTCTCCGGGGCCGCGGCCCGGCTCGCCCGCATCCACGCCGAGGCCGCGGGCGCGCTCGCCGAGGACGGCAAGACCGCCGAGCCCGGCGTCGACACCTGGGAGACCACCAACCTCCTGTGCGTCGCCCGCGTCCTGGTGGCCGCCGCGCAGCGCCGCGAGGAGACCCGCGGCTGCCACTGGCGCGAGGACCGCCCCGACCGCGACGACGAGGCCTGGCGGCGCCACATCGTCGTACGCCTCAACGCGGACCGGACCCTGGCCCTGCGCACGACCGAGACCGCAGACTTCCCCCCGACGACCAGCCTTCAGGAGAAGTGACCGTGAGCACCCCCGACGACCTCCCTCTCGCCCCCACCGGCGGCTGCGGCGATGCCTGCGGCTGCGGCGGAGACGACGCGTACGACCCCATGGAGTGCGGCCTCGACCCCGCTCTCGCGCAGCTCCTGACCGAGGCGGGGCTCGACCCCGTGCAGGTCGAGGACATCGCGCACATGGCGATCGAGGAGGACCTGGCGGGCGGCGTGGACGTCACCTCGGTCGCCACGATCCCCGAAGAGGCCGTCGCCACCGGCGACTTCACCGCGCGCGAGGCCGGCACCGCGGCGGGCCTGCGCATCGCCGAAGCCGTCATCTCCATCGTCTGCACGGACACCTTCGAGGTGGAGCGGCACGTCGAGGACGGCGACCGGGTGGCGGCGGGCGACAAGCTGCTCAGCGTCACCACCCGCACCCGCGACCTGCTCACCGCCGAGCGCAGCGCGCTCAACCTGCTGTGCCGCCTCTCCGGCGTGGCGACGGCCACGCGCGCGTGGGCCGACGCACTGGACGGCACCAAGGCCGAGGTCCGCGACACCCGCAAGACGACGGCCGGGCTCCGCGCCCTGGAGAAGTACGCGGTGCGGATGGGCGGCGGCGTGAACCACCGCATGTCGCTCTCCGACGCGGCCCTGGTGAAGGACAACCACGTGGTGGCCGCCGGAGGCGTGGAGCAGGCCTTCAAGGCCGTCCGCGAGGCCTTCCCCGACCTGCCCGTCGAGGTCGAGGTCGACACCCTGCACCAGCTGCGCGAGGTCGTGGACGCGGGCGCCGACCTGATCCTCCTGGACAACTTCACGCCGGGCGAGACCGAGGAGGCCGTGGCCCTCGTCGACGGCCGGGCGATCCTGGAGTCCTCCGGCCGCCTCACCCTGGAGAACGCCCGGGCGTACGCGGAGACGGGCGTGGACTTCCTCGCGGTCGGCGCCCTCACCCACTCCTCGCCGATCCTGGACATCGGCCTCGACCTGCGCGCGGCGGAGTGACGACGACATGCTGCTGACCATCGACGTCGGAAACACCCACACCGTCCTCGGCCTCTTCGACGGCGAGGAGATCGTCGAGCACTGGCGCATCTCCACCGAGGCCCGCCGCACCGCCGACGAACTCGCCGTGCTCCTCAACGGGTTGATGGGCATGCACCCGCTGCTCGGCGACGAGCTGGGCGACGGCATCGACGGCATCGCCATCTGCTCGACCGTCCCCTCCGTCCTGCACGAACTGCGCGAGGTCACCAGGCGGTACTACGGAGACGTGCCCGCCGTCCTGGTGGAGCCCGGCATCAAGACCGGCGTGCCGATCCTGATGGACAACCCCAAGGAGGTCGGCGCCGACCGCATCATCAACGCGGTCGCGGCGGTCGAGCTCTACGGAGGCCCCGCCATCGTCGTCGACTTCGGCACGGCGACGACGTTCGACGCGGTCTCCGCGCGCGGGGAGTACACCGGAGGCGTCATCGCCCCCGGCATCGAGATCTCCGTCGAGGCCCTCGGCGTACGGGGCGCCCAGCTCCGGAAGATCGAGCTGGCCCGGCCGCGCAGCGTCATCGGCAAGAACACCGTGGAGGCCATGCAGTCCGGCATCCTGTACGGCTTCGCGGGCCAGGTCGACGGCGTCGTGCAGCGCATGGCCCGCGAACTGGCGGGCCCGGGCGGCGACCCGGACGACGTGACGGTCATCGCGACCGGCGGCCTCGCGCCCATGGTGCTCGGCGAGGCCACGGTCATCGACGAGCACGAACCGTGGCTGACCCTCATCGGCCTCCGCCTGGTCTACGAGCGGAACGTGTCCCGGAGTTGATGTCCCGGAGTTGAAGTCCCGCAGGTGAGCCCGCCAAAGCCGTCGGCTCATAACCGGCGGCTCATAAGCGGGGCTTGCGCACACAACCCTGCGCCCCATACAAGAGTCTGCGCAGGGACGGGACTTGAGCAGGTTCGAGCGGGCGTGGAGCAAATGGGGCGTAGGGGAAGACTGGCCGCGGCAGTGGCGGCCGGGGTGCTGGCCGGCCTCGCCGGTCCCGCCGCGGCGGCGCACACGGCCACCGGGTTCGACGAGGCGCGCTCCGTGTACGCGGTGAGCGTCCCGGCGGCGACGGCCTCTCCGTCCACGACCTCCAGCACGGCGCCGTCCGGTGTGACCCCCACCTCCACCACGTCCCCGGACCCCGAAGAGCACGGCCCCGAAGCCCCCGACGCCCGAGAAGCCCCGGACGGCAAAATGGCGGACACCGGCGCGAACGTCCTCCCCTGGATAGCCGCCGCCGCGGCCGGCGCCCTCGGAGTCGGCGCGGTCGCCTTCGCCATGATCCGCCGCCGCTCGGACTAGACACGCGAGCGGGCAGAGCCACGACACATATTGGCGTTAAGCGGATTTTGTCCACTTTGCACGTATCGTTAGCTCATGCCCACGCCATACGGATCTCGCGGCGGCATGGCCTTCGGTGCGGAGGAACTGCGTGTGCTCCGCCGCGCTCTGGCCCTCGCCCTGCATCCCAGCCCCGTCTCCGCCGGGGACGTCCAGGACTGCCTACGCCTAGCCGACGCCGTCGACCAGGCGGTGAGCGAGGGTGCCAGGCTCCGCGCCTTCCTGCTGGCCGACCTCGCCCGCTACCGGACGGCCCTGCCCGGCACCGCCACCGGCTACCTCGCACTCCTGGAGGACGTCCTCTCCGCCGGCTACCAGCCCGGCGCCGACGATCTCGCCGCGCTGCGCGCCCTGCGCGGCAACCCGGTGGCCGCCGCCCTCCTCGACCGCTGCCGGACCGTCGCCGAACAGGCCGTACGCGCCCGTCTCGCGGGCCGGTCCCATGCGGCCGTCCCGGCACCCCGCCCCCTCGTCCCCGCCTCACGCACGCGCCTGCTCGCCCTTCCCGGCGGCCGGAGCGAGGCCGGTGACCGGGCGGCGCCCAAGCCCAAGACGCCGAACTCCCCTCCGGCGAAACCGGCCGCCCCGGAGCCGCCACGCCCCGTGCCCACCCCGGCCGAGGTCTTCCCTCCCAAGCGCCGCCCGACGGACCCGCCGCACCAGCTCGCCGCGGGCTAGCTACTCTGGGGGGCATGGAATACGTCTCCGCGCTCCTGCCCCCCGTAGTGATGGCCGTGTTCTTCGGCGGTCTCATCGTGACGATCGTGAAGACCCAGGGCGGCGCCAACAAGGCCAAGGAGGACGCGGCCGTCGACGCCGTGATCTCCAGCGCCGAAGGCGCCCGGCAGACCCCCAAGGCCTGACGGTCCCGATCTCCGGTGACCTGAGGTCACCACCCGCACACTCTTGGCGTACGACTCGCTCACATTCCGAGTCGTACGCCCTTTTTGTTGGGGAAATGGCAGCTCCGCCACGTCCGTCACGTCATTAGTGACATCTCCCACTATTGTTCTCGTGTGCCTCGCCCCTTGGGAGAACTCGAAGACTCAGTCATGACACGGGTGTGGAAGTGGAACCGCCCCGTGACCGTTCGAGAAGTCCTGGAAGACCTTCAGCAGGAACGGTCCATCGCGTACACCACCGTCATGACCGTTTTGGACAATCTTCATCAGAAGGGCTGGGTGCGCCGTGAAGCGGAAGGCCGTGCCTATCGATATGAGGCGGTCTCCACTCGGGCCGCCTACGCCGCCGCACTGATGAACGAAGCTTGGTCGCAGAGCGACAACCCCGCGGCCGCTCTCGTCGCGTTCTTCGGGATGATGTCGGCGGAACAGCGCGAAGCACTCAGTGACGCGATGCGGATCGTGGGCCCGGTCTCTCAGGCCCCGATCTCCGAAGCGCCGATCTCTGAAGCCCCGATCTCTGAAGCCCCGATCTCTCAAGGCCCCGCCACTCAAGCCCCGCAGAACCCCGGCGAGGCGGAGCCCGAAGCAGAACGATAGCGTCCGGTCATGCCAGCAGAACCCCCTGAACTCAGCGCTAAAGCAGTCTCCGTACGCCGGGCGCGCACAGCCGATGTGCCGGTCGTACGCAACCTCCTGGACTCCTACGCCCGTCAGGGGATCCTGCTCGACAAAGCGACGGTCGCCCTTTACGAGTCCATCCAGGAGTTCTGGGTCGCGGAACGCGACGACAACGCCGAGGTCGTCGCCTGCGGTGCACTGCACGTGATGTGGGAAGACCTCGCGGAAGTGCGCACTCTCGCCGTGAACCCCGACGTCAAGGGCGTCGGAGTGGGGCATCAGGTGTTGGGGAAGTTGCTGCAGACCGCTCGCTGGCTCGGTGTCCGCAGGGTTTTCTGTCTCACCTTCGAAGTCGACTTCTTCGCGAAGCACGGCTTCGTGGAGATCGGTGAGACACCTGTCGACGGAGATGTCTACAGCGAGCTGCTGCGTTCCAAAGACGAGGGCGTCGCGGAGTTCCTGGGCCTCGAACGAGTGAAACCGAACACCTTGGGCAACAGCCGGATGCTTCTGCATCTGTGATCGTCGCCGGTATTCCGGGGCTGCCTGCTGCCCCGGTTCCCTATGTCCGAAACGCGCATGTTTCCTGGGTTCTCGGGGTCCCCGGTCTCTCCCGGGGGTTTGTGTTTTCCCAGCAAAAGCGGTTTGCTTTCCGACGTACTGCAGTACTGCATATAACAGGGGGCGGCGATTCCACGGCTCGCGCCGTGCGATCCGGCCCTAAGTTATCGATGAAAGGAAATCCGGTGGCACAGAAGGTTCAGGTCCTTCTTGTCGATGACCTCGACGGTGGCGAGGCAGACGAGACCGTGACGTTTGCGCTGGACGGCAAGTCGTACGAGATCGACCTCACCACGTCGAACGCGGACAAGCTCCGCGGTCTTCTTGAGCCTTACCTCAAGGGCGGTCGTCGTACCGGTGGCCGTGGTTCGGCCGGACGTTCCAAAGCCCGCGCCTCCGCCACGAGCGGCGGTCAGGACACCGCGGCGATCCGTGCCTGGGCCAAGGACAACGGTTTCGAGGTCAACGACCGCGGCCGCGTCCCCGCGTCCATCCGCGAGGCCTACGAGAAGGCCAACGGCTGACGACGGGTTCGTCGCAGCCGGACCCGGTGGCAGTGCGTTGCCGCCGTGTCCACGAGTCGTACGAGACCGGAGCCCACGGCGGGGTCGCTGTGAGGCATGGCGCCACCCCCCACGCAGGACAGGGACGGCAATGCCGGCAGCGTCGGCTCCACCTCGCACCCGGGCTCCGGGGGTCGCAGCCACACGGCGGCCCCCTGCGTGCCGGACCACCCCGGAGGCGTGGGCGCGTCGATCCGTCCGCCCGCCCCTACGGCCGTGAGGTCCAGGGGGATGCCGCCCCACTCCAGCCAGTCCAGGAGCCCCGGCAGCTCGTCGGCGCTTCCCGCGGCCACGAAGAGCCGCATCGATTCTCCTCGCAGGGCCACCGGCGCCTTCGGCCCGAGATGCCTCAGCGCGGCGAAGCCGGCCTCGGCGGGCAGCTGCAGTACGTCGAAGCGGAGCCCCGTCAGGAGCTGCACCGGCAGCCCCGGGCGGCGTTCGTCCGTCGCCCAGCCGAGCTCGTTCGCGTACCACTGCCGCACCGGGTCGCTCTGGTCGACCGGTACACGGGGCTGGGGAACGGTGAAGGCCATGCATGGAGCAACCGGCCGGAAGCGTCTCGGGTTACGCAGAGTGCCCGTGCGATTGCTCTCGGTGTCCGGAAAAAGGGCGTACGGGCGTGTTCGGCCGCGCAAGGGTGTTCGCCCGTAGCGGAGGGAACCGGCGCGCGCCGCATGGAGTGTCAGTCCTTACGGGTAAGACATCCCTAGTGGGGAGGGGCGACACACGCGCGAGGCCGTCTCACGTTCGCCATCGGCGTAGTGGTGGTGAGGGTAAGTGCTTGGCCTGCGGGAACATCGTCTCGCACCATCGGGTTGGAGCAGTTGTCGGCGTTCGGGGTCAGGAGGCACCTCTTGTTCTCGGCCGGGTGTCGGCAGTTGGAATGAGCGGTCCCCGCTTGCGGGACTAAGCTGCGGAAGGACAGGGAGGGGACAGCCCCCTTACTGCCTGACCGCTCTGAGGAGCGATTAACGATGTTCGAGAGGTTCACCGACCGCGCGCGGCGGGTTGTCGTCCTGGCTCAGGAAGAAGCCCGGATGCTCAACCACAACTACATCGGCACCGAGCACATCCTCCTGGGCTTGATCCACGAGGGCGAGGGTGTCGCCGCTAAGGCCCTGGAGAGCCTCGGGATTTCGCTCGAGGCGGTCCGCCAGCAGGTGGAGGAGATCATCGGTCAGGGCCAGCAGGCCCCGTCCGGCCACATCCCCTTCACCCCCCGTGCCAAGAAGGTCCTGGAGCTTTCGCTCCGCGAGGCCCTTCAGCTGGGCCACAACTACATCGGCACGGAGCACATCCTGCTCGGCCTGATCCGCGAGGGCGAGGGCGTCGCCGCCCAGGTCCTCGTGAAGCTCGGCGCCGATCTCAACCGGGTGCGGCAGCAGGTCATCCAGCTGCTCTCCGGTTACCAGGGCAAGGAGACCGCCACCGCCGGCGGTCCTGCGGAGGGCACGCCTTCCACGTCCCTGGTGCTCGACCAGTTCGGCCGGAACCTCACCCAGGCCGCTCGTGAGTCCAAGCTCGACCCGGTCATCGGGCGCGAGAAGGAGATCGAGCGGGTCATGCAGGTGCTGTCCCGCCGTACGAAGAACAACCCGGTGCTCATCGGCGAGCCCGGCGTCGGCAAGACCGCCGTCGTCGAGGGCCTGGCGCAGGCCATCGTCAAGGGTGAGGTGCCCGAGACGCTGAAGGACAAGCACCTCTACACGCTTGACCTCGGCGCGCTGGTCGCCGGCTCCCGCTACCGCGGTGACTTCGAGGAGCGCCTGAAGAAGGTCCTCAAGGAGATCCGCACCCGCGGCGACATCATCCTGTTCATCGACGAGCTCCACACCCTGGTGGGTGCCGGTGCCGCCGAGGGCGCGATCGACGCCGCGAGCATCCTCAAGCCGATGCTGGCCCGTGGTGAGCTCCAGACCATCGGTGCCACGACGCTGGACGAGTACCGCAAGCACCTGGAGAAGGACGCGGCCCTCGAGCGCCGCTTCCAGCCCATCCAGGTCGCGGAGCCGTCCCTGCCGCACACCATCGAGATCCTCAAGGGTCTGCGCGACCGTTACGAGGCCCACCACAGGGTCTCCATCACGGACGAGGCGCTGGTCCAGGCCGCCACCCTGGCCGACCGGTACATCTCGGACCGCTTCCTGCCGGACAAGGCGATCGACCTGATCGACGAGGCCGGTTCCCGGATGCGCATCCGCCGGATGACCGCGCCGCCGGACCTCCGCGAGTTCGACGAGAAGATCGCGGGCGTGCGTCGCGACAAGGAGTCGGCCATCGACTCCCAGGACTTCGAGAAGGCGGCCTCTCTCCGCGACAAGGAGAAGCAGCTGCTCGCGGCGAAGGCCAAGCGCGAGAAGGAATGGAAGGCCGGCGACATGGACGTCGTCGCCGAGGTCGACGGCGAGCTCATCGCCGAGGTCCTGGCCACGGCCACCGGCATTCCGGTCTTCAAGCTGACCGAGGAGGAGTCCTCGCGTCTGCTGCGCATGGAGGACGAGCTCCACAAGCGGGTCATCGGCCAGAAGGACGCCATCAAGGCGCTTTCGCAGGCGATTCGCCGTACGCGCGCCGGTCTGAAGGACCCGAAGCGTCCCGGTGGCTCGTTCATCTTCGCCGGCCCGTCCGGTGTCGGTAAGACGGAGCTTTCCAAGACGCTCGCCGAATTCCTCTTCGGTGACGAGGACGCCCTGATCTCCCTCGACATGTCGGAGTTCAGCGAGAAGCACACCGTCTCGCGTCTCTTCGGTTCGCCGCCCGGATATGTCGGTTACGAAGAGGGCGGTCAGCTGACGGAGAAGGTCCGTCGCAAGCCGTTCTCGGTCGTGCTCTTCGACGAGGTCGAGAAGGCGCACCCGGATATCTTCAACTCGCTGTTGCAGATCCTGGAGGACGGTCGTCTGACCGACTCCCAGGGCCGGGTCGTGGACTTCAAGAACACGGTCATCATCATGACGACCAACCTCGGCACGCGTGACATCTCCAAGGGCTTCAACCTCGGATTCGCCGCGTCGGGTGACGTCAAGACGAACTACGAGCGCATGAAGACCAAGGTCAACGACGAGCTGAAGCAGCACTTCCGCCCGGAGTTCCTGAACCGTGTCGATGACACGGTGGTCTTCCACCAGCTCACCGAGGAAGACATCATCCAGATCGTCGACCTCATGATCGCCAAGGTGGACGAGCGTCTCAAGGACCGCGACATGGGCATCGAGCTCAGCGGTGACGCGAAGAAGCTGCTCGCGAAGAAGGGCTACGACCCGGTCATGGGCGCCCGGCCGCTGCGCCGGACGATCCAGCGCGAGGTCGAGGACATCCTGTCGGAGAAGATCCTCTTCGGCGAGCTCCGCCCCGGCCACATCGTGGTCGTCGGCACGGAGGGTGAGGGCGAGGAAGCCAAGTTCACCTTCCGCGGCGAGGAGAAGGCGGCGCTTCCGGATGTGCCGCCGATCGAGCAGGCGGCTGGTGGCGCCGGGCCTAACCTGAGCAAGGAGGCGTAGCCCTCCGGGCTCGCCGTCACACTGGCTCACTGGGGCTGCCCCGGACCGTTTCCCACGGTCCGGGGCAGCTCCTTTTGCTTTGACCTTTGGCTGCGGGTGCTTTGTGGCTGAGCGCGCAGTTCCCCGCGCCCCTTACGGGGCGCCCCCCCGGTTATGAAGTGATCGTGATTCCCTCCGGGACATTCCGTACGCGGCGCAAACGTGGATTGACCCGGAGCACGCTCAGGTTCGGGAAGCGGGAGAGCCAGGACATGTCCGTGTCTGCGAGTTCCGCTGTGATCCACAGGTGGGTGAGCTGGTCGTGTTCCAGGCCGTCCAAGAGTTCCTCGGTGCGCATGACGCCGACCACCTGGATCCACGGGCGGCCGCCGAGCTCTCGTAGCGCCGCGAGTTCGGCCGTGTCGGAGACCGGGAAGTACAGGCCGAGCGGGTCGAGGTGGGCGATGATCTCTCGCGCGTACCGCTCCGTGTCGAAGTGCCGCCACGGGCGGACCAGCTCGGCCCGGATGGACAGGGCCGAGCGGTGGCGCATACGGGCGAGGTAGTCGATGGCGGCGTCGTCCTGGACGCGGGTGGCCGTGATCGCCAGGAGGAGCGCCTGCTGGTCGCTCGGCACCTGCGCGGGGTCCGGCAGCTGCTCCAGGACGATGGGGCCGACCCAGCCGAGGCTGCGGGCGGCCAGTTCCGTGGTGGGGCGCACGAGGTTCTTCGTGCGGTCGTGGACGAGCTGCTGCACCTGCGGGTCGAGCTCGGTGACGTGCTCCAGGCAGGCCGCGGCCATCAGGCGCCGGTGGTTCACGTGCGGGCGGCGCAGGTTCGGGGCGGCGGCCAGGAGCCGCTCGAGGAAGTCGGCGCACTCCTCGGGGCGGGCGTGGGCGGCGGCCATGCGGATGACCTCCTCCCACTCGGCGCGGTGCGCGTGCTCGACGAGGGTGCGGAACTGGCCGCGGGCCACTATCTCCTTGGCGGCGAGGTAGTCCTGGAAGGTGCGGTGGATGAAGTCGACCGAGAGGCCGGCCTGTTCGCGCAGCAGCCCCGTGCGGTGCAGCAGATGACGGAAGATCTTCTCGCCGTCGCCCTCGGCGCGCGCGGAGGGGATGGCGGGCAGCGCGCCGTCCAGGATCGCGACCACCCGCTCGCGCGGCAGCTCCGAGACGCCCTCCTCCACCATCGCGTGGGCCAGCTTGCGCAGAAGCAGCTCCCGGGGCCCTTGCTGGAGCCGCACATCATCGGCGTACAAGACCTCCCGCTCGGGGTCACGGCGCTGGAGGAGCATCTCCAGGGCCGCGTCGTAGAGCTCCTTGCGCCCCTTGGGGAGCGAGCCGGAGCGGTCGCGGTTCAGGGCGCAGATCAGGCCGCACATCAGCGGGTTCGTGGCGAGCTGGCGGAGCTCGCGGTAGATGCGGACGGAGTGCAGGAGCCGCTGTTCGTACTCCCTGAGCTTGTCGCGCTCCGACTGCTCCTTGCACTGGTCGTCGCTCATCGCGGCGGCGTGCCAGTCGTGGATGAAGTGGGTGACCTGGTCGCGTGACATCGGCGCGAGGGAGAGTTCCTTGAAGCCCTCCTCGGCGAGGCGTTCCTGGGCGAGCCAGCCGTCCTCGACGGCGGAGGGGCGGGACGTCACCAGGCAGCCGTTGCCGGAGAAGATGCGAAGGAGACGGCGCAGTTGGTCGCGCAGCTCGCCGCGGGTCGCCTCCGGGGCCTCGTCGATCCCGTCGACCAGGAGCATGGCGCGGCCCGCGAGGAGGGTTCGTACGACCCAGCCCTCGGGTGCCTGGTCGGCCAGCGGGTGGCTGATGGCGTGCAGGAAGTCGTCCGGGGCGGGGAAGCCCTCCCGGGCGAAGCGGCGTACGGGCAGTACGAAGGGCACGCGGGTGCCCTCGCGCGCCGCGGCCACGGCGAGCCACTGGACGAGGGTCGTCTTGCCCGAGCCGGCGACACCGCGCAGCAGCACCCGCTCGTGCCCCTCCAGGGCCCGGTCGGCGAGCAGCACGGTGCGCGGTTCGCCCGGTACGCCGCTGCCGCTGCTCTCCTCGGCCTCCAGGCTGAGGTAGGTGTCCTCCAGGGGCCAGCGGTCGGGCGCGTTGGCGAGGTCCACGCCGACGATGGTGAGCCAGCCGTGCTGCCGTACGACCTCTTCGGCGTACGCGGCCTCGAAGTCCCGGTCTTCCTGGGAGCGTTCGGGCTGGCGGGCGGCGGCCTCCGCGTCGTTCAGGTCGATGAGCTGGCGGATGCGGCTGGCGCGCTCGGCCATGTCCCGCTGGATGTGCGGGGAGCGGCGGACGAAGTGGTACAGGAGATGCAGGCACACGGCCACGAGCAGCTCGTCGTGGAACGAGGCGGCGCCGGGGGACAGCGCGCGGTCCGCGCCCTGCACGGCGCCTCTCAGGCGCCGCGCGTAGTCCTGCGGGCCGAGGCGCACCGCGTCCACGTCCGTGAGGTCGAGCTCGCCGACGGCGAGGAGGGTGCGCGTCAACACGTCGCTCACGGCGCCGAGTTCGGCCGACTGGGCGGGGCGCGCCTCGGCGGCGAGGTGGACGAAGTCGGTGGCGGTGCGGTGTACGTCGTCCGGGGTCGCGGGGGCGTCGGCGCCGCGCCAGGTGGTGAGGGCGGCGATCAGGCCGGGCGCGGCGGGCGGCTGCGGCGGGGGCGTGCGGATGAGCCGTTGTACGAGGGGTGCGGCGAGCGTCGAGGGGATGCGGACAACGGGCTCCATGGACATAGGGGGTCCCTGCGGGTGGGATTTCGTGTGTCGTGGAGGGTCAAGGGTAGGTCAACTCAAGCCTGGGGGAAGGGGCTTGAGGTGCGTGAGGGGGCCGGGGCGCAAGAAAATCCCACCGGGTGCGGCCTGGAGCCGCGATCGGTGGGATTTCCCTGCAACTCGTACGTGGTTGTGGCTGGCGGCTGGCGGCTGGCGGCGGGCGGCGGCGGGGGCGGTGCGGTGCGCGCCGGGGGCTCAGGCGAGTTCCGTGCCGTACACCTTCTCGACCGTCAGTGTGATCAGCACCCGGCGATCGTCGACCATGACGCGGCGGTACTCGTCCCAGTCCGGGTGCTCACCGGCGGCGGCCCGGTAGTAGTCGACGAGGGCCTGCACCTCAGGGCCCCGGGGGTCGGTCCCGGGCCCGATGAGGGTGGCGTCGCCCTCGGCCGTGGCCCAGGCGCGGCCGTCGGGGCTGGTCACCTCCAGGGCGGCGCGGGGGTCGCGGCGCAGGTTCGCGAACTTCGCGGTCTTCGCGGTCGTCGAGATGCGGATGACGCCCGCGGAGCGGTCGTACGACGGCATCACGGGCGAGAGCTGGGGCCGCCCGTCGGCCTTGATGGTCGCCAGCACGCCGAGGCTGCTGTCGGCGAGCAGGGCGTGGGGATCGAAGGGTGCGTCAGTCGTCATGTGGGGCCAACCGGGGGGCGGGGGCGGGGTATTCCGTGGCGTCGGGCGACGGGCGGGCCACGGGCGGGCCACGGGCGGTCCGGCGACTTTCCGGGGACTTTTCGCAGCTCAGCGGGGTTCGTTAGGCGGATGTTAGTCGGGTGGGAGTTCGGCATTAGTGGGCTCGACCAGAGTCGGTCTTGTTCCCGAGGAGGGGACGCCGACAACTACCTACGGGGGATCCCGCCATGCGTTCCAACACCACCACCGCCGCTCGTCGCCGCACGCTCCGCATCGCCGCCGCGGCCCTGACCGTCGCCGCGAGCCTCTCGCTCACGGCCTGCAACGGCGATGACGTCGCGGGCCAGGGTGACCCGTCGGCCGCCTCCAGCTCGTCCTCCACAGGCGGCTCCGGCTCGGGCGGTGGCTCCGGTTCGGACGGTGGTTCGGAGCAGGGCGGCGGCAAGGACTCGGCCGGCAAGGAGTCCGGCGGGCAGGGCACCGCGGCCGGGAGCGGCGCGGGCAACGTCGAGCGGGCCGAGAAGTGCCGTACGGATGACCTCGACATCTCGGCGACGGACAGCACCATCGACGGTGACGACAAGGGTTCGGTCGCGGTGACGTTCGCGAACCCCGGTGACCGGGCCTGCCTGCTCTCCGGGTTCGCGGGCGTCGACCTGAAGACCAACGCGGGGAACGTCTCCGCCACGCGTGAGGGGAAGCCCGCCGCGGAGATGCTCCTCACGGACGGGGAGTCGGTGTCCTTCACGGTCAGCTACCCGATGAACGACTCGGGTGGCTCCGGTGTCCGTGTCACGGGCCTCGTGGTGACCCCGCCCGGAGAGACGAAGTCGTACTCCCTGGCGTGGCCGGGCGCCGCCACGCTGCCCGTCAGCGACGGCTCGGGCTCCTCGGTCAAGGTCGGCCCGATCGGCAGCGCGGGTCAGGGTGGCGCGCAGTAATCCTGCCGGTGACCTCGGCCACGGGCTCCGGCCCCGGTTCCCCTTGCGGGAGCCTCCGCCGCCAAGGACAGCGGCACGGTCACGAAGGGCGAACTGTTCAGCGGGGCGCCGCGCTGAGAGTGCGTATCAGGGCGGCGAGGGCCTCGGGCGTGGTGGTGAGGATTGCCTCCGGGGAGTCGCTCTCCCGGAGGTGGATGGTCGCGGTCGGTTCGCGGGTGGCGGCCACGTAGACGCAGTTGGCCTGGTCGCCGCTGAAGGTGGACTTCTGCCACTGGGGCTGGATCACTGGCGCCCCGTAAGGGTTCGGACCAGGGCGGCGAAGGCCTCGGGCGAGGTGCTGAGGCTCCTATCGGGGGCGTCGCTCTCGCGGAGGCGGATGGCGCCGTCAGGAGTAGCCGCGACGTAGACGCAGTTGGTTCCCCCGGCTTCGCTGAATGTGGACTTCTGCCAGTTGAGGTCAGTCATGGCTGCTTCCTTGGTACGTGTAGAGAAGGTGCTGGAGCAGAACGCAGGAGTCACGCCCGGTGTGCGCATCTGGCGGATGATCTGTGACGACCGGGGGCAGTGAGTTCTTGCTCAACTCGGCAAAGGTGCTGCTGTACTGGTCGAGTGAGGCTTGGTCGCTGAGTTTGAGCTGCGCAGACGGGTGCTCGACCGCCACGGTTTCCAGACCGGGGACCCCAGGGCTCAGGATGGAGAACGACGCTCCGATCCACAGGGCGGAACCGGCATCGAACGGGCGTACTTGGATCGTCAGGTTTGGCATCCGGGCCGCAGTGAGCAGATGCGTCAGCTGTCCCCGCATGACGTGCGAGCTGCCCACCACCAGCCGGAGGGCGGCTTCGTGGATGACCACGTGCAGATTGGCGCGCTGGGGTGCGGCCAGGGCGCTCTGTCGTTGCAGGCGGAACTGGACCAGGGTGTCGACCTCATCTGCCGTGGCGGCGGAGAGCGAATCCCGGAAGAGGGCGCGCATGTACGCCTCGGTCTGAAGCAACCCGGGAATGACGAGCGTCTCGTACCCCTGGATCCTGGTGGCGCGACCTTCCAGTTCGGCAAGGTCGAGAGATCGCTGCGGCAAAGCCTTGCGGTAACTGGACCACCACCCCTTGCCATTGCTCTCCGACATGCGGACCAGCTCATCGACGTACGGGCCACTAGTGCACCCGTAATCGCCGACCAGGGTGCGGAGCCGTTCCGTGGAGATGCCGGTTCTGGCCGCCTCGATGTGGGTGAGGTGCGGTCGCCCCATGTCGATCAGCGCAGCCGCCTCGATGAGATTGAGCCCCGCGCTCTCGCGCAGCTTCCGTAGCTCGATGCCGAGTCTTCGCTGGCGCTCGGTGATGTGCAGCCGCAGTGCCAAGGTTGGACCTCCTGAGGGTTCGCGCTCAGTCTGCCGGGTTGGTGGCGAGGGTTCCACCGATTGAGGCAACTGGGTTGCACTAGTGGCCCGTTGTTCCTTACGGTGAGTATGGCGACGCTCACACGCTGATGGTGGAAGCATCGCTGCGACGCAGTAACCCCTGCTCAGCCGCAGAAGCGCACTGTCCGATCCAAGTCCCCGTTCCGGGCGGTGACTTGTTCGCGAGGGGCAGTAGGCCACTGCGGCCGGGCCACCCCCACCCCACCCATCACCGTCACAGCGAACGAACCCCTACGCGCGCCTTGGAGGCGTCTCATGGGCGTTACCGTGCATGACTCCGTATGCGGGGACGAGCGGCCCGAACTCCCGCTCGCCTACACCCTGTTCGCCCCCGCCGACGCCAGCTCGCCCAAGATCTGCCGCGACTTCGTACGCAGCGCGCTGCTCACGCTGGGGCTCGGTCACCTCGCCGAAGCCGCCGCGCTCTGTACGTCGGAGCTGGTGACCAACGTGCATCAGCACACGAAGGGTGACGTGCACCTGAGAGCGGCCGTCGCGGCCACGCACGTACGGGTCGCCGTGTACGACGGGAGCGATCAACTGCCGTCCCCCCGAAGGGCTCCCGGCGAGGACGAAGGCGGGCGGGGACTTTTCCTCGTGACCGCGCTGTCGGACGTGTGCGGGGTGACGCCCACCGGGAGTGGGAAGGGGGTGTGGTTCCAGCTCAATCGGTAAGTGCCGGGTAGACGTCGACTTCGACCCCCGAAGGGATCGCGTCGAGGCCGGTCACCTGGATGTCCGGGACCATCACGAGCCGGAGGGTCGGCGGGAGGGGGGCGGCGCCCAGGTCCAACGTCTCCTCGCCCGGTCGCGTGACCACCTGAAGGCGGGTGACCGTCGGGAAGATCTCCGCCAGGTGGGAAGTCGCGTCCTGCCAGCCGTTGGTGCTGGTCAGGATCAGTTCGTCGACGGTCGCCAGCCGCAGCGGGGGAGTCGCGTGGGCGAGGATGGAAGGCGTCACGCTCAGGCGTTCGAGTCGGGGGAGATCTTCGAGGTACTGCCAGTCGCCCGCGGCGCTCGGGCCGTCGTCGTCACCGAAAATGAGCCAGGTCAACTCCCGCCAACGGCGCATGCGGTGCGCATCACCGAGCGTGTCCCAGCTGCCGACGAACCCGAGCGTACGCAGCGGAGCCTCGGCAGGGATGTACGCGAGGTTCCACCACTCGCTGTCGAGGGAGAGCTTGTGGAAGCGCAGTGAGTCCAGGCGGCGCAGGCCGTGCAGCGCCTCGGGCGTGAGCCGGTCAGGGGGGAGCTCCAGGGCCAGAGAGGTGGGGACGCAGGCCGCGATCAGTCCCGACGCGGCCTCGGGGGAGACGGAAGCGCGGATGTCCAGATGCTTGGGCCGCAGGCCCAGCCGTTCGAGCTCCCTGACCTGAGCGTCGCTCTGGAGCGAGAAATGCGTGGTGCCGTCGTCGAGTTGGGCGATGACCTGTTCCGCGTAGGGGCGGGCCTCATACCTGCCCCAGCCCCACATGAGCTGGCTGCGCACCCGCAAGGACGGATGCCGCGCGAGTCGCGCGAGGAACGGGATCGCCGCGTCCGACGCGACATGCGTCGCGGTCACCGCCACATGGCGGGCCTCGTCCCTGCTCAGGTCGTCCGGACCCGGCAGCAGGTCGAGGACCATGGGTCCGATCGCCGCCAGCTCACGAGCTTCGTTCGTGCCGCGCGGCGGGATGAGCGCGGCCATCCGCCGCTCCACTTCGCGCCGTACGTCCGGCGCCAGCTCCGCCGCGTGCTCCAGGCAGGCCGCCGCCGTCAGATGGATCTTGTTCCGCGTGCGTGCATCGGCTTGCGCGTCGCCGGACTCGATCAAGTCGCGGAAAATTTCCGCCCGTTCACGTGGCCGCGCCTGCGCCACGGCCATCCGGATGACGTCCGCCCACTGGTCGTCCGTGGCCTGCCGCACCAGGAGACCGAAGTCCCCTTCGTCCACCACGGCACGCGCCCCCAGGAAGTCCTGGAAGGTGCGGTGGATGAAGTCGACCGTGCCGGGGGCCGGTTCGCGGAGCAGCCCGCTGCGGTGCAGGAAGTGCGCGTACACCGCTTGCGCGTCGCCGAGGTCGGTCAGTTCCGGGACGGACGGCAGGGCGTCGGCGATGACGGCCTCCGCGCGCGAACGGTCCATCTCCGTACGGCCGTTGCGGATCAGCCAGTACGCGAGGCGCTGCAGCAACTGGAGCTGCGGCTCCTCGCGCACCTCGGGGATGCCCATGTCGCGCTCGCGGTCGCGGCGGACGAGCAGCATGGACAGTGCCGCCGTATAGAGGTCCTTGCGGCTCAGCGGCAGGAATCCCCTGCGGTCGCGGTGCAGGGCGCAGATCAGACCGCACATCAGGGGATTGGTCGCCAGGAGGCCCAGGTCGGGCTTGGCGGACACGGCTTGCAGGAGCTGGGCCTCGTACGAGACCAGCGCGTCATCCTCCTCCGGTACGCCGGTCGCGGCTGCCGTGTGCCAGCGGCTGATGAAGGCGGCGACCTCCCGCCCGCCCATGGGGGACAGGGTCAGCTCCGCGAAGCCCTCCTCGGCCAGCCAGTCCTCCCGTACCGCCGACGGCCGTGACGTCACCAGCCAGCGGTTGCCCGGGTGGGCGTCGATCAGGTCCGTCAGCCACTCCCGCGTGCGGGCGCGCTCCGACTCCGGGATCTCGTCGATCCCGTCCACCAGGATCAGCGCGCGGCCCGCCGTCAGGACGCGGGACTCCCAGCCCTTGGGCTGTGTGCCGGCCAGCGGGGAGCCGACCGCCGCGAGGAAGTCCGCGGGGGCGGGGAGGCGCTCGCCGTGCCGGGTGAGGGTGCGGAGGGGGAGGACGTAGGGGATGCGGTCGTAGAGGTACGTCATGCGGTCGTCGTCCGGGGCGGGGCTCGCGGCGCTGACCGCGAGCCACTGGACGAGGGTCGTCTTGCCGGAGCCCGCCTCGCCGCGCAGGAGGACTCGGTCGTGCTCGGCCAGTGACTGGTCGGCGGGGCGGGGCGTGGGGGCGATCGGCGTACCCCAGGGGTCACGTCGGACCTCGCCGGACATCGCGTAGGTCTGCGTCCGATCCGTCGCCTCCAGCGACATGTACGCCGCGTCCAGCGGCCACTTCCCCGGCGTGCGGGTCAGATCGATCCCGAAGATCGTCAGCTTCCCGTGCTTCCTCGCGACGTACGCGAGATACCGCTGCTCGAAGGCCACGTCCTCCGCCCCGGGAAGGGGATTGCGGGCGATCAGTTCGTCGATCTTTGTGATCAGTTCCGACTGGCGGCGGCTCTGTTCCACCAGGGTCCGGGCCACGAAGGCCGAGCGTTGCGTGAAGAAGTGCAGGATGTGCAGGCAGGTCGTGTCGAGCAGGCGGTCGTAGAAGTACGCCGCGTCAGCCGACAGGTCACGGTCGGGGTTGCCGCTCGCCCGGCGCAGGCGCAGCGCCAGGGCGTTGTGGCCGAGCTCGACCGCCTGGACGTCCGTGAGGGTGAGGTCGCCCAGCGCGTGCAGGGTGCGGGCCAGCGCGTCGACCACCGCCTGCTCCTCGTCCGCGGGGACGGCACTCTCGCCGGAGGCCCGTACGGCCTGGCGCACCAGCTCCGCCGCCAGCTTCGCCAGGTCCTTGTCGGTCAGCTTCCGCTTCTCGCCCCGGAAGGACACGAGCCCCGAGAGGCGGACGGGTTTCTCCACCAGGCCCGCGCCCGGCCCCTCCCGTACGAAAAGGCGCTTGACCAGGGGAGTGACGACGCTCGACGCGAGTCGGGAGACGGAGCCTATGGCCGCGGGATCCATGCGCCGCAGCGTAGCGCCGGTCACATTCGGGAGGTTGTGGATCTCGGGGGCCGGTGACATGACGCACAGGCGTTATGTCCGGTACTAGGCGGAATAGTGGTGCTGGTCGGAGGGGTGGTCGGGACCTTCGGCACGCAACCCCCGGGACCTTGGGCGCGTCGGCGGGGTCCTTCCGCCGAACGTGCCAGTGCTGGCCCGAGGTGCCCTTTCGAAGTGGGGTTAAACCTGACTCCGAGCGTCAATTCCGGCAGATGGTTGAAGGGGGAATTGTCGGAATTTGTCGGTGTCAAGGGGTCGAAAGAGGGGCGGTTGGCTACGGCATTAGGTAGTAGATGGGGGGTTTGAGCAGCGGGCGGGGTGCGGGTTACCAAGGTGGGGCCCCGGCGGAAACGCAGCGAAGCGTGTGCCGGGTCCCTCTGTGTCTCGGACACAGGTTCAGTCCCAGCCCCACGTGCCACGCGGCGACAGCGGCGGTGTCACGTACACGCTCCCCATCCCGGAGGTCTTCCGCCATGTCGAAGCGCGCCACGTCCACCCTGTCCGGCCTGTCCCTGCTCCGTACGCGGACGGCCGTCATCACCGCCGCCACCGTCGGGCTCGGCGCTTCCGCCGTTCTCGGCACCGGCATCGCCGCCGCGGCCGACACCAAGGGCGGTGCGCTGCCCGGCGTGTCCGCCAACTCGATAGCCGCGCAGGCCGACGCTCAGGCCAAGGCCGCGTCCAAGGCCAAGCAGACCGCCGCCAAGAAGGCCGAGCAGGCCAAGCAGGCCAAGCAGGCCGCCGCCAAGAAGGCCGCGGGCTGGCAGGACCCGGTCGACAAGTACACGCTCTCCGCGTCCTTCGGGCTCGGCGGCAACATGTGGTCCAGCAAGCACTCCGGCCAGGACTTCGCCGTGGCGATCGGCACCTCCGTCGAGGCCGTGCACAACGGCACCGTCGTCAAGGCCGGCGGCAACGGCGCCGGTGACGGTCCCGCTTACGGCAACGCCATCGTGGTCAAGCACGACAACGGCACGTTCTCGCAGTACGCGCACCTGTCGAAGATCGACGTCCGCGTCGGCCAGGCCGTCAAGACCGGCCAGCACATCGCCGCCTCCGGCAACACCGGAAACTCCAGCGGCCCGCACCTGCACTTCGAGATCCGTACGACCCCGAACTACGGCTCGGCGGTCGACCCGGTCGCGTTCCTGCGCTCCAACGGTGTCAGCGTCTGAGCAGTGCGCGACTAGGCGCCTTCGTGCGCCTGTGTCACCAGATCGATGGCGACCTCCAGGATGGCCTTGCGCTTCTCCTCGGGGTCGCCTTCGGCGTCCTTGAGCACGAACATCCCACCGTGCATCGTGAACAACGCGCTGAAGCACCGCACCTGCGTCGTCATCGGGGCCTCGGGGTCGCGCAGGATGTCGAGCAGGCCCATCATGCGGTCCTTGAAGGTCTCGCCCGTCTTCAGGTCCCGCATCGTCGCCTGGTTCTCCTGCATGAAGCGGAAGAGCGGCGCCGCACCCTTGAGGATCTCGCTGTAGCGGGTCAGGATCTCCCGCTTCGTCTCCAGCGTGCGCGGCTGCTCCTTGCCCCACTCCATCAGCTCGTCGATGGGCCGGGTCATGTCCTCGAAGATGCTGGTGAGGATGTCTTCCTTCGTCTTGAAGTGGTAGTAGAGCGCCGCCTTCGTGACGTCCAGACGCTCCGCGATCTCGCGCAGTGACGTCTTCTCGTACCCCTGCTCGGCGAAAAGTTCGAGGGCCACGTCCTGGATGCGCTGGCGGGTGTCCCCGCGGCGCTGCTGCTTGCCCGTGACCATCTCTTTGCTCCTCGGCTCCCTCTCGGCTCGAATCCTTGGATCCGATTTTACTTACTTGACGCCCGGCTAGCTAGGGGTCTAGTTTCCCCCAGTGTAGTCAGCTTGCCGGTCGGCAAGTAAGTGGCGGCGGACAGCAACACGCAGTCGGGGTAACCGGGGAGTGGGGAACATGGCGGAGACAGGGACAAAGCCGGGGGAGCAGGCGATACCAGCGGAAGCAGCCGGATCGGCCGGATCGGCCGGATCGGCCGGATCGGCCGGATCGGCCGGATCAGTCGGATCGGAGAAGGAAGCGCCTCAGCCGCGCAGCGTGCGCGTCGTGATGATGGCGCTGATGGTCACCATCCTGCTCGCGATGCTCGACAACATGATCGTCAGCCCCGCGATGCCGACGATCGTCGGTGACCTCGGCGGCATGGAGCACCTGTCGTGGGTCGTCACCGCGTACATGCTCGCGACCGCCGCGTCGACCCCCATCTGGGGCAAGCTCGGCGACATGTACGGGCGCAAGGGCGTCTTCCTCACCTCCATAGTGATCTTCCTGCTCGGCTCCGTGCTCAGCGGAATGGCGCAGGACATGGGCCAGCTGATCGGCTTCCGTGCCGTCCAGGGGCTCGGCGCGGGCGGTCTGATGGTCGGCGTCATGGCGATCATCGGTGAGCTCGTCACGCCGCGGGAGCGCGGCAAGTACATGGGCATGATGACCGGCGTCATGGCGGTCGCCATGATCGGCGGGCCGCTCGTCGGCGGCACCATCACCGACCACCTCGGCTGGCGCTGGGCCTTCTACATCAACCTGCCGCTCGGCGCCGTCGCGCTCGCCATGGTCACCGCGGTGCTTCACCTGCCGAAGAAGAAGGCGAAGGGGCGCATCGACTACCTCGGCGCGGCGCTGTTGACCGTGGGCATCAGCTCGCTCGTGCTCGTCACCACGTGGGGCGGCACGGAGTACGCCTGGACCTCGACCGTGATCATGGAACTCATCGCGATCGGCGTCGTCTCGCTCATCAGCTTCGTCATCGTGCAGAAGAAGGCCGCCGAGCCGATCCTGCCGCTGCACATCTTCCGCAGCCTCAACTTCACGCTCATGTCGGTGATCGGCTTCCTCACCGGGTTCGTGATGTTCGGCGCGATGCTGTTCCTGCCGCTCTACCAGCAGGCGGTGCAGGGGGCCTCGGCCACCAACTCCGGGCTCCTTCTCCTGCCGATGCTGCTCTCGATGATGGTCGTCTCGTTCTTCTCGGGGCGGTTCACCACGTCGACCGGCAAGTACAAGATCTTTCCGATCGCCGGCACCGTACTGATGGTCCTCGGGCTCTTCCTGCTGTCGCAGATGGACACCGACACCTCGCGGTTCACCTCGGGTCTCTACATGGCCGTGCTCGGCGCGGGCATGGGCTGCCTGATGCAGATCACGATGCTGGTCGCGCAGAACAGCGTCGAGATGAAGGACATGGGCGTCGCGTCGTCCTCGGCCACGCTCTTCCGTACGCTCGGCTCCTCGTTCGGCGTCGCGATCATGGGGGCGCTCTTCAACAGCCGGGTCGAGGACACGATGGCCTCGCGCGCCGGTGACCTCGGCGGCAAGGTCACCGAGCAGTCGGCGCAGCTGGACGCGAACAGCCTGGCGAAGCTGCCGGAGGCCGTGCGGGACGCGTACCAGCACGCGGTGTCTGCCGGTACGCACTCGGCGTTCCTGCTGGGCGCGATCATCGGGGTCGCCGCGCTGATCGCGGCGTTCTTCGTCAAGGAGGTTCCCCTGCGGGGGGCCGGGCCGAAGGACTCCGAGCCCAAGAGCTCCGACTCCGGGGAAGCGAAGGTGGCGGAAGCCGTCTGACCTGCGGTCGGCCCCCTCGATTGAAACGGGCCCCCGGCACCTTCTGGTGCCGGGGGCCCGTTGCTGTGTGCTGCTGCCCTGCTTATTCGTGCTGCGGAACGCCTGCCCACAGCAGACCGGCTACCTGTACCTGTCCGGCAGTTGCAGGATCGGGAAGCTGCCCGTGTTGGTCGGGGCGTGTTCCGGGAGCCAGAGGACTGCCACCGCGCCCTCCGCCGGGTCCTCGGGGCCCGCGCCCGCGGGGGTCACGTTGCGGAAGGTGAGCCTCGCGCCCAGGACCCGCGCCTGGCCCGCCGCGATCGTCAGGCCCAGGCCGTGGCCGACGCCCGCGCGGTCCGTGCTGCCGGTGCGGAAGCGGCTCGGCCCCTCCTCCAGGAGACCTGCGGGGAACCCGGGGCCGTGGTCGCGCACCCGCACCACGCGGCCCTCGACGCTGACCTCGACCGGCGGCTTGCCGTGCTTGGCCGCGTTGGCGAGGAGGTTGCCGAGGATGCGCTCCAGGCGGCGCGGGTCGGTGGTGACCTCCGACTCGTGCACCACCGTCACGCTCACGTCCGAGTTCAGCACCGCGATCCGCCGCGTCACGAACTCACCGAGCATCAGGTCCTGCAGCTCGGCCCGCTCGGCCGCGCTGTCCAGACGCGCCACTTCCAGCACGTCCTCGACGAGCGTGCGCATCGCCTGCGCGCGGTCCCTGACCAGCTCGGTCGGGCGTCCCGGCGGCAGCAGTTCGGCCGCCGTGAGCAGACCGGTCACCGGCGTACGCAGCTCGTGCGCGATGTCCGCCGTCACCCGCCGCTCCGCTTCGAGGCGCTGCTTGAGCGCGTCCGCCATCGCGTCCACCGACCGCGCGAGGTCATCGGTCTCATCGCGTACGACGCCGCCGATGGCCTCCCGTACGCTCACGTCCGTCTGCCCCTGGGCGACCTCCTGCGCCGCCGTCGCCGCCTTGCGCAGACGCCGCGAGAGCTGGCCGCCGATGAGCACCCCGAGCGCGCAGCCGCCGAAGACGACCGAGATGGAGCCGATGACCAGGGCCTGGTCGAGGTCCTTCATCACGGTGGCGCTGCGGTCGGTGAAGCGGGTGTGCAGCGACAGGATGTGGCCGTCGCTCAGCGGCACCGCCGCCCAGATGTCCGGCACACCGCCCTCGTGGTCCTCCACATACGTCGCGCGACGCCCCGTGAGCACCTTCGCCAGCAGGTCTCTGGGCATCTCCGGGTCGTCGATCTTCATGCCGAACTGGCCCGTGCGCCCGGACGTCTCGTAGATCCGCTGGGCGTACAGAATGCGCTCGTCCTGGACGTCGCGCGCGTTGTCCAGCATCGATACGCGCGCCGCGTTGTGCACGACGAGGCTCAGCGCCACCGCGACGAGCGCGCCGACCAGCGCGATCGCCGCGCTGATCTTCCAGCGCACGCCGGTGCGCAGGCCGGAGCCAAGGCGCGTGCGCAGCGCCGCCACCGTCCCCCTGCTCATATATGTCCCCCGAGACGCACCGGACCGTCAGACCCGTTTGGTACTTCAGCCATGCGGTCGGCTCACGCCTTGAGCTTGTAGCCGAAGCCGCGGACCGTCTCGATGCGGTCCTGGCCGACCTTCGTACGGAGGCGCTGCACGTGGACGTCGACGACGCGGGTGTCGCCGCCCCAGCCGTAGTCCCACACGCGCTCCAGGAGCTTGTCGCGGGAGAGGACCGTGCCGGGCGCGGACGAGAATTCGAGCAGCAGGCGCATCTCGGTCGGCGTCAGGGCCACCGGGGCGCCGTCCTTGCGGACCTCCATGCCCTCCGTGTCGATCTCCAGATCGCCGAAGTGCAGCACGCCGCCGTCGGGCGAGCCGCCCTCACCGCCGACGGGCGCCCCCGCGTCGGGACCGCTCGCGTGCCCGAAGCGGCGAAGGACGGCGCGAATCCTGGCGACCAGGACGGCGCCGTCGAAGGGCTTGGTCACGTAGTCGTCGGCGCCCGCCTCCAGGCCGAGCACGACGTCGATGGAGTCGGCACGCGCCGAGAGCATGATCACCGGAACCGTCGACTCGTCACGGATGCGGCGGCACAGCGAGACGCCGTCGAGGCCCGGCACCATCACGTCGAGCAGCGCGATGTCGGGGCGGTCGGCGCGGAAGGCCTCAAGGCCCTTCAGGCCGTCGGGCATCGCGGTGACGACGAAGCCGTCCCGTTCGAGCGCGAGCTGCGTCGCCTCGCGGATGACGTCGTCGTCCTCGACGAACAGGACATGGGTGTGCTCTGCCATCGGGGGCTCTCAGTTCTCTCAGTTCTCCGACGGAGCGGGTGCGTCGCCGCCCGCCGCGCTGCTGTAGTGACTGCGGGTGCGGTCCGTCTCGGTGAAGTGGTTCGAGGACCAGCGGTACGTGATGACTTCCTCGCCGGACGGATACGACACCGGGTCACCCTTCTCGTACACCTGCTTGGTCACCACCAGGTCGCCCCGGTCGATCTCCGCGTAGACGGGCGGCTCCTCGTCCTGGAAGACATTCTCGTACTTCTTGCCTTCGGCGCGATACACGTAACTGCTCGTGCCGACCGCATCGCCGCAGGTCATGATGTTCACGACGACATCGGAGGCAGATCCTCCGGTCAGGCTGCCGTACGAGACGTCGACCGGATACTCGTCGGCGACACAGGGCTTCAGGTCACGCTTGACCGTCCGGCTCACCTTCGGGTCGTCCTTGACGAGCTCGACCGCCTCCAGGCTGGAGGGCGGCGAAGGCGCGGACGTCGTCGACGGTGTCGGGGACGGCGAGGGGGTCATCACCGTCTCGCCGCGGTTGCCGGGGCCCTCGTCGCGGGCGCCGGCGCCGCCGGTCGAGCAGGAGGTGAGGAAAAGGCCGATGGCGGCGAGTGCGACCGCCGCCGCGCTCCCCGCCCTCATCTTTCTGCCGGTCTGCCTGCCGGTCTTCCTGCCAGCCCGGGTGCTTAGGCCGCGCAACGCTCCCGCTCCTCACGTTCGAGCGCGCCGGTGGCGGGCTCCTCGCGGTCCCGGCTCTCCAGCTCCTGGCGGAGCCGGGCGAGCGCCCGGTGCAGGGTGCTCTTGACCGTTCCCGCGGACATGCCGAGTGCCGCGGCCGTCTCCTCTGTGGACATCTGCTCCCAGTGTCGCAGCACGACGACGCTGCGCTGCTTGGGTGCGAGGACCTTCATGATGTCCATCAGGAGGGCACGGTCCGCGTGCTGTTCGGTGGAGTCTTCCACGCGGGCGTCGGGCATCTGCTCGGTGGGGACCTCTTCGAGCTTGCGGGCCCGCCACCACTCCGTACGCGTGTTGATCATGACGCGGCGCAGGTAGGCGTCCGCGAGCCGCTTGTCGGCTATGCCGTCCCAGCGGCCGTACGTCCGCACGAGCGCCGTCTGCAGCAGGTCCTGGGCGTCGACGGGGTCGGGGACCAGGCGCCGGGCACTGCGCAGCAGGGCGTCCTGCCGAGTGCGGACGTACTCTTCGAACTCGAGCACCTCGCCGTGCGCCATACCCAACCGCCTCCGTTCACCGACCACCGCTGCTTGTGCGGTACGGCTATGAAGCTACGGAGGCGTTGTCACGAGGCTGTGCGGAGCAGCCAGCGGAGGGCGCACGGCCTTCCGTCGGTTGTGTAACAGAAGTAGGCGCGGCGTAAAGCTAGGTCAGGGGGAGTCGGTAGAGCCCCTCGGGTAGCGGCTCGACGAGACCGTCGGAGACGAGTCCGTCCAGGGCGCGGGCCCGCTGCACGGGCTCGTCCCACACGCGGTCGAGGGCCGCCTGCGGCACGGGGGCGACGGCCTCGCGGAGCACGGCGAGCAGCTTGCCGCGGACCTGGCGGTCCGTGCCCGCGTACGTCTGGCCCCGCCGGGCGGGCCCCTGATGCGCCGGCTTCCCGGCCGCCTGCCACGCGCACTGCGCGGCGATGGGACAACGTCCGCAACTCTCGTTCTTGGCGGTACAGACGAGGGCGCCGAGCTCCATGGAGGCGGCGGCCCAGCGGGATGCCGTGCGCTCTTCCTCGGGGAGGAGGGCGCGGGCCAGCTTGCGCTCGGCGGCGGTGGTGGCGTTCGGCGGGTACTGGACGCCGGTCACGGCCCGCGCGAAGACCCTTCGCACATTCGTGTCAAGGACGGCATGCCGCTGCCCGTACGCGAACGACGCCACGGCCGCGGCGGTGTACTCGCCGATGCCGGGCAGCGCGAGGAGCTGCGCGTGCTTGGCCGGTACGTCGCCGCCGTGCCGTTCCGTTATGGCGACGGCGGCGCCGTGCAGGCGGAGCGCCCGGCGGGGGTAGCCGAGGCGTCCCCAGGCACGGACGGCCTCACCCGGGGCTTCCTTGGCGAGGTCGGCGGGGCGGGGCCAGCGGGCGATCCACTGCTCGTACACGGGCAGGACGCGGCTTACGGGCGTCTGCTGCAGCATGAACTCACTGACCATCACACCCCAGGGCCCGGCGTCGGCCCGACGCCACGGCAGATCACGGGCGTTGGCGTCGAACCAGGCGATGACGGGACCGTGCAGGGCCTCGCCGGCGGGCTCGGGGCTCTCGGACATTGGCATGGGCTTCGTAGGCGCAGTCATGGCACCCCGATCCTGCCACGGGGCCCCCGGGGGGCGAGCCAGGCGGGGCCGCTTTCCTCTCTTTACCGGGAGCGGGGCCGCCCGAACGCGGGGCGAGGCTGCCCGCTTGGGCGGGGCCCCCGGCCTGGGTGGAGCCCCCCCCGCTTGGGCGGAGGCCCCCGGCCTGGGCGGAGGCCCCCCCCGCCTGGGTGGAGCCCCCCCGCCTGGGTGGAGGCCCCCGGCCTGGGTGGAGCTCCCCCCCGCTTGGGCGGTGGCCTCCGGCCTGGGTGGAGCCCCCCCGCCTGGGTGGAGGCCCCCGGCCTGGGTGGAGCCCCCCCGCTTGGGTGGAGGCCCCGGCCTGGGTGGAGCCCCCCCCGGCCTGGGTGGAGCCCCCCCCGCCTGGGTGGAGGCCCCCCGCTTGGGTGGAGGCCCCCGGCCTGGGTGGAGGCCCCCCGCTTGGGTGGAGGCCCCCCGCCTGGGTGGAGCCCCCCCGCCTGGGCGGAGGCCCCCGGCCTAGGTGGAGCCCCCCGCTTGGGCGGAGCCCCCCCCGCCTGGGTCGAGGCCCCCCGCCCCAGGCCACGGCCCCAACCCGCCCGCGCGCCAACCCCCGCGTCTGCACGCGTTGCCGCCCACCCCGATTGCCCCCATGGCACCGCGGGGCAATCGGGTGGGTGGGTGGGAGAGGTTCGTTCGTTGGGGGTGGATGCCGGGTGATCGGGTGGGTGGGTGGGGAAGGTTCGTTCGGTCAGGGGTGCCTGCGGGCCCCGGGGGGAGTGCAGCGGGTCGGGAGGACCTGACTATCGGCAGGGGTGGGTTCCGGGGTGGGGGAAGTAGCTTCGGGGGGTGAAAAGTGATCGGGGGCGTGGTGCCCTTCTTTGGGGGGCCCTGGCGATACCCGCCGTCTGCGCGGGCCCGCTGGGGCTGAGCGAGCCCCGTCCGGCCTGGCTCCAGGCAGCCGGAACCACCGTGCTCGCACTGGCCGTGGCCACCCGGCACCACCGCCCGGCCGCAGCCTTCGCGGCAGCCGCAGCGCTGGGGCTCGCCACGGCACCCTCCCTGTTCACCATCTCGTACGGCCCCGCCCTGGCAGCCTTCGCGCTGCTGATGGGCCGCCGGTCCACCCGACTCCGCCCCGCGGCCCTCGCCTTCGGGGCCACCGCCCTCATCGGCACAGCCAAGATCGTCGTACGCGGCGTGGACCCCGTCGTGGAGTGGCTCGTCCTCATGGGGACCCTGCTCTTCGGCGCCGTCTTCCCCTGGCTCGCCGGGCGCTACCTCCGCCAGGCCCGCGAACTCTCCGCCGCGGGCTGGACCCGCGCCGCCCAACTGGAGCGCGAGCAACGCATCGTCGCCGACCGCGCCCGGCTGCGGGAACGGGCCCGCATCGCCCAGGACATGCACGACTCCCTCGGCCACGAACTGAGCCTCATCGCGGTGCGCGCAGGCGCCCTCCAGGTGGCCGCCGACCTGCCGGACCGGCACCGCACCGCCGCGGCCGACCTGCGCGCGGCCGCGTCGGACGCCACCGACCGGCTGCACGAGATCATCGGGCTGCTGAGGGAAGAGGGCGACGAGGTCGCCCCCCTCGGCCCCGCGGGCGAAAGCCTGCGGGCCCTCGTCGAACGGGCCGCCGATTCAGGGCTGCCGGTGCGGTACACGCAGGACGGCGAGGAAGAGGAGCGTACGGAGACGAGAAGGCCAAAGACCGCAGAAGCCGCGAAAGTGGCAGAAGCCGCGGAAGCCGCCGCACGCACCTTCCACCGCGTCGTCCAGGAAGCCCTCACCAACGCCGCCAGACACGCCCCCGGCGCCCCCGTCACCGTAGAAGTGCGCGAAACGGCGGTCGTCGTCACCAACGGAGCTCCCCAGCGCCCGGGTTCCGGCCCCGGCGCGGGCTCCGGCCTCGCCCATCTGCGGGCCAGGCTCGAAGACCTCGGCGGCACCCTCCACGCGGGCCCGCACGCCGACGGATTCCGCGTCGAAGCCCGCGTCGAAGCCCGCGTCGAGCCCCGTACCGAAGCACTGCGCCCCCCGCACCCCACCGGCCCAGGACGACTCGCCCACGCCCGCCACCGCACCCTCCTTGCCTTCGGCGCCGCCCTGGCCACCGGAGTCCTGCTCGTCGGCGGCGCCTTCGCCTGGTACGCGTACTCGCGCTCGCACGCCGTCCTGCAACCCGCCGACTTCGCACGCCTGTCGCTCGGCCAGGCCCAGGCCGACGCCGAACGCCAGCTCCCCGACCTGGCCGCCTCCGATCCGCCCGCGGAACGCGCCCCGACCCCGCCCCCCGAAGGAGCCGACTGCCGCTACTACCGCGCCAGCGGTGAACTCTTCGTCGCCGTCCGGCACTTCAGGGTCTGCTTCAAGGACGGGGCCCTCGTGGAGAAAAGCGTGATCCCCAAGGCGGAAGCCAGAGCAGGGTCCGAGCACGAGCACGAGCACGAGCACGAGAAGGAGTGGGTGCGGTGATCCGCGTACTGCTGGCCGACGACGAGGCGATGATCCGCGCGGGCGTCCGCGCCATCCTCGGCGCGGGCGAGGACATCGAGGTCGTCGCGGAGGCGGGCGACGGAAGAGAGGCCATCGCCCTGACCCAGGCCCACCGCCCCGACGTCGCGCTGCTCGACATCCGTATGCCGGGACTCGACGGCCTGGCCGCGGGGGAGGAGATCGTACGGACGATGCCCGGCACCGCGGTCGCGATGCTGACGACCTTCTCCGAGGAGGCCTACGTCGCACGAGCGCTCAGCGGGGGAGCCACCGGTTTCCTGCTGAAGTCCGGCGACCCGCACGAACTCATCGCGGGGGTACGCGCGGTGGCCGGCGGCGCCGCCTTCCTCTCGCCCAAGGTGGCCCGCCACGTCATCGACGGCTACGGCGCCCAGCGCATGGGCCGCGGCGCCGACGCCCGCGCGAGGACAGCGGCCCTCACCCCGCGCGAGCGTGAAGTGCTCGGGCTCGTCGGTGAGGGCCTGTCCAACCCGGAGATCGCCGCCCGGCTCCACCTGGTGGAGGGCACGGTCAAGGCGTACGTGAGCGCGGTCCTCGACCGGCTCGGGGTCAAGAACCGCGTCCAGGCGGCGATCGTGGCCTACGAGGCGGGACTTGTGCGCCTCTGACGCCCGCTCAGCAGGCTCAGCGGCGGTGCGACGTGGGCCGCCGATGCGACCCTCCCCGCGTCTCCGCCTGCCATGCCGGCACCGGGGCACCCGGCCCCGCGAACCACCGGACGACACCCGTCGACGAACCACGCATCGTCTCGACGACGCGCGCCACGGGCCGGGTCGCCAGACGTACGAGGAGGAGGGCGAGCACGGCGCCCAGAAGCAGGCCCACCGCCACGTCATGCGGATAGTGCACGCCCACGAAGACCCGCGAGAACGCCATGAGAACGGCCATCGGCAGCGTCAGCGCCGCGATCCGCGGCCACGCGAGCGCCAGGCCCACCGCGGCGGCACCGGCGATCGTCGAGTGGTTGCTGGGGAAGGACCAGTCGCCGTACGCGGGGCACTCGACGATCGAGGTGACCGCGCCGGCGACGGCCCGGCACGGACGCTCCTCGTCGACCGCGGACTTGAGGGTCTCGCTGCAGACGTAGGCCACCGCCGTGACGAGGGGTGCGAGGACAGCTATCGCGAGGGCGCGGGGGTCCGAGCGCCGCGCCCGCCACCAGGCGACGACGAAGAGCGCACCGAAAAGCAGCAGTCCGAGTTCCGTCCACACCTCGGCGAGATGCTGGAACCAGGTAGGGGTGTCGTTGGCGAAGTCGGTGACATCGCGATAGAGATCGTCGGTCATGGTGTCCATGATTACGGACGGTACGTAGTGGGTCCGAATCGTCACACCCGGCGATCGACCCGTCACACCCCCTGACGAAAGACAGGGGTAGGAAAGCGGAGTCAGCCGTTCCGGAGTCCTTCCGAGATGATGATCCGGAAACTTTGTGACTCTGGGCGGCGGGTGGGGCAGGACAAGTCCCGGATCTCTCGTAAGGTTTGGGCCGTGGGATCTCTGCGCAATCCGGTCGGGCCGCTTCCCTCCACCATCTACTGGCGTCGGAGGGCCGTTCTGCTGTCCTTGATCGGACTGCTGGCGCTTCTGGCCGTGTGGGTGATCACCATGGGCGGTGGGGGCAAGAAGGACGGCGCCGACGGCCCGTCGGGCTCCGGGCCCGCCACGTCCATCACGCCAGGACCTTCCGGCTCCGGGCCCGCCATCAGTCAAAACCCGGGCGGGCGCGAGGAGTCGGGCGACGAGGGCGACTCCGGCTCGGGCGGCTCCGGTGGCTCCGGCGGCGGCTCGGGTGACTCCGAGGGGTCCGGCGGCTCGGGCGGTTCGGGAGACTCCGGCGGTGGCGACGGCAGCGGCTCGGACGACGGCGCCAAGGGCGGCGGCGGTGCGGGCGGACAACTGCCCGCCGGGTCGAGCCTGCCCAACTGCGTGAGCGGCGAAGTGAAGTTGAAGCTGAAGAGCGTCCACAACCGGTACGAGGTCGGCGAGAAGCCCAAGTTCGAACTCGTCGCCTCCAACAGCGCGGGCAAGGCCTGCAAGGTGGACCTCGGCGGCAAGAAGACGGTGCTGACGATCACTCAGGCGGACGGCGACAAGGAGATCTGGTCCTCGGCGGACTGCCCCGCGGGCGGCGGGAGCCTCCTGCTGCGGGTGCCGGGCGACGGTCGCGTCACGCACACCGTGGAGTGGGACCGCCACAAGAGCGAGCCGAACTGCGCGACGCCGTCGGCCGGCAGCGCGTCCCCCGGCACGTATCTGGTGGAGGCCAAGTCCCCGGGCCTCGGTTCGGTGAAGACGTCGTTCGTGCTTGAGGACAGCTGACCGCTGAGTAGCGGGTGGGTGGGCGGGCAAGAATCCCACCCACTCAGCAGCACCCTCCAGCTTTAGACGTACCGCTCCAGGATCGACGACTCGGCAAGCCGCGAGAGCCCCTCGCGCACACTCCGGGCCCGCGCCTCACCCACGCCGTCCACGGTCTGCAGGTCATCGACGCTCGCAGCGAGCAGCTTCTGCAGGCCCCCGAAGTGCTCGACCAGGCGGTCGATGATCGCGCCGGGAAGGCGCGGCACCTTGGCGAGCAGGCGGAAGCCCCGCGGGGAGACCGCGGAGTCCAGCGCCTCGGGGGAGCCGGTGTAACCCAAAGCCCGCGCCACGGTGGGCAGTTCGAGCAGCTCCGCATGCGAAAGGGCGTCCAGTTCGAAGAGCGCCTCCTCGACCGTGCGGGAGCGCTTGGCGGTGGGCTCGGGCACGTAGTCCCGGACGACCAGCTCGCGCTCGGGCTCGACGCCCGCGATCAACTCGTCCAGCTGGAGGGCGAGAAGGCGGCCGTCGGTGCCCAGCTCCACCACGTACTCGGCGATCTCCGTGGCGATGCGGCGCACCATCTCCAGGCGCTGCGCGACGGCGGTGACATCCCGCACCGTCACCAAGTCCTCGATCTCCAGGGCGGACAGGGTGCCCGCCACCTCGTCGAGGCGCAGCTTGTACCGCTCAAGGGTCGCGAGGGCCTGGTTCGCGCGGGACAGGATCGCCGCCGAGTCCTCCAGGACCTTGCGCTGTCCGTCCACGTAGAGCGCGATGAGGCGCATCGACTGGGAGACGGAGACGATGGGGAAGCCCACCTGCTTGGACACGCGGTCCGCGGTGCGGTGCCGGGTGCCCGTCTCCTCGGTGGGGATCGTCGGGTCGGGGACGAGCTGCACGCCCGCCCGCAGGATCTTGGTGATGTCCTTGTCGACGACGATGCCGCCGTCGAGCTTGCACAGCTCGCGCAGCCGCGTCGCCGTGAACTCGACGTCCAGGATGAATCCGCCCGTACACATCGATTCGACTGTCTTGTCCCAGCCGAGGACGATGAGCCCTCCGGTGTTGCCGCGGAGGATGCGCTCCAGTCCGTCGCGCAGGCCCGTGCCGGGCGCGACCGCGCTCAGGGAGGCGCGCATCAGCCCGTCGGCGCCGGAACTCCCACCGGGCTTGCCGGGAGCTGACGCCCGGTCGTTGGCTGCCACTGCACTCCTCGGGTCGCGGGTTGTCCAAGCCCCGGTCCGTACGACCGCTTCGTACGGATGGGCGAGACCAGGGCAAAGTCTACCGGCGCTCTTCGGCCTCCCGTGGGGCCTCTCTGCGACGCGACCTCGGAAGGACCCGCAGCGCGTCCCCCATGTCGGCGACTTCGGTGACCTTCATACCGGCCGGGATCTTGCCCGGATCGGCCGGGACAAGGGCGTGCGTGAAGCCCAGACGGTGCGCTTCGGCGAGCCTGCGCTGGACTCCCGTGACCCGTCTGACCTCGCCCGCCAGGCCCACTTCGCCGATCGCGACGAGATTTTTCGGCAGCGGGGTGTCGCTCGCCGCGCTGGCCAGGGCGAGGGCCACCGCGAGGTCCGCGGCGGGCTCGGAGAGCTTCACGCCGCCGACCGTCGCGCTGTAGATGTCGCGCTTGCCGAGTGCGGTGATGCGGCCCCGCTGTTCGAGGACGGCCAGCATCATCGAGACGCGGGAGGTCTCCAGGCCGGACGTCGTGCGCCGGGGCGAGGGGATCTGGGATTCGACGGTGAGGGCCTGGACCTCGGCCACCAGGGGGCGGCGGCCTTCGAGCGTGACCGTCAGACAGGTGCCAGGGACGGGTTCCGTGCGGCGGGTGAGGAAGAGACCGCTGGGGTCGGCGAGGCCGGTGATGCCCTCGTCGTGCAGTTCGAAGCAGCCGACCTCGTCCGTCGTCCCGTACCGGTTCTTGACGCCTCGGACCAGGCGCAGGCGCGCGTGGCGGTCGCCCTCGAAGGACAGGACGACGTCCACGAGGTGTTCGAGGAGGCGGGGCCCCGCGATGGCGCCGTCCTTGGTGACGTGGCCGACCAGGAGCGTGGACATGCCGCGCTCCTTGGAGGCGCGGATCAGCGCGCCCGCCACCTCGCGGACCTGGGCCATGCCGCCCGGCGCCCCGTCGATCTCCGGGGACGCGATCGTCTGGACCGAGTCGAGGATGAGGAGCGAGGGCTTCACCGCGTCCAAGTGGCCGAGGACGGCGGCAAGATCGGTCTCGGCCGCCAGGTAGAGGTGGTCGTCGATCGCCTTGATGCGGTCGGCGCGCAGCCGGACCTGGCTCGCGGACTCTTCGCCCGTCACATACAACGTGCGGTGCTCGTCGCTCGCCGACTTCGCAGCGACGTCCAGGAGCAGCGTCGACTTGCCGACGCCGGGCTCGCCCGCGAGCAGGACCACGGCGCCGGGCACCAGGCCGCCGCCCAGGACGCGGTCGAACTCGGGGACGCCGGTGGAGCGTGCGGTGGCCCGGCGGCCGTCGACCTCGCCGATGGGCAGGGCGGTGGAGGTGACGCGGCCGGGGGCGGTGGTGCGGACAGCGGGCGCGCCGTACTCCTCGACCGTGCCCCAGGCCTGGCACTCGGGGCAGCGGCCGAGCCACTTGGCCGTCTGCCAGCCGCACTCGGTGCAGCGATAGGACGGCCGGTCTTTGCCGGACTTCGTACGGGCAGCCATGAACCGAACCGTAGCGGGCGCCACTGACATTCACCGACTGCGGCCGGGCGTGCGAGAGGCGAACCGTTTCGGGCGCGTGCGCGGGTCACGGAATCATGGGTTCCTGTCCCCTTTTGAGGGATCTGTTCACCCGTAAGGATTAAATGTGCTCAAGTGGGAGGAGGGGCCCGGCATCATCCGCCTAACTTCGCACGGGTGATGAGCAGCAGGCCGGAAACCCCCACCCAAGCAACCGGCGCACACCGGGCGCATCGTGACGCGCGCCAGCGCGTTGTGCCCCGCTCGGTGCCGCAGGCGCCGCCCGCACGCTATGAGCCCTGTCTGGACGGCCTGTTCACGTACTGCCTGTCCGTGCTCTGCGATCACGACACCGCGACCGCCGCCCTGGGCGACGTGCTCGCCATCGCCGAGCGACGCGGCTCACGCGGCCCCGCCACCGAGGCCGAACTGAAGTCCTGGCTGTACGCACTCGCCCGCTGGGTCTGCCTGCGCGCCCTCGCCGAGGCCAAGCGCAAGCGGCAGGGCGGCGGCGCCCACGCCTCCGGAGCGGCCCCCCGCATCACGAGGCCGGACGGCCCCGACACGCCCCCGGACGAGACGGAGCGGCGGCGCCGCCGCGAACTCGCCCAACTGGCCTGGCCCGAGGCCGCGGGGACGACGCCCGAACAGCGCGAGGCCCTGGAACTCGCCGTACGCCACCAGCTCAGCGCCAAGGAAGTCGCCGCGGTCATCGGCATGGACCTCGTGAAGACCCGCGACCTCCTCGCGTCCGCCGCCTGCGAGGTGGAGCGCACCCGGGCCGCGCTCGCCGTCGTGGAGACCGGCACCTGCCCGATCGTCGCCCGCCTCACCGGCGACAACCAACTCCTCCTCGGCACGGCCCTGCGCCGCGAACTCGTCCGGCATGTCGACGACTGCCCGCGCTGCCGCCGCACCGCCGAGCGCGCCGGATCGTCGGCCTGGCCCGGCACCGCGGCGTCCCCCGCCGCCCTGCCCGTCATCGAGGCCCCCCGGGCCGCCGTGCACGTGGCGATGGCACACGTCCCGCGCGCGCGGGGCGGCGGTCCGCGCTTCGACCGGCACGGATTCCCGATGGACCCCAAGGACCACGCGGCCCGCCGCGACCGGATGCGCGCGCGTGCCGTGACGACGACGGTCGTCGCCACCGTGGTGGCCGCCCCGGTGCTCGCGCTCTGGGCGGCCTACCGGGGAGCGCCGCTGACCGGCGAGGGCCAGGACGGCCGCTCCGTCAGCGCGAGCGAGGCCGGGGCCGACGGGATGAACGGCGACGAACGGCGCGAGGACTATGAGAACGCGGGCAACGCCCACACCCCGCCCGACCCTCGCTTCACCGCGGGCAGCCGCTCACCGGACGTCTCCGTAGAGGTCATCAGCGCCGGCTCGCCCCCCTCCCGTTCCGGGACCGGGGCAGGCCGCCTCACCGTGCAGGCGCAGCCGAGCGGCGGCACGACCTTGATCACGCTCTCCGCGTCCGGGGGCGAGGCGGTCCACTGGTCGGCGAGCACGGGGGCTTCCTGGCTTTACCTGAGCCAGTCGTCCGGGACGCTCGCGCCGGGGGAGACGTTCACGATCCGGGTGTACGTCGACCATGCGCGCGAGCCCGCCGGCCACTGGAGCGCCCGCGTCTCCATCGCACCCTCGGGCGCGATCATCTCGATCGACGGCTACGGCAGCGGCTCGGGCCGCCCGACACATCCCGGCCCCCGGCCGACCCCGAAGCCGACCCCACCGAAGCCGACGCCTCCGACCCCCGACCCGACCCCTACGCCCTCGGACCCGGACCCGACGCCGAGCACTCCGGACCCCACGCCCACCCCGTCCGACCCGGGCAACTCGACGCCCCCGCCGAGCGACAGCGACGGCCCGAGTCCGAGCGAGGGCTGACCCCGCTACTTCGAAGGATCCGCCGGATGCGGTGCAAGCAGAGGCAGCTGCGACGCCAGTCGCTCCTCGCACAGCTCCGCGAGCCGGTCGTAGCCCTCCTTGCCCATGAGCTCCGTCAGCTCGGGACGGTAGGACACGTACACCGGGTCGCCCGCGCCGTGCGCCGACGTCGCCGACGTGCACCACCAGTGCAGGTCGTGGCCACCGGGGCCCCAGCCGCGCCGGTCGTACTCCCCGATGGACACCTGCAGGATGCGCGTGTCGTCGGGCCTGTCGATCCACTCGTACGTCCGGCGCACCGGCAGCTGCCAGCACACGTCCGGCTTCGTCTCCAGCGGCTCGCGCCCCTCCTTCAGCGCCAGGATGTGCAGCGAGCACCCCGCGCCCCCGACGAAACCGGGACGGTTCTGGAAGATGCAGGAGCCGTTGTACGGACGGGTCTGGCGCTCGCCGTCGTCGTCCGTCGACACCCAGCCGCTCACCGTGCCGATGTCGTGGTGCTGCCAGATGTCCGGCGTGAGCCGCGCCACGGACTCGGCGACCCGCTTCTCGTCGTCCTCGTCCGAGAAGTGCGCGCCCAGCGTGCAGCAGCCGTCGTCCGCCCGGCCCGCCTGGATGCCCTGGCAGCCACTGCCGAAGATGCAGGTCCACCGAGAGGTCAGCCATGTCAGATCGCAGCGGAAGACCTGCTCGTCGTCCGCGGGATCCGGGAACTCCACCCAGGCGCGGGCGAAGTCGAGGCCCTTCTCGTCCGGCTGCACCTTCCCCGGCTTCCCCGACATCTTTTTCGTCTTCGTTTTGTCGGTCTTCGCCTTTTTCGTCTTTGGCACGTCTCCAGGGTATGCGCGCGGTACCCGGTCCGGGGACCAGCGACCGCCGTACGCGCAGTAGCGTTCCGTATATGAGACTCGGTGTCCTCGACGTAGGTTCGAACACGGTGCATCTGTTGGTGGTGGACGCCCACCCCGGCGCGCGCCCCCTGCCCGCGTACTCGCACAAGGCGGACCTGCGCCTCGCCCAACTCCTCGACGAGGCCGGGGCGATCGGCCCCGAAGGCGTCGATCTGCTCGTCGGCACCGTGCGTGACGCGATGGAGGCCGCGGAGGACAAGGGCGTGGAGGATCTGCTGCCGTTCGCCACCTCCGCCGTACGCGAGGCCAGCAACGCCGATCAGGTCCTCGCCCGCGTCAAGGAGGAGACCCGCGTCGATCTGCAGGTCCTCACCGGCGCCGAGGAAGCCCGCCTCACCTTCCTCGCGGCCCGCCGCTGGTTCGGCTGGTCGGCGGGAAAGCTCCTGGTCATCGACATCGGCGGCGGCTCCCTGGAGATCGCGTACGGGATAGACGAGGAACCCGACGCGGCGGTCAGCCTGCCGCTCGGCGCCGGCCGTCTGACGTCCGCCTGGTTCAGGCACGACCCGCCGGACCCGGCCGACGCGAAGGCCCTGCGGCGCCACGCGCGCGCCCAGATCGCGCGCACGGTGGGCGAGTTCAGCCGCTTCGGCGCCCCGGACCACGTCGTGGCGACGTCGAAGACGTTCAAGCAGCTGGCCAGGCTCGCGGGCGCCGCACGTTCCGCCGACGGCCTCTACGTCCAGCGCGAGCTGAAGCGGAAGTCCCTGGAGGACTGGGTCCCGCAGCTTGCGGCGATGACGACCGCCGAGCGCTCCGAGCTGCCCGGAGTCTCTGAGGGACGGGCCGGGCAACTGCTCGCGGGGGCCCTTGTCGCCGAGGGAGCCATGGACCTCTTCGGGGTCGAGACGCTGGAGATCTGCCCTTGGGCGCTGCGCGAGGGCGTGATCCTGCGCCGCCTCGACCACCTCCCGGCGACTCAGGTGACCACGGCCGACGACGAGGCGTAGACGTACGCCTCGACGGCTGAGGACATACGTCACATACGACCCGGGTGTGGGGGAGACCACCTCCCCCGCGCCCAGGCGTGGCCCGTACGCTGTCCCTCGTGGCAGAACCAGTGGTGCGCATCCCGGATGCGAAGGTCGCCCTGTCGACGGCCTCGGTCTATCCGGAGTCGACGGCGACGGCCTTCGAGATCGCCGCGCGCCTCGGCTACGACGGCGTCGAGGTCATGGTCTGGACGGATCCCGTCAGCCAGGACATCGAAGCCCTGCGCAGACTCAGCGACTACCACCAGATCCCGATCCTCGCCGTTCACGCGCCATGTCTCCTGATCACACAGCGCGTGTGGTCCACGGATCCCTGGATCAAGCTCCAGCGCGCGCAGGCCGCCGCCGAGAAGCTGGGCGCGTCGACCGTCGTCGTCCATCCGCCCTTCCGCTGGCAGCGCGGGTACGCGAACGCCTTCGTCGACGGCATCTGGCGGATGGCCGACGAGACGGACGTGCGATTCGCCGTCGAAAACATGTACCCGTGGCGTTACCGCGACCGCGAGATGCTCGCCTACGCCCCCGACTGGGACGTCACCAAGGACGACTACCGCCACTTCACGGTCGACCTCAGCCACACCGCGACCGCCCGCACGGACGCGATGCAGATGATCGACCGCATGGGCGACCGCCTCGGGCACGTCCACCTCGCCGACGGCAAGGGCTCCGCCAAGGACGAGCACCTGGTGCCGGGCCGCGGCACCCAGCCGTGCGCCGAACTCCTGGAGCGCCTCGCGACGAGCGGCTTCGACGGCCACGTCGTCATCGAGGTCAACACGCGCCGCGCGATGTCCAGCGCCGAACGGGAGGCGGACCTCGCCGAAGCCCTCGCCTACACGCGGCTGCATCTGGCGTCCGCGGTGCAGGTGCCCCGCTCGTGACGGCGGCGGCACAGGGCGGTGCGGCTCCGCGCCGCAGGGGACGCCCCTCCCGTACGCAGTCGGCCGAGGGCCCCGCGATGCGGGACCGCATCCTGGAGGCGGCCCGCACCGAGTTCTCCGCACGGGGGTACGAGAAGACGTCCGTGCGCGGGATCGCCAAGGCGGCCGGGGTGGACTCGGCTCTCGTGCACCACTACTTCGGCACGAAGGACCAGGTCTTCGCCTCGGCGATCGAGGTGGCCCTCGCGCCCGCGCTCGACGCGCCGTCGGCGATCGAGGACGGCCCGCTCGACAGCGTCGGCGAGCGCCTGACCCGCTTCATCTTCGGCGTCTGGGAGAACCCCGCCACCCGCGTCCCGCTCCTCGCGATCGTGCGCTCGGCGGTGAACAACGACACGGCGGCGGCCGTCTTCCGCCGCCTCGTCGCGACGCAGCTGCTCGGCAGGGTGGCGAGCCGCATCGACCAGCCGGACGCCGAGCTGCGGGCGGAACTGGCGGCCGCACAGCTGGTGGGCACGGCGATGCTGCGCTACGTCATCCAGGTGGAGCCGCTCGCGTCGGCGGACCCGGAGGCGATCATCGCGCGGCTCGCGCCGGTGGTGCAGGGGCATCTGACCGGGCCCTGAGCGCTTCCCGGCAGGCCCGCTCACCGAGACGGCCGTCCCGCCATCCGGACAGGCTGTCCAGATCGTGGAGCGTCGGCGTACGCTCGAGAACAGTCGATCCTTATGTCTCTCCCGATCCTGAAGGAGCGAGCGACGATGCCCGAGCTCAGGTCCCGCACAGTCACCCACGGCCGCAACATGGCGGGCGCACGCGCCCTTATGCGTGCCTCCGGTGTACCCGGCGCGGACATCGGGCGTAAGCCGATCATCGCCGTCGCCAACTCGTTCACCGAGTTCGTCCCGGGCCACACCCACCTGCAGCCGGTCGGCCGCATCGTCTCCGAGGCGATCACGGCGGCGGGCGCCATCCCCCGCGAGTTCAACACGATCGCCGTGGACGACGGCATCGCGATGGGCCACGGCGGCATGCTCTACTCCCTGCCCTCGCGCGACCTGATCGCGGACTCGGTGGAGTACATGGTGGAGGCGCACTGCGCGGACGCGCTGATCTGCATCTCCAACTGCGACAAGATCACCCCCGGCATGCTGAACGCGGCCCTGCGCCTCAACATCCCGACGGTCTTCGTCTCCGGCGGCCCGATGGAGGCCGGCAAGGCCACGCTGGTCGACGGCACGGTCCGCAAACTCGACCTGGTCAACGCGATCAGCGACGCGGTGGACGAGAGCGTCTCGGACGAGGACATCCTCCGCATCGAGGAGAACGCCTGCCCGACGTGCGGCAGCTGTTCCGGCATGTTCACCGCCAACTCCATGAACTGCCTGACCGAGGCCATCGGCCTCTCCCTGCCGGGCAACGGCTCGATGCTCGCCACGCACACCGGCCGCAAGGCGCTGTACGAGAAGGCCGGCCAGACGGTCGTCGAGATCGCCAAGCGGTACTACGACGGGGACGACGACTCGGTCCTGCCGCGCAACATCGCCACCCGCGCAGCCTTCGACAACGCCATGGCGCTCGACATCTCCATGGGCGGCTCCACGAACACGATCCTGCACCTGCTCGCCGCCGCCCAGGAGGCCGAGCTGGACTACACCCTGGCCGACATGGACGAGGTCTCGCGCCGCGTCCCCTGCCTGGCCAAGGTCGCCCCGAACGTCGCGCCCGGCGGCACGTACTACATGGAGGACGTGCACCGCGCCGGCGGCATCCCCGCGATCCTCGGCGAGCTGTACCGCGCGGGCCTCCTGAACGAGGACGTGCACACCGTCCACTCCGCGTCCATCAAGGACTGGCTGGACACGTGGGACGTGCGCGGCGGTTCCCCGTCGGACGAGGCGGTCGAGCTCTGGTACGCGGCCCCGGGCTGCGAGCGCTCGGCGACGGCCTTCTCCCAGTCGAAGCGCTGGGACTCCCTGGACACGGACGCCGCGGGCGGCTGCATCAGGGACGCGGCCCACGCGTACTCCAAGGACGGCGGCCTCGCGGTCCTCAAGGGCAACCTCGCCGTGGACGGCTGCGTCGTGAAGACGGCGGGCGTCGACGAGTCGATCTGGACCTTCGAGGGCCCGGCGGTGGTCTGCGAGTCGCAGGAAGAGGCCGTCGACAAGATCCTCAAGAAGCAGATCAAGGAAGGCGACGTGGTCGTCATCCGCTACGAGGGCCCCAAGGGCGGCCCCGGCATGCAGGAAATGCTCTACCCCACGTCCTTCCTCAAGGGCCGCGGCCTCGGCAAGGCCTGCGCCCTCGTCACGGACGGCCGCTTCTCCGGCGGCACGTCGGGCCTGTCGATCGGCCACGCGTCGCCCGAGGCGGCGTCCGGCGGCACGATCGCCCTGGTCGAGGACGGCGACCGCATCCGCATCGACATCCCGAACCGCGGCATCGAACTCCTGGTCCCGGAGGCCGAGCTGACGCGCCGCCGAGAGGCCCTCGACGGCATCTACGCCCCCAAGTCCCGCGAACGCAAGGTCTCGGCGGCACTGCGGGCCTACGCAGCAATGGCCACAAGCGCGGACCGCGGCGCGGTGCGAGACGTGTCGAAGCTGGGCTGATCGGCGGGTTTCAGCCCGTCCGGCGTTTGAGGACGAACTCGGCGGAGCCGGTGATGACGGCACGGAGCGGGGTCGGGGAAAGGAACCCCCGGCTCCGCAACCACCCCACCCCACCCATGCGTCCCCCCGTTTACGAACATGCCACGGCGGCCCGGAGCCGCCGCTTCACGGGGGAGAGAAGCATGAGCGAGAACGTCATCGCACCGGAATCCGCAGAGGAAATCGAAGCCGCGGCGGCAAGAACGTACCCGATCGTCGCGGACGTCAACGTCCGCTCCGGCCCGGGCACGTCGTACGGCAAGGTGGGCCGCCTCTCGGCAGGTTCCCGAGTGACGATCCACTGCCAGAAGCCGGGCGAGAAGGTAACGGGCCCAACCGGCACATCAAAGCTCTGGGACCGCATCGGCAGCGGCCGCTACATCTCCGACACCTACGTCCGCACAGGCAGCGACGGCTACGTGGCGCCCCGCTGCTGATCCACCGCACGCGAGAAGCAGCGGAAGCCGCCGAAGTTCACCCGGACTTCGGCGGCTTCGTCGCGTCGAACGAGAACACGGTGTTCTTGGCCGCCGCCACAAAGATCACCCGCCCCGAGACCGCCACCCGCGGACTCGCGTTCACCTCACCGCCAAGACCCTCGGCCCGCGGATCGGTGCTCCACAGAGTCCTGCCCCGCGGCGAAAGGGCGACCACCCGCCCACTGGGCGAACTGAAGTACAGCGCACCGCCGCTCGCCGTCGGCCCGGAGGCCCCTTCCACACCCGTCTGCCGGGACCACTTCTGGCGCCCGGTCGCGGGATCCACCGCGCTGATCCGCCCGGTCGGCTCCGCGAAGTAGACCGTGCCGTCGGCGACACCCGGCGTGGCGTTGTACGTCGTCTTCAGCGGCCGGGCCGAGACGCGACCGCTGCCCGGCTCGACCCGCAGAACCTTGTCGTACCCGAGGAACTCGGGCCCCTTCAACCGCTGATGCAGGAGCACGAGCCGGCCCTCGTCGCCACCCACCGGATGCACGGGCCCCTCGACCGGGATGCCCTTGCCGAACGCCCCCGACCCGAGGTCGAGGGTGTGGAGAACGGGGTTGCGCACCTCGACGTTCGCGACCTGGGCGGACGGCGCGCACATCGCGTACATTCGCTGCCCCGCCGGGACCGGCGTGCACTCCGAGCCCGCGGGGAACGGCGTCGACCAGAGCATGCGCCCGCTGTGCGCGTCCCTCGCCTCGACGCGCGCACGGCCCGGCTCGACCGACAGGACAGTGGAGCCGGAGAGAACCGCGTCCTGCGACCGGCCGGTGTAGATCTGGGACTGTCCGCTGATCGGGCGTGACCACAGCTCCTTGCTGGTCCTGGCGTCCAACGCCACCAGCTGGACGGGCTTTCCGGACGAGGCGACCTCCGGCGGGATGCGGTACCCGAGGACGGTGTCGTTCGTGGCGCCCACGATGTGCATGCCCTGCATGGGCACGCCGGGGCTCTTCACCTTCCAGATCTCCTTGCCGTCGGAGATCCGCAGCCGGGTCGCGATGACTCCGCCGCCCCCGCAGAACAAGGCATCCCCGCGGGGCACGCAGCGCACCTCGTCCGGGATGCCCTTGTCGTTGGGCACGCTCGTGCGCCACGGCCGGTAGCCGTCGGGCAGAGGCGCCTCGGCGGCCGCGACGGTGCGGTCCTTGCCGTCGCCACCACCGTCACCGCCGGCGCCGGTGGACTCGTCGGACGAGCCGAGCTGGAGCGCCGCGATCCCGCCCCCGAGGGCGGCCACGGCGACGGCGGCGGCGAGCACGGCGCGCCAACGGCGGCGCGGCCGAGGGCTGCCCGGGTCGCTCTTGCTTCCCTCGCCATAGGAGGACTGATGATGCTGTGTGTCGACGTCCCGCGTACGACTGGCCCGCACCCTCGCCGCGTCCCCCATCTCGACCGGCAGGTCCCGCAACCGCACAAGAAGCTGGTCCGCCGAGGGGCGGGCGTCGGGGTCCTTGTCGAGGCACGGCTCCACCACCGCGCGCAGGGCGGCCGGGACGGCGTCCAACGCCGGGGCCTCGTGCACCACTTGATATGCCGTCATGTACGGGCTGTCCGCGTCGAACGGCCCTTGCCCCGTCGCCGCGTACACCAGCAACGTGCCCAGCGAGAAGACATCGGAGCGCGGCCCGACCCCACGCGGGGCCTGCAACTGCTCCGGCGACATGAACGGCGGCGTACCGATGACCCGCCCCGTCATCGTCAGCGTCTGCTGGTCCGCGGCGCGCGAGATGCCGAAGTCGATGACGCGCGGGCCCTCGGGCGAGAGCACGACGTTCGAGGGCTTCAGGTCGCGGTGCACGACACCCACGCGGTGGATGTCACGCAGCGCCTCCGTCAGACCGATGGCGAGCGTGCGCAGCTCCGCGCCGGTCAGCGGGCCCTTCTTGGCGATCTCCTGGGCAAGCGTGTGCCCCTCTATATAGGCCGTCGCCATCCACGGATACTCGGCCTCCGGGTCGGCGTCGACCACGGCGGCGGTGAACGCGCCGCTCACCCGCCGCGCCGCCGCCACCTCCTGCCGGAAGCGGATGCGGAACTCCTCGTCCCCCGCGAACTGCTGGTGGATCAGCTTGATCGCCACGGGTCGCCCCGAAGCCGTACGCGCCAGATAAACCGTGCCCATGCCGCCCGAGCCGAGGCGCGCCTCAAGCGGGTAGCCGCCGATCTCGGCCGGGTCACCTCCGCGGAGCGACACTCTTTCGACCTCCTCGTCCCGCGTGCACCAGTTTTCGCAGTTCTCGCATGAGCCCGTTCAGCTGTCCCGCCCCACAAACTAGCCGCCGAGTGGTACGGCAGGGCAAGGCGGGGGACGAATAGGGCGCGCCTGCCCGGCACCGCGGCCCCGCGACCGCCCCGGGCGATACTCGAGGGGTGAGCGCAGATTCCAGCACCCCCGACCGCACGGCCGCGAAAGCCGGGCCGTCCCCGTCGGCCCCGTCGTCCGCGACGGCCCCCGGCCCGCAGCCCGAGCCCCTCCGCTTCTTCGGCACGACCTGGGTCGGCCACGACAACGGCTACGGGGCGCGCCGCGCGGGAGTCGCGGTGGGCTCGCTGCTCGCGGCGGCGGCCGGCTGCTTCGTGCTGCGGTTCGCGTACGAGGGCATGGCCATCGCGGACGTGGGGACGTTCGTGAACTTCCTCGTCCTCATCATGTTCTCGATCTGCAGCGCGATCGCCTTCCGCCGCACCTGGGAGGGCTTCACCCGCCGCCACGACCCGGCGTCCCAGTCATCGATGCGCGGCCTGCTGACGATCGGCTTCGTCGGCGTACTCCTCGCCTACTTCGTCCGCTCCCTCACCGAGGCCCCCGGCGAAGAACTCCACCGCGAGGAGTACGAGGAGGCCCGCCAGCAGTACGCGAAGCGCACGTCCCGCCGCACGGGCAACCCCTCCCGCAAGAAGAAGAGGACCTGAGAGGACCTGACCCGAGCACCCCGAGAAGAGGGCCCCGAGAAGAGGGCCCGCCCCCCAGAGCCACGCACGCACAGTGCGTGGCTCTTTCCTTGTCCCTTGACGCCCCCGGCCTTCGAGGCGCCATAATCATCACATGATGAATATAAAGGAACCCCCTGCCATCGAGGCGCGGGACCTGACCGTCGTCCGAGGCCCCCGCACCGTCCTCCGCGGCCTGAACTTCACCGTCCCGAAAGGCCAGATCACCGGCCTCCTCGGCCCCTCGGGCTGCGGCAAATCCACCCTCATGCGCGCCACGGTCGGCACCCAGGCCAAGGTCACCGGCACCCTGAAGGTCCTCGACCAGCCGGCCGGCGCCCCCTCCCTCCGCTCGCGCATCGGCTACGTCACCCAGAGCCCCTCCGTCTACGACGACCTCACCGTCCGCCAGAACCTGGACTACTTCGCCGCCGTCCTCGACCCCGGCCGAGGCCCCGCCGCCCACCGCCGCCACGAACACGTCACCCGCGCCATCGCCGACGTCGACCTGACGACCCACGCCGACGCCCTCGCCGGCAACCTCTCCGGCGGCCAGCGCAGCCGTGTCTCCCTGGCCGTCGCCCTCCTCGGCGCCCCGGAACTCCTCGTGCTCGACGAACCCACCGTCGGCCTCGACCCCGTACTCCGCCGCGACCTGTGGAGCCTCTTCCACTCCATCGCCGCCGACCGAGGCACCACGATCCTCGTCTCCTCCCACGTCATGGACGAGGCCGAACGCTGCCACCGCCTCCTCCTCATGCGCGAAGGCGAACTCCTCGGCGACGACACCCCCGAAGCCCTCCGCACCCGCACCGCCACCCCGACCGTCGAAGCGGCCTTCCTCCACCTGGTCGACGAGGCCGCCGCCGCGCAGGGCGACACCCCCACCGGCAGCACCACCCCCACCGGGAGCCCCCGATGAACACCTACCGCACCCTCGCCACCGCGGCCCGTGTCCTGCGCCAGCTCCGCCACGACCCCCGCTCCATCGCCCTGATGCTGCTCGTCCCCTGCGTGATGCTGCTGCTCCTGCGCTACGTCTTCGACGGCAGCCCGGAGACCTTCGACTCCATCGGCGCCTCGCTCCTCGGCATCTTCCCCCTCATCACGATGTTCCTGGTGACGTCCATCGCCACCCTCCGCGAGCGCACCTCCGGCACCCTCGAACGCCTCCTCGCGATGCCCCTGGCCAAGGGCGACCTCATCGCCGGCTACGCCCTCGCCTTCGGCTTCCTCGCCGTCATCCAGTCCGTCCTCGCCACCGGCCTTGCCCTCTGGGCCCTCGGCCTGGACGTCACCGGCTCCGCCTGGCTGCTGCTCCTGGTCGCACTCCTCGACGCCCTGCTCGGCACGGCACTCGGCCTCTTCGTCTCCGCCTTCGCGGCATCCGAGTTCCAGGCCGTCCAGTTCATGCCGGCCGTGATCTTCCCCCAGCTCCTCCTCTGCGGCCTGTTCACCCCGCGCGACAACATGGCCCCCGCCCTCGAAGCGATCTCCAACGTCCTCCCCATGTCATATGCCGTGGACGGCATGAACGAAGTCCTGCACCACCCCGACATCACCGGCGACTTCGTACGCGACGCGGTCATCGTCGCGGGCTGCGCCGTACTCGTCCTCGCCCTGGGCGCCGCAACCCTCCGCCGCCGCACGGCCTGACCCACCAATGCGAGGATGACCCCACCTGGCCGAGGCACCGCCCCGCCCCGGCCGAAGCGCCGACCCGCACCCGGAGGGTGACCACACATGCCCCAGCCCGTCGCAGTCCTCGGCACCGGCAAGATCGGCGAAGCCCTCCTCAGCGGCATGATCCGGGCCGGCTGGGCCCCAGCCGACCTCCTGGTCACCACCCGCCGCTCCGAACGCGCCACGGAACTGCGCACCCGCTACGGCGTCGACCCCGTCAGCAACGCCGAGGCCGCCAAGCAGGCCGACACCCTCATCCTCGCCGTCAAGCCGCAGGACATGGGCCGCCTCCTCGAAGAGCTCGCCCCGCACATCACCCCCGATCGCCTGGTCATCAGCGCCGCCGCCGGCATCACCACCTCCTTCATCGAAGAGCACCTCGCAGACGGCACCCCTGTCGTCCGCGTCATGCCCAACACCCCGGTCCTCGTGGACGAGGGCATGTCCGTCATCTCCGCGGGCAGCCAGGCCACAGCCGCCCACCTCGCCCACGCCGAGGAGATCTTCGGCGCCGTCGGCAAGACCCTCCGCGTCCCCGAGACCCAGCAGGACGCTTGCACCGCCCTCTCCGGTTCAGGTCCGGCGTACTTCTTCTACTTGGTCGAGGCCATGACCGACGCGGGCATCCTCCTCGGCCTGCCCCGAGACAAGGCCCACGACCTCATCGTCCAGGCCGCGATCGGCGCCGCCGTGATGCTCCGCGACAGCGGCGAACACCCGGTCAAGCTCCGCGAGAACGTCACCTCCCCTGCCGGCACCACCATCAACGCCATCCGCGAACTCGAGAACCACGGCGTACGAGCAGCCCTCATCGCCGCCCTCGAAGCCGCCCGCGACCGCAGCCGCGAACTGGCCTCCGGCAACAACAGCTGACCCCCCGGTGCCGGGGCGCGCACCGGCCGCACCCACCCCGGCCGCGCCCCGACACCGGCCCCGCCACTTCGCCTGCCGCGCCTCGCCTACCGTGCCTCGTCCACCGGAGGCAGCAGGCCGATGGCGCGATAGGCGGTGTCCACCGTCGGCCTGGACATCTCCCTGGCCCGCTCAGCTCCCCGCCGCAACACCCCCTCCACATACGCGGGATCAGCAACCAGCTCTTTGTGCTTCGCCTGCAGGGGCCTCAAGATCTCCACCACGGCGTCGGCGGTGTCCTTCTTCAAAGCCCCGTACGACTCATATACACCGCTCAAGCCCTCGGGGTTCCCACCCTCACAGGCCGCCAGGATCTCCAGCAGATTCGAGATCCCCGGCTTGGCCTCACGGTCGTACTCGACCTCGGTCCCGCTGTCGGTCACGGCCCGCAGGATCTTCTTCCGCACGACGTCCGGCTCGTCCAGCAGATAGACGATCCCGGCGCCGGCATCGCCGGACTTCCCCATCTTCGACAGCGGGTCCTGCAGATCCATGACCCTGGCCGCCACCTTGGGATACGTGGCCCGCGGCACCACGAACGTGTGTCCGTACCGTTGGTTGAACCGCACCGCCAGATCCCGGGTGAGCTCCACGTGCTGCACCTGGTCGTCTCCGACCGGCACCTCATCCGCCCCGTACGCCAGGATGTCCGCCGCCATCAGCACGGGATAGGTGAGCAGCGAGAGCCGCACACTCCCGCCGCGAGCCCGCTCCAGCGCCGACTTCTCCTTGTACTGGATCATCCGCCGCATCTCGCCGTCCGTCGCGACGCACTCCAGCAGATACGAGAGCCTGGCGTGCTCGTCCACATGACTCTGTACGAACACGGTGGCCCGCTCGGGATCGATGCCCGACGCGAGCAACAGCGTTGCCGCCTGCCGACTGAGCCGTCGCACCCGGCCGGGATCGTGATCGACGGTCAGGGCGTGCAGGTCGACGACGCTGAACAGCGAGTCGGCCCGGTGCTGATCGCCTTCTGCCCACTGGCGCACGGCGCCCAGGTAGTTCCCCAGGGTCAGGTGCCCGGTCGGCTTGATCCCGCTGAAGATCCTCGTCATCTCTCCACCTCTTGGTCAGAACCGCCGGCCCGACGACCGGGCTCCAGGTCCTCCAGGGGAGAAACAAGAAACGGCCGCCGAGTCGGCAGCCGTTGAGTACATGCGTGTGTACGGCCGCCGTCAGGCGGCCCACCACTGTTGGGTGTGCGCATGTGTGGTCACGTCTCCTACGGTAGCCCCAGGGGGTCACCGTGGACCAGGGTTGACACGCCCAGACCGCGTACGTAGTGTTCTCCGAGTTGTCCGGCGTGAGCGCCGACTCCTGGTCGGTCCCCGGGCAACCATTCCGCACAACCATTCAAACGATCGATGCCGTGTAATCTTCGATGCCCCGTCGTCTGCTCGTTTTCATGCGCTTTTGCGAAATGAGGAATCCGCGTTCGAAAGGACGCCCCCGATTAGGTCGGGGAGCAGGATTCCGCTAATGTCTCACTCGTCGGAACGGCCCAACAGCCGGGACGGCAAAGCCCGCTGACTGGGAATCAGGCCCGAAAGGATCTGGTAGAGTCGGACTCGCCGGAAAGGGAAACGCGAAAGCCGAAAGGCCGGAGCGGGAA
>NZ_JBFAJT010000007.1:0-554260 GCF_040655335.1 Streptomyces sp. NPDC050439
GTTGATAGGCCAGATCTGGAAGCCCGGCAACGGGTGGAGGTGACTGGTACTAATAGGCCGAGGGCTTGTCCTCAGTTGCTCGCGTCCACTGTGTTAGTTCTGAAACAACGAACAGTTGTGTCGGCTGAACGGCTACACCACTTAATTGAAGAGTGTGCTTGTTCGCTGCCCTGTTTGGGATCCCGCTTTGCGGCGGGATATTTCATAGGGTTTCGGTGGTCATAGCATGAGGGAAACGCCCGGTTACATTCCGAACCCGGAAGCTAAGCCTCATAGCGCCGATGGTACTGCAGGGGGGACCCTGTGGGAGAGTAGGACGCCGCCGAACAAATTTTGGAGGACCCTTGGTCCCAGCGTCCACGCTGGGACCAAGGGTCCTTTTTGTTTTTGTCGAAGCGCGCCGGCTACCCGGCTGCGCGAGAATGACTGCGGTACCGAAGACTAGGAGTCACCGATGTCCACCAACTCTCCCGACGAGCGACCGGAGCGCGGGCAGCGCAGCCGGGACGGTGGCGACCGGGGCGGATACCGTGGCGGCGCACCGCGTCGCGACAACGACCGCAGCGGTGGCGGGCGTCCTCCGTTCCGCCGCGACGACCGCCCCACCTCCGGTGGCCCCCGCCGTGACGACCGTGACCGGGGCGCCCCGCGTCGCGATGACCGTGGTGGCGAGCGTGGCGGCTTCCGCCGTGACGACAACCGCGGCGGCGGTGACCGTGGCGGCTTCCGTCGCGACGACAACCGTGGTGGCAGCGGTGACCGCGGCGGTTTCCGCCGGGACGACCGGCGTGACGATCGCGGTGGTGACCGTGGTGGCTTCCGGCGTGATGACAACCGCGGTGGCGGTGGCGGCTACCGCGGGCGTGACGACCGTGATGGTGGCGGGCGTCCTCCGTTCCGTCGTGACGACCGTTCGACCTCCGGTGGCCCCCGTCGTGACGACCGCCGTGATGGTGACCGTCCCGCGTTCCGCCGTGACGACCGCTCGACCTCCGGCGCCCCGCGCCGCGACGACCGCCGCGATGGCGACCGTCCCCCCTTCCGCCGTGACGACCGTCGGGATGACCGGCGCGACGACCGCGGTGGTGACCGTGGCGGCTTCCGCCGTGACGACAACCGTGGCGGCGGCGGTGACCGTGGTGGTTTCCGTCGCGATGACAACCGTGGCGGTGGCGATCGCGGTGGGTTCCGCCGTGACGGGGACCGTCCCGCCTTCCGTCGCGATGACAGGCGTGATGACAACCGTGGTGGCGGGGACCGTCCCCCGTTCCGCCGGGATGACCGTCGGGATGACCGGCGTGACGATCGCGGTGGTGACCGTGGTGGCTTCCGGCGCGACGATCGCCGTGATGACCGGCGCGATGACCGGCCTCGCGGTGGCGACCGGCCCGCTTTCCAGCGCGACGACCGTCGTGACGACAATCGCGGTGGCGGCGACCGTGGCGGTTTCCGGCGCGACGATCGCCGCGATGACCGTGGCGGCGACCGCGGTGGCTTCCGGCGTGATGACCGTGGCAATGACCGTGGTGGCGATCGCGGCGGTGACCGTGGCGGTTTCCGTCGCGATGACAACCGTGGTGGTGGCGGTGGCGGCTTCCGTGGGCGCGATGACCGTGGGCCGCGGCGCGACGACCGTGGCGGGCGGCCCGGTGGCTTCCGTGGGCGCGATGACCGGCGTGACGGCGACCGTGGTGGATACCGCGGCCGCGACGACCGGGACCGTGACCGCGAGCCGATCAAGCGGCTGCCGATCCCGGACGACGTCACGGGCCACGAGATCGACAAGGACGTGCAGCAGGAGCTGCAGAGCCTTCCCAAGGGCCTCGCTGAGGACGTCGCCAGGAACCTGGTGATGGTCGCGAACCTCATCGACGAGGACCCCGAGCAGGCCTACGAGTACTCGCGCGTCGCGCTGCGGCTCGCCTCACGTGTCGCCGCCGTACGCGAGGCGGCGGGCTTCGCGGCGTACGCGACCCAGAAGTACAGCGAGGCGCTCGGTGAGTTCCGTGCTGCCAAGCGGATGACCGGCAGTGTCGAGCTCTGGCCCGTCATGGCGGACTGCGAGCGCGGCATGGGCCGGCCCGAGAAGGCGCTGGACATGGCCGGGGCGCCCGAGGTGCAGAAGCTGGACAAGCCGGGGCAGGTCGAGATGCGTCTCGTCGCCGCCGGTGCACGGCGTGACCTGGGGCAGATCGATGCCGCAATCGTCACCCTGCAGGGTCCGGAGCTGGCGTCGAACTCCGTCCAGCCGTGGACCGCGCGGCTGCGGTACGCGTACGCCGACGCGCTGCTGGCTGCGGGGCGTGAGGCCGAGTCGCGTGAGTGGTTCGCGAAGGTCATCGAGTCCGACAAGGACGGCAGCACCGACGCGTCGGACCGTCTCGCCGAGCTGGACGGTGTCGAGTTCGTCGACGCGCTCCAGGGCGACGCGGAGGCGCCGGTCGCCGAGGTTGCGCCGGTCTCGGAGCCCGATGTCGTCTTCGTCGCCCCCGTACAGGAGGACGAGGACGAGGGCGTGGAGGAGTACTACGACGAGGACGACTTCGAGCTGGACGACGACGGTGACGAGAGCGACGAAGGCGGCAAGGGCGGTACGGCCTGAGGGCTGACCTCTTAGTACGACAGAGGGCGGGATCCCATCCGGGGTCCCGCCCTTTGTCGTATGTGCGTGCGTCGTGTGTGCGTGCTTCAGAGGTCGAGGCTGCGCAGGACCAGGCCCGATGCCGGCTTGGGGCCGAAGGACGTGGACTTGCGGGGCATCGTGACCCCCTGGCGGGCCAGGTCGCGTACGACTTCTTCGCGGACCGGGTGCATCAGGACCGCCGTACCGCCGTCGCGTTCCGCCTTCTCCACGGTCGCCTCGGTGTCGTGGATGTACGCGATGTGCTCCGGGGCGTCCGGGATCTGCCAGATGTGATCGAGGAGCGTGGAGTGCAGGACCGTCGCGTCCAGGGTGCGCCAGGCCTCCGGGGGGTCCACCGGGATCGTACGGGCGAGGAGGTCGGGGGAGGGGCGGTCCACGAGGTGGAAGGCGCCGTCACCCACCAGGAGGAAGGCGTTGCCCTCGGCCGCCGCTTCGGCCAGGGCTTCGAGAGCGCGCGGCAGGGGGCCCTCGAAGGTGCGGACGCGGAAGGAGTCGCCGAGGGCGGCGAGGGCTTCGGCGACCGGGAGCCCGTGTAGGTAGCGGTGGATGGAGCGGACCCGGAGCGGGTAGCGCGCGGTGTCCACCAGGAGGACCAGGCCGTAGTCCCAGGCGCTGTCGGACGGGTGCTCGGAGCGCAGCCGGAGATTGGTCGCCCAGCGGTGGTGTCCGTCCGCGATCAGGGCCTGGTGGCGGGAGAGATCTGACTGGATCTCGGCGAGGTCGGCGGGGTCGGTGACCGCCCACAGGCGGTGGCTGAAGCCGTCCTCCGTGGTCGTCGACAGGAGAGGTTCGGTGATCACGGTGCGCTCGATGACGGCTGTCGCGCCCTTGGGGGCGCCGTTCGAGCGGTAGGTCAGGAGCAGCGGTTCCAGGTTGGCGCTCGTGGCGCGCATCAGGGCCGCGCGGTCCTCCACGACGTGCGTCATGACGCCTTCGTGGGGCAGGACGATGCCGTCCGCTGCGTCGGAGAGGCGCAGGGCGCCGATGACGCCGCGCTGCAGGATGCCGGCGTCGCGCTGCTCGTAGATGTAGAGGCTCGGTTCCGGGTCGGGCGCGAGGATGCCTTCGGAGAGCCAGGCGTGCAGGGTTTCTGCGGCCTGTTGGTTGCGGGCCGCCGGGGTGGTCGCCTGCGGGAGGATCAGCCGGACGATGTTGTGCGGGTCGGCGGACTCCAGGTGGAGCAGGCCGTCGGGCCGTACGACCACGTCGTACGGCGGGGACGTCACGGCGGCAAGGCTGCCGACCCGATCGGGGTCGTAGCGCACGCCTCGGAACGGGATCAGGTCGAGGCCTTGGTCGTCGGTATGACCCGCTGTGTTCATTGCTGCATCGTATGTGTGTCCGTGGCATGAGCGATGATCGGGGGAGTGGGATCGATCGAGGAGCGATGCGTAATGAGCCAGACCGTCAGGACGCGGCCCGAAGGCAGCCGAAGTGTGCTGAGCGAGGCGTATGACACGGCGCTGCTCGACCTGGACGGGGTGGTGTACGCGGGCGGTCGTGCGATCGACCATGCCGTCGAGTCGCTCGGGACGGCACGGTCCGGCGGCATGCATCTCGCGTACGTGACGAACAACGCGCTGCGCACGCCGGACGCGGTCGCCGAGCATCTGTCGGAGCTCGGCATCGCGACGGATGCGGCGGACGTCATCACGTCCGCGCAGGCGGCGGCGCGGTTGGTGAGCGAGCAAGTGCCTGAAGGGGCGCGTGTGTTGGTGATCGGCGGGGAAGGGCTGCGGGTCGCGCTGCGCGAGCGTGGGCTCGAGCCGGTGGAGTCGGCGGACGACGCGCCCGTGGCGGTCGTGCAGGGGTACGGCGGTCCCGACATGGCGTGGGGGCGGTTCGCCGAGGCCTGTTTCGCGATCGCCCGGGGTGTGCCGTGGTTCGCGTCCAACACGGACCTGACGATTCCGAGTGCGCGGGGTATCGCGCCCGGCAACGGCGCGGCGGTCGAGGTCGTACGCATCGCGACGGGTGCGGAGCCGCAGGTGGCGGGCAAGCCGTTGCCTCCGATGCACCGCGAGACGATTCTTCGGACGGGCGCCGAGCGGCCGTTGGTCGTGGGGGACCGGCTCGACACGGACATCGAGGGCGCGTTCAACGGCGAGGTGGACTCGCTGCTCGTCCTGACCGGGGTCACGGACGGCGCCCAGCTGCTCGCCGCCCCGCCCGAGCACCGGCCCACGTACGTGGACGCGGACCTGCGCGGCATGCTGACCGGCCAGCCCGAAGTGACCGCGACGGAGGGCGGCTTCGGCTGCGGCGGGTGGACGGCTTCGGCACGGGGGCACGAGCTGGTGCTCGACGGTGAGGGCGAGGTCATGGACGGGCTGCGGGCGCTGTGCGCGGCGGCGTGGACGGAGGCGGGGGAGGGGAAGTGCACGTTGGACGCGGGGAAGGCGTTGTCGCGGCTGGGGGTGTAGCTGACCCCTGTGCGCTCTGCTGCCCGGCCTGCGGCGAGGCCCCGGCCTGCGGTGAGGCCCCGGCCTGCGGTGAGGCCCCGGCCTGCGGTGAGGCCCCGGCCTGCGGTGAGGCCCCGGCCTGCGGTGAGGCCCCGGCTTGCGGTGAGGCCCCGGCCTGCGGCGAGGCCCCGGCTTGCCGCGAGGCCCCGACCGGTGGTGGGCGGTCGGGGCCTCGGGGTGGCTTCGGCAAGGGGCGGGCCGGGGGGAAGTCAGGCCGTTTCGTTGCGGTCGATCAGTTCGTCCGTCGTGGTGCCCTTGCGCCAGTATCCGGAGAACGAGATCCGCTTGCGGTCGAAGCCGCGGTCGCCGACCAGGTGACGCCGGACCGTCTTGACCGTCGCGGACTCGCCCGTGACCCAGGCGTACGGAGTGCCCGAAGGCAGCTCGGCGGCGCGGATCGCGGAGGGCGTCGAGCCCTCCTCCGTGAGCCAGGTGATCTCGGCGTCGGCCTTCGTGGGCAGCTCCTGCTGGTCCGCCGGGTCGTGGACCTCGATCCAGACGCGGGTCGGCGTCCGGGGCGGGAGCGTCTCCAGGATGGCCGCGACCGCCGGGAGCGCCGACTCGTCGGCCGTGAGCAGGACCCAGTCGGTGTCCTGTGGCGGCCTGAAGTCGTAGGCGCCGTTCTCCTCCTCGACCGGGGCGAGCACGCCGATCCGTGCGCCGGGCCGGGCGGACCGCGCCCAGCTGGTGGCCGGACCGTCGGAGGGCGAGGGGGTCGCGCCGTGGACCGCGAAGTCGACGATCAACTCGTCCGGATCGCGGCGCAGTTCACGCGTGGTGTAGGTGCGCATGATGCCCCGTACGTCGGGGTCGAGGGCGCACCAGTCGGCGTACCAGTTGGCCGCGTCGCCGGACGTCGTGTCCGGCATGACGGGGGCGTCCTGACCCGGGTGCGGCAGGAACACCTTGATGCGCTGGTCGCGGCCCGCCGAAGCCATCCGGGCCAGGTCGTCGCCGCCGAGGGCGACGCGGATCATGGAGGGGGTGACGTACTCGGTGCGCAGTACGTGGGTGTCGAAGAAGTGGTACGGGGATTCGGTCATCAGGTGAGCCTCTTCGACTTCTCGATGGCGGCGGCGAGTTGTTCGAGCACGGGGGCGAAACCGGCGTAGCTGTAGCGCTCCTCCACCGACCAGGGCACGGTCTGTCCGGCCTTGACGGCGGGGAGCAGCTCCCAGGTGGGTTTCTTCGCGAGCTCCTTGGGCGGCAGCGCGCTCGACCGGTTGTCCGTCATGATGAGATCCGCGTGGTATTTGTCGGCGTTCTCCCAGCTGAGGAACTCCCAGAAGCCCCAGTCGTCGCTCTTCTTGCCCTCGACGAACTCGACGCCGAGGTCCTTGAAGTAGTTCAGGTCGCAGTAGGAGTCCGGTACGGCGACATAGAACTGGTCGGCGTCGCCGGTCATCGCGAGGACCTTCAGGCCGCGGTTGGCCTTCGCCGCCTTGCGCAGCCGGCGCTCGGCCTTGTCGAAGCGGGCCTTGGCGGCGCGTACCTTCTCCGACTCGAGGTCTCCGCCGAGCGCCTCGGCGAGTTCGGTGTAGCGCTTGAGCGGCTCAAGGAGCGAGGCGCGGGCGCCGTTGATGCCGACCGTGGGCGCGAGCGCCTCGATCTTCTTGGTGCTGTCCGCGGGCACGAACCAGAGGGCGGGCGGCGGGAACATGTTGCTGACCAGGAGGTCGGGTTCGAGCGCCGCGTACTTCTCGATGCTGAACTGGTTGAAGGACTCGCCCAGACTCGTCAGTTTGTCGACATCGAGATCGCCTGCCTGGGGGTTGGGCTTGCCGTCCACCGGCTTGGAGGGGCCGAAGACTCCGGTGCAGGTGACGCCGTAGTCGTGCAGGGCCGCAGCCGTGCTGATGTAGGCGACGATGTTCTTCGGGGTGTGGTTCACCTCGGCGGTCTTGCCGCGGTCGTCCTTGAAGCTCCAGGACTTCGCGTCCGCGCTCTTCCCGGACTTCTTCTCCTCGCTCCCGCAGGCGCTGAGCAGCGCGCCGAGGCCGAGGGCGCCGCCCGAGGCAAGCAGCCCGCGGCGGGACATGCCGCTGGACGCGAGGGGGCGGTGGGTGGTGGGCATCAGGCTGCCGCCTTCTTCGACTTGTCGACGGCTGCCGCGAGCTGCTCGATGAGCGGGGCGTAGCCGGCGTGGCTGAACTGGGCCTCGTTCGACCAGGAGATGACCTGGCCGGCCTTGACCGCGGGGAGTTTCGCCCAGGTGGGCTTGGTCTTCTTGAGCTCGTCGGGCTGGAGATTGCCGGTCCGTTTGTCGACAAGGATCAGATCGGCGTCGTACCTGTCGGCGTTCTCCCAGCCGAGCTCCTGGAAGAAGCCGGCCTTGGCCGTCTGCGTCGGGGTGACGAACTCGATGCCGAGGTCGGCGTAGTGGCGCAGGTCGGTGAAGTCGGTGGGGTTGCCCACGTAGAGCAGGTCGGCCTGCGCCGCCACCGCCATGACCTTCAGGCCGCCGCGGGCCTTCGCCGCCTTTGCGGACCTGCGCAGCGTCTCCGAGGCCGCCTCGAAGCGCTTCTTCGCCGCGGTGACCTGCTGCGCCCCGAGATCGGCGCCGAGCGATTCGGCGAGCTCCGCGAAGCGGCCGATCGCCTTCGTCAGGGAGGTTCCGCCGGTGAGGATGCCGACGGTGGGCGCGAGCGAGGTGATCTTCTTGGCGGATTCCTCGGGGACGTACCAGAGCGTCGGTGACACGTTCATGGTGGTGACGAGGAGCTCGGGGCGGAGCTTGGCGTACTTCTCGATGCTGAACTCGCCCCAGGTGTTGCCGATGACGGTCACCTTGTCGACATCGACACCCGCCGCCTGTACGTCGGGTTCGCCGTTCTTCAGCTTCGTCGGGCCGAAGACCCCGGTGCATTCGACGCCCAAGTCGTGCAGCGCGGCGGCCGCTCCGATGTAGGCGACGATCCTGCGCGGGCGGCCGGCGGCCTTCGCCGTCGTGCCGCGGTCGTCCTCGAAGCTCCAGCCCTTGCCGCCACCTGACGAGTTTGCGCCGTCCTCATCGCCGCCGCATGCTGTCAGGAGCCCGCCGATGCCGAGGGCGCCGCCCATGCCGAGCACACCACGTCGGGTCGGACCAGGAGGTATCGGGCGGCGGGCACGCATAGGTGGTGCCTCTCTCGTCGAAGTCAAGTGCGAGGGTAGGCTAACCTAACCTGGTGTTGGTCGACAGTCCCCCCGAAGCCAGCGCGGAGACCGCCCCCGCGCCACCCAATCGCCGCGCGATACGCAGCGCCGGGCTCCTCGTCTCGGTCTGTGTGCTGCTGCTCGTCGTCGTGGCGAGCATCGCGGTCGGTGCCAAACAGATGTCCCTGGACCAGGTCTGGCACGGCCTCTTCCAGGACACCGGGACGTACGGCGATGTCGTCGTCGGAGAGCGGCTCTCGCGGACGCTGCTCGGTGTGCTCGTCGGCGTGGCCCTCGGCCTCGCGGGCGCCGTACTGCAGGCGCTGACCCGCAACCCGCTGGCCGACCCGGGACTGCTCGGCATCAACCTCGGCGCATCGGCCGCCGTCGTCACCGCCATCAGCTTCTTCGGCGTCACCTCACTGAGCGGCTACGTGTGGTTCGCTTTCTTCGGGGCGGCCGTGGTCGGCGCCGCCGTCTACGCGCTCGGCGGGACCCGCAACGCGACGCCCGTACGGCTCGCGCTCGCCGGTACCGCGCTGAGCGCCGCGCTCTACGGCTATCTGCAGGCCGTGATGATCACGGACAACGCCGCGCTCAACAAGATGCGCTTCTGGACGGTCGGTTCCCTGGCCTCCGCCAAGACCGAGACCATCCTGCAGGTCCTGCCCTTCCTCGTGATCGGTATCGTGCTCGCCCTGGGCCTCGCCCGGCCGCTCAACGCGATGGCCATGGGCGACGACACCGCCCGCGCGCTCGGCGCCCACCTGAACCGCACCCGCGCCCTGTCCATGGCCGCCGCGACGCTGCTCTGCGGGGCGGCGACCGCGGCCTGCGGGCCGATCATGTTCGTCGGCCTGATGGTGCCGCACGTCGTGCGCTCCTTCACCGGGCCCGACATGCGCTGGATCCTGCCGTACGCGGCGATCCTGTCGCCGGTGCTTCTGCTCGGCGCCGACGTCATCGGGCGCATCGTCGCGCGCCCCGCCGAACTGCAGGTCGGCATCATCACCGCGTTGATCGGCGCTCCGGTCTTCATCTTTCTCGTACGACGGCGGAGGCTGGCTCAGCTGTGAAGGCGATACGCACCCGGGGCGGGCTCAGCTTCCGCCTCGACGTCCGCACGGCCGTGGTCGTCGCCGTGCTCATCCTGGCCGCGCTCGCCGCGAGCGTCGTCCTGATCGGCACCGGCGACTTCCCCATTCCGGCCGCCGACGTCATCCGCACCCTGCTCGGCGACGGCGACGCCGGCCAGGAGTTCATCATCAACGACCTGCGCCTGCCGCGGGTCCTCGTCGGCCTCCTCGTGGGGGCCGGACTCGGGCTCGGCGGCGCGATCTTCCAGTCCATCTCCCGCAATCCGCTGGGCAGTCCGGACATCCTCGGCCTCGGGCAAGGGGCCACCGCGGGCGCGCTCATCATGATCGTCCTCTTCCAGGGCACCGCGGTGCAGGTCGCGGGCGGGGCGCTCGTGGGCGGTCTGGTGACCGGCTTCGCGATCTACGTGCTCGCCTGGAAGCGGGGCGTGCACGGCTTCCGGTTCGTCCTGGTGGGCATCGGCGTCTCCGCCTTCGTCACCGCGATCAACGGCTATCTGCTCACCAAGGCGGACATCGTCGACGCCGCCCGCGCCGTCGTCTGGATGACCGGCTCGCTCAACGGCCGTGACTGGGAGCAGGTCTGGCCGCTGCTCGTCCTGTGCGCCATCCTCGTACCGCTCGTCATGACGTACGCACGACCGCTGCGGATGCTGGAGATGGGCGACGACGTCGGCTACGCGCTCGGCGTGCCCGTCGAGCGCACCCGCATCGTCCTGATGGCATCGGCCGTGCTGCTCACCGCCGCGGCCACCGCCGCGGCGGGCCCCGTCAGCTTCGTCGCGCTCACCGCGCCGCAGCTGGCCAGGCGGCTCACCCGTTCGCCGGGGCCGAACCTGATGCCGGCGATGTTCATGGGCGCCACCCTGCTGATCGTCGCGGACTGGGCGTCGCAGCGGGCCTTCGGCGCCGACCAGCTGCCCGTCGGCGTGGTCACGGGTGTGCTCGGCGGCATCTACCTGCTGTGGCTCCTCGTCATCGAGCGCAAGGCGGGGCGGATATGAGCGGGGCGGACATGAGCGGGCCGGACATGAAGACGCGGACGACGACCGATACGAAGACCTCCCAGAGCACCGACAGGCAGGAGCGTGCCGCAGTGAACCGGCTCGTCGCGGACGACGTGACCCTTGGCTACGACCAGCGCGTCATCGCGGAGAAGTTGTCCGTCGAGATACCCGACAACTCCTTCACGGTGATCGTCGGCCCGAACGCCTGCGGCAAGTCCACCTTGCTGCGCGCCCTGTCGCGGATGCTCAAGCCCTCGGCGGGCCGTGTCCTGCTCGACGGCAACGTCATCCAGTCGATGCCCGCGAAGAAGGTGGCACGGACGCTCGGTCTGCTCCCGCAGTCGTCCATCGCGCCCGACGGGATCACCGTGGGCGACCTGGTGGCGCGCGGCCGCTACCCCCACCAGGGGCTCCTTCGCCAGTGGTCGGCGGAGGACGAGCGGATCGTGAACGAGTCGATGGCCTCGACCGGTGTCGCCGAACTGGCTGATCGCTATGTCGACGAGCTCTCGGGCGGCCAGCGCCAGCGCGTCTGGATCGCGATGGCGCTCGCCCAGCAGACCCCGCTGCTTCTCCTGGACGAGCCGACGACGTTCCTCGACATCCAGCACCAGATCGACGTGCTCGACCTGTGCGCCGACCTCCACGAGGAGCAGGGGCGCACGCTCGTCGCCGTCCTGCACGACCTCAACCACGCGGCTCGTTACGCCACCCACCTCATCGCCCTGCGGGAGGGCGAGGTCATCGCCGAGGGCCCGCCGTCGGAGATCGTCACGGCGGAGCTCGTACGGGAGACCTTCGGGATGGAGTGCCAGATCATCGACGACCCGGAGTCGGGGACGCCGCTCGTGGTGCCCGCGGCTCGGCGGCGGCGGACGAAGACTGTCGATGCGGCGGGCGCGGGGGCTAAAGCAGCGACCTGAGGCGGAGCATGTCGCGCAGGCCCGCCTCCAGCTTGACCCGGCCGGAGGCCCAGGCCTTCGCGAAGTTCAGCTCGCCGTCGACCATCGCCACCAGATCGTCGCCCGCCATGGCGAGGCGGATCTCGGCCTTCTCGCGAGGGGCTCCGGGGTAGGTGTCGAGCACCGTGATCCGGCCGTTCTCGAGACGGCCGGTGAAGGTCACGTCGAGATCGGTGATGCGGCAGCTCAGTGAGCGGTCGAGCGCGGCGGCGCCGCGCACACCGTCTTCGGCGCCCGCCAGGTTGTCCGAGAGTTTGTCGAGCGCCGTGCGGCACTCTTCGATCGTCGCCATCGTGATCGACGGTACCGCAGCGCTTCGCGGTAGCGTCGTGGCATGAGCGACTCGTTGCCGGGCCCCGAGCCTGAGCCGGAGACGTACGACCCCGTCGGCCCCGCGCCCCTGGGGGTGGAGCGTGTCCCGACCGGTGACGCGGAGGTGGACGGCCTGCTCGGGCGTCTCGGCGACGCCGACCACCTCGCCACGGACGGCCACATCGAGGTGTACGAGGATGTACACCGGGGACTGCGCGACGCGCTGACCGCGCTCGACGCGCGCCCCGGGCCTCCGGCGCCCTCACCCATGGGGACGCCCGCGGCTTCGTCCCAGCACGCATCCCCGTACTCATCCCCGCACTCACCCTCGTACAACAGGAGCTGAACAGAACGTGGCAGGAGTGGCACGCCGCCGCCTCGACGCCGAGCTCGTCCGGCGCAAGCTGGCGCGCTCGCGCGAGCACGCCAGCCAGCTGATCGCCGCCGGCCGTGTGACCGTCGGCAAGAACACCGCGACGAAACCCGCGACGCAGGTGGAGACCGCCGCAGCCATCGTGGTCGTGAACGACGAGGACGACCCCGACTACGTCTCGCGCGGCGGCCACAAGCTGGCGGGCGCGTTCGCCGCGTTCGTCCCGCAGGGCCTGGTCGTCGAGGGGCGGCGCGCGCTCGACGCCGGCGCGTCCACCGGCGGCTTCACCGACGTGCTGCTGCGCGCGGGCGCCTCCGGCGTCGTCGCCGTGGACGTCGGCTACGGCCAGCTCGCCTGGTCGCTGCAGAGCGACGACCGGGTCACCGTCAAGGACCGCACGAACGTACGCGAGTTGACGCTTGAGGCCATCGACGGCACCCCCGTCGACCTGGTCGTCGGCGACCTCTCGTTCATCCCGCTCGGTCTGGTGCTGCCCGCGCTCGTGCGCTGCGCCGCCCCGGACGCCGACCTGGTCCTGATGGTCAAGCCGCAGTTCGAGGTCGGCAAGGAGCGCCTGGGCAGCGGCGGTGTGGTGCGCAGCACGGCGCTGCGGGCCGATGCCGTACGCGGTGTGGCGCGCCAGGCGTGGGGGCTGGGGCTCGGTGTGCGTGGCGTGACCGCGAGCCCGCTGCCCGGACCTTCCGGGAATGTCGAGTACTTTCTGTGGCTGCGTGCCGGGGCGCCCGAACTCGACCCGGCGGACGTTGACCGTGCCGTGGCGGAGGGGCCCCGTTGACTCAGACCCGAGTGACCCAGACCCGAGCTCGTACTGTTTTCCTGCTCGCGCACACCGGGCGGCCGGCTGCCATCCGCAGCGCGGAGCTCGTCGTCCAGGGACTGCTGCGCAGCGGCATCGGCGTACGCGTCCTGGAGGCGGAGGCGGCCGATCTGCCGCTGCCGTCCGAGGTGGGCACGGTGAAGGAGGCCACGCCGCAGTGCCTGGACGGCTGCGAACTGCTCGTCGTGCTCGGCGGTGACGGCACGCTGCTGCGCGGCGCCGAGTTCGCCCGGGCCTCCGGGGTGCCGATGCTCGGCGTGAACCTGGGACGGGTCGGCTTCCTCGCCGAGGCCGAGCGCGACGACCTCGACAAGGTCGTCGACCGGGTGGTGACGAAGGCGTACGAGGTCGAGGAGCGGATGACCATCGACGTCGTCGTGCGCAGCAACGGCGGTGTTGTGCACCGCGACTGGGCGCTGAACGAAGCCGCCGTGCAGAAGATGTCGGCCGAGCTGATGCTCGAGGTCGTCCTGGAGATCGACGGGCGTCCGGTCACCGGCTTCGGCTGCGACGGCATCGTGTGCGCGACGCCCACCGGATCCACCGCGTACGCCTTCTCCGCGGGCGGGCCCGTGGTGTGGCCGGAGGTGGAGGCGCTGTTGATGGTGCCGATCAGCGCCCACGCCCTGTTCGCCAAGCCCCTGGTGACCTCGCCGGACTCGGTGCTCGCCGTCGAGGTTCAGCAGCACACGTCGCACGGGGTGCTGTGGTGCGACGGCCGGCGGACCGTGGAGCTGCCGCCGGGCGCGCGGGTCGAGGTGCGCAGGGGTGAGGTGCCGGTGCGGCTCGCCCGGCTGCACCATGCCTCGTTCACCGATCGGCTCGTGGCCAAGTTCGCCCTGCCGGTATCGGGGTGGCGGGGGGCGCCTCACTAGCGTGGGGCTCGGGGCGGATGTGTCTGCGGGTCGTGTGTGGCTGGGCGCGCCCGCGCGGCGGAGCCGCATATGTCACAGCCCAGTGCCCCTTTCGGGGCGCCGCCCCGCGTCACGTCGCGCTGACCACGGTGATCGCCTGGCGCCGTAGCACGCTTGCCACCGGGAGTCCGGTGGACAGCAGCGTCAGCAGCATGGTGCCCGCCGCGAGCCCCGTCGGCACCGCCCACGGCAGGTACGGGAGTGATGAGCCGAAGGCCGTGCTGAGGACGGGGGCCAGGGTGCCGAGCGCTATCGCGGTGCCGAGCAGCAGCGCCGTCCCCGCGACGACCACCGCCTCCCAGGCCGCCATGGCCCGCACCTGGGAGCGTCGGCTGCCCACCACCCGCAGCAGGGCGACATCGCGGCGGCGCTCGAAGGAGATCATGGCGAGGGTGTTCGCCGCGGCGATCGCGGCGAAGCCCGCGTACAACCCCGTGCCCACATAGTCGAGCCAGACCTCGCCCGTGCTGCCCGCCGAGCCCGTGTGGTGCTGCGCCGTCGTGTGCATGCCGATCTTGGTGAGCCCGAAGCCCACCACCAGGACGAGCGGCACGACCGCGGCGGAGAATCGGCGGGGCTGCGAGCGGATGTTGAGCATGGCGAGGCGCGCACTGGCGCCGAACCGGCCCACCAGCGCGGAGACCAGCCAGGCCGCGGGCCCGATGATGCGCGGACCGAGCAGACCCGCACCGACGCAGAAGAGGATCAGGACGAGGAAGGCCCCCTCACCGGCCTCGTCCGTCGGCTGCTTCGACAGGAGCACGGCCACCGCGCAGGCCCCCACGACGGCGATCACGCCGAGCGGCGCCCGCAGCGTGCCGAGGCCCCGCCGCCCGGTCGCCGCCTCGCTCAGGGCGCGGGCCGGGCGAAGGAGCGAGAACCGCAGAGCCGAGAGGAACGCGGCGAGCGTCGTCGTCACCACGGCGACGCCGAGGCACACCGGCAGGGCGACCCAGGCGAACCGGAAGCCGGCTTCGGCGGGGAGCAGTCCGTGCGACACCATGCCCGCGTGCCACCAGCGTGCGACGAAGCCGCCGACGACGAAGCCGACGAGCGCCGCCGGGACCGACGCGGCGAGCGCCTGACCCGCCACCGCCCGACGGATCTGCCGGGGTCTGGCGCCGATGGACCGCACCAGAGCCAGCTCGCGGTGCTGCTGGGTGACGGCCGTGCCCATGGTCGACGCGACCACGAATATCGACATGTAGATCGATCCGATGAGCAGGACGAGGGCCATGTCCCCGACGCCGTTCTCCGTGATCTGTCTGCGGGCCCGCGCGGAGAGGCCCTCCGTGCCCGTCGCGCCGAGCATCATCGTCGACGCGCTGACCACCGTCGCCGCGAAGAGCGCGGCCACCGCCGTACCCACGAAGGCCGGGCGGTGCGCCCGCAGTGCCGCCCATGCCAGTCCCGTTCCCATACCGATCATGGTGGGGCCCTGGGTCCCCCACGCACCAGGAGGCTGTCAGGAAGATCGTGGTGGGGTAATCCCCACCCCGGAAAACCCCACCCCCTGCGGGTGACAGCGTCCGTTCGGTCCGCCTTTGCCACCTGCGTGTTCGTGGAAGGACGGTGCAAGGAGACCAGGGGCCGTCGCACACCTGGCCCATGACCTCGTAAGGTCGTGTCCGTGTTGGAGGAGATGCGGATACGGTCGCTCGGAGTCATCGACGACGCGGTGGTCGAGCTGTCGCCGGGGTTCACCGCGGTGACCGGCGAGACCGGTGCGGGCAAAACGATGGTGGTCACCAGCCTTGGCCTGCTGCTCGGCGGACGTGCCGATGCCGCCCTGGTGCGGATCGGCGCCAAGGCGGCGGTGGTGGAGGGGCGGATCACTGTGCCCGCGGATGCCACGGCTGCCGTGCGCGCCGAGGAAGCGGGGGCCGAACTCGACGACGGGGCGCTGCTCATCAGCCGTACGGTCTCGGCGGAGGGGCGCTCGCGTGCGCACCTCGGCGGCCGTTCGGTCCCGGTGGGTCTGCTGTCCGAGCTCGCCGACGATCTCGTGGCGGTGCACGGTCAGACGGATCAGCAGGGCCTGCTCAAGCCGGCCAGGCAGCGTGGGGCCCTCGACCGGTACGCGGGCGACGCGGTCACCGTGCCGCTGGCCAAGTACACGGCGGCGTACCGCAGGCTGCGGGCCGTGACGACCGAGGTCGACGAGATCACCACGCGGGCGCGTGAGCGGGCCCAGGAGGCCGACCTGCTGCGTTTCGGCCTCGAAGAGGTCGCGGGCGTCGAGCCGCGTGCGGGCGAGGACACCGAACTGGCCGCCGAGGCCGAGCGGCTCGGCCACGCGGAGGCCCTCGCCTCCGCCGCCACGTCCGCGCACGCCGCGCTCGCGGGTGTCCCCGAGGACCCGGAGGGTGTCGACGCCACGACGCTCGTGGCGGGGGCGCACCGGGCGCTCGAAGCGGTGCGGTCCCACGACCCCGCGCTGGCCGCGCTCGCCGAACGGATCGGTGAGATCGGCATTCTGCTGGGCGATGTGGCGGGAGAGCTCGCGGGTTACGCCGATGACCTCGACGCCGATCCCCTGCGCCTCGCGGCGGTGGAGGAGCGGCGGGCCGCGCTCACCCAGCTGACCCGGAAGTACGGCTCCGACATCGACTCCGTGCTCGCCTGGGCCGAGGAGGGGGCCGCGCGGCTCACCGAACTCGAGGGCGACGACGACCGCCTGGAGGAACTCACCGCCGAGCGGGACGCGCTCCGCGGCGAACTTGCCGGGCTCGCGCAGGCGTTGACCGACGCGCGCCAGGAGGCCGCGTCGCGGTTCGCGGCGGCCGTCACCGCTGAGCTGGCCTCGCTCGCGATGCCGCACGCGCGCGTGACGATCGACATCACCGCCACGGAGGTGCCGGAGGGCGCGGACGGTGTGCCGGTCGACGGACGCTTCGTCGCGTACGGTCCCGCGGGCGTGGACGAGGTGGAACTCCTCCTCGCCCCGCACCCGGGGGCCCCGCCGCGGCCGATCGCCAAGGGTGCGTCCGGCGGTGAGCTCTCGCGGGTGATGCTCGCCGTCGAGGTGGTCTTCGCGGGGACGGACCCCGTGCCGACGTATCTCTTCGACGAGGTCGACGCGGGTGTCGGCGGGAAGGCCGCGGTCGAGATCGGCCGCAGGCTCGCACGCCTCGCCAAGTCCGCGCAGGTCGTGGTCGTGACGCATCTGCCGCAGGTGGCGGCGTTCGCGGACCGGCAGCTGCTTGTCGAGAAGACGAACGACGGGTCCGTGACGCGGTCCGGGGTGCTCGTGCTCGAAGGCGAGGACCGGGTGCGGGAGCTGTCCCGGATGCTGGCGGGCCAGGAGGACTCGGAGACCGCGCGGGCGCATGCGGAGGAGTTGCTGGCGACGGCTCGGGGGGACGGGTAGCGGGCGGGGTCGCCTTTGGCCGGGGCGCCATGTGCGCCGCCGGTCACCGGCTTCGCCGAGTTCGTCCTCAAACGCCGGACGGGCTGGGGCTCGCCGTAGCCTGGCCCGCATGATCGACCGCAAGCCCGCCCGGCGCCTCACCGCCCTCCTCGCCTCGGCCGCCGTCACCCGTGTCGCCACCACCGCGTTGCGCTCCCGCGCTCCCGGTGGGCCCGACCGCTGGCAGCGGAAGAACTACGCGGGGCGGGCGGTGGAGTTGTACGCCGGGCCGGCCGCCGCCCTCGGTGCGGCGGCCGGTGCGGTGGCGCTGCCCGCCAGGATCCGCACCGCGGCCGGGCTCGCCGTGCTCGCGGCGGGGGCCTGCGGGGCGTACGACGACGTGGCGGGCGAAGGTGATCCCCGCCGGGGCTTCCGTGCGCACCTGGGCGCGCTGCGGGACGGCGAGGTGACCAGCGGGGCCGTGAAACTGTTCGGGGTCTCCGCGGCGGGGCTCGCCGCGGGCGCCCTGCTCAAGGACCGGCCGGTGGACAAGCTCCTCGCGGGCGTCGTGATCGCGGGCACCGCCCATTTCGTCAACCTCGTGGACGTACGCCCGGGAAGGGCCGCGGCAGCGGTGGTCGCGCTGGGGGCGCCGGGGCTGCTGCGCCGAGGCGCCGCCGGTGTCCTCTCCGCCGCCTCCGTGGGAGCCGCGGCGGCCGTCCTGCCGGACGACATCGGCGAACGCACCATGATCGGCGACGCGGGAGCACACGCCTTGGGCGCGGCACTGGGCCTCGCCATCACCACGAGCAACGACCGCACCGGTCTGGCACTGCACGCGGCGGGGGTCGTGACGGCGGCGACGTTCGGCGAGAAGGTGAGCGCGGTGGCGCGGGGCTGGACGTAGGGGCTGGGCCCAGGGGATCGGCCTCATCGGCCACGCGGGGCTGGACCTAGAGCTGGGCCGTGCCCCCCGGCCGCAGGGCCGTATCGCTGGAGGGTGTGGGGAGTGCGCCGTGATGAGCGCGCGGGAGTGCGCGCCGTGGGTGTGGCGCTCGGCGGTGCCGTCGCCTGGTTTGTCGCGTTGAGGGCGTGTCCTGCCGTGGGGCGCGGGAGTGCGGCCTCGGGCGGGAAGCTCGGCCTCACCGGCCACGCGCTGTGGGTGGTCGGGGTTGTGGCGACGGTCGTGTGCGGGGAAAAGGTGAGCACGGTGGCGTACGGGGCTGGGCGGTAGGGACCTCGGCCGCGCTGGGCCGTGGCTCTCGCTGTGAGGGCCTATCGCTGGAGGGCGTGGGGAGTGCGCCGCAATGCGCGCATGAGTGTGCGGGTGTGGCGCTTGGTGGTGCCGTCGTCACGGCTTTGTCGCGTTGAGGGGTGTGTCCTGCTGCGGGGCGCGGGAGTGCGCGCCTCGGGTGGGAAGTTCGGCCTCACCGGCCACGCGGTGGGGGTCGTGTGGGGGGTGTGTCGGGGTGAGTGAGGGCGTGGTCCAGTGCGGGGTGCCGGAGTGTGCGCCCCCCCCGGGCGTTAAGTGCGGCGGCGTCCTTGTCACGGCAGGTGCCTGTCGTCGTTGGGAGTGAGGTCTTTGGGGGGGAGGGGCGGGGGGCCTGTTGTGAGGAGCCCTGGTGTGTTGAAGTTTCGGAAGTCTTTCTTCGGGAGTGTGGTCGCTGCGAAGATGCGAGGGTCGTAGGTCGATCGCGGTGCTGAATCCTCGTCGTCCTCACCCGTGTGGGTGATCCGCGTCAGGGAGTTGCCCGCCCCGACACGGAAGAGACCTGTCGGCGGTGCCGGAACGTCCGTGCGGGCTGGCATCCTTGGCGCAGCCCCCCGACGCCGAACCCAGGAGCCCCGGCTACGTGAGCCACGTGAGCAGCCAGTCGTCGCACGGCCGGCCCCCGTTGCACACCGTGCAAGTACTGGGCGGCGGAAGTGCGGGCAGCAGTGCCCACGTCAGGTCGCTCGCCGCGGGCCTCGCGGCGCGGGGCGTGCGGGTCACGGTGTGCGCCCCCACCGAGGCGGCCGACGCCTACGACCTCACGGGCACCGGCGCCCGGCACGTACACGTACCCCGCAGCAGCGACCCCGCGTCCGTCGCCTCCCTCCGCCTGGCCTGCGCCGACGCCGACCTGGTGCACGCGCACGGCCTGCACGCCGCGCTCCGCGCCGCCCTCGCGCTCACCGGCCGCCGTACCCCCCTCGTCGTCACCTGGCACACACGCGCGCACGCGGAAGGCGCGCGCGCCCGCCTCCTGCGCCTCCTGGAGCGACGCGTCGCCAAGGCCGCGGCCGTGGTCCTCGGCACCTCGTCCGACCTCGTCGACCGCGCCCGCAGCAGGGGCGCGCGGGACGCCCGACTCGCCCCCGTGACGTTTCCCGCGCCGCGACCGGTCACCGGGGCAAGCGGTGATGCCGAGGATGCCGAGGGGCTGCGCCATAAGGCGCTTGCCGAACTGGGTGCCGTCGGGCGGCCCTTGATCGTCACGCTCGGCACGCTCGAACGGCAGCGCGGCTACGACATCCTCCTGGAGGCCACGCGCGCGTGGCGCCACCTCGACCCCCTGCCGCTCCTCGTCATCGCGGGCGAGGGGCCCGAACGCGCCGCGCTGCAACGCCGTATCGAGGGCGAGGGCCTGCCGGTCCGGCTCGTCGGGCGGCGCGACGACGTACCGGAGATGCTCGCGGCGGCCGACCTCGTGGTGCTGCCCAGCAGCTGGGAGTCCCGTTCCGTGCTCGCCCAGGAGGCCCTGCACGCGCGCGTGCCGCTCGTCGCGACCGCCGTCGGCGGTATCCCCGAACTCGTCGGCGACGCCGCGGTGCTCGTCCCGTACGGCGACGCCGAGGCCCTGGCCACCGCCGTCGCACGCCTCCTCGCCGACCCCGCGCTCCGGGAGCGCCTCAAGGACAAGGGCACGGCACAGGCGGCGACATGGCCGACCGAGGACGAGACCGTCACCCAAGTCCTCACTGTTTACGATGAGTTGACTCGGCCGTTCGGTATGTAGGGCAAGGGTGGAGGCGGGGCTGCTACGCCACGTGTCTGCGTGCTCGCAGCGCCAGGCTCAGCGCTAGCACCGTCTGCGGGTCGTCCAGGTCCGTGCCGAGGAGCTCACTGATCCGGGCGAGACGGTTGTAGAGCGTCTGACGGTTCAGGTGCAGTTCGCGCGCCGTCTCCGCCTTGCGTCCCGCATGCGCCAGATACGTCTGCAGGGTGGGCAGCAGCGGCGGCTTCGAGCGCAGGTCGTGGGCGCGCAGCGGGCCGATCGCACGGTCCACGAACGCCGCGAGCGCCGAGTCGTCGTAGTTGTGCAGGCGCCACAGCAGCAGGTCGATGTCCAGGCGCCGCGCGTCGTACCAGGGGCGGTCGATGAGGCCCTGCGCGGCCGTCGCCGTCTCCGCCGCGTGCCGGAGCCCGGCAGAAGCCGCCGCCCAGCCGCCCGCGACCCCGACCACCACGACCGGCGGCAGCGCCCCGGCCCGCTGCATCCCCGCCCGCTCCACGCCCGCCCGCAGCGCGGCGGCGACCCGGTCGGCCACCGCGGTCCGCTCGGACTCCGAGCGGAGCCCCAGGAGCAGCGGGACACGCCCCTCGACCGGACGTACGCCGAGCAGCACCGGCACCCCCACCGCCGCGAGCTCCTCCGCCACCGCCCGCGCGAGCACCGCCCAGCCCCCGCCCGGCGGCAACCCGTCCGCGAGGCGCATCACGACCGGGAGCAGCGGGCTCTCGCCGGGCTTGAAGCCGAGCACCCGCGCCTGGGCGGGCGCGTCGTCGGCCAGGATCCGCCCCTCGGCGAGATCGGTCAGGAAGTCGCCCCGGCCCCGCGCGGCGAGCTCCTCCTCCTGGCGCGCCTGCATCAGGACCACCGCGAGCGAGCCCGCGGCCCGCTCCGCCGCGATCCGGTGCACCGGAAGCAGCGCGGACTCCACGGCGAGCAGCACGAGGCGGGCGCGCACCGAGCCCGAGCCGGGGCCACCGCCGGGCACGTCGACGAGCAGCGCGCCCGCGGGCGGCCCGTCCTTGTCGACGCTGCGGCCCCGCAGCCCCTCCCACACCTGGAGCGGATCGGCACACTCCGTGCCCGCCCCGGCGGCGTACAGAAGCTGCCCGTCCGGCGACTCCAGGAACACCGGGTTGCCGCTGAAGTCCGCGAGGACGCGCAGCACCTGGGGCACGCCGCCCCCGCCGAGCAGCGCCTCCGTGCAGCGCCGGTGGACCTCCTCGGCCCGCTGGAGCAGCGCGTAGTGACCGTTGACGATCTCGGTGTGGATCTCTTCGGTGACCGTCACGAAGGGCACCTCCCGGTGCAGCTGCACCAGCGGAAGACCCGCGGCACGCGCCGTCTCCACGATCGCCGCGGGCAGCCGCGTGAAGCGCGGGCCCAGCTCGACGACGAGGGCCGCGATGCCGCGCTCGGCGAGCTTGCGCACGAAGACACGCTGCTCGGCGGGGCGCGCGCCGAGGCCGAGGCCCGTGGTCAGGAGCAGCTCGCCGCCCTTGAGGAGCGAGGCGATGTTCGGCACCTCGCCCGCGTGCACCCACCGCACCGTGCGCTGCAGCCGCTCGGCGCCCGCGACCACCTCGGGCAGCCCGCCGCGAAGACCCGGGAGTTCCAGGGCGCGCTGCACGGTGATGCCGCCCTGAGTCCCCTGCGTACCCTGACTTTCCATGGGCGGACCGTACCTGCGCATACGTTCCGGGAACATCTCCGACCGGTCACGGGAATGATCTGATCCGCTCATACCCCGACAACTCGCCGTCCCGGAACGTCACGCGCCGGCCGCCGTACGCCCGCTAGCCGCCGTACGCCCCGCTGGCCGTCAGTCGCAGTGCCGTGTCGATCAGCGGCACGTGGCTGAACGCCTGCGGGAAGTTGCCGACCTGCCGCTGGAGCCGCGGGTCCCACTCCTCGGCGAGCAGCCCCAGGTCGTTGCGGAGCGCGAGCAGCTTCTCGAAGAGCTTGCGGGCCTCGTCGACCCGGCCGATCATCGCCAGGTCGTCCGCCATCCAGAACGAACAGGCGAGGAAGGCGCCCTCGTCACCCTCCAGACCGTCCACGCCCGCGTCGTCACCGGCGGTGGGGTAGCGCAGGATGAAGCCGTCCGACGTCGAGAGCTCCCGCTGGATCGCCTCGATCGTGCCGATCACGCGCTTGTCGTCGGGCGGCAGGAAGCCCATCTGCGGGATGAGGAGCAGCGAGGCGTCCAGCTCCTTGGAGCCGTACGACTGCGTGAACGTGTTCCGCTCCTTGTCGTAGCCCTTCTCGCAGACGTCCCGGTGGATGTCGTCACGCAGGTCGCGCCACTTGTCCAGGGGGCCGTCCGCGTCTCCGGACTCGATGAGCTTGATCGTGCGGTCGACGGCGACCCACACCATCACCTTGGAGTGCACGAAGTGCCGGCGCGGGCCGCGGACCTCCCAGATGCCCTCGTCCGGCTGGTCCCAGTGCGTCTCCAGGTACCGGATCAGCTTGAGCTGGAGCAGCGAGGCGTAGTCGCTGCGGGCCAGGCCCGTCATGTGGGCCAGGTGCAGGGCCTCGGTGACCTCGCCGTACACGTCGAGCTGGAGCTGGTGCGCGGCGCCGTTGCCGGCCCGGACCGGGGTCGAGTTCTCGTACCCCGGCAGCCAGTCGAGCTCGGCCTCGCCGAGCTCGCGCTCACCCGCGATGCCGTACATGATCTGCAGGTTCTCGGGGTCGCCCGCCACCGCGCGAAGGAGCCACTCGCGCCAGGCGCGGGCCTCCTCGCGGTATCCGGTGCGCAGCAGCGAGGAGAGCGTGATGGCGGCGTCGCGCAGCCAGGTGTAGCGGTAGTCCCAGTTGCGGGAGCCGCCGATGTCCTCCGGCAGCGACGTCGTGGGAGCCGCGACGATGCCGCCCGTGGGGGCGTACGTCAGCGCCTTCAGGGTGATCAGCGAGCGGACCACGGCCTCGCGGTAGGGGCCGTGGTACGTGCAGTGGTCCACCCACTCTCGCCAGAAGTCCTGCGTCGCCGTGAGGGCGTTCTCGGGCTCGGCGGGCGGCGGCGGCTCCTTGTGCGAGGGCTGCCACGAGATGGTGAACGCGACCCGGTCACCGGGCGAGACCGTGAAGTCCGAGTACGTCGTGAGGTCCTTGCCGAAGGTCTCGGCCGTCGTGTCGAGCCACACGGAGTCGGGCCCCGCGACGGCCACGGTGCGCTCGTCGACCTTGTGCACCCACGGCACGACCCGGCCGTACGAGAAACGCATCCGCAGGGCGGAGCGCATCGGCACCCGGCCGCTGACGCCCTCGACGATCCGCACCAGCTGCGGGGCGTCCGTGTCGCGCGGCGGCATGAAATCGGTCACGCGGACCGTGCCGCGCGGGGTGTCCCACTCGGATTCCAGGATCAGCGAGTCGCCGCGGTACGTGCGCCGCGCGGCGGTCGGCGGTGGGGCGTCGGGGCTGTGCGCGGGCCCGAGCCGCCAGAATCCGTGCTCCTCCGTGCCGAGCAATCCGGCGAAGATGGCGTGAGAGTCGAAGCGGGGCAGGCACAGCCAGTCGACTGTGCCGTCCCGGCAGACCAGGGCAGCGGTCTGCATGTCTCCGATGAGTGCGTAATCCTCGATGCGCCCGGCCACGTGCATCTCCAGTCAAACGGCCACGTCGCCCTCTCGGGGCGCTCGCTACTACGGTCAAGGGTTCGCTGTGAAACGAACTGCGCGAGCCTCTTGTTCCAAGAACGGTAGGGGGTGATTGCCGTTGGTCGGTCCGGCTCGGCAGCCAGTGTCCGAGCAGGATACGACGCACCCCGGTGATCTGCGCGCCGCTCCCGGCAACCGGCCTGCGCCGAACGGGTGAGCGCCTGGTGAGGGACCTGTGACGGGGGTGCCCGAGCGTGGCCGGAAGCAGCCTCGTCCGGTCGCTGATACCCTGGTAGCCCGTGAGCCGGTGGTCATAGAACCCCCGAACCGCAGCGACGGCACCTCCTCCAAAACCTGGGACGAGGCCGGTACGCACCCTTCAGACCGCGACCACGGGAGCCCCCTCTTGGCCATGCAGACTCGATCCTCTGCGTCATCGACGACCAAGCACATCTTCGTCACCGGGGGTGTCGCCTCTTCCCTCGGCAAGGGTCTGACTGCCTCGAGCCTGGGTGCGCTCCTCAAGGCGCGCGGCCTGCGCGTCACCATGCAGAAGCTCGACCCGTACCTCAACGTCGACCCCGGCACGATGAACCCCTTCCAGCACGGTGAGGTGTTCGTCACGAACGACGGCGCCGAGACCGACCTGGACATCGGCCACTACGAGCGCTTCCTGGACGTCGACCTCGACGGCACGGCCAATGTCACCACCGGCCAGGTCTACTCGCAGGTCATCGCCAAGGAGCGGCGCGGCGAGTACCTCGGCGACACGGTGCAGGTCATCCCGCACATCACGAACGAGATCAAGCACCGCATCCGCCGCATGGCCACCGACGACGTCGACGTCGTCATCACGGAGGTCGGCGGCACGGTGGGCGACATCGAGTCGCTGCCGTTCCTGGAGACCGTCCGTCAGGTCCGCCACGAGGTCGGCCGCGACAACGTCTTCGTCGTGCACATCTCGCTGCTTCCCTACATCGGCCCGTCCGGTGAGCTGAAGACCAAGCCGACCCAGCACTCGGTCGCGGCCCTGCGCAACATCGGTATCCAGCCGGACGCCATCGTGCTGCGCGCCGACCGCGACGTGCCGACCGCCATCAAGCGCAAGATCTCGCTGATGTGCGACGTCGACGAGGACGCGGTCGTGGCCTGCAAGGACGCGCCGTCGATCTACGACATCCCGAAGGTCCTGCACACCGAGGGCCTGGACGCGTACGTGGTCCGCAAGCTGGACCTCCCGTTCCGCGACGTGAACTGGACCCAGTGGGAGGACCTCCTGGACCGGGTGCACAACCCGAACCACGAGGTCACCATCGCGCTGGTCGGCAAGTACATCGACCTGCCCGACGCCTACCTCTCGGTGACCGAGGCCCTGCGCGCCGGCGGCTTCGCCAACCGCGCCCGGGTCAAGGTCAAGTGGGTCACCTCCGACGACTGCAAGACCCCGGCGGGCGCCGCCAAGCAGCTCGGTGACGTCGACGCCATCCTGATCCCCGGCGGCTTCGGCGAGCGCGGTGTCAACGGCAAGGTCAGCGCCATCCAGTACGCCCGCGAGCACAAGGTGCCGCTGCTCGGCATCTGCCTCGGCCTGCAGTGCATCGTCGTCGAGGCCGCCCGCAACCTCGCGGACATCCCCGACGCCAACTCCACGGAGTTCGACGCCGCGACCGCCCACCCGGTCATCTCGACCATGGCGGAGCAGCTGGACATCGTCGCCGGTGAGGGCGACATGGGCGGCACGATGCGCCTTGGCATGTACCCCGCGAAGCTCGCCGAGGGCTCCATCGCCCGTGAGGTGTACGACGGCAAGGAGTACGTCGAGGAGCGCCACCGTCACCGCTACGAGGTGAACAACTCCTACCGCGCCGAGCTCGAGAAGAAGGCCGGCATCCTCTTCTCCGGCACGTCCCCGGACGGCAAGCTCGTCGAGTACGTCGAGTACCCCCGCGAGGTCCACCCCTACCTGGTCGCCACGCAGGCGCACCCGGAGCTGCGTTCGCGCCCGACGCGCCCGCACCCGCTCTTCGCGGGCCTGGTGAAGGCCGCGGTGGAGCGCCAGACGGGCAAGTAACACAAGAGCGATACGGTTGCCGGGGTACGTGCCTGAAGAGGCGCGTGCCCCGGTTTCTGTTTGCACGTGTGGGAGGACAGGGCGACATGACGATCAAGGACACCGCCGAGGAGTGGCAGGTCACGGCGACGAAGACGCCCTTCGTGGGGAACAAGACCTCGGTCCGCACCGACGACGTGGTCATGCCCGACGGGTCTGTCGTCCACCGTGACTACCAGGTGCACCCCGGCTCGGTCGCGGTGCTCGCCCTGGACGACGAGGGCCGCGTCCTGGTCCTGAGCCAGTACCGCCACCCCGTCCGCCACAAGCTGTGGGAGATCCCGGCCGGCCTGCTCGACATCCCCGGCGAGAACCCCCTGCACGCCGCCCAGCGCGAGCTCTACGAAGAGGCGCACGTCAAGGCCGAGGACTGGCGTGTCCTGACCGACGTCTACACCTCGCCCGGCGGCTGCGACGAGTCCGTGCGGGTCTTCCTGGCCCGCGATCTGTCCGAGGCAAAGGGCGAGCGCTTCGAGGTCTCCGAGGAGGAGGCCGACATGGAGCTGGCGCGCGTACCGCTCGACGAGCTCGTACGCGGGGTGCTCGCCGGTGAGCTGCACAACAACTGCCTGGTCGTGGGCGCCCTTTCGCTGACCGCCGCGCTGAGCGGCGACGGCGTCGACGCGCTGCGTCCCGCCGAGGCGCCCTGGCCCGCGCGTCCCTTCGAGGCCTGAGAAGTCCTCCGGTGTGACGATCTGCTGATCCGATCGGGGGACTTGTGCGTGCCGCTCGCCAGGGGAGACGCCAGGGCCTGAACTAGGCTCTGGAAGCGTCCCGACCGGAGTCCCGGCGGGTTCGCGCGCAGGCGGACGGAGCATGACCCGTGACGGATCAGGCGGTCGACACGGACGGTTCGGCGGCGGGCGGCGCGGTGCTGCGGCCCGCTCCGGCCCGGACTTCCGAGGACAGTCAATTCGTCGGCCGGCGCAGAGAGTTGAAAGAGCTCCGCGCCGACATCGACCGCGCCGGTCTCGACACCATCGCGGGCCGCAAGGCGCCCCGGGCGCGCGTGCTCCTCATCGCGGGCCGTCCCGGCTCGGGCCGCTCCGCGCTCGCCGAGGAACTCGCCCGGCAGGTCGCCGACGACTACCCCGACGGGGTGCTGCGCGCCCACCTCGCCGAACCCGACGGCACGCGCGTGCCCACGGAACGCACCGCACGGGAACTCCTCGACGCCCTCGAGGTCCCCGCGCCGCCGGGCGCCGACGAGGACGAGCTCACCGAAGTGCTCCGCGAAGCCCTCTCCGGCCGCCGGGCCCTGCTGCTTCTCGACGGTGCCGCGGACGCCGAGCAGGTCGACCCGCTGCTCCCGGACGCGCCCGAGTGCCTGGTCGTCGCCGTCTCGGAGGGCCCGCTCACCGGCATCCCGGACGTACGGCCCTGCACGCTGGGCGGCCTGGACACCGCCGCGGGGGTCGAACTGCTCTCGCGCGCGGCGGGCCCGGTGCGCATCACCGTGGACCCGCGGTCGGCGGAGAGCCTGGTCGAGGCCTGCGCCGCGCACCCCGCCGCGCTCGTCCTGGCCGGCGGCTGGCTCTCCGGGCGGCCCAAGGCGGCCGTCGCCGACCTGGCCAAGCAGGTGCACGACCGGTCCGAGGACGAGTCGTCCTCCGGTGCCCTCGCCCGCATCTTCCAGCTCTCGTACACCTCGCTGCCGGGCGCCGCCGCGCGGATACTGCGCTATCTCTCCCTCGCTCCGGCCGGCTACATCGACCCGCACACCGCGTCCGCGCTCGCCGGCTGCTCGGTCTCCGCGGCCCGCACGACCCTGGACGACTTCGTGAAGCTCGGCCTGGTCAGGGCCGTGGATTCGTCCCTTCCGCAGTACGAGCTGCCGGCCTGCCTGCTGCCGCTGCTGCGTGCGCGCACCGAGAGCCAGGACCGGCCCGCCGAGGTGCAGCTCGCGCGGGCCAGGATGCTGGAGCGGACCGTCCGCCTGCTCCAGTCCTGCCGGGCGGTCACGGAGCCGGACGACTCGGGCGCCCGCAAGAAGCTCGCCGGGCTGCCGCGCGCCCTGCGGTTCCCCAATCCTGCGGCCGCCTCCGAGTGGCTGCGCGTCCGGCAGCCCGCCCTGCTCGCCTCGGCCCGCCTCGCGGTCGCCGACGGGGAGCTCGACACCCTCGCGCGGCGCCTCATGGCGGCCCTGACGCGGGCGCTGGTCGCCCACCGGGGCACCGAGGAGGCGGCTCCCGAGCTGTACGGCGTACACCGGCTCGTCCTCGATGTCGCCGAGCGGCGGAACCTGCCCCGCGAGAAGGCGGCGGCCCTGCTGAATCTCGCGGATCTGGACGCGCGGACGGGACGTACGCAAGAGGCGCTGGGGCGCTATCGGCTCGCGCTGGACGCCGGACGGGAAGCAAATGATCCGTACGCGACTGGCCGCGCGATGGAATCCGTAGGCGGCGCCTACCAGGAGCTGGGGGACTGGTCGCGGGCCTCCGACTGGTTCGGGCGCGCGCTCGCTCACCGCCTCGCGCGCGACGAGCGCGCCGACGCCGCCCGCCTGTACGGCCGCATCGCGTCGGCGCACACCTACGCGGGCCGTTACGGCGAGGCGCTGCGCAACTGGAGCTCGGCGGTCACCGGCCACCGCAAGGCCGGTGATGTGGCGGGCCAGGCACGGGCGTTGAGCGAGCTGGCGCGGGTGCAGGAGTACGCGGGGCGGCCCGAGGAGTCGCTGCGCACCTGCCAGGAGGCGGTCGACTGGGCGCGGCAGGCCGGTGACGTACGCCTCCAGGCCGCGCTGCAGCTCAGGCTGGCCGACACCCTGGACCGGCTCGGCGACCCGGCGGCCGCCCGGCTGCACCGCAGTGCCGCCGAGCGCATGCTGGGAACAGGGGCGGAGGAGGTCACCGGGCTTGCATCCCCAGCTGGAGCCAAACCTTCCGCCTACGAAATCCGTAGCACTTCCGCAGAAGATTGATGCATTGAAAGGCTAGACAGCGAGAAGTCCTTCATTAGACTGGCTCCGCCGCGTACTTCCGTGGTGTCTCCGATGCGCCCTCTTGTGTATCGGTATGTAGTGCATTGCCCGAAAAACCCCTGAGCCAAGAGGACCGTGATCGACGTGAAGGTCGGCATCCCCCGCGAGGTCAAGAACAACGAGTTCCGGGTGGCCATCACCCCCGCCGGCGTGCATGAGCTGGTGCGCCATGGCCACCAGGTCGTCATCGAGCGGAACGCCGGTGTCGGCTCCTCGATCACGGACGCGGAGTACGTCTCCGCGGGCGCCGTCATCCTGGACACCGCGGACGAGGTCTGGGCCACGGCCGACCTCCTCCTGAAGGTCAAGGAGCCCATCGCCGAGGAGTACCACCGCCTCCGCAAGGACCAGACCCTCTTCACCTACCTGCACCTGGCCGCGTCCAAGGAGTGCACGGACGCGCTCCTGGAGTCCGGCACGACCGCCATCGCCTACGAGACGGTCGAGACCGCGAACCGCGCGCTCCCGCTGCTCGCCCCGATGTCCGAGGTCGCGGGCCGCCTGGCCCCGCAGGTCGGCGCCTACCACCTGATGGCCGCCCAGGGCGGCCGCGGTGTGCTGCCCGGCGGTGTCCCCGGTGTCGCGGCCGGCAAGGCCGTCGTCATCGGCGGTGGCGTCTCCGGCTGGAACGCCGCGCAGATCGCCATCGGCATGGGCTTCCACGTGACCCTGCTCGACAAGGACATCAACAAGCTCAAGGAAGCGGACAAGATCTTCGGCACGAAGATCCAGACCGTGATCTCCAACGCCTTCGAGCTCGAGAAGGCCTGCCTCGACGCCGACCTCGTCATCGGCGCCGTCCTCATCCCGGGCGCCAAGGCGCCGAAGCTCGTCACCAACGAGCTCGTCTCGCGGATGAAGCCGGGAAGTGTCCTTGTCGACATCGCGATCGACCAGGGCGGCTGCTTCGAGGACTCGCACCCGACGACGCACGCCGAGCCGACCTTCCCGGTCCACAACTCGGTGTTCTACTGCGTCGCCAACATGCCCGGCGCCGTGCCCAACACCTCGACGTACGCGCTGACCAACGCGACGATGCCGTACATCGTCGAGCTGGCGAACCGCGGCTGGGTCGAGGCGCTGCGCCGTGACCACGCGCTCGCCCTGGGGCTCAACACCCATGACGGCAAGGTCGTTTACAAGGAGGTCGCCGAGTCGCACGGCCTCGAGCACGTCGAGCTTGAGACGCTCCTCGGCTGAACCCGAAGCTGAACCCGACCGCTTTCGTCAACGAAAGTCGTCAATCTCACGCCCACGGCCGGACCTTGAGAGGGGTCCGGCCGTATGCGTATGTCCGTGGACATGGTCAACTCGCCTTAAACGTAACCCTTTAACCGATTCGCACACCCCGGAATCGCGCCGAAGACACGCCGCACACCCTTGACATGGGGGCGTTCGATTGCCGACACATCGGGCCGGGTCCGGCGGATTGTGTTGCTGCGGACCGGTGACACGCCATAGAGTCGCCAACCGTCGGCATGGTGCCACGCTGACCTATCGAGAAATTTCCTGGTCACCAAGGAGGTAAGACGACTTGTGAATGAGTCGACATTTGCTCCCGGGGGTGGTCAACCAGGAATGTCTGAGCGCGGCCAAGGACCCATGGGGCTCGAGGCTGTCGGCTCCGTCGCTGTCCGCACCTTCGAAGCCCGCCAGAAACCGCAGCCGACGCGAGCGGCCCAGTCGGCCCAGTCAACATCGTCTGCACCCCAGAGCATGGATGGCCATCACGTGAACGCCATGGCCGGCGACCGGAGTGGCGAGAACACCACCCACACCCAACTCGCCGACTACGAGGAACTGCCCCAGGGGCACTTCTACGACCCTGACGCCGAGTACGAGCCCGATCCCGAGTACGCGGCCACGCTGGCCCCGGACGCGGCCCGTCAGCGCCGTGAGCGCATCGGTCCCACGGGACGCCCGCTGCCGTACTTCCCGATCCCGGGTCCGCTGACCGATCACGGTCCCGCGAAGATCATCGCGATGTGCAACCAGAAGGGCGGCGTGGGCAAGACGACGTCGACCATCAACCTGGGTGCCGCGCTCGCGGAGTACGGACGCCGGGTCCTGCTGGTCGACTTCGACCCGCAGGGCGCCCTGTCGGTGGGCCTCGGGGTGAACCCGATGGAGCTGGACCTGACGGTCTACAACCTGCTCATGGAGCGGGGCATGTCGGCCGACGAGGTGCTGCTGAAGACGGCGGTCCCGAACATGGACCTGCTGCCCAGCAACATCGACCTGTCCGCCGCCGAGGTGCAGTTGGTGAGCGAGGTCGCGCGCGAGTCCACGCTCCAGCGGGCGTTGAAGCCGCTGATGCAGGACTACGACTACATCGTGATCGACTGTCAGCCCTCGCTCGGCCTGCTCACCGTGAACGCCCTGACGGCGGCTCACAAGGTGATCGTGCCGCTCGAGTGCGAGTTCTTCGCGCTGCGCGGTGTGGCCCTGCTGACGGAGACCATCGAGAAGGTCCAGGAGCGGCTCAACCCCGACCTGGAGCTCGACGGCATCCTGGCCACCATGTACGACTCCCGCACGGTGCACAGCCGTGAGGTGCTCGCGCGGGTGGTCGAGGCCTTCGACGATCACGTGTACCACACGGTGATCGGGCGCACGGTCCGCTTCCCGGAGACCACGGTCGCCGGTGAGCCGATCACGACGTACGCATCGAACTCGGTCGGCGCGGCCGCTTATCGCCAGCTCGCCAGGGAGGTGCTCGCCCGGTGTCACGCCGAGTGAGTCTGCCGGGGGCCGACGAACTGTTCCGTACGACCGGGGGGATGGCGCTGCAGTCGTCGTCCCCGCGACGCCAGGCGAACGGCGAGGCACGGGTGCCGTCGCCGGCCGGCGAGAGCGACGAGACCGCTGCCGGTGACGCGCACGGCAGCGGCGCGGAGTCAGACGGCGGCGACGCCGCCGAACACGGCTCCGCCGACGCGGAGTCGGGCGAGTCCCGCAGCCGGTCGGCCACGGCCGAGGGCCGAGCCGCCCAGGGGCAGGGCCAGGAAGGCGCCGCCGCACAGGGCGGCGGCCGGTCCGCGAACGCCTCCTCCACGGCACAGGCGCGGCGGCGCGCACGGGCGGCCAACCGGCGGCCCAGCGGCCGCGAGCGGCACGACGAGAAGATCACGGTCTACGTGTCCGCCGAGGAGCTGATGGACCTGGAGCACGCGCGTCTCGTGCTGCGGGGCGAGCACGGGCTCGCGGTCGACCGCGGGCGCATCGTCCGCGAGGCGGTGGCCGTGGTGCTCGCGGATCTGGAGTCACGCGGGGACGCGAGCATTCTCGTACGACGGTTGCGCGGGCGGTAGCGGTAGCGTTCCCGCCGATGCCCCTGAACGACGATTCCGCACCGGCCACCCGTCGGCGTGCGCTGGGGCGCGGCCCGGGTGCGGCTCCCGCGGAGCCCGCGCCGGAGCCGGAGCCGGATCCGATTCCCGAGCCGGAACCGGCCCCTGAGCCGGAGCCCGAGCCCACGCCCGACGACGGGCGGTTCAAGGTCCGTCTCGCGAACTTCGAGGGCCCCTTCGACCTGCTGCTCCAGCTCATCTCGAAGCACAAGATGGACGTCACCGAGGTCGCGCTCTCGACGGTGACCGACGAGTTCATGGCGCACATCCGCGCCATGGGGCCCGACTGGGACCTGGATCAGACCACCGAGTTCCTCGTGGTAGCCGCCACCCTGCTCGACCTCAAGGCGGCCCGCCTCCTGCCCTCCGCCGAGGTCGAGGACGAGGCGGATCTCGCGCTGCTCGAAGCACGGGACCTGCTCTTCGCGCGGCTGCTCCAGTACCGCGCGTACAAGCGGATCGCCGACATCTTCAGCGAGCGGCTCGAACAGGAGGCGCGGCGCTATCCGCGCACCGTCGGTCTCGAGGCGCACCACGCGGAGCTGTTGCCCGAGGTCGTCATCAGCATCGGCGCCGAGGGGTTCGCCCATCTCGCGGTGAAGGCGATGCAGCCCCGCGCGAAGCCCCAGGTGTACGTCGACCACATCCATGCCCCGCTGGTGTCCGTGCAGGAGCAGGCCGGGGTGGTCGTGGCCCGGCTCCGGGAGCGGGGCGAGCTCAGCTTCCAGGTGCTCGTGGAGGACGCGGGGGACACCCTCACCGTCGTCGCGCGCTTCCTCGCCCTCCTCGAGCTGTACCGCGAGAAGGCCGTGGAGCTGGACCAAGAGACCGCCCTTGGCGAGCTGATGGTGCGGTGGACCGGCGGGGACGGCGACGGGGAGCCGACGGTGACCGACGAGTTCGACCGCGCGCCCGAGCCGGCGAGTGAGGAGAAGACCACATGAGCGTGGAGAACCCCACGAGTCCCACGAGTCCCACAAGTGCCACGAGCCCCGCGGGAGACCTGGCGGGCGCCGTCGCCGATCTTGAGCTGCGGCCCGCCCTGGAGGCCGTCCTCATGGTCGTCGACGAACCGGCCACCGAGGAGCACCTCGCCAAGATCCTCGACCGGCCCCGGCGGCAGGTCGCCGACGCGCTGCGGGAGCTCGCCGACGAGTACACCGTGCAGCGGCGTGGCTTCGAGCTGCGGCTCGTGGCGGGCGGCTGGCGGTTCTACACGCGGCCCGAGTACGCCGCCGCCGTGGAGCGGTTCGTGCTCGACGGGCAGCAGGCACGGCTCACCCAGGCGGCCCTGGAGACCCTCTCGGTCGTCGCGTACCGCCAGCCGGTCAGCCGTTCCAGGGTCTCCGCGGTGCGCGGAGTGAACTGTGACGGCGTGATGCGGACGCTTCTCCAGAGGGGTCTGGTGGAGGAGGCGGGCGCGGAACCCGAAACAGGTGCGATCCTGTACAGGACGACGAACTACTTTCTGGAGCGGATGGGCCTGCGCGGCCTGGACGAGCTCCCGGAGCTCGCGCCCTTCCTCCCCGAGGCGGAGGCGATCGAGGCCGAGACGCTGGAAGGCGTTCCGTCGTTCGATCCGGACGCACCCGATGCGCCGGGTTACGAGTACACCGAGAGCACAGACGACTAACGGAAATTTGATGCGAAGCAGCAACGGCAGGAACAGCAGCGGAAACAACGGCGGGAGCCGTGGTGGCAACAGCGGCAGCCGTGGCAGCAGCGGTGGGCGCGGAAGCGGCGGCGGTCGCGGAAGCGGCGGCGGCGGGCGCGATTACCGGGGTTCGGGCAACAGCCCGGACCGGCCGGGTCGCGGTGCCGGAGCCGGTCGCGACGACCAGGCTCCGAAGCGCGAGAGCAAGCCCCGTCCCGAGGAGCGCCGCTACGACGTGGGCGGCGACGCCAACAGGAAGGGCCGCGGCGCGGCCGCGCGCGGTGGCGCCAAGGGCGGCCCCAGGGCCCCGCAGGGCTCGGACAGGGGCACGCGCCGTGGCGCGGGAGCTCCCGCGACGTCCCGTGAGTACGACGCGCGGCAGGAAGAGCGCAACCGCGAGCGTTACGCGGGCAAGCCCAAGGCCAGCCCGCCCAAGACGTTCCCCGGCGCCGAGCAGGAGGGCGAGCGCCTGCAGAAGGTCCTCGCCCGCGCGGGCTACGGCTCGCGCCGTGCCTGCGAGGAGCTGGTCGAGCAGGCGCGCGTCGAGGTCAACGGCGAGATCGTGATGGAGCAGGGCCTGCGGGTCCAGCCGGAGCGGGACGAGATCAAGGTCGACGGCCTGACGGTCGCCACGCAGTCGTACCAGTTCTTCGCGCTGAACAAGCCCGCCGGTGTCGTCTCCACCATGGAGGACACCGAGGGGCGGCAGTGCCTGGGGGACTACACGAACAACCGCGAGGCGCGGCTGTTCCACGTCGGGCGGCTCGACACCGAGACCGAGGGCGTCATCCTGCTCACCAACCACGGTGAGCTGGCGCACCGCCTCACGCACCCGAAGTACGGCGTGAAGAAGGTCTACCTCGCGCACATCGTCGGCCCGATCCCGCGTGACCTGGGCAAGCGGCTCAAGGACGGCATCGAGCTCGAGGACGGGTACGCCCGCGCGGACCACTTCCGCGTCGTCGAGCAGACCGGCAAGAACTACCTGGTCGAGGTGACGCTGCACGAGGGCCGCAAGCACATCGTGCGCCGCATGCTTGCGGAGGCCGGTTTCCCGGTCGACAAGCTGGTGCGGACGTCCTTCGGGCCGATCGCGCTCGGCGACCAGAAGTCGGGTTGGCTGCGCAGGCTCTCGAACACCGAGGTCGGCATGCTGATGCAGGAAGTCGACCTCTAGGCGAGTCCGAGGTCAGTGAAGGCGGCCGGTCCCTGCGTGATGCAGGTGCCGGCCGCCTTTTGCCTGTCGCGGGGCGAGTTGCCTGTTGCGGTGCGCACCCTCTCCCTTTTATAGTCGAGCTGACCATAAAGGAGAGGGGGGATCGTGCAGGGCTACGACAAGTACGCCTTCGAGCCGTTCGCCGTCACCGTCGACCTCGCCGTCTTCACCGTCCGCGCGGGCCGCCTGCATGTGCTGCTTGTCGAGCGCGGCCAGGAGCCGTACGCCGGACGCTGGGCGCTGCCCGGGGGATTCGTGCTGCCGGACGAGTCAGCCGAGACCGCGGCGGGACGCGAGCTCGCCGAGGAGACCGGCCTCACCGACAGCGCCGGACTCCACCTGGAACAGCTGCGCACCTACAGCAAACCGGACCGCGACCCGCGGATGCGCGTCGTCTCGGTCGCCTTCGCGGCCCTCGTCCCCGATCCGCCCGCGGTACACGCCGGCAGCGACGCGGCCCGCGCCGAGTGGCTGCCCCACGGCACGCAGGGCCCCCTCGCCTTCGACCACGACCGGATCCTCGCCGACGCCCACAACCGCGTCCGCGCGAAGTTCGAGTACACCGGCCTCGCCACCGCCTTCTGCCCGCCCGAGTTCACCCTCGGCGAGCTGCGGCAGGTCTACGAGACGGTGTGGGGCGCCGAACTCGACCCGGCCAACTTCCGGCGCAAGGTGCTCGGCACCACCGGCTTCGTCGAGGCGATCCCCGGTGCCGCGCGCCTGACCGGCGGCCGGGGCAAACCGGCGGCCGTCTACCGGGCCGGCCCGGCCACCGCCCTGCACCCGCCCCTCCTGCGCCCCTCGACCGCCCTCTCGACCGCCCCCTCGGAAGGAAAGCCCTCATGAAGCGTGCCGCCACCGGATCCCTCATAGGCCTCGCCCTGGGGGACGCGCTCGGCTTCCCGACCGAGTTCAACGACGTGCCGTCGATCCTCGCCAAGTGCGGGCCCTGGCGGGAGATGGAGCTGCCCCGGCCCGCGATCGTCACGGACGACACGCAGATGACGCTCGCCCTGGGCCGCGGGCTGCGGACCGCCATGGAACGGGGGCTGCTCGGGCCGAAGCGAATGGAGCGGCCGGTGCGCGAGGAGTTCGTGGAGTGGTACCAGTCGCCGGAGAACAACCGCGCGCCCGGCAACACCTGCCTCAAGGCCTGCTACCTCCTGAAGACCGGCAAGCCCTGGGAGGAGGCGAGCCAGATCCACTCCAAGGGCTGCGGCGCCAACATGCGCGTAGCGCCCGTCGGGCTCGCCCCCGGCCTGAACGACGAGCAGCGGGCGGGCGCGGCCCAGTTGCAGTCCGCGCTCACCCACGGCCACCCCACGGCGCTCGCCGCGTCCGACCTGACCGCGCACGCCGTGCGGCTGCTCGCCGAGGGCGCCGAGCCGACGGGGCTGGTCGGGATGCTGCGCTCGTACGCCTACGAGAACCGGCAGACCTATCACGCGCGCTGGCTCGGCGAGCTGTGGACGCGGGACGACGACCCGACGCCCGGGATGTTCATCGCCCGCGGCTGGGACGAGTGCCTGGCCGTCCTCGAACGCCTGGAGGCCGCGCTGCGGGACGCCAACCCGGAGACGGACCCCTGCCTGGCCACGGGCGAGGGCTGGGTCGCCGAAGAGGCGCTCGCCACAGGGCTTCTGTGCTTCCTGCAGTTCGTGGACGAGCCCCTCACGGCCCTGCGCCGGGCCGCCTGCACCTCCGGCGACTCCGACTCCATCGCCTGTCTGGCCGGTGCTTTCGCGGGCGCCCACCTGGGCGCGGACGCCTGGCCCGCCGAGTGGGCCGAGCGGATCGAGTACCGGGGGGAGCTGCTGGAGCTCGGGGCGCTCTGGGACGGGGACGGCGCTCAGCTCACCTAGGACGCCGCCGCTGCTGCCGCTGAAGCCCGGCGCGCGCGGAACAGGAAGTCCGCCACCCGCTCCCGGTCCGGCTCCGCGGGGAGCGGGGTGCGGGCGGCCGCCGAGTCGGCCTCCGCCGCCAGGCGCCGCATCCAGGACTCGACGTCCGCCCAGGACACCTCGCCGCGCTTGACCGCGAGCAGCGGCTCGCGCTCGTCGCCGACGTCGATCGCCAGCCTGCCGGTGCGCAGGAGGTCGCGGCAGCTCGTCAGGAGGCGCAGGAGATGCATGGCGTGCTTCCAGCGGGGCGCGCCGTGCAGGCGTACGTCCGCCTCCAGCTTTCTGTGCTGGCCGAGCGCGTAGCCCACGAAGGTGGTGTGGGACTGGCGGGACAGGAACGCGTCGCGCAGGTCCAGGAGCTCGCGGCCGGTGTCCGTCACGTGCTCCACGAGGGGGGAGTGCAGGCACTCCAGGACGTTCGGATTGGCGCGCAGGGCCAGCTCGCAGAAGCGTTCCAGCTCCCAGCTGAACTGCTCCGGCGCGGGTCCTTCCACATGCGTGGGCGGCTTCTCGAAGTGCCAGAAGAGGGGCGTGGGGGCCAGGAAGATGCCCCTGCGGTCGGTGTCGCTGCCGTCCGTGGCCAGGCCGAAGGCGCGCGAGCCCATCACGCAGGCGTAGACGGTGTGGTCGCGTACGAGGTCAGGGCCGGTGTCCGTGGGGCGGTGCATGCCGGGAGCGTACGGCCACCGGCTAGCCGCGCGTGATCGATTTTCCGGTGACCTTGATGTTCTCCGGGGCGAGCGGGCGTGGTGCAGGACCGTCCGCCACCGAGGCGTCCGCGACGCGGTACTTGCTGCCGTGGCAGGCGCAGTTGATCGTGCCGTCCGCGACTTCGCTGACCGTGCAGCCCGAGTGCGTGCAGACCGCGGAGAAGGCCTTGAAGTCGCCCTCCTCGGGCTGGGTCACGACGATCTTCTTGTCCTTGAGGACCTTGCCGCCGCCGACCGGGATGTCGGAGGTCTTGGCCAGCTCCTCGGCCTTGGGCGGGGGCTCGTCCTTCCCGCCGGACTTCGAGGGCCCGGCCGAACTGGCCTCCGCCTCCGACTTCGGCGGCTCCGGCTCCGCGCCCTCGTCCCCGTACTTGCTGCACCCGGCGGTCAGCGCGACCACGCCGCCCGCGGCGAGGACGGTGCGCCGTGACGGCGGTGTGCCGCTCATGTCGTCACCCCGAACGTACGGAAGAACCACAGGGCCGACGTCCACCAGACCACCGTGAGGACCACGAAGACCAGACCGCCGATCACCGGAAGCAGCCAGCCCGGCAGCTTCTCCGAGCGCAGCAGCAGCATCTTGGCGCTGAACGCCCCGAAGAAGAAGCAGCCGAGCAGCGAGTGCCACATCACCCGGGACGAATACGTCTGGTAGCCGAGGGCGTAGAGGCAGTGGACCGCCACCGGGACCGACACCAGGAACGCGATCCGCCCCGACCAGCGGTGCAGCGCCGACGACCAGGACGGCCCCGGCAGGCGCCCGTACACCATGAGCGCCGAGACGATCTGGACCAGCGCGAAGGCGAACGCCGTCGTGCCGAGCCAGGCCTTGACCGCGCTCGTGCTGCTGAACCCGGCCAGGTTGAAGGCGGTGCCCTCGGGGTCGTGCGACTTGCCGTACACCCCGAGGCCGACCGCGACGGCCCCGGCGACCAGGGCGGGGACGAGATAGCGCGCCGGGTGCGGACGGCGGTGGTCACCCGCTCCCGGGGGCGGGCCGAAGCCGCCCTGGGTCGCGGCGTTCGGATCGACGCTCATGGCGGCTCCATGGTCGGGGCGGGCGGAGCGGGGTCAGGGCCGTCAGGGCCGGTCAGGGCTCGACGGGGCGGGCGGTGAGACGGTCGCCGTCGACCATGACGACGCCGGTCTCCGGGTCGAGGCGGGGGGCCGGCTGCGGCTTGCCGTCGCGCTTGACGATGCCGACCTGCCGCCCGTCGGGCAGGACGATCCAGCCGCCGTCGATCTCGGCGCCGCGGACCTCGGTGGTCGCGCGGTACAGACCGGACGGCTTCTTCGCCCTGGCGGCGGTGAAGTCCCGTGGCTGTCCGCCGACCTCGACCGTGCCGGTGACCGCGTTGCCGGCGAGCGTGCCGTCCAGCTTCGCGCCCTTCTTGCCGGTCAGTCGCATGGAGCCGTCGTCCTCGACGTTCCCCTTGAGCCAGGACTCCGCGTCGCGGCCGTTGCAGTAGTACGCGATGGCCTTGTCGTCCCGGATCGAGACCGAGATCGCGGCGGCGTCGTCGGCCGTGCGGCCCGCGTACTCGGACTTGCCGGCCGGCTTCTTCGAGGGACTCTTCGACGGGCTCTTGGTGGGTGCGGGCGTGCTCTTGGTGGGCTTCGCGGATGACGGCGCGGGCGACGCGGCGCCGGGCGAGTCCTTCCCGTACGACGAGTTGCCCTCCCCTGTCGTCGCGTTGAGCGACAGCATGAACAGGGCGAGCAGCAGTCCCCCCAGAAGCGTGTACAGCGGTCCCGAGCGCTTCATGCGGCCTCCCCCGAGGCGTGGGCCGTGACGGCTCCTCCATGCAAGCGGACCCGTGCCCCGGCGTCCATAGTTGAACGGCCACCAATCGTGCCAAGTGGCGACAGGGGGCGATTCGGGTGACATTGGCAGGGTCTGAGGTCCGCGCCCTTCGAGGCGCCGACCCGGCCCCTTACTCGAAAGGCGCGACCATGGCGGGCAACGATCTGGGAAGCCTTCTCGGCGGTCTCCTCGGCGGCGGCCAGAAGGACCAGGGAGATCTGGGGAGCTCCCAAGGCGGCAACATCCTCGGCTCGCTCCTGGGCGGCCTCCTGGGCGGCGGAGCAGGCGGAGCAGGCGGAGCAGGCGGCGCGAACAGCGGCCAGGGGGGCTCCGTCGGCAGCAATCCGCTGGGCGGCCTCCTCGACATGATCACGAAGTCGGGTCTGGTCAACCAGGACCAGCTCGACTCCTGGGTCGGCAAGGGCGACAACCAGCCGCTGAGCCCGGACCACGTCAAACAGGCCGTCCCCGACGAGACCCTGGAGAAGGTCGCCGAGGAAGCGGGCGTCAGCCGTGAAGAGGCCGCGGACCAGATCGCGCGGCAGCTGCCGCAGGCCGTCGACCAGCTGACCCCGGCAGGGCAGGTCCCGTCCGGCTCGCTGGAGGACATCATCAGGGATCAGCGGCTCTGACCCCTCCGTGACCACCCCGGTGAGGCACGCGGCGTCCGTCTCGGCAGACGGGCGCCGCGCACTCGTCCCCCGGGCGCTGACTACCCTTGGTCCGCACAGCAGTCGTAGACACGCGAGCGAGGAGCAGCACAGTGGCGGTACGAGCGGTCCGGGGCGCCGTCCAACTGGAGCGGGACGCGGCCGACCACATGGACGAGCAGGTCAGCGAGCTGCTCACCGCCATCCTGGAGCGGAACGCGCTGACCCAGGAGGACCTGATCAGCATCTGGTTCACCGCGACGCCCGATCTGCACAGCGACTTCCCCGCGGCGGCCGCGCGCAAGCTCGGCATCGTGGACGTCCCGCTGATCTGCGCGCAGGAGCTGCAGATCGACGGCGCCATGCCACGGGTCGTCCGCGTCCTCGCGCACATAGAGTCCCCCAAGCCCCGCGCCGAGATCACACACGTGTACCTCGGCGCCGCGGCCACCCTGCGCAAGGACATCGCCCAGTGAGAACCGCCCTCGTCATCGGCACCGGCCTGATCGGCACCTCCGCCGCCCTGGCCCTCGCGTCGCGCGGCGTGACCGTGCACCTCGCCGACCACGACCCCGGCCAGGCCCGCACGGCGGCCGCGCTCGGCGCCGGGACCGACGAAGCGCCCGAGGGACGGGTCGACCTGTGCGTCGTCGCCGTGCCGCCCGCGCACGTCGCCGCCACGCTGGCCGACGTCATGCGGCGCGACGCGGCCCGCGGCTACCTCGACGTGGCGAGCGTCAAGGGCGGCCCGCGCCGTGAGCTCGAAGCGCTCGGCATCGACCTCACCCCGTACATCGGCACGCACCCCATGTCGGGGCGCGAGCGCAGCGGCCCGCTCGCCGGCACCGCGGACCTCTTCGAGGGGCGGCCCTGGGTCCTCACGCCCACCCGCGACACCGACACCGAGGTCCTCAACCTCGCCCTGGAGCTCGTCGCCCTCTGCCGTGCCGTGCCGGTCGTCATGGACGCCGACGCGCACGACCGCGCGGTCGCGCTCGTCTCGCACATGCCGCACCTGGTCTCCAGCATGGTCGCCGCCCGCCTGGAGAACGCCGAGGAGACGGCGGTGCGCCTGTGCGGCCAGGGCATCCGTGACGTCACGCGCATCGCCGCGTCGGACCCCCGGATGTGGATCGACATCCTGTCGGCCAACCCCGGTCCCGTCGCCGATCTGCTGTCCGCCGTCGCCACCGATCTCGACGAGACGGTGACGGCGCTGCGCGCGCTGCAGTCGGCGGACGACGCGAAGCGGCGCGAGGGCGCCGCGGGCGTCGAGAGCGTCCTGCGGCGCGGGAACGCCGGCCAGGTCCGGGTGCCCGGCAAGCACGGTGCCGCCCCGACCGCGTACGAGGTCGTCGCGGTGCTCATCAACGACCAGCCGGGACAGCTGGCCAGGATCTTCGCCGACGCCGAGCGGGCCGGGGTGAACATCGAGGACGTCCGCATCGAGCACGCCACCGGGCAGCAGGCGGGCCATGTGCAGCTCCTCGTCGAGCCGAAGGCCGTGCCGGTGCTCGCGGCGGCGCTGCGGGAGCGGGGCTGGGCGATCCGCCAGTGAAGGCCCGGGGCATCCGGCAGTAAGAGGTGCGCGCGGGAGCCAGTAACCTTGTGCGGGGCGTGTCCGCGCCCCGCTACCCCGCCCCCGCGTCCTGAGAGAGGTTTCGCACCCCGTGGAAACCGTGGAAACCGCCGGTCCGGCGCCCGCAGCAGTGATCGTCGCCATCGACGGGCCCTCCGGCACGGGCAAGTCGAGCACCTCCAAGGCCGTCGCCGCCCAGCTGGGCCTCAGCTACCTGGACACCGGCGCCCAGTACCGCGCGATCACGTGGTGGATGGTGCACAACGGCATAGAGCTGACGGACCCGACCGCCATCGCCGCGGTCGCGGGCAAGCCCGAGATCATCTCCGGCACCGACCCGCTCGCCCCGACCATCACGGTCGACGGCACGGACGTCGCGGGGCCGATCCGCACCACCGAGGTCACCTCGAAGGTCAGCGCCGTCAGCGCCGTCCCCGAGGTGCGTGCCCGCATCACGGAGCTGCAGCGCACCATCGCCGCCTCCGCCGAGAAGGGCATCGTCGTCGAGGGGCGTGACATCGGTACGACCGTCCTGCCCGACGCCGACCTGAAGATCTTCCTCACGGCCTCGCCCGAGGCCCGCGCCGCCCGCCGCAGCGGCGAGCTCAAGGGCGCCGACGTCGCCGCGACGCGTGAGGCGCTCATCAAGCGGGACGCGGCCGACTCGAGCCGCAAGACGTCCCCGCTGGCCAAGGCGGGCGACGCCGTCGAGGTGGACACCACCGAGCTCACGCTGCAGCAGGTCATCGAGTGCGTCGTCACCCTCGTCGAGGAGAAGCGGGCGGCGAAGTGACCGCGGCGCCGTCGGAGCGGGGTGCGGAGGTCGGCCGCCGCATCGGCGTCGGCCTCATGTACGGCCTGTGGAAGCCCCGCGTCCTCGGCGCCTGGAAGGTTCCCGTGACCGGCCCGGTGATCCTGGCCGTCAACCACTCCCACAACGTCGACGGCCCGATGGTGATGGGCACGGCCCCCAGGCCGACGCACTTCCTCATCAAGAAGGAAGCCTTCATAGGCCCCCTGGACCGCTTCCTGCGCGGCATCGGGCAGGTGAAGGTGGACCGTGAGATCGCCGACCGCACGGCGATCACCCAGGCCCTGGGCGTGCTCGACGACGGCGGCGTCCTCGGGATCTTCCCCGAGGGCACACGCGGCGAGGGCGACTTCGCCTCGCTGCGCGCGGGCCTCGCGTACTTCGCCGTACGCAGCGGGGCGCCGATCGTCCCGGTGGCCGTGCTGGGAAGCACGGAGAAGCGCGGACGGTTGTGGAAGGGGCTGCCCCCGCTGCGGAGCAGGGTCGACGTCATCTTCGGCGACCCCTTCGAGGCGGGCGACGACAGCGGACGGCGTACGCGCAAGGCGCTCGACGAGGCGACCGTGCGCATCCAGGAGCGGCTCACCGCGCACCTGGCCGACGCCAGGCGCCTGACCGGGCGCTGAGCGAGACTTTCAGTAGTGGACCGTCGCGAGACGGTCCACCGATCACGAATACGACAGAGGTACGGACTTCATGAACGACCAGATCCAGCCCGAAGGCTCGGCTGAACACGAGCACGGGGCGCTTGGCGACGCCGAGTACGCGGAGTTCATGGAGCTCGCCGCGGAGGAAGGCTTCGACCCCGAGGACGTCGAGGGCGCGATCGGCGACGCGGGCCACGGCCCGCTGCCCGCCCTCGCGGTGATCGGCCGCCCGAACGTCGGCAAGTCGACCCTCGTCAACCGCATCATCGGCCGCCGCGAGGCCGTCGTCGAGGACCGCCCCGGCGTGACCCGCGACCGCGTGACGTACGAGGCCGAGTGGGCGGGCCGCCGCTTCAAGCTCGTCGACACCGGCGGCTGGGAGCAGGACGTCCTCGGCATCGACGCGTCCGTGGCCGCCCAGGCGGAGTACGCGATCGAGGCCGCCGACGCGGTCGTCTTCGTCGTGGACGCCACGACCGGCGCCACCGACACGGACGAAGCCGTCGTGCGCCTCCTGCGCAAGTCCGGCAAGCCCGTCGTCCTGTGCGCCAACAAGGTCGACGGCCCCTCCGGCGAGGCCGACGCCACCGCGCTGTGGGCGCTCGGCCTCGGCGAGCCGTACCCCGTCTCCGCGCTGCACGGCCGCGGTACGGGCGACATGCTGGACGCCGTCCTGGAGGCGCTGCCCGAGGCGCCCGAGCAGTCCTTCGGCGGCGGCATCGGCGGCCCGCGGCGCATCGCGCTCATCGGCCGTCCGAACGTCGGCAAGTCGTCGCTGCTCAACAAGGTGGCGAACGAGAACCGCGTGGTCGTCAACGAGATCGCGGGCACCACCCGTGACCCGGTCGACGAGCTCATCGAACTCGGCGGCGTCGTCTGGAAGTTCGTGGACACCGCGGGCATCCGCAAGCGCGTCCACCTCCAGCAGGGCGCCGACTACTACGCCTCCCTGCGCACGGCGGCCGCCGTCGAGAAGGCGGAGGTCGCGGTCATCCTGATCGACGCCAGCGAGTCGATCAGCGTCCAGGACCAGCGCATCGTCACGATGGCCGTCGAGGCGGGCCGCGCCATCGTCGTCGCGTACAACAAGTGGGACACCCTCGACGAGGAGCGCCGCTACTACCTGGAGCGGGAGATCGAGACCGAGCTCCTCCAGGTCGCGTGGGCCCCCCGGGTCAACGTCTCCGCCGAGACCGGCCGCCACATGGAGAAGCTCGTCCCGGCGATCGAGACGGCCCTCGCGGGCTGGGAGACGCGCGTCCCGACGGGCCGCCTCAACGCCTTCCTCGGCGAGCTCGTGGCCTCCCACCCGCACCCGATCCGCGGCGGCAAGCAGCCCCGCATCCTCTTCGGCACGCAGGCGGGCACGAAGCCGCCGCGGTTCGTGCTGTTCTCCTCGGGCTTCATCGAGCACGGCTACCGCCGCTTCGTGGAGCGCAGGCTCCGTGAGGAGTTCGGCTTCGATGGCACGCCGATCCACATCTCGGTGCGTGTGCGCGAGAAGCGCGGCCGCAAGAAGTAGGCACGGATGGACCAAGGGGCCGGGCCCCGCCTTCGAGAGAAGGCGGGGCCCGGCCCCTTGCGTGTGCTGCAGGTGCTGCGGTGGTGGCTCAGAGCCCCCGGCGCGGCCCCGGCGGCAGCGCCGCGGGGAACTGCTGGTGCACCGTGCCGTGCTGCTCGTGGCCGTAGCGGCTGACGTGCAGCTGGCTGAAGGTGTTGTGCCGCGGGTCGAGCCGGTCACCCACCCGGTGCATGCCGTAGGGCGCGGAGCCGAACGACGTGAACCCCAGATCCTCCTCGCCGCTCCGGTCTCCCGGGAGGGCCTTGAACGACCTGCGGTACTCCGAGTAGAGCGCGTCGTAGATCGGTGTGGCCGAGTGGTCGCCCCCCGCGTCCTGCGACGAGCGCATGGACGGGATGGGGGTCTGGTACGCGGGCCGGGGGCGGGAGGGGTCGTATGTGTGCACGTATGTGCCAACGACCCCGTGCTCGTACGGATGCGGGGGCCGCGCCGCTTTCACGGGGCGCCGGGGGCATGACCGGCGCAGCCGGGACCCGGGGCGTGACGGCGGCGCGGCCCGTGCGGGCTCAGGTGCCCGCGAGCGGCATCGAGGCCGCGACCAGACGCCCGTGCGTCGCCGCCTTGTCCAGGGCGCCGCGCAGCAGGTCCTCGCGGGGCTGGCGGCCGATGGAGCCGACCGGTGCCGCGAACAGGAGCACCGACTGCAGCTTGTTCGCCGCGGACCGCCACGCCTCGGTGACCTGGAGCGGGTGGTGGGCCTGCCACCAGGCGACGGGAGAGCCGCCGCCCGCGCCGGGCTGCAGCACCGCGTGCAGCTGGCCCGCGGCGAGCAGCACCGACCAGCCGTGCAGCACGGGGGGTACGCCGTCCAGCGAGGCCGCCGGCGTGAATCCCTGCTCGACCAGGAGCTGCAGGAAGTCGTCGCCACCGCCGGGAGCGGACCCCGGGCGGGCGATGGCGCCGGTCGGCTCGACGACGAGGGCGGGATGCAGCTCGCCCTCGATGAGGACGAGACCGCTGGTCACGCCGAGGACCGCCTGGTCGGGCACTCCTTCGGCGGGGCCGGGTCCCGCGACACCGGCGAGGCCGGTGCCCTCCTCACCGGTGATGGAGCGCACGGCACCCTGCAACTGCTCCTCGGAGACCTGGACGATCTGGGAGGGCAGGCAGGTGGCGTGCGCGAAGGCGAGTACGGCGGTCTCGTCGCCGATGAACAGGACGGTGCTGGTGCGTTCCTGCTCCGTGTCGCCCGGGGTCCGGCAGGACGTGCAGTCGTAACTGCCCGGGGCGTTCTCTCCGGCGAGCAGCCGGTCTGCTTCTTCGTCGCCGATCTCGGCGCGTACGTCGTCGCCGACGTCGAGCATGCGCGGCACGGGGGGCTCCTCGGAATCGTTGCGTGCGGACCGGGGGTGCCCGGCTCATAAGGAGACAACGGGCGATCAGTGGCGCAAGTCACGCGTGAAGGCGAACGGAATCGAACCATCCGCAGCGGAGGGTGAGTTGCCCGACGGAATCCGTCACTCCGCGCCAACATCTGCCGCTTACAGGCAAGTTGCGTCGGTGAGCTGGGTCACAGATCGCCATGCCGACAGGTCGACAAATCATGAAATCAGTGAATTAAGTGGCTGGCTTGAATTGGCTGATACTCCGGGTAACGGCCAACTGGCCTGGAATGACAAGGAGTTGGTTGATATCGGGGCGAGGAGGCACCTAGATTCCACCGCCGTGTGCAGCGAGCACCGCTCGGGTACGTCCGCCGGCCGCACCAGGCAGCCAGCTCAAGCACCACGGCACGAACGTGCCGAACTCCGGCGGACGGGGTGAACGGGCCTCCGGCGCCAGATGCGCGCGGAGGTCCGGGCCACCTGGGGGACCCCGGGTCCTTCGAGAGGGATATTCATGTCCGCACGTCCCAAGTGCGTTCGCAGGACAGCAGTGATCGGCGGAGCGGCGTTGCTCGCCCCGCTGGGACTGCTCACCGCCACCGGCCAGGCCGGAGCGGCGGACAGCGGAGTGTGGGATCGCATCGCCCAGTGCGAGAGCGGCGGAAACTGGAGCATCAACACCGGGAACGGCTACTACGGAGGGCTTCAGTTCTCCGCGTCCACCTGGCGGGCGTACGGCGGAGGCGCCTACGCGGCGACCGCCGACAAGGCGTCCAAGGCGCAGCAGATCGCTGTCGCCACGAAGGTCCAGCGCGCCCAGGGGTGGGGCGCTTGGCCCAGCTGCTCGGCGCGGGCGGGTGCGTCCGGCAGTGCGCCGGGGGCGGCAGCCGCTCCGGCGGCCCCCAAGGCGGCCAAGGCTCCGCAGGCACCCAAGGCACCCAAGGCACCCAAGGCGGCCGAGCGGCAGTCCGTGAAGCCGCAGGACCGTACGCCGAGTCATGTCGGCCGGGGAACCGGGCGCGGTAACTACACCGTTCGGCAGGGGGACACCCTCAGCCGGATCGCGGCCGCGCACGGCGTCAGCTGGCAGAAGGTGTACTCCGCCAACAAGGCGGTCATCGGCGGGAATCCGAACATGATCCTGCCCGGGCAGCGGCTCGACCTCTGAGTTCCGTCCCTTCAGGGCGTGGTCCCGCCCGGTCGTCCGACCGGGTGGGGCCACGCCTGTGGCGGCGCGGCACGGCTCCTCGGCGCGGTGGCGCTGCCTAGCTTGGGCGGATGCATCCGATGCCGATCAAGAGTCTTCGGTCGCTGTGGCCCGCCGGTCTGGTCATCGCCGCTGTCACCTCACTGCTGCTGCCCGCGTCCGCGACCGCGCAGGCCGCTCCTGCTCCGGCCGCGCCCCTGCCGGGGCCGGGGGCCGCCGAGGCGCTCGAATGCTCCCGGACCAAGGGCCCCTGGAACTGCCTCGCACAGTGCGAGAGCACCGGCCGGTGGCATGTGAACACCGGGAACGGCTTCTACGGAGGGCTGCAGTTCCGGCAGTCCACCTGGGAGGAGCACGGCGGGCTCAAGTACGCGCCGCGTGCCGACCTCGCCACCAAGAAGGAGCAGATCAAGGTCGCCGAAGCCGTGGTGCGCAACCAGGGGTGGAACGCCTGGCCCGTCTGCTCCAAGAAGATCCCCAAGGAGGTCCGGGACGGCTACTTCGCCATGCACGTGGTGAAGGCGGGGGAGACGCTGAGCTCCATCGCGCGGCGTTACGAGGTGCGGGGCGGCTGGCAAGCGCTGTATCGAGCCAATCGCAAGGCCGTGGGAAGCGAGCCTGACCGGCTGAGTGTCGGCACCAGGCTTGTCATCCCGGGGAAGTCCCCGGCGAAGCCGAAGCCCGGGGGGCCGGCCAGGCCTTCGGAGCCCGCGAAGCCTCCGAAGCCCGCGAAGCCTTCGGAGACGGTCAAGCCGTCGAAGTCTGCTGAGCCTCCGGAGACGGCGAAACCCTCGGCCAGCTCCAAGCCCTCGACGACCCCCAATCCGTCGACGACCCCCAAGCCGTCGACGACCCCCAAGCCGTCGACGACCCCCAAGCCCTCATCCACCCCCGAGCCTCCGAAGGCATCCCAGCCCGAGCCTGCCGCGAGCGCCACCGAGCCGGTCAAGACCGCCTCCGGCGGCTGAGTTCGGTTGCCTCGCCGCTGAACACGACTTCGCCACGGCGTAGTTCGTGCACCACCACTGCCGTCCGGCCCGCGTGTCCGCGCAGGCCGGGCGGCAGGCGTTGTTCGGCGGTCAGGACGCAGGCGTGCGCGCTCAGGCCCACCAGGAGGTCGTACGTACGTGACGCGACGGAGGGGGACATTCCCTGGGTGGGTTCGTCGATGAGGATCACCCGGGCGTGGGGCGTCAGGAGGGCGCGGGAGAGTGCCAGCATGCGTTGCTCGCCGCCGGAGAGGGTGCCTGCGCGGCGGGAGAGGAGGGGGCGAAGCTCGGGGTACGCGTCCAGGGCCGGGGTGAGGTCGGGGGCGGCCTCGGGGCCGGCCAGGCCGAGGTTCTCGGTGACCGTGAGGTGGCTGAAGACGGCTGGCCCGTCCGGTACGAAGCACAGGCCCCGCGTCGCGCGTTCGTGGGCGGTGAGCCGGGTGACGTCCGCTCCGTCCCAGGTGACGGCCCCGGCGGTGAGGCGCGCCGTGCCTGCCAGGGCGCGCAGCGCCGTGGTGCGGCCCGAGCCGTTGCGGCCCAGGAGGACGGTGAGTCCGGGGGCGGGGGCGGCGAGGGTCACGCCGTGCAGTGCTTCGAGGGGGCCGTAGCGGACCCGGGCCGCGTGGAGTTCGATGCCGTTTCTCATGGGGTCGCCCTGTGGAGGACTTCGGTCGGGGGGCCAGAGGTGACGATGCGGCCCGCGGCCATGACGTGCACGGTGTCGGCCAGGTCCGCGACGAGGTCGATGTCGTGCTCGACCACCAGGAGGGCCATGCCGGCGGCGGCCAGGGCACGCAGGACGCGGGCCAGCGCGGCCACCTCGGCGGTGTCCAGGCCTGCTGCCGGTTCGTCCAGGAGGAGGGTGTGGGGGCGGCCTGCGAGGGCGCGGGCCAGTTCCACACGCCTGAGGGTGCCGGTGGGGAGGTCAGCGGCGGGGTGGTGGCGGAGGGCGGGGTGATGAAGGGAGAGGAGCCGCAGGGCTTGGACGGTGACGGACGGCGGGCACCGGAACCGTGTCTGATCCGCTCCTACTTGGACGTTCTCCGCGACGGTCAGGGACGGGAACACCGCCAACTGCTGGAAGGTGCGGGCCAGGCCGAGGCGGGTCCGGGTATGGGCGGGAGCGCGGGTGATGTCTTGGCCGGCGAAGGTGATGCGGCCCGTGGAGGGGCGAAGGGTGCCGGCCAGGCAGTGGAAGAGGGTGCTCTTGCCTGCGCCGTTGGGACCTACGACGGCAGTGATGTGACCCGAGGGCACGGAGAGGGACACCCCATCGAGGGCGGTGAAGCCGTCGTCGTAGGTGGCGGTGATGTGGTGGGCGGTGAGGGTGTGCTGTGGGGGTGGGCTTTCGCGACGGGGCCGCCGGCTGGGGGGCGGGGCCGCCTCGGGAGGTGAGGCCGCTACAGCCCCGGAGCGCCGCGAACCGCACTCCGGACGGCCATACGGAACCGCCCCCTCCGGCAGGAGCGGAGCCTGCGCCCCGGTGTCACTTTCCGCTGCTGCGGGGGTGCTCTCGTGGTCTGTCTGCTCACTGCGGGGCGGCCGCTCAGGGGATCTGGTGAGGCCCGCTATCGCGCTGCTGGCGTCCGATTCGGTTTCCGCCGCTGCGGGGGTTCTCTCCTGGCCCGTCTGTTCGCCGCGGGGTGGCCGCTCAGGGGAACTGGTGAGGCTTGGCCGCCAGGGGAGTAGTCGCGTGAGGGCTGCCATCGCGCTGCTGGGGCCTGTTCCCCTGTTCGCTGCCGCGGAGGTGTTCTCGCGGCCCGTCTGCTCGCCGCTAGGTGGCCGCTGTTCAGAGAATCGGGTGAGGTTTGTTCGCCAAGGGAGCCGTCGGGTGGGGGCGGTTTTTGCGCCACTGGGGGCCGATCCCAGCGGAGGGGGCACGGGGTTCCATTCGCTGTGGGGGGATCGGAAGGCCAGGGTGGTTCGGGTGTGGTTGCCCAGGGGGGTTAGGTGGGGGTGGCGGGGTAGGCGGGGGGTCAGGGAACGTAGTGCCTCGTAGGGGCCGCCGGGGAAGCGGCCCGTCAGGACTGCCAGGACGCCGATCAGAGCCGCGGCCACACCGCCCCGCGTGCCCGCGTCCAGGCCCACCAGAAGCGCCGCCGCCAGCAGGGCCCCGAGGAGGCTGTCGGCGCCGAGGACCACCACCGCCGCGAACCACAGGAGCCCGCGCACGGGGTCGTACGCGGCGGGGTCGAAGGCCCGTAACCCCATGCCCAGCATCCCGCCCCCCAGAGCGGCAAGCCCCGCGCCGGCGACGAACGCTGTCAGCTTCAGGCCGCGTACCGGCACCCCCGCGGCCGACGCCCCCGCCTCGTGATCCCGCATCGCGGCTAGGGCACGCCCCATGCGGCCCCGGCGCATGCCTGCCGCGAAGAGCAATGCGGAGGCGAGCAGAGCCAGTTCAAGGACGTAGTACGCGCGGTCGCTTACGAAACCCGCCGGGCGGTCCAGGGCGAGGCCCGACGTCGCGTACGGCTGGGCGAAGACGAAGCGGCTGACGCCCACGCCGACCGCGAACGTCGCCAGGGCGAGCGCGAGACCCCGGCGACGTAACGCGGGCCAGCCGGTGAGGAGGCCGAGGGGGGCCACCAGGAGGACGGCCACGGCCAGGGCGGGGAGGTGGGGGAGCTCGGGCAGGCCCGGGAAGCGGCCCGACGTGAGGAGCGCCGTGAAGAGCGCGCCAAGACCCGCGTACGCCGCCTGCCCCAGGGAGATCTGGCCGCCCCGGCCGGTGACGACCACCAGGGAGAGGAGCACGACGGCAAGGGCGGGTACCTGCACCGAGGTCGTCAGGTCCGGGCCCGCGAAGCCCAGCGGGATGAGGAAGAGGACCGCGGCCACGATCCACGCGCCCGGCGGCGTGGGGACGCGCGCCGTCGCCGTGCGGGGAAGCGTGCTGTGCGAGCCGATGCCCGGAAGCACGAGGGCCGCGACGAGGAGAGCGACGACGAAGAGGTTCGCTCCCAGGGACTGCAGGAGGGGCTCCGCCCAGCCCGACGGGTGCAGGCGGGTCAACTGGCTCTGCGCCACGCCGAGTCCGAGAGCCACCGTGATCGCGACGGACAGGCTCCGCATCCGGGCCGCCACCGCCACCGCCACGACCTCCATGACCAGGAGCGGCATGCCGTAGGGGTCCAGGCGTACGAAGGGGGCGAGCAGTACGCCGGTGAGCCCCGCCGTGAAGGCGCCGAACGCCCAGCCCGCCGACGCCACCCGGTCCGCGTCGATGCCGCTGAGGACGGCGAGAGGACGGTTGTCGACCACGGCCCGCAGCTCGCTGCCGAAGCGGGTCCAGCGGGTCACCGCCCAGACCAGCAGAGCGAGGGCCACCGTCACCGCCAACTGCGCCCAGGGGTCTCCCGACACGAGGGTGGGCGCGTCCGCCCTGGCTCCCGGGCCCCAGACCAGCGCGGCGCCCCCGACCAGCAGGACGAAGACGCCGATGGATGCCACCAGGGTCTGGGCCGGGTCGCTGCCCAGGATCGACAGGGGCCGGAAGACCGCCTTCTCCAGGAGCAGGCCGATGGCCGGGGCGATCAGGAGGAGCGTGACCGCGGCGGCCAGGGGCAGCGGCCAGTCCCACTCCACCGTCAGCTGGCGCAGGACGTACGCGCAGAGCATCGCTATCGCGCCGTGCGCGAAGTTGAGGACACCGGTCGCGCGGTACGTGACGATCAGGCCGATGCCGGTGAGGGCCGCCGCGCTGCCGACCGCGAGCCCGGCCAGCGTCAGGTCGTAGCTCAGGGAGGCCACCGGGTCATCGCTCCGGAGACGGGGGAGATGGGGGAGACGCGGGAGACGGAGTGATCGGGGTCGGCCGCGGTTCGCAGATGGGGCACGGGCTCAGGTCACCGGTCGCGAGAATGTGCGCGTCCGCGGGGACCGCTTCCGGCTTACCCGCCACCAGGGGGCAGTCCGCACGGTGCCAGAGCGTGCCGCCGGGGATCATCAGGAGGTCGCCGCTGCTCGCCACCGGGGCCGGTCGCTCCGTCGTTGCGGCAGACGAACCCGCCGTCACCAGGAGCTCGTACAGCTCCTCGACGCGGGCCGTGGCCAGCGTGCTTCGGCCGTGCGCGAAGAGCACCGCCCCGGCGACGATCAGGGCCGCGCCGGGCACGGTGCAGGACGCCAGATACGGGAGCTGCCGCTCGGCGAAGCGTTCGCCGGACGTGCCGTACCAGCCGACCACGCAGAGCACCGCGCCCGCGGCGAGGGCGGCGAAGGCGACCCAGAGGACGGGGCGCACGGCACGGAGCCGGGCCGAACGGTCTGTCTGATCCGGTTGAGCCGCCCGCATCTGCGCCCCCTGGGACACGTTCGTAGCGTCGGTGGGCTGTCCATGTCAGCCGATGGCTTGCACTATGCCTTCTGCAAGCTGACCCTGAAAGCTCCGGGCCCGGGCGGCCCGGACCGACACCCGGTGGTGAGCCAGATGGTTTTCTGGACCAGCCCCAAGCGGGGGAGCGATCTCAGGCGGGGAAGGGTGCGGAGCGCGGCCGTCGCGGCAGCCGCGGTCCTGCTTCTCGCTCCGGCCGCCGTGGCATGCGGTGACGACAGCGGCGGGGGCGGCGACAGCGATCCGCCCGAGCCGTCCACGGACAGGACGAGCCAGGAGGCCTCTTCCCAGGCACCCGAGGACGACGAGCCCGCGGAGCCCGCGGAGGACGAGCCGGCGGATCCGGCGGCGGCCGAGAAGGAGGTCAAGGAGAACTTTGAGAAGTTCTTCGACCCTGCCGTCCCCCTGAAGGAGAAGGAGGCCGTCCTGGAGGACGGGGCGAAGATGCGGGGCGTCCTGGAGAGCTTCAACGGCGACGAGCGCGGCAAGCAGGTCAGCGCCGACGTCAACAAGGTCGAGTTCAGCTCGGCGACCGAGGCGGACGTGACGTACGCCCTGACCCTGAAGGGTGCCACCGCGCTGCCCGACGCCTCGGGCACCTCCGTCAACCAGGACGACACCTGGAAGGTGTCGGTCAAGACTCTCTGCGCCCTGGTGAAGCTGAGCGGCAATGAGTCGCCCGGCCCGGGCTGTTGAGGCGCTGGCCGTAGCCGCGCTGCTCGTGGCGGTGGCGGGGTGCGGCAGCCGGCTCCCCGAGAGCGACTTCGAGGGCAGGAGCACGGCGCCCGCCCCGCCGGGGGCACCGGTCCGGGTCGGCATCATCACCAGCGCGACGAGCCCGGTCGGCGGCTCCGCCTTCACCGGGCCCCGGGACGGGGCCAAGGCGTACTTCGAGCGGCTGAACGCGCGGGGCGGGATCGGCGGACGCAAGGTCGAGGTGCACACGTGTGACGACGGCGGCAGCGGCGTCGGCAACAACGAGTGCGTGGACAAGCTGGTCGAGGAGGAGCGTGTCGTCGCGCTCGTCGCCACCAGCTCCCTCGACTACGCGGGCGCCTCCCGCGTCTCCCGCGCGCGCGTGCCCGACGTCGGGGGCCAGCCGATCGGGTCCGCGTACGACACCTTTCCGCATCTGTACGGGATCTACGGCAGCCTCGCCCCGCGTGACGGGAAGCCCGGCTGGGGCGGCAAGCTGATCGGCGGGACCGAGGTGTACCGCTACTTCAAGCGGGAGCAGGGCGCGCGGACGGCCGCCGTCGTCTCCTACAACCAGGCCGCGTCCGCCGCGTACGCCCGTCTCGTCACCCGTGGCCTGAAGGCCGAGGGCTACAAGGTGGTCACCGAGCAGGTCGACTTCGCGCTGCCCAACTTCCGCGCGGCGGCGGCCGACCTGAAGGAGCAGGGCGCCGACCTCGTCTTCGACGCCATGGACACGCACGGCAATGCCCAGCTGTGCGAGGCGATGGACGACGTGGGCGCCGACGTCACCGCCAAGGTCACCAACGTCCAGAACTGGACCTCGACGGTCGCCGACGACTACCAGGACGCCCCGCGCTGCCGCAACGCCCTGTGGGCCACCGGCGCGAGCCGCAACTACGCGGACACGGACCAGCCCGCCGTACGGGAGTTCCGCGACGCCATGAAGGGGCACAAGGACCTCTCGCAGTGGCAACTGGAGGGGTGGGCGGCAGCCATGTGGTTCACGGACGCGGCGAAGTCGTGCCGGGGCGACGTCACGCGCGCATGTGTCGACCACTTTATGAACCGCGGCGAGTCCTACACGGCGCGTGGGCTGCTGCTCCCGGTGAGGTACGAGGAGCGGGCGCGGCCGCCCGGAACCCGTAGGACCTGTGTGTCGGTGGCCCGCTGGAAGGACGGTGAGGGCTGGGTCACACAGGGGGACATGGACGACAACTGCTTCGAGGTGCCGCAGCTCTCCTACCAGCCATGATGCGTGTAGCTAGCAGGAAAGTTCCCGAAACCGGATACCGATGGCACAACTGTTCAAGAACAAGATGATGATGAAACCCAACCCTGAGGCCGTAATCCCCGTCTAACCCTGCGGTAGGCGGACGAGAAGGACTGTCCGCGGGGAAGCGTGGGATACGGGGACGCATGCACATCTCTTTCCTGATTCACAACGCGTACGGAATCGGCGGGACGATCCGGACGACGTACAACTTGGCGAACACACTCGCCGAGCAGCACGACGTCGAGATCGTCTCCGTCTTCCGGCACCGCGACGAACCCGTGTTCGCGCCCGACTCCCGCGTCAGGCTCAGCCACCTCGTCGACATGCGCAAGGAAAGCCCCGGCTACGAGGGGGAGGCCGCCGACGCCCTGCGGCCCGCAAGGACCTTCCCCAGCGCGGAAGGCCGCTACGACCAGTACAGCGCCCTCACCGACCGGCGCATCGCCGAGCATCTCTCCTCGGTCAGCGCCGACGTGGTGGTCGGCACGCGTCCCGGCCTGAACGTGCACCTGGCCCGCGAGACCGCGCGCGGCCCGCTGCGCGTCGGCCAGGAGCACCTCACCCTGGACAGCCACTCCAAGGAGCTGCGCCGCCAGCTGCGCAGCGTCTACCCCCGCCTCGACGTCCTGACCACGACGACCGAGGCCGACGCCCGCGCCTACCGCCGCAAGATGCGCCTGCCCGGAGTCCACGTCCAGGCCGTGCCCAACCCGGTGCCCGCGCCCGGCATAGAGCCCGCCGACGGCTCCCAGAAGTGGGTCGTCGCGGCGGGACGGCTCGCCCCCGTCAAGCGGTACGACCTGCTGATCCGGGCCTTCGACCAGGTGCGCGCCCAGCGTCCCGACTGGCGGCTTCGGATATACGGCGGCGGCAAGCAGAAGGACAAGCTGCGCGCCCTGATCGACGAGCTCGGGCTCTACAACCATGTCTTCCTGATGGGACCCGCCCACCCCATCGAGCCCGAGTGGGCCAAGGGCTCCATCGCGGCGGTCACCTCCAGCCTCGAATCCTTCGGCATGACCATCGTCGAGGCGATGCGCTGCGGACTGCCCGTCGTCGCCACCGACTGCCCGCACGGGCCCGGCGAGATCATCGACAACGGTGTCGACGGGCGCCTCGTCGAGGTCGGCAACCCCGACGCCATCGCGGGCGGACTGCTCGAACTGATCAACGACGACACGCTGCGCAGGCAGATGGCGGACGCCGCCCTGGAGGACTCCGAGCGCTTCGACCCGGCCCGCATCGCCGAGCGCTACGACGCGATGTTCACCGGGATGATCGCCCGCGGCAGCTCCTTCGGCGGCCGGATGCGCGGCTCACTGCACCGCACCCGCGGCGCGCTCCTGAACGGCGCCTACGCGGTACGGGACATCGGACACGGGGTACCGACCAGCGGCATACAGACGAAGGGATCCACCGCATGACGGCCTTGGCCACCTCGGACGCCTCATCGCCCTGCGACACCAGTGCCGATCAGGACGTCGCCGCGGCCCCGCGAGCCGACTGCATAGCCGACTCCGCGGGCGGTCTGACCTTCGACGTCACCGACCCCGGCGGCGCGGGCGCCGCCTATCTGCTGCTGCGCCGCCGCGACGCCGCCTCCGCCGACGAGGACGTACGTCTGCCGCTGTCCCCGGCGGCCGACGGCCGGCTAAGGGCCGCGCTGCCCAGCAGCGTCGAGCTGGCCGAGGGCCGCTGGAACGCCTACGTGGAGGTCGGCGGCGCCACCCCGCGCCGCCTGGCGCCCGGCGTCAACGACCTGCGCTCGCTGGTGGACCGCGCCCCCAGCGGGGCCCGCGGCCACATCGACGTGCGCATCCCGTACGCGACCAAGCAGGGCAATCTCTCCGTACGCAGCTGGCTGCGCGCCCCGCACGCGGAGATCGGCGAGCTTGAGATCACCGGCGCCTCGGTGACCGCGCAGGGCCGCGTGTACGGCACCGCGCTGACCGGCGCCGCCTACGCCGAGGCGACCCGCCGCGCCGAGCCCGAGAAGACCGAGCGCTACGAACTGAACGCGAACGGCCCGGAGTTCAGCTTCGGGCTGCGGTGTGACGTGCTCGCGGACAGCGGCGTCGGCCCCTGGGATCTCTGGCTGCGCCCGGCGGGGGAGAGCGGGCCGCGGGTCCGGCTCGCTCGGCTCCTAGACGACATCCCGGACAAGAAGCAGATCTTCACTTACCCGGCGGTCCGGCTCGACACCGCGGCGCACGGCCCGCTGGAGGCGGGGCCGTACTACACGAACGACAATGACCTCGCGATCCGCGTTCGCGAGGCGAACACGGTCGAGGGCTGATCCAGTCGAGGGCTGGTCCAGGGGGCACGGGCACAATCGGCCCCATGTTGGAGACCTCCGCACGACTGCTCCGCCTGCTCTCGCTGCTGCAGGCCCACCGCGACTGGTCGGGCGCGGACCTGGCCGACCGGCTCGGCGTCACCCCGCGCACCGTACGGCGTGACGTGGACCGGCTCCGCGAGCTCGGCTACCCCGTCAACGCGAGCCCCGGCACGGGCGGCGGCTACCAGCTCGGCGCGGGCGCGGAGCTGCCCCCGCTGCTCCTGGACGACGACGAGGCGGTTGCGGTGGCCGTCGGCCTGCGCACCGCCGCGGGCCAGGGCATCGAGGGCATCGGCGAGACCTCCGTACGCGCCCTGACCAAGCTGGAGCAGGTCCTGCCGAGCAGGCTGCGGCGCCGGGTGGGGGCGCTGACGGCGTTCACCGTGCCCATGCTGCGGACCCCGCGGCAGCAGACCGTCGACCCCTCCGTCCTGACCGAACTCGCCCACGCCTGCCGGGACGCGGAGCGTCTGCGCTTCGACTACCTCGACCACGGCGGCAGTTCGACCCGCCGCACCGTCGAACCGCACCGCATCGTCTGCACCGAGCACCGCTGGTACCTGGTCGCCTGGGACGTCGACCGCGACGACTGGCGCACGTTCCGCGCGGACCGCATCACGCCCAGGCCGCCGCACGGACCGCGCTTCGTGCCACGCACCCCGCCCGCAGAGGACCTCGCCGCCTACGTCTCCAAGGGCGTCTCCACGCGCGGATACGCGGCCCAGGCGGTGTTCCGGCTCCTGGTGCCCCTGGAGGAGGCGGCCCAGCGGGTCACCCCGTCGGACGGCACCCTGGAGGCCGAGACCGAGCACAGCTGTCTGCTGCGCACGGGCGCCATGAGCCTGGACGTCATGGTCATCCACGTGCTCCTGATGGGCTTCGAGTTCGAGGTCGTCGAGCCGGCGGACTTCACCGAGCGGATCAGCTCGGCGAGGGACCTCCTGAGCCGGGCCCTGGACCGGGGTGTTCGGTCTGCGGGTCCGGATACTGCGATTGGGGCGGATGGAACGCCGCGTACTCCGGATGGTGCAGGTCGAACGCCGGGGACTCGGAGCGGATCCGGGGCAGCGTGACGAAGTTGTGGCGCGGCGCCGGGCAGGCGGTGGCCCACTCCAGGGAGCGGCCGAAGCCCCAGGGGTCGTCGGCGTCGACCTTCTTGCCGTACTTGGTGGTCTTCCAGACGTTGTAAAGGAACGGCAGCGTGGACATGCCGAGCAGGAACGCCCCGATGGACGAGACGGTGTTGAGCGCCGTGAAGCCGTCCGCCGCGAGGTAGTCCGCGTAACGCCGTGGCATGCCCTCGGCGCCCAGCCAGTGCTGGACGAGGAACGTGATGTGGAAGCCCACGAAGAGCGTCCAGAAGTGGATCTTTCCCAGCTTCTCGTCGAGCATCTTCCCGGTGAGCTTCGGCCACCAGAAGTAGAAGCCGCCGAAGGTCGCGAAGACGACGGTGCCGAACACGACGTAGTGGAAGTGCGCCACCACGAAGTACGAGTCGGTGACGTGGAAGTCCAGGGGCGGCGAGGCCAGGATGACGCCGGTGAGACCGCCGAAGAGGAAGCTCACCAGGAAGCCGACCGACCACAGCATCGGTGTCTCGAACGACAGCGACCCCTTGAGCATCGTCCCCGTCCAGTTGAAGAACTTCACGCCCGTGGGGACCGCGATGAGGAAGGACATGAAGGAGAAGAAGGGCAGGAGCACCGCGCCCGTCGCGAACATGTGGTGCGCCCACACGACGACGGAGAGCCCGGTGATGGCCATCGTCGCGCCGATCAGGGGCAGATAGCCGAAGATCGGCTTCCTGCTGAACACCGGGATGATCTCGGAGATGATCCCGAAGAACGGCAGCGCGATGATGTAGACCTCGGGATGCCCGAAGAACCAGAACAGGTGCTGCCACAGCAGCGCACCGCCGTTCTCCGGGGCGAAGACCATGGAGCCGAAGCGCCGGTCCGCCTCCAGGACGAGCAGCGCGGCGGCGAGCACGGGGAACGCGAGCAGCACCAGGATCGAGGTGAACAGCACGTTCCAGGTGAAGACGGGCATCCGGAACATGGTCATCCCCGGCGCGCGCATCCCGATGATGGTCGTCAGGAAGTTCACCGAGCCGAGGATCGTGCCGAACCCGGAGAGCGCGAGCCCCATGATCCACAGGTCGGCGCCCACCCCGGGTGACCGCTCCATGCTGTTGAGCGGCGCGTAGGCGAACCAGCCGAACGAGGCGGGGCCGCTGGGCACCAGGAGCGAGCCGAGCACCATCAGGCCGCCGAAGAGGAACAGCCAGTACGACAGCATGTTGAGCCGTGGGAAGGCAACGTCCGGGGCGCCGATCTGCAGCGGCATGATCTCGTTGGCGAAGCCCGCGAACGTCGGCGTCGCGAACAGCAGCAGCATGATCGTGCCGTGCATGGTGAACGCCTGGTTGAACTCCTCGTTGGTCATCAGCTGCAGCCCGGGACGGGCCAGCTCGGCCCGCATCATCAGGGCGAGCAGACCAGCGATCAGGAAGAACACGAACGACGTGATCAGGTACAGGTGCCCGATCTTCTTGTGGTCGGTGGTGGTCAGCCAGTCCACGAGAACCCGGCCCGGGGTCCTCTGCCGGACCGGCGGTGCCGCCGCGCTTGCGGTCTCAGTCCCCATCGCTCGCCCCTTCGCCGTCACGCCGCCGGTCCTGTTCGAAGCACCCGCCATGATGCTCGCGTCACACCCGGCTCCGACAGGGGGCGTACGGGACCGCTGTGCTGGAATCTTGAATTCCCTATGCCTCGTCACATCTCGCCGGGCGCCCTGGATCAGGAAATGAGAGGGCCGTGAAAAAGGCGAGTCGGTGACCTGTCCGCCTCGCTATCGAGGTGGTATCGGGGACCTCCCGAAGGGCCTGCGATAAATCCGCTAATGGCAGGGCGACAACTCCGGAACCGCCCGTACGTGTGACGGAGTTAAGGGGAAACGGGCGTCGTGATCCTGTGACAGAAGCGTGACCGGAGAGGTACCGGTGACGCATGGTGTCCGGCTACGGCCTTCCGTGGCCGCGCCCGGCCGCCTAACGTGGCGGCCATGGCACCTATACCGACCCCTCCCGCTGAACCCCAGGACAACCTGGACGCCTACGTCGGTCTCGCGGCCGGCGGCGCCGAGCGGCAGGCCCGCGAGCGTGGCTGGTCCACCGTCAGGTCGTTGCCGCCGGGCGCGATCATCACCATGGAGTACCTCGCGGGGCGGCTCAACTTCGAGGTCAAGGAAGACGTCGTGGTCCGCTGCTGGAAGGGCTGACAGGCCTGGAAGGGCGGCACACGGCACGGCGAAAGGCCCCGGTTCCTGGACGGAACCGGGGCCTTCGCGATGCGGGGGATGGGTTGTGCGTACCGGCCCCCGCGGTCCTGGGGCTAGCCGCCCGCGACGGGGCGGGGCGACGTGGCGGTGCGTGTGCCGCGCTCGGAGTGCGGCGGGCGGCGGCTGCCCGCCGGGGTGACCGGGCTGCGCTCGGAGCGCGGTGTGTGCGGGCCCGGGGCGAGGTAGGCCGGGGCGCGGGCGGGCCGCGCGGCGCCGACCGGCTCACGGAGCGGGGGCTCGTCGGCCGGGGCGGGCGTGGGCTGCGGAACCCTGGCCGGGGCGGGGGCCGCCGGTCCCGCGAGGCCGGCGCGACGGGAGCGCCACAGGTCCCGCAGGCTGAAGATCCAGCCCTCGACCTGCGTGAGCAGCGGCTCCACCCACGGCAGCGCGAGCAGGACGAGCAGGCCCGCGGCCCAGCCGAGGAAGACGTCGCTCAGCCAGTGCGTGCCGAGGTACACGGTGGTCAGGCCGACGCTGAGGGAGACCACGGCGGAGAGCGCCGACAGGTAGCGGCGGGTGCGCGGGGTGGAGGCCATGTAGGCCAGGATTCCCCAGGTCACGACGGCGTTGGCGGTGTGGCCGGAGGGGAATATATCGCCGCCGAGCCACATCTCGTTGGCGCCGATCGTGGTGGCGTAGTGCGGGCCGAGGCGGCCCATGCCGATCTTGGCGGCGCCGACCGTGACGTTCAGGAGCAGCAGGGCGGCGCCGAACGTCAGGAGCGGGCGGATGGTGTGCTGACGCCAGGAGCGCCAGCCCAGCCAGGCCGCGACCATCACGGCGGTCGGGCCGCGCTGGCCGAGGACCACCCAGTAGTCGAGGAAGGCGTGGATCTCGGGCCACTGCTGGTAGGGCCGGAAGAACATGACCTGCCAGTCGAACCGCACCAGCCATGACGTGGTCAGCACGGCGACCACGATGGCGAGGTAGAAGGCCAGGGTCGCGCTGAAGAGCACGATCCTGTGCCTGCTCATCCTCGGCAGGTCGAGGCCGGCCGGTCGTTCCGGCTCCCGGTCGAGACGGGCGAAGACCCGGTCCAGACGGGTGAGGTTTCGTTCGGTACGCACCCAATCGACGTTACAGCGAGTGAGTGCGGGACTAGGCCGAATCAGTGGCTTTGTGATGACGATGTGATGTGGCATTGATCTCAGACGGGGGTTTATTCCGGTGCTTTCCCTATTCCGAGATCGGGCCTATACCGAATTCGTTGATCATTGGCGCGGCCGTTTTATGGCCCTTATTAATTCGTTCACCGGGGGCTGGTGCGGAATTTCCCGGCCGCTCACCGGGACCCCCGGAAACGATCATGGCGGACCCGAGCCGTTCAGCCAGAACGCCCCGTAGACCGCGCTCGCCGCCGCCACGGCCCCGAGAACCGCCGCCGACCTGGACGTACGCAGTCGGGCGAGTGCCACAGCGAGGGGCAGCAGCAGGGGGAAGGCGGGCAGCAGGAGGCGCGGCTTCGAGCCGAAATAGCCCGCGGCGCACAGCGCGAGCGCCACGACGATCCCGCAGTACACGAGGAGCGGCAGCGGCTGCTTCTGCCGTACGCCGATGACGTACAGCCAGACCACCAGGGCGACCCCGACGATCAGGCCGACCCCCGCGAGGGCCGCGGGGAAGGCGGTGAACTTGTCGCCGACGAAGCGGGCGAAGGCGTAGCCGAAGTCGAAGCCGTTGCCCCAGCCGGCCTGGACGTCGAGATAGCCGAGGATGCCGTCGCCGGTGCGGTGGCCGACCCACAGGACATAGCCCGCGGCGCCGAGCGGGGCGAGGACCACCCCGAGGATCATGCGCGGGTCCGGCCTGCGCTCCCGGTACAGCCTGCGCTCCCGGTACAGACGGACGGCGGCCGTCACCCAGATCGCGGCGACCACCGCGGCGCCGACCGGCCGGGTCAGGCCCGCGAAGGAGGCAAGGACGCCCGCCCACACCCAGCGGCCGGTGAGCACCGCGTACAGCGACCAGGCCGCGAGCGCCGTGAACAGTGACTCGCTGTACGCCATCGACTGCACGACGCCGACCGGGAGCACCGCCCACAGCGCGACCGCGCAGACACCGGCCCGGCGCCCGTACAGATGGTCGGCGATCGCGAAGATCCCCCCGGCGGCGCAGAGCGAGGCGAGCCAGCTCACCACAAGGCCGGCATCGGCGTACGACAAGGGGCTGACCGCCGAGACGAGCCGCTCCAGCCAGGGAAGCAGCGGGAAGAACGCGAGGTTCGAGTGCACGCTGCCGTCCGGGAGCGTCACCTCCCAGCCGTAGCCGTGCTCGGCGACGCGGGTGTACCAGAGCGAGTCCCAGCGCGCGGTGAGCAGCGTGTGGGCGCTCTTCCCCGCGGCCGCGCTCCACACGGCGAGCACCGCGAGCCCCAGGGCACGCACCCCGGCATAGACGAGCAGCGCGGGCGCCGCACGGCGCAGCACGGCGCTCGCACGGGCGCCGGGGGACGGCGGGGGCGGGCGTTGGTCCAGGTCGGTCACGGGCTCGATTATCGGCGCAGGCGGGAACCGGTCGCACTCGTGGGGGCGTGGTCCAGGCGTGGGCAGCGTGGCGTATGCCACACCGTCTCCGCTCAACCGTGAGAGGTCCGCCACGCGCCACAGCCGTGAACTCGCGTACTCTGACGGCTCACTCGCCTTTTCGTTGCCGCCAGCCGGGAGATCACGTCCCGCGGGGCCGCCGATGCGAGGGATCACTGGGAGGTATCGCACATGTCGGGTTCAACCACGGCCACCGCTCCTTCCGGCCGTCGGGTACCCGGGTCGCAGGGCGGCGCCAACCGCTGGCTGGTGCTCGTCGTCCTCTGCACAAGCCTGTTGCTCGTCGCCGTCGACGCCACCGTCCTGCACGTGGCGGTGCCCGCCGTCACCGAGGACCTGAAGCCCGGTGGCATCGAGCTGCTGTGGATCGTGGACGTCTATCCGCTGGTCTGCGCCTCGCTGCTCATCCTCTTCGGCACGCTCGGTGACCGGGTGGGCCGCAGACGGGTCCTGCTCCTCGGGTACGCCCTCTTCGGCGTGGCCTCGGCCGTGGCGGCCATGGCGGACAACGCCCAGGTACTGATCGCGGCCCGCGCCCTGCTCGGCGTCGGCGGCGCGATGATCATGCCCGCGACGCTCTCGATCCTCCGCCAGGTCTTCCCCGACCGGCGTGAGCGCGCCGTCGCCATCGGTGTCTGGAGCGCCGTGGCCGGCATCGGCGCGGCGGGCGGCCCGCTGCTCGGCGGATTCCTCCTCGAGCACTTCTGGTGGGGCTCGGTCTTCCTCATAAACATCCCGCTGATGCTGGTCAGCCTGCCCATCGGGCGCCTGCTGCTCCCCGAGTCCACGGGGGACCGCGACGGGCCGTGGGACGTCGTCGGCGCGCTGATGGCCGCGGGCGGCCTCTTCGGCATCGTGTTCGCGGTGAAGCGGGCGGGCGGCGGTGAGTCGCCGTTCGGCATGACCACCCTTCTCTCGTTCTTCCTGGGCGCGGCCCTCCTGGTCGGCTTCGTCCGCAGGCAGCGGCGGCGCAAGCACCCGCTCATAGACCTGTCGATGTTCGCGCGGCCCGCGTTCAGCACCTCGCTTGGCTGCATCGTGCTCGCGATGCTCGCCCTGGTGGGCCTCGAACTGGTCGCGGCGCAGTATCTGCAGCTGGTGCTCGGCCTCTCCCCGCTGGAGACCGGCATGCGGCTCGTGCCGCTCACCGTCGCCGCGATGGCCGCGGGCCTCGCCGGATCGAAGCTCCTGCACCGCTTCGGCCCGCGCACGATGGTCGCCTCCGGCTTCACCCTGACCGCGGTGGCCGTCCTTGTGCTCACCGGCCTGGGCGACGAGGTCAACGATCCGCTGCTGCTGCTCAGCTTCGTGCTGCTCGGCCTCGGTCTGCAGACCACGCTCTTCGGCTCGTACGAGTCGATGCTCAGCGAGGCGCCCCAGGCGCAGGCGGGCGGCGCCGCCGCCATCGGCGAGACCTCCTACCAGCTGGGCGCCGGCATCGGCATCGCGCTGCTCGGCAGCGTCATGAACGCCGCGTACGCGCCGGGCCTCTCGTCCGTCCGGGGCGTGCCCGCCAAGGAGAGCGCCGCCGCCAGTCACTCGCTCGGCGAGGCGTACCAGGTCGCTTCGGGCCTCGGCGGCCGGGCGGGCGCGGCACTGCGTGACGCGGCGCGCGAGTCCTTCGTGCACGGGCTGCACGTGACGCTCCTGGTCAGCGCCGGGCTGCTGCTGCTCGGCGCGCTGATGGCGCTGAAGCTGCCGCGGACCATGGAGTGCGGGACGCCTGCGGCGCGGCCTGAGCAGGGGGTTCCGGCGCCCCGGAGCGAGGCGGAGGTCCCGGCGGAATCCCTCCGCTGACGGGCTTTACCGGCCTGCGGCCGGGGAATTCCCCCACCCGCCCGCCCTTGTTCCTGCGTGACCCCGCGTCGTAACGTCAACGCGAGCCGTAAGTAACTACCACTGCTAGTTTTTGCGCCGCCGGAGGCCCGAGATGTCCGCACGCAGCCGTACGCCCCTGCCGCCCTTCGACCCCACCGACCCCCTCGGCATCGACGATCTCCTGGAGCCGGAGGACCTCGCGATCCGGGAGACCGTCCGCACCTGGGCGGCCGACCGCGTCCTGCCGCACATCGCCGACTGGTACGAGAAGGGCGAGCTGCCCGGCATCCGCGAGCTCGCCCGGGAGCTCGGCTCGATCGGCGCGCTCGGCATGTCCCTGGAGGGCTACGGCTGCGCGGGGGCGAGCTCCGTCCAGTACGGGCTCGCCTGCCTGGAGCTGGAGGCCGCCGACTCCGGCATCCGCTCGCTTGTCTCCGTGCAGGGCTCCCTCGCCATGTACGCCATCCACCGCTTCGGCTCCGAGGAGCAGAAGCAGCGCTGGCTGCCGGGCATGGCCGCGGGCGAGATCATCGGCTGCTTCGGCCTGACCGAGCCCGACCACGGCTCCGACCCGGCCTCCATGCGCACCTTCGCCAAGAAGGACGGCACCGACTGGGTGCTCACCGGACGCAAGATGTGGATCACCAACGGTTCGGTCGCCGGGGTCGCCGTGGTCTGGGCGCACACCGACGACGGGATCAGGGGCTTCGTCGTCCCCACCGAGACCCCCGGCTTCTCGGCGCCCGAGATCAAGCACAAGTGGTCGCTGCGGGCGAGCGTCACCAGTGAGCTGGTGATGGACGAGGTACGGCTGCCCGAGGACGCGGTGCTTCCCGAGGTCACCGGGCTCAAGGGCCCGCTGAGCTGTCTCTCCCACGCGCGCTACGGCATCGTCTGGGGAGCCATGGGCGCCGCCCGCTCCTCCTTCGAGGCGGCCGTCGAGTACTCCAAGACCCGCGAGCAGTTCGGCAGGCCCATCGGCGGCTTCCAGCTCACCCAGGCCAAGCTCGCCGACATGGCGGTCGAGCTGCACAAGGGCATCCTGCTCGCGCATCACCTCGGCCGGCGCCTGGACGCGGGCAGGCTCCGTCCCGAACAGGTCAGCTTCGGCAAGCTCAACAACGTGCGAGAGGCGATCGAGATCTGCCGCACGTCCCGGACCATCCTGGGCGCCAACGGGATCTCGCTCGAATACCCCGTGATGCGGCATGCGACGAATCTCGAGTCGGTGCTCACCTATGAGGGCACCGTCGAGATGCATCAACTCGTGTTGGGCAAGGCGCTCACCGGCCTTGACGCCTTCCGGTGAGCGGCCTCGCCCGCTAGCTCTGGTTGAAGAAACCGTCCGTCGGACGGCTCGTGGCCTCCCCGTTGACGATGTGCGTGTCGGCGGGGGTGAGCAGGAAGACCCGCGTCGCCACGCGCTCGATGGAGCCGCGAAGACCGAAGGTCAGGCCCGCCGCGAAGTCCACGACGCGCTTGGCGTCGCCGGGCTCCATCGACGTGAGGTTGATGATGACCGGGACACCGTCCCGGAAGAGCTCGCCGATGCCGCGCGCGTCCCGGAAGCTGTCCGGGGTCACGGTCCCGATCCGGCGCCCTTCCTCTTCGGCGGCCTCCGCGACCACCCGCACCCGCGGGTCGGTCACCCAGGCTTCGCCGGGCCCCTCGGCCCCGTCGTCGTCGTAGCCGTCGTAGTAACGCTCGTCATTGTTGTTGTCGTCGACGAGGCCAAGCCAGGCACTCGCCTTGCGCACCGATCCCATGGACGCCTCCTCTCACAGCGGGCTTTCTGCGTTCCCTGTCCCCATGTTCGTCCATGATGCGGATAGTGCGCCAAGTGGATAGTCGCCGCGCGGGGTTTTCGTGACGGTACTGGTGCAGAGTCAACACGCCGTGACGCGTTGTTCCCCAAGGGTCCAGCTGTGTACGGCTGCTGACAGTGAGTGAAATATGATTCTTCACGGCGTATGGGTGACGACCGGTGCGTACGGGTGAACGGACCCCTCGATACGATGCCCGAGTTGATCGAAGACGGGCTCACGGGGGAGTCGCATGTTCGGAATCGTCAGGCCCTGCAGCCATCGTCTGGGCGAAGGGCTCAAAACGCAATGGATGGCGCACCTCTGCGGCCTCTGCCTAGCGCTGCGCGGTGATCACGGGCAGTTCGCCCGCGTCGTGACGAACTACGACGGCCTGATCATCTCGGTTCTGACGGAGGCTCAGGCGCAGGAGTCGACCGGCCGGCGCCGCACCGCGGGCCCCTGTCCGCTGCGCGGCATGCGCACCGCGTCCGTCGCGCAGGGCGAGGGCGCGCGGCTCGCCGCCGCGGTCTCGCTGGTGCTCGCGTCGGCGAAGGTGCGCGACCACGTCGTGGACGGGGACGGCCTCTTGGCGCGCAGGCCGGTGGCCGCCGCCGCCCGCAAGGTCGCCCGCAGCTGGGACCGGGCCGGCGCCCGCACCGGCGCCGACGTGGGATTCGACACAGCGGTCCTGCTCGACGCCGTCGAACGGCAGGTCGGCATCGAGGGCTTGGCGGGCCCCGGCACCTCCCTGCTCACGGTCACCGAGCCGACCGAGACCGCGACCGCCGCGGCCTTCGCGCACACCGCCGTCATCGCGGGCAGGCCGGGCAACGCCGAGCCGCTGGCGGAGGCCGGGCGGCTCTTCGGCAGGCTCGCGCATCTCCTGGATGCCGTGGAGGACAAGGAAGCTGACGCCGCGTCGGGTGCCTGGAACCCCCTGACGGCCACGGGCACCGGCCTCGCCGAGGCCCGTCGCCTCGCCGACGACGCCCTGCACGGCATACGGCTCGCGCTGCGCGACGCCGAATTCACCGACGGCAAGCTCGCCCACATGCTGCTCGCGCACGAGCTGGGGCGTTCGGTGGACCGCGCCTTCGGGGCCGACGCGTGCGGACACACCCATGAGGTGACGGCCCATCAGGGCGGCTCCTTCGGACCGCCGCCGGGCGGACCCTACGACCAGCAGGGCGGGGCGTACGGCAGCGGCAATCCGTACGGGGGCGGCAATCCGTACGGAGGTGGGGCGCCCGGTGGGCCTGTCGGTCCCGGCGGCCCTGTCGGTCCCGGCGGTCCAGGTGGGCCCGGTGGGTTCGGGGGCGGGCCCGGGTTCGAGCCGCAGCCGCCGAAGCCGGGCAAACGGGGCTTCTGGGCGGGATGCGCGGTCGCCATCGGGCTCTGCTGCACCTGCAAGCTGTGCTGCGCCGATTCGTACGAGGGCCCCTGGTCCCGCAAGAAGCGGGAGGGCTGCTGCAACAACTGCGGCGACAGCGGCTGCTGCTCCTGTTGCGAGTGCTGCTCCTGCTGCGACTGCGGTCTGTAGACGCGACCGACGCGACCGCACGGGTTCTCGCGAACCCTGTGTGGAAGGGTTGATCACATGACCACGGACGCATCGACGGACGCAGCAGGCGACTGGAAGCACTGGCACGAACAGCGGACCCGGACGGTGTCCGCGCCCTACGGCCCGCTCTCCCTCACCGGCACCCACTGGCTCGCGGATTACCCGGATGGATCGCTTCCGGACATCCCCGGGCACTGGACCGAGGCGGGCGACGAGATCGTCCTGACCGCCGACGCCGGTGACGGGCTCACCCTGGACGGGCAGCCGTTCGGCGGCGAGGCCCGCCTCACCGCCGACCCCGGCCCGGTCGCCGAGGCCCGCGTCGGGCACGGCGACCGCCGCCTGGTCGTGCTGCGCCGCGAAGGTCTCTGGGCGGTACGCGACTTCGACCCGGGGGCCGCCACGCGCCGTGCCTTCCGGGGCGTCGAGGCCACGGAGTACGACGACCGCTGGGCCGTGCCGGGGCGTTTCACGCCGTACGCCGCCGAGAGCACCACCGACGGGGTGCGCACCGTCCGGGTCGGCAACGCGGACGGGGTGGAGCGGGGGCTCGGTCTCGGGGGTGAGCTGGCCTTCGACCTGGCCGGAAAGAACCACACGCTCCAGGTCTCGGTGGAGGGCGACGGCTCACTGTGGGCGGTCTTCGCCGACGCGAGCAGCGGGGTCTCCAGCTACCGGTTCCGGTTCCTGCGGCCCGCCGCTCCGGACGCCGAAGGACGCACCACGGTGGACTTCAACCGCGCGCTTCTTCCCCCGTGCGCCTTCGCCGACCACTTCATCTGCCCCTTCCCGCCCCCGGGGAACACCCTCGGCGCCGACATCGCCGCGGGGGAGCGGAACCTGCTCGGCCGCTGACCGCCGTGCACCCCGCCGACGGCCGAAAGGCGCCCTTGTGCGCGGTGTCCGTGGCCCGAATACTCCCGAGCAGCGCTTGTCAGGGGCACGGCGTAACCGGAATCCGGCTTGCCTTTTGTCCATTGGCTGCGCCTCACGGGCCCCAACCCACCGGGCCCACTGACTTCCCCTCGGGAGGAACAACAAGTGAGGAACAAGCGCACCACCCCCCGCAGCGGCATAGCGAGACGTACTCGTCTGCTCGCCGTGGCCACCGGACTCGTGGCCGCCGGCGCGCTCGCCGTCCCCGCTGCGAACGCCAATGACGTCACCACCTTCAGCTCGGCGCAGCTCACCAAGGCGAGCGACGCGGTCCTCGACGCGGATGTCGCAGGCACCGCATGGAGCGTCGACAAGGCGACGAACCGTCTGGTCGTCACCGCCGACAGCACCGTCTCCAAGGCCGAGATCGCCAAGATCAAGGAGGCGGCGGGCGGCAACGCCGGCGCCCTCAAGGTCGAACGCACTCCCGGCAAGTTCAGCAAGCTGATCTCCGGCGGCGACGCGATCTACGCGTCGAGCTGGCGCTGCTCGCTCGGCTTCAACGTCCGCAGCGGCAGCACCTACTACTTCCTCACCGCCGGTCACTGCACCGACGGCGCGGGCACCTGGTGGTCCAACTCCGCGAAGACCACGGTGCTCGGGACCACGCACGGCTCCAGCTTCCCGACCAACGACTACGGCATCGTCAGGTACACCAACACCGGTGTCACCAAGTCGGGCACGGTCGGCAGCCAGGACATCACCAGCGCGGGCAACGCCACCGTGGGCCAGAACGTCACCCGGCGCGGCTCCACCACCGGCACCCACAGCGGCAGGGTCACCGGCCTGAACGCGACCGTCAACTACGGCGGCGGCGACGTCGTCTACGGCATGATCAAGACCACGGTCTGCGCCGAACCCGGCGACAGCGGCGGTCCGCTCTACGCGGGGACCAAGGCCCTCGGCCTCACCTCGGGCGGCAGCGGCAACTGCTCCTCGGGCGGCACGACCTTCTTCCAGCCGGTCACCGAGGCACTGAGCCGGTACGGCGTGAGCGTCTACTGATTCACGCAGGTCACTGATCCACGTACGGCCAGTTCGCAGCCAGCAGCTGAGGAGAGCCCCCGTCCGGCAGTCCGGGCGGGGGCTCTCTCCTGTCTCCCGTCTCCCTTTGTGCGCCCTGCGGCGTTACCTTCGAAGTGCACGCCCAACACGCCCAATTCGGACCCTGGGGGCCGGCATGGTCGAGGAGCTGGTGGCGGCGGGAGTGGCCGTCGGATGTGCCGGAGCGGTCTATGTGATGGCCGCGGCGCGTGTGGTCAAACAGTACGAACGGGGCGTGGTGCTCCGGCTCGGGAAGCTGCAGCGTTCGGTGCGCAGCCCCGGGTTCACGATGATCGTGCCGTTCGTGGACCGGCTCCGCAAAGTGAACATGCAGATCGTCACGATGCCGGTCCCGGCGCAGGACGGCATCACCCGGGACAACGTCACGGTGCGCGTGGACGCGGTCATCTACTTCAAGGTGATCGACGCGACCGAGGCCGTCATCCAGGTGGAGGACTACCGCTTCGCGGTCTCGCAGATGGCGCAGACGTCGCTGCGTTCGATCATCGGCAAGAGCGATCTGGACGATCTGCTCTCCAACAGGGAGAAACTGAACCAGGGCCTGGAGCTGATGATCGACTCTCCCGCGGTCGGGTGGGGCGTGCAGATCGACCGGGTCGAGATCAAGGACGTGTCGCTGCCGGAGACGATGAAGCGCTCCATGGCCCGGCAGGCCGAGGCCGACCGCGAGCGGCGGGCCCGCGTGATCAACGCGGACGCCGAGCTGCAGGCCTCCAAGAAGCTGGCCGAGGCCGCGCACCAGATGTCGGAGGAGCCGGCCGCGCTGCAACTGCGGCTGCTGCAGACCGTGGTGGCTGTCGCCGCCGAGAAGAACTCGACCCTCGTGCTGCCTTTCCCCGTGGAACTCCTGCGTTTCCTGGAGCGGGCCCAGCAGGCGCAGCAGCCGGCCGCCGCGACCGGGGGCGAGCCTCCCGCGGCGGTGACCGAATCTCCCGCCGTGGTCACCGAATCTCCCGTCGTCGCGCTGCCGGATTTCGGTGCTCCGGATCCAGAAGCCGGTGAACGGGACACGCCAGGAGCGTCGAAAACCGGACAGGACTAGTCCTTACCCGCTGCCGATCACTCGCTCGCAGGGGGTGTTTGCAGCGGGAACCGACGTGGTGAGACCGGCGCCGGTGAAGACCCGGGGGGCGCACGGTGTTTGTCGCGTGCGCGTCCTGAAGTAGACCTTGTGTGCTACCTGGCGGTATCGGGATAGTGGGCCGCACCCTTTGGCATGGACGCGGCTTTCGCAGCGTGTGCGACTCCGTGCCGGTACGCCTTCCGGCCCTCAGGTCCCCACACCGAACGGGCCGACCCCCCACAGGAGGACGTGAGTTGAAGCACCGACGCATATCCAAGCGACGTGCCGCCGTGGCAGGTGCGGGCATCACCGCACTGATCGCCGCCGGAATCACCTTCCAGACTGCGAACGCCAGTGAGAGTGCCCCGACCCCCACGCCGGACACCCTCTCGGTCGCGAAGGCCGGAAAGCTCGCCTCGACCCTCGGCAAGGACCTCGGTCTGGACGCGGCAGGCTCCTACTACGACGCCAAGGCCAAGAACCTCGTCGTGAACGTCCTCGACAAGAGCGCGGCCGACGCCGTCGAGTCGGCGGGAGCCAAGGCGAGAGTCGTCGAGAACTCGCTGGCCGAGCTGAAGAGCGCCCGGACGACGCTGAGCGACAAGGCGTCCATCCCCGGCACCTCGTGGGCGGTCGACCCGGCCACCAACAAGGTCGTCGTCACGGCGGACCGCACGGTCAAGGGCGCCGACCTCGACAAGCTCGGCGCGGTCGTGAAGGGGCTCGGCGCCAAGGCCGAACTCCAGCGCAGCAAGGGGGAGTACAAGCCCTTCATCGCAGGTGGCGACGCCATCTGGGGTGGCGGGAGCCGGTGCTCGCTCGGCTTCAACGTGGTCAAGGACGGTGCCCCGCACTTCCTGACCGCCGGCCACTGCACCGAGGCCGTGACCAGCTGGTCGCAGGAGCAGGGCGGCCCGGCCATCGGTGAGAACGTGGGCTCCAGCTTCCCCGAGAACGACTACGGCATCGTCAAGTACAGCGGCGACACCGCGCACCCGAGCGAGGTGAACCTCTACAACGGCTCGACGCAGGCCATCACCAAGGCGGGCGACGCGACCGTCGGCCAGAAGGTGCAGCGCAGCGGCTCGACCACGCAGCTGCACGACGGCACGGTCACCGGCCTCGACGCCACCGTGAACTACGGCAACGGCGACATCGTCAACGGACTCATCCAGACCGATGTCTGCGCCGAGCCCGGTGACAGCGGCGGCGCCCTCTTCGCGGGGGACACCGCGCTGGGTCTCACCTCCGGCGGCAGCGGTGACTGCAGCGCCGGCGGGGAGACGTTCTTCCAGCCGGTGCCGGAAGCGCTTTCTGCCTTCGGCGCGGAGATCGGCTGACCCTGCGGGTAGCTCGACGGGAAGTTCCGGTCCCACCCCTGCGAGAGCAGGGGTGGGGCTTTCTCGTGCGCACTCAGCGCTTCGGCCAGTACCAGAGGGGCTCGTCCAGGAGGCTCTCGCGGCCCGCCACCTCCGTCCGCCCCGACTCCTTGAAAAGTTCTATGGAGTTCACGTCGATCCGGTGGCGCACCGCGCCCTTGGCGACCGCGTCCGCGAGAGGCTGGGCGTGGGTCACCAGGACGATCTGCGTGTCCGTCGTCGCGGTGAGGATCAGGTCCGCGAGGGGGCGCAGGAGGTCGGGGTGCAGGCTCGTCTCCGGCTCGTTCAGGACGAGGAGCGAGGGCGGCCGGGGCGTGAGAAGAGCGGCGGCCCACAGCAGATAGCGCAGCGTGCCGTCGGACAGCTCGGCCGCTCCCAGGGGGCGGTTCAGTCCGCGCTGGTGCAGCTGGAGCTCGAAGCGTCCCCCGCTGTCGACGATCCGCACCCGGCTGCCCGGGAAGGCGTCGTCCACCGCGGCGTCGAGCGCCGCCGGGTCGCCGATCTCGCGGATGGTCTGGAGCGCGGCGGCCAGGTCGGCGCCGTCATGGCCGAGGACCGGTGTACGGGTGCCGATGCGGGCGGCGCGGGCGGGCGCATCGGCGTCGGTGCGCACGTGGTCGTAGAACCGCCAGGAGCGGATCAGTTCGCGCAGCCTGAGCAGGTCGGGGGCGAGCTGCGGGTCGGCCAGCTCGCCGAGCATGCTGTCGTACGGCCTGATGCCCTGGGAGCGGTGCCAGCCGCCGTCGGCGGTGCGGGTGCGCACGGCGGGGCCCGCGCGGTCGCAGAGCAGCGCGGCGGGGCGCAGCACGGGTCCGGCCCAGGTGCACTCGCGTTTGATCTCCGGGTCCAGGTTGAAGAGGGAGGGCTCGGCGCCGGCGCCCGAGGCGGGGATCGGATGGCCGAAGTCCACCGCATACCCGAACTCGTCGCCGGCGAAGCCGAGGCGGAGGCTGGTGGCCTCCGCCTTCGACGGGCCCGCCCACAGGGCTGAGGGGAGTCCGCCCTCGCGGGCCAGGGCGGAGACCGCGCCGCCCCGCGCGGAGTCGGCGAGCAGTCGCAGCGCGCGGTACAGGCTCGACTTGCCGGTGCCGTTCGCGCCCGTCACGACGTTCAGCCGGTCCAGCGGGACGATCAGTTTGCGCAGGGAGCGGTAGTTCTCCACGGCCAGAGTGGTGATCATCGCTCAAGCCTCGCACCCGGGTCTGACAACGCCCGGGGGAAGCGGGACTTCACCGGCGGTGGGCGCCGGTGTCCGGGTCCGTCCCGGGTTCCTCCGTCGCCGGCCGCTGACCCGGCTGGCGGTCCCCGCGCAGCGCGGACATGACCAGGGTGACGACGGTGCCGAGGACCGCCCAGGCGGCGAGCACCAGCATCGGTCCGGTGATCGCGTTGCCCTTGAAGTACGCGATGGAGCGGGCCACCCAGGTACCGGCGCCCGGCGGCAGCCAGGGGCCGATCTCCTTCCAGAACGGCGGCAGCATCGGCAGCGGGAAGGCGCCGCCCGCGCTCGGGTTGCCCGCGATCACCACGAGCAGGACGGCGAGGCCGATGCCCACGATGCCGGTCAGTGACTGCAGGGCGAGCGTGATCATGCCGACCGAGAAGACGACGAGGGAGCCGAGGCCCCACAGGCCCATGATGCTGCCGGGCAGGGCGCCGAGGATCGGCCCGATGATGAGCGCGCCGCCCAGACCGCCCGCGATCGAGTAGAGCGCCATGACGCCGGTCCTGATCAGGGCGCGCTGGCGGTTGGTGGCCCGGGCGCCCGCGCTGATCGCCAGGATCGACGCGCACAGGTAGCCGCCGACGCACCAGCCGACGACCAGGTAGAAGGACGAGAGCCCGTCGAAGTCCTTGCTGGACGCAGGGGCCACGTCCACGGCCTTGACCGTCCGCTTCTCCGCGCGGTCGACCTCGGTGACGATCTTCTCCAGGGCGGTGGCGAGGACGGTGCCGCCGCCCGAGGCGACCAGGAGGGTGTCGTCGGTGCCCTTGGGGTCGACGAGCAGGGCGCCGTCGATGTCGCGGTTCATGATCTGGTGCCGGGCGGCGGCCTCGTCCTTGACCACGCGCGGGTCGAGCGGGTCGCCGGGGAGTTTCCCGAGCTTGTCCGAGGTCTCCTGGGCCGCGGGTCCCGGAGCGACCACTCCGAAGGGCACGTCCTTCGGCTTCGGGTCGTGCAGGGCCCCCACGTAGGAGGCGATGAACAGCAGCTGCAGGGCCAGTACACCGATGACCAGCAGGGCTGCTCGCGGGGTGACGGCGCTCTTCAACTCATCGGTGAAACTCATGCCCCCACGCTCCGTGCCCCTTGTCGTTCCCGCAGGTGGGCGGGGCCGAATGGGCGAAGAGGGGTGCGGTTCGACTCGGCTGTCGTACACGCGTTCGAAACTTGGTCTATGGTGGAGGCGGGGGATGTGAGGTCGGATCGGTTCAGGGTTTCAGGAGGTGCGTGTGCCCGGGTTCACGCATCTGCACACCGTCTCCGGGTTCTCCCCGCGGTACGGGGCCTCGCACCCGGAGCGGCTCGCCGAGCGCGCCGCCGAGCGGGGCATGGACGCCCTCGCGCTCACCGACCGGGACACCCTCGCGGGGGCCGTCCGGTTCGCCAAGGCCTGCGCGAAGGCGGGGGTGCGGCCGCTGTTCGGGGCCGAGCTCGCGGTGGGGGAGCCGGCATCGCCACGCGATGCGCGGCGGCGGACCCCGGTGCGCGGAGGTGCCTTCATCGACGAGTCGACCCCGCGCGTGACCTTCCTCGCCCGTGACGGCGCCACGGGCTGGGCCGCGCTGTGCCGCCTGATCACCGCCGCGCACCGGAGCGGCGAGGGGCAGCCCGTGCTTCCGTGGGAGGAGAACCACGGCGACGGCATGACCGTGCTGCTCGGCCCCACCTCCGACGTGGGGCGCGCGCTCGCCGCCGGGCGCCCCGACCTGGCCGCCCGCCTCATCGCACCCTGGCGCGAGCGCTACGGGGACGCACTGCGCCTGGAGTCCGTCTGGCACGGCCGCGAGGGCACCGGACCCGGTTCGCTCCGGCTCGCGGCCCGCACCGTCGGCTTCGCCGCCGAGCAGGGGGTGCGCCCCGTCCTGAGCAACGCCGTCCGCTACGCCGATCCGGGCATGGGCCCGGTCGCCGACGTGCTCGACGCCGCGCGCCGCCTGGTCCCCGTCGACCCGACCAAGGAACTCGACGGCGGGGAGCGGTGGTTGAAGGGCGCCGACGCCATGCTGGGCAACGCCGAGCGGATCGTGGAGGCGGCCGGTTTCCGCCGTGACACCGCCCGCCGCCTCGTCGAGCAGACCCGCGCGGTCGCCGCCGAGTGTCTCGTCGACCCCCAGGAGGACATCGGCATCGGCTCCGTCCGCTTCCCCGAGCCGCACCTGGTGGGCGCGGGCCGCCGCAGCGCGCAGCGCGTGCTCGCCTCGCGGGCGGCGGCGGGCATGGTGCTGCGGGGCTACGACAGGCGCCGTGCGTACTGGGAGCGGATGCACCACGAGCTGGACATCATCGCCCACCACGGCTTCGCCTCCTACTTCCTCACCGTGGCCCAAGTGGTCGACGACGTACGCGACCTGGGCATCCGGGTGGCGGCACGTGGCTCCGGCGCCGGGTCCCTGGTCAACCACCTCATCGGCATCGCGCACGCCGACCCCGTCGAGCACGGTCTGCTCATGGAGCGGTTCCTCTCCACGCGGCGGGCCGTCCTGCCGGACATCGACATCGACGTGGAGTCGGCCCGCCGCATCGAGGTCTACCGCGCGATCATCGACCGCTTCGGCGCCGAACGGGTCGCGACCGTCGCCATGCCCGAGACCTACCGGGTCCGCCACGCCATCCGCGACGTGGGCGCCGCCCTCTCCATGGACCCGGCCGAGATCGACAAGATCGCCAAGTCCTTCCCGCACATCCGCGCGCGCGACGCCCGCTCGGCGATGGAGGAGCTGCCCGAACTGCGGGCGGTGGCGGGGGAGAAGCAGAAACACGGCCGTCTGTGGGATCTTGTCGAGGCCCTGGACGCGCTGCCGCGCGGGGTCGCCATGCACCCGTGCGGGGTGCTGCTCTCCGACGCCTCGCTGCTCGCGCGTACGCCCGTCATGCCCACCAGCGGCGAGGGCCTGCCCATGTCCCAGTTCGACAAGGACGACGTGGAGGACCTCGGGCTGCTCAAGCTCGATGTGCTCGGCGTGCGGATGCAGTCGGCGATCGCGCACGCGGTGGGGGAGGTCGAGCGGGCCACGGGTGAGCGGGTGGACGTGGACGCGGCGCCGCCGGACGACCCGGCGACGTATCAGCTCATCAAGTCCACCGAGACGCTCGGCTGCTTCCAGATCGAGTCGCCGGGCCAGCGGGACCTGGTCGGGCGGCTGCAGCCCGCGACCTTCCACGACCTGGTCGTCGACATCTCGCTCTTCCGGCCCGGACCGGTCGCCGCCGACATGGTGCGCCCTTTCATCGAGGCCCGGCACGGCCGCGCACCCGTCCGCTACCCGCACCCGGATCTGGCGGGGCCGCTCAAGGAGACGTACGGCGTCGTCGTCTTCCACGAGCAGATCATCCAGATCGTGGACATCATGACCGGCTGCGGACGCGACGAGGCGGACCGGGTGCGGCGCGGGCTCTCCGATCCCGGGTCGCAGGGAAGGATCAGGTTCTGGTTTGCGCAGCAGACGGCGGCAAGGGGCTACGACGCCGAGACGATCGCCCGCACGTGGGAGATCATCGAGGCCTTCGGCTCGTACGGCTTCTGCAAGGCGCACGCGGTGGCCTTCGCCGTGCCGACGTACCAGTCGGCGTGGCTGAAGGCCCATCACCCGGCCGCCTTCTACGCCGGGTTGCTCACGCACGACCCCGGGATGTACCCCAAGCGGCTGCTGCTCGCGGACGCGCGGCGGCGAGGGGTGCCGGTCCTTCCGCTGGACGTGAACCGGTCGGCGGTCGCTCACCGTATCGAACTGGTGTCTGGTTCTGGCTCCGGTTCCGGCTCTGCTCCGGACCGCTGGGGCCTGCGTCTCGCGCTCTGTGACGTCCACGGCATCAGCGAGGCCGAGGCCGAGCGGATCGAGGCCGGGCAGCCCTACGCCTCGCTCCTGGACTTCTGGGAGCGGGCCAGGCCCGGCAAACCGCTCGCGCAGCGCCTCGCACAGGTCGGCGCGCTCGACGCGTTCGGCGCCAACCGCCGCGACCTGCAACTGCACCTGACGGAACTCCGGCGGGGCTCGCGGGGCTCGGCCGGGGCCCAACTCCCCCTGTCCGGCGGCCGGAAGACGGCCCCCGCCGGTCTTCCCGACCTGGACGACACGGAACGGCTCAGCGCCGAGCTCGGCGTCCTCGGCATGGACTCCTCACGCCATCTCATGGGCGACCACGCCGAGTTCCTCCGGGAGCTCGGCGTGCAGAGCGCCCGCCGCCTGCGGGAGGCCGAACACGGGGCGACCGTGCTGGTCGCCGGCGCCAAGGCGGCCACCCAGACCCCGCCGATCCGCTCCGGGAAAAGGGTCATCTTCACCACCCTGGACGACGGCACGGGCCTGGTCGACCTGGCCTTCTTCGACGACGCCCACGAACGCTGCGCGCACACCGTCTTCCACTCCTGGCTGCTCCTGGTCCGCGGAGTGGTGCAGCGGCGCGGGCCGCGCAGCCTCAGCGTGGTCGGCGCCGCCGCGTGGAACCTGGCGGAACTGGTCGAGCTGCGCCAGGAGGGCGGGCTCGAAGCGGTGGGCGCGCGCCTCGCCGAGCCCGGACCCGAGGGGGAGCCCGCCGGGACCCCGGCGGACGACGGCCGCCGCATCCGGATGTCCACGGGGTACGAGATGCACCCCTGGGCCGACCTCCGGCCGCCCGGCGAACGGGCGGCCACCGGACGGAAGTTGTGGCACCAGAGCTCGGGGAGCGCGGGATGAGCACTCTTTGCGTACGTTTTCTGCTGACGCCCATGTACGAGGCCACCGTGCCCCGACTGCTTGCGCTGCTCGGCGAGTTCAGCCCGGTCGTCGAGGCCCTGCCGCCCGACGCCGCGCTCGTCGACGTACGCGGAGCGATGCGCTACTTCGGGCGGGACGCCGTCGAACTCGCCTCGGTGATCCGGGTGCGGGCGCTCGCCCTGTACGGGGTGGACTGCGTGATCGGCGCGGGGCCGGGTCCGATGCTGGCACGGATGGCCGCACGGGAGGCAGCGCCCGGCGTGACCCGGTTCGTGGGCCCGGGCCCTGACGCCGTCACGGAGTTCCTCGGCCCGAAGCCGGTCGCCGAACTGCCCGGGGTCGGCCGCGCCACCGCCCGCACCCTCTGCTCGTACGGCCTCGACTCCATCGGCAAGGTGGCCGCCGCGCCCCTGTCCACGCTGCAGCGCCTTCTCGGCGCCCGAGCGGGCCGCGAGCTGCGCGAGAAGGCCAACGGCATCGACCGCGCCCACGTCGTGCCGAACGCCGCCGCCCGCTCCCTCGCCGCCGAACACGCCTTCCCCCGTGACGAGTTGGACCCCACGCGCCATCGCAGGGCGCTGCTCTCGCTCACCGACGAACTCGGCGCGCGGATGCGCGACGAGGACCAGGTCTGCCGCTCCCTGACCCTCACCGTGCGCTATGCGGACCGCTCCACCACGAGCCGCACACGTGCGCTGCCCGAACCGACCGCGCACTCCTGCGCCCTGACCGGCTCCGCGTACCGCATGTACGAGGCGCTCGGCCTCCAGCGGGCCCGGGTGCGCGGCATCTCGCTGCGCGCCGAGGGGCTCGCCCCCGCCGAACACGCCGCCCACCAGCTGATGTTCGACCCGGTGGACGACAGGGCCCGCAAGCTTGAGGCGGTGGCCGATCGCGCCCGGGCGAAGTTCGGCCCGGGCGCGATCGTGCCGGGAACGCTGGCGGCGTAACACCGGGCCCCCTCACAGATCCCTGCGTCGCACGGCGAGCACCATGACGATCACCGCGGCCACCGGCCACGCCGCGAACACGATCCACGCCTCCGTGATCGTCTCCGGGTACTTGACCGGCGGGTGGTCCATCGCGGGGTTCTCGATGAGGGCGTTCCACGCCGTGACCGGCATCGTGTTGCCGAGCTCCTTCACCCACCGGTACGTCTCGCCCTGGAGGAAGGCGGGCACCAGGATCAGCGTCACGAGGGTCGTGACGATGCTGCCCGTGGCGTGCCGGACGAGCGCCCCGACGGCCATCCCCACCAGTGCGCTCAGCGGTATGAGCAGCGCGGACGCCACGACGGCGCGCAGCGCGCCCGGGTCGCCGATCGACACACCCCCGTGCTCCCGCAGGATCGCCTGCGTCACGCCGAACGAGGTCACCGAGACGAACACGCCGAGCGCGGCCGTCACCGCCGTCATGACGAGCGCCTTGGCCAGCATCACCGCACGCCGGTCGGGGACGGCCGTGAACGTCGTACGGATCAGACCGGTGGTGTACTCGCCGAAGACCGCGAGAGCGCCCACGCTGCCCGCGACGACCATGAGGATCTGCCAGGCGGGGTCGACGAACGCGCTGGATAGCGTGTCGAACCGCATCCGCGGGTCCATCGGCGCGGGTGCGTCCCGCTGCGAGAGCCAGTCGAGGTTCGTCACCGCGGAGTTCACGTTGATCCCGGTGACCGCCAGCGCGCCGACCGCGAGGACCCAGTAGGTGGACCGCAGCGACCACAGCTTGATCCACTCGGCGGCGACGAGGTCGCGGAAGCGGGCGCGCGGTTCGGTGACCGTGAGGGTGGCGAGGGCCGTCATCGCGTCTCTCCCGCCAGGTATTCGACGCTGTCGGCGGTGAGCTCCATGAACGCCTCCTCCAGGGAAGCGGCACGGGTCGTCAGCTCGTGCAGCAACAGCCGTTCATTAAGCGCGAGTTCACCGATGCGGGCCGCGGGAAGCCCGGTGACGGTGAGCGCTTCGCCGTCCGCCTCCACCGCAGCACCCTCGGCGATCAGTACGTCCGTCAGCCTCAGGGCGTCCGGCGTGCGCACCGTCACGCTCAGCCGCGTGCCCCGCGCCGCGAAATCGGTCAGGCTCTCCGCCGCGATCAGCTCGCCCCGGCCGATCACGACGAGCTGGTCGGCGGTGTTCTCCATCTCGGACATGAGGTGGCTGGACACGAAGACCGTGCGGCCCTCGGCGGCAAGGCGCCGGAAGAGCCCGCGCACCCACAACACCCCCTCCGGATCAAGGCCGTTGAGAGGCTCGTCGAAGAGCAGCACCGGTGGATCGCCCAGCAGCGCGGTGGCGATGCCGAGCCGCTGCCGCATGCCCAGCGAGAAGCCCCCGGTGCGTTGCCGGGTCACCTCGGCGAGGCCGACCTCGCGCAGCACCTCGTCGACCCGGGCGCGCGGGATGCGGTTGCCGCGTGCCAGGGCGGCCAGGTGCGCCACCGTCGTGCGGCCGCCGTGCACGTCGCCCGCGTCGAGCAGCGCGCCGACATGGCGCAGGCCGCGCGGCCGGGACGCGAAGGCGCGGCCGTCGATGGTGGCGGAGCCGCCGCTGGGGGACACCAGGCCGAGAAGCATCCGCAGGGTGGTCGTCTTGCCCGCGCCGTTGGGGCCCAGGAACCCCGTGACGTGTCCGGGGCGTACGGTGAAACTCAGGTCCTTGACGGCGCTCTTGTCGCCGTACCGCTTCGTCAGTTCGTTGACTTCGATCACCCGGACCACGGTGCCGTCCGCCGGGCCGCGCGGCATCGGGCCGAGGGCCACACCCGTCGCGGGCTCCGGTAGCCCACGGGCGTAGGACCGTGGGCCAATACCCCTGCGCGCACCGGGCACATACGATCGGCGCATGGACATCGACCCAGGTCAGCCCGTGGCCGAGGAGGGGCGCGACCGACGCCCGCACCGGCGCCTGTGGCCTATGTTGCGCACGGGCCTGGCCTGGAGCGGAGCCGTCGTCTACCCGGCCGTCACGTACGTGACCTTCGACCACGGACAGCAGGGCTTCGACGCCCTGATGGTCCTCGCGTCGATCGCGCTGACGGCCGTGGTCGCCTCGCTCCTCAGGCGCAGACCCCTGCCCGCGCTGGCCTTCCTGCTCCTGGGCGCGGTCGCGGCCGGCATGGAGATGCGCAAGACCGAGGTCAGCTACCTCCAGACGCTGGCCGGAGTCTGCGCAGTCGGCTATCTCGCCGCCACCCGCTCACGCCGCGTCTCCGTCCCCGCGGCGCTCATGGCCTTCACGGCCCAGGCCCTCACCCTCTTCGCCTTCCCGCCCGACGGCGGCTGTCGGCCCCCCGCCCCCTACCGGGCGGACGGCTGCCGCCCCTCGGGCTGGGCGACCAACAACGGCGAGACCGTGGCGTTCGTCGCCGTCGCCCTCATCGCCGCCTGGATGGCGGGCAGTTCGGTCCGCGAACGCCGTACGCACGCCGACGCGCTGCGCGCCCAGGCCACCGCCCGTGCCGTCACCGCCGAACGTTTGCGCATCGCACGGGAGTTGCACGACATGATCGCGCACAGCATCGGGGTCATCGCCATCCAGGCGGGCGTGGGCAGCCGGGTCATCGACACCCAGCCCGCGGAGGCCCGCAACGCGCTCAGAACCATCGAGGCCACCAGCAGGGAGACCCTCGCGGGGCTGCGCAGGACACTCGTCGCGTTGCGCAGGCCGGAGGCGGAGGCGGAGGCGGCGGGCGAGGGGCATGGAAACGCCCCCGCCACGTCCGCGCCGCCCCGCGAACCGGCTCCGGGGCTCGCGGACGTCGACCGCCTCGCCACGGCGGCGCGGGACGCCGGAGTCCGCGCGGAGATCCGGTGGCGCGGGGAGCGCGCGCCGCTGCCCGCCGACATCGACCTGGCCGCGTTCCGCATCCTGCAGGAGGCCCTCACCAATGTCGTACGGCACGCGGGAACGGACGCCTGCCGGGTGACTGTCGACCGGCGGGCGGCCGAACTCGCCCTGGAGGTGGAGGACGACGGCCGCGGTGGCCTGCCCGCCGGCACCGGGTTCGGCCTCGTCGGCATGCGGGAGCGTGTGGCCCTGCTGCACGGCCGGTTCACCGCGGGGCCGCGTCCCGAGGGCGGCTTCCGGGTGACGGCGTTGCTGCCGCTGCCACCGCTGGAGGCCCGGTCGTCGGTGGAGGCCCGATGACCGCCCCCGCCGTCAGGGTCGTCCTCGCCGACGACCAGCCCCTCGTCCGCGCGGGCCTGCGCGTCCTGATGGCGGACGACCCCGGCATCGAGGTCGTGGGGGAAGCGGGAACGGGCGCCGAAGCGGTTCAACTCGCGCACGAACTGCGCCCCGATGTGGTCGTGATGGACATCCGTATGCCCGGCATGGACGGCATCGAGGCGACGCGCCGGGTCACGGCGGAGGCGGAGCCGACGCGCGTCCTCGTCCTCACCACCTTCGATGACGACGACTACGTGTACGGGGCGCTGCGCGCGGGCGCGAGCGGGTTCCTCGTCAAGGACATGGCGCTCGAGGACATCCTCGCGGCGATCCAGGTGGTGGCCGCGGGGGACGGCCTGATCGCGCCGAGCGTCACCCGGCGCCTGATCGCGGAGTTCGCCGCGCGGCCAGTTCCGGAGCGGCGGGCGCGGCGGACGGTCGACGGCATCACCGACCGGGAGTGCGAGGTGCTGACGCTGGTCGGCCGGGGTCTGTCGAACGCGGAGATCGCGGCCGAACTCTTCATCACCGTGGCCACGGTGAAGGCGCATGTGGCGCGGCTGTTCGCCAAGCTGGACTCCCGCGACCGGGTCCAGCTGGTCATCATCGCGTACGAGGTGGGGCTGGTCGCACCGCCGCGGCAGCGGTGAGCGGGCGGCCGTGCCCGTGCCTGTGCCTGTGCCTGGTGGAAGTCGTGCAGTGCCTGGTGCAAGTTTTGCCGACGCGCAACTTCACACTTTTACTACTCGCCCGTAATTTGTCGTGTGCACGGCATCCTCGTGATCCGGATCACAGGGCTCACTCATCGCAACTCCCTTGAGCCGCAAGGAGATCCCACGATGCTGCCCTGGAGACGAGCGCTCAGAGCGTTCACCGCCGCCCTCCTCATGACGCTTCTCGTGACGGGCCTGCTCACCCTCACCCCCGCCGCCACCACGGCGTCCGCCGCGCCTGCCGCCGCTGCCTCCTCGTCGAGCGGCTGGAACGACTACGGCTGCAAGCCGTCCGCCGCCCACCCCCGCCCCGTGGTCCTCGTCCACGGAACCTTCGGGAACTCCGTCGACAACTGGCTCGTCCTCGCGCCCTACTTGGTGCGGCGCGGCTACTGCGTCTACTCCCTCGACTACGGCCAACTGCCCGGCGTCCCCTTCTTCAACGGGCTCGGACCGATCGACAAGTCCGCCGAGCAGCTCGACGGCTTCGTCGACAAGGTGCTCGCCTCCACGGGCGCCGCCGAGGCGGACCTCGTCGGCCACTCGCAGGGCGGCATGATGCCCCGCCACTACCTGAAGTTCCTCGGTGGCGCGGAGAAGGTGAACGCCCTGATCGGCCTCGCGCCCGACAACCACGGCACCACCCTGCTCGGCCTGACCAGGCTGCTGCCCTACTTCCCCGGCATCGAGGACCTGCTCACCACCAAGACCCCGGCCCTGGCCGACCAGGTGGCCGGATCGCCGTTCCTGACCAAGCTCAACGAAGGCGGCGACACCGTGCCCGGCGTGCGCTACACCGTCATCGCCACCAAGTACGACGAGGTCGTCACCCCGTACCGCACGCAGTTCCTGAACGGCCCCGGCGTACGCAACGTCACCGTTCAGGACCTGTGCCCCGTCGACCTGTCCGAACACGTGGCCATCGGAATCCTCGACCGCGTGGCGCACCACGAGGTCGCCAACGCGCTCGACCCGGCGCACGCGACGCCGAGCACCTGCCTCTCCTGAACAGGCGAAAGCCGCCGCTGACGGGGTCAGCGGCGGCTTTCTGCGTCATGTCCTGCCGGCTCAGCGGCCGTGGCGCGCCGTGCGACGGCGGGCCGTGCCGAACATGGCCGCGGCACCGACGGCGAGGGCGGCGGCGCCGCCGATCGCGATGTACGGGGTGGTGCTGTCGCCGCCGGTCTCGGCGAGGTTCTCGTCCGCGGCGACGGGCTTCGCGTCGCCACCGTTCACCTCAGGCTGGTTGGCGGCGGCGTCGTCACCCGCGCCGGTGTCGCCACCCGCGGCCGGGGCCGCCTCCGTGGCCTCGGCGCCCGTCTCGTGGTCGCTGTCACCGTGGCCGTTGTGCTCGACGGTGGACTTCTCGGCGCCCGCGGCGATGTCCTTCTCGGAGGGCGCGGAGGCGGTCGGGGCCGGAGCTGCGGCCTCGCTGCCGCCGCTGTCCTTGCCGAAGACGACGTCGGAGCAGGTGTAGAAGGCCTCGGGGGAGTCCGAGCGCTGCCAGACCGAGTAGATCAGGTGGCGGCCCGACTTGGCCGGGACCTTGCCGTCGAAGACGTAGTCGCCGTTCTCCATCTTCGGGTCGGCGACGTCGACGAACGGCTTCTCCTCCAGGTCCGACCACTTCAGGGGCTTGGCCGGGTCGTACGAGTCCTTCGTGATGTACAGCTCGAAGGAACCCTTGTGCGGGGCAGTGCCCTTGTAGCGGAAGGTGTGGTTGCCGCCGGACATCTTGCTGGACGGCCAGTCGGCGCGCGGCAGGTCGAGGCCCTTGTACTTGTCGTTGCCCGCGCTGCACAGCTTGCCGTCGGGGATGATCTCCTTCGACTTGCCGGCGGCATTGGCGATGTTCACGCCGTTCCAGTCGTAGAAGGCCTGCGTGCCGCTCGCGGCGACAGCGGCCTTGCAGGCGGCCGACTTCGGAGCCTCGGGGCCCTCCTGGAAGCACGCGGAGACACGGCTCACCGGGTCCGTCATCGAACCGTGCGCGGCGGCCGGGGCGGCCGACAGGGCGGTCAGGGCGAGCGGGGCGATGCCGGCGGCGGCGATCGCGGCGACCTTGCGACGTGCGGTCATGAGTGGTTCTCCTCAGCGGCTCTTCTGGGGGGTGGGGGACACGAGACGGTTGCGAACGGCCGGTGCCGCCCCCCGATCACGTGCGGCGCCGACGGTTCGTAACCGGCCCGGCGCCGAGAAAACTAGCCGCTGAAAACCCCGGATTCGCCTGCTGGGAGGGGGTGATGGCGATCTTTATGGTCGACTTAAGGGACCCCTCAGGCTCCGCTCAGGTCGTGCCCGATTTGGGCGCCCTGCGGAGGCGCGGAGCGCTACCGCACCCACCGATACCGCCGCTCCGGCCGCCCCGTCCCCCCGTACCGCAGCGTCACCTCCGCGCGGCCCGTGTCCGCGAAGAATTCCAGGTAGCGGCGGGCGCTGACGCGGGAGAGTGTGCCCTCCTGGGCGCACTCCGTGGCGGACAGGCCCCCGGGGTGGGCCCGCAGCGTCTGCTCGACCAGGTCCGCCGTGTGGGCCGCGAGGCCCTTGGGGAGCTCGCGGGAGCCGGGCGGGCGGGTGCCGAAGATCTGGTCGACGTCCTCCTGGCGCGCCTCGTCCAGGCCGTCGAGACGCGCCCGCACCGCCGCCACGTGCAGCAACTGCTCCCGTAGCGCCGCCTGGTTGAACGGCTTGATCAGATAGTGCAGCGCCCCGGCCCGCAACGCCGCCCGCACGATCTCCGCGTCCCGCGCGGCCGTGATGAACAGCGCGTCCAGCGGCTGCCGGTCCCGGTCGCGTTCCTCGACGGCCCGCAACTCCCGCAGCACCGCGATGCCGTCCATGTCGGGCAGATAGACGTCGAGCAGCACCAGATCGGGGCGCAGCCGCTCCACCGCCGCCAGCGCCTCCGCGCCGCTGTGCGCCACTCCCACCACCGAGAATCCGTCCACCGCGGACACATAACGGCTGTGCAGTTTGGCGACCATGAAGTCGTCGTCCACGACCAGCACCCTTGTCATCGCCGCAGGCTATGGGCGCGACCACAACGACCACAACGTCCGTTGATTCCGGAAGAGAGACAGCTTCTTAACGCACAGGCAACATGTGGGCCACCTCACACGCTTATCGCGCTCTTATCCACATCAACGTACCGACAGGTGGTGGCACACGTGCGTCTGCGCACACCCCTTGCCCTGCTCGGGGCCGCGCTGCTCGTGCTCGCAGGGCCGCCGCTGCTCTCCACGGGCAGCGACGCCGATACCGGCACACAGATCCCCGGCCTGCGCTTCATGGTCCCCAACACGCCGGGCGGCGGCTACGACATCACCGCCCGCACCGCGGCGAAGAACGCCGAGGACGCCGGACTCACCCACAACATCGAGGTCTTCAACCTGCCCGGCGCCGGCGGCACCGTCGGCCTCAGCCGCCTCGTCGGCGAACACGGCAACGGCAAGCTCGCGATGTCCATGGGCCTCGGAGTCGTCGGCGCGGCCCGCTCCAACGACTCGCCCAAGACCCTCGCCGACACCACCCCGATCGCCCGCCTCACCGAAGAGCCGGACGTCGTCGTCGTCGCCAAGGACTCCCCGTACAAGGACATCAAGCAGCTCGTCGCGGCCTGGAAGAAGAACCCGGGCAAGCTCCCCGTCGGCGGCGGCTCGTCCCCCGGCGGCCCCGACCACCTCGCCCCCATGCTCATGGCGCGCGCCGCCGGGATCGACCCCAAGAAGGTCAACTACGTCCCCTTCGACGGCGGCGGCGAACTCCTCGCCTCGATCCTCGGCAAGAAGGTCGCCTTCGGCGTCTCCGGCGTCGGCGAATACCTGGACCAGATCAAGTCGGGCGAACTGCGCCTCCTCGCCACCACCGGACCCAAGCGGGCCAAGGGCCTGGACGGGCCCACCCTCAAAGAGTCCGGCTACGACGTGAACTTCACCAACTGGCGCGGCATCGTCGCCCCGCCCGGCCTTTCCGACGCCGAACGCAAGAAGCTCACCGGCCTGGTCAGGAAGCTGCACGACTCCCCGGAGTGGCGCAAGTCCCTCAAGACCAACGGCTGGGACGACGCCTTCCTCACCGGCGACAAGTTCGGCGACTTCCTGGCCGCCCAGGACAAGAGCGTGGTGTCCGTGCTGAAGGAGCTGGGACTGTGACGACGACCGAAACCCCCTCGACCCCGCCCGGGGAGAGCGGGAGCGACCGCCGCTCCTGGCTGCGCGAGCACTCCGAACTCGGCGTCTGCGTCATGCTGCTCGCCCTCGGCGCCCTCGTCCTCACCGACGCCCTCACCATGGACGTCGAGATCGCCCAACGCGGCCCGATCGGCCCCAAGACCGTCCCGGTCGCCGTCGGCATCGGCCTCCTCGTCGTCGCCGTCATCCTCGCGATCGACGTCCTGCGCGGGGGCCGCGGCGAAGCCGAGGGCGGGGAGGACATCGACCTGTCCGAACCCGCCGACTGGCGCACCGTCCTGCTCCTCGCCGGCGTCTTCCTCGGCGCCGCCGTCCTCATCGAACCGCTCGGCTTCCCCGTCGCGGGCGCCCTGCTCTTCTGGGGCGCGGCGTACGCGCTGGGCAGCCGCCACCTGGACCGCGACCCACTCATCGCAGCAGGGCTCTCCCTCCTCACGTACGTCGTCTTCAACAACCTGCTCGGGGTGCCGCTGCCCGGCGGCCCCCTGATGGGAGTGCTGTGACATGAACGCCTTCAACTCCCTGATGGACGGCTTCGGCACGGCCCTCACCCCCATGAACCTGCTCTGGGCGGCCATCGGCGTGCTCCTGGGCACCGCGATCGGCGTCCTGCCCGGCATCGGCCCCGCCATGGCGGTGGCACTCCTGCTCCCCGTGACGTACGGCCTTGAGCCCACCGGCGCGTTCATCATGTTCGCCGGCATCTACTACGGAGCGATGTTCGGCGGCTCCACGACCTCCATCCTCCTCAACACCCCGGGTGAGAGCGCGGCGGTGGTCGCCGCCATGGAAGGCAACCCGATGGCCAAGTCCGGCCGGGGCGCACAAGCGCTCGCGGCCGCCGCCATCGGACACTTCGCGGGCGGCATCATCGGCACGATCCTCCTGGTGGCCCTCGCACCGAAGGTCGCGGAGCTCGCGGTCGACATCGGGGCGCCCGACTACTTCGCCATCATGGTCCTCGCGTTCATCGCCGTGACGTCCGTCCTCGGTTCATCGCGCGTACGCGGACTCGCCTCCCTCCTCATCGGCCTCACCCTCGGCCTGGTCGGCCTCGACCAGATGACCGGACAGCAGCGTCTGACCTTCGGCTCGCTCCAACTCGCCGACGGCATCGACGTGGTGATCGTCGCGGTCGGCCTCTTCGCGATCGGCGAGGCACTGTGGGTCGCGGCCCATCTGCGGCGCACCAGCGGCGAGGCGATCCCGGTCGGCCGCCCCTGGCTCGGCAAGTCCGACGTGAAGCGCACCTGGAAGTCCTGGCTGCGCGGCCCGCTCATCGGCTTCCCGTTCGGCGCGATCCCCGCGGGCGGCGCGGAGATCCCCACCTTCCTGTCGTACGTCACCGAGAAGCGCCTGTCCAAGCACAAGGACGAGTGGGGCAAGGGCGCGATCGAGGGCGTCGCGGGCCCCGAGTCCGCGTCATCCGCATCGGCCGCGGGCACCCTGGTCTCCATGCTGACGCTCGGCCTGCCCACGACGGCGGTGGCCGCGGTGATGCTCGCCGCCTTCCAGCAGTACGGCATCCAGCCGGGCCCGCTCCTCTTCGAACGAGAGCCGGACCTGGTCTGGGGCCTGATCGCGTCGCTGTTCGTGGGCATGGTCCTGCTCCTGGCCCTGAACCTCCCCCTGGCCCCGGTCTGGGCGAAGCTGCTCCGCATCCCGAGGCCCTACCTCTACGCGGGCATCCTCTTCTTCGCCGCGGTCGGCGCGTACGCGGTCGGCGGCGAGGCCCTCGACCTGGTGATCCTGCTGATCATCGGCCTGATCGGCTTCGGCATGCGGCGCTACGGACTGCCGGTCCTGCCCGCGGTCATCGGCGTCATCCTCGGCCCGAACGCCGAGCAGCAACTGCGCCGCGCCCTGCAGATCAGCGACGGCAGCGTGAGCGGCCTGGTCGACACGCCCTTCTCGATCACGGTCTACGCGATCATCGCCCTGATCATCCTCTGGCCCCTCCTGAAGAAACTGCTGGTGCGGGGCAGGAGCACTGACGTAGACGTAAAGGCATGACCCAGAAGACCCCGCAAAACCCGGAGAACCCGCTGATCCCGGAGAACCTCACCACCGTCCGCCTCGCCGCCGCTGCCGATGTTCCCGCCGTGTGGGCGGTGACGGACGCGGCGTACCACCCGTACATCGAGCGCATCGGTGTCGTGCCCGTCCCCATGGAGGCGGATCATGCGGCGGAGGTGGCGGCGGGGCGGGTCTTCGTCACCGGTGATCCGGTGGTGGGTGTCCTGGTCCTCGTCCCGCATGAGGACCACCTGTTCCTGGACAGCATCGCGGTCCACCCCGAGGCGGCAGGCCAAGGGGTGGGCCGCCGTCTGCTCGCCTTCGTCGACGAGCGGGCGCGGTCGCTGGGGCTGGCGGAGGTCCGGCTCTACACAAACGCGATGATGTGGGAGAACCAAAGGATCTACCCTCGGTACGGCTACGAGATGGTGGAGCGCAGGGTGGACGGGCCGTACGACCGCTACCACTACCGGAAGAGGCTCTAGCTCGCTTCCCGCCCCGGGATCTCACCCGTCCGGCCACCAGGTCCGCTGGATGTCCTTGCGGACCTCGGTGCGCTCGCGAGGGCTTTCCCGCTCCTCGGACTTCTCCCGGATCTGCCGATTGGTGGGCTTCCCGACGGTCTTGTGCACGGTCACACGGCGCATGGCTGCCTCCCTGTACTACCGATGTCCAAGGTGGGACGTCTGTAGACCTCTGCCGGGAGGGTTTCTCATCGAAACCGGATTGTCAGTGGTGAGTGTCACCATCGCCGGATGACGATCGACCGGGACGAGGTCCCGCCCGTAGCCCGCCGCCACAAGGAGGTGGTGGACGTCCACCTGATCCTCCGCCGCGGCGACGAGGTGCTCCTCGCCCGCCGCGCGAACACCGGCTACGGGGACGGTTTGCTCAACCTCCCGTCCGGCCACGTCGAGCCCGGCGAGGACGTCCGCACGGCGGTCATCCGCGAGGCCCGGGAGGAGATCGGCCTGGCCCTCGCCCCCGACGAGGTCAGCGCCGAACTGGTTCTGCAGCACCGGGGCCCGGGCGAGGAGGCCCGCATCGGCTGGTTCTTCGAGGCGCCCTACGGCGCGGGCGGCGAGCCCTTCAACGCGGAGCCCGACAAGTGCGCCGAACTGACCTGGCACGCCATCACCACGCTGCCGGACGACATGGTGGCGTACTGCAGGGCGGCACTGAAGGCGTGGCACACGGGGGAGCGCTTCGCCCTGCACTGGCAGGAGGAGGGGGACACGGTGCGGTTCGAGAGGGGCGGGGGTGAGCGGTTGGTGGCTCTTGCCCCGCCGTCCCGGGGTTGAGGTCAGTTCGGGGCAGCCCCGGGGAGGGGTGGGGAGAGCGGGGCTCCGGTGCGGGCCAGGTGTTCCAGTTCGTCCAGGGCGGACATAGCCGCTGAGGCTGCTTTGGGGTCGGTTGTGGTGAGGTTGCTTTCGGTGAACTCGTCCTCGTCCAGGCGGAGGATTGTTCGGCCGTCTGCCGAGCACCACAGGTCCAGGTCCAGGTCTTCCACCGTGAGCGTGGCGCCGTCTCGTGTCGCGGGGCGGGTCACGTCGCAGTACCAGCCCTTCAGGACGCCCGTGGACGTGCGGACCTCCTTCACGGCGTACCAGCGGTCACGCCAGTAGTGCTCCGTGAAGACGTCGCCCGGCTCGAAGCGTACGAAGCCGAAGTCCCGTACGCCGGCGCCTGCCCACGGTGCGCGGACCGTCACCACCGTGCCGTCGTCCGCGATCACCTCCGCCGGGTAGCGGATCTTCGTGCGGCCCGCCTTCATCAGGACCACCTCCACCGTGTCAGCTGTGTCAGCCGAGGTCTCGGACATGGCGTACCTCCGTTGCGCAGATCTCGTAGCCGAACCAACTGTTGATCGCCAGCATCGGCTCGTTGCCGGCGTCGTTTCCCGTGAACGCCTCCGTGTATCCGGCGGCCCGTGCCCGGTGCAGGGAGTCGTTCTTGGCGAGCTTGGCCAGACCGCGTCCGCGGAACGCGCGTCCCGTGCCCGTCATGCCGCTCGCGTAGCGCGACGCGTCGTCCGTGCGGGCCAGCGTGAAGGCGGCGGGGCGGCCGTCCACCAGGGCCACCGTGGTCAGTTCGCGGTTCACCAGGGGGTGGTTCCAGGTCTCGGCGAGCCAGTGCCCGTAGTCCGTGAACTCCGCGGCCACATCGCTCGGTTCGTCCGCCACGGTCTCCGCGTCGAGGTCGAAGAGGGCGCGCGGGTCGTCCCCGAACGACGCCCCCGTACGCAACTGGACCCCGTCCGGCAGCTCTTGGCGCGGCGGCAACGGGCCACCGGCAAGGTCGAGGCGCAGGAAGTGGGCCGAGCGGCTCGCGCGGTAGCCGCGTGCGGCGGCGAAGGCGAGGTTCGCGGGTTCGTCGAGCACCCAGGAGTAGACCGTGGTGGCTCCCGCGTCCGCGAGGTACTCCTCCGCCGTCCGCAGGATCAGCGAGCCCGCGCCGAGCCCGCGCCGCTCGGGGAGCACGTAGACGTTGGAGAAGCCCTGGCCCGGCTCGGGGCTGTCGTGAGCGATGCCCACCTGCGCCGTGCCGATGATCTCCCCGTCGGTCTCGGCGACCAACTGGCGGTAACGGGAGTCGGGATGGGCGTGCGCCAGGTCGAACCGGACGGAGTCGGCGGTGGCGAGCATGGCGGGCACGCAGGCGCGGCGTACGACGGCGAACGCCTCGGCGTCCGGCGTGTCACCGGGGCGCAGGGCGCGGACTAGGACGGTCATGGGGCCGCACGCTACGCGCGGGGCGCGTCGGGGTGCCTCTCATTTTCTCCGGGGGTGCGGGACAATCGCCGCGTGACCTTGAAGATCGAGATCGACGGTGGCGGCGCCGGTGCGGGTGGCGTGCCCTCCTACGAACAGGTGCGGGCCCAGATCGCCGAGCAGGCGCGGGGCGGGGCTCTCCCGGTGGGGTACAAGCTGCCGACCGTGCGGGGGCTCGCCCTGGACCTCGGGCTCGCCGCCAATACGGTGGCCAAGGCGTATCGGGCGCTTGAGGCGGACGGGGTGATCGAGACGCGTGGGCGTCACGGGACGTTCGTCGCGGCCGCGGGGGACGCGGCCGCGCGGGAGGCGTCCGCCGCCGCCCAGGCTTTCGCCGAGCGGACGCACAGGCTGGGCCTCTCCGAGGAGGCCGCGCTTGCCGCCGCGCGGGAGGCCTTGCGTGCCGCCTACGGGGACTCGGGGTGAACCTCTGCCCACCACAGCAACGGCCGTCAGAGGTAGAGCCCCGCATCCGCCCCCTCCCGAGGGTCCGGCACCGACGTAGGTGATGTGCCGCGACGCAAGGCGTACAGCTCCGCCAGCGTCGCGCCCTCGCGGGCGATCCCCTCGTCCGTGCCGAGCCAGTCGACCGACTCGGCGCGGGTCAGGCCGCCGACCTCGATCCGGGCGAGGCACCGGCCGGGGCGGACCACCGCGGGGTGGAGCCGCTCCAGGTCCTCGTTGGTGGTGACGCCGACCAGGACGTTGCGGCCCTGCCCGAGCAGCCCGTCCGTCAGGTTCAGCAGCCGCGACAACGCCTGCCCGGCCGTGTGCTTCGCCTCCCCGCGGATCAGCTCGTCGCAGTCCTCCAGGAGCAGCAGCCGCCAGCGGCCCTTGGACGTGCCGTCGTCCTCACCGATGGCGATGTCCATCAGATAGCCGACGTCGTTGAACAGCCGCTCCGGGTCCAGGACGCAGTCCACCTGGCACCAGTCACGCCAGGACCGCGCGAGGGTCCGCAGCGCCGACGTCTTGCCCGTGCCCGGCGGGCCGTGCAGGAGCAGGAGGCGCCCCGAGATGTCCTCGGGCACCGTCTTCATCAGGGAGTCCATGGCCTCGGCGACCGGCGCGGTGTAGTTCTCCCGCACCTCATCCCACGTGCCGGCGGCGATCTGCCGCGTGGTGCGGTGCGGACCGCGCCGGGGGGAGACGTACCAGAACCCCATGGTCACGTTGTCCGGCTGCGGCTCCGGCTCGTCCTGCGCGCCGTCCGTCGCCTGCTTCAGGATCTTCTGCGCGAGGTCGGCGCTCGTCGCCGTCACCGTGACGTCCGCGCCGCGGTTCCAGCGCGAGATCAGGAGCGTCCAGCCGTCGCCCTCGGCCAGCGTCGCGCTGCGGTCGTCGTCGCGGGCGGCGCGCAGCACCGTCGCGCCCGGCGGGAGCAGCGTGCTGCCGGACTTGACGCGGTCGATGTTGGAGCTGTGCGAGAAGGGCTGCTCGCCGGTGGCGAAGCGGCCGAGGAAAAGGGCGTCCACGACATCCGACGGGGAGTCGCTGTCGTCTACGTTGAGCCGGATCGGCAGGGTGTCCTGAGGGTTCGCAGACATGCCGCCATGATCCGGCACACAAGTGCCCGCGTGCATCCCGGTTTACGCACTCCGCCGTACTCCCGCTGTACTCCGCCGCGCTCCGTCGTGCCACGATCAGTCGCGAACCCGTGGTGCGGAACCTGTCCTACCACCAACTGCCGCCGTTACTGTTGTCCTTGATGGGACGTCATGGGTGGAATTCGGGGGCACAGCGGTGGCGGCTCACCGCGCTGCTCGGCGTTGCTCTGGTCGCACTGGCCCTGGTCCTGACCGTCATCACCACGCTTCCCGACGACGGCAAGGGCACCGAGGGCACCACACGCGACGGCGACAAGGTGCACGGCACCCCCGCCGTCCCGCCCGGTGACGCGGAGCCGGCCGTCGGCTGGGGCTTCACCCACACCCAGTACAGCGCGGACGAGGGCGGCGCCGCGGCCACGGAGCGGGCCGAGGAACTGCTCGCGGGGCAGCCGCGCCCCCTGCCGCAGATCCAGCACATCATGGGCTGGGGCGCGAGCAACCCCGAGCCGGTCAAGGGGCGTTACGACTTCGAGGAGATGGACCGGCGGATGGACTTCATCCGCGCCACCGACAGCACGCCGGTCGTCACCCTGTGCTGCGCCCCGGACTGGATGAAGGGCGGCAAGCCCGGCGCGGACAACACCGACTGGAGCCAGCAGGCCCTGGAGACCGCCCCGGAGCGCGCCCACTACAAGGACTTCGCCAAGCTCGCGGCGACCGTGGCCAAACGCTATCCGGACGTCAGGCACTTCATCGTCTGGAACGAATTCAAGGGCTTCTGGAACAACGAGGAGGCCCGCTGGGACTACGAGGGCTACACCGAGCTCTACAACCTGGTCTACAAGGAGCTCAAGGCGGTCAACGAAGACATCATGGTCGGCGGCCCCTACCTAGTCATGGACAGCGTCGACCCGCGCCAGACCGAGGGCGCGTCGAAGACGGTCAAGGGCCCCTGGGGCCGCATGGACCAGCGGGTGCTCGACGCCTTCGACCACTGGAACAAGAACAAGACGGGCGCGGACTTCGTCGTCGTGGACGGCTCCAGCTACACCGTGGACGACGAGATGCTCCCCGACGAGTTCCAGGCCACCGACAAACTCACGGCGGTCGGCGAGTGGGTCCGCAAGCGAACCGGAGACCTGCCCCTGTGGTGGGCCGAGTACTACGTGGAACCGGGCGACAGCGAGGACAACCGCGACGACTGGTCCGAGCCGCACCGCGTCGCCGTCCAGGCCTCGGGCCTGATGGCGATGGCCCGCGGCGGCGCGAGCAGCGGTTTCTACTGGAACCCGCAGAAGAGGGGCGAGCGCTGCGCGGGCTGCCTGTGGCGCTCCACCGAACTCGACGACGGCGGAACGGAGTTGCCGATGCTGAAGATGCTCGCCCGGTTCAGCGACGCGTTCCCGCCCGGCACGCGGTACGAGAAGGTCTCCGTCGCCGCCGACGACGTACCGAACGTGCGGGTGCTCGCCGACAAGCAGACCGTGCTCGTCGTGAACACCCTGGACCGCCCGATCGACGCGAAGGTCGACGGCAAGCGGTTCGCGATGAAGGGGTACGAGGTGAAGTGGCTGGAGCGGTGATCCGCTCCAGCCCTCTCCGACCCCGTATCAGGCCATCGTCAGGAACCGCTGGACCAGTGAGGCGAGCAGCACCGCGAGCAGCGGCAGCGAGAACCAGAAGCTGCTCTGCAGCCAGCGCAGTTGCCGCACGCTCGGCTCCACCGCCACCCGCACGACCTCCCGGGTGAGGAGCAGCAGGATCACGGCGATCGCCGCGAGGGCCCCGATCACCGACCACGGCGTCCACGTCACCTGGGGGCCGATCGGGCCCGGTTCGGCCTTCTCGACCTTGCCGTCCGGCTGTTTGCGCAGCGCGTAGAGGGTCGCGTCGTCGTTCGTGAAGACCTTCTTCAGCTCCTGGCGGTTGTCGAGGTTGTGGATCAGCCGGGTGTCCCAGGTGCCGGAGTAGCCCACGTCCATCTGGAGATAGACCGTCTGGCTCTTGTTGATCATCAGATATGAGTGGGGGCCCGCGTCCTTGAGGGCCTTCACCAGGCCGGACACCAGGACCGGGTCGGCCGGGGCAAGGGTCGGCACGTACTGGACCTTCTCCATGTCCCGTGCGCCCCACGGCATCGCGGGCGTCACGTTGTTGAGCGTGTCGTCGCTCATCCACAGCAGCCGCACCGTCGGGTCGTCGTGCTCGTACACGTACTCCATCGCGGCGACCTCGCCGGCCCGGGTCCGCTCGAAGGGTTCGTTGCCCCAGCGCGCGACCAGGAAGCCGCCCATCAGGACGAGGCCCGCAAGGAGCGCGGCCAGGGGCGCCAGGCTCACCCGGTCGCTGTCCCGCTCCTTCGCGGTGATGCCCGCGCGCGGGAAGAACGCGAGACCGGCCAGGAGCGCGGCGCCGGGCAGCGCGAACATGAAGACCCGCAGGGCCATCTCGCCGCCGTACGACTGCATGCCGAAGCCCAGGAACGGGACGAAGGTCAGGACGAGCAGCGAGCGTTCCGTGTACTTGTGGTCGCGCCGCCGCCACCAGCCCCAGCAGGCGAACGCCATGACACCGCCGGCCAGCGCCACGCGGGCGTACAGCACGAGCTGATGGGTCGAACTGCCGCCCTCGATCCGGCCGGACACCGACGACGACACATTGCCGCCGACGCCGCCGATCCCGCCGAACAGCTCGTCGAAGTGCCCCGACCAGTACGGCTCCGCGAGGAAGCCCACCCAGACGGCGACGAGGACCGCGAAGAGGATCGGCAGGCCGCGCAGCTCCGAGCGGCCCACCAGGACGAGCGCGGCAAGGACGCCGAGCATCACGAACGGCGTGAGCTGGTGCGCCGGGACCGTCGCCGCGAACAGGGCGATCAGGACCACGATCAGCACGGCGCGCTGGCGCCGGTCGGCGGGTTCGACCTCCAGCTCACCCGGGCGCCGCTTGGCCCACAGCACGTGCGGCGCGCGGAACCACACGAGGAGCACCGCGACGAACACCAGATAGAGCAGATACGTGAAGCCCTGCGGGGAGAAGTAGTCCTGGCCGACCCAGCCGCTCAGCGCGAAGATCCACAGGCCGGCCCACTTGGCGCGCCAGGACGCCCGCATGGAGCGCACGAGCAGGAACATCGGCGCCAGATAGAGCAGCTGCATGGCCAGCGGCCACCAGCGGATCACCTCGGTCATGTCCGAGACCCCGCACGCCTTGGCCACGAACGTGGCCGCGGCGAAGAACCCGGGCCAGCTCCAGCGCGCGTCCAGGTCCGGCACCGCGGAGCCGGTCCTGTCGATGTACTCCATGAAGCCCAGGTGCTGCCAGGCCGTCGCGAACCGTGGCTCGTCCTCCAGGACGGCGGGCAGCGCGTGCAGGCACACCACCGTGGCGAGCAGGGTCGCCAAAAGCAGCGCCTGGTGCGGCCGTTCCGCCCAGAGCAGCGAGGCGAAGGCGACGACGAGCAGCGCGGCCCCGAGCAGGGTCGCCGTGGGCAGCACCGAGATGAGCCCGAGGCCGCCCATCGTGTCCAGGTCGGCCTCGGTGATGTCCAGGGCGGGCAGCCAGTAGAGGGCGAGCGCGACGGCGAGGAACAGCGCCATGAAGACGGTACGGCTGCGGGGCAGCGGTGCGTCGGGCGCGCCGACGGGCTCGGGCAGTGCCTCGCTCGTGCGTACGGCCGTGGCCGGCTCCTCGGCGGGCGGGGTGACGGCGGAGGACACCGAGGAGGTCAACGGCGACGGCCGCGCCACCGAGGCATCGGCACCGGCACTGGTACCGGCATCAACCCCTGTCTTGGCCTTGGCCTCGTCCTCGGGTCCAAGTGACTTCAGCGGTGATCTCAGTGCCCAGGTCGGCCGGTGCTCCATGTCGTCCCCCTCGTCCCCCGTGCCCGCGGGTTTCCCGCCCCCGGGCCTTCCCCCCGCGGCGGCCCTCGTTACAGCGGGCGTCCCGGCGGCGGGGGTCCCCGGCCCCGGCCGCATGTCGGGCCGGCGCTCCGGATGCTCGAAGTCGGGCTGCACGGCCAGTTGCAGCGTGTCCGAGTCGAGTGACTCGCGCAGTGCCCAGGCGGGCCCGCGCCGCTCCTTCTTCCGGTCCGTCTCCTCGGCGGCGGGCACCGGCGCGTCCTCGGGCGCGCCCAGGTCCGCGAGATCGCCGTCCGGCGCCCCTCCGTCGTCCGGCGAGGACGCCCCGGTCCCTCGCGCCACCCGGTACAGCTTCGGCGCCGCGATCGCCACGATCACCGTGAGGCTGCAGATCTCCGCGACACCCGCCCCCGTCAGACCCATCCGCGGCAGCAGGAGCAGCGTCAGGCCGAGCACCAGGAAGCACAACAGGCCCTGCATCCAGGCGATCCCCGACGTACGGCTCTGCGCGCGCTGCACCGCGAAGTACGTCTCCATGATGACCCGCAGCGCCGCGCCCACCGCGAACCAGCGCAGCAGTGGCGTCGCCGCGTCCGCGTACTCCTGGCCGAAGACCCGCAGGACGTAGGGCGCGCCGATGAAGAGCAGACCGCAGACCGGCAGCATGATGCGGGCCATGCGGCGCAGCGCGGCACGGGTGTTCGCGGCGAGCCGCGCCGGGTCGTGCGCGCCCTCGACGGTCAGCGAGGCGCCCATGTTGATGGCGAGCAGGTTGACCGTGCCGCCGATCGTGGTGGTGATGTAGAAGTACGCGTTGTCGACCGAGCTGACCTGCGAGGCGACGATGACCGGCACGAGATAGACCACGGCGAGCGAGAAGAGCGAGCCGGTGTAGTCGCCGGCCAGGAAGCGGCCCATCTCGCGCAGCGTGGGCGGCTTGGTCTTGTCCTGCGTCGCCTTGACGTGCCGTGGCACGAGCCGGCGGAACACCAGCCAGCCGAGCGGGACGACCGACATGGCGATCGCGGCGACCCATGACACGAAGACACCGGCCGTCGGGATCGCCGCGGCCATCGCGATGAGCAGCCCCAGCTTGACGACCGAGAAGATGGTGTTGCCGACCGGCACCCACAGCGCGCTGCGCAGCCCCGTGAGCACGCCGTCCTGGAGGGTGAGCAGCGACCAGGCGATGACCGCGGCGATGAAGCCGAGGCCGTTCAGCGGGCCGTGCAGGAATTTGTACGAAGGGCCCCACAGGTCGAGCGTGAACAGGAAGATCAGCGCGGCGAACGCGACGACCACCGAACTGCCCGCGTACGTACGGAAGATCAGTCTTCCGGTGGCGCGCCCCGCGATGGGGATGAAGCGGGCGAGTGCCCCCGTCAGGGTGAGGGCGGTGAGTCCCGCGAGGAGTTTCATGGCGGCGATCGCCGCCGAGCCCTGGCCGACCGCCGACTCGGAGTAGTACCGGGCGGCGGCCAGCCAGAAGCCGACGCCGAGCACGCCGGAGATGCCGGTGTTCAGCATCAGCGCGTAGGCGTTGCGGAACAGCGGACTTCCGCCGCCGGAGCCACCGGTGCCGCCGGAGCCGCCCGAGCCGCCACCGAGCAGGCGCAGTCTGCGCGGCCTGCCCGACTTGCCGGACGTCGGCTGCTGTGCGGTGCCGGGACTCCCAGAGACGTCTGCCTGGGCGGTCGACGTGTCAGACACGGGTACGAGTTGCCTTCCGGCGGGCCTGTCGTGCTCTGCGGACCACGGCGTACCCCTTGGTGTGGGCACGGTCCCTTGCGAAGTTGAGGGCGATCGAGCGGCCCTCGACGAGCCGCGCGAACTCCTCTATGCCGGTGGAGCGGCGCACGGTCACCCGCTGCAGGGCGTACGGCCCCTGGGCGCGCCGCGCGAGGCCGTTGCCGACCGCGAGCGACTGGGAGAATCCGGCACCGCGCACCGTGTTGCGCACCCGGCGGCTCGAATAGCCGTACGGGTAGGCGAAGGAGGCGGGCCGGGTGCCGAGTTCGTCGGTGACGATCTCCCTGCAGCGCAGCAGCTCGGACCAGAGGTCGTCGTCGGCCAGCTGGTCGAGCTGCGGGTGCGTGTGGCTGTGCCCGCCGATCTCCGTGCCCGCCGCGGCCAGTTCGCGCACCTGGTCCCAGTCGAGCATCACGTCGAGCCCGCCGCCGGTGTCGTGCGCCCCGCGCAGCCATCCGGTGGAGACGAAGAGCGTCGAGGCGAAGCCGTGCTTGGCGAGCACGGGCAGCGCGTGCCGGTGCACGCCCTCGTAGCCGTCGTCGAAGGTGATCAGGACGGGGCGTGCGGGAAGCGCGCGGCCGGGAGTGCGCCAGATCGCGGCGAGCCCGGCCGTGGTCAGCGGTGTGAACCCCCGCTCGCCGAGCAGTTCGAGCTGCTCGGTGAACGCGCCGGGAGAGACCGACAACTCCCGTGTCTCCAGGGTCGGTTCATGCGCGACGGAGTGATACATGAGTATCGGCACCGGCGTGTTCATGGCTGCCCCCCTTCACCGTCCGCGTTCGCCCCGGTCCCGGCCCCGATCTCCGCGACCGAGAAGGAGGCGCCTGCCCTGCGCGCGCGGACACTCCCGAGGACGTACCCCCCGGCCGCGGTGACCACGCCCGCCACGATGGCCCCCGCGCGGCCCGCGCCGCCGGGGCGGGCAAGGAGCGCGTCCCGCAGCCCGCGCCCGACACCGGCGGGCAGGACGCGCGTGGCATACCGCCGTTCGGACTCAAGGCCCTTCTCCGCGCCGACACTACGGGCCACGAGCGCTTTGGAAAGGCCCTCCGCGTACGTCCGCGTGCGGAAGTACGCGAAGCGCTCCCGCGCCGCGGGGACGCGGTGGTGGATGACCGCGCGGTCGTCGATGAGCAGGATCGCGTCCGGCCGCGCGCGGGTGAGCCGGATGCACAGCTCCGTCTCCTCGCAGCCGAGGGGGCGTCTGTCGCCGTCACGCCCGATGCCGGTCGCGAAGCCGCCCGCAGTGTCGAAGGCGCTGCGGCGGAAGGAGGCGTTGCCGCCCAGGACGTTGCGCACCCGCACGCGCCCCTCGGGCAGCCCCTTGTACGTGCAGCCGACGACCCAGTCGAACTCCTCGGGGAACCAGGCGGGCCTGCGCCGGGACTCCCAGACCGGCATGGTGCGCCCGCCCACCGCGAAGACCTTCGGGTCGGCGTACCCCTCGGCGAAGTGGCGCAGCCAGTCCCGTTCCGCGACGGCGTCGTCGTCGAGGAACGCGATGATCTCGCCGCGGGACGCGGCGATGCCGGTGTTGCGCCCCGCGGAGAGACCGCGGGGGCCCGCGTTCGCGAGCACCCGCACCCCTTCGGTCTCCTTGTACTCCTTGCCGAGGCGGTCCAGGAGCGAGGCGTTGTGATCCACCACGAGAAGCGTCTCCAGAGCCGCCAGGGACTGCGCCCGCACCGAGGCGACCGCCGCGAGGATGTCCTCCCAGCGGTCCTCGGTGTAGACGCAGATGACGACGGAGATACCCGCGTCCGTGCCTCCCCCGTGGTGGTGGGGACCGCTCAAGACACCTCTCCCTGACGCGTGCGGAAGGGGACACCACCGCTGCCGCGGCGCTGCCCGCGGCGGTTGGAGCGCTCCGTGAGGATCACCTTCAGGACGCGCAGACCGTCGCGCACGGCGCTGAGATTGCTGACGCCGTGGATGCGCAGATACTCGTGGCTGGGGATCTCCTGCACCTTGAGCCCGGCCTTGACCACCCGGATGTTCATCAGGGTCTCCACCTCGAAGCCCGTGCAGTCGAGGTCTATCTTGTCGAGGCAGTGCCGCCAGAAGGCGTTGTAGCCGTAGCACAGGTCGGTGTAGCGGGCGCCGAACTTGGCGTTCACGACGGAGCACAGGACGTGGTTGCCGAGCTTGCGGATCGGCGTCATGTCGTCCGTGGCGCCGCCGTTGGCGAAGCGTGAGCCCTTGGCGAAGTCCGCGCCCGAGACGAGGGCGGAGACATAGCTGACGATCTCGTGCCCGTCGGCCGAGCCGTCCGCGTCGACCATCACGATGATGTCGCCGGTGCACGCCTCGAATCCGGTGATCAGGGCGTCGCCCTTGCCCTTGCCGAGTTGCCGTACGACCTTGACGTCCGGCCACAGCTCGCGGGCGACCGCGACGGTGTCATCGGTGGAATTCCCGTCCACGAGAACGACCTCGTGGACCCAGTCGGGGAGTGTCTTGAAAACGTAGGGAAGATTCTCCGCCTCATTCATGGCGGGAATCACGACGCTCACCGGCGGAGTGATCGCCAGGTGGGAGGAAATCGGCCGGTAGTCGGCGGACAGTGCGGGCTTGTCTAACGGGTCCGGACTCGGCTCGGTGGCCGGGCGCACAACAGAACTCATGAGTCTGATCCCTCTCGTCCGGTGGACCGCCCACCCCCGGGCGGTCCGGCTTTGTATCCGGTTCGAAAGGGGGGTTGTCACTTGCGCATGACGAAATAGATCTCCGTGCATGCCGAGTGAGCTGGCATCGCGCGGGACGTGACCCGGCAAGAATGCAGTCGCCGGGCACGGCACCCCCCTACCGCGCCCCGCGCCGGAACCACCGCGATCTTGAGCCCTCCCCTAGATCGCATTGCGTGATGGACCGATGCGGGTGGATGTAAGACGGTATTGATGATTGAGACCGTATGGCAAGACCTGGAACGTGGCCTCACGTTTTCGATGATTTGGCCAGTCTTGGCGGGCACAAATGGAGCACCCTGTTCCTGTCTCCGGCCTTTATTCCTTCTTTCTTGATCGTATTTTTCCCACCTGTTTCAGCAGCTTGTCGGCCGGTTCAAAGAATTCCGGCCTGGACAAGACGGTGTTGCGCAGCGCCCGGACCGGAGCGCGCCGCGCCCGGTGACCGATCGCCGCCGGATGGCGCAGAGCCACCCACCCCTCGTACACGGTGAGTTCGCGTGTCTTCAGGGAGTCCTTGTACTGCTTCTGGCCCCGGCCGAGGTCGAGGTACGCGATGCCGTCGGCGGCGGCCGCCTCCGCCATGTGCAGATGCATGATCAGCCCGGGGGAGTACTTGGCGAACGCCGGGTCGTAGGCCGGGAACCACTGCGCGATGATCCGCTCGGAGCGCAGCCCGAAGTGCGCGGCCACCGGCACCTCGTCCACGTACAGCACCGAGAGCAGGCCGGCGAACTGGTCGGACCTGGTGTGGAAGAGCTGGTGGACGAGCTGGGTGATCCACGCTTGCGCGAAGCGGTTGCTGCGGCCGGTCCTGCGGTACTGGGCCGCCTTCCACTCCATCAGGGTGCGCAGGACGGTGGGGTCGCGTTCGTCGTGCACGTAGCGCACGGTGCCGTGGTCGCGCGTGAGTCTGCGCTCCTTGGCGCGGGTCGTGCGGGTGAACTTCGGCGACTTCTCCTTGAGCTGGGCGAGATAGGCCTCGTACCCCTGGTCGATGTCCATGACGGGGGAGGCGAAGGAGCCGGAGGCGCCCGCCTCGAACGGCTCCTGGCCGCCGGCCAGATGGTCGAACTCGTACAGGGCGAGCCCGCAGGCCCGCAGCAGCTCCCGCGCGTCCCAGGTGAAGCCGGGCCGGTGCACGAGGCCCTGGCAGTCCGAGACGCCGAGGCCGATGGCCCGGCCGACGCCGGTGATGGATCTCTGGAACGGGAAGAACGCCGCGGGCTCACCGTCCTCGCGTACGACCGCGATCCGCACCCCGCGCCGCCAGTGGCCCACCGCGAGGGTGAACTCGGGGGAGAGGAAAGGATTGGCCAGCTCCGGGGCGCCGTTCAGGTGGGCCTTGGACTGCAGCGCTGTCCAGGCCACCCGGTCCGCGGCGGTGAGTTCTCCGGGGCGGTGCACGGTGATGTCCACGTCAGGAGGTCCGCCTCGTCGGGGTACGGCGTCGCAGTTGCCGTACCAGTACCAGCAGATAGATGAGCGACCCGATCACGGTGATGGCGACCACCCCGCCGCGCACCGACCACATGTGGAGGGCCAGCATCGCCTGGGCCACCAACAGATTGACCGCGACGGCCCCGGAAACGGAAGTAATGATCCGGCCCCATGGATCAAGTCCCCTGAGCGCGGCGGCGATTGCGGCCGCGGGGGCGGCAAGCAGGAAGAACAGGGTGAAGGGCGCGCGCAGGGGCGAATCGATGTCCGTGAGCGCCAGCATCGCGCCAACCGCGCCCACCGCCACCGCCGTGCCCGCGAGCAGCGCGGGTGCGTCCTCGTGACGCCTCGGCCGCTCCCCGGGCTCGCGCCCGGTGTCTGATGAAGGTGCCTTGATCCTGATCGTCTGCATTGGCGACTTTGCCCCCCGACGCGCCGGATGCCGGGCTTCAATGTCGCGCAGTCTGCGGCGGCCCGTCAAGATGCGGAGGGAGTGTGCAGATGTTCGCCGATGCACCCCTGAAGCTGAACGAACTCCCGGCGTGGGCAAGGGAATTGCCGGGAAACTTATTGACATGAACACTATCGACGCCCTGAGGGGAGTGGTACCACAGTCGAGGCAGAAATCCTGCTAAGGGAGGTTCCATGAGATTGTCCCGAATCACGGCATACGCTTCCTCACTCCTCCTCGCCACCGCCTTCGCCCTCACCGGGGCCACAGCGGCTCAAGCGGACCAGCGATCCGACCAGCAGGCCGCGGCCACCGGCTACGTGGCACTCGGCGACTCCTACTCGTCCGGAGTCGGCGCCGGCGCCTACGACAGCGGAAGCGGCAACTGCAAGCGCACCCCACGCGCGTACCCCGCACTGTGGGCGGCCGCCAACTCACCCTCCAGCTTCAACTTCACGGCTTGCTCGGGCGCTCGTACGGGTGATGTCGTGGCCAACCAGCTCGGCCCGCTCAACTCCGGAACAGGCCTCGTCAGCCTCTCCGTGGGCGGCAACGACGCCGGCTTCTCCGACGTCATGACGACCTGCGTGCTCCAGTCGGAGAGCAAGTGCCTCGCGCGCATCGCGCAGGCGCGCAGCTACGTCGAGACGACGCTGCCCGGCAACCTCGACCGGGTCTACTCGGCGATCAGCGCGAAGGCACCGGCCGCCCAGGTCGTCGTGCTCGGATACCCCCGCTTCTACAAGCTCGGCGGCGGCTGCCTCGCCGGCCTCTCCGAGAAGGAGCGCGGCGCCATCAACAGCGCCGCCGACTTCCTCAACTCCACGACGGCCAAGCGCGCCGCCGACCACGGCTTCGCCTTCGGCGATGTGACCTCCACCTTCAGCGGCCACGAGATCTGCTCCGGCGACGCATGGCTGCACAGCGTGAACTGGACCAACATCGGCGAGTCCTACCACCCCAAGGCCGCGGGCCAGTCCGGCGGCTACCTCCCCGTGTTCAGTGCCGCGGCGTCCTGACCCTCGCCGTCCCTGACCCGCTCCACCGGGCCCTGTTCGTCCGGCCCTATTCGTTCGGCGCATAGGAGGAGGCCCCGCCCGTCGGGGTCTCCTTCTCGCATGTCACGGAGTACGCGACCGAGTTCGACCCGGCCTTCACCGGGCTGCGCACCTCCACGCTGATCTCGTTCTGATGGGTCGAGCCCGGCTCCCCGGTGACCGTCTCCGTGTGATGCACCTGCTTGGTCTTTCCGCCGCCGGAGGCGAAGCTCAGCGTCTTCCAGCCGGGATCGCTCGGCTCACCGGACTTGGTCACCCAGCGATAGTCGACGGTGACCGGAACCCGCCCCACGGTGAAGGTCGCCGTGAACGACGGCGCCTGTCCGGCGGCCGGCGGACAGGCGCCGCTGTACTGCGTGTTCGCGCCGGCGACCGTGACCTTGACGGACTGCGCGGGGTGCGTGGTCGAACCGCCGTTGCCACCGCCCCCGCCGTTGCCGCCTCCGCCACCGCCCGTGGAGCCCCCGCCGGTCGAGCCCCCGTCGCTGCCGCCGCCATTGCCCGACCCTCCGCCGTCGTTGCCGCCGGATGTGTCGCCGCCGTTCTTGCCGCCGTCGGAGCCGCCGCTGCCGTTGCCCCCGCCGTCGCTGCCGCTTCCCTCGGACGCCCCGCTGTTGTTGCCGCCCCCGCCGCCGTCGTCGCGGTTGACCAGGGCGTACACGAGTCCGCCCAGCGCGAGCGCGAGAGCGACCAGTCCCGCGGTGATGACGAGGACCGTGCGGCGTGAGCGGGGCGGGGGAACGGTGGTGGTCGTGGTGACGACGGGCTCCTGCCCGTCCGTGGTCGGCGGATACGGCGAGGGCACCTGCTGTTGCTGCTGCGACGTGACCGTCGGCATGTAGGGCAACGGCGTCGCCACCTGTGGGGTGCCGCCCGCCGCGACGAGCCGCAACTGGTCCTCGGCCTCGGCGGCCGAGATCCGGGCCGCGGGGTCCTTGCGCAGCAGCCCCTCGATGACCGGGAGCAGCGGACCCGCGTTCCGGGGCGGCGGAAGCTGCTCGTCGACCACCGCGCGCAACGTGCTCAGCGGGGTGTCCTGCCGGAAGGGCGAACTGCCCTCGACGGCCGCGTAGAGCAGCACCCCCAGCGACCACAGGTCGGACTCCGGGCCGGGGCGCTGCCCCAACGCCCGCTCCGGGGCCAGGAATTCGGGCGAGCCGACCACCTCACCCGTCATGGTGAGGGCCGAGCTCCCCTCCACCATGGCGATCCCGAAGTCGGTGAGCACGACCCGGCCGTCGTTCGCGATGAGTACGTTGCCGGGCTTCACGTCGCGGTGCAGCACCCCGGCGTCATGGGCGGCGCGCAGGGCGGCGAGCACCTCGGCGCCGATGCGGGCGGCCCGCTGCGGCGCCATCGGACCCTCCGCGTCCAGGACGTCCGACAGCGAGAGCCCCCGCACGATCTCCATGACGATCCACGGACGCCCGTCCTCGCTCGCCACGTCATAGACCGTCACCACATTGCGGTGCGGGATACGGGCGGCAGCCCACGCCTCGCGCTCCAGGCGGGCGTACAGCCGGTCGACGTCAGGGGCCGGGAGCCCGGCGGGGGCGCGCACTTCCTTGACCGCGACCTCACGGCCCAGGACTTCGTCGCGGGCCCGCCAGACCGTGCCCATGCCGCCCTCGCCCAAAGGGGCGAGCAGGCGGTAGCGTCCCGCGATCACACGCTCGTTCGCGCTCACGGGCGTCCCCCATCCGCAGCAGTGCGATTCTCCACAAAACTACCTCAACCGAGCGCTGTTGCCGCCCCCTTGAACACCAATCCACACCCAAGGGCCACCACGACAAAGGCGGAGCCCATCGGCAGCAATCGATGCGTGGCCCGGTGCAGCCACCGCGGCCCGTGCACCCGCCGTCCGGCCAGGGACCCGACCCGCACCACAAGGAACCCCGCGGCCGTCAGCGTGACGGCGAGCCCCACCCCGTACGCCAGGACGAGCAGCAGCCCGAACCAGGCCTCGCCGAGCGCGGCGGCGCCGACGAGCACGACCACGGCGGAGGGGCTGGGCACCAGGCCGCCCGCGAAGCCGAGGAAGAGGGCGCCGCGCACCGTGGGCGGCGCCTCGTGCGTGTGGTGATGATGGTGGTGGTGGTGGTGAGCGTGAGCGTGGTGCCTGCGCCGCCGCCAGGCCCTTCTCAGCAGCAGGGCCCCCGCCCCGGTCACGAGCACGCCGCTGACCACACCCAGCCAGGCGATCACCGACGGGGCGGCGGCCGAACCCCCGGCCACGAGCAGCCCGAGCGCGGTCACGCCCAGGGTGTGCGTGACGGTCACCGAAGCGGCGAGGGGAAGGACGTCCCGCAGGGAGGCGTGGCCCCTGGCGGCGGCGCTCGCGGCCATCAGCGTCTTGCCGTGCCCCGGCGCGATCGCGTGCAGCGCGCCCAGCAACAGGGCGATGGCCAGGGCGAGTGCGGCGAAGCCCGGGGTGAGGTCATGGCGCGCCACGAGCCCCGTCAGGGCCTGCGTCCACCGGTCAGCGCCGCGCGGCAGCACGGAGGCCGGAGCTTCCGGCTTCTCCTCGCTCAGCGCGGGGCCGCCGGGGGTGATCCGCAGCGTGGCGGAGTCATCGCCGGGCGGCGAGTCGAGCAGCCGCTCCGGGTAGCGGGTGAGGCTCTTCGACACGGACGCCTCCGGTACGTCGGACGCGCGCAACGTCATCCGGTCTCCCCGCGCGGTGACCTCCCGCCACCCGGGCCCCGCGTCCCCCGCGGCCTCGAACCGCGCGGCGAACTCGGTGCCCCGGGGGAGCGGGGCACCGAGCTCGCACTCCACGCGCAGGGTCGCCAGGCCCGCCTGCCCGTCCCGGGCGACCGCCCTGGCCTCCCGCACGCGGAGCTTTGTCGCCCGCCCGTCCACCCGCAGCCGGCTGTCGCGGGCGGCGTCCGCACACCGCTCGTCGGCCCAACTCCCCATGCCCACACGCTTGATGCGGGACATGGCCTGGGTGGCCGGGATCTCGGCGAGATCCTCGACGTGATCGACCCGCACCTGCCCGGGCCCCACCACAAGTCCGTCGTACCGATTGACGGTGAAGTTCCCCAACGGGTGGGCGGTGGCCTCGGCGGCGGGCAGCAGAGCTATCGCGAGGCCCGCGGCCAGGGCGCCCCCGTATCCGAGGGCACGGCGCTTCACGGCTGCCCCGCAGCGCTTGCCGCCCGCTCGATCTGAGCCAGGTGGTGCCTGAACGACGGCTCCCGGAACCCCGTGGCCGTGGCCTTGCGGGCGTACGGGAGTGCCTCCTTGGAGCGGCCGTCGACGTGCAGGGCCCAGGCCAGTGCGTCCGCCGTGTGGACCGTGTGGCGCCGCCCCCACTCCGCCTTCGCGGCCCGCAGCGCCGCCTTGCGTTCGGCACGGTCCCCGTGATCCGTCAGCGCGACCGCCGCGTCCAGATCCGCGTTCACGCCGTTCGCCCGGGCCAGCGACACCCAGGCGGACACCAGCGCGTACTGCTCCCGGGCCTTCGCCTTGTCGCCCGGCTCGCCGCGCGCCTCGTACAACTCGCCCAGCGCGACCAGCGGACCGGGCAGCGGCGCTCGCGCCACCACGTCCCGCAGCGCCCGTATCGCCCGCTCCGTATCGCCCCGCCCGGCCCAGGCCCGGGCCCGGCACTCCAGCGCCGGAAGATACGTGGCGTCGGCCCGCAGCGCCTTGCCGCACTGCTTCAACGCCTCCCCGTGCTTGCCCTGCCGCCAGGCGAGCTGCCCGAGCGCGGTGGTGACGTAGGCGAGGTCGCCGCCGGCCCCCGAGCCGGTGCCGACCGCCTGCGTCAGCGCCCGCCGGGCCCCCGCCACATCGCCCCGCAGCTCGCGCACATACGCGTACCGCGTGAACACCGGCACCCCGGGCCGCCGGGCGTCGGCCTCGTCGGCGGCCCGCGCGGCGGCCCCGTACCGCCCCAGCTCGACCAGCGCGTCGATCCGCGAGGCCAGCGCGCCCTCGCTGTAGGGGTTTTCCTTCAGCGCGGCCTCCGCGTCGCGCAGAGCCCCCGCGAAGTCATGGCGGGCGGCGGCCAGCGCCGCCCGACCCGCGAGCCCCGCGTCATTGCGGGGCCGCAGCTTGAGGGAACGGTCCAGGGCGCGCTCCGCCTCGCGGTAGCGCGACGGGTCACCCCGGGTGCGGGCCTGCTCGACGTAGGCGGTGCCCAGCGTCGCCCACCCCCCGAAGTCCTCCGGCTGGTCCCGCAGATGGGCCTGCAGCGACTCGACGCCACGATCGAGATCGGCGCCCCGCAGCGCACCCGGCGCCACGGCGGCGGACGACGACGGCGACCGGTCAGGACCGTCCTCGCCGCCGGCCACGACGGCGCCCCCGGTGATGGCGAGCGCGAGAGCGACGGCGGCCACGACGGACCGGCCGACAGGACGAGGCAGTGCCATCACGGAACCTTCCAGAAGGAGTTGCTGAACCGGAAAAAGAAGAGAGGGCGCGGCCCGCAGGGGGATGAGTGCGGGCCGCGCCGGTCGGGGAACGGGCTCAGCCCGCGATCCCGGAGGTGCCGCGCCTGCGCCACCACGCGAGCCCGAGTCCGATCAGGAGCACCCCTGCCGCTCCCGCGGCCGCCGAGGCGATCAGCACGGCATCGGTGTCATCGCCGCCGGACGCCGGACGGCCGGGCACGGCCCCGCCGTTCAGCGCGTCGCGCGCCGAGGTGCCGTCGCCCCCGCCGCCCTTGGCCAACGGGCCCCGGGAGCCGGACGTGGGAAGCGCCAGGTACGGGAAGGTGTCGCCGAACTTCTGCTCGTTGGCGTTCACCGCGTCACCCAGGTCGTTCTTGTTCCCTGTGAGTTCGCCCTCGACGGCCTGGAGCTCGATGTCGATGACGTCGTCGGCGAGCCGCCGCCCGTTCGGGAACCCGGCGTTGTCGCCGTCGAGCACCCCGAGCCGCTTGGGCGTGGCCGCGGGCTTGATGGACGTGTTGAGCCGCAGCGCCTCCGCGGGCCTGACGCCCGGCGGCTGGTTGAGGTCCTTCACGCCCGTCAGGAACACGGACACGAGGTCGTTGCGCGGCTCGGCCGGCGCCTTCAGCTTGTAGATCTTCTCCAGGAGCTTCGGCAGCTCGGGCTTGGTCACGTACTTCAGGAAGTCCGCGTCGTTCCAGGGCGAGGACGCGTTGAACTTGTCCTTGTCCTTCCTCGGCACGACCACCTCGTTGACCAGCGGGTTGCCGAGCCGTGAGACCTGGGACCACTTGCCGTTGGCGTTCTTGCGCTGGGTCGTCGACCAGATCCCGACGGTCGGCTGCTTCGCCGACTGCCGTATCTCGGAGGTCGGCACCTGCAGGGCGACGGAGTTCACGTTGTAACCCTTGAGGGTGTCGTTCCCGACCTCCGACAGGTCGCCGCCGTACAGCAGGTCGAACACCCGCAGGTCCGCGAAGAACGGGTCGTCGGCCTGTCCGGCGAACGTCGAGCCGCCGCCCTTGACCTGCTTGACCGCCTGATCGCGCAGCTTCTTGTAGTTCGGCATGGACGCCTTGCCGACGTGCGACGGCGCGGCGGGCGCGTCGTCGGCGAGCTTCGTCGTCGAGGTGACCTTCTGGTCCTTGAGCCTCAGCAGTTCGAGGTCGTACGTCTGCGTCACGTTCAGGTCGGGGTCGTCGAGGCTCGTCACGGGCCCGGTGTTGTAGAGGAACGTGTCGCCGTTCTTGGTCTGCGTGTCGAACGTCCACCGGTAGAGGAGATCGCCCTGCGCGTCCCCGTCGCTGTCGATGTGGACGTCGTACTGCGCGTCATCGGCGAAGGGATAGAAGGTCGGCCCGCCCGTGGGCTCCTCGAAGGGCAGCCAGTTCGCCACGATGGTCGTGGAGTCGGGCTTGTCCGGGCTCACGAACGCGTACACGTCCGTGGTGTCGTACTGGGGCTGTCCCGAGATCAGCGGGGCCTCCCGGTGGCTGGAGGCGTCGGCCGCCTCCGGTGCCAATGCCGTCACACCGGCGGCTGCGAGCCCCCCGGCGGCCAGCGCGCCACACACGAGCGCGGCGAGGCCGCGCGTGCCGCGGCGCCTCGACCCGCTCCTGGCGATAGCTGTCATCGCGTCCGTCCTTACTGTCCTTCGCGCGACCCCGCGCGCCGCGCGCAAGCCGCCTGACGCACGCCATTCGGGGCGAAGGGCCCGGCGGATTGCCCTCGTTCCCAATCCGGTGCCTTCCTCCGCCCCGAATCCCGGTGCGACCGCACAACGCGGCACCCGGCCGGCGGCGGCATCAGCCGCCCGGACGGGAAGAGGGGGAGGGGACGCGCATGGAGTCCGACGAGTTGCTGCCACTGATCGCCCAGGGCGACCAGCAGGCGTTCGAGAAGCTGTACGACCAGGTGTCCGGGCCGGTCTACGGCATGGTCCGCCGCGTGCTCCGCGACCCTGCCCAGTCCGAGGAAGTGGTCCAGGAGGTGCTGCTCGAACTCTGGCGTACGGCGGCCCGCTTCGATCCGGCGCGCGGCAGCGCCCTCTCCTGGGTCCTCACGCTCGCCCACCGCAGGGCGGTGGACCGGGTCCGCAGCGTCCGCGCGGCGAGCGACCGCGAACAGCGCGCGGCCGAGCGCGGCGAAGGGCCCGCCTACGACCAGGTCGCCGAGGCGGTCGAGGGCAACCTGGAGCGCGAATGGGTGCGCCGCTGCCTGCGGCGCCTCACCGACCTCCAGCGCCAGGCCGTGACCCTCGCCTACTACGAGGGCTACACGTACCGGGAAGTCTCCCGGCGCCTCTCCGTGCCCCTCGGCACCGTCAAGACGCGGATGCGGGACGGACTGCTGCGGATGCGGGACTGCCTGGGCGCCGCCGCGTGAGGCGCGTTCACTCGCTGGCCGCCCCCTACGCCCTGGACGCCCTCGGCCCCCGTGAACTGCGCGGCTTCGAACGGCACCTGGCCCGCTGCGCACCCTGCCGGGCCGAGACCAGGGAGCTGGGCGAGGGCGCCGTACGCCTGGCGGGCGCTGCGGCGACCACTCCACCGCCCGCCCTGCGCGAGCGGGTGCTGGCCGCCGTACGCGTGACGGAGCAGGAGCCGCCTCCGCGGGCGCCCGTCACCCGGAGCGCGCCCCCACGCACCCCGACACTCCTTGTCGCCGTCGGAGCCGTCGGAGCCGTCGCTCTTGCGCTTGTCGCGTCTGCGGTCCTCGCCTTCCAGTTGGTCCGAACCGACCGCCGGCTCGACGAGGAGCGCGCCGAAGCACGTGAGATCGCCCACGTCCTGGCCGCGCCGGACGCCCGCGCGAGCGGAAGTTCGGACGCGTGGGGGCGCGGCATCAACGTCGTCACGTCGGAGTCCAGGCGGCGCGCCGTGGTGACCGTCACAGGCCTCGGGGCGCCGCCCCGGGGCCGCGCGCACCAACTGTGGCTGCTGCGGCCCGCCTCTCCGCCCCGTTCCCTGGGCCTGCTGGAGGGCGAAACGCCCGTGATCGCCGCGGGCTTGCGCGGATCCACCGCGTCACTGGCCGTGACCACCGAACCCGACGGAGGCTCAGAGAGGCCCACTTCCGCCCCTCTTGTCCAACTCGCCCTGGAATCAGTTGGATTCGGAGAGTAATCGTCAACCTCCTTACGGGGTAGGTGAATCCTGTGACCGGGATACACGAGTGTCGGGACGGGGCGATAGGGTTAACCTGCCCTGGGCCGGGTGCCCTCGTACGGGTGGGGAGTGACATGGAACAGATAACGGTGCGCAGCAGGGCGCGTGTCCCTGCGATCACCTGCGGGAGCAGCGCGACCAGCTCGCGTCTCGACCGCCATCTCTCAGTGCTGGGCGGCCCCGCCGTCCCGCAGCGGGAGACGGCGGAGGCGACGCTGCTGATGCGTGAGCTCACCTCACGGGGCGCGCATGACCGCAGCGGCCACGGTGCACGTGTGCGGAGGGTCTCCCTCTTCGCCCCCTTGCGCAGGCTGCGTCGGTCCCTCTTTGGGGGTCGCTGACCACGGGTGGTCGGGGGTTCGGCCGCCGCTCAGCGGCGGATTGCCTCCACCCACCCGCCCCTTCCCTCCGGATACGTCACCTCTCACGCACCCCGAGTAACACACTTGTCATGCGCACCTGTTGACGCCGCAACTTTCCGCCACCAGTGTGGCTGGTTGATTGGCTGATACACCCAACCTCACCCCCGGAGGTGCGCGTGTGTGACCTGCACGATCAGCATGAGCATGAGGCACTCCCCGCGAGCGGCCCGCCCCTGAGCCGCCGCCACATCATGCAGCTCCTCGGCGCGGCCGGCGTCACCGCCGGCGTGCTGACCGCCGACGCGGACCCGGCGATGGCCGCCGGAGCCGACGACAGTCCCGCGGCCTACGAAGCGCCCCAAGGCCTTGCCGCCGACACCCCCGCCAAGCGTGCGGCGCTCGACTGGATCACCTCCCACGACGACCGGATCACCGGCCTGAACGCCGAGATCTGGGACAACGCCGAGCTGTCCCTGCGCGAGTGGAAGTCCTCCGTCGCCGAGGCCGAATTCCTCGAACAGGCCGGATTCGACGTGCAGTTCGGCACCGCGGGCTTCCCGACGGCCTTCACCGCGACGTACACGCACGGCAAGGGCGGACCGGTCCTCGGCTTCAGCGGCGAGTACGACGCGCTGCCCGGCCTCTCGCAGCACAAGGGCGTCGGCCACCATGACCCGCGCGAGTACATCCACGACCCCTTCGCCCCCAGCTACGGCCCCGGCCACGGCTGCGGCCACAGCGCGCTCGGCACGGCGGCGGCAGCCGCCGCGGCAGCCGTCGCCCAGGCCGCGAAGAAGCACCGCGTCCCCGTCACCGTGAAGTTCTTCGGCTCCACGGCCGAGGAAGCACTGATCGGCAAGACGTACGCCGTCAGCAAGGGGGTCTACGACGGGCTCGACGCGTTCCTGGACTGGCACCCCTCGACGGCCAACGCGACCGGCTGGGGCACCACCACCGCGATGACCGCCGTCACCTTCACCTTCCTCGGCGTGGCAGGCCACGGCGGCACCCCGCTCGGCAACAAGTCCGCCCTGGACGCCGCCGTGATGATGGCGACGATGTCGGAGTTCCTGCGCGAGGAGAACCTGGCGCCGAGCGGCCGCCTGCACTGGGTGATCAACAACGGCGGCGACATCCCTAACGTCACCCCGGAGATCGCCGAGATCTCGTACTACGTGCGCGAAGGAAGCCCCGCCCGCGTCCAGGTCCTCCTGGACAAGGTGATCGCGGTCTCCGAGGCGGCAGCGAAGGCGTCGCAGACGTCCGTGCGCCACCGCGTCACCTCCGCCTGCTGGAACCAGCTCCCGGCCAAGGCGTTCGCCGAGCTCCTGCACGCGAACATGCGCGAGATAGGCCCGCCCGACTTCACCTCCGAGGCCCATGAGCTGGCCAAGGAGCTCCAGGAGTCCCTGGGCCTGCCCCAGAAGGGCCTGCACGACAAGATCGGTGAACTCACCCCGCCCAACCCGGTGTTCATGGGCGGCGGCTCCACCGACGTCGCCGACATCAGCTGGAACGTCCCCACCGTCTCGATGGGCGCCGCCCTCGCCCCCATCGGCACCAAGATGCACACCTGGTCCACCGCCGCCTGCGCGGCGGCCGCCCCCGGCCAGGCCGCGGTGCTCGCCGCCGCGAAGTATCTGGCGGCGACGGCGGTCGACCTGATCACGCAGCCCGAACGCCTGAAGGCGGTCAAGGACGAGTTCAAGGAGCGCACGAAGGACGTCAGGTGGAAGACCGCGCTGCCCGACGGCTATGAGCCGCCGATGTACGAACCCCCGGCGTGGTTCCTGAAGAAGACGGGCCAGAAGTGGCCGCCGCCGAACATCACCTGGCCGCCGAAGCGCGTGGTGTCCCAGGAGAAGTTCTCCTCGCTCGGACCGGAGCTCGCGCCCCAGAAGTAGGGCGCCCCGCAGAAAAATTCGGCAGTCCGCTCACCGTCCGCCGCGCGTGTACCGGCGGACGGAGAGCGGCACGCACACGGCGAGCAGCGCGAGGCACCAGAGAACCGCCCCCGCCACGGGATGCGCCACCGGCCAGGCGGCGTCGACCGGGACGGGCGCGTTGCCGCAGAGATCACGCACCGCCGTGGCGACCGCGCTGATCGGATTCCACTCGGCGACCGTCCGCAGCCACGCGGGGAGCCCGTCCACGGGGATGTACGCGTTCGAGAGCAGCGGCAGCATGAACGTCGCGCCGCCCAGCTGTCCCGCCGCCTCCTCGCTCTGCGAGACGAGGCCGAGCAGAATGCCGATCCAGGTCGTCGCGAACCGGAAGAGCAGCAACAGGCCGAAGGCGCCGAGGGCCTGCAGCGGCCCGCCCTCGATCCGCCAGCCCATCGCGAGCCCGACGAGCATCAACGGCACGAGCCCCACCGCGGTGGTCAGCAGATCGGCGACGGCCTGCCCGAGCGGCACGGCCGACCGGCTCATGGGCATCGTGCGGAACCGGTCCATGACACCCCGGTGGGAGTCCTGGGCAGCGGTGAACATGCCGGTCATGATGCCGTTCGCGGCGGTCGCGACGAGCATGCCCGGGACGAGGAAGGCACGGTAGTCGGCGCCGGGCATGGCGAGGGCGCTGCCGAAGACGTAACCGAAGAAGAGCAGGAAGACGATGGGCATCGTCTGCGTCATGACGAGGATGGCGGGCGCGTGCCGGATACGCCGCAGATGCCGCCCGAGAACGGCGGAGCCGTCGTAGAGGATGGCGCTCAAGGGGAAACCTCCAAGGGTCGGGTGGCCACCCGCCCCGCCCTCGGCCGACGCGTGTCGGGCTGCGGGGTGCTCGGGTGGGTGGGCGGGAAAGAATCCGCCGCGAAGCCGCGGTCTAGGAAACGCGCGCGACCAGCCGAAGAAAGACCTCGTCGAGAGTCGGCGCCCGAAGCGTCGCGTCGACGACGGGGACTCCCGCAGAGTCCAGCTCCCGTACGACCCGGGGCAGGGTCAGCGTCGTGTCGAGGGCGACCGCCCCCGCGGCCCGCCGACCGGGGTCGAGGATGGGCTCGGAGCCGGTCAACTGATCGAGGATGACCGCGGCGGCATGCAGCGCGGCATCCTCGGCGACGACCACTTCGACGTAACTCCCGATCTGCGCCTTCAGGGCGGTGGGCGTTCCGCGATGCGCGACCCGCCCCCCGTCGATCAGGACGACCTCGTCGGCCAGCTGATCCGCCTCCTCCAGATACTGCGTCGTCAGCAGCACGGTCGTCCCCTCGGCGGCCAACTCCCGTACGGCGTCCCAGATGCCGTTGCGGCTGTGCGGATCGAGCCCGGTGGTGGGCTCGTCGAGGAAGAGCACCCGTGGCCGCACCAGCAGGCTCGCCGCGAGGTCGAGCCGCCGCCGCATGCCACCGGAGTACGTCCGCGCGGGACGGTCGGCCGCGTCCGTGAGGCCGAAGCGGTCGAGCAACTCGTCGCCCCGCGCCCGCGGAGCCCGCAGCAGCCGGGCGAAGAGCCGCAGATTCTCCCGCCCGGTCAGATCCCCGTCGACGGAGGCGTACTGCCCGGTCACCCCGATGAGCCGCCGCACCGTGGCGGCCTCCCGCACCACGTCGTGCCCCGCCACGAACGCCCTCCCGGCGTCCGGCGCCTGGAGCGTGGTGAGCAGGCGCACGGCGGTCGTCTTGCCTGCCCCGTTCGGGCCGAGCAGCCCGCAGACGGTGCCTTCCGGGACGGCGAGGTCGAGCCCCCGCAGGGCGTGGACGTCACCGAAGCGCTTCTCCAGACCCTCACTAAGTACAGCGTACGTAGAAGTCATGGCCACACGGTACCTCACTACGTACGCTGTACGTAACTAACATGGTGAGCGAGGTGATGATCAATGGCGGGCCGAGCGGCCGAACCGGAAGTGATCTGGGCGCGCCCCGAGCGTGCGGGCCGTGGCCCGAAGCCCGCGTACAGCAGGGCGGACATCGCGGCGGCGGCCGTCCGTATCGCCGACGCGGACGGCATCGACGCGCTCTCCATGCGCAGGGTCGCAGCCGAGCTCGGCTGCGGCACCATGTCGCTCTACAACTACGTGCCGCGCAAGGAAGACCTGAACGAACTGATGGTCGACGCGGTGAGCGGCGAGTACGTGCTGCCGGCCGGACCGCCGGGCAGTGACTGGCGCGCCGAGATGATGGCGCTCGGCCGGCAGACGCGCGGGATCATGCGACGCCATCCGTGGCTGCCGCGGATCATGTCGACGCTGTACGGCTTCAGTCCGAACGCCCTGCGCTACCTGGAGCACTGCCTCGGCGCACTGGAGGGCCTCGACGTGCCCTACGGCACCAAGATGGAACTCATCGGGATGGTCAACGGCTCGGTCATGACGTACGTCGTCAACGAGTTCGCCATGGCGGAGCGCGCGCGGGCCCTGCCGTGGACGGAGGAGCAGGAGCAGCAGGTGCGGTTCGCGTACCTCGCGGGGCAGGTCGCCGACGGGGCCTATCCGCGGCTCGCGGCGGCGCTGTCGGAGGGGCCTTCGCCCGGGGACGCCGACGAGCTCTTCGACCGGATGCTGAACCGGCTCCTGGATTCGTTCGCCTGAGGGTGCACGCCGGCACCCTCGCTCAGGCCGTGGCCTCCTCCTGGTCCCGGAACCGCAGGCGGGCCAGCTCGCCGCGCGATGCCACGCCCAGCTTCGGATAGGCGTTGTAGAGGTGGTATCCCACCGTGCGCGGCGAGAGGAACAGCTGGGCGCCGATGTCCCGGTTGGTCATGCCGGTCGCCGCGAGGCGCACGACCTGCCGCTCCTGCGGGGTGAGCCGCTCCAGGGGTGCCTCGTCACCGACGTGCCGCGCCCTGCTCTCGCCGGTGGCCCGCAGCTCGGCGCGGGCCCGCTCGGCCCACGGCGGCGACGCCAGCAGCTCGAACGTGTCCAGGGCCGAGCGCAGCGGGACACGGGCCTCGCTCCTGCGGCCCGCGCGGCGCAGCCACTCCCCGAAGAGCAGCTCCGTGCGGGCCCGTTCGAACGGGCGGCCGTCGTCGACGTGCAGCGCGAGGGCTTCCTCGTACGCGGCCTCCGCCTCCGTCTCCGGGGCGAGCAGCGCACGGCAGCGGGCGGTCAGTGCCCGCGCCCAGGCCGTACCCGTGTGGCCGGCCCACTCGCCGAACGTCTTCGCCGCCTCCCGTACGGAATCGGCCTTCCCGGTCCGTACGGCGGCCTCGACGCGGTCCGGCACGCAGTACAGGACGACGATCGTGTGGCCGGACGGGCTCGCCGCCACGTCCTCGTACGCCCGCAGTGCGGCCTCGTGGTGGCCGAGGCCGAGCTCCAGCATGGCGACCGCCATCCCGCCCCACACCTGCCCGGGCAGCACCTGCCGCAGATCACCCTTGGCCGCGAGCTCGCGGCAGCGCTCCTCGTCGCCGTCCAGGGCGGCGAGGTAGGCGAGGATGCCCGTCAACTGGCCCACGTAGTGCGGCTGTCCGGTGTCCTGGGCGATCCGCAGGCCCTCCGTCGCGCCCATCAGGGCACAGCTGTGGCGGCCCAGGAAGATCCGCGCCCGGGTCCGCAGAAGGAGCACGAGCGGCAGCGGGCCCAGGGCGCCCTGCTCACGGCACTCGCGGTCCAGCTCGGCGGCGAGGTCGTTGCCGGTCTCCAGCGCGCCGAGCGGCGAGAACCAGGAGGCGATCGAGACGCGTTCGCGCAGGGTGTGCCCGCGGTCGTGCCGCTCGGCCCGCAGGCTCTCGAACAGCGCGCGCAGCGGCGGGAGTCCGCTGCCCGGGTCACCTGCCGCGAGCCGGGCGAGGCCCTCCGCGGCCGGCAGATAGGGCAGGGCGTCCGGGGGAGTCTTGACGTCGAGTTCGCCGATGCGGTGGCTCATCTCGTCGATCGACTGCCGGTGCCCGGAGAGCCAGGCGGCGGTCATCGCCTCGTACGCCATGAACGCCGCCGTCTGCGGGGCGTGCGGGGCGATGTCGGCGGCCGTGTCCAGGAGCACGGAGTACGAGGCCTCCAGGCGGCCCTGCTCGCGGGCCACGGCGGCGCGCACCTGCGCGAGCTGCGCGAGGACGGCCGGGTCGGACAGGTGCGGGGCGGCGCGCAGGGCCAGTTCGGCGGCGCGTTCGTTGTGGCCCGCGTCCGCGGCGGCCGACGCGGCGAGCGCGAGACGCCGGGCGCGGTGCGCGCCGTCCGGGCTGAGCTGGGCGGCGCGTTCGCAGGCGGCGGCGACGGCCGCGTAGCCGCCGCGGGATCGCGCGTGTTCGGCGGTCTGCTCCAGGACACCGGCCACGTACTCGTCGGGCTCCGTGGTGGCGGCCGCCAGATGCCAGGCGCGGCGGTCCACGTTGCCCACGCAGGGCAGGGCGTCGGCCAGTGCGCGGTGTGCGGCGATACGGTCGCCGACCGGGGCGCTCTGGTAGGCGGCGGCGCGGATCATGGGGTGCCGGAAGGTGAGGCGGCCGCCGTCCAGGCTGAGCAGTTCCTTGCGTTCGGCGGGCTCCAGATCCGTGACGCCGGCACCGAGCCGGCTCGCCGCGGCCGCCGTGACGGTCAGGTCGCCGGTGCCTTCCGCCGCCGCGACCACGAGCAGGGTGCGGGTGGCCCGGGGCAGCGCCGACATCCGGTCGGCGAAGGTCCGCAGGAGGCGGGAGTGGCTCGGCAGCGAGCTCAAGTGGCCGCCGTAGCCGGGTATGTGTCCCTCGCGCTGGGCGGCGGGCAGCTCGCGCAGGGCGAGCGGGTTGCCGCCGGACTCGGCGCGGATCTGCTCGCGTACGTAGCGGGGAAGATCACCTGCGTGTTCGGCGAGGAGATCCCCCGCGGTCTCGTCGTCGAGGCCGGTGAGCCGCAGCTCGGGCAGGCCCTCGGCGGGGAAGGGCGGCGCGTGGGCGTCGCGTGCGGCGAACAGCATCACCACGCCGTCGGCGGCGAGGCGCCGGGCGGCGAAGAGGAGGGCGTCGGCGGAGGCCTGGTCGAGCCACTGGGCGTCGTCGACCAGGCAGAGGAGGGAGCCTGCCTCGTCGGCGAGGTCCGCGAGGAGGGTCAGGACGGCCAGGCCGATGAGGAAGCGGTCGGCCTGCGCGCTCGGGGCGAGGCCGAGTGCCGCGCGGAGCGCCTTGGCCTGCGGCTCCGGCAGGGCGTCGATCCGGTCGGTCACGCGGTGCAGGAGCAGGTGCAGGCCGGCGAAGGGGAGTTCGCTCTCGGCCTCGATGCCGGTTGCCTGCAGCAGGCGGGTGTCGTGGCTCCTGGCGGTGGCGGCGGCGTGCGCGAGGAGTGCGGACTTGCCGATGCCGGCCTCTCCTCGTACTACGAGGGCAGCGCTGTGGCCCTGCCGGGCCTGGGCCAACAGGGCGTCCAGCTTCGCGATTTCATCGCCGCGTCCGTAGAGCATGCCTTGACCCTAACGGGGCACCTGAGTTGCCCGGCCGCCGTCCGTCCCGCCCGCTTCGCGGCGGACCTTTCCCACCCACCCACCCGTTACCCCGGAGCAGGGGGCAGGGGGCAGGGGGTAGGGAGCCGGGCGCCGGGAGTCGGGGTGCTGGGCCCCCGGGGGTTGAGGCGGCCCGCCAGGTTAGGCGTTGCCGACCGTCAGAGGGTGGGCGTCAGGATCACCTTGCCTCGGCCGTGGCCCCGTTCCACCTCCCGCTGTGCGTCCGCCGCTCGGTCCAGGGTGTACTGCGCGCGGATGTGGACCCGCAGCGCGCCCTTCGCGTACAGGGCCGTCATCTCCGCCAGGCGCGACGCCGTTCTCGTGCCGTTCAGTTCGGGCAGGCCCAGGCGGCGGGCCTCCTCCGTGGCGACCATCGTGATGACCCGGTCGGGCTGCTTCGCCACCGCGGCCGACGCACGCAGCGCCTCCGCGCCCGCACCGTCCAGCGCCGCGTCCACGCCCTCCGGGGCGATCGCACGCACCCGCTCCTCCAGGCCCTCCCCGTACGTCACGGGAATCGCGCCCAACGACCGCAGATGGTCGTGGTTGGCCTCGCTCGCCGTGCCGATCACCGTCGTCGCGCCCCACGCCCGCGCCAACTGCACCGCCAGCGTGCCGAGTCCGCCCGCCGCCGCGTTGATCAGGACCGTGTCACCCGCGCCCACCCGCATCGCGCTCAGCGCCATGTGCGCCCCCTGCGCGTTGCCCGAGAAGCCGCCCGCCACCGTCCACTCCATCGCGTCCGGCTTGGCGACCAGGTTCTCCGCCGGGACGACGACGTACTCCGCGTACGAGCCGAGCAAGGAGAAGCCGAGCACCGGATCGCCCGGCCCGAAGCCGGTCACCCCGGGGCCCGTCACGTCGACCGTCCCCGCGAACTCATTGCCCGGCACCACGGGGAACACCACCCCCGGCGGTCTGATCACGCCTTTCCGCAGCCCGATGTCGAACGGCAGCACGCCGGCCGCCCGTACCCGCACCCGCACCTCGCCCGGACCGGGCTCGGGGACGGGCAGATCGATCGGACGCAGCACCTCCGCCGGACCGTGCGCCGCGAACGCCACGGCTCGCATCGTGCTCATGGTGTGAGCACCACCTTTCCCACCGTCTCCCGCCCCAGCAGCGCCGCATGCGCCGCCCCCGCCTCCCGCAGCGGGAACGTCGTCACCGCCGGTACGAGCGTGCCGCGTGCCGCCTCGTCCAGTGCCCGCTCCTGGAGGCCCCGCAGGCCGCCGGGAAGCCGCGCGATCCGCGGGCCCAGCGCGTACGTCGCCGTCAGGAGTCTGCTCTGCAGATCCTTCGTGCCCAGTTCCGTGGGCTTGCCCGACGACCAGCCGTACATTACGAACCGGCCGCCGAAGCCCAGGAGTTCGAGCGCGGCGCGCCCCGCGGCTCCGCCCACGCTGTCGAAGGCGACGCTCACCTCGCGGCCGCCGAGCGCCGCGCGCACCTTCTCCGGCCAGTCGGGCTCGTTGTAGTCGACGGCCACGTCCGCGCCCAGCTCACGGACTCGCGCGGTCTTCTCGGGGCCTCCCGCCGCGCCCACCACGGTTACGCCCGCGTTCCTCGCGGCCTGCACGAGGAGTGTGCCGATGCCGCCCGCGGCGGCCGTCACCAGGGCCACGTCGTCCGGTTCGAGCGCGGCGACGTGCAGGATGCCGAGCGCCATCCGGCCGGTGCCGACCATGGCGATCGAGGCCTCGTAGGAGAGCGCGTCGGGCAGCGCGAACAGTGCGTCCGTCTCCCGCACGGCCAGTTCCGCGTAGCCCGCGTTGACCAGGCCAAGATGCGTCACCACCCGCCTGCCGAGCCACTCCTCGTCCACTCCCTCGCCGAGGGCGTCGACCACGCCTGCCACCTCCCGGCCGGGGGTCATCGGCAGCTCCGGCATCGGGAAGGGGAGTTCGTCGGCCGCCCCCTTCTGCAGCGCGGTGTCCAGGAGGTGGACCCCCGCGGCCTTGACCGCGACACGGACCTGGCCGGGCCCCGGCTCCGGGTCGGCGACCTCCTCGTACCGCAGGTTCTCGGGCCCGCCGAAGGCGTGCAGTCGGATCGCTCGCATGGTCGGCTCGCTTTCGTCGTACGGAGTCGTACGGAGATGAGGTGGATGAGGCGGCGGGTGGTTCTCGCCGTCACGAGAAAGCTACGGAGAGGGCCGGCTCCCTGGCCTCTGTCAGGTGACCGGGACCATGACCGGGTGATGACTGGGGCGGGCCTTGTCGGTCACCCCAGTCGTGCGACAGAGGCGCCGCACGCGCCCCGGTTCCTAGCGTCGACCCCATGACGCACGCGACCCGTGACACCCCGCCCCCTGCCGACACCGCCCCCACCACGACCCGCTGGACGCCGGTCGCCGTCATGGCGCTCGCCATGCTGATGGTCACCCTGGAGCTGAGCCTCTCCTCCGTGACGCTGCCGGCGATCGGCGCCGACCTCGGTGTCGGTACCTCCGCGACCCAGTGGGTGCTCCTCGCCTACGCCCTGCCGACGGCCGCCCTCGCGATCCCCGCCGGGCGGTGGGCCGACCGCGTCGACCTCCGCGCGGTGTTCCTCTTCTCCGTCCCGGCCATCGGCCTCACCAGCGTCCTCGCGGCCGCCGCGCCCAACCTCCCCGTGCTGCTTGCCGCCCGCGTCCTCCAGGGCGTCGCGGGCGCGCTGGCCGTCGCGGTCTACCTGCCGGTCGTCGCCGCCGTCGTACGACCGGAGCAGCGGGGCCGTGCGATGGGCTACATCGCCACGATCATGCCGATCGGCTCGATGGGCGGCTCGTCCCTCGGTGGGATCGTCGCGGACGCGTACGGCTGGCGGCCCGTGATGCTGATGAAGGTGCCGGTCCTGATCCTCGTGATCTGGCTGGGGGCGCGGCACATACCCTCCACCGGCGGCGGGCTCTCCCGGCCCGACCGGTCCCTGGTGGGAGACGGCCTGGTCCTGGGCGGATCGGTGACCGCGCTCCTGGTCGCCTTCGACCGGGTGGAGGCCGGACAGCCGGTCGTCGCGGGGCTGTTCGCGGTGGCCGCGGCCGCCCTCGCGCTGTGGTGGACGCGGCTGCGCTCGGCGCGCCCGGTGATCGGTCTGCTGCGGCGCAGGGCCATCGGGCTTCCGGTCCTCTCGCTCCTGCTGACCGGCACGTTCGTGGGGCTCTCCTACTTCCTGCTGCCGTTCTACGTCGCCGACGTCCTGCACGGGAGCGCCGCCATGACCGGCCTCGCGATGGTCTTCTTCATCGGCGCGGTGGCCGCGGTCTCGCCGCTCAGCGGGCAGCTCGCCGACCGGCTGCCCGGCAGAATCCTCGGGGCCGCGGGACTGCTCCTGGTCATCGGCGGCCTGCTGAGCATGCTGACGCTCGGGCCCGGCTCCGGGCTGTTCGACATCGGCTGGCGGCTGGCCGTGATCGGCGTGGGACAGGCGCTGTTCGGCACCCCGGTGAACGCCTCGATCCTGGCCGCCGCACCCGCCGGCCTGGTGGGCACGAGCGGCGGCGTCGGCAACACGTTCCGCACCCTCGGCTTCACCGTCGGCCCGGCGGCAGCGGCCCTCGCGTACGGCCTGGGCGGCGGAGGGGCGGACGGCTTCCGGGCCGGGGTCGTCACGCTGACCCTGCTGCAGGTGGCCGGCCTGGGGGCGTTGCTCGCCTCCGGCGCAGGCTCCCGCAACGCTCGGGCCACGTGACCCCGGGCAGCTTCAGATGAGGGCGAACTGGCCGCCCGGCCCTTCCTCGTGATGATCGAGGACCGATGCCGGGCGGCGGGCGGCGTCGGGGACGGGGAGTACGCCGGCCCGGTGCAGTGCGTCCGCGGAGATGCCGGGGCCGGCCGACTCGAGCGCACGGGTCAGTTCGTCCTGAAGGGGGCGGAGTTCCGCGAGCAGTGCGAGTGCCGTGATCAGCTCAAGGAGCTCGGACGTCCAGGTCTGGGGCCACTCCTTCGGACGGATCGCCTCCAGGGAGCCCGCCTCACCCGTCTCCGTACGCCGCGCGAACCACAGCTCAAGGACACGCACCCCGCTCACCTCGAAGTCCCACGCCTCCCGTGGCACCGGCGAGATGCGGCCCGCGTCCACGCACAGGGCCTCCTCGTCGGCGTCGTACGCGACCTCGGCGGGGCGGGCGGGCAGGGGCGCCCGCACGTAGGGCCGCCGGCCACCGGGAAGCTTCGGTCGCGCGCCGTCACCGCGGGCCTGGAGCGCGAGCATGCGGCGCCCCAGCTCCGTGCCCCGCGCCCAGAGTTCGACGTCGGACGTCAGCGGCACCCGGCAGCCGGCCGGGGATGCCTGCGCGACGGCCAGCGTCCAGGCGAGGAGGTCACCGGCGCCGATGTCCGTGCCGAGTGACGTGGAGAGGTGGGCGAGGAGGCCCGGCGCCGCATTGGGTTCGTCGCCGCCGGGGCGGCGGAACAGTGGCCGGATGCGCCCCGGCCGCCCGGCGGGGGAGCGTCCGTCGGGCAGTACGGCGGAGGCGAGGACCGCGGGGCCCGTGGAACCGGCGACGTGCCCCTGCTCGACGAGAAAGAGCTGGCCCTCGCCCGCGACCCGCCACAGCTCCGGGCGCGCGGCGTCGATGAGCCGGTGGTCCGGGATCAGCCACTGCTCGTCGAAGGGGCCGTGCAGGACCCGCACCGGCTCGGGGCAGGGGCCGGACTCCGCGGCCAGCGGGACGGTGCCGCCCGGGTGGCCCGGGAGTTGGGCGACCGCGGTGTGCAGGGTGCGCGAGCGCGAGGGGGAGAGGAGCTTGTCGCGTTCCGCCGTGTCCGCCCGCACGAACGCGGCCCAACGGGCTTTGAGGGATGCGGCGTCCGGTCCCATCGGCCACCCGCGGCCCGGCCGGAGCGGTGCGACGGACCACGGCATGAGGTCCGCGAGCAGCGGCGCTTCGTCGTGCGTCACGCCCGGCATCGTACGTCGAGACCCTTACGTCGCGTCGAGGGTGACCGTGAAGGAGAAGCGGTCCCCGCGGTAGTGGATGCGCGCCACGTCCAGGGCGCGGCCGTCCTCGTCGTACGTGATGCCGGTGTAGTGCAGGATCGGGCTGAGCAGCGGCACTTCGAGGAGGCGGGCCGTCTCCGGGTCGGCGAGCGTGGCCTCGACGGTGTCCGTGATGCGGCTGATGCGGACGCCCACGACGTCGCGCAGGACCTTGGTCATGGGCCAGCGCGTCAGGTCGTCGAGGTCGACACGGTCCGCGAGTTCGGGACGTATGTAGTTATGGGCGTGATTGGTCGGTTCGCCCGTCTTCTCGTCGCTGCGCAGCCGGTGGTACGTCGCCACCTCGGTCAGGTCGGGGAAGTGCTCCGAGAGTTCGCCGGAGACCGGTGACGTGCCGTGCGCGAGCAGCTGCGTGCTCATGCCCGACTGCTGGGCCACGATCGCGTCGACCGAGCCGAGCAGCCGGACCGGTGAGCCGCGCTGGGCGCTGGGCTCGATGAACGTGCCGCGCCGCCGGTGCCGGGTGATCAGGCCCTCGTCCTCCAGCTCCTTGAGCGCCTGGCGCATGGTCAGGACGCTCACGCCGTAGTGCCCCGCCAGCTGCTCCTCGGTGGGCAGCCGGAGCGGGGCATCGGGCGTTCGGCCGAGTATCGAGGCGCGCAGCGACTGCGACACCTGATACCAGAGCGGCAGCTTGCGATTCAGGACGATCGAGTCCGGGGCGAAAGCGGTCACGGTCTCTCCGAATCAGTTGCCGACCAGGTGCCGATCAGTTTCGAAAATGGCGCTCCAGACCCTCCCACACATCGTCGTATCCGCGCTGCAGATGGGCGGCCTGAGCTGCCTGTTCGGTCGCCGTCACCGGCCAGCGCGTCTCGAACATGAAGGCAAGTCCGTCGTCGATCTTCTGCGGCTTCAGCTCGGCGGCCGAGGCCTTCTCGAAGGTGTCGCGGTCGGGGCCGTGCGCCGACATCATGTTGTGCAGGGAGCCGCCGCCGGGCACGAAACCTTCCGCCTTCGCGTCGTACGCGCCCTCGATCAGGCCCATGTACTCGCTCATCACGTTCCGGTGGAAGTACGGCGGCCGGAAGGTGTTCTCGCCGACCAGCCAGCGCGGCGCGAAGACCACGAAGTCGACGCCCGCCAGGCCCGGGGTGTCGGACGGCGAGGTGAGGACCGTGAAGATCGACGGGTCCGGGTGGTCGTAGCTGATGGTGCCGATGACGTTGAAGCGACGCAGGTCGTACACGTACGGCACGTGGTTGCCGTGCCAGGCGACGACGTCGAGCGGCGAGTGGTCGTAGGTCGCCTGCCACAGGTTGCCGCAGAACTTGTTCACGACCTCCACCGGGCGGTCCGCGTCCTCGTACGCGGCGACCGGGGCCCTGAAGTCCCTTGCGTTCGCGAGGCCGTTCGCGCCGATCGGGCCCAGGTCGGGGAGCTGGAAGGCCGCCCCGTAGTTCTCACAGACGTAGCCGCGCGCCGTCCCGTCGAGCAGTTCCACGCGAAAGCGCACCCCGCGCGGGATGAGCGCCACCTCGCCCGGCTCGGTGCGCAGCAGGCCGAACTCGGTGCGAAGGAGCAGGCCGCCCTGCTCGGGTACGACGAGGAGTTCGCCGTCCGAGTCGCTGAACACCCGGTCCCGCATGGAGGAGTTGGCGTGGTAGAGGTGCACGGCCATGCCGGTGCGCTGGGTGGCGTCTCCGTTGCCGCCCAGCGTCCACAGGCCCGCGAGGAAGTCCGTGCCCGGGGCGGGCTCGGGGAGCGGGTTCCAGCGCAGCCGGTTGGGGTCGGGCGTCTCGGTGAAGGGCGCCGTCCGCAAGGCACCGTTGTCCACGCGGGTGAAGGCGGGGTGCGCGGCCGAGGGGCGGATGCGATAGAGCCAGGAGCGGCGGTTGTGCGCGCGGGGCTCGGTGAAGGCGGTGCCGCTCAGCTGCTCCGCGTACAGGCCGAGGGGAGCGCGCTGGGGCGAGTTCCGGCCGTGCGGCAGGGCGCCGGGCACCGCTTCGGAGCTGTGTTCGTTGCCGAAGCCGGAGAGGTACGTCAGTGCCTCGGCCGTCTTGCGCGGGTCGTTCCCGTCCCCACGGCTGGCGTCGCTGGTGTGTTCCCGGCTCATCATCGCTCCCTCGTCAACGATTCCTATGGGACACCGTAGGATTCGCGTTTTCCTTCCGCAAGGGGATCCAAGGATGTGAACATTGCTCTACTCTCCCGGGGATGCCCCACCGTGATCAGCCAAAGCCCCCGCCGCCCCCGAAGACCCTGCGCCGCGTGCCCGTGCAGGAGCGCAGCGCCGAGCGTCTGACCCGCATCCTCGACGCCTGCGCCGAACTGCTCGACGAGGTCGGCTACGAGGACCTGAGCACCCGCGCCGTCGCCGCCCGGGCGGGCGTCCCGATCGGCTCGGTCTACCGCTTCTTCGGCAACAAGCGCGCCATGGCCGACGCCCTGGCCCACCGCAACCTCGACGCCTACGGAGAGCGCGTGGCGGCGCGCATGGCCGGGGTGGAGCGCGGTGACTGGCGCGGCGCCGTCGACGCGGCCTTCGACGAGTACCTCGCCATGATGCGCAGCGTCCCGGGCTTCGGCCTGGTCGACTTCGGCATCCCCTCGGCCCCCGGCGCGATGCCCGACGCCAATTCGGACGTCGCCGAGCGGGTGGCGGGACTGCTCGCCGAACACATCGGCCGGCCGCTGGACAAGAAGCTGCGCCGCACGGTGCTCGTCGGCGTCGAGGCGGTGGACGCCGTCCTGCAACTGGCCTTCCGTGCGCACCCGTCGGGCGATCCCGACCTGATCGACGAGACGCGGACCCTGCTGCACTCGTACTTCGCGGGTTCACTGGACTGAACCCGTTCCCCGCAGGGGCCTGACGCCATGCATACCGGTCGGTATGGTGAGAGCGCACGTGCGCCGTAGCCGCCGCCCTGGAGGGTCTCCATGCCCAGCACAGCCCTGCGTATCTGCCCCCTCTGCGAAGCCACCTGCGGGCTCACGCTCACCATCGAAGGACCCCCTGACGGCGCCGGCGCCGCGCGGGTGACCGGAGCGCGCGGAGACCGGGACGATGTGTTCAGCCACGGCTTCATCTGCCCCAAAGGCGCCTCCTTCGGAGAGGCCGACTCGGACCCCGACCGCCTGACGGGCCCCCTCGTACGCAAGGACGGCGTACTGCGGGAGGCAAGCTGGGACGAGGCGTTCGACGCCGTCGCCGCCGGGCTTCGCCCCCTGATCGAGCGGTACGGGCCGCAGGCGGTCGGCGTGGTGCTCGGCAACCCGAACGTGCACACCATGGCCGGCGGCCTCTACCCGCCCGTGCTGCTCGGCGCGCTCGGCACCCGCAACATCTTCACCGCGAGCACCGTCGACCAGATGCCCAAGCACGTCTCCAGCGGACTCCTCTTCGGCGACGCGTTCGCCATCCCCGTGCCCGACCTGGACCGCACCGACCATCTGCTCCTGCTCGGCGCCAACCCCCTGGACTCCAACGGGAGCCTGTGCACCGCCCCCGACTTCCCGGGCAAGCTGAAGGCGCTGCGCGCGCGAGGCGGCACGCTCACCGTCGTCGACCCCCGCCGCACCCGCACCGCCAAGCTCGCCGACCGGCACCTGGCGATCCGGCCCGGCACGGACGCGCTGTTGCTCGCGGCCATGGTCCAGGTGCTCTTCGAGGAGAAACTCACCGACCTCGGGGTGCTCGAAGACCAGGTGGAGGGCGTCGAGGAGGTACGCGAGGCCGTGGGCCACCTCACCCCCGACGTCGTCTCCGCGGCCTGCGACGTGCCCGCCGACACCATCCGCACCCTCGCCCGCGACCTGGCCGCCGCGCCCACCGCCGCCGTCTACGCCCGCGTCGGCGCCAGCACCGTCGCCTACGGCACGCTCACCAACTGGCTGGTCGACGTCCTGAACGTGCTGACCGGCAACCTCGACCGGCCCGGCGGCGCCCTCTTCCCGCTCTCGGCCACCGACCGCGCACCCCGCCCGGCGGGCCCCGGCAAGGGCTTCGCGCTCGGCCGCTGGCACAGCCGCGTGAGCGGGCACCCCGAGGCCAAGGGCGAACTGCCGATCGCCGCGCTCGCCGAGGAGATCGACACCCCCGGTGACGAGGCGATCCGCGCGGTCGTCGCCGTCGCGGCCAACCCCGTCCTCTCGGCCCCCGACGGCGACCGGCTCGACAAGGCCCTGGCCTCACTCGACTTCATGGTCAGCGTCGACCCGTACCTGAACGAGACCTCCTGCCACGCCCACGTGGTGCTGCCGCCGCCCCCGCCCTCCCGGAGCCCGCACTTCGACTTCGCCTTCAACGGATTCGCCGTACGCAACCAGGTCCGTTACACCCGCGCCGCGCTGCCCCTGGCTGACGGCCGGATGGCGGAGACCGAGATCCTGGCCCGGCTCGTGCTCGCCGCCGGGGGGATGCACGGCGCCGATCCGGCGGCCGTCGACGCGATGGTCGTCGACAAGGCGCTCGGCAAGGCCGTCACCGAGCCGCACTCCGCCGTGCACGGCCGTGACCCCGGGGAACTGTCCGCCCTCCTCACCGGCGAGAGCGGCCCCGAGCGGCGGCTCGACCTGATGCTGCGCCTGGGCCCCTACGGCGACGGATTCGGCGCCCGCGAGGACGGGCTGACCTTGGAACGGCTCCTCGCCCACCCGCACGGCATCGACCTCGGACCCCTGGAGTCCCGCCTCCCGCAGGTCCTCAGGACCCGCAGCGGCCGGGTGGAGCTCTTCCCCGCCCCGATCGCGGACGACCTGCCGCGCCTGACGAACGCGCTGCGCGCCGCCCCGGACGAGCTCGTCCTGGTGGGCCGCCGCCACCTGCGCTCCAACAACAGCTGGATGCACAACGTGCGCACCCTCACCGGCGGCTCCAACCGCTGCACCCTGCACGTCCACCCCGACGACGCGGCCCGCGTCGGCCTGGAGAACGGCGGACACGCGCGCGTGGAGGCCACCGGCGGCTCGCTCACCGTGCCCGTGGAGGTGACGGACGCCGTGCGCCCCGGAGTGGTCAGCCTGCCGCACGGCTGGGGCCACGACCGCCCCGGCACCCGCCTGGCCGTCGCCGCCGAGAACCCGGGGGCCAATGTGAACCAGCTCCTGGACGGCACCCTCCTCGACCCGCTCTCCGGGACGTCCGTGCTCAACGGCTTCCCGGTGTCCGTCACTGCCCTCGTATCGGAAACAGTTCCGGCAGCAAGTCGTTGACCTGGAGTTTTGCGCTTATTGCTCACACGTCAACATCTTGTTAACGGATCGAGACGGGTCCTAACGTCAACCGGACCGCCAGACCTGGTGGGAGTTCGATGGTGAACGTTAGGTAGCCCCCATGCTGACAATCCTCGGATTCGTCATGATCGCCACCTTCCTGGTGCTGATCATGATGAAGAAGATGTCGCCGATCGCGGCACTGGTGCTGATCCCCGCGCTCTTCTGCGTGTTCGTAGGAAAGGGAGCCCATCTCGGGGACTACGTCCTCGAAGGCGTCGGGAATCTGGCGCCCACGGCGGCCATGCTCATGTTCGCCATCGTGTACTTCGGCGTCATGATCGACGTCGGCCTGTTCGACCCGATCGTCCGGGGCATCCTGCGCTTCTGCAAGGCGGACCCGGTACGCATCGTGGTCGGCACCGCGCTGCTCGCCGCGATCGTCTCGCTCGACGGCGACGGCTCGACGACCTTCATGATCACGGTCTCGGCGATGTATCCGCTCTACAAACGCCTCAAGATGAGCCTCGTCGTCATGACGGGTGTCGCGGCCACCGCCAACGGCGTCATGAACACCCTGCCGTGGGGCGGCCCGACGGCCCGCGCCGCGACCGCCCTCAAGGTCGACGCCGCGGACATCTTCGTGCCGATGATCCCGGCGCTCGCCATGGGCCTCGTCTGCGTCTTCCTCCTCGCCTACGCACTGGGCCTGCGGGAGCGCAAGCGGCTCGGGATGCTCTCCCTGGACGAGGTCCTGGAGAAGGAGACGGCGGACGAGACGGTCCTGGTGGGTGCCGGTGGCGGCACCGGCGGGCGCACCTCGCTCACGAAGAAGACCACCGGGGGAGCGGGCTCCGGCACGGACGCGGACGCCGCGGAGTCCACCGACGACGCCGACGAGGACGACGGCTTCCAGGGGCTCGACCCGAACCGCTCCACCCTGCGCCCCAAGCTCTACTGGTTCAACGCCGGTCTCACCGTGGTCCTGCTCACGGCCATGATCATGGAGTGGCTGCCGATCCCGGTCCTCTTCCTGCTCGGCGCCGCGCTCGCCCTGACGGTCAACTTCCCGCACATGCCCGACCAGAAGGCCCGTATCGGCGCCCACGCCGAGAACGTCCTCAACGTCACCGGCATGGTCTTCGCGGCCGCCGTCTTCACCGGCGTCCTCCAGGGCACCGGCATGGTCGACAGCATGGCCAAATGGCTCGTCGACGCGATCCCGGAGGGCATGGGCCCGCAGATGGGCCTGGTCACCGGCCTCCTGTCCCTGCCGCTCACCTACTTCATGTCGAACGACGGCTTCTACTTCGGCGTCCTGCCGGTCCTCGCCGAGGCCGGCCAGGCACACGGCGTCGGCACCCTGGAGATCGCCCGCGCCTCCATCGCGGGCCAGGCCCTGCACATGTCGAGCCCGCTGGTGCCCGCCGTGTACGTCCTCGTCGGCATGGCGAAGGTCGAGTTCGGCGACCACACCAAGTTCACCGTCAAATGGGCCGTTCTCACCTCTCTCGTGGTGCTCGGCTCCGGCATCCTCTTCGGCATCATCTGATGCCATTGACACCGGTGACACTGTCGACACCGGGCCGGGCCTGGTTGCTGCGCCTCGTCATCGCCTTCGCCTTCGCGCAGGGGGCGGTGTCGATGGCGCGTCCGGCCGTCTCCTACCGGGCGCTCTCCCTCGGCGCCGACGAGCGGGCGATCGGCGTCATCGCCGGTGTGTACGCCCTGCTCCCGCTCTTCGCCGCCGTACCGCTCGGGCGCAGGACCGACCACGGGCGGTGCGCGCCGCTCCTTCCGATCGGCGTCGTGCTGATCGCCGGAGGGTGTGCGCTCAGCGGTACGGCGGGCTCGCTCGGCCCGCTGGCCGCCTGGAGCGGTGTGATGGGGCTCGGTCACCTGTGCTTCGTGATCGGCGCCCAGTCGATCGTGGCCCGGCAGTCCGCCCCCGACGAACAGGACCGCAACTTCGGGCACTTCACGATCGGTGCCTCGCTGGGGCAGCTGATCGGGCCGATCGCGGCGGGGTCCCTGATCGGCGGGGACATGGGGCGTACGAGTGCGTTCGCCCTCTTGGTGTCGGGTGGGGTCGCGGCGGTCTCGCTCACCTCGCTGTGGCGCATCGAGCACGTCCGTTCCGGCGGGGGCTCGCCGAAGCGGGGGGACAAGGTCCCGGTGTTCGGCATCCTGCGTGCCCGCGGTGTCCCCGCGGGGATCTTCATCAGCCTCGCGGTGCTCTCCGCCACGGACATCCTCACGGCTTACCTGCCGGTGGTCGGCGAGCACCGGGGCATCGCGCCCGCGACGGTCGGCGTGCTCCTCTCGCTGCGGGCCGCCGCGACGATCGCCTGCCGCCTCGTGATGACGCCGCTGATCAATCTGCTCGGGCGTACGGCGCTGATCGTGGTCACGTGTCTGCTGGCCGCCCTGCTGTGTGCGGGGGTTGCGCTGCCGGTGCCTGTGTGGGGGCTCGCGGTGATGCTGGTGCTGCTGGGCTTCTGTCTCGGGGTCGGGCAGCCGCTGTCGATGACGACGGTGGTGCAGGCTGCTCCTGAGGGGGCGCGGTCCACTGCGTTGGCCTTGCGGCTTACGGGGAATCGGCTCGGTCAGGTTGCTGCCCCCGCGGGGGCGGGGCTGATTGCCGGGGTGGCGGGGGTGGCGGCGCCGTTCGTGATGCTCGGGGGGCTCTTGCTGGTGGCGGCAGGGCTGGGGCTGAGGCGTAACCCTGCGGGGCCCTCCCCAATCCCACCCCTTCCCGAAACTGGGGGCTCCGCCCCCAGACCCCCGCTCCTCAAACGCCGGAGGGGCTGAAAGACAGCGCGCGGGCGGGTATTTCAGCCCGTCCGGCGTTTGAGGACGAACTCGGCGGAGCCGGTGATTGGCGGCCACCGTGCGGCAGGGCCGCTACGCGGAGCCGGTGATTGGCGGCCACCGTGCGGCAGGGCCGCTACTTCACCCGCACCTCGCACCGCATGCGCCGCTCATGGCCCACCATCCGCTCCGGGCCCGTCAGGGTCAGCGGCAGCCGGTGGTGGGTCCTCGCGCTGGAGGGGCCGAAGCGGAGTTCCAGGGCGCCCGGGTCCACGATCCGGTGGCCCTCGGGGCCCGTGTACGACGCCAGGTCGGCGTGGAACGTGGCCTCGACCTCCGCGGACTCACCCGGCGAAAGCGGCACGCGGGCGTAACCGATCAGGCGGGTCACCGGGCGCGCCACCCGGCCCACGGGATCGTGGAGGTAGAGCTGGACCACCTCCGTGCCGGAAACGGCCCCCGTGTTGGTGACCGTCAGCCGCAGCGTCACCTCACCGTCCGTGGGCAGCTCGGCGGGAACGGGGGACACCTCCCACCCGAAGGTGGTGTACGAGAGGCCGTGCCCGAAGGGATACAGCGGCGTCGGATCGAGGTTGCTCGCCTCGCCGCGATGGCCCAGCGGGGGAGCCAGGTACGTCCAGGGCTGGCCCGACGGATCGCGGGGCACGCTGACCGGGAGGCGGCCCGACGGGTTCACCCGGCCCGAAAGGACCCCCGCCACCGCACCCCCGCCCTCCTCACCGGGGAAGAACGCCTGCACCACCCCCGCGAGGCCGTCCGCCCAGCGCCCGAGCGCGTACGGGCGGCCGGAGAGCAGGACCAGGATCGGGGGCGTTCCCGCCGTGAGTGTCTCGTCCAGCAACTCACCCTGCCTGTCCGGTAGTTCCAGGTCCGTCGCGTCACAACCCTCTCCCGACGTGCCCCGTCCGAAAAGCCCCGAGCGGTCACCCACCACCGCCACGCAGACCTCCGCGTCGGCCGGGTCGTCGACGAACACCGCCTCCGGGAACTCCGCCCGCAGCGCCTGGAGCAATGTCGGAACCGCGACGCCCATCGGCAACTCCGGGTGCTCCACGCCCACATGGCGCGGGAAGGTGTAGCAGCCGAGCATCGCCGCCGGGTCGTCGGCGAGCGGGCCCACCACGGCGATACGTGTGCGCGGGCGGAGAGGGAGGGTCCCGCCCGGGTTGGCGAGCAGGACCACCGACTCCTCGGCCAACTCGCGCGCCAGCAGCCGCATCTGGGGCGGGTCCAGGTCCAGCGGCCCCGCGGGGGGAGCCGGCGTCCAGCCCGGGTCGAGCAGGCCCAGCTCGCACTTCTGGGTCAGTACGCGAAGCGCGGCGCGGTCCACCGCGTCCCGCGGGGCGGCGGTTCCCGCGCCGAAGCACCGTACCGCCGGGAGTTCCACGTCCACGCCCGCCGCCAGGGCCAGCGCTGCCGCCCCAGCCCTGGAGTCGGTCACCCCGTGGGCCGACTCCAGGAAGGACACCCCGAAGTAGTCCGAGACGACCGTGCCGGTGAAACCCCAGTCCTCGCGCAGGAGTTGCGTGAGCAGCGCCCGGTGGGCGTGGGCCGGGAGCCCGTCCAGGTCGTTGTACGCGGGCATCACCGAGCGGGCGCCCCCGTCACGTATCGCCATCTCGAAGGGAGGGAGTACGACGTCCGCCAGTTCGCGCGGGCCGATGGACACCGGCGCGTGATTGCGGGCCCCGCGCGAGGCTCCGTAGCCCGCGAAGTGTTTGAGGGTGGCGACGATCCCGGTCGACTGGAGGCCCTGGACGTACGCCGTGCCGATGGTCGCCACCAGATACGGGTCCTCGCCGATCGACTCCTCCGTGCGGCCCCAGCGCGGGTCGCGCACGACGTCCAGGACCGGGGCGAGCCCCTGGTGGACGCCGACCGCGCGCATGGACGTACCGATGGACTCGGCCATCCTGCCGACCAGTTCAGGGTCGAAGGACGCGCCCCAGGCGAGCGGTGTCGGGAAGATGGCCGCCTGCCAGGCCGTGAAGCCGGTGAGGCACTCCTCGTGCGCGACGGCGGGAAGGCTGAAGCGGTTCGCGGCGCGGACCCGCTCCTGGAGGGCTGCGAGCCGCGCCGCGCCCTCGGCGGGTTCCACCGGGGCCGTGCCGAAGGGGCGCGTCACTTGGCCGAGGCCGTGGGGGAGCAGCGCCTGAAGGTCGACGCGTTCGGCCACCTCGTGTTGCAGGGGTGCCACGTCGGCGCTCTCCTCCTGGGCGTCCGAGCCGGGCCAGACGCTGTAGAGCTGGGCGAGCCGCTCCTCCGCCGTCATCCGGGCGAGCAGGTCCGCGGCCCGCTCGGAAGCGGGCAGCGTGGTGTCCTGCCAGGGGTGGACCATGGAACTCCTCAAGTCAGCGGCCGCCCGCGCCCATCAGACCGTCGACCAGCTGACGGCGGGCGAAGAGATACACGGCGAAGATGGGCACGATGGACAGGACCACGGCGGCGAGCAGCGCCGGCACGTCGACGCGGAACTCGCCGACGTAGTCGTAGAGCCCGAGGGTGAGCACCCGGGACTCGGGGGACTGGGTGAGGATCAGCGGGAAGAGGAAGCCGTTCCAGGCCTGCAGGGCGGTGTAGACGGCCGCCGTGGAGATGCCTCCGCGGGACATCGGGACGACCAGGCGCAGCAGGATGCGGGTGGGCCCGGCGCCGTCGAGAGCCATCGACTCGTACAGCTCCTCGTCGATGTCCCGCATGGAACCGGCGAGGATCAGCACGCTCACGGGCAGCGCGAACGCGGCCGTCGGCAGGATCACGGCGAGCAGCGAGTCGTACAGCTGCAACTTCGTGATCAGCAGGAACACCGGGATGATCACGGCCTGGGCGGGGATCGCGAGGCCGAGCAGGAACATCTGGAAGAGGCGCTGGGCGCCCCGGCCCCGCGCCCGCACCACCGCGTAACCGACGCACACCCCGAGCACCAGGACGATCGCGACGCAGGCGACCGTGACCACCGCGGTGTTGAGGAGGTAGGTGAAGAAGCTGCTGTCCAGGACGCGGCGGTAGTTGTCGAGGATCGGGTCGGTGGGCGCGGAGAGCGGGCCGCGGTCGAAGTACGCGTCGCGCGACTGGAGCGTCGTGGCGAGCAGGACGTACAGCGGCAGCGCGATGATCACCAGCCAGATCAGCGAGGCGACTCCGGCCGGGAGGTTGGGGCGGGCGCGCCGCCGACGGCCGGTCCCGCGCGGCGGCCGTACGGGGGCCTGCGTGCCCGGCCGCTCGATGGTGCTGGTCACAGGCCCTCCCGCGTGGAGCGCATCGCCGAGAAGCCGGTGAGGCGTACGAGCAGCAGGGAGATGCCCGTCGCGACCACGACGAGCGCCGTGGCGATGGCGCTCGCGTAGCCCATGTCGCGGGAGACGAAGCCGGTCTCGTACATCCAGTAGGGGACGATCGTGGTGTCCGTGCCGGGGCCGCCCTCGGTGAGGATCAGCACGGTGTCGAAGAACGTCAGCGCGCCGACCACCATCAGGACGGACGAGGTGATGACGGTGTTGCGCAGCTGCGGCAGCGTGATGTGGAAGAACTGCCGCACCGTGCCCGCCCCGTCGATCGACGCCGCGTCGTAGAGGGAGCGCGGGATCTGCCGGGCGCCGCCCTGGTAGAGCAGGGTGTGGAACGGGATGAACTGCCAGGCCGCCACGAAGAGCACCGCGCCGAACGCGCCGCGCGAGGAGCCGAGCACGTCGCCGTCCGCGAAGCCGATCCAGGGGCCGATGTCGGCGATCAGGCCGAAGTTGGGGTCGAGGAGTGTCTTCCAGAGCAGTGCGAGCGCCACCGACGAGGCCAGCAGCGGCAGGAAGAAGACGGCGCTGAGCACGGCGCGGTTCTTCTGTCGGCCCGCCGCCCAGACGCCCAGCAGCAGCGCGATCGGCGTCTGGACGAGCCAGGTCAGCGCGGTGAGCAGCAGGCTCAGGACGATCGCCCCGCGCATCGTGGAGTCCTCCCACAGGCGGCGCCAGTTGCCGGTGCCGCTGAAGGAGGGCAGGCCGCCGAGTCCGTCCCACTCGGTGAAGGAGAGATAGCCGACGAGGAGGAGCGGGCCGAGCGCGAAGCAGAGGAAGAACAGGGCGCCGGGCGCGGCCCACAGCAGGCCGGGGCGGCCCACGCGGCTGCCGGCGGGGGCCGGGCTCACTGCACGCGCCGCATCGCGTCGGCGAAGCCCTTCGGGCTCAGGTCGCCGTTGAAGAGCTTCTGCAGGTTGTTGGTGAGCGGGGCGGTGAACTTGGCGGGGAGCGCCTGGTCCCAGGAGAGCGTGAAGGACGGGGCCTCGCTCACCATGTCGTACTGGTAGGTGGCGTACTCGGGGCTTTTGTGCGCGCCGAGCTGCTTCTTCGCGTCCGAGGTCGCCGGGACGTCCCCGTTGGCGACGAGGTCCTTGGCGTAGGCGTCCTGGGAGGCGAACTTCAGGAACTCCACGGCGGCGTCGCGCCGTTCGCCCTTCTTCACCCGGGTGGCGTTGACGGACCAGTAGTTGGTGGGGTTGCCGACGACGTCCTTCGGGTCGCCCTTGCCGTCCGGCACCGCGGGGAAGGACGTCCAGCCGAGGCCCTTCTCGGCGAACTCCTTCTGGTTGGCCTGCTGGTTGGCGTACTCCCAGCTGCCCATCAGGTGCATGGCGGCCTTGCCGCGGGCGAACAGGGTGGACGCGCCGTCGGCCGTGTAGTTGACGGACTTGTAGTTCTTGCCGAACGCCCCGCGGTCGACCAGGTCACGGATCATCTCGCCCGCCTTGATCATGGCGGGGTCGTTCCAGGCGGACGCGTCGCCGTCCATGATCTTCTGGAAGACGTCGGGCCCGCCGATCCGGTCGAGGAGGTACTCGAGCCACATCAGTTCGGTCCACGGGTCGGCGCCCGCGAGCGCGAAGGGCGTGACGTCCTTCTCCTTGAAGGTGTCGATCAGGTCGAGCATGTCGGCCCAGGACGAGGGAGGTTGGGCGCCCGCCTCGCGGAACACCTTCTTGTTGTAGAAGAGGATCACCGGCTGCATGCCGCGCATCGGGACGCCGTAGTACGTCCCGTCGATGCGGCCCGCGTCCAGGATCGAGGGGATGAACGCCTTCTTCAGCGCGGGATCCTTCTTCATGTACGGGCCGAGGTCCACCAGCATGTCCTTGGCCGCGAAGTCGCTGATGGAGCCGCCGCCCCAGTTGAAGAAGATGTCGGGGGCGTTGGCGGTGCCCATGGAGGTGCGCATCTTGTCCTGGTAGCCCTCGCCGGGGATCTCGACGAGCTTCACCTTGACGTCCGAGGTCTTGTTGAAGCGGTCGACGACCTTGCGCTGCACGGCGGCCGACGGGTCGCCGTAGACCCAGGCCTCCAGCGCGGCGCCGCCACCGCCCGCGCTGTCCTGGGGGCCGCCGCTGCCGCAGGCGGAGAGGCCGGTGGCGGCGAGCGTCAGGGCCGCGGCGGCGGCCAGGGCCGTACGTATGCGTCGGCCCGGTCGGCCCGGTCGGCCCGGACGGCCCGGGAGGCACAGTCGGCGCAGGGGAGGGGTAGGCATCGCAGCGCACCTTCCGGAAGAGTTCCGAAAATTATCGGTCGATGCGCACGGAAGTTACGGGCGGCGTCCGGACGTGTCAACGCCCCTGACAGGAAAGGGAGTTCGCGGGGCCGGAGGAGAGCGGGGTGGGGGCGGGGCTCAGACGCGGGACGCGGTGCTCGCCCGAACCACCAGCTCCGTGGCCAGTTCGACGCGGGGCGACGCCGGCTCCTCGCCGAGCGCGAGCCGCAGCACCGTACGGGCCGCCAGTTTCCCCATGTCGGACAGCGGCTGACGCACGGTCGTCAGGGGCGGCGCCGACCAGCTGACCTCCGGCAGATCGTCGAAGCCCACCACGCTGAGATCCTCGGGAACGCGCAGGCCGCGCCGCCGCAGCGCCTCGATCGCGCCGAGCGCCATCTGGTCGCTGGCGGCGAAGAGCGCGGTCGGCGGCTCGGCGAGGCCGAGGAGCTCACCCGCCCCGGCGAACCCGGACGCGTGGTAGAAGTCGCCCGGCACGATCAGCGCGTCGTCGACCGGCACGCCCGCGCTCTCCAGGGCCGCCCGGTAGCCGTCGAGCCTGGCCCGGGAGCACAGGAGCCTCGGCGGGCCCGCGATGAAGCCGATCCTGCGGTGGCCCAGGGAGAGCAGATGCTCCGTCGCGGCCATCCCGCCGGCCCAGTTGGTGGCGCCCACGGTCGGTGCGTCCAGGGCGGGCGATCCCGCCGGGTCGATCACGACGAGCGGTACGCCGAGCCGCCGCAGCTCGTCGTGGAGCATCGGTTCCAGGACGGAGGTCACCAGGATCACGCCGTCCGACGCTCGGGCCCGCAGGTTCTTCATCCACTGGCGGGCCGAGCCCGACGCCCCGTGGATCGCGGAGACGACCGTGCCCGCGCCTGCCGCGTGCGCCACTTCCTCCACGCCACGGATGATCTCGACGGCCCAGGGGCTGTCGAGGTCGTTGAAGACCAGGTCGACGAGGGCGGCACGGCTGCCGGGCGCGCTCGCCCGCCGTTCGTAGCCGTGCTCGCGCAGCAGGTCCTCGATGCGCGCGCGGGTGTCCTCGGAGACGTCGGACCGGCCGTTGACCACCCGTGACACCGTCGGCACCGAGACACCCGCCTGCCTGGCTATCTCCGTGATGGTCACCTTGCTCCTGGACCGGCTCACTTCGCACCTCCGTCAAACTCCGTCGAAACCTTGCAGAAGTCTTCCGGAACACCGGAGTTGAGGTGAAGCCTAGAGGAGAGGATCGGTCCCGCACCGCAAAGTTCCCCGGAGGCGCCGGCTGCCTCCGGGGAACGGTGTGCTGTTCGGGAACTGCCCGTCGACTACGGGACGATCTTGAGCAGCCTGTTCGGCGAGCCGCTGCCCGGGCTCGTGACCTTGCCCGTGGTGGCTCCGTTCACCAGCGCGGACGAGACCTGGGCGGGTGTGGCCGAGGTGTGGCCCGCCAGGTAGACCGCCGCGGCGCCCGCGACGTGCGGGGTGGCCATCGACGTACCGGAGATCGTGTTCGTGGCCGTGTCGCCGGTGTTCCAGCCCGCCTTGATCGAGACGCCCGGCGCGAAGATGTCAAGGACCGAGCCGTAGTTGGACCAGCTGGCCTTGGCGTCCGTGTTGCTGGTGGCGCCCACCGTGATTGCCGCGGGGACCCGCGCCGGGGACGACGAGGAGGCGTTGACGCCCTCGTTGCCCGCGGCGACCGCGTAGCTGACACCGTCGGCGATGGAGTTCTTCACCGCGTTGTCGAGGGTGGTGGACGCGCCGCCGCCGAGCGACATGTTGGCCACGGCGGGGGCGCCCGCCGTGTGGTTGCCCGTCACCCAGTCGATGCCCGCGATGACACCGGCGGTCGTGCCGGAGCCGTTGTTGTCGAGCACGCGGACGGCCACGATCTTGGCCTTCTTGGCGACGCCGTACGTCTTGCCCGCGATGGTGGTGGCCACGTGCGTGCCGTGACCGTTGCCGTCCTGGGCGGTGTTGTCGCGGTCGACCGCGTCATAGCCGTTCACCGCGCGCCCGCTGATCTCGGAGTGCGTGATGCGTACGCCGGTGTCGATCACGTACGCGGTGACGCCCGAGCCCGCGGTGTCCGGGTAGGTGTAGGTGCCGGACAGCGGCAGGCTCGTCTGGTCGATGCGGTCCAGGCCCCAGGGGGCGTTGGTCTGGGTCGCGTCGGCCCGGACGGTGCGGTTCTGCTCCACCGAGGCGACGGCGGGGTCGGCGGCGAGTTGTCTCGCCTCCGCCGCGCTCAGGTCGACGGTGTATCCGTTGAGCGCGGACCTGAAGGTCTTCTGCACCGACCCGCCGTACTCGGATATCAGGCCCTTGCCCTGGGTCGAGGCGGCCTTGAAGCCCGAGTCCTTCTTCAGCGTGACGATGTAACTGCCCTTGACGGCGTCGGCCGAACCGGCGCCGATCACGGTGCCCTCGGCGGGAGCGGCCTGGGCCGGGAGGGCGGTGACCGCACCGAACAGGGTGGCGGCGGTGGCGGTCGAGATCGCCGCGGCGATCACGGTCTTCTTGCTGCGCAGCATTGCCATTACGAGGGAGTCCTCCTCATTGGCGGCGCTCGCCCTGGGGTCGGGCGGCGCAACTGTGGGGGCGTGTGCGTGCTCGCACACACAGCCAGGAGCGGTGCGTTCCGCTCCCGGCGCGCTCAGCAGAATGTCGGCTCTACAGGCGTAGATCAAGGGAGTTGACGACGTGACATGTATCTGTCACATGCACGAAACGGAATTTCGGCGGACCCTCTGGGGGGTAGGTGTCGAGCCGGGGTGAATGTCCCTGGTCCCGACGCCCTTCCGACGCCCCTGGTGCCAAAAAACTATCAGCGCTAGTTTGGGGTGCGGACGACTACCTGAGGAGTGCGATGAAGGCCCACGACGGCATGTACATCGGCGGCGCCTGGCGGCCCGCCGTCGGTACGGACACGATCACGGTCCTGAACCCGGCCGACGAGCAGCCGATCGGCCAGGTCCCGGCAGGCACGGCGCAGGACGTCGACGCGGCGGTGCGCGCCGCCCGCGAGGCCTTCCCCGCCTGGGCGGCGACCCCGCCCGCCGAGCGAGGAGCGCTCATCGGCGCGCTCCGCGACCAGCTGGTCGCCCGCAAGGACGAGATCGCCGAGACGGTGACGGCGGAGCTCGGCTCGCCGCTGCCGTTCTCGCAGATGGTGCACGCGGGCGTACCGATCCTGGTCTCCGGTTCGTATGCCGAGCTCGCCGCGACGTACGCCTTCGAGGAGAAGATCGGCAACTCCACGGTCTACCTGGAGCCGGTCGGCGTGGTCGGCGCGATCACCCCCTGGAACTATCCCCTCCACCAGATCGTCAACAAGGTCGCCCCCGCGCTCGCCGCGGGCTGCACGGTGGTCCTGAAGCCCGCCGAGGACACCCCGCTCACCGCCCAGCTCTTCGCCGAGGCCGCGCACGAGGCGGGCATCCCCGCCGGTGTCTTCAACCTGGTCACCGGGCTCGGCCCGGTCGCCGGACAGGCGCTCGCCGAGCACGAGGACGTCGACCTGGTCTCCTTCACCGGCTCCACGGCGGTCGGCAAGCAGATCGGCGCGACCGCGGGTGCGGCCGTCAAGCGCGTCGCCCTGGAACTCGGCGGCAAGTCCGCCAACGTCATCCTGCCCAGCGCCGACCTGGCCAAGGCGGTCAACGTCGGCGTCGCCAACGTCATGTCCAACTCGGGCCAGACGTGCAGCGCGTGGACCCGCATGCTGGTGGACTCGGAGCGGTACGACGAGGCGGTCGCGCTCGCGTCGGCCGCCGCGGTCAAGTACGGCTCCCGCATCGGCCCCGTCGTCAACGCCAAGCAGCAGGCTCGCGTGCGGGGTTACATCGACAAGGGCGTCGAGGAAGGCGCCCGCGTGGTGGCAGGCGGCTCCGAAGTTCCGCGCGAACAGGGCTACTTCGTACAGCCGACGGTCTTCGCCGACGTCACCCCGGACATGACGATCGCCCAGGAGGAGATCTTCGGCCCGGTCGTCTCGATCATCCGGTACGAGGACGAGGCCGAGGCCCTGCGGATCGCCAACGGCACCGTGTACGGGCTCGCGGGCGCGGTCTGGGCGGCCGACGACGCGGAGGCGATCGCCTTCGCCCGCCGCATGGACACGGGGCAGGTCGACATCAACGGCGGCAGCTTCAACCCCCTCGCCCCGTTCGGCGGTTACAAGCAGTCGGGGGTGGGGCGCGAACTGGGCCCGCACGGGCTCGCCGAGTACCTCCAGACGAAGTCCCTCCAGTTCTGAGCGGTCCCGAGCAGTTCTGAACTCATCGCCACCCGCCTTTCAAGGAGTACGCCACCGTGGTCCGCGCCGCCGTTCTGCCCGCCGTCGGTTCTCCGCTGGAGATCACCGAGATCGACCTGCCCGAGCCGGGACCAGGCCAGGTGCGGGTGCGCCTCGCCGCCGCCGGGGTCTGCCACTCCGACCTGTCCCTGACGAACGGCACGATGCGGGTGCCCGTGCCCGCCGTGCTCGGGCACGAGGGCGCGGGGACGGTCGTTTCCGTGGGGGAGGGGGTCACGCATGTCGCCCCCGGTGCCGGGGTCGTCCTCAACTGGGCCCCCTCCTGCGGCAGTTGTCACCCCTGCTCGCTCGGCGAGGTGTGGCTGTGCGTGAACGCGCTGGCCGGTGCGGCCGATGTGTATGCCAAGCGCGCCTCGGACGGCGCCGACCTGCACCCGGGCCTGAACGTCGCCGCGTTCGCCGAGGAGACGGTGGTGGCGGGCAACTGCGTGCTGCCCGCCCCGGACGGCGTCCCGCTGACGGACGCCGCCCTCCTCGGCTGCGCCGTGCTCACCGGCTACGGCGCCGTGCACCACTCCGCGCGGGTACGCGAAGGCGAGACGGTGGCCGTTTACGGGGTCGGGGGCGTGGGTCTCGCGACACTCCAGGCGGCACGGATCGCCGGGGCCTCGCAGATCATCGCGGTCGACGTGTCTCCGGAAAAGGAGGCGCTGGCGCGGTCGGCCGGAGCGACGGAGTATGTCGTCGCCTCCGAGAAGACGGCGAAGGACATCCGCAAGCTGACCGGCGGCCAGGGCGTGGACGTGGCCGTGGAGTGCGTGGGCCGCGCGGTGACGATCCGCACGGCCTGGGAGTCCACGCGGCGCGGCGGGCGTACGACGGTGGTCGGCATCGGCGGCAAGGACCAGCAGATCACCTTCAACGCCCTGGAGATCTTCCACTGGGGCAGGACCCTCGCGGGGTGCGTGTACGGCAACTCGGACCCCGCGGTCGACCTGCCGGTCCTGGCCGATCACATCCGTGCGGGGCGCTTCGACCTCGGCCTCCTGGTGACGGACCGCATCGCCCTGGACGGCATCCCCGCGGCCTTCGAGAACATGGTCGCGGGGAAGGGCGGGCGGGCGCTGGTGGTGTTCTAGCCCCGGTCAAAACATCACCGGCTCCGCCGAGTTCGTCCTCAAACGCCGGACGGGCTGGATTTCCAGTCCGTCCGACGCGAACCGTTGACCACATACCCACCGGTCGGTACGGTCCCTGCAATCACACGCCCACCCCCCCGTCCCGTCCCCGGACCCACCGGAGTGTGCACCGCAATGGACCCCGCACCGTCCGCCCCCACGGCGGCCCCCCACCCCCCATCCGATCGGCCCGCGAACCCGGCGGATCCCCACCGCCGCAAGGTGGCCACCGCGGCCGCCCTCGCCTCGGCCGTCGAGTGGTACGACTACTTCGTCTTCGGCATCGCGGCCGCCCTCGTCCTGGGCGACCTGTACTTCCCCTCCGGCAGCTCCTCCGCCGGAGTCCTCGCCGCGTTCGCCACCTTCGCGGTCGGCTTCCTGGCCCGCCCCGTCGGCGGCATCATCGCCGGGCACCTCGGCGACAAGCGTGGCCGCAAGCCCATGCTGGTCCTCGCCCTGACCCTGATGGGCCTGTCCACCACGGGCATCGGCCTGCTCCCCACGTACGACACCGTCGGCATCGCCGCGCCGATCCTCCTCGTCACCCTCCGCGTGTTCCAGGGCATCGCGGTCGGCGCGCAGTGGGGCGGCGCGATGCTGATGGCCACCGAGTACGCCCCCGAGGGCAAGCGCGGCCTCTACGGGAGCCTGGTCCAGCTCGGCGTGCCCATCGGCGTGGTGACCGCCAACACGGTCTTCCTGATCGCCGGTGCCGTCACCAGCGAGAGCACCTTCGAGTCATGGGGCTGGCGAGTGCCCTTCATGGTCGGGCTCCTCGTCCTCGTGCTCGCCTGGTACATCCACACCCGCGTGGAGGAGACCCCGGAGTTCCGTGAGGCGGAGAAGGCCCTCGCGGAGAAGGAGAAGGCCCAGAAGAGCGCGGGCGGCGAAGGGGGCAACTCGCCCCTGCGGACGATCCTGCGCCACCACCTCGGCACCGTCTTCCTGGCGGGCGGCTCCTTCGCGGTGAACACGGCGACCTTCTACATCATCATCACCGGCGTCCTCGACTACACCACCCGCGAACTCGACATGAAGCGCAGCGCGGTCCTCACCGTCTCGCTCTGCGTGAGCCTCACCCAACTCGCCCTGATCCCGGCGTCCGCCGCGCTCTCCGACCGCATCGGACGGCTGAAGATCTACGCTCTGGGCGCCGCGGGGCTCGCGGTCTGGGCGGTGCCGATGTTCCTGCTCATCGACACCGGCTCGCTGCTGTGGCTGGCCGTCGGCACCTTTGTCACCAGCTGTTTCCTCAGCATCATGTACGGGCCGCAGGCCGCGCTGTTCGCGGAGCTGTTCACCGCCGAGATGCGCTACACGGGAGCCTCGCTCGGCTATCAGATCGCGGCCGTGTTCGGCGGCGGGCTCGCGCCCTTCGTGATGGTGCTGCTCCTGGAGGCGACGGGCACCTCGATGGCCGTCTCCGCGTACATCATCGGCCTCGCGGTGATCGCGCTCATCTCCATCAAGGTGCTTGCGGGGAGGGCGAGTTCCCGCTGACGGGGGCACTCGTGACCGGTGGCGGCGCCGTCTTCGCCGACGGCGCCGCGGCCGGTTCGCCCAGGCGTGCGAAGGACTTGGCCGCGGCCAGGAACGCGAGAGTCGTCAGCACGAACGGCCAGGTGAACGCGTGCCCGCCGGAGGGTGCGAGGAGCGCCGTCAGCGCTGAGCCCGCGAGGGTCGCCGTGGCGGCGCCGACGAGCGCGTAGGCGAGCGTCACGCCCCGGGAGGGCAGGAAGACGCCGCACAGCGCGAGCGCCACGAGGACCGCGTTGTATCCCATCGTGCCGTCGGCGATCCGCGCGGTCGGCGCCCCGAGCGCGACCGCCGTGCCGATGCCGGTCAGGCTGCCGAGGCACGCCACGGCCCCCGCGCGACGGCTCGCGACGAAGAGGCCGAGGAGCACGAGCGCGCCGACGTACCACTGCGGCATGAAGAAGATCTGGGCGAAGCCCGCGAAGAACCCGCGCGTCAGATCGACGAGCCGGAGCGCTGTCGGGTCACTCGCCGCCTGCGTCAGCGCCGCCGGGTCGACCCGGTGGTGCCAGACCCGCTCGAAACCGGGCGCCGCCATCGTCGTCACGCTCGCGAGCAGGCAGTACGGGAGCGTGAGCGAGGGCAGGTCCCAGACGGCGAGGAGGTTCACGATCGCCGCCGTCACCACCGTGACCACCACGCAGCCCGCGAGGGCGAGCACGGCCGTGGACAGGTGCCCGGCGCCGAGGAACACCGCGAAACACAGCGCGGTGAGGCAGGCGTTGAAGCCTTCGAGCCCGGTCGAGACGCGGTCGTGCGCCGCCCCGAGGAGCCGCGCCGTCCCCGTGCCGACGGCCGTGCCCGCGAGCCCGTAGAGGCCGTACTGCCATCCCGCCGCGAAGAGCGCCACGCAGAAGACCGCACCCGCCGCCGCGCTGGGCAGGAAGGTGACCTGCGCCTGGCCGCGCAGGACGTGGGCGGCGAAGGGCAGGGCCCGAAGTGGCAGGCTCTTGGCATCCGTTGCGTGCCGCACGGCTCACTCCCGTGTTACGTCCATGTTTCCCCCGACAAGGCAGGTGCACTTTACATTTACCTAGCGGGGCGCGGCGATACCGAGGTGCGTCTCCAGTGCCCGCGCTCCCGTCGGCGTCACCTTGACCGCCCGCTCGGAACCGATCCGCACCAACCACCCCGCGTCCAGCGCATGGCGGCACAGCGCCGCGCCCGCGACCCCCGCCAGGTGCGGCCTGCGTTCCGTCCAGTCGACGCAGGCGCGGGCCAGCGGGCGCCTGCCGGTGCGCTCCAGGCCGATGCCCGACTCCCCGAACCAGGTGATCCCTTCGTCGGTCAGGGCGAAGCCCGCGTCCTGGCGCAGCAGGCCGCGCTCCGTCATCGCCCGGGTGATCGTGATGCCCAGGTGGCCCGCGAGGTGGTCGTAACAGGTGCGTCCGCGCGCCATCGCCTCGCTCGCACCGGACTCCCGCAGCGTGCGCGGCGGCCGGACGGCGGCCCCGCCCGGCCGCGCGTATGCCGTCAGGTCCTCGATCAGTTGCGCCACGCGCGCGTCGGCGACGCGGACGTAGCGGTGGCGTCCCTGCCGCTCCTCGGCGAGCAGCCCGCCCGCGACGAGCTTCCCCAGGTGCTCGCTCAGCGTGGACGCCGCGACCCCCGCGTGCCGCGCCAGCTCACCGGCGGTCCAGGCCCGGCCGTCGAGCAGGGCGAGCAGACAGGCGGCGCGCGTCTCGTCGGCGATGAGCCCGGCGAGCGCGGCGAGGTGAGGGGTCGCGGGGTCGGTCATGGCTCAAGGATGCGCCGGGGACGGTTCGGTCGGCGCCGAACGGTCATACGGCGGGCGCCGCCACCTGCGCGTACTGCAGCGCCAGCCCGTCGAGCAGCGCCTGCAGGCCCGTCTCGAAGGCGCGCTCGTCGATCTCCTGCTGGCGGTCGGCGAGGAGGTGGGCCTGGCCCAGGTGCGGATAGTCGGCCGGGTCGTAGGCGGTCGCGTCGTCCACGAAGCCGCCGGCGAAGGAGCCGAGCGCCGAACCCATGATGAAGTACCGCATCAGCGCGCCGATCGACGTGGCCTGCGCGGCGGGCCAGCCCGCGTCGACCATCGCCCCGAACACCGCGTCCGCCAGGCGCAGTCCGGCCGGGCGCCGGCCGGGGCCGCTCGCGAGCACCGGAACGATGTTGGGGTGCAGGGTGAGCGCCGCGCGGTAGGAGACGGCCCAGTCGTGCAGCGCCGTCCGCCAGTCGCGTTCGTCGGTGGTCTCGAACATCGACAGGTCGACCTGTGCGCTCACCGAGTCCGCGACCGCCTCCAGGATCTCGTCCTTCGTGCGGAAGTGGTTGTAGAGCGAGGGCCCGCTGACCCCGAGCTCGGCGGCGAGGCGCCGCGTCGAGACGGCGGCGAGGCCCTCGGCGTCCACGAGCGCGCGCGCCGTCTCGACGATGCGATCTCTGCTGAGGAGGGGCTTGCGCGGTCGGGCCATGCGGCACATAGTAGGGCTGCCGCAAGAAACTAGCAGTGCTAATTTAAATCTGGTCCCACGCGTCGATCCGAAGAGGTGCCCCCGATGAACCTGGAGCTCAGCGAGGAGCAGTCCGCCGTCCGGCAGCTGGCGAAGGACTTCGTCGCCCGCGAGATCGCCCCGCACGTCATCGAGTGGGACCGTGCCGAGAGCGTCGACCGCTCGATCGTGAAGAAGCTCGGTGAGGTCGGCTTCCTCGGGCTCACCGTCGACGAGGAGTACGGCGGCTCGGGCGGGGACCACCTCGCCTACTGCCTGGTGACCGAGGAGCTGGGGCGCGGCGACTCGTCCGTGCGCGGCATCGTGTCGGTCTCCCTCGGCCTGGTGGCCAAGACCATCGCGTACTGGGGGAGCGAGGAACAGAAGCGGCAGTGGCTGCCGGGCCTCACCTCCGGTGAGCTCGTCGGGTGCTTCGGGCTGACCGAGCCGGGCACCGGGTCCGACGCGGGGAACCTCTCGACGAAGGCCGTGCGCGACGGCGGCGACTACGTCATCAACGGCTCCAAGATGTTCATCACGAACGGCACCTGGGCCGACGTCGTGCTGCTCTTCGCGCGGACGAACGACGCCCCCGGCCACAAGGGCGTCTCCGCCTTCCTGGTGCCGACCGACACTCCGGGACTGAGCCGCCGCACCATCCACGGCAAGCTCGGGCTGCGCGGCCAGGCCACCGCCGAACTGGTCCTCGAGGGCGTCCGCGTCCCCGCGTCGGCCATGATGGCGCCCGAGGGCAAGGGCTTCTCGGTGGCCATGTCGGCGCTCGCCAAGGGGCGGATGTCGGTCGCCGCCGGGTGTGTGGGCATCGCCCAGGCCGCCCTTGACGCGGCCGTGACGTACGCGACCGAGCGCGAGCAGTTCGGCAAGGCCATCGCGGGGCACCAGCTGGTGCAGGAGCTGATCAGCGACATCGCGGTGGACGTGGACGCCGCGCGCCTGCTGACCTGGCGGGTCGCCGACCTCATCGACCGCGGGCAGCCCTTCACCACGGAGTCCTCCAAGGCCAAGCTGTTCGCCTCCGAGGCCGCGGTGCGCGCCGCAAACAACGCCCTCCAGGTCTTCGGCGGCTACGGCTACATCGACGAGTACCCCGCGGGCAAGCTGCTGCGCGACGCGCGCGTGATGACGCTCTACGAGGGCACGAGCCAGATCCAGAAGCTGGTCATAGGACGGGCGCTCACCGGGATCTCGGCCTTCTGAGTACGCGACTTGAGCACGCGACTTGAGCACGTGACCTGAGTACGTGACCTGAGTACGGCAACGGATGTGGCGCGGCCGCTCCCGGGCGAAGCTCTGACCATGAGTGAGACACCGGCACCGGTCAAGCAGCAGAACAGCACCGCCTACTACGGTCAGGCCATCGCGTCGTTCGCCGTGGCGATCGGCGCCGTGGCGATCGGCGTCTACAGCCTCGACGTCAGCGGCTGGATCCGCGCCTTCCTCGCCGTCTCCGTCCTGTACCTGACGACCTCCGCGTTCACCCTCGCCAAGGTGATCAGGGACCGGCAGGAGGCGGACCAGCTCGTCAGCCGCGTCGACCAGGCCCGTCTGGAGAAGATTCTGGCCGAACACGACCCGTTCAAGCCGGCGGCCTGACCGGCGTCCTAAGCGCTTGCTCACCGTCAGGGGTATGGTGTCCCTCCCGACCGGCGGAAGGAGTGGGCGATGAGCACGGCGGAGCAGACCGAGGGCGATGACCTGCCATGGGGCGAGGTCACGCCCGATGCGGCGCGGCGGCTGCTGATCGCCGCCGTCGAGGCCTTCGCCGAGCGTGGGTACCACGCGACGACGACCCGGGACATCGCGGGCCGCGCCGGCATGAGCCCGGCGGCGCTCTACATCCACTACAAGACCAAGGAAGAGCTGCTCCACCGCATCAGCCGGATCGGCCACGACAAGGCCCTGCGGGTCCTGCGCACCGCGGCCGACGGTCCGGGCGGCGCGGCGGAGCGGCTCGCCGACGCCGTACGGTCCTTCGTGCGCTGGCACGCCGACCATCACACCACCGCCCGCGTGGTCCAGTACGAGCTGGACGCGCTCGGCGAGGAGCACCGCACGGAGATCGTCGCGCTGCGCCGCCAGTCGGACGCCGCCGTGCGGGACATGATCAACGACGGGGTGCGGGACGGGGAGTTCGACGTCCCCGACGTGCCGGGCACCACCCTTGCCGTGCTCTCGCTCTGCATCGACGTGGCCCGCTGGTTCAACGTCGCGGGCACCCGGACGCCCGACGAGGTCGGCGCGCTCTACGCCGACCTCGTGCTGCGGATGGTGGGGGCCAAGAAGCAGGACTCCTGAGCCCCCGGCCGCCTCAGAAGTAGTAGCGCGAGACCGACTCCGCGACGCAGGCGGGCTTCTCGCTGCCCTCGCGCTCGACGGTGACCACGGCGGTGACCTGGACGCCGCCGTCCTTGGTCGGCTCGACCTCCTTGAGCACGGCGGTCGCCCGCACCCGGGAGCCCGAGGGCACCGGCGAGGGGAAGCGGACCTTGTTGGTGCCGTAGTTGACGCCCATCTTCATGCCCTCGACGCGCATGACCTCCGGCACCAGGCTCGGCAGCAGCGACAGCGTCAGATAGCCGTGCGCGATGGTCGTCTTGAAGGGGCCCTGGGCCGCCTTCTCCGCGTCCACGTGGATCCACTGGTGGTCGCCCGTGGCGTCGGCGAACAGGTCGATCCGCTTCTGGTCGACCTCCAGCCACTCGCTGTGCCCGAGCTGCTCGCCGACCCCGGCACGCAGGTCGTCGGCCGACGCGAAGATCCTCGGCTCTGCCATGTCCCTGGCCTCCTCAAAATGTACGAACTAAGCGGTTGCTCAGCATGCTGCGTACGCCGACGTGTGTCAACGGACCGGTCATCGCGGGCGGCGGATCTGCCATTAGGGTTGGAGGGGTGCCCCAGATCCCAGAGAAGATCCATGAGCTCACCGTCGGCCAGCTCTCGGCCCGCAGCGGCGCCGCCGTCTCCGCCCTGCACTTCTACGAGACCAAGGGCCTGATCACCAGCCGCCGCACCTCGGGCAACCAGCGCCGCTACCACCGTGACGCGCTGCGCCGCGTCGCCTTCGTCCGTGCCGCGCAGCGCGTGGGCATTCCGCTCGCCACGATCCGCGAGGCGCTCGACTCGCTCCCCGAGGAGCGCACCCCGACCCGCGAGGACTGGGCGCGCCTCTCGGAGGACTGGCGCTCCGAACTGGACGAGCGGATCAAGCAGTTGGGGCGGTTGCGCGATCACCTCACCGACTGCATCGGCTGCGGCTGCCTCTCCCTGGAGAACTGCGTGCTCTCCAACCCCGACGACGTCTTCGGCGAACGCCTCACCGGCTCCCGTCTGTTGGTGGAGCGCCGGCCTCAGTCGTGACCTCGGGGGTGACCTCGGGCGCGGCTTCGGGCCGGTCGCGCGGCCCCAGATGGCGGAAGGCCACGCTGAGGATCACGGCGGCGAGCGCGCCCGCGGCCACTCCGCTGCCGAAGATCGTGTGCGCCCAGGGCGGCAGCGGTGCGTACAGGCCCGGGGTCATCACCGGCAGCAGCCCCACGACCAGGGCCAGAGCCACCACGATGCTGTCGGTGCCGTGCGTGAGGTCGACCCGGGACAGCATGCTGAAGCCGAGGACGGCGATCACCGCGTAGATCACCAGACCCGCCGCGCCGACCACCGGCTCGGGGATGGCGGCGAGCAGGCGCGTCAGCGGGGTCAGCAGACCGCAGACGACGAGCAGTACGCCCGCGCCCGCCGTGACGAACCTGCTGCGTACGCGCGTCAGTTGGACGATGCCGATGTTCTCGGCGCTCGTCACCATCAAGGACGTGCCGAAGACACCGGCGCCCAGCGACACGAGGGCGTCGGCGCGGGCGATGCGCGGCACGTCCCGGCCCGCGTCCGGGGTGCGGCCGACCGCCTCGCTGTTGAGCACGGTCTGGCCGGTGGCCTCGGCGAGCGAGGCGAGCGCGAAGACCAGCAGCGGGATCGCCGCGAGCAGGTCGAAGTGCGGGGCGCCGTACGGGAAGGGGTCCGGCAGCGCGAACGCGGCGCCGGAGGCGAGATGGATGTCCGTGCCGAGCAGCAGCGCGATGGCCGTGCCGCCCACGAGGCCGAACAGCACCGCCATCTGCCGCCACACGCCCCGCAGGACGAGGAAGAGCAGCGCGATGACGCCGAGCGTCGCGAACCCGGGTCCCGGCCCCGACGCCACCATCGGGGCCGTCACCTTGATCATGTTGATGCCGATGAGGACGACCGTCGTCCCCATCACCAGGGGCGGGAACAGCCGCACCACACGTCCGTAGAAGGGTAGTACGCAGATCAGGAACACCCCGGCGATCAGGACGGAGCCGGACGCCGTCGCGGCCCCGTACTCCTTCCCGATCTGCAGGAAGATCGCCACCGCCGCCCCGCCCGGCAGCATCAGGAACGGCAGCCGGGCGCCGACCCGCAGCGCCCTTACGCCGAGCGACTGGAGCAGCGCCCCGATGCCGCACAGCACCAGCGTGGCGCTGAGCAGCGAGGCCGTCTGAGCGGTGGTCAGCCGCAGCGTCGTGCCGATCAGGATCACCGAGGAGACGGGCGCGGCGATCCCGGCGAGGAGGTGCTGGAGGGCGAGCGGTGCGAGGCGCGGCAGCGGAAGGCGCTCGTCGACGGCGGCCACCACGGGCTCAGCCCTTCGCTGGTGCGGGAGCCGGGGTGAGCCAGGGCAGTTCGGAGGCGGCGTAACGGTAGGCGCGGAAGACGGCGTTGGGCTCCGACGGGAAGAGTTTGCGGACCTCTTCCTCCTCGTAGCCGCCGAAGAACGGCACGACGTACTCCCAGCAGAGGTAGCCGTCCGCGGTGACCTCGAAGAGGCGGCCCGCGGGGGAGTCGGTGATCAGGGTGTTGCCGTTCGGCAGTCGCTGGGCGCTGCCCATGAACGGCGCGAAGAACGACTCGCGGGCCGGGTCGTGGTACTCCCAGACGACCTTGCCGCTGGAACGCTCGATCTCGATGACCCGGCTGAACGGCACGTCCCAGTGCGGCCGGAAGACGCCGTTGTCGAAGACGAGGAAGTTGCCGTTCGGCAGTTCGGTCGGGCAGTGCTGCTGGGACACGACGCCGGGCTCCGAGCGCCAGATGATGTCGCCCGTCTCACGGGATATGACGACGACGGCGGAGACCGAGCGGAAGCTGGCGAGGATGTTGCCGTCGCTCGTCGGCAGGACGCTGTTGATCAGCGGGTAGTGCTCGCGGGCGTAGTCGGGGTGGAGCGGGAAGTCCGCGCGGCCGAGGTGCTCGGAGACCTTCCACTCCCAGGTGGTGTTCCCCTCGGCGTCCACCTCGACGATGGTGTCGGCCCACACGGTCCCGTCGGAGGCCTCGGACCCGGGCACGCCTCCGCGGACGGCCGCGGCGTCCTCGCCGGTCAGGGGTTCGAGTGCCGTGTAGAGGAGCCGGCCGTCGCCGTAGTGGTGCGCGTCGTGGTGCTGGAAGCGGTCGCGGTGCTCGCGCAGGACCGTGCCGTCCGGGGCGATCTCCTGCATGATCCCGCCGCGGTACTTGTGCCACATGGGGAAGAGCGCGGGCTCGTCGGGGAGTACGCCGTTGTAGGCGAGGTTGCCGTTCGGCAGGATCCGCGCGTGCCGTCCCGGGCGGTGCGGGAGGTTCCACTGGTGGGCGATCTCGCCGTGGGCGTCGACGAGGTAGACCTCGCCGCTGCCGGTGAGCGGGGCGAAGAGGGTGTAGCCGCCAAAACTGGCGCCCTCGTCCAGGGCCATCAGGCCGGTGCCACGGCGGCGGCGCTGATTCTGGTCCACGCGGGTCATGTCGCGGGTCATGGAAGTCCCGTCCTCTCGGTCAGGTGCGCTCGACTGCGCGCACTTAACTTTCTTAAGTGGTGCCGAAGAGGTTAACCCGACGGATATGCTGAGGGACATGGGTACGAGTGAGGAAAGTGCGGCGGGCGTCCCGCAGGTCGGTCCCGGGATCCGCAGGCTCCGCCGGGCCCTTGACCTGACGCTGGCGGACGTGGCGGCGCGGGCGGGGGTCTCGGCGCCCTTCCTCAGCCAGGTGGAGAACGGCCGCTCCCGGCCCAGCATGGGGTCCTTGCAGCGCATCGCCGACGCCCTGGACACCACGGCCGTCCAGCTCCTCGCCTCGGCGGATCCGCCGAAGCCGGTGGACGTGGTGCGCGGTGACTCGGCCTCGGTGGGCGAGGGCAAGGGCGACCGGGAGGCCCGGATGCGTCCGCTGGTCCGCGGCCACCAGCGGCTGCACGCCCTGGAGTTCACCGGGGACCACGACTGGGGCCGCGAGTACCGCCACCGCAACGACGAGATCCTCTACGTGGCCGACGGCTCGGCCGAGGTGGAGGCGGACGGCTCCGTGTACCGCCTGGACCGCGGGGACACGCTGTACTGCGCGGCCGAACTACCGCACCGCTGGCGTCCGTTGGAGGAGGGGACGCGGATGTTGGTGGTGGGGATCGCGGACGGGGTGCGGGTGACGGACGAGCGGGGCCACTGAGATGGCCGCCTGCCCGTCCGCCAGGTCGCTCGCCCCGGGGGTCACTCGAACTCCGTGCCGCCCTTCCTCGTCAGATAGGCCGCGCTGACCGCCTTGGCGATGGCGCGGCCGCCGGTCACGGGGGAGTACCGCTCGACCGCGGGCCGGATCACGACGCCCTCCCGCAGATGCAGGGCGCGCCCGGACACCGTCTCGCGGCCCGAGGCGACCGCCAGGACGTGCTCGGCGTCGTACGGGCCCTCGTACAGGCGCGGCACCAAGGGGAGCCGGTCCTTGAGCAGGGCCGCGGGGTCCAGCCACCGGACCTCGCCGTCGATCTCGGCGCTCACGTCGAAGACCGCGTAACCGAGCGTCTCGCGGCGTCCGTCGGCGCCGTACGTGAGGTCCTGGACTCCGGCGCCGTACACCTCCCCGAAGATCCCGACCCGGCGCGCGCCGAGCCGCTCGGCCAGGGCGGCGGCCGCGGCCGCGACTCCGTGCCCATGTACCGCGCGCCAGTACAGATTGCGCGCATCTTCCTTCAGGGCAAGGGACTTGGCCCCAAAGCCCTTCGAGGAGACATGCACCCGGCCGCCCGCATCGGCGACGTAGGTCAGCAGGCAGGCGGAACCGTGCAGCTTCTCCGTGAGGACCACCGGCTCGCCGGGCGCGAAGATGTCCGGGTGGCGCTGGATGTTCTCGATGTCGACCCACGGCAGCAGGTCGGGTGCGGCCTCGACGTCACCGTTCATGGTGGGCGGTATCGGCGGCACCCACTTCACGACACCGAGCCGGTCCGCGAAGTCCGTGCCCTCCGCCGCGGCCCGCGCCAAATCCACCTCCGCGAGCGCCCGAGGCCGGCACACGATGCCCTGCGACAACTCACCCCGCAACCGCACCGCCTTGACCCGATCCGCCTTGCCGCCCGCGAGCCGCCCGGTGAGCCCCAGCTCGTCGATCAACTCGACGGGCAGGACAGCCTGCTCCGGTATGTAGAGCGCCGTATCCCCGCTCCGATAGACGCCCTTGGCGACGACCGCGCGATACAGGCCCACCTGGGCCAGTTCGAGGGCATCGGCGTTGGGATGCTCGTGAATGGTCAGCACTTCGGCGGTGACGCGCAGCGTCGACATGGGACGGGCTCCTGGTTCCTACGTGCCGCGTGGACACGGGATCACGACGTTCATCACCACCAACTGTGCCGACGACAAAGCACTGGAGCGACCAAATATGTGGCTGCTAACGTCACGCTCTCGCGCGCCGGGGCCACCCCTACCGGGACGGCGTCCCGTACATCGACAGTGCCGTAGAGACCAACTGAGCGTTTGACTCCGCTCGTTCGCCGTCCGGCAGGACCAGGGTGTCCTCCAGGCCGATGCGGGTGGCCAGGCCCAGGCGGCCCGCGAGGCGTAGTACGGGCCAGGTGCCTGCCTCCTCGCCGTGCAGCAGGACGGGGCGGCCGTGGGAGCGGCCGAGCACGGTGAGGAGGGCGCGGGCCGAGTCGCGGGCCGTGGCGGGGTCGGGGTCCGTCACCTCCGCGAGGACCCGCAGGACGCGCGGGCCGAGCGGCGACGCCATGAAGCGTTCCGTGCCGTCCGTGCCGGACCAGATGCCGGCCTCCACGCCCACGCCCCGGTCCAGCAGGGCCTCGGCCACCGCCTCCGCCCCGGGCTCGTGCCAGTTCACCGACGCGTGGTCGGGCAGCACGGTCCACGCCCGGATGCGCGCCACCCGCTCCCTGGGGTCGGCCTCCGCCCAGGCGCCCGTGGTCACCCCGACCGGCACGGAGGTCACGGAACGGACCGCTTCCAGCGCGGCCGCAACCGCACGTGGCGCCAACGTGTCTTGCCCACAGGGGGACTTGGGGTGAACATGAACGTCCCGCGCGCCCGCCGCGACGGCCGCCGCCGCGGACTCGGCCATCGCCCCGGGTGACAGGGGGATCAACGCACCATCGCCCGCGCCGCGGGCGCCGTTCAGACATACCTGCATCACCACAGGACAGCACAGACGACGACACACAGACGACTCACAGGGGGAAGGCCGATGGGAATAGCCATCTGCTCGTTGCTGTGGAGTGCCGAGCGCTCGGGGCGGCAGAAGATCACCTACGACAGCGACGGCTACCACCTCGTGCGTTTTCCGTACACGGGCACCGACGAGTCGTACGACCCGTGGCACATGCACGACCCCGGCAAAGGCGCCACCAGCCCGTCAGGTTTCCCGGACGCCAGGTCCGGGCTCATCTGGCCGAGCCATCACGGCTGGGGCACCCTGTCGGCGATGATCTTCTGGGAGCCGGACGACCGGCCCACCGAGTACCGCGCGCGCTTCGTGCGCGACCCGCTCGGCGCCTCCACCGGCTACGACTCCACGGCCACCACCGACTGGATGCCCACCAGGGGCGGGCAGTACCGGACGCACATGTGGCAGATGTTCGTCCGCCCGCAGACACCGGTCGGCCTGAAGATGTCGGCGCGCGGCCCCGGCGACGTGAAGATCGCCGCACCGCTCATGTTCGCCGAGTTCAAGCTGGCCATACAGACGGACGTGGCGACGCCCTAGCCGCCGTACGCCCGCGGACGCTCCGGCCGCACCTCATGCCGAGACCAGCGGCCGTGCCCGCCGCGCCCGTGCCCGCGCCATCGCGGCGGGCGTGAGCACCGGGGCCGGCACGACGATGCCGCAGCCCGTGCAGACGGCGCCCGCGGAGGGCTCGTGCGCCAGGCCGTGCGTCCAGACGAGGTCGGTGCGGTCGCACACCGGGCACACCGTGCCCGGCTCCCGCTCCAGCGCCGCGATCAGCCGCCGCAGCACCTCGGCGAGCGGTCCCGAGGGGTGGACGCCGGGATCGTCGCACCAGGCGACCCCGAAGCCGCCCCAGGTGCACCGGTGCCAGTCGTCCACGCTGCCGGGCCGGCGGAGCCCGTCGTGCTTCTCCTTGCGGCGGCGCTCCGCGAAGTCCCGCTCGTAGGCGAGCCAGACCGCGCGCGCCGCCTCCAGCTCATCGAGCGCGGCCACCAGCCGCGCCGGGTCGGGAGAGCGGTCCTCGGGCCCGAAGCCCGCCCGGGAGCACAAATGATCCCAGGTCGCCCGGTGGCCGTAAGGGGCGAACCTCTCCAGGCACTTGCGCAGTGAATACCGCCGCAGTGCCAAATCGCTCAGCGGATCGCGCACCTGTCTCGCGAGACTCCGGAATCCGGCCATCGCCCTGCACCTCCGTCGCACGTTCTCGGACGTTGCCGAGTAGACGTATCGACTTGCGATTCGGCTCCCTCGACTTCCCCCCGAGTTTTCGGCGGACGACATAAGGCGGCGGTGAGCTGGAGCTATGTGCGCATTTTGAAAAAGCGACGCATGTTCATCTTCCGGGTTCGGCAACCCGCCAGTAACCTCCGCCTCAACTCCACCCCACAGGAGCACGAGCGGAGCCCAGAGGAGCACCCATGCGACGACGCATCGACCGGCTCAGAACCCTCACCGCCACCGCGGCACTCGCCCTCGCCGCGTCCCTCCTCGCACCGCAGCCGGGGGCGGCTGCCGACACCGAAGAGCCTCAACCCGCCGCGACGGACTACTGCGAGGGGCAGTGCGCGGACATCCTGCCGCCCGGCGCGAACGGGAACGCCACGCTCGCCGAGATACTCGCCCACCGCGTCCTGGGCACCCAGCCCAAGCACGCGAACGACCAGTTGGGCCCCTACGACGCGCTCTCCTCCGGCTATCCGTCCCTCACCGACGACAAGCTGACGGAGTTCTTCAACGACGCGTCCTTCGGCGTGCGCGAAGGCCAGGTCGCCTCCGTCACCAGACCGCGCGACGACGTGACGATCACCCGGGACAAGAAGTACGGCATCCCGCACATCAAGGGCTCCACGCGCTACGGCACCGAGTTCGGGGCGGGCTTCGCGGCCGGGCAGGACCGGCTCTGGCTGATCGACCTCTTCCGGCACATCGGCCGCGGCGAGCTGACGTCCTTCGCGGGCGGCGCGCTCGCCAACCAGGGCCTGGAGCAGCAGTTCTGGCCGCAGGCCCCGTACACGGAGAAGGACCTGGAGAAGCAGGTCGAGTACATCAGGACGACGCAGGGCGAGCGCGGCAAGCAGGCCATGGAGGACGCCCAGGCCTACATCGACGGCCTCAACGCCTATCGCGTGAAGTCGAAGAACGGCCGCTACTTCCCGGGTGAGTACGTCCTCACCGGCAAGATCGACGCGATCACCAACATCGGTGAGATCCAGCCCTTCAAGATCACCGACATGATCGCGCTCGCGTCCGTCGTCGGCGGTCTCTTCGGCAACGGCGGCGGCGGAGAGGTCGACGCGGCCCTCTCCCTCCTCAAGTCCCAGGAGAAGTACGGCGTCGAGAAGGGCACGAAGGTCTGGGAGTCCTTCCGCGCCCGCAACGACCCCGAGGCCGTCCAGACCGTCCACGACGGCACGAGCTTCCCGTACGCGGGCAAGCCGGAGAACGCCCGCGGCACCGCGATGCCCGACGCCGGTTCGGTCGAGCGCGAGCAGCTGGTGTACGACCGCGAGGGCGGCGCAAAGCCCGCGTCCGGGGACAAGGCCCCCAAGGACCCGGTGAAGGCGCCCAAGAAGCTCAAGCCGCTCCAGGGGATGTACGACGACGGGGTGCTGCCCGAGGACCTGTTCCGGCAGGACGGCCACAAGAAGGGCATGTCGAACGCTCTCCTCGTCTCCGGCAAGCACACCGCGAGCGGAAACCCCGTCGCCGTCTTCGGCCCGCAGACCGGCTACTTCGCCCCGCAGCTCCTCATGCAGCAGGAGCTCCAGGGCCCCGGCATCAGTGCGCGCGGCGTCTCCTTCGCGGGCGTCGGCATGTACGTCCAGCTGGGGCGCGGCCAGGACTACGCCTGGTCGGCCACGTCCGCCGGGCAGGACATCACCGACACGTACGCCGTCGAACTCTGCGAACCGGGCGGCGGCACCCCCACCAAGCAGTCCGCCCACTATCTCCACGACGGCACCTGCACCCCCATGGAGAAGATGGAGCGCAAGAACTCCTGGAAGCCGACCCTCGCCGACTCCACGGCCGCGGGCTCCTACCGCATGCAGGTGTTCCGCACGAAGTACGGCGTCGTGACGCACCGCGCGAGCGTCGAGGGCAAGCCCGTCGCGTACGTCTCGCTGCGCTCCACCTACCGCCACGAGGCCGACTCGATCATCGGCTTCCAGATGCTGAACGACCCGACGTACGTCAAGGACGCCTCGACGTTCAAGAAGGCCGCCGAGAACATCAGCTACGCCTTCAACTGGTTCTACGCCGACTCGCGCGACACCGCGTACTACAACAGCGGCGCCAACCCCGAGCGCGCGAAGGACATCGACCCCGCCCTGCCGGTCAAGGCCCAGAAGGCCTACGAGTGGCAGGACTTCGACCCGGAGAACAACACATCGGCACAGACTCCGTCCGCCGAACACCCGCAGTCCGTCAACCAGGACTACTACATCTCCTGGAACAACAAGCAGGCCAAGGACTTCAGCACGGCGGGCTTCGGCCTGAGCGCCGTGCACCGCGGTGACCTGCTCGACGGACGGGTGAAGAAGCTCACCGAGGAAGGCGGCGTCACGCGCGCCGCACTGACCCAGGCCATGTCCGAGGCGGCGGTCACCGACCTGCGCGGCGAACAGGTGCTCCCCGAACTGCTCAAGGTGGTGCGGAGCAAGCCCGTCACCGACCCCCAGCAGGCCAAGGCGGTCCAGCAGCTGGAGGCCTGGCGAAAGGCGGGCTCGCAGCGGAATCAGACAGCGGCGGGCTCCAAGACCTACGCCCACCCCGACGCCGTACGCATCATGGACGCCTGGTGGCCCCTGCTGATCGAGGCGGAGTTCAAGCCGGGCCTTGGCAAGGAGCTGTACGAGGCGCTGACGGGGCAGCTGAGCACCGACGAGGCACCGTCGGCCGGGCACGGGCCGACCGGGGCGCACGCCGGTTCGGCCTTCCAGTACGGCTGGTGGGGCTACGCGGACAAGGACCTGCGGGCCGTGCTCGGGCAGCCCGTGGAAGGCGCGCTCGGGGACACATACTGCGGCGAGGGGAAGCTGGACGCCTGCCGTGACGCGCTCCTTGCCACCCTGACGCAGGCCGTCGCCAAGCCCGCCACCGAGGTCTATCCCGGCGACGACAGCTGCAAGCCGGGCGAGCAGTGGTGCGCGGACTCGATCATCCACCGGGCGCTCGGCGGCATCACGCACGGGCCGGTCCAGTGGCAGAACCGGCCCACCTACCAGCAGATCGTCGAATTTCCCGAGCACCGCTAGGAGAAAGGGAATTACGTGAGCGGGATCCGCCCTGCGGCGAACACGACACGCGCCAGTTCCTCGTGGCAGATGTCGCTGTGCGCGCCGGAGGGCGGACCACCGCGCCGCACCACCGACGACGCGTCCACACTGACGCACCCCTTGGCCGGGATCGCCCGGCCCAGTTTGACGCGTCTGGCGCCGTCCACCGCCCGGATGCCGTCGTACCCGATGGCGCCCCAGCGCTCCCAGAGACCGAGGAAGGTCGAGGAGTCACCGGCGATCTTCGACGCCAGGGGGTAGATCTTGCCCAGGGCGTCGTCGTGCCGTGAGTAGCAGGACACCAGCGGCCCGTCGATCCGCCGCTGCACGCCGCTGAGCGCGCCGCTGCGCGAGGGCGCGTGCGGCAGCCGCTTGGAGAACGCGTAGTGCGAGAAGGCCCCTTGGAGCAGGGTCGTGGACTTCACGCTGCGCACCGACGCCGGCATCCCGCGCAGGGCGTACGACACGAGCCGTGCGCCGAAGCTGTGCCCGATGAGATGCACCCGTACGTTCGGTGCCTCCCGGGCCAGCAGTCCGATCGCGGGGCCGAGCCCCAGCTGGCCCACGGAGCCCGCCCGGCGTTTCATGGCGTAGTAGCTGGCCTGGCGGAGAACTTCGTGCGCCCCGTTCCAGAGACGTTTGCGCAGGCTGCCGAAGAGCTCCTGCTGGCCGGTGCCCTCCATCGCCGCGGCGAACACCTGGCACACCTCGACCGCGTCGTCGGTCAGCATGGCGGGCAGACCCGTCCAGGTGTCGTTGGCGAAGCGCCAGGCGGCACTGTTCTGGTGCACGGCGACCAGATTGCGCACCAGGCGGCTGTACTCGTAGAGACGCGTGGGCACCTCGGAGCGCTCCTCGAGGAGTGCACCGATCCGCCGCAGGTCGTCGTCGTGATCGGGGAACGTGCGGGCGAGCAGCAGCCGCGTCGGCTCGTCGAGCAGAGGTCCCGCGCCCGGCACCGGACCCGGCCCGGTGGCCGTGACCGACGGCTCGAAGTCCGGGATCCGTTCGTCGGGGAAGCGGATGGCGGGCCAGAGCACGCCCACGTACCCCAGGCGTACGCGCGATCCCGCGAGGTCGCGGCACGGCGTGTAGAACCGCCGGTAGAGGTCGGTCGCCATGTCTTGGTCGTTGTTCCAGCCGTGCGCGAGGACGAGGAGATCGGTGACGTTCTCGTCGGCCACCTCGGCGAGGAGATGGTCGCGTTGCGTGGTGTCGACATCCCCGTCGGCGTCGAAGGTCAGTTCCCAGTAGGGCTCCACGCGGTCATCGTCCTGCGGCGCCGGTGTACTGACCAGATGTCCCGCAAGGGAAGCTACGCCAGTTCCCGCTCGCGCGTTTCCGGCAGCGCGAGGACGCACACCAGGGACACGACGGCCATGGCGCTCACGTACCAGCCCACCGACGACGAACCGAACGCGGACTGCAGCCGGGTCGCCACCAGCGGGGAGACCGCGCCGCCCAGCACACCGCCCAGGTTGTAGGCGAGCGAGGCGCCCGAGTAGCGCACCTTCGTGCCGAACAGCTCCGGCAGGTAGGCGCCCATCGGCCCGTAGACGACCCCCATGCAGAACAGCGCGCCGCCGAGCGCCAGCGCCATGAGCACCGGCTGCTCGGTGTCCAGGAGCGGGAAGAGCACCAGGCCCCACACCACCGCGAGCCCGGCGCCCACCAGGACCAGCTTGCGGCGTCCGGCGCCGTCGGAGCGCGTCGCGGCGAGCCACGTGCCGGCCGCGAGGAAGAGACAGGCCACCAGCGAGAGGCCCAGCATGGTGTTGCGGGAGACGCCCAGGGTGCCGGTGGAGTAGGCGAGGCAGTACGTCGTCGCCGTGTAGAAGAGGCCGTACGCGACGACCATCCCGCCCGCGCCGAGCAGCAGTTCACGCGGATGGTGGCGCAGCACGTCGAGCGTGGGGACCTTGCTGGCCTCTTGCGCGTCCATGACCTTCGCGAAGACCGGCGTCTCGCTGATCCGCAGCCGGACGAAGAGTCCGACGCCGACGAGCAGGAAGGAGAGCAGGAACGGCACGCGCCAGCCCCAGGAGCGGAACGCGTCGTCGGACAGGACCGCCGAGAGCAGCCAGAAGATGCCGGTCGCCGCGAAGAACCCGACGGACGGGCCGAGTTGCGGGAAGGCCGCGTACAGGCCGCGTTTCTTCTTCGGCGCGTGTTCCACGGCGAGCAGCGCGGCCCCGCCCCACTCGCCGCCGAGCCCGATGCCCTGCAGGAAGCGCAGCAGGATCAGCAGGACGGGCGCCCAGATGCCCAGGGTGCCGTATCCGGGCAGGAGTCCGACGAGCGCCGTCGACAGACCCATCAGGAGCAGCGAGGCCACGAGCACCGACTTGCGGCCGACACGGTCGCCGAAGTGCCCGAAGACCACCGAGCCGATGGGCCGCGCCGCGAACGCCACCGCATAGGTGGAGAAGGAGGCGAGGGTGGCGTTGACCGGGTCCAGGGTCGGGAAGAACGCCTCGTTCAGGACGAGCGCGGCCGCCGTGCCGTAGATGTAGAAGTCGTAGAACTCGATGGCCGTCCCGATGAACGAGGCCACGGCCACCCGGCGCATGCTCTCGGGGCTGCCGTCCGCGTCCGGGACCTGCTCTTTCTCTGCTGCTGTCGATTCGCTCCGCACGACCGGCACTGTCGCGTTGGATGTAGGGGCCAGTCAATACCCGGGACGGCTTGTCTCGGTCATTGAGACCGCTTCACCGGTCCTGGCGGTGAGCTGCGGTGACGCGGTGCAGATGGATGAGGATGTCGTGCGAGGGCGCGAGCCGGATCTGGTGCGGGCCGTCCGGGAACGCCGTGCCGATGCTCTTGGTCAGGCGGCTCTTGCCCAGCCACTTCCGGGCGGTCGCGGGAGCGGTCCGCATGTCCAGGAAGTAGTCGTCGTGCCGCACCTTGTCGAGCGTGTGCTCGTTCATCCCGCGCGTGGCGGCGCCCACGGAGCGCGGCTTCCACACCTCGGACTCCGCGCTCTGCGCCATGAGCGAGCCCCGGTCGAAGGTGAACCCGATGCTGACGTAGCGCTCGCCGAGCCGGTCCCGCAGGAAGGCGCCCTGCATCTTCGGGTAGCGGGGGTCGTAACTCTCGTACCCCACATGGGCGTTGTGCGCCGACAGAAGCACCTTGTCGCCGGTCTGCCGCTGCCACCACGCGGTGTTCCGCGCCATGAGGCGGTCGCGGTAGAGCATGCCGTCCTTGATGCCTTCGGGAGTGTCGAAGGGGAAGGCGTAGATCGTGGCGGTCTGCGAGACGGACCGGGCGTGCTGCAGGGCCAGGGTGAACTCGCGGTCGGAGGAGGCGGGTCGCAGTTCCTTCAGCAGGTCGTGCGCCTCCCGTGCCTTCCCGGAAAGCTCTTCGCGCTCCTTCAGCGGCCTGGCCATGTACGTGTCCCCGTCCGCGAGGCGGCGGATCGGCGCGTACAGCTCGGTGATCCTGGGCAGCAGACCGGGCTCATGGGCGCGGACGTAGTCTTCCACGCCGTCGAACAACTCGGCGCCGATCTCGGGGTAGTTGAGGTCGTTGCCCATGAAACGCACCTGGCGGTGCGGGTGCTTGTCGTTGTAGTTGCGCATCCAGGTCAGGAGCTCGACGTACTCCTCGGTGTCCCAGGGCGTCTTCGCCAGCTCCTTGTGGACCAGCTCGCGCACGTCTCCCTTGCCCCCGCGCACGTACGCGTCGAAACGCAGGCCCGTGGTCCAGCTGACCTCCTGCGAGAAGGTGGTGAACCCCTTCTCCTCCACGAGATAGCGAAAGACGCGGTCCTTCATCGTGAAGAACTCGTGCGAACCATGTGTGGCCTCACCCAGGCCCACCACCGAAGCGTCACCCACCATCCGGCCCATCGGCCGCAGGTCCTTCGTGGAACCGCCCGGATCGGTCGAGCGCAAGGGGTGAGCCGCTCGTTCGATCGCCGGGACCGGATCGGTGGACGCCGGCGCCGCGCCGGCCTGAGGGGCGACGAGCACCCCCAGGCCGAGCGTGCCGGCCACCGCCAGGGGGACGGTGCGTCGTGCTGTCCGTGCCATGCCGGATCTCCTCAACTCGGGTGTACGGAGCTAAAGATCAGGATTCCGGCCCGGCAGGGGCGCCTGCCACCCGGCAGGCACCCCTCTCACCGGTGGGGCCTTCCCCACCTTCTCCGGCGAAGGCCTACGAGTAGCGCAGGTACCGCTTGCGCACGGCGCGGAACCGAGCGAGATCGTCGTGCCAGCCGGCCACCACCTCGTCCGTGCCCGCGCCCGCGTCGATCATGGTGCGGACCCGCGTGGTGCCCGTCAGCTTGTCGATCCAGTTGTCGGGGCGCCAGGCGAAGCCGCTCCACGTCTTCTTGGCGGTCACAAGGAGCGCGATACCGGTGCGCACCGGGTCGAACGACTCCCGGTCGTGCACATGGAGCTGCACGCCGCCGATCGTCTTGCCCTGGAACTTGGAGAACGTCGGCGCGAAATACGCCTCCCTGAAGTCCACGCCGCGCAGCCCGGCATCGTTCGCGGCGGCAGCCCACTTCCGGTCGATGCCCTCGGCGCCCAGCAACTCGAAGGGGCGGGTCGTGCCGCGCCCCTCGGAGAGGTTCGTGCCCTCGAAGAGGCAGGTGCCGCTGTAGACCAGGGCGGTCTCGGGCGTGGGCATGTTCGGGCTCGGCGGCACCCACGGGAGCTCGGAGGCGTCGTAGAAGTCCGAGCGCTTCCAGCCCGTCATCCGTACGGTCTCCAGCTCGACCGGGCGCTCCAGGAACTCGCCGTTGAACAGCAGCGCGAGCTCCGTCACCGTCATCCCGTGCGCCTGCGCTATCGGCTGCCGGCCGACGAACGTCGCGAACTCCTTGTGCAGCACGGGTCCCAGCGCGGCGCGTCCCGTCACCGGATTCGGCCGGTCGAGGACGACGAACCGTTTCCCCGCGAGCTCGGCCGACTCCATGCAGTCGAAGAGCGTCCAGATGTACGTGTAGAAGCGCGCCCCCACGTCCTGGATGTCGAAGACGATCGTGTCGACGCCGGACGCCGTGAAGATGTCGGCGAGGGCCTTGCCGCTCTTCTGGTACGTGTCGTAGACCGGAAGCCCGGTGGCAGGGTCGTCGTACCGGCCCTCGGAACCACCCGCCTGCGCCGTGCCACGGAAGCCGTGCTCGGGGCCGAAGACCGCTACCAGGTCCACTCGCTCGTCGGCGTGCATGACGTCGACGATGTGGCGGACGTCCCTGGTCACGCCGGTCGGATTGGTGACGACACCGACCCGCTCGCCGTCCAGGAGCGCGTATCCGTCGGCGGCCAGGCGGTCGAAGCCGGTGCGCAGCCTCCGGCCGCCGCCCGATCCGCCCCCGCCTCCCGCGGCGGCCGCCGGGGCCGCCGATGTGAGGGCCGTGGCGGTGCCGGCGGCCAGCAGGCCCCGTCTGGAGAAGCTGCGGCGGGACAGGTTCATGCAGAGACCTCCGTGTGCGCGGTGGCTGTCATGGCCACGCACGCTAGCGCGCGGACCGCGGCCGGGGAACGAACCTGGCTGCCCGACCCTCTTCCATCCGAACATACCGACTGGTTAGTCTGCGATCACAGCGGAGCCGCAGTCGAAGGAGACTGATCGTGGAGACCTTGCAGGACAAGGGAGTTGTCGTCACCGGTGCCGGAGGCGGGATCGGGGCCGCGCTGGCCCGCCGGTTCGCCGCCGCCGGGGCGCGCGTCGTGGTCAACGACCTGGACGCCGCCAAGGCCAAGGCGGTGGCCGACGAGATCGGTGCCGTCGCCGTGGCCGGCGACGCGTCTGCGGTCGTGGCCGAGGCCAGAGACGCGCTGAGCGGCACCGTGGACGTGTACTGCGCCAACGCGGGCCTCGGCTCCGGCGGCTCGGAGGCCGCGCCCGAAGAGGTCTGGGCCACGGCCTGGGACGTCAACGTCATGGCCCATGTGCGCGCGGCCCACGCGCTGCTGCCCGAGTGGCTCGAGCGCGGCAGCGGCCGCTTCGTCTCCACCGTCTCGGCTGCGGGGCTGCTCACCATGATCGGCGCCGCGCCCTACAGCGTCACCAAGCACGGCGCGTACGCCTTCGCCGAGTGGCTCTCGCTGACCTACCGCCATCGCGGGATCGACGTCCACGCGATCTGCCCCCAGGGCGTGCGCACCGACATGCTCGCCGCCACCGGCACCGCGGGCGACCTCGTGCTCACCCCGACCGCGATCGAACCGGACGACGTCGCGGACGCGCTCTTCACCGGGATGGAGGAGGGCCGCTTCCTGATCCTGCCGCACCCCGAGGTGGCCGAGTACTACCGCATCCGCGCCGCCGAACCGGACAAATGGCTCACCGGCATGAACCACATCCAGCAGAAGTGGGAGGCGACGGACCGGTGAGCGACTCCACCAGGACCGGCTCCCTCACGGCCTCCGCCACGGCCGCCGGTGCGTCCATCTACGCCGCCAAGCCCTGGCTCGGCCGCCTCAGCGAGGCCCAACGCGGCCCGGTCGAGCCCGCCGCGTCCGTCGTGCACGCCTTCCGCGCCGCGGTGCTGAGGGCCCCCGAGCACACGGCCCTCGCCTACTTCGACGGGCGCCTGAGCTACCGCGAGGTGGACGCCCTCACCGACTCCGTCGCCGGGCACCTCGCCGCACGCGGGCTCGCCCGGGGCGACCGGGTCGCGATCCTGCTGCAGAACACCCCGCACTTCGTGATCGCGCTGCTCGGCGCGTGGAAGGCGGGCGCCACGGTCGTGCCGGTGAACCCCATGTACAAGTCGGCGGAGGTCGGGCACGTCCTCGCGGACGCCGACGTGACGGCGCTGATCTGCTCCGACCGCGCCTGGGAGACGTATCTGCGCGAGACGGCCGCCGCCTCGCCCGTACGCGTCGTGCTCACCGCCTGCCAGCTCGACCTGCAGACCCGGGGCGACACCCGCGTCCTGGACTTCGAGCGCCTCCCGCAGGCCGCCGACGCCGACGACCTGGTGACCGTCGCCCGGCAGGGACTCCCGGCCCCCGGCGACCGGCAGCTGGGCCCCGCCGACATCGCCCTCATCAGCTACACGTCGGGTACGAGCGGTCAGCCCAAGGGCGCCATGAACACCCACGGAAACATCACCTACAACGCCGAGCGGCAGCGCACGGGCTCCGGCATCCCCGAAGGCGCCTGCTACTTCGCGATGGCGCCGCTCTTCCACATCACCGGCATGGTCGCTCAGGTCGCCGCCTGTCTGACCAACGCCGGCACCCTCGCGCTCGCCTACCGCTTCGAGGCCGGAGTGGTCCTCGACGCCTTCGCCGAGCACAAGCCGGCGTACACCGTGGGCCCGTCCACGGCCTTCATGGCGCTCGCCGCCCACCCCTCCGTCACGCGGGAGCACTTCGACTCCTTCGCGATGATCTCCTCGGGCGGCGCGCCGCTGCCGCCCGCCCTGGTGGAGAAGTTCCGCGCGGGCTTCGGCCCCTACATCCACAACGGGTACGGGCTCACCGAGTGCACCGCGCCCTGCGCCTCCGTGCCGCCGGGCCAGGAGGCGCCGGTCGACCCGGTCTCCGGCACCCTCGCCGTCGGCGTCCCCGGCCCCGAGACGGTCGTCAGGATCGTCGACGACCACGGCGCGGACGTCCCCTTCGGGGAACAGGGCGAGATCACCGTGCGCGGCCCGCAGGTCGTGCCCGGCTACTGGAAGCGCCCCGAAGCCACGGACGAGGCGTTCCCCGACGGCGAACTGCGCACCGGCGACATCGGCTTCATGGACGAGCAGGGCTGGCTCTACGTGGTCGACCGCAAGAAGGACATGATCAACGCCTCCGGTTTCAAGGTATGGCCGCGCGAGGTGGAGGACGTCCTCTACAGTCACGCAGCCGTCCGCGAGGCGGCGGTCATCGGCGTCCCGGACAGCTACCGCGGCGAGACGGTCAAGGCCTTCGTCAGCCTGCGCCCGCAGGCCGACGTCGCGCCGGACGACCTGGCGGCGTACTGCAAGGAACGGCTTGCGGCGTACAAGTACCCCCGCGCGGTCGAGATCCTGCCGGAGCTGCCGAAGACCACAAGTGGGAAGATCCTCCGGCGGGAACTGCGTTCCCGCAACGACACAAACAACGACACGAGCTCTCGGCACGACGAGAGCTGAATCCCCGAAAGGCAGGTGGCGGCAGTGGCCAGGACGACGGACGGTGACGGCACGCCCGTCCCTCAGCGGCTGCTCGCCGCCGCCACGCGGCTCTTCGCCGACCGCGGCTACGACCGCACATCGGTGCAGGAGATCGTGGAGTCGGCAGGCGTCACCAAGGGCGCGCTCTACCACTACTTCGGCTCGAAGGACGACCTCCTGCACGAGGTGTACGCGCGGGTGCTGCGCGTCCAGCAGGAGCGTCTCGACGCCTACGCGGACGCCGACGCCCCCATCGAGCAGCGGGTGCGGGACGCGGCGGCGGACGTCGTCGTCACGACGATCGACAACCTCGACGACGCCTCGATCTTCTTCCGCTCCATGCACCATCTGAGCCCGGAGAAGAACAAGCAGGTGCGCTCCGAGCGCCGCCGCTACCACGAGCGGTTCCGCGCGCTGATCGAGGAGGGCCAGGAGGCCGGCGTCTTCTCCAAGGCGACCCCCGCGGACCTGGTGGTGGACTACCACTTCGGCTCGGTCCACCACCTGTCCACCTGGTACCGCCCGGGCGGCCCGCTCACCCCGCAGCAGGTCGCCGACCACTTGGCGGACCTGCTGCTGAGGGCGCTGCGGCCGTAGCGATACCTACAGGTACTTCTTCAGCTCGCGTCGGGCCAGCGACCGCTGGTGCACCTCGTCCGGTCCGTCGGCCAGACGCAACGTCCTCGCGGAAGCCCACAGCTCGGCGAGCGGGAAGTCCTGGCTGACGCCGCCCGCGCCGTGCAGCTGGACCGCCTGGTCGAGGATGTCGACGACCGTACGCGGGGTGGCGATCTTGATGGACTGGATCTCCGTGTGCGCGCCCTTGTTGCCCACGGTGTCCATCAGCCACGCGGTCTTCAGGACGAGAAGGCGCAGCTGCTCCACCGCGACCCTGGCGTCCGCGATCCACTCCTGGACGACGCCCTGCTGGGCGAGTGGCTTGCCGAAGGCCGTACGCGCCACCGCGCGCTGACACATCAGCTCGATGGCCCGCTCGGCCATGCCGATCAGGCGCATGCAGTGGTGGATGCGGCCGGGGCCGAGGCGCGCCTGGGCGATGGCGAAGCCGCCGCCCTCCTCGCCGATCAGGTTGCTCACGGGGACCCGGGCCCCGTCGAAGACGACCTCGGCGTGCCCGCCGTGGGAGTGGTCCTCGTAGCCGTACACCTGCATGGCGCGCCGTACCTCGACACCGGGGGTGTCACGCGGCACGAGGACCATGGACTGCTGGCGGCGGGGGTCGGAGCCCTCGGGGTCCGTCTTGCCCATCAGGATGAAGATCTGGCAGTCCGGGTTCATCGCCCCGGAGATGTACCACTTGCGCCCGGTGATGACGTACTCGTCGCCGTCGCGCTCGATGAGCGTGGTGATGTTCGTGGCGTCGGACGAGGCGACCTCGGGCTCGGTCATCGCGAACGCCGAGCGGATCTCACCGGCGAGCAGCGGCTCCAGCCACTGCTTCTTCTGCTCGTCGTTGCCGAACTGGGCGAGGACCTCCATGTTGCCGGTGTCCGGCGCCGCGCAGTTCAGCGCGGTGGGCGCCAGGTGCGGGGAGCGCCCGGTGATCTCGGCGAGCGGGGCGTACTGGAGGTTGGTGAGCCCCGCGCCGTGCTCGGCGTCCGGCAAGAAGAGATTCCACAGGCCCTGCTTGCGGGCCTCGGCCTTCAGCTCGCCGACGATCGCCGGGGTGTCCCAGGGGGAGGCGAGCTGGGCGCGCTGCTCCTCGGCGACCTTCTCCGCCGGGTAGACGTGCTCGTCCATGAAGGTGAGGAGCCTGTCGCGCAGCTCTTCGGTACGGGCGTCGAATGCGAAGTCCATGGCTGTCTCAGCCTTCCTGTCGTCCTTGGAGGGTGGTGAGGCCGTGCTCGATGAAGACGGGGACCAGCTCCCCGATGCGGTCGAAGCCCGCGCCGACCGTCTGGCCGAGCGTGTACCGGTAGTGGATGCCCTCCAGGATCACGGCGAGCTTGAACCACGCGAACGCCGTGTACCAGGAGACCGCGGAGACGTCGCGCCCCGAGCGCGCGGCATACCGCTCGATCAGCTCCGCGGCCTCCGGGTGACCCGGTGCGCCCGCCGTGGTGCTGATGGGGGAGTCGGGCAGCTGGAGGCGGGTGCTGTACATGACCAGCAGGCCCAGGTCGGTGAGCGGATCGCCGAGGGTGGACATCTCCCAGTCGAGGATCGCCTTGATCCGGTCGTCCTCGCCGATCAGGACGTTGTCGAGGCGGTAGTCGCCGTGTACGACGGTGGGCGCGGGGGAGTCGGGCAGCTGCCGCCCCAGGGCGGCGTGCAGCTCGTCGATCCCCGCCAGGTCGCGGTTGCGCGAGGCGTCGAGCTGCTTGCCCCAGCGGCGCAGCTGGCGGTCGAGGAAGCCCTCGGGCCGTCCGAAGTCACCCAGCCCGATCGCTTCGGGGGCCACGGAGTGCAGGTCGACGAGGGTGTCGACGAGCCCGAGGACCGCGGCGCGGGTGCGCTCGGCGCCCAGCGGCGTGAGCTCCTCGGCGGTGCGGTACGGCGTGCCGTCCACGAAGTCCATGACGTAGAAGGGCGCCCCGAGCACGTCGACGTCCTCGCAGAGCAGCACCGGCGCCGGCACCGGAACCTCGGTCCCGCGGTGCAGGGCGCTGATCACCCGGTGCTCGCGCTTCATGTCGTGCGCGGTCGCGAGGACGTGCCCGAGCGGTGGCCGCCGTACGACCCAGCGCGTGGTGCCGTCCGTCACGGCGTACGTCAGGTTCGACCGGCCGCCCTCGATCAGCCGGGCGGTGAGCGGGCCGCCCACGAGGCCCGGCCGCTCGCGGTCCAGATGGCCGCGCAACTGGTCGAGGTCGAGGCCTGGTGGATGGTCTGAGCTCATCTTCGCTCCTGGTCGGACGGTCGTCGTCTGGGTGCCGCGGCGCTGACGCGCGGCGTCGCGCTGACGTTCATGATGCCGACCAGTCGGTATGTAGTCCAGAGCGCAGGGCGAACGTGATCAGGATCGCGGCGGGACGAAAGCCTCCGGACAGGCCGATCCCCCGCCACAGACTGCCAGTTGGCGCCCGTGCGGGGGAAGTCGGCGGAGGCGGTTGCCCCTCGGTGCGGCCCGCAGGCCTCAGTGGTCGTCCCAGTGACCGTCGTGCGCCGCGTGTCGGTGGCCGTCGTGCACGTAGTCCACGTGGTCGCCGTGCAGCACCGAGCTGTGCCCGCAGCCCTCGCCGTGCCGGTGGTCGTGCCCCTCGTGCACGGAGTGCTCGTCCGGCTCGCACTCGTCCCAGTGGCCGGAGTGCAGGCGGTGCATGTGGCCGTCGTGCGCGTAGTCGACGTGGTCGCCGTGCGGCACCTCGGAGTGCCCGCAGGCCGGGCCGTGGACATGCTCGTGGACGGGGTGTTCGTGGTGGAGCGTGGTCATGGCGACTACACCTTCCGTGGGAGGGGTGACTCTCTCAGGCTAGTACCCAATGCCCCTTTGATGGGGATATGGAAGCCTCGTTGATGTTTCCGTCACCCCACGAAGCGCCCCCAGGAAGCCGACCCCATGAAGGCGATCAGCTACCGCCGGTACGGCGGCCCCGAAGTCCTCGAGTACGGCGATGTGCGCGACCCCAAGGTCGGCCCCGACTCCGTCCTCGTGAAAGTCCGCGCCGCGTCGGTGAACCCCGTCGACTGGAAGTGCATGGGCGGCCACCTCGACGGCATCCTCGACCCCGTCTTCCCGGTCATCCCCGGCTGGGACGTCGCGGGCGTCGTGGTGCAGCCGGGCGCCTCCGTCCCGGAGTACGTGGTGGGGGACGAGGTCATCGGCTACGTACGCGAGGACTTCCTCTCCCGCGGCACCTTCGCCGAGTACGTGGCGGCCCCCGTGCGCACCCTGGCCCGCAAACCGCGCAACCTCACCTTCGAGGAGGCCGCGGGCCTGCCGCTCACCGGGCTCACCGCCTATCAGGTGATCGTCAAGACGCTCTCGGTGACGGAGGGGGACGTCGTCCTCGTGCACGCGGCGGCCGGCGGCGTCGGCTCGATCGCCGTCCAGCTCGCCCGGCACGCGGGCGCCCGCGTCATCGGCACCGCGAGCGAGCGCAACCACGACTACCTGCGGGAACTGGGCGCGGAACCGGTCACCTACGGCGACGGTCTGGCCGACCGCGTGCGGGCCCTCGCCCCGGACGGGGTGGACGCGGCCTTCGACACGATCGGCGGCGACACCCTCAAGGTGTCCGCCGACCTCCTCGCGCCCGACGGCCGCCTCGCGTCGATCGCGGACGGCGCGGTCATCGGCCTCGGCGGCCACTACTGCTTCGTACGGCCGGACGCCGACGATCTCCGGCACCTGACGCAGCTCGTGGAGCAGGACGTCGTGACGGTCCACGTCGACGAGACGTTCCCGCTGGAGAAGGCGGCGGACGCGTACCGCCTCGGCGCGGAGGGCCGTACCCGGGGCAAGATCGTCGTCACGGTGGACTGGACGGCGGAGGACGGGCCCGCCGAGCACTGAGGGCCGTGAATCCCGAGGGGCCGCTCAGAACACCATGGCCGTCGCGCACGCCGCCAGCGCCATCGTGCACAGCGCGGCCGTCGCCGCGGCCCGCGCAGGGAGCCGCAGCGGCCTGCTGCTCGCGGCGAGCTCGGTCATCCTGCGGTGCGCCACGACCAGGAAACCGAGCCACAGGAGCAGGCAGAGCGCGCAGGCGACGACGGCCACCGGGGTGGTGCCCTCCTGGAGGGCGGCGCGCGCCGCGAGGACCGCCGCGACGGTGCAGGACAGGGTCGTACGCCGCCACGCGAGCCGGGTGCGCTCCGGCTGCAGCCCCGGATCGCGCTCGGGGACCGCCGTCTCGCCCCGGTCGCTCACCCCTCCCACCCGAAGAGCACGACGACGACCATGGCGAGCGCCACGACCGCGACGGCCAGGCTCAGGACGGTCGGGAAGCGCGAGACGGGCAGATCGTCGCCGCGCCGCATCGCCCGCTCGCAGCGCACCCAGTGGTTGACCGCGCGCAGCGAGCTGAGCACGCCCGCGGCGAGCAGGGCGAGTGCGAGCCCGATGCGCCACCCCCAGCGCAGGTCCGGCAGGAACTGGTCCACCGCGAAACCGCCGCCGATGAGGGCGAGGGCGGTGCGCAGCCAGGCGAGGAACGTGCGCTCGTTGGCGAGCGAGAAGCGGTAGTCGGGGGTGTCGCCCTCGTCGCGGATCCGCTCGGGCGCGAACCACAGGCGCAGGCTTTGTACGAAGTTGCTCACTTGCCGACCCTAGCTGGCGCGGTATTCCCGCAGTCGCTCGTACGCCGCGAGCCCGTCCGGCACCCAGTCCCACTCGCCGAGCCGCTCCTCCAGCTCCGCGTCGCCGATGAAGGCATGCCAGGCGACCTCCTCGGCCTGCGGGTCCACCGGCAGGTCGCAGCGCACCTCGTAGAGGTACGACCACCAGCTGTGCCCCGCGCCGTCCTCGTACAGGAACTTGAACAGCGGTGTGGGCCGCGGCAGTCCGTGGACGCCGAGTTCCTCCTCCGCCTCGCGCAGGGCGGCGTCGTCGTAGGACTCGCCGGCCCCGACGACACCGCCGACGAACATGTCGTACATCGAGGGGAAGACCAGCTTGACCGGTGTGCGGCGGTGCACGAACACGCGGCCCTCGGCGTCCCGTGCCTGGATGAACACGCAACGGTGGCGCAGGCCGCGCGCGTACACCTCACCGCGCGGGGCCTCGCCGACGACCTCGTCGTTCTCGTCGACGACGGAAAGGATCTCTTCGCTGGGATCGGGCACGGATGGGCTGTTCGACGTCATGCCGACCATCCAACCCCACCACGCCGGGCGGCCGCCCTCACTGCCCCATGACGTACTTGACGGTGGGGCCCGCGGTCCAGCCGCCGTCGACGGCGAGCTCGGCGCCGGTCACGTACGAGGCGGCGTCGGAGAGCAGGAAGACCATGGCGCCCGCGATCTCGTGCGGCTCGCCGACGCGGCCCATCGGGGTGTTGGGGTACTTGCCCTCGCCCCGCTCGATGCCCACCTGCGCGGTCATCGGGGTGTACGTCATGCCCGGGTGGACGGAGTTGACGCGGATGCGGGCGGTGCCGAGCTCCACGGCGCCGATCTTGGTGAGCCCGCGGACGCCCCACTTGGACGCGCCGTAACCGGCGGTGAGCGCCAGGCCCATGAGTCCGGCCGCCGACGAGATGTTGACGATGGAGCCGCCGCCGGCCTCCTTCATGGCCGGGACGACGCTCTTCATGCCGATGAAGACGCCGGTGAGATTGATGTCGAGGACCTTGCGGAAGTGCTCGACCGACTCCGACTCCAGGAACTGGCCCGTGGAGATGCCGGCGTTGTTGACCAGGCCGTGCACCCCGCCGAACTCGCCGACCGCGAGGGCCACGACGCGCTGCCAGTCCTCTTCCGATGTCACGTCGTGGTGCGCGAAGCGGGCGCGCTCGCCGAGTTCGGCGGCCGTGACCTCGCCCTCCTTGTCGAGGACGTCGGTCAGGACGACATTGGCACCGGCGGCGACCGCCTGGCGTGCGGCCTCGGCGCCGAGGCCGCGGGCGGCTCCGGTGATCACGACGGTCTTGCCGGTGAGGTCGTGCGTTGCGCTCATGGTTCCCTCCGCGGGACGGGGGCCCGAAGCAGGGCCGTGGTGGTCTCGACGAGATCCGCGAGGAAGAGCGGTTCGTCGGTCAGGGGGGTGGTGCCCGCCAGGTACTGGCCCGCGCGGTCGGCCATGGCGGCGCCGATCAGGGTGAGCGCCAGGTCGAGGCGCTCCAGCCGCAGCGGCTCGGGAAGGCCGGTGAGGCAGTCCTCCGCGCGGCCGATCAGGTCCCAGTAGACGGTGCCGTCGAGGGTCGGGTGCGGGGTGCGGGTGCGGACGCCGCTCTCGTGGCTGAGCTGGGCCGAGACGCGCAGGCAGCGGCGGCCGCGTTCCGAGCGGAGCTCGGTCGCCTCCGCGTGCACCAAAGCCGTGAGCAGCCCCCGGAGTCCGTCCGCCGCCTGGTCCAGCTCGGCGGTGAGCATCTTCTCCGTACGGGACTGGCGCTCGGCCATGACGGCGTCCAGGAGGCCCGCGCGGCTGCCGAAGTGGTACTGCACGGCGGACGGGTTGCTCTGCCCCGCGAGCCGCACGATGTCCCGCAGCTGCGCGCCGTGCACGCCTTGCGCGGCGAACACTTCCTCGCCCGCGCGGATCAGCTTCTCGCGGGTCTCGGGTCCTGAGGTCCTGGCCATGAAGGCATTGTAATGCTGGCCATTATTAAAAGCGAGGCGCTGTTCCAGGAGCCAGACGGTTGACGCCGCTCCCGCGGTTACTCAGGATCTGACTCACCAGTAAGCCCCTGCTTAGGAGGAACCCCCGGATGGCCTACGACGCAGACGTCATCGTGATCGGCGCGGGCCTCGCCGGCCTCGCCGCCACCGCGGAACTCGTCGACGCGGGCCGCCGGGTCATCCTCGTCGACCAGGAGCCCGAGCAGTCGCTCGGCGGCCAGGCGCACTGGTCCTTCGGCGGGCTCTTCTTCGTCGACTCCCCGGAGCAGCGCAGGCTCCGCATCAAGGACTCCCGCGCCCTGGCCCTCCAGGACTGGATGGGCACCGCCGCCTTCGACCGCCCCGAGGACCACTGGCCCCGCAAATGGGCCGAGGCGTACGTCGACTTCGCCGCGGGCGAGAAGCGGCCCTGGCTCTACGGGCAGGGCGTGCGGTTCTTCCCCGTGGTGGGCTGGGCCGAGCGCGGCGGCTATGACGCGCAGGGCCACGGCAACTCCGTGCCGCGCTTCCACATCACCTGGGGCACGGGTCCCGGCCTCGTCGCCCCCTTCGAGCGCCGGGTCCGCGAGGGCGTCGCCCGCGGCCTCGTCCAGCTCAAGTTCCGCCACCGGGTCTCCGCCTTGTCCCGCAGCGCGGGCAGCGTCGACACCGTGAGCGGCGAGGTCCTCGAACCCTCCGACGCCGAGCGCGGCACGGCCAGCAGCCGTGAGGTCACCGGCTCCTTCGAGTTCCGGGCCCAGGCGGTGATCGTCACCTCCGGTGGCATCGGCGGCAACCACGACCTCGTGCGCGCCAACTGGCCCGAGCGCCTCGGCACCCCGCCGGAGCGGATGGTCTCCGGCGTGCCCGCGCACGTCGACGGCCGGATGCTCGGCATCACCGAGGACGCGGGCGCGCGGCTCATCAACCGCGACCGCATGTGGCACTACACCGAGGGCATCCAGAACTGGAACCCCATCTGGGACAACCACGGCATCCGCATCCTGCCGGGTCCCTCCTCGCTCTGGCTGGACGCGCGCGGCGACCGGCTTCCCGTGCCGCTCTTCCCCGGCTTCGACACCCTCGGCACGCTCGAACACATCATGAAGTCGGGGTACGAATACACCTGGTTCGTGCTCAACCAGCGCATCATCGGCAAGGAGTTCACGCTCAGCGGCTCCGAGCAGAACCCCGACCTCACCGGCAAGTCCGTGCGCGGCGTCATCGACCGGGCGCGCGCCGACGTGGCCGCCCCGGTGAAGGCGTTCATGGACAACGGCGCCGACTTCGTCGTGGAGAAGGACCTCTCCTCCCTGGTGCGCGGCATGAACGCGCTCACCAAGGAACCCCTCATCGACGAGGCCGCGCTGCGCCGCACCGTCACCGCGCGCGACCGCGAGATCGCCAACCCCTTCACCAAGGACCTCCAGGTCACCGCGATCCACGGCGCCCGCAAATTCCTCGGCGACCGGCTCATCAGGGCCGCCGCCCCGCACCGCATCCTCGACCCCAAGGCGGGCCCGCTCGTCGCGGTGCGGCTGAACATCCTCACCCGCAAGACCCTCGGCGGCCTGGAGACCGACCTGTCCTCGCGCGTCCTGGCCCAGGGCGGCGAACCGCTCCCCGGTGTGTACGCGGCGGGGGAGGCGGCCGGTTTCGGCGGCGGGGGAGTGCACGGCTACCGCTCGCTCGAAGGCACGTTCCTCGGCGGCTGCCTCTTCTCGGGGCGCACCGCGGGCCGGGCGGCGGCCAAGTCGGTTGGCTGAACGCCGCGTTCGTCGTGCCGTGACGTGATCGTCGCCGCTTGTCCGAATCGTGTCCTGTCGGTCAACTCCGCAGGTGAGGGGTGAAGTCTTAAGGTTCTGAAACGAGTTGGTGAAGGGGCCCGGGTAAGGCAGACCTTGACTGGAGGGCTGCCTACCGCTTTGCTGTGCGTGATCATCCGTACGCGAGCCGCGCCGGGGAGGAAGTCCCGCGGTGTCACCACCCCCACCCCCCTTGGGCCGTTCCCGCAAGCGAGCGGCCTACGCCTTCGACCCCGCACTCGACGACGCCGAACTCGTGGACGCCCGCACCGCCCTGGCCCAGGGCCGCTGGACCGAGGTCCGCGCGCTGCTCGCCGCCACCGGCGACGACTGGGACCGCAGGGGCCACCGGTTCGACGTACTCGCGCAGGAGCCCACCACCACCGCCTGGGCCCGTGACTGGCGGCTCGCCGAGCCCGAGAGCACCGATGTCCTCGTGCTGCTCGCCCATGCCTCCGTGCACCTCGCGCTGCGCGGCAAGGGGCGCTCCGAGAAGGCGCGGGACGCCTGCCGCGAAGTGGCCGCGCTGCTGCCGGCCGACCCCACGCCGTGGCTCGCGCTGCTCACCCTGGAGCGTTCACTCGGCCGCGAGGAGGACGTCGTCCGGCTCTTCGACGAGGTCCGCCACCGGCACCCCGAGCACCACCACGCCCACCACCTGATGGTGGCCAGGCTCGCCGAGCGGCGCCCCGCCGCGGGCCAGGACCCGCTGCACGAGGTGTACGACTTCGCTGCCTGGGCGGCCGAACAGGCGCCCGCGGACTCGCCGTTGGCGGTCCTGCCGGTCATCGCGCACGCCGAGCGCTACCGCGTGCTCGCCGCCGCGGGCAGCGAGCCCGTGAACCCGGCGGCCTCCGAGCACTGGACGGGACGCCGGGCCCGACAGGTCATGAAGGCCGCCTTCGACTGGTGGCTGGAGTGGCAGATGCCCACGGCCGGGGCCCACCCGCGCGGCCTCGTCGACCTCAACTTCCTCGCCCACGCCAAGTTCTGCGAGGGCCGGGCGGCCGAGGCGGCCGCCCTCTTCCACCGCATCGGGCGGCACGCGACCCGAGCCCCCTGGTCGTACCCGGACCGGGACCCGTACAAGGCGTTCACCGCCGCGCGCGGCGCCGCGCTCGGCTCCGCCTGACCCACCGCACCAACCGGCCCACCCGAAAGGACAACCGCGCCATGGCGACGGGCAGTTCGAGCAGCACGAGCGACACGCGACCCGCGAGCAGAGCCGCCGACGGCAGCGGGATCAGCACGTACAAGGGTCAGGAGACGGCACTGCGCGCCGGCCGCCTCGGGACGGCGGGTCTCCTCCTGTCCGTGCTCGCGGCGACCGGACCGCTGATGGTCGTCGCCGGTGTCATGCCCACCACATACGGCGTGATGGGCGTGGTCGGACAGCCGCTGCTCTTCCTCATCCTCGGCGTGGTCCTCGGCCTGTTCAGCTTCGGCTACGCCGAGATGAGCCGCCACGTCCACAACGCCGGCGCCTTCTACGCGTACATATCGAGGGGCCTCGGCGGAACCGCGGGCGCGGGCGCCTCGCTGGTCGCGCTCGTCGCCTACAGCGTCCTTCAGGCGGGGCTCTACGGCCTCCTCGGCTTCGAGGTGTCCGGGCTGCTCAACACGTACTTCGACGTCGAAGTGGCCTGGTGGATACCGGCGCTCGTCACCGTGGCCGTCGTCGCCGTGCTCGCCTGGCTGAAGATCGACCTGAACGCGCGCGTCCTCGGCGTGCTGCTGCTCATCGAGGTGGCGCTCGTCGTCATCTTCGACATCGCGGCCATCGCGGACCCGGCCAAGGAAGGCCTGTCCCTGCACGCCTTCAACCCCGACACCCTCACGGGCGCGGGCGTCGCCACCTCGCTCTGCTTCTGCATCGCCGCCTTCACCGGCTTCGAGCAGGCCCCCGTGTACGCGGAGGAGACCGACCGCCCGCAGGTCGTCGTCGCCCGCGTGATGTTCTTCGCGGTCGGCTTCGTCGCGATCTTCTTCGCGATCAGCTCCTGGGCGCTCTCGGTCGCCGCGGGCCCCTCCGGCATCGTCCCGGCCGCGCAGGAACAGAGCGCGGGGCTGCTCTTCGGGCTCACCGAGTCCCGGCTCGGCGGCACCTTCACCGACGTACTCCACGTCCTGTTCGTGACGGGCATGTTCGCGGCGATCCTCTCCTTCCACAACGTGGTCGCGCGCTACGCCTTCGCCATGGGCCGCGAGGGTCTGCTGCCCGCCGCGTTCGGCAGGACCAACACCTCCACCGGCGCCCCCGGCACCGGCTCGCTGCTCCAGACGGTCATCTCCGTGCTGGTCGTCGTGGCCTTCGCGGTCACCGACGACGGCCCGTTCGGCGACCCGACCGCGCCGGTCCTGCACCTGTTCACCTGGGGCGGAAACATCGGCGCCCTCGGCGTCATCCTCCTGATGGCCACGGCGTCCGTCGCGGTCATCGTCTTCTTCGTGCGACGCGGCGCCGCGCGCGCCCAGGCCTGGCGCATCACCGCATCCGCGCTCGCCGCGGTCGGCCTGCTCGTCATCGCGGGTTACACCGTCAAGGACTTCGACGTCCTGGTCGGCGCGGACTCCGGTTCGGCGCTCAGCTGGGTGCTGCCCGGCATCATCCTGCTCGCCGCCCTCATCGGCGTGCTCTACGGCCTGTACCTGCGCTCGGCCAAGCCGGAGGCGCACGCACGGATCGGCCTGGGCAACGAGGCGTTCCAGCTGGAGAAGGCGGCGAAGACGCCGGGCGAGTAGCCGGGCGAGCAAAAAGGCCCGCTGAATGTGACGGAACGCTGACGGACACCCGCGGCCCCTGTACCCCGGGGGCCGCGGGTGCTCGAATCGAAGGGTGACCAGCTCCCCTCAGCACCCGCCCGAAGAGGACCACGCAGGCGGCGCGCCGGTCGGCCGCCGTCTGGTCCTGGGCATGCTCGGCCTCGGCGCCCTGGGCGTGGCCGCCGCGCCACCGCTCCAGCGAGGCCTGGAGGCATTCCTCGGCGCCGCCTCCGACAAGGACCCCACGGGCCTGACGGACCTGCTCCCGAACGGCGGCGGCTTCCGCTACTACTCGGTCGCCGCGTCCGTCCCGCACAAGAACGCGTCGACGTACCGCCTGAAGATCGACGGCCTGGTGGACCGCGAGGCCGACTACACCCTGGCCGAACTGCGCGCCCTGCCGCAGACGCGCCTGGTGCGTGACGTCCAGTGCGTGACGGGCTGGCGGGTGCCGGGCACACCGTTCGAGGGCGTACGTCTCTCCCGCCTGCTCGACGCGGCAGGCGTACGCCCCACCGCCCGCGCCGTCCGCTTCACCTGCTTCGACGGCACGTACAGCGAGAGCCTGACCCTGAAGCAGGCCCGGCGGGCGGACGTCATGGTGGCGCTGCGCATGCAGGACAAGGACCTGGGCCACACCCACGGCGGCCCGGCCCGCCTCTACGTCGCCCCGATGTACTTCTACAAGTCCGCGAAGTGGCTCTCCGGGATCACGCTCACGGACGAGGTGAAGCCGGGCTACTGGGAGAAGCGGGGCTACGACGTCGACGCGTGGGTGGGTGATTCGAATGGCAGGGACGACGAGCCCACGGCCTGAAGTGACGGCACGGGTACGGAGGTTCAGCCCGGCGCAGCGGTGGGTGCACCGGGTGACGGCCTTCCTGATGGGGGTCTGCGTCGCGACCGCGGCCTGCCTCTACATCCCACAGCTGGCCGAACTCGTGGGGCGCCGCGCACTGGTGGTGACCGTCCACGAATGGTCGGGGCTGCTGCTCCCGGCCCCGTTCCTGGCGGGCCTCGCCTCCCGCGCCTTCCGCGGCGACCTGCGCCTCCTGAACCGCTTCGGCCCGTACGACAGGGCCTGGCTGCGGCGTCGCACCCGGCGGGCGGGCAAGTTCAACGCGGGCCAGAAGCTGTACGCGGGCTGGCTGGCGGGGGCGGTCCTGGTGATGCTGGGCACGGGCCTGCTGATGTGGTTCACGGACCTCGCCCCCCTGACCTGGCGCACGGGAAGCACGTTCGTCCACGACTGGCTGGCCCTCGCACTAGGCGTGGTGATCGCCGGCCACGTGGGGATGGCGTGGGCGGACCCGGAGGCGAGACGCGGGATGCGGACCGGGTCGGTGGACGTGGAGTGGGCGGAGCGGAAGCATGCGCTGTGGCGCAGGTGACAAGAACGCCGGACGGGCTGGATGTTCCGGCCCGTCCGGCGTTTGAGGACGCTCTGACCCCGGCTAAATCACAAGGGACAGCAGAAGAACAAACCCGCCCGCGACCACGGAGATGATCGTCTCCATCACGGACCACGTCTTGATCGTCTGCCCGACACTCATCCCGAAGTACTCCTTCACCAGCCAGAACCCCGCATCGTTCACATGCGAGAAGAAGAGCGACCCCGCTCCGATGGCCAGCACGAGCAGCGCCGTATGCGTGTCGGACATGTTCGCGGCCAGCGGTGCCACGAGGCCCGCGGCCGAGATGGTGGCGACGGTCGCCGAACCCGTGGCGAGGCGGATCACCACGGCGATCAGCCACGCGAGCAGCAGTGCCGGGATCGACCAGTCCTCGGAGATCTCCAGGACCATCTTGCCGACACCCGAGTCGATGAGGGTCTGCTTGAAGCCACCTCCCGCACCGACGATCATCAGCACACCGGCGATCGGCGCGAGCGACTTCTCGACGGTGGTCGAGAGCTGCCCCTTGGTGAACCCGGCCGCACGGCCCAGCGTGAACATGCCCACGATGACCGCCGCGAGCAGCGCGATCAGCGGCGAGCCGACGACGTCGAAGACGCGCTGAACCGTGTGCTCGGGGTTGTCGACGATGATGTCGACCAGGGCCTTGGCCAGCATCATCACGACGGGCAGCAGCACGGTCGCGACCGTCACGCCGAACCCGGGACGCTTCTCCAGGTCCTCCGAAGGACGCTGCGGCGTCATCTTCTCGGGGACGGGGACGTCCACCCACTTCGCCGCGTACTTCGAGAAGACCGGACCGGCGATGATCACCGTCGGGATGGCGACGAGCACGCCGAGCGCGAGGGTGATGCCGAGGTTCGCGTCCACCGCGTCGATCGCGACCAGCGGGCCGGGGTGCGGCGGGATGAGCCCGTGCATCACGGACAGACCGGCCAGGGCCGGGATGCCGATCCGCATCAGCGAGTAGTTGCCGCGCTTGGCGACCATCAGGACGACCGGGATCAGCAGCACGATGCCGACCTCGAAGAAGAGCGGAAGCCCGATCACCGAGGCGATCAGGACCATCGCCCACGGCATGGAGCGCCCGCCCGCCTTGGCGAGGATCGTGTCGACGATCTGGTCCGCGCCGCCGGAGTCGGCGAGCAGCTTGCCGAGGATCGCGCCGAGCGCGATCAGCACACCCACACCCGCGACCGTCGAGCCGAGACCTGCGGTGAAGCTGGCGATCGCCTTGTCCAGCGGGGCGCCCGCGAAGGCGCCGAGGGCGAGCGAACCGATGGTCAGGGCCAGGAACGCGTGCAGCTTGAACTTCGTGATGAGCAGGACGATGACGGCGATGCCCGCGAGGACGGCGATACCCAGCTGGGCATGGCCAGCGGAGGTGATCGGCTCGACGGCGTCCGCTGCCAGCATCTCAACGCTGAGACTGGTCACGGTGTCTTCCTTGTACGTCAGGGGAGGGGGGTGCGGGGGAACAGGGACTACGGGGCTACGGGGACTACGGGGGACTGCTGGGACTACTGGTCGAGCGCGCCAAGGGCCTGGAAGGCGCGCTCGCTGATCTCGTCCGGACTGCCGGTGACGTCGACGGCGACGCCCGCCTCGTCCGCGCCGAGCGGCTGCAGCGTGGCGAACTGCGAGTCGAGCAGGGCTGTCGGCATGAAGTGGCCCTGGCGGTGGGACATGCGGTCCTCGATGAGGGCGCGGTCGCCGGTGAGGTGCACGAAGACGACGCCGGGAGCGGCAGCCCGCAGCCGGTCGCGATAGCTGCGCTTCAGCGCCGAGCTGCTGACCACACCGCCGAGTCCGGCCCTGCCGTGGGCCCAGGCGCCGATGGCATCGAGCCACGGCCAGCGGTCGTCGTCGGTCAGCGGGGTCCCGGCCGACATCTTGGCGATGTTCGCCGGGGGGTGGAAGTCGTCGCCCTCGGCGTAGGGAACGCCGAGCTGTGCCGCGAGCAGGGGGCCGATCGTTGTCTTGCCGGTTCCTGCAACGCCCATCACTACGACGACGTGGGGGGTGCTCATCGCTGTGCTGCCTCGCTGTCTTCTTCGACATCGGTCCGAAACGAGCCATCGGTCCGGAACGAGCCACGGGACGGGGGAGACCCATGGCTCGTTCACGTCACTGAAACCCATTAGGTCTGACAAATTCAAGAGGCTGTGACACAAAAGTCTGACTTTTTGTTCCCGCGGGTCCCCACATACCCTGACGACATGACCGATCAGGCCCGTGGGCTGCACGCTCGCGTACTGGAAAGCCTCGGGCCCGCCATCACCGGTGGCGAGTACCCGCCGGGCAGCGTGTTGCGCACGGACGAGCTGGCCCAGCGCTTCGAGGTGTCACGCTCCGTCGTGCGCGAGGCCGTGCGAGTCCTGGAGTCGATGCACCTGGTCGAGTCCCGGCGCCGGGTCGGCGTGACGGTGCGGCCCACCGCGGAGTGGAACGTCTACGACCCCCAGGTCATCCGGTGGCGTCTGGCCGGCGCCGACCGGCCCCGCCAGCTGCGCTCCCTCACGGTCCTGCGCTCGGCGATCGAACCCGCCGCCGCGGCGCTCGCCGCCCAGCACGCCACTCCCGAGCAGTGCGCGGCCCTCACCGAATGCGCCCTCGGCATGGTCGCCACCTCGCGGGGCCAGCAGCTGGAGGGCTATCTCTTCCACGACATCAACTTCCACCGCATCGTCCTGAACGCGTCGGGCAACGAGATGTTCGCCCGCCTCGGTGATGTCGTCGCGGAGGTCCTCGCGGGCCGCACCCACCACCAGGTCATGTTCGAGGACCCGGACCCGGCCGCCGTCACCCTGCACGTCAGGCTCGCGGAGGCGGTGCGGGAAGGCGATCCGGCGCGCGCGGAGGAGCTGACGCGGGAGATCGCGGTGGGCGCGCTGCACGAGCTGGACATCCTCGCGCCCTAAGGCCCTGCCGAAGGATCTCCGGCCCTGCCGAAGGATCTCCGTGGCGTCGGGGACAATGGTCCGCATGTCCCGACGCGCCCCCAGCACCCCGTCCTGCCCCTGCGGCCGCCCTCAGCCGTACGAGAAGTGCTGCGGACGGCTGCACCAGGGCGAGGCCGTGGCCGCCGTCCCTGAGGAGCTGATGCGCTCCCGGTACTGCGCCTTCGCCGTCCGAAACGAGGCGTACCTCCTGCGCACCTGGCACCCCCGCACCCGGCCGCCCCGCGTCGAGTTCGACCCGGGCCTGCGGTGGGTCGGCCTGGAGATCCTGGACACGGCCGACGGAACCGCGTTCCACACCACCGGCACGGTCGAGTTCCGGGCCCGCTACACCGACGAGGGCCGCCCCGACGCCCTGCACGAGCGCAGCCGCTTCGAGCGCGTCGACGGGGTGTGGGTCTACGTCGACGGAGCCTTCATCGACTAGGTCCCCCGGGCGTCTGCCGCCGCCTCACAGGACGTCGCCGTACTCGCTCATGACCCCCGGCGGAGCCAGCGCGTTCACGTAGTGCCCCGGCCCGTGGTCCTCGAAGGAGTACGTGAACGGGATCGTGCGGGTCAGCGCGAGGCGCGTCGCGAAGAACGCGAGGGGCGCCACCACCGCCAGCCCGGCAAGGCTGTCCATCTGCGGGTAGTGCGGCGCAGGTTCGCGCACCTCGACCCAGCCGGCCTCCCGGCGCGGCCCCCGCGCGAGGCCCTCCACGGCCCGCCCCACCGCCCTCGCCCGCTGCCCCGCCATGGCGCGCAGCCGGCCCCCGAGCAGATCGCCGGGCAGGGCGAGCGCCTCGGTCAGCGCGTCCGCCACCAGCGAGAAGGCGCCGTCGGCCACGCCACGCCGCCCCCGGTAGTGGAACTCGCGGCCGAAGGGTGCGTACGGCCCGACCGGGCGCGGCGGCAGCGCGGGCACGACGTCGCGGTCATAGATGTACCGGATGAGCCGGTCACGCAGTACGTGCACGCCCCGCGGGTCGCGGGCCTCGTGGCAGGCGCGGGCCAGCTCCGGGCCGCCCAGCATGGGCTGGCCGAAGGTGTAGACGGCCCTCAGGCGTTCGGCGACGGCGGCGTAACGCGGCTCGTGGGTCAGCACGACGCCCATCAGCGCCGCCATCGCACCGCCCAGACTGTGCCCGGTGATGTAGAGCGCCTCCATCCCGCCGCCCACCGCGCCCTGCTCCTCGGGGTCGACCGACTCGCCGCGCAGCGCCCGCTCCAGGGCCTGCATGACCAGGTACCGCGATGCCCGCATGTTGCGGTAGAAGCCCGCGTGGACGTCGTACCGCTCGTCGCCGAGGGCCACCCGGAGCGTCTCGGGACGTACGTCGGCGTCGGTGAGGATGCTGATGATGTCCTCCGGCTGGGTGCCGCGATAGCAGAGGATCACCACCCGCCGGTCCTTGTCCTGAAGCAGGTACGCCGCCGAGGCGATGTACATGGCGCCCACCCGCTGCTCGAAGACCCGGCAGCGGTTCTCCTCCAGACCCAGCCGCGCCATGATCATGGCGAGCGTCTCCGGGTCGGCGTCCTCGGCGGTGCCGGCGTACGAGTACGCCGCGCACGTCGCGAGCGCGTGCGGGACCACGCCCTCCGGATCGGGCTGCGACTTGTCCGCCACCAGCCGTTCCACCAGGTCCGGATAGACCGGGAAGCCCGGCCCGGGGCCGGTGTCCGCACCGGCCTTGAACGGGCGGCGCAGATCGCTGAAGGACGGAGCGCGGACGTGGTGGTCGCGCATGGTTTCCCCCGGAACGAGCGGCGACGGCAACGGAGTTGCGAGCACACCACCGGCCCGGTCCGCAGTCAACTCGCGCGCGCCCGGGCCCAGCCGACCCGTCACGGACCGGCCACCGGCGCGCCCCGCTCCTGGGGTTGCTGTGAGAGAAGACCCCAGAGGGACAGCCGGACGATCACCCGCGCCGCCTCGCACGGCCACCTGCGGGCGCCCGACAGGCCCAAATACCGCCGCCCGTCTGCCTGTTCGAGGTCAGGGCCGGGCCCCGCACATAGGCGGGAACCCGCGCTGCGGCCGTCCGGCGCCGCCAGTAGCGTCCTAGAGCCCTGTCCTCGGACAGGGCTCTAGGCCCTGACCCAGCCCCGTCCCGTAAGCCTGCGTGCGAAGGAATCGCCTGATGGCCGACACCGGACAGTACGAGCAGACCTACGAGCGATACGTGGGCGGCAGCCCCGAGGCGGAGCACCGCCTCTTCGAGCGCCTGGCCCACGAGATCATGAAGGTCCAGGCGAAGAACCGGCGTACAAGTGACGCCGGTTCGCTCGCGCGCACCCAGCACGCGAAACCCGCGCTCGGCGTGGAGAACGCCCGCCTCACCTTCCACGCGGACCTCCCCGAAGCCCTGCGCGGCGGTTTCGCCCAGCCGGGCGCCGAGTACGCGGCGACCGTGCGGCTCTCCAACGCCAGTGGCACCCGGCAGCCCGACGCCGTGGCCGATCTGCGCGGCGTGGCCGTGCGCGTGACGGTGTCGGACGAGGAGAGCCATGACCTGCTTGCCACCAACTTCCCGGTGTCGCACGCCCGCGACGCCCGCGAGTTCGTGGCCTTCGCCAAGGCCATGGCGGGCGCCGACAGCACGCTCCAGAAGGCCTTCGGCCTCTTCGTGAAGCTGCCGCTCGCCGTCGGCTTCTCCACCGCGACCCGGATGCGGCGCAACATCCAGGCCGCCACCCGGCACAAGGTCAACAGCCTCGCCAAGGAGACGTACTGGAGCCGCGGCGCCATCCTCTGGGGCGAGGCGGGCCCCGTCCGCTACCTCCTGCGTCCCGTCATGGGCAGCGCCCCCGACCCCAAGCCCGAGCGCCGCGACCCGGGCTTCCTGCACCGGGAGCTCGCGCACCGCCTCATCACGTCGGACGTCGTCTTCGACCTGTGCGTCCAGCGGTACGTGGACGAGCAGCGCACGCCCATCGAGGACGGCTCGGTGGAGTGGAAGGACAACGTCGCGCCCCCGGTGCCCGTCGCCCGCCTCACCGTGCCACGCCAGGACCTGGCCGGCGCAGACGCTCAGGCGGCGGCCGGCCGGGTCGAGGAGCTCGCCTTCAACCCCTGGTACACGACCGACGAGTTCCGCCCCCTCGGCAATCTCAACCGCGCCCGCAAGGCCGCGTACGAAGCGAGCGTGGCCCACCGTCAGGGCCTGCGCTTCGTCACCGGGGAGCCGCTGCGCAACACCGTCCTCGGCATTCCCGTCGGCCGGTTCTTCGGCGCGCTCAACCGGTATGTGCCGTGGTACAGGCTGCCGTTGGAGGCGAGCCTGCTGAACCTGGTCTACCTGCGCAAGGTGCTCCGGCGCCTCAACCTCATCGACACCGACGTCCACGAGGCGCCGCCGAAGGCCGTCCGGGTGCCGCAGCCGGCCGACGAACGGCTGCGCACGGCCCGGTCGTACGACGGGACGTACAACGACCTCTCCGCGCCCAAGATGGGATCCGTGGGCGCGGCCTTCGGCCGCAACCTGAAGCCCGACTACCGGCCCGACCTCTTCGACACCCCGAACCCGGTCACCGTCAGCCGCACGCTCCTGCAACGCGACACCTTCGTGCCCGCGACCTCGCTCAACATCCTGGCCGCCGCCTGGATCCAGTTCCAGGTGCACGACTGGGTCAACCACGGCCGCTACCCGACGGGCACCAAGTCGGTCGAGGTCCCGCTGCCGCCCGGCAGCACCTGGCACAACACCCCCGGCGGGCCGCCCGAGAACGTCATGCGCTTCGCCGAGAACGAGGGCATCCAGCTCCCCGGCGACCAGCCGCCGATCCTCTTCGCCAACACGGCGTCCCACTGGTGGGACGGTTCCGAGGTGTACGGCGCGGACGAGCAGACCGCGAGGTTCCTGCGCGAGGCCGACGGCAGCGCCGACCTGCGCCTGGAGGACGGCCACCTGCCCACCGGCGGCCAGAACGGCATCCCGCTCACCGGCTTCAACGAGAGCTGGTGGCTCGGCCTCAGCGCCATGCACACGCTCTTCGCCCGCGAACACAACGCGGTCTGCGCCGCCCTGCGCCGGGAGTACCCGGCGATGAGCGAGGACAGCGTCTACCACACGGCGCGTCTTGTCGTCTCCGCCCTCATCGCCAAGATCCACACGGTGGAGTGGACCCCGGCGATCCTCGCCACCGAGGCCATCGACCTCGGCCTGCACACCAACTGGGAGGGCCCGCCCGCCAATTGGCTCAACAAGCTGGGCCTGTGGCTCCTGGAATCCCACTCGCTGACCGGCATCCCCAAGACGCTGCCGGACCACCACGCGGCGCCGTACTCCCTCACCGAGGACTTCGTCACCGTCTACCGGATGCACCCGCTGATCCCCGACGACTACGTGATGCGCGAGCACCACTTCGGGCAGCGCCTGGAGAGCCTGACGTTCCAGGACATCCAAGGCGGCGCGGCGGAGGCCGCCATCCGCAAGACGGGTCTGGCCGACACCCTCTACTCGCTGGGCATCGCCCACCCGGGCGCGATCACCCTGAACAACTTCCCGCGCGCGCTGCAGCGCTTCGAGCGCGACGGCGAGATCATCGACCTGTCGGTCGTCGACCTCGTCCGCACCCGCAGGCGGGGCGTGCCGCGCTACAACGACTTCCGGGCGGGCCTGCACAAGCCGCGCATCCGCCGCTTCGAGGACCTGAGCCAGGACCCCGAGACCGTGGCGCGCCTCAAGGACGTCTACAGCTCGGTCGACGAGATCGACACGGTGGTCGGCCTGTTCGCCGAGAACCCGCCGACCGGCTTCGGCTTCAGCGACACGGCCTTCCGCATCTTCATCCTGATGGCCACCCGGCGCCTCCAGAGCGACCGCTTCCTGACCGTCGACTACCGCCCCGAGATCTACACGCCGCTCGGCATCGAATGGGTCGAGAAAAGCGGCATGAAGTCCGTGATCCAGCGCCACGCGCCGGACCTCGCGGGTCTGCTGCCCCGTGACGCCAGCGCGTTCGCACCGTGGCGGCAGGTCAAGCCGGTGCGGGACGGAGGCAGCGATGCCAACGGGTGAGGCCGGGCCCGACAGCCGGGCGAACGGCCACCACCCCGGGCTCGCCGACCTCTTCGTACGCCCCCTTCTGGAGACGGTCTGGCGCCGCCGCACCCACCGGGTGAGCCGCGGCGCCACCGTCCCCGCGGGGTCGATGAGTTACGTCTCCAAGGACACCCCCCAGCCCCTGACCGAGCTGGAGGAGGCGGTCCTGATCGCCCTCACCGGCTGTACGGGGCTGACCATGCCCGACCGCCCCTTCGAGGACCCGCGCGACGGCAAACCGATCATGGCGAAGCCGAACCTGACCATGGCGGGGCGCACCGCGGGCAGCCCCGACAACGCGCAGGGCACGCACTTCTTCCTGATCAACGACACGGGCACGTACTACCTGCGGAAGCTGCCGCCGGCGCCCGAGGAACCCTTCGACGACGCGACACTGACCGCCCGTGCGCGGGAGACCAAGGTCAAGGTCCTCGGTCACCGTCTCGACGTGGCGGAGGGCCTGCGGGACTTCCCCGCCTACCTCGACTCGAACCGTTTCCTGTCGAACCTGCCGGGCACGACGGTCCTCTTCCCGGTGGTCGACCTCTCCCACCAGTACATCAACGCCCTGATGTACCTGCTCACGCAGCCGGACGGGGCGCGGCCCACCCTGGTGGACGACCGGAACTTCTACCGGCCCGCGGGCGTACAGAAGTGGATCAAGAACGGTTTCCTGAACGAGAAGCTGAAGCTCCCGCTGGGTGCCCTCGGCCCGCTGCGCACCCAGATCGAGGCCGACCTGCTGCTGCAGAACCTGATGCTGGTGGCGGAGGCGATGGGCCTCGGCGCCTGGATCCACGCGTCCATCAACCCCCAAATAGCCCTGGGGGACCCGAAGTTCTCCCGCGCCTACGGCAGGATGCTCGGCTTCACCTTCGTCACCCCGCGCTGGCGTCCGGCCGACATCTGGCGCTGGCACATCCCGCTCCCCAAGTACGCGAACGTCCGCTCGCACCCGGTGGGCCTGAAGGGGCCGGACGGGGAGCAGCTGATCTCCGCGATGTGCCCGCCCGCGTTCGCGTCGATGTCCGACGCGGTGGACGCGGTGATCCGCGAGAAGTTCGGCCCCGGGGGCGTCTACGGCGACAAGGACGTCTTCACCCGCATCTACCGGGAGGACTACGGCCAGCGCTATCTCGCCGAGGCCAGTGAGTACGAGGAGCGGGTGATCGAGTGCGCCCGCGACATCTGCACGTACATCCTGCGCACCCACCGCCGCTTCCCCGCGCACACGGACGCGATCCACGTCCCGGGGGTCTGGCTGCAGGCCCACCACGTGGAGAACGAGTATTACGACAAGTACTTCACGCAGGGCCTCACCCCGGCACACCGCCGCCACGGGGATCTGTGGGACGGAGCCGTGGACGCCGGGTGAGGTGCTCGTTCGGCGGTATGGCGGGCTGGCTTCGGGGGGATTGCGGGTATTCGATCCGACATGCCCTCAGCACCCGATATGCCGCCGGGCGACGGACGTCGACCCCTGCGCTTCCACCGCCGTCTGCCGGCGTCCTCGTCGTTCGCCGGGCTCGCCTGGAACCGAGGGCGCGAGATGGAGCTGATGCACCGTGCCATGGGCTTCGCGGCGCTGAGCTTCCTCACGCTTGTGCCGCTGCTGGTCGTGGTCGCCGCGGCCGACCTCGCCAGGGGAGAAGGGTTCGCGCGGTGGCTGGTGCAGGGGCTCGGGGTGTCCGAGGTGCCGGAGGAGGCGATCAAGCAGCTCTTCGGTGTGCCGGGGCGGGCGCTGCAACGGACCACGGCGCTGGGCCTCGCCGCGCTGGCCGCGTTCGGCGTGACCTTCGGCTCCGCCGTCCAGACCGGCTACGAACGGGCGTGGGACCTGCCGTCGGCGCGCTGGCACACCATGTGGCGGCACGTCGTCTGGCTGGCCGGCCTGGTCTTCGTCCTGCTGCTCTTCGTCACCATGCCCGCGCCGGAGGAGTCGTCCGCCGCCGAGACCGCTCTCGTCACCGTCGGCGACACCATCGGCGTGTTCCTCTTCTTCTGGTGGTCCCAGCGACTGCTGCTCTGCGGCCGCGTCCGCTGGCGGGCCCTGGCCCCCGGTGCCGCGCTGACCGCCCTCGGGCTCCTGGGCCTACGCGTCTTCTCGCAGTTCGTCTTCTCCCCCCTGATCGCGTCGAACGCGGTGACGTACGGCCCGTTCGGCACCGTACTGATCCTGCAGTCCTGGCTGGTGGGCGTGGGCTTCGTCGTCTACGGCGGAGCCCTGACGGGCCGCCTCGTCCACGAACGGCGACTACAGCGCGGACTGCCGTCATGACACCGTGACAGGATGCGGGCGCCGTTCGAACCGACACACCTGCGAAGAGGTGCACATGCTCGTGATGCTGTGGAAGCGCTACGGCCTGATATTCGCCGCCGGTGCCTTGTGCATCGTGGTGAACTCCCAAGGGCTCGGCCCGCTCTGGTTCACCGGCCTGGCGCTGGTGATCGTCAGTCAGATCATGCGCGTGACACTCATCCGCACCCAACGCCCGCCCCTGGACCGCGAGCCGTTGCTCCTGCGCATGCCGGTCGCCGGGCGCTGGAAGGCGCTCAACGGCCCGGCCACGAAGGTTCCCAGCCACACCCACAGCCACGCGCAGACCTACGCCATCGACCTGATGCACGTCCCCGAAGCAACCGGCGACGGCGTCACGCCGCAGGCTCCGCCCTTCCGCCGGCTCTGGCCGCTCGCCCGGCGCCCCCGCCTCTACCCCACCTACGGCATGCCCGTGCTGGCCCCCGCCGACGGCGTCGTCGTCGCGACCGGGCGCCGTCAGCGCGACCACCTGTCGCGCATGTCGCTGCCCGCCTTCCTCTACCTCTACCTGGAGGGCTTCATCCGCAGTCTCGGCTGGCCGAGCCACCTCTTGGGGAACCACATCATCCTGGACATGGGGGACGGCGTGTACGCGGCCTTCGCGCACCTGAGGCGCGGCTCGCTGCGCGTGGCTGTGGGAGACCGGGTGGCGGCCGGCCAGGAGCTCGCCGAATGCGGCAACTCCGGCAACTCCTCCGAGCCCCACCTGCACTTCCAGCTGATGGACGGCCCCGATGTGATGACGGCGCGAGGTGTGCCGTTCGCCTGGCACTACCGCGACGACGAGGGCATGGAGCACACCGGCGTGCCCGAGGACAGCACGCACTGTGTCCCGGCCGGACCGCTGCCGGTGACCGGCAACGCAAAAGCGCCGGTCGGGATCTCTCCCGACCAGCGCGTTTGTGGTCAATCTCTGGTGTCCGAGGGGGGACTTGAACCCCCACGCCCGATAAAGGGCACTAGCACCTCAAGCTAGCGCGTCTGCCATTCCGCCACCCGGACCGGTGGTCTCTCGCGGTTTCCCGCGGCGACGTGGAAAACCATAGCAAACATTCGGGGGCCTCCGATCACACAGGTCAGCAGCGTGAACGGCGCATGACGGCGGGTGCCCGGTCTTGGGTGTCGGAGGGGGAACGCGGGAGGATGAGGGGGACCACCAGCAGCGATAGCGGAAGGAACCATCGTGAGCGAGCCGAGCAGGGCCGACAGGGCGGGCGACGCGGACCGGTCGCGGACCGTCACCGGTGAGGACGAGGTCGTCGATCTCTGCCGCGATCTCATCCGCATCGACACGAGCAACTACGGCGACCACTCGGGCCCGGGCGAGCGCAAGGCCGCCGAGTACGTCGCGGAGAAGCTCGCCGAGGTGGGCTTGGAACCGCAGATCTTCGAGTCGCACCCCGGCCGCGCCTCCACGGTGGCCCGTATCGAGGGCGAGGACCGCTCCCGGCCCGCGCTGCTCATCCACGGCCACACCGACGTCGTGCCGGCCAATGCCCAGGACTGGCGGCACCACCCCTTCTCCGGGGAGATCGCGGACGGCTGTGTATGGGGCCGCGGCGCCGTCGACATGAAGGACATGGACGCGATGACCCTCGCGGTCGTACGCGAGCGCATGCGGACCGGGCGCAAGCCCCCGCGCGACATCGTGCTGTCCTTCATGGCCGACGAGGAGGCCGGCGGCACGTACGGCGCCCGCTACCTCGTGGACAACCACCCGGAGCTCTTCGAGGGCGTCACCGAGGCCATCAGTGAGGTCGGCGGCTTCTCCTTCCAGGTCAACGAGGACCTGCGGCTCTACCTCATCGAGACGGCCCAGAAGGGCATGCACTGGATGAAGCTGACCGTGGACGGCACCGCGGGCCACGGTTCGATGATCCACAAGGACAACGCCATCACGGAACTCTCGGAGGCCGTGGGTCGGTTGGGACGCCACAAGTTCCCGGTGCGGGTCACCAAGACGCTGCGGCACTTCCTGGACGAGCTCGGCGACGCGCTCGGCACCGAGCTCGACCCCGAGAACATGGACGAGACGCTCGCCAAGCTCGGCGGCATCGCCAAGCTCATCGGCGCCTCCCTGCAGAACACCGCCAACCCGACCCAGCTGGGCGCGGGCTACAAGGTCAACGTCATCCCGGGCCAGGCGACGGCGCATGTCGACGGCCGCTTCCTGCCGGGGTACGAGGAGGAGTTCCTCGCCGACCTGGACCGGCTGCTCGGCCCGAACGTCAAGCGCACGGACGTGCACGCGGACAAGGCCCTGGAGACCACCTTCGACGGCGCGCTCGTCGACGCCATGCAGACGGCGCTCCAGGCCGAGGACCCGATCGCCCGCGCCGTTCCGTACATGCTCTCGGCGGGCACCGACGCCAAGTCCTTCGACGACCTCGGCATCCGCGGCTTCGGCTTCGCGCCGCTGAAGCTGCCGCCGGAGCTGGACTTCGCGGGCATGTTCCACGGCGTGGACGAGCGGGTTCCGGTGGACGGGCTCAAGTTCGGGGTGCGCGTGCTCGACCGGTTCATCGACGCGTCCTGAACTCCGGCGTTTCTCCAATAATCGTCAGCGCGTGCGTACTTGACTGAAAAGAGTGAAAGCAACCATAGGCTCGTAGCCCCATTACCTCCTGCTCGTTACAGGTGGTGCGGTCCGCGGCTGGGATCGCATTGCCAACAAGGAGGAATAATGCTGAAGAAGATCGTCGCTGCTGCGGCTGCCACTGGTGGTCTCGTGCTCGCTGGTGCGGGTATCGCTGCTGCCGACGCCGGCGCCCAGGGTGCCGCCGTGGGGTCTCCCGGTGTGCTCTCGGGCAACGTCGTCCAGGCGCCCATCCACGTTCCGGTGAACGTCTGTGGCAACACGGTCTCCGTGATCGGGCTCCTGAACCCCGCCTTCGGCAACACCTGCGCCAACGTCTGACGTTGTTGTGCCTCACCCCATGAGGGTCTGAGTCTGTCGGCCCCGGAGTGCGAGCCATGCACTCCGGGGCCTTCCGGCATTCGGTGTGCGCGCCCCGAGGCGCGTACGCATTCCTGAAGGTCATAAGGCAGGGAAAACCTATGCGACAGGTCACTCGTAAAGGCCTGATCACGGTGGCGGCCGCGACGGGCGTGCTCGCCATCAGCGGTGGATACGCGCAAGCCGACTCGGGCGCCCGCGGGGGAGCATCGGATTCTCCGGGCGTCGCGTCCGGCAACTCGGTCCAGCTCCCGGTCCACGTGCCGCTCAACGTATGCGGCAACAGCGTCAACGTCGTCGGCGTGCTGAACCCCGCGGCGGGCAACAACTGCGTCAACACCTCCGACGGGGGTGGCAGCGGCCACGGCAAGCCCTCGGGCGGTGGCTCGTCGGCGGACGGGCACGCCAGTGACTCGCCCGGCGTGGCCTCGGGCAACGACGTCCAGCTGCCGGTCGACGTGCCGGTGAACGTTTGCGGCAACAGCGTCACCATCGTCGGCCTCGGCAACGCGACCGGCGGCAACGACTGCGTCAACGACTCGGGCGAGGGAACACCGCCGGGCAGCGAGAAGCCGCCCACGAAGCCCGAGCAGCCGCCGGGTGGCCCGGAGAAGCCCGAGACGCCGGGAACACCGGGGACGCCGGAGAATCCGGGCGGACAGGAAGAGCCGGGGGACCCCGGTACGCCCGGTGAGAAGCCGGCGGACGACCGTGCGATGCCGAACCAGCCGGGGGCGCAGACCATCGCGCAGCCCAAGGGCTCGGAGTCGCTCGCCGAGACGGGCAGCGAGCTGCCGGTCGGCGTCGTCCTTCCGGTGGGTGCGGGCCTGCTGCTCGCGGGCACGGTGCTGTACCGCAGGACGCGGGCGAACGCCTGATCAGGGTGCGCGTCGCCCCTTGACGCGGTACGCAGAACGGAGGGTGTCCCGCCTGGGCGGGGCACCCTCCTCGCTCGTTCGCTCAGCTCACCAGGTGGCCCGCAGCTGGCGGATGATCCGCCGCTTCAGCCGCACCCTGCGGCTGCCGTCCGTACGCAGGCTCAGGCGGTCCAACTCCCAGTGCCCGTACTCCGCGTGGTCCGTCAGCAGGCGCGTCGCTTCCTTGCGGGTGACCCCGCGCGGCACATACACGTCGACAAATTCGTATTCCGGCATCGCATCTATTGTGCAAGTACAGGCCCGGTACGGATAGCGTCTGCACTATGTCTGATGCTGCGCAGCCCACCGCTGCCGAGGTACGCGCCGCCGCCGAGGCGGTCAAGACCGCGCTCGACCGTCACCTTGCCGCGGTCGAACGCAGGTCGGGTGAGGACGACCCGGCCGTCTACGAGGCGTTCAACGAGCTGGCCGCCGCGGCCGAGGAGTACGACGAGCTTCTCTACGACCGCCATGACGAGGTCACCCCCTTCGAGATCCCCGGTTCGGACAGCGGAGTGCTGCCGCCGTACCAGGGCCCGGAGGAGGCGAACGCGCTCAGCGTGCTGATCCGCAGGGACTACGCCGTGGCGGAGCCGCAGCGGCTCCTCGCGCAGGCCCAGCGGATCGCGGACCTCGACGAGGGCACGCCGGGTGCGTCCGGCACGTCGGGCGCGAGCCCCGCGGCCGCGGCGGCCGGCAGCAGTGTGCACGCGGCGCTCGGTGTTCTCTTCGGTGAGTTCGAACCGGACGAAATCGCTTCCCGGCACAAGGAGTTCGGCCTGGAGGAGGGCGACTCCACGCTCTGGGTCACCGCGGCGGACGAGCCGCCCGAGCCGGGGGAGTGGCTCGACACCCCCTTCGACCAGGCGGACCCGCACCGGGTCCTGTGCCGCTTCGACGTCAGCGCGGTCTTCGACGACGAACCGGACGACGAAGGGCCCGAGGTCGACGCCGTGGCGGTGCTCGAAGAGCTCGACGACGTCGACGAGGTGGACGTGCTCGACGTCGACGACGACAGAAGACCCCTGGACGCGGACCGCTGACCCTCGTGCCCGCGGGTGCCGCCGGCCCTGGCGGCCACCGGCACCCGCAGGCGGGGGAAGGACCCTCGTATCAGGACGCGGCGGGTGCGGCGGGTGCGGCGGGCACCTGAGGGCGCAGGAGGGTCTGCAGGCGCGTCGTACGGGCCTTGGCGGGGATCTCCGCCACCGCGCGCGGCAGTGCCTGCTCGGCGCCCTGGACCACCGACAGGTGACGCTCACCGCGGCTGAACGCGGTGTAGACCCAGGGCCTGCTCAGGGCCGCGGTCGCGTCGCCGGGCAGCACCACGACCGCCGCGGGCCAGCTCAGGCCCACGGCCTGGTGCGCGGTGAGCGCCCAGGCATGCCGCACCGTCTGCTCCACCTGCTCCTGCGCCACGACGACGGGGGCGCCGTCACACTCCAGGTGCAGCCCCTCCGCGTCGGCCCGCACGACCCGGCCCAGCGTCGTGCGGCCGGGCGCCGGGACGTGGGCGACGCGGTCGCCGGGGTCGAATCCGGCGAACTTGCCGGGACCGGGGTTCAGCCGCTCCTTGAGCGCGGTGTTCAACGCACGCGTGCCGGCCGCGCCGCCGTGCCCGGGAGTGATCACCTGGGTGTCCTCCGTGGGCACCCCGATCGCCCGCGGCACCGAGTCCGCCACGAGCTGCACCGTGCGGTGGACGGCCTCGCCCGCGTCGCGCACGGGGACGATCACGACTTCCTTGCCCGGCGCCTCGACCTGGTTCAGCTCGCCGATGCCGATGCCGGACACCAGCTCCCCGATGGGCCCGGGGTCCGGGACACGTGAGACGACCTGCGGGCAGCAGCGCGCCGCGAGGAGGTCCGCGAAGACCCGGCCAGGGCCCGCCGACCAGAGCACCCCCGGGTCGCCGCTCAGCACAAGGCGGGCGCCGTCCGGCAGGGACTCCACCAGCATCGCGGCGGACTCCACGTCCAGCTGCGGCGCGTCAAGGACCACCAGGAGGTCGAGGGCGAGCGCGCCGTCCCTGTCCCGCCCCGGGCCCTCCGCTCCCGACAGCAGCCCGGCCACGGTCGCGGTGCCCGCCCCGTCCGTTCCCGCGAGCCCGGCGACGCGACGCCGGCCCGCGGAGCTGTGCGTGGCCGCCCACGCGCGCAGGCCGAGGCCCGCGGCGGCCTTCAGCACCGCGGCGGGCTCGGCGCGTGCCGCCTCGCCGCCGGTGTGCAGGACGAGACCGTGACCGGCCACCGCGCGGATCAGCTCGGCGGTGGAACCCGGGGCCTCGCCTGCCGCGGACTCCCAGTCGGCGGCCTGGGGACCCGAACCCTCTTCCTTGGACAGAGAGTTGATCACCCGGGCGAGCCCGTCGGCGAGGCTTTCCTCCGCGAGGGCGTACTGCTCCAGGCCGACCAAGACACGGACCGGCTGTTCCGTCTCCTCGCCCTCGCCCTCGTCGTCGGCTTCCTCCCGTACGGGGGCCGGTGCTCCCGGTGTCTCGACGGGGTCCTGAAAGACCAGGATGTCGCCCTCCGCGATGGCGCTCTGCACCGCCGCGTCCGGATCGGGCACGGCGCGCCGGCCCAGCGCCGCGGTGAGCGCCGCCGCGTCCAGTGCCGTGTGACCCGCGACGGCCGCCTGCTCCAGGAGCCAGGCGGTGATCGCGCGTCCCCTGCGCTCGTCGTCGGGCCCGCACTCCGCGCCGAGCAACGCACGCGCGAACCCGTCGGCCTGCTCCGTGCGCACGCCGCCGACCCGCAGCAACTGCCAGGGGTCGGCGCGCAGTTGTTCGTCGGCGCCCTCGCCGAGCGCCGCCGCCGTCCGTGCCGCGAGGGCGGCGGGCGCCCCTCCGTCGGCGAGGACGGCACGGACCGCTTCCACGGCCTCGTCGCCGGGACCCGAGGGGGCCGAAGCGACGGGCTGGGGCCGCCGCACGGGCTCCGGCGCGGTCCTGCGGGGCTCCGGCGCGGGCTCGCTGAAGGCGCTGGCGACCGGCTTCTCGCCGCTCTCCACCGCGCGTACGGCGGCCAGCAGGTCGGCGGCCTTGCCGCTGAGTTTGGCTCCGGCGTCGACCGGCCCCTGCTTGGCGGCCTTCCGCTCGGCGATCCGCTCCTGGAGCTCCCGCTGGGCGGCGATCTCCGCCTCGGTCTCGGAGAGTTCCTTGCCCTCCGCGGCGGCCTCGCCCTCGGCGGCGGCTGTGTCGGCGGCGGCCTCCGGAGTCTCGGTCCCGGCCTCCTCCGGAGCCTCTGCCTCGGTTTCCTCCGGGGCAGCGGCCTCCGCTTCCTCCGCGGCAGCGGTCTCCGGCTCCGTACTCACAGCGTGCTCCAGTCGTGATCGGGGTAGCGGTGCACGGGCGCCGACACATCGTCGAGGGCCCGGCAGATCTCGTCAGGAAGACTAAGGGTCTCCACTGACAATGCGGCCGTGAGCTGCTGCGCGTTGCGCGCGCCGACGATCGGCGCGGTCACTCCGGGCCGGTCGCGCACCCACGCGAGGGCGACCTGCAGGGGCGTGGCCGCGAGGCCGTCCGCGGCCGTGGCGAGCGCGTCGACGATGCGGCCCGCGGCATCGTCCAGATAGGGCGCGACGAACGGCGCGAGGTGCTCGGAGGCGCCGCGCGAGTCGGCCGGGGTGGAGTGGCGGTACTTCCCGGTGAGCACGCCGCGGCCGAGCGGCGACGAGGGCAGCAGGCCCAGACCGAGGTCCATCGCGGCGGGCAGCAGCTCCCGCTCGACGCCGCGCTGCAGCAGGGAGTACTCCATCTGCGCCCCGGCGAGACGGGTCCGTGTGCCCGGGGCCGCGAGCTGCCACGTCGCCGCCTTGGCGAGCTGCCAGCCGGAGAAGTTCGAGATGCCCGCATAGCGCGCCCGGCCGCTGCTGACGGCGATGTCCAGGGCCTGGAGCGTCTCGTCCAGGGGCGTGCAGGGGTCGAAGGCGTGCAGCTGCCACAGGTCCACGTAGTCCGTCCCCAGGCGGGCCAGGGAGGCGTCGAGCGCGGACAGGAGGTGACCCCGTGAGCCGTCGAAGCGGCGGTCGGGGTCCGGCACGCTGCCCGCCTTGGTCGCGATGACCAGATCGCGCCGCGGCACGAGCCGTTCTATGAGTCGGCCGAGCAGATATTCGGCCTCTCCGTCGCCGTACACATCCGCCGTGTCGACGAGGCTGCCGCCGGCTTCCCAGAACACCTTCAGCAGATCGGCGGCGTCGCTCTCCTGGGTATGGCCCCAGGTGAGGGTGCCGAGTCCGATCCGGGACACGCGAAGGCCGGTACGGCCGAGATGCCTCTGCTCCATGGGCGCTGAGATTACTGGCCGTGCTCCAGCGGCGTGAGGGGCTGTGGACAAACCTGTGCCTGTGGAAAACCCGCCACCACCCGGCCTGCCCCCGAGCTCACCCCCGAGCCCGCCGCTGACGGCCCCCGCGCCCGCGCGCTACAGTCCCCGGCACAGGCACGTTACTGCTCAGTAAGGGGATTCGGCCATGCAGCTCGGGATCAACCTCGGCTACTGGGGCGCGGGGATGGACGCGGACAACCTCGCCGTCGCCAAGGAGGCCGACAAGCTCGGCTACGCGGTCTGCTGGGCCGCCGAGGCCTACGGCTCGGACGCCGCGACGGTGCTGTCCTGGGTGGCCGCGCAGACCGAACGCATCGACATCGGATCCGCGATCTTCCAGATCCCGGCCCGGCAGCCCGCGATGACCGCCATGACCGCGGCGACGCTTGACTCGCTCTCCGGCGGCCGCTTCCGCCTGGGCCTCGGCGTCTCGGGACCGCAGGTCTCCGAGGGCTGGTACGGCGTCAAGTTCGACAAGCCGCTCGCCCGCACCCGCGAGTACGTCGAGATCGTCCGCAAGGCCATGACGCGCGAACGCCTCAGCCACGAGGGCGAGCACTGGACGCTTCCGCTGCCGGGAGGACCGGGCAAGCCCATCAAGCTGACCGTCCACCCTGAGCGCGAGCACATCCCGCTGTACGTCGCCGCGATCGGCCCCAAGAACCTGGAGCAGACCGGCGAGATCGCCGACGGCGCCCTGCTGATCTTCCCCTCCGCCGAGCACCTGGAGGAGACCGCGATCCGGCACCTGCGCGCGGGGCGAGAGAAGGCGGGCAAGACGATGGACGGCTTCGACGTCGTCCCGACGGTGCCGCTCGCCGTGGGCGACGACGTCAGCGGCCTCGCGGACATGTTCCGCCCGTACACCGCCCTCTACGTGGGCGGCATGGGCAGCCGCAAGCAGAACTTCTACAACCAGCTCGCCCAGCGCATGGGCTACGAGAAGGCAGCCGCCGAGATCCAGGACAAGTACCTGTCCGGCGACAAGGAGGGCGCGGCGGCCGCGGTGCCGCGCGAGCTGATCGACTCGACCACGCTGCTCGGTTCCGTGGACCGCATCGCCGACCGGATGCAGGCCTACGCGGCCGCCGGGGTCACCACGCTGACGCTGGCGCCGGCCGGTTTCACGCTGGACGAGCGGATCGCGGCCCTGCGCGCGGGTACGCAGGCGCTGGAGCGCGCCGGACTGGCGTAACCGGGGGGAAAGTTCTGCGGCCGTGGTGGGGGCTCGGGGGTCTTCCCCGCCACGGCCGTCACGGGGCACAACGCGTCATGGAGCCCGTCGGTTACGGCCCTGTCCGGGGGCAACTGTCCTTCGTTTGGCGGAGCTGTCCGCGACACCTGTTGCCACACCCGCGCCACCGCCTTTGACTTGTTCTTTGCGGAGGTCCGCGCGGAGGGCATGGAGGTGCCACTGATGCTGTCGGCCAAAAGTGTCTTCGAGGAGATCCTCGACAACGACGATTCGTTCCAGCTCTTCTGTTCCATCGCCGCCAGCGGGGAGACGCAGGGCGGCTGGGAGAACGGGCGCATCGCGGCGCTGCTCCCCGAGAGCGCGCGCGGCCTCACCGCCAAGGTCACCCGGCACGGCGCCGACGAGGACAAGCACGGGCGGATCTTCAACGCCCTGCTGAAGAAGCGGGGCCTGGAGCCCGTCCCCGTACCGCCCGAGACCGACTACACCATGCTCCTGGAGCAGCAGGGCATCGGTCTCGCACACGACAAGCTGCGCCGTGAGGAGCCGCTGACCGAGCGGGACGTCGTCGTCTACCTCGCGCACAGCCGCGTCACCGAACAGCGGGCCGCCGACCAGATGGACATGCTCGTCACGTACTTCGGCGACCACCCCGAGGTCGGCAAGGCCATCCGGATGATCTGCCACGACGAGGACAACCACCTGGCGTACTGCCACGAGGAGCTGCTGCGCCTGGCGGCGGCCGGGCACGGGCGGACGATCCTGGACACCCTGCACGAGTGCGCCCGCGCCGAGACGCGCGTGTACCGCGACGTGAGCATCGCCGTGATGGGCCACATGGGGCGCATCCTGGGCTGGCCGAAGCCCAAGGCGGCGGCGCTCGCCGCGGGCGTCAACGGGCTCTATGCGTTCGAACGGCTCGGCGGCTGGCGGCGGATGGTGTCCCTGAAGATGCCCGAGCGGCGCGACGCACTCGGCGGGCCCGCCACGTCGTTCGCCTGAGCGGGACCCGACCGCGGGCTAGAGCCAGCCGCGGTGCTTGAACAGCCGGTAGAGGAAGAACTCGATCCCGGCCATCAGCAGGATCACCGCCGGATAGGACCACAGCCAGCGCAGCTCGGGCATGTGGTCGAAGTTCATGCCGTAGATGCCGGCGATCATCGTCGGCACCGCGGCCATGGCCGCCCACGCCGAGATCTTCCGCATGTCGTCGTTCTGTCGCACGCTCATCTGCGCCAGGTGCGCGGAGAGGATGTCGGACACCAGGCGGTCGAGGCTGTCCACCCAGTCGTTCACGCGCGTCAGATGGTCGTTGACGTCCCGGAAGAACGGCTGGGCCGTGTCCTTCACGAACGGCACGTCGGGCGCGAAGGGGCCCGACCCCGACAGGCGCATCATGGGCACCGCCAACGGCCCTGTGGCCCGGCGGAACTCGACGATCTGCCGCTTGAAGCGGTAGATCCGGGACGCCGTGTTGCGGCTGCCCCCGCTGTCGGGCGAGAAGACCTCCGCCTCCAGCTCCTCCAGGTCGGTCTGGAGCTCGGCCGCGACCTCCAGATAGTGGTCGACCGTGGCGTCGGCGACCGCGTACAGGACCGATGTGGGGCCGTGCCTGAGCATCTCCGGCTCGGCCTCCATGCGATGGCGTACGGCACCGAGGGGCGAGCCCTCGCCGTGCCGGACCGTCACCACGAAGCCCTCGCCGATGAAGACCATGACCTCGCCCGACGACACGGCGTCGCTGTCCGGCTCGTACACGACCGGCTTCAGGACGACGAAAAGAGAGTCGTCGAACACCTCCAGCTTGGGCCGCTGGTGCGCCTTCAAGGCGTCCTCCACCGCCAGTGGATGCAGCCCGAACTCCCTGCTGACCTCGTCGAACTCGTCCTCCGTGGGTTCGTGCAGGCCCACCCAGACAAAGGCGTCCCCCGCGGCACGTGCCTTGCCCAGGGCGTCCGAGAAGTCCGCCTCACACTCGGTGCGGCGCCCGTCCCGGTACATCGCGCAGTCCACGATCACGGACGGCATTCTTCCGAACCTCTGCCCGAGGCGCACCCCCGCGTCGGCTTAGGCTGGCCCGCATGCCCACGCTGATCCTCGTCCGGCACGGACGATCCACCGCCAACACCGCGGGCCTGCTCGCCGGGTGGACCCCCGGCGTGGCCCTGGACGAGCGCGGCGCCGCACAGGCCGCCGCGCTCCCCGGGCGCCTCGCGGACCTGCCGCTCGCCGAAGTCGTCACGAGCCCCCTGCAGCGCTGCCAGGAGACCGTCGCGCCGCTGCTCGCCGCCCGGCCGGACCTGCGGGCGCACACCGACGACCGCATCGGGGAGTGCCACTACGGCGACTGGTCCGGCCGCAAGCTGGCCGAACTGTCCGACGAGCCGCTGATGGAGGTCGTACAGCAGCATCCGTCGGCGGCCGCCTTCCCGGGCGGCGAGTCCATGCGCGCCATGCAGACGCGGGCGGCCGAGGCCGTACGCGAGTGGAACGCGCGCGTGGAGCGCGATCACGGCCCCGACGCCGTCTATCTGATGTGCTCGCACGGCGACATCATCAAGTCCCTCGTCGCGGACGCCATCGGCCTTCACCTGGACCTCTTCCAGCGCATCTCCGTGGAGCCCTGCTCCGTCACCGCCATCCGCTTCACACGCCTGCGCCCCTTCCTCGTACGCCTGGGGGACACCGGTGACTTCGGGTCGCTCGCGCCGCGCGCGGAGCCGTCGGGCAGCGACGCGGCGGTGGGAGGCGATGCGGGAGCACCGTGATCGTCACCCGCAGTAGGGTGCAGTCGTCGCGCCGAACGAGCGCAAATGATCAACCGCAGTCGATCCCAATGGAGACAGGACGTGTCGCGTCAGGTGTTCCTCTACGACCCGCCGGAACGCTTCGTGGCCGGAACGGTCGGGCTCCCCGGCCGGCGTACCTTCTTCCTCCAGGCCTCCGCGGGTGTCCGGGTGACCAGCGTCGCCCTGGAGAAGACCCAGGTGGCCGCCCTCGCCGAACGCATGGAAGAGCTGCTGGACGAGGTGGTGCGCCGCAGTGGCGGCAACACCCCCGTGCCCGCGGTGGCCCCCTCGGAGGTCAGTGACAGCGCGCCCCTGGACTCACCCGTCGAGGAGGAGTTCCGCGTCGGCACCATGGCGCTGGCCTGGGACGGCGACGAGGAGCGGATGATCGTCGAGGCGCAGGCTCTGGTCGAGCTGGACGCCGAGTCCGACGAGGATCTCGCCGAAGCCGAGGAAAGGCTTCTGCAGGACGAGGAGAACGGGCCGCCGATGCTGCGCGTGCGGCTCACCGGGGCGCAGGCGCGCGCGTTCGCCAAGCGCGCCCTGGACGTCGTGAACGCGGGCCGGCCGCCGTGCCCGCTGTGCAGCCTCCCGCTCGACCCGGAAGGACACGTATGCCCGCGGCAGAACGGATACCGGCGGGGCGCGTGAGCGTGGCCTCCGGCACCGACGTCATGGAGTTGCTCGCCCGGGGTGAGCTGACCGTGCGGGGACGCATCCGCGATGCCTCGAACGCGGTGCTCTACTGCTCCGTCTCCTACGAGGGCCAGGAAACCGTCTGCGTCTACAAGCCGGTCGCCGGGGAGCGTCCCCTGTGGGATTTCCCCGACGGGACGCTCGCACAGCGGGAGGTGGCCGCGTACGAGGTCTCCGAGGCGACGGGGTGGGGCCTCGTCCCGCCGACCGTCCTGCGGGACGGGCCGCACGGCGAGGGCATGTGCCAGCTGTGGATCGAGGGCTCGGACACCGACCCGGAGTCCGCCGAGGACGGCGGGGAGCTGCTGGCCCTCGTCGAGGGCGCGGAGCCGGGCGAGGGCTGGAAGGCGATCGGCTTCGCCGACGTGGGGGAGGGGCGCACGGCGCTCCTCGTGCACGCGGACGACGAGCGGCTGCGGCGGCTCGCGGTGCTCGACGCCGTGATCAACAACGCGGACCGCAAGGGCGGGCATCTGCTGACCGACGCGGGGCGCCTGTACGGCATCGACCACGGGGTCACCTTCAACGCCGAGGACAAGCTGCGGACGCTGCTGTGGGGGTGGGCGGGGGAGCCGCTGACCGCCGAGGCGGTGGGTGTGCTTGAGTCCCTGCGGGACGGGCTGGGCGCCGACGCGCCGCTGGCCCTGCGGCTGGGGAAGCTGATCACCGGAGCTGAGGTGGACGCGCTCCGCGCGAGGGTGAACGCCTTGCTGGCGTCGGGGAAGCATCCCGTGCCCAGCGGTGATTGGCCCGCCATTCCGTGGCCGCCGGTCTAGTCCGCGGCGGCTCAATTCGCACCGCACAAGGCTCCCCGCCAGGCCCCCCACTCGTATGCGGACGCTCCGTCCGGTTAGGCTCATGGAATGCATGCCTGGCCCGCTTCTGAGGTCCCCGCCCTTCCTGGCAAGGGCCGCGACCTCCGGATCCACGACACCGCGACCGGCGGTCTTGTCACCCTTGACCCCGGTCCCGTCGCCCGTATCTACGTCTGCGGCATCACTCCGTACGACGCCACCCACATGGGTCACGCGGCGACCTACAACGCGTTCGACCTCGTGCAGCGCGTGTGGCTCGACACCAAGCGGCAGGTTCATTACGTCCAAAACGTGACCGACGTGGACGACCCGCTCCTGGAACGCGCCAACCGCGACGGCAAGGACTGGGTCGAGCTCGCCGAGGGTGAGACCGCCCTGTTCCGCGAGGACATGACCGCCCTGCGACTGCTCCCGCCGCAGCACTACATCGGAGCCGTCGAGGCGATACCCGGCATCGTGCCGCTCGTCGAACGGCTCAGGGACATGGGTGCCGCCTACGAGCTCGAGGGCGACGTCTATTTCTCGGTCGAGTCCGACCCGCACTTCGGCGAGGTGTCGGGCCTCGACGCCGCCGCGATGAAGCTGCTCTCCGCCGAGCGCGGCGGCGACCCGGACCGCCCGGGCAAGAAGGACCCGCTCGACCCGATGCTCTGGATGGCGGCCCGTGAGGGCGAGCCCAGCTGGGACGGCGCCTCGCTCGGCCGTGGCCGCCCCGGCTGGCACATCGAGTGCGTGGCCATCGCCCTCGACCACCTGGGCATGGGCTTCGACGTGCAGGGCGGCGGCTCCGACCTCGCCTTCCCGCACCACGAGATGGGTGCCTCCCACGCCCAGGCGCTCACCGGCGAGTACCCCTTCGCCAAGGCGTACGTCCACGCCGGCATGGTCGCCCTGGACGGCGCGAAGATGTCCAAGTCCAAGGGCAACCTGGTCTTCGTGTCGAAGCTGCGGCGGGACGGGACCGACCCGGCCGCCATCCGCCTCGCACTCCTGGCGCACCACTACCGCGCCGACTGGGAGTGGACCGACGCGGTCCTGACCGAGGCCGTGGAGCGCCTCGGCCGGTGGCGCGCCGCCGTCTCGCGTCCCGACGGACCCTCCGCCGACGCACTCGTCGAGGAGATGCGCGAAGCACTGGCCGACGACCTGGACGCACCGGCCGCGCTCGCCGCGGTCGACGCGTGGGCCGCACGCCAGGAGGCCGAGGGCGGCACGGAAGAGGGCGCCCCCGGCGTCGTGTCGCGCGCGGTCGACGCGCTGCTCGGCGTGGCCCTGTAGTCACCGTCGACAGCCGAGTTCATCCGGCATGAAGAGCGGCGCCGGGCGGGAAGGACTCCGCCCGGCGCCGCGGTCCGTTCACACGACGGTGCTGACCGTCACTTCGTGACCACGACGGCCACCAGATACGCCGGGTTGGTGGTGTCGTAGTAGCCGTACACCCGCTGGCCGAACGCGAAGGCCGTCTGCACCTCGTCGCGGGTCTGCGGGTTGGGGTTGATGAAGACCCGCCACGCGTCGTCGACCCACAGGTAGAGGGCCGACGCCTGGCTGGGGAGGGGCTGGACGACGTCCCAGAACGACGTCGCGACGTTCGACGCGACCGCCTGCGTGGAGATCTCGGGCGCCTGCGCCTGCGGGATGCTCTCCTGGCCGAGCTGCTGGAGCAGCTGCTGGTAGGGCTGCTGCTGGCCGATCTCCTTGAGCTGCTGCTGGAGGTGCGGCGGGGCCTGCTGCTGCGCACCCTGCATGCCTTGGGTCCCCTGGGGGCCCTGCATTCCCGGCATCCCCTGCATGCCGCGCATGCCCTGCTGGCCGAACGGCTGCTGCTGTTGCCGGCCGGACTGCTGGCCGGACTGTTGGGGCGGCGCGGTGCTCGGGCCCTGCTGGCCCTGTTGCTGCTGGCCTTGCTGCTGCAGGGGGCTCATGTGTGGGGTGGTGCTCATGCGTGTGCCACCTTCCCTCAATGGTTGTGATGCTTCAGCCCGTGACGACCAGGCCGACGACCTCGTCGTCCGAGAACCAGACGCGTACGTCGGGGTGTCCTCCGGCGAAGGCGGCGCGCACCGCCCGACGGATGTCCGGGGACGGGTCGTTCAGGTTGCGCCACTCTCCTGCGACGAACAGCCGCAGGCGCGGCGGGAGTTCGGGGGGATACGGGATCAGCTCGTCCCAGTAGCGTTCGGCCCGGCCCGAGCCCACCGCCGACGGCAGCAGGTTCGTGACCGCCGACTTGATGTCCGGGCGGTTGCCGATCCGCTGCGACGCCGGGCGGCCCGGTGCGTCCTGCTGCGGCGAGCCCGTCGAGCGCAGCACCGTGCGCGCCCGCTCCGAGGTCATCAGCTGCTGGCCCGCGGCCTTCAGCATGCCCTGCAGACAGGCCAGGGCGCCGACGACGACCGGCGAGGCGGACGAAGTGCCGGAGAACGTGTCCGTGTACCAGGCGATCTCGTCGGGGCCGCCCTGCAGATCGCCCGGCTGGTTCCAGGAGCCGCCGGTCGTGGTCGTCTCGCGGCCCCAGCCCTGGGCGTCCACGCGGGCGCCGTAGTTGGAGAACCCCAGACGTGAGCGGTCGGGGCCGTGATCCCGGCCGTGGGTGCCGGGCGGCGGCGAGCCCGCGCCGACCAGGACGGCGCGCGAGGGCCGGTTGGAGGGGTTGAAGGGGTTGCGCCACGACTCGGGGAACTCGTCGGGCCTGCGCTCGTACACCGCGTCGTCCAGGGACTCCGCGCCGTTGCCCGCCGCGCCCACGACGATGACGCCCTTCGCGGTGGCGTACCGGATCGCCGCGTAGTCGTCGGGCCACCACTCCAGGGCGATGTAGCCCCGCTGGTCGTCGCGCGGCTCGAAGTCGAACCGGGGTCCAGGGCGGTGCAGTTCGATCAGCACGATGTCACCGGGGCCGAGCCGCTGTGCCGCCGCGTGGATCGTCGCCGCGGTGCCCAGGGGCTGGAAGGAGGCCGTCGCGGTCATCGCCTCGGGCGCGATGCCCGTGATGCCCACGTAGTTGCGGTCGCCGCCGATCACGCCGATCACCGCGGTGCCGTGGTTGCGCCAGGCCACGTCCTGGATCGGCGTCCCGATGACCACGCCGGCGAGCTTGCCCGTCAGGTCCTCGTGACTCAGCTGCCAGGCGCCCTCGATGTCGATCACCGTGATGCCCTCGCCCGAACCGCCGAGCCGCTGCCACGCCCAGTGCGCGTCGACGCCTTCGGGCGCGGGGCGCAGATAGCCCTGGCGCCCGGTGAAGTCGGGGGTGACGGGGGCGCCTTCCTTGCGGCGCGCGGACTCGCCGATGTCGGCCGTGCCGTGCTCTCCCGGCCCGCGCTGGGCCGGGGTCTGCGGCTTGTCGGTCGAGCCGAGCGACGCCGGTACGGCACCCGGCTTCACGTACGCCGTGTCGATCCCCGGCAGCGCGGCCAGCCGCGAGCGCAGTTCCTGGGCCCGGCTCTCGCCGCCGAGTACGCGGTAGAAGAGCGCCAGGTCGTCGCCGTCGCCGCCGTCCGCCTCGGGGTGCTGCCCGGCCGCGGCGTGCAGACGCTCCTCGTTGCCGAACAGCGGTTCAAGGGCGAGCTGTTCGTCGCCGAGGAACATGTTCAGGGCCGACACGTCGGAGCCCGCCGCCGAGCGGACGCCCTCGGCCCCGGCCCGCAGCCGGGCCTCCGGCCGTGCGACGACGATCAGCTCCTGCTCGGACGCGCGGTAGGTGAATCCCGCCCCGTCGGGTCCGGGGCCACTGGCTCCCGGGCCCCCTGCCGGCTCTACCTGGTCGGTCATCGCTTCACCGCTCCCTTCGGTCCTGCGGGGTGCCGTGCTGCGCGCTGTGGCCGCGCATTCCGGGGCACACCTTGCTACCGCCGGGCGCGGCCGTCCACCCCCTTTGCCCCAACTGGGTTTGAAATCAAGGGGATCGGGGAAGCCCGTGCATTTCGTCCGGAAGGCGATGTCACGCCCCAATCCGGCCAGACGCCGAACGCGACGGGGGCGGCACCCTCATGGATGCCGCCCCAGGTAACTCGTTCTATGCCGCTGTCAGTCCTCGGAGGAATCAGCGGGTCCGGATTCGTCGCTGCTCTCGCTGCTCTCTTCGTCCCGTCCCGCCGCTCCGGACCCCGGTTCCGTGTCCGTGTCCGGACGCGTCTGCGGCTTCGGCGGCCGGGTGCGGTCGCCACCGGGGCTGTCCCGCAGATACGGGGCCGTGTCGCCGCCCTCCGTCGCGTGGCCGCCGGGCTGCGGCGGGCCGCCGCCGTCGCGCCGGCGCAGATAACGCTCGAACTCGCGGGCGATGGCCTCGCCGGTCGCCTCGGGCAGCTCGGCCGTGTCCCGAGCCTCTTCGAGCGACTGGACGTACTCGGCGACCTCGCTGTCCTCGGCCGCGAGCTGGTCCACGCCCACCTGCCAGGCACGCGCGTCCTCGGCGAGGTCGCCCAGCGGGATGCGCAGGCCGATGAGGTCTTCCAGGCGGTTCAGGAGGGCCAGCGTGGCCTTGGGGTTCGGCGGCTGCGAGACGTAGTGCGGGACGGCCGCCCACAGGCTGACCGCCGGAACACCCGCGTGCGTGCACGCCTCCTGGAGGATGCCGACGATGCCCGTCGGGCCCTCGTACTTCGTCTCCTCCAGGTCCATGGTGCGGGCCAGGTCCGGGTCGGACGTGACGCCGCTGACCGGGACGGGGCGGGTGTGCGGGGTGTCACCGAGCAGTGCGCCCATGATCACCACCAGCTCCACGCCCAGTTCATGGGCGAACCCCAGGATCTCGTTGCAGAACGACCGCCAGCGCATCGACGGCTCGATGCCGCGCACCAGCACGAGGTCGCGAGGCTTGTCGCCGCCCACGCGGACCACCGAGAGCCGGGTCGTCGGCCAGGTGATCTTGCGGACGCCGCCCTCCAGGAAGACCGTGGGGCGGTTGACCTGGAAGTCGTAGTAGTCCTCGGCGTCAAGTGCCGCGAAGACCTCGCCCTTCCACTCCTTGTCGAGATGCGCGACCGCGGTGGAGGCGGCGTCGCCGGCGTCGTTCCAGCCCTCGAACGCGGCCACCATGACCGGGTCGACCAGCTCGGGTACCCCCTCGAGCTCGATCACCCAGGCCTCCTTCCGACGTCCTTTACGTACGCCCCAACCTTACGGCGTCCGGCGGGGCCCTCCGCAGCCCCCTTGCGCGGGCCGCGATGGATGGATCATTGCCCCACGGAAGGCCCGCGCACTCCCTCGGAACCCGTGCTTCACAGCGTCGAGCGCAGCCACTGCTCCACGCTCGCGATGTGCACCGTCGCCCATGACCTGGCCGCCTCGGCGTCGCGGGCGCGCAGCGCGGTGAGGATCGCGCGGTGCTCGTGCAGGGTGCGGCTGACGGCGTCCTCCTGGGTGAGGCCGCGCCAGACGCGGGCCCGGGTGGTGGGTCCGGAGAGGCCGTCCAGGAGCGAGCAGAGCACCGAGTTGCCGGACGACTGCACGATGCCCCGGTGGAACTCCAGGTCGCAGGCGACCAGTTCCTCCACCGAGGGTGCCGGGCCGAGAGCGTCCAACTGGGCGCTCAGCACGTCGAGTTCGGCCTCGGTGATGTGGGCGCTCGCCATCGCAGTGGCGGCCGGTTCCAGGATGCGGCGCACCGCGAGGAACTCGAGGACCGTGTCGTCGCGGTGGAAGTCGACGACGAAGCTGAGGGCTTCGAGGAGCAGCTGCGGGTCCAGGCTCGTGACGTACGTGCCGTCGCCCTGACGTACGTCGAGGATGCGGATCAGTGAGAGGGCGCGCACCGCCTCGCGCAGTGAGTTGCGTGAAAGGCCCAGGTCGGCGGCGAGTTCACTCTCCTTGGGCAACCGGTCGCCGGGGCGCAGCGCGCCGGAGACGATCATGCCCTTGATCTTTTCGATGGCCTCGTCGGTGACAGCCATGGGGACCTCGCCTCGCAAGACAGAAGACATCCGATGTATCGGACGAGTATGGCGGGTCCATGCACCCGCGTGCACGAGGTCCCGCGAATACGCACTTCTCTCAGGGCTAAGATTTCCCCACTGACCGCGGCCGGAGACCGGCCGCGGGACGGCGAGAGGGAGGCTACGGCAGATGGCCGGGAAGAAGTCGGCGGGGCCCCAGCGGGACGCGGTCGCGTCGATCATCGAGGACTGGGCGAGGGAACGGCCGGATCTCGACACCGCGCCCCTGGAGGTCCTCGCGCGGCTGCACCGGACCTTCCTGCGCTACAACACCAGGCTCACCACGGCCATCGAGCGGCACGGTCTCGCGGTCGCCGGGTTCGACGTGCTGACCGCGCTGCGCAGGGCCGGGGCGCCCTACCGGCTCACGGCGGGCCAGCTCGCCGACTCCGGCCTCGTGTCGTCGGCCGGCGTGACGCTGCGCATCGACCGCCTGGAGAAGGACGGCCTCATCGTGCGCGAACGCGACGCCGAGGACCGCCGCGTCGTCTACTCACGGCTCACCGAGGCGGGCCTCGCCAAGATCGACGAGGTGTTCGCCGAGCATCTCGACAACGAACGCCGGATGCTCGACGGACTCTCCCCGGCCGAGTGCCGTCAGCTGGCCCGGCTGATGTCCAAGCTGGAGCGGTCCATCACCGACTCCGACGCACCTCACGAACCGGAGGCCTGAGCCTCCGCCTCCGCGCGGTACATGCGGCGCAGCCGGACCACGCCCAGGTCGTGCTGGTAGAGGTTCTCGCGCTGGTCGGCGTCGGCGGGCATCGCCTCCAGCATCACGCGGTCCTGTTCGAGGACCTGCCAGTGGCGCTCCTCGATGAGCGTCTTGTAGAGGAAGCGCCAGGTGTCGCGCTGCCAGCCCTGCACCCGGCGGTAGCGCCAGAAGAAGACACCGGTGCGGTTCTCGTCGACCGGGCAGACCATGCCGACGATCCCGAACGGGCCGCCGGGGCCCGCCGACGGCGGGTAGGGGATGGTGAGGTCCACCCAGTCCACGCCGGTGCGGCACAGCTCCACCCAGTCGAAGTTGACGCCCCGCTGGTCGGTCTTCTCGAAGAAGTAGCCGCGGTCCGTCTCCCGGATGCGGAACTTGGCGGTGGTGTCGCCGTCGTACATCGTGTGCGACTCGTGGTGCAGGAACGCCCCGTGCATCGGGTCGAGGAGGTTCTCCACCGCGAACCGCCACGGGCCGTTCCACTCCGCGTAGCAGAGGATCGCGTCGACGTCGGGGTCGGTGAGCGGGTCGGGCAGGGTCAGTTCGGCGGGCTCGGGGTGTTTCTCGTCGCCGAAGTACGCCAGGATCGCGCCGCCGATCTCGCGCACGGGCAGCGACGTGACGAGTTTCTTGCCCTCCAGGTTGCAGCCGGGCAGACCCGGTACGGAGGAGACGGTGCCGTCGGTCTCGACCTCCACGCCGTGGTACCAGCAGGCAACCCGGTCACCGAGGTGTTTGCCCAGGGAGAGGGGTGCCCCGCGGTGCGGGCAGCGGTCGGCGAGCATCGAGAGGGCGCCGTCGGAGCGCCGGAAGAGCAGCCACTGCTCGCCAAGGGCGGTGACCTTGCGCATGGCGCCGGGGGCGACGAAGTCCGAGGGGACGACGGGGTGCCACTGGTTGCGCAGGCCGGTGGCGTAGATGTGGTCGGCGGAAGCGGTCGGGCCTGCAAAGGTGGTCATCGGGGTCACGCTCCCAGTCGGTTCATCTCGGCACGGAAAGACTCTTCGGTCCACGGGGCGCCGTCGGGCGCGTGCACCTGACGGGCATTCAGCCCGTTGATGACGTCGGAGAGTTCATGGCCCTCCTTGGTGAAGACCTCTTCGAGGGTGGCGGCGAGCTTGTACTCGTAAGGGGTCGGCTCGTGCGTACGGGACTGGTGGATGTCCAGGTACGGCCAGGTGGTGGTCACTGTTGCCTCCGGTGGGGACTCACGGATCGGGGACTGACGGATCGGGGAATCACAGGTCGAGGACGAGACGGCCGGACGCGCAGCGCGAGACGCAGATCATCATGGAGGCGTTCGCGGCGTGCTCGGCCTCGCTGAGCAGGAAGTCGCGGTGCTCGGGCGTGCCGTCGAGCACGCGCGTCTCGCAGCTGCCGCAGATGCCTTCCTGGCAGGAGCTGCTGACGCTCAGGCCCGCGTCCTCGGCGGCCCGCAGGATGGAAGTGTCGGCGCCGACGGAGAGCGTGAGGCCGGATTTCCGGCACTCCACCTCGAACGCGGCGTCGTCCCCGGTCTGCTCCACGACGGGCGCGGCGAACCGCTCCACGCGCAGCCGGTCCGCCGGACAGAGCGCCTCCACGGCGGCGAGCAGCGGCTCCGGTCCGCAGCAGTACACGAGTGTGCCCTCGGGCAGTCCGTCGAGCGCCGACGCGAGGTCGATGTGCCCGTGCTCGTCCTGCGGTACGACGGTCAAGTCGCCGTCCAACGCGCTCAGTTCATCGGTGAACGCCATCGAGCCCCGATTGCGTCCGCCGTACACCATGCGCCAGTCGGCCCCGCGCCGCGCCGCCTCGCGGGCCATGGCGAGGAGCGGGGTGACGCCGATGCCGCCCGCGACGAAGAGGTAGCCGGGGGCGTCCTCCAGGGCGAAGTGATTGCGCGGCTCGGAGGCGGTGACCGTCTGGCCCGGTCGCAGCTTGGTGTGCACGTGCCGCGAACCGCCGCGCGACGAGGCCTCGTTGAGGACGCCGATGCGGTACGCGGTCGCGTCGCGCGGGTCGCCGCACAGGCTGTACTGGCGTACGTGCCCGCCCGTGTGGAGGTCGAGGTGTGCCCCGGGGCTCCAGGCGGGCAGTGGCTTGCCCTCCGGATGGGCGAGCTCGACGGAGAGCACGCCGTCCGCCTCCCAGGTCATGCGGCGCACAAGGAGCGTGAGTTCGCTCTCGTTCATGGTGAAGGCCTCCTCACTGGCCGGGGATCTTGACGGGCGGGGTGAACGGGTTCTTCATCGGGCCGAGACCCGCCAGGTCGACCTCGACGAGGGTCGGCCCGTCGGAGGCCACGGCGTGGCTGATCACGGGCTGCGCGTGCTCCTCGGCGGCGATCCTGGCGTAGGGCAACCCGCAGGCCTGGGCGAGGAGTTCGAAGTCGGGTGTGGCGAGATCGACCCCGGAGCGGCGTTCGCTGTAGCGGTCCTGCATGTTGCGCAGCACGCCGTACCCGCCGTCGTTGAAGACGATCAGCGTCAGGCGTGGCCGCTCCTGGGCGAGCGTGAGCAGTTCGCCCAGGTGGACGGCGAGCCCGCCGTCACCGGCGAGGACGACGGTGGGCGCGTCGGGCCGCGCGAGGGCCGCGCCGATGCCCATGCCGAGCCCCTGACCGATGCCGCCGCCGCGCGGGAAGACGTTGTCGCGGGGGTCGTACATCTCCAGGAGCCGGTTGCCCCAGCTGCTGGACGGGATGGTCACGTCGCGGGCCACGACCGCCTCGCGGGGCAGTGCGGCACGGATGGCGTCGCAGATCGCGGCCTGCGGGCCGATGTTGTCGTGCAGGGTGGCGCGGACGTCCGCGCGGACGGCGGCGACACGGCGCGTCCAGCTCTCGTCGGCCCGGCGCGCGTGCGGGAGCAGGGCCGCGAGTACCTCGGGCGCGTGCCCGTGCAGGGCGTGCCGCGCCGGGTACACGCGCCCGAGGGCGGCGGCGTCGATGTCGACCTGAATGTGCGCTTCGGGAAGCATGAGCCCGTAGTCGGCGGTCTCGTTGGACCGGAAGTGCGTGCCGATGGTCAGCAGCAGGTCCGCGTCCGCGAGGAGGGCACGGGCTGCCGGGGTCGTGGCGAAGTTCCCTATGACCTGCGGGTGATCCTCGGGCACGGCGCCACGGCCGGAGTTGGACGTGAGCAGCCCGGCGCCGGTGACGTGCAGCAACTCGGCGAGCTCGGCGCCGGCGCGGGTGGCTCCACCGCCGGCCCAGATGAGGGGGCGCTCGGCGGAGGCCAGCAGGGCTTGGGCGGCGGCGAACTCGGAAGCGGCGGGGGTGGGGTGGGGCCGTGCCGGGGCTCCAGGGTGGCCGAGTGTTCGCAGGCTTTCGGTCTGCGGGGCGCCGGCCTGGGCGGCGTCAGCGGCGCAGGATCGCTGTTCCCTGCCGGACGGCTTGTTCGCCGGTGCCGGTGTCCCGGAAGGAGTGGTCACGTGCCGCTCGGCTTCTGCCGGAGAGGCCGTGGTCATCGGTGTGCTGGGCAGCGAAAGCGCGGTTTCCGGTGCCGCCTTCTCCGGCGTGGCCGCAGGCCGCTCGGTACGCTCCGGAGCCGGCGAGGCGTGCTGCGTGCCGGGACCCGGAAGCGCTGCCCCCGCGATCCTCGGCGCCGCGTCCGTCTGGGCCGCGTACTGCAGATCAACCGGCCACTCCACGCTCGCCGGGCCACCCGGGTCCGTCAGGGCTGCTCGGGCCGCCTCGCGCAGGATGCGGCCCGCGTCCTGCGTCGAAGGAATGGTCGCCGCGTACTTGGAGACCGCGCCGAGCATGCCCAGCTGGTCCTTGGTCTCGTGGATGAAACCGCGGCCGCTGCCCAGGAACTCGCTCTCCACCTGTCCGGTGACGTGCAGGACGGAGGTGCCCGCGCTCAGCGCCTCGACCAGGGAACCGGCCGCGTTGCCCGCGCCCGTCCCGGTCGAGGTGAGCGCGCAGCCGAGCGATCCGCGCGCACGGCCGTAGGCGTCGGCCGCGTTCACGGCGGTCGCCTCGTGGCGGACCGGCACGAAACGCAGCTCCCGGTCGACCGCCTCGACCAGCGGCAGGTTGTGCACGCTGACGATCCCGAAGACCGTGTCGATGCCGAGTTCCCGCAGCACGGCGACGAGGAGGTCGCCGCCGGTGGCGTGGTGCGCGGCCGGCGCGGACGGCGCGAGCGGCGTGGATGGAGTGGGTGGCATGGGGGAGCTCCTCAGAGGATGCCGCGGCCGACGCCGCCGCAGACGTCGATGCTGGTGCCGGTGGTGTACGAGGCGCGGGGCGAGAGCAGCGCGACGATCGCGTACGCGACCTCCTCCGCGCGGCCCAGGCGGCCGAGGGCGATCCCGCGGTCCGCCGCGAGCTCCGCCTGCCAGTCCTCGTACGACAGACCCGACTCGGCCGCCGCGTGGCGGCGGGTCCACTGACCGGTGTCGATCAGGCCCAGGCAGACCGAGTTGACGCGGATGCCCTCGGGGGCGAGCTCCGTGGCCAGGGACTTGGAGAGGTTGAGGATGCCCGCGCGGGCGGCACTGGTGGTGATGAGGCGGGGCTCGGGCTGCTTGGCGAGGACCGCGTTCACGTTGACGACGCTCGCCGCGTCCGACGCCGCCAGGTACGGGCGGGCCGCGTGCAGGGGGTTGAGGACCCCGGCGAACTTCAGCTCCAGCTCGTCGCGCCAGTCAGCCGCGGTCGACTCGGCGAAGCCCTTCATGCGGGACTGCCCCGCGTTGTTGACGAGCCCGTCGAGCGAGCCGAAGGTGTCCGCCGCGCGCTCGGTGAACGCCCGTACGGCATCAGCGTCGCGTACGTCGCACACGCCCGTCACGAGGCGGTCACCGCCGCCGAGGCCGGCCGCGGCCTTGGCGAGACGGTCGGCGTCACGCCCGCAGGTCGCGACGCGCGCGCCCTCGTCGAGCAGGGCGCGGACCGTGGCCAGGCCGACGCCCGAGCTGCCGCCGGTGACCAGGACGGTCCGGTCGGAGAGGCCCAGATCCATAACTCAGTGCTCCGTTACGTCAGTTCATGGTGAAGCCGCCGTTGACGGCGATCACCTGTCCGGTCAGATAGCGGGACTCCTCGGAGAGGAGGAAGGAGACGAGGCCGACGAGGTCGTCCGGCTGCTGCGGACGGGAGATCGCCCGGTTGCCCCGGTAGAGCGCGTGCCGCTCGGCCGGCACCGTCGCGGTGGCCTCGACCTCGGTCAGGCCGGGCGCCACCGCGTTCACGGTGATTCCCTTGTCGCCCAGCTCCCGCGCCATCGCCCGGGTCAGCGCGATGACCGCGCCCTTGGAGGCGATGTAGTGGGCCAGGCGCGGCGACCCGTAGAGGGCCGCGTCGGACGCGATGTTGACGATCCGGCCGGGGGAGCGGAACTGCGGGTGCAGGGCCTTGGCGACCAGCCACGGGCTGCGGGCGTTCACCGCCATCAGGCGGTCCCACACCTCGACGTCGATGTCCTGGAACTCCTTGCCGCCGACGCCGTTGGCGAGCGCGGCATTGTTGACCAGACCGTACAGCGACCCCAAGTCAGCAACAGCCAGTGCGAGTTCGGTCACCGAGTCCGGGTCCGCGACGTCACACCGCACGAAATGCGCGTCCAGGCCGTCGGCGCGCAGCCCGGCGACGGCCTCGCCGCCGAGCCCCGCGTCCACCTCGGCGACGACGACCCTGAAGCCGTCCTCGCCCACCCGGCGGGCCATGGCGAGACCGAGACCACGGCCCGCGCCGGTGATGACGACGGTGCGGTCGTCGGTCGAGCGGTCGTCAGTCACGGGTGACGCCGTGCATCGGCGAGTGCTCGGGGTACGTCGGCACCTGCGGCTTCTGCGTGCCGATGACGACGCAGAACAGCGCGTCGGTGTCGCCCTCGTTCTTCAGGGAGCGCGCCACGCCGGCCGGGACGACGATCATGTCGCGGTAGCCGAGGGTGCGGTACTCGGCCTCCTCCGCGCCCCGGTGGATGCCCACCTTGACCTGTCCTTCCAGGACGAAGAAGGCCTCCTCGACGTCGTGGTGGGTGTGCTCGGGGCCCTCGGCGCCGGGCGGCAGCAGCATGTTGGAGAAGGTGAAGCCGCCGGACGGCAGGATGCGGCTGTCGTTCTCGTGGTTGCCGGTCGCGCCGGACCCGACGTAACGGATCTGACCGCGGCGGTACTGCGGGCCCGCCTTCTCCTGGAAGGACAGCGTGCTGAAGTCCGCGACACGGGACTCCTTGGTGGCGATCAGCGAGTCGGTGTACTTGCCGAGGTCGCCGCCGTTGTCGTACTCGGTGGTGGTCAGAGGCATGGCGGGGCTCCTTCTCAGAGGTGTTCGGGGATACGGGCGGTGATGCGGAGGTGGGAGAGGACCCAGGCGTTGAAGGCCTCGGGCTGCTCCTGGTTGGCCAGGTGACCGGCGTCCTTGACGATCACGTAGGCGGTCTTGTGCAGGGCTCCGGCGATGGCCTGGGAGGCCTCGACGCCGGTGACCCGGTCCTGGTCGCCGCAGAGGACGAGGGCGGGGGCCGCGATGCCGGGGATCTCGGGGCGCAGATCGGCGGACGCCATGGACTCGGCGGCGTACGCGTATCCGGGCAGGCGCACGGAGGCGGCCATGGTGTCGACGACCCGCCGGACGAGCCGAGGGGGCGCGTCCGGCGAGACGAGCCGGGGGCCACGCCGCTCGGCGAACTCCCGCGGCCCGAGTTCCGCGAGCTCGGCGGCCCGCTGCCGCATGGCATCGGCCTTCGCGGGGTCGGTGCCGGAACCGGCGCTGGAGTCCGCCACGATCAGCGAGTCGACCAGTTCGGGGTGGCGGGCCGCGAGCCGCAGCGCGATCACCCCGCCCCACGAGACGCCCAGGACATGGGCGCTCGCGCCGCGTTCCCGGATGAGGGCGGCTGCCGCGTCCGCATAGCCGTCCAGGTCCAACGACCCTCTCGGGTCAGCGGACTTGGCGTATCCGGGAGCGTCCCAGGCCACCACCCGCACATACGCGGACAGCTCGGCGAGCTGCGGGGCGAAGGCGGCCGACGAGGAGCCGATGCCGTGCAGGCAGAGCAGCAGCGGCCCGGTGGACCCTGCTTCCTCCACGTGGATCGCGGCGGCGGTCACAGGATCTGCCCCGTCCGGCCCGCGAGCGCCGCGAGGCTGCGCAGGACCGCGTACGGCACGACCTGGCTGGTCGCCGGGTTGCCCGGGTCCGGCAGATGTGCGACTTCGAAGCGGTACGAGCCGTGCGCGCCGGACGCCTCGACGACATGCCGCGTGTGGTGGGCGCCGGGGTCGGCGACGACCTGGACCCGCACAGCGTCCAGGTCGCCGACGGCGAGGGCGACCGATGCCGCGACGTTCGTCGACTTGGGGAACTTCACGGGGACATCGCGCGCGGTCCCGGACATGACCTCGACCGGACCGGTGGCCGCCCGCATCCGGGACAGCAACTCGGCGTCCATCCACGGCTGTTCGAGGGTGGCGGGCAGTTTCGTCGTGGTGAGCCGCACCTCGTCGAGCGGCCCGAGGGAACGCACCGCCTGGAGCAGGTCGAGCCCGCCGACCGCGCCCCCGGTGAAGTACACCCGGCCGGGACCGGCGGCCAGGAGCCGTTTGGAGAGCTCCTCGTCGGTGAGCGCGCCCGTCGAGGCGATCAGCAGATCGGTCCCGGAGGTGAGGACACGCTCGCCCCACTCCCGTACGAATCCCTGGCCCGCCGCCTCGACGATGAGATCGCAGCGCTCCATGGCCTCGTCGAAGGAGACCTGCGGGGCGGGGGCGCTCTCGCCGAGCGGACGGTTGTCGACGAGGCACGTCAACTCGGCCCCGGTGACCCGGTGTTCGGCCAGTGCGGTGCCGACGACGCGCCCGATGGCGCCCCAGCCGACGATGCCGACCTTGCGTACGGCGCTCATGCGTGAACCTCCGGTTCGTTACGGGCGGCCAAGGGGCCGGGGTCGGGTGCGCCCGCCATGTGGCAGCGGATCTCCTTCGAGGGCGGCCCGGCCGTCCCCCAGAGGTCGGAGAGCTCGGGCACCCGCCGCCAGACCTTGGCGATCCACGCGTCCTCGACGATCTGCGCGACCTCGGAGGTGTACTCGCAGACCAGCCCGGAAGGATCGGTGAAGTAGGAGAACGTGTTGTTGCCGGGGCCGTGCCGTCCGGGACCCCACTGCGGGTCGATCCCGTGGTGCCGCAGCCGGCCCAGGCCCCGCATGAAGTGGTCGACCGAACTCATCTCGTACGCCACGTGGTTGAGCGAGGCCCACTCGGCCTGGTTGAAGGCGATGCAGTGGTGGTCGGCGTTGCAGCGCAGGAACGCCATCTGGTGCTCGGACCAGTCGGAGACGCGCAGGCCGAGGACGTCGCGGTAGAAGGCGACGGAGGCGTCGATGTCCGCCGTGTTGAGCACGGCGTGCGTGACGCCCACCGGCACGGCACCGTCCCGGCCGCGCGGCGGCACCGCGTGGACCTCCGCGCTGATCTCGATCAGGCGGTGCTCGGGGTCGGTGAAACGCAGGCCGTAGCCGCCGCCGACCTGGTCGAGCGGGCCGGGCCCTGCGACGGGCGTGATGCCGCGGGCGAGGAGCCTGTGGGCGGCCTCGTCGACCTCGGCGGGCGTGCCCACGGCGAAGGAGATCTTGCCGAGGCCGACGCGGTCGGCGCGGGTGAGCTGGAGGGCGTGGTGCTCGGCGCCGGTCCCGCGCAGCCAGGCGGCCGTGCCGCGCTCGGACTCCACGGTCTCCAGGCCCCAGACCTCCTGGTAGAAGTCGGCGGCCTCGGTGAAGGAAGGCGTGAGCAGTTCGACGGAGCGCAGGGCGCGCAGCCGTGCGACGGGGGGTTGAGGCATGACCTTCTCCAGAGATACGGGGGTTCAGTTGGCCCAGGGGAGAGGCGCGTCGGACAGGCCCCAGTACAGGGACTTCTGGCGCTGGTGGGCGCGGATGCCGTCGCGGCCCTTCTCGCGGCCGAGGCCGCTCTCCTTCGTGCCGCCGAAGGGCGTGGCGATGCTGAACTGCTTGTACGTGTTGATCCAGACCGTGCCCGCCTCCACGCGGCGCGCGATCCGCCAGGCGGCCCGGTGGTCGCGGGTCCAGATGCCGCAGGCGAGGCCGTAGACACTGTCGTTGGCCTGCCGCACGAGGTCGTCCTCGTCGTCGAAGGGCAGCGCGACCAGGACGGGCCCGAAGATCTCCTCCTGGCAGGTGCGCGAGGTATTGGGGAGGCCGTCCAGGACGGTGGGCAGGTAGTACGCCCCGTCCTGGTACTCCGCACCCTCGGGCACGCCCCCGCCGCACAGCACCCGCGCGCCTTCCTCGCGGGCGAGATCGACGTACGCGGCGACGGAGTCCCGGTGCTTGTGGTGCACGAGGGGTGCGACCTGGGTGTCGGGGGAGGAGCCGGGCCCGACGCGCAACTTCCCCACCCGCGCGACCAGTTCGCCGACGAACTCCTCGTACAGCTCACGCGCGACGAAGAGCCGCGACCCCGCGATGCAGGACTGTCCGCTGGAGGAGAAGACCCCGAACATCACGCCGGCCAGTGCCTGCTCGATGTCGGCGTCGGCGAGTACGACCGTGGGCGACTTGCCGCCCAGTTCGAGCGAGACCGGCATCAGCTTCTCGGCCGCCGCGTGGGCGAGCGTACGGCCCGTGCCCGTGCCGCCGGTGAAGGTGACCTTGCCGACGCGCGGATCGCGGACGATCGCGTCCCCGACGACGCTGCCGCGCCCGGTGAGGACGGAGAGCAGGCCGGCCGGGAGCCCGAATTCCGCCAGGGCGCCGCTGATGAGACGGCCCAGGGCCAGCGAGACCAGCGGGGTCCACTCGGCGGGCTTGAGCAGGACCGCGTTGCCGCCCGCCAGCGCCGGGGCGAGCTTCTGGGCGTCGCTGGCGACCGGGGAGTTCCAGGGGTTGATCGCGCCGACGACACCGATCGGCTCGTACACGCTCATCGTCACGTAGTCGCCGCGCGAGGGAGTGAGGGCCTCCTCGGCGGTCTCCAGGGCGGCGGCCGTGTAGCGGAAGGTGGCCGCCGCGCTCGCCACCAGGGCGCGCGTCTCGGTGAGCGCCTTGCCGGTGTCGGCGGTCTGCAGGGCCGCGAGGTCCTCCGCGGACGCCTCGATCAGCTCGGCGACGCGGTGCAGGAGCAGGGCGCGACGGTGGGGCAGCAGGTCACGCCAGCGCGGGTCGGCGGCGGCCTCGGCCGCCGCCCGGGCCGCTTCGGCGACCTCGCCGAGGGAGACGGCGTGGACGGTGGCGAGCACGCGGCCCGTCGCGGGGTCGACGGTGTCGGCCGGGGCGCCCGCGCCGCGTCGCCACTCGCCCGCGATGAGGGCCTCGTCGGCTGGGATGCGGGGCATGGGGCCTCCTTGCGTGCGGTGTCCGGGGTGAACCGCCGCTTGCTTCGGGCGAGTTCCGGATGGTCTTCGGTAAGCGCTAGAAATCTAAGGGCTTAAATATCTGGAGCGCAAGACCTGCCCGTCGACGGACTTCGTGGATTTCCCCTGCGGAGACTCTTGACGCGCTCCGGTGCCGGGACGGTACAACTTAAGCGCTTAGAAACTTTGCGCTTACTCGCTTCTTGGCTTGAGTTTCCCCAGACTCCGTGGCCGTCGCGTTCCTCCCCTCGTCCCCGCCCCCTCAGCAGCGGAGTGCCCGCATGACGATCGACGCCTCCCCGGACCCATCGGTCCGGGCCGCCATAGCCGCCCGCTTCGAACGGCTACCCCTGTGCCGCTGGCACGTCACCGTCCGGCTCATCGTGGGCGCGGTCACCTTCTTCGAGGCCTTCGACCAGCTCCTGATCGCCTACGCCCTGCCGGAACTGCGCCACGAGTGGGACCTCAGCACGTCCGCCGCGACGCTGCTGCTCACCGTCGGCTCGATCGGCATGCTGATCGGCGCGCTGCTCTCCGGGCGCCTCGCGGACCGCATCGGCCGCGTGAAGGTCATCGCGCTGTGCATCGCGCTGTCCAGCGTCGCCAACCTGGCCCTGTCCGTGTCCACGTCGCCCGACGCCTTCATGGCCCTGCGGTTCGTCCAGGGCCTGGCGATCGGGGGTGAGGTGCCGGTGGCGGCGACCTTCATCGCCGAGATCACCCGAAGCCACCAGCGCGGCCGCTTCGTCCTCCTCTACGAGCTGGTGTTCCCGGCGGGCCTGACCGTGGGCGCGCTTGTCGCGGCCTGGGTGGTGCCGATGCTCGGCTGGCGCTGGATGTACGCCATCGCCGCGCTGCCCGGCCTGCTCTGCATCCTCGTCCAGCGCAAGGTCCCCGAGTCGCCGCGGTGGCTCGCCGACCACGGAAGGCTGGAGGAGGCGGACGCGGTGATGTCCGGCATCGAGGCGGACGTCGAGCGGATCACGAAGAAACCCCTGCCGCCCGTGCCCGAGGCGCTTCCCGTCGCCGCCCCCGGCGAGGCCGCCTCCGGCCTTCGAGGCCTGTTCACCGGCCGCTACCGCCGCCGGACCTTGATCATCGGCGTGCTCTGGTTCACCGGCTACTTCGTCAACTACGGCATCACGTCCTGGCTCCCGACGATCTACCAGAACCGCTACGACCTGACCCTCTCCGACGCGCTCCTCTACTCGACGGTCACGTCCTGCGCGGGCCTGCTCGGCTGCCTCGTGGCCGCGCTCACCGTCGACCGCCTTGGCCGCCGGAAGGTCATCACCGGCTGTCTGGGCGGGGCGGCGGTGATGCTGGTGACGCTCGCGGCGGTCGGCGCGGACACGCCGGTCCAGGTCCTGGTGTGGACCTCGCTCGCCGCGGTCTTCTTCTTCGGCTCCAACATCTGCCTGTACCTCTACACGCCGGAGCTCTTCCCGACGCGGATGCGGGCGCTCGGCAGCAGTGTCGGCGGGGCGATGAACCGCCTCGGCGTGATCCTCGGCCCGATCGTGGTGGGTGTGGTGTACGCGGGCGGCAATGTGTCCACGGTGTTCGTGATGCTGGGGGCCGTGGCGCTGGTGGGTTCTGTGGTGGCGGCGGTGGGGGCCGAGGAGACGGCGGGGCGGAGGCTGGAGGAGGTCTCGCCGTAGCCGCGTTCATACTCAAACGCCGGCCGGGCTGAAAGATTCAGCCCGGCCGGCGATGCTGGGGAGAGCCCCGCAGAGACCGCCTGAACCCCTACCCGAACCGCTCGATCCGGATGCGATCAACCGGCTGGCCCCCGGCCACCAGCAGGCGCGACGCATGCTCGGCGAAGCCATTGGACCCGCAGACGTACGCCTCCCAACCCCCCTCGGGCTGGCCGGGGCCGAGGAACGGCGCGAGGTGCTCGGCACGAAGCCGCCCCTCCACCCGCGTCAACACCACCGTGGTCTCATCGCCGTACTCATCCGCGTAGATCAAATCCTCGCGCGTCCGCGCGGAGACCAGAAGCCGCAACGGCACCGGCCGCCCCGCCCCCCGCCAGTGCCGCAGCATCGACATCAGCGGGACCACACCGGAGCCCGCCCCGAGCAGCAGCGCGGGGCGGTCCCCGGGCCAGGCGAAGAAACCGGACAGCGGCCCCCGCACCTCCACCACGTCACCGACGTGGGCGACCGTGTGCAGATGGCCCGACACCTCGCCGCCCGGCACATGGTCCAGGGTCAGCTCGATCTCGCCGCCCTCCTCGGGAGGGGAGGCGATGGAGTAGTGGCGCTGGGCCACGTACCCGTCCGGGGCGGTCAGCCGCAGCATCAGATGCTGGCCCGGCAGATGCCCCTGCCAGTCGGGCACCTTCAGACGGAAGGTCGAGACCGTTCCGGCGGCGTTGTCCCGGCGGACCTCCACCACGGTCGCCCGCTGCCAGACGGAGCCCGCGCGTCCGCTCACCTCGATCCGCCCCGGCACGGCGAACCGCGTAGGCGGCACGAAAGGGTCGGTCACAGACTCAGTCACCTGCGTAACGCTCCTCGCGCCAGGGATTTCCCCGGTGGTGGTAGCCGTTCTGTTCCCAGAAACCGGGCTCGTCGTGGTCCAGGAGCCGCAGCCCCGCGACCCACTTGACGCTCTTCCAGAAGTACAGGTGGGGGACGATCAGCCGCGCCGGGCCGCCGTGCTCGGGAGGCAGCGGGCCGTCCCCGTACTCCCAGACGATCCATGCCTTGCCGCCCGTCACGTCGGACAGGGGGAGGTTCGTCGTGTACCCCGTGTGTGAGTACGCCACCACGTGCGTGGCCTCCGGGCGCGGCCCGGCAGCGGCCAGGATCGCGTCCAGGCTCACCCCGCCGAAGCGCACCCCGAACTTGGACCAGCTGGTCACGCAGTGGATGTCGCCGCGGTACTCGGACGCGGGCAGCTCGTGCGCCTCGTCCCACGTCCAGGTGCGCGGGGTGGTGACGAGGCCGTCCACGCGGAACGTCCAGTCCGCGGGCGTGAGCTCGGGCGTCACCTCGGCGGACAGGACGGGCCAGCCGTCCGCCGCGTCGTACTGTCCGGGGGGCAGCCGCGGATCGCGGTCGGCGGCGCGGGCGCGGCCGGTGAAGCCGCGGGTGGGTTCGATGCTCATACCGTGCTCGATGCTCATACGGTGCTTGCCACTTCGGAGGTGCCTGTCGTGCTCGCGGGGACGGGCGCAGCAGAAGCAGAGGCCGCCGCGTCCCGCAGGGCTCGCAGCGCTCGCCGCTCGTCCACTGTCACCAGCGTACGGTCCCGCATCAGCACCCGGCCGTCGACCACCGTGTCCCGCACATCACTGGACGCGGCGGCGTACGCCAGCATCGACCACGGGTCGTGCCGCGGCGTGAGGTGCGGCCGGGAGAGGTCGAGGACGATCAGGTCGGCGCGCTTGCCCGCCTCCAGGGAGCCCAGCTGGTCGCCGAGGCCCAGCGCCCGCGCCGATTCGACGGTCGCCATCCGCACGGCTTGCTCGGCGCCGACCGCCGTTGGGTCGCTGCCCGCCTTGTGCACGAGGGCGGCCATTTTCACCGCGCCGAGGAGATCCAGCGTGTTGGAACTCACCGCGCCGTCCGTGCCGAGACCCACCGTGACACCCGCGTCGAGCAGGTCGGGGACGCGCGCGATGCCGCAGCCCAGCTTCAGGTTCGACACCGGGCAGTGCGCGACGGCCGTGCCCGTGCGGGCGAGCGTCGCGATCTCCGCGTCCGTGAGGTCGACGGCGTGCGCGAGCAGCGTGTCCGGGCCGAGCAGGCCCAGCGAGTCGAGCAGCTCCACGGGACGCATGCCGTGCCGCTCGGCGACCATCTCCACCTCGCCCGCGTTCTCGGCGGCGTGGAGGTGCAGCAGCGCGCCGTGCTCACGGGCGAGCGCACCGATCACCGTCAGCTGCTCGGGCACCAGGGTGTACGCGGAGTGCGCGAAGACCACCGGCCGGGTGCCCGGCGCCGGGGTGCGCGCGGCCAGGTCGGCCGCCGCCCAGCCGAGCCGGTCGGCGTAGGGGCGGCCGTCCGGCGGGCCCGGTACGTCCATGAAGGTGGGGCCGGTCAGCAGCCGCCACCCCGCCTCGCGGGCCACGGCCTCGGCCGCCTCGTGGAACCAGTACATGTCGAGCGCGGCGGTGACCCCGCCCCGTACGGATTCCGCGATCGCGCCCCGGATGCCCGCCGTCACCGTCTCCGGCGAGAGCCGCTCCGCCTCGGCCGGGATGACCCGGGCCAGGAAGCCCTGCAGGGTGACGTCGTCGGCGATGCCCCGGAACAGGGTCATCGCGAGGTGGGTGTGCGTGTTGATCAGACCCGGCATGACGAGACAGCCGCGGGCGTCCAGCTCTTCGGCGGCCTCGTAGGCGGCGCGCAGCCGCTCGGCCGGGCCGACCTCGATGATGCGGCCGTCGCGCACGGCGACGGCGCCGTCCCGCACGACGGTGCCGGCCGCGTCGACCGTCAGGACGTCGCCGCCGTGGACCAGAAGATCTATGGCGCCGCCCCGGTCCTGGGCCGGCAGGTCAGTGAGGTGCATCGGTTCCGTTCTCCACGCCGTCGTTCAGGTGTCTGCTCAGTGCTCCGTGGCGGCAAGGAGACGAAGCGCGTCCAAGGCTATCCGCGCGCCCCGGTCGACTCCCTCGGCCACCACGTTCCGGTGCGGGTCGTAGCCACCGGTCGAGAAAGGTGTGTCCGCGTCGACGAGTTCGTCCGCGTTGGCGCCGTCGATCACCAGCGCGCCGCCCGCGATCAGGCCGTGCGTGGACGCGAAGACCAGCAGCGCCGAGAGCTCCATCTCGATGGCCGCGATCCCGGCGGCCGCGTAGGCCTCACCGGGCAGCGGCAGGAAGCCCGGCTGGAACGCGGCCCGCGTCCACACCACGCCACGGTGGTACGGGGCTTCGGCCGCGCGAGCCGCCCGCTGCAGCGCGATGACCGCCTCCGGGGCCGCGAACGCCGGGTACTCGGCGGGGATCAGCTGCTGGGTCACGCCGTCGTCGCGTACCGCCGCGTCCGCGATGACCAGGTCGCCGTCGCGGATGCCGGGGCGGATCGCGCCGGCCGTGCCGAGCCGCAGGATCGTGGTGACGCCCGCGTCCGCGAGCTCCTGGAAGAGGAGCATCGCGCCCGGGGCGCCGACGCCGTGCGAGGCGACGACGACCGGGGTGCCCTGCCAACTGCCGGTGAAGGTGCGGTACTCGCGGTGGTACGACACCTCCTTCGCGTCGTGCAGGAGGTCCGCGACGGCGGTGGCGCGCGCCGGGTCGCCGACCACGACCGCACGGGTGGGCAGGCCGGTGCGGGGGACGCGGGTGATGGGCAGCGCGTCGGTGAACGTACGGGCGTCGGTCGTCATGCGGGTCTTCGCTCCTAGGGGGCTGCTCGCGGCGGCGCCTGCCGTGGCGTGCCGAGCCCCGGAGACGGTAGCCCACGCCGAAGGGCGGCTCCCCGAGGGGAACCGCCCTTCAGTAAGTACTGACCAGACGTGTCTACTTGTTGTCGAGCACGTCCTGGACCTTGGCGCGCACGTCGTCCGTGGCGAGGCCGCGGATCGTCAGCGTCGTACGGCGGCGCAGGACGTCGTCCGCCGTCTCGGCCCACTCGTGGTCGCGGGCGTAGACGACCTGGGCCCAGATCTCCGGGGCGTCCGGCGAGACGCGCTCGGCGAGCTCCGGGTTCTCGTTCGCCAGGCGGGCGATGTCGAAGGAGAGCGAGCCGTAGTGCGTCGCCAGGTGCTTGGCGGTGTCGGCCGACATGCGGGGGCCGGGCGCCGGGCCGTCGACCAGGAGACGGTGCGCGACCGCGCGCGGGTTGGCGATGCCGGGCAGCGGGAGGCGCTTCTGCAGCTGCGAGATCGGCTCGTAGTCGTCGCCGAGCGGGTGGCCGGGCAGCGACTCCAGCTTCTTCATGACCGTACGGCCGATGTGGCGGAAGGTCGTCCACTTGCCGCCCGCGACGGAGAGCATGCCGCGCGCGCCCTCGGTGACGACGGTCTCGCGCTTGGCCTTCGACGTGTCGCCGGGACCGCCGGGCAGCACGCGCAGACCCGCGAAGGAGTACGTGATCAGGTCGCGGGACAGCTGCTGGTCGCGGATGGAGAACGCGGCCTCGTCCAGGATCTGCGCGGTGTCGGCCTCGGTGACGCTCACGTCGGCCGGGTCGCCCTCGAACTCCTCGTCGGTGGTGCCGAGGAGCAGCATGTCCTCCCACGGCAGGGCGAACGTGATGCGGTACTTGTCGATCGGCGTGGCAAGCGCGGCCTTCCAGGGGGCGGTGCGCTTGAGGACCAGATGCGCGCCCTTGGAGAGGCGGATGGAGGGGGCCGCGTCGGGGTTCTCCATCTTGCGCAGGTGGTCGACCCACGGGCCGGTCGCGTTGAGCACGAGGCGGGCGTTGACGCCGAACTCGGTGCCGTCCATGCGGTCCTTGAGCTCCGCGCCCGTGACCCGGCCGCCGGTGAAGCGAAGACCGGTGACCTCGGCGTGGTTGAGGACGGCGGCGCCGGCCTCGACGGCCGCGCGGACCGTCATCAGGGCCATCCGCGAGTCGTTCATCTGGTCGTCGCCGTAGACCGCGACGGCCTTCAGGTTGTCCGTGCGCAGCTCCGGCACGTCCTGCGCGGCCTTCGAGGGCGAGAGCAGGTGGCCGACGCCGTCGCCGAACGCGGACAGCGCGCTGTACGCGAAGACGCCCGCGCCCAGCTTGGCGGCGCCGTGCGGGCCGCCCTTGTAGACGGGCAGGTAGAAGGTGAGCGGGTTCGCCAGGTGGGGGGCCACCTGGCGGGACACCGCGCGACGCTCGAAGTGGTTCTCCGCGACCAGCTTCACCGCGCCGGTCTGCAGGTAGCGCAGACCGCCGTGGAGGAGCTTGGAGGAGGCGGAGGAGGTGGCGCCGGCGAAGTCACCGGCGTCCACCAGGGCCACCCGCAGTCCCGACTGCGCGGCATGCCAGGCGGTGGAGATGCCCAGGATTCCGCCGCCGATCACCAGGAGGTCGTACGTCGCCTTGGAAAGCTGCTCCCGGGTCTCGGCGCGGCTCGGGTGGGAACCGGCAGCCGGATGCGTCCCGAGGGCAGGGACGCTCTGCAGGGTGGTCATGTTGTTTACTCCTCGCCACTTTCGTCGAGCCAGCCCATGGAACGCTCCACGGCCTTGAGCCAGCTCTTGTACTCACGGGCGCGGGTGTCCGCGTCCATGCGGGGGGTCCATTCCGCCGCCCGGCGCCAGTTGGCGCGCAGCTCGTCGGTGCCGGACCAGAAGCCGACGGCGAGACCGGCGGCGTAGGCGGCGCCGAGGCAGGTCGTCTCGGCCACCATCGGGCGCACCACGGGTGCGTCGAGGAAGTTCGAGAGCGTCTGCATCAGCAGGTTGTTGGAGGTCATGCCGCCGTCGACCTTGAGGGCCGTGAGCTCGACGCCGGAGTCCTTCGTCATGGCGTCGGTGATCTCACGGGTCTGCCAGGCCGTGGCCTCCAGGACGGCGCGCGCGATGTGCGCCTTGGTGACGTACCGGGTGAGACCGGCGATCACACCGCGGGCGTCGGAACGCCAGTACGGGGCGAAGAGGCCGGAGAAGGCCGGTACGAAGTAGGCGCCGCCGTTGTCCTCGACCGAGGACGCGAGCGTCTCGATCTCGGCGGCGGAGTTGATCAGGCCCATCTGGTCGCGCATCCACTGCACGAGCGAACCGGTGACGGCGATGGAACCCTCGAGGGCGTAGACCGGCTTCTGGTCGCCGATCTGATAGCCGACGGTGGTCAGCAGCCCCGAGTAGGAGTTGATGGCCGACTCACCGGTGTTCATCAGCATGAAGGTGCCGGTGCCGTACGTGGACTTGGCCTCGCCCTTGGCGAAACAGGTCTGCCCGAAGAGGGCCGCCTGCTGGTCGCCGAGCGCGGAGGCGACGGGGATGCCGGGGAGGACGTCGCCGAGCTTGCCGCCGGTGACCTCGCCGTAGACCTCGGCGGAGGAGCGGATCTCGGGGAGCATCGCCATCGGGACACCGATGGACTCGGCGATCTTCTCGTCCCACTTCATGGTGTGCAGGTTCATCAGCATGGTGCGCGACGCGTTGGTGACGTCGGTGACGTGCTTGCCGCCGTTGACACCACCCGTCAGGTTCCAGATGACCCAGGAGTCCATGGTGCCGAAGAGGATGTCGCCGGCCTCGGCACGCGCCCGCAGGCCCTCGACGTTGTCGAGCAGCCAGCGGGCCTTCGGCCCGGCGAAGTAGCTGGCGAGGGGCAGGCCCGTCTCGCGGCGGAAGCGGTCCTGGCCGACGTTGCGGCCGAGCTCCTTGCACAGGGCGTCGGTGCGGGTGTCCTGCCAGACGATGGCGTTGTGCACCGGCTCGCCGGTGTTCTTGTCCCAGAGCAGCGTGGTCTCACGCTGGTTGGTGATGCCGATCGCCTTGATGTCCTCGTGGGTGATGCCCGCCTTGGAGATGGCGCTCGCGACGACTTCCTGGACGTTGGTCCAGATCTCGGTCGCGTCGTGCTCGACCCAGCCCGGCTTCGGGAAGATCTGCTCGTGCTCCTTCTGGTCGACCGAGACGATCCGGCCGTCCTTGTCGAAGACGATGCAGCGGCTGGAGGTGGTGCCCTGGTCGATGGCGGCGATGAAGGGGCCGGCGGTGTGTGCGTCGGTGGTCACGGTTCGCTCCTGAATTCTTGCTCGGCGGTCTGTCTCAGGCGGTCATCGGCAGCTGTCGCGGAACTACTTGAACGCGATGTTGTAGATACCGCCCGCGATGGCGCCGCCGATCAGCGGGCCGACGATCGGCACCCATGCGTACGTCCAGTCCGAGCCGCCCTTGTTGGGCAGCGGGAGCAGGGAGTGCACGATGCGCGGACCCAGGTCACGGACCGGGTTGATCGCGTAGCCGGTGGGGCCACCGAGCGAGAGGCCGATGCCGACCACGACGAGCGCGGTGATCAGCGCACCGAGGACGCCGATGCCGTTGCCGTTGTCGTTCAGGCCCTGCGTGAGGATCGCGAGGACCAGCACGACGGTGGCGATGACCTCGGTCAGCACGTTCTGCGCGTAGTTGCGGATCTCGGGTCCGGTCGAGAAGACGCCGAGCACCGGACCGGCCTTGGGCGCGGCCTTCTGGTCGACGAGGCCCTCGTCCACCGGCTGGGCGGCGAGGATGGCCGGGTCGGTGAGGTGCGCCTTGAACTGGCCCATGTACGTGAGCCAGACCAGGATCGCGCCGATGATCGCGCCGAGCAGCTGCGAGCCGAGGTAGAGCGGAACATCGCTCCACTTGGTGCCGCCCTCGATGGCGAGACCGACGGTGACCGCCGGGTTGAGGTGGGCGCCTGACACGCCACCCGCCAGGTAGGCGCCGGTGAGCACCGCGAAACCCCACCCGAAGGTGATCGCGAGCCAGCCGGCGTCCTTGGCCTTGGAGGCCTTGAGCGTGACGGCGGCGCAGACGCCGCCGCCGAGCAGGATGAGTATGGCGGTACCGATGGTCTCGCCGATGAAGATGTCGGAGCTGGACACCCGCGACTCCTTTGTCCTTCGTCCAGGGGAAGGCGAACCCCGGGTCCCTCCGGTGGTCCGCGACCTCAGGTGAGGTCGTTGCCGGCCCTTGGCCTTGTCACACTCTAGCGCGTAATGCCGGTAGGTGTTCGACAATGCCGACCGATGGACGCGAGTCTCACCCCGTCGTTACTTGCCCGTCAAGAGTTCTGTTATTGAAAACACGATCGTTATTGATCGTTCCGGGTTATCGGTGATGACAGGGGTCGCCACCGGGTGAAACGTCGTTCAACGATGTTCGCGCAGAAGAGTGCCCCCTGCATGTTGAGCAGGGGGCAGTGGGGCGTCCCGGCGGGCGGGGTCTAGAAGCGCCCGGCGCCCAGATCCCGCGACACGGCGCGGGCGCAGTCCCGTACGGCCGCGATCAGGTCGGGGCGCAGCTCCCCGTCCTTCTGGACCCGCTCCACCGCGCCGGTGATGCCGACCGCGCCGACCGGCATGCGGCGCCGGTCGTGAATGGGGGCGGCCACGGAGGCGATGCCCTCCCACGTCTCCTCGACGTCGGCGGCGTACCCCCGCGCGCGGGTCAGGTCGAGCGCGCCCTCGAAGGCCTCGGGGTCCACGACGGTGCGCGTGGTGAAGGTCTGCCGCTCGGCCTCGGCCTCGGCCGCCTCGCTGTGCGCCACCGGGTCGTAGGCGGCGAGCACCTTGCCCAGGGCCGTGGAGTGCAGCGGCTGCATCGCGCCCACCTCAAGGACCTGGCGGCTGTCGTCGGGCCGGAAGACGTGGTGCACGATCAGGACGCCCTGCTGGTGCAGGACACCGAGGTAGACGCTCTCGCCGCTGGACCGGGCCAGGTCGTCGGTCCACACCAGGGCGCGGGCCCGCAGCTCGTGCACGTCGAGATAGCTGTTGCCCAGGCGCAGGAGCTCGGCGCCGAGCTGATAGCGGCCCGATGCCGACTCCTGCTCGACGAAACCCTCCGCCTGGAGAGTGCGCAGAATGCCGTGGGCCGTGCCCTTGGCAAGGCCAAGGGCGGACGCGATCTCCGAGAGGCCGAGCCGTCGCTCTCCGCCCGCGAGCAGCCGCAGCATCGCGGCCGCCCGCTCGAGCGACTGGATGTTCCGTGCCATCGCAGCCCCTTCCTCCGTCCCCTGCTGACTCCAACGTTCGACAATGCTGAACACTATCGGTCGTTGTCGACCTCCCGCGACAGAGCGGCAGGCTGTGTTTCCGGCCGGTTCCCACTGGATTCCTGCTGGCTTCCCGCTGGATTCTCGCTGGAGGTCCCGCTGGATTCTCGCGGTTCCCCGCCCCGCGCCGCGCCACACCCCCGAGAAGGGCGGACCCGCCGGGCGTCCGCCTCGTGAACACTCGCACGCTGTGGACCTTCGTCCCGTTACCCTGACCGAGTGCGCCTTCCTCCGAAGCGCAAAGCCGACAGCCGTCGCACCTCAGGGAGCTCTTTCATGGCCTCGTTGCCTACCCCCTCGTCCGGTTCCTCGAATCTCTCGGACCGAGCCCGAGTCGATGCCTTCCGCGAAGCCCTCGCCACGCGTGTGGTGGTGGCCGACGGCGCGATGGGCACGATGCTGCAGGCGCAGGACCCCACCCTCGATGACTTCCAGCAGCTCGAGGGCTGCAACGAGATCTTGAACGTGACGCGCCCGGACATCGTCCGCTCGGTGCACGAGGAGTACTTCGCGGTCGGCGTCGACTGCGTGGAGACGAACACGTTCGGCACGAACTTCGCGGCCCTGAGCGAGTACGACATTCCCGAGCGGAACTTCGAGCTGTCCGAGGCGGGTGCGCGCATCGCCCGCGAGGTCGCCGATGAGTTCACCGCCTCGACCGGGCAGCAGCGCTGGGTGCTCGGCTCGATGGGGCCGGGCACCAAGCTGCCGACCCTGGGTCATGCCCCCTACACGGTGCTGCGGGACGCCTACCAGATCAACGCCGAAGGCATGATCGCGGGCGGCGCGGACGCGCTCCTTGTGGAGACCACCCAGGACCTGCTGCAGACCAAGTCCGCGATCCTGGGTGCCCGCCGTGCCCTGGAGGCCACCGGTGCGAACCTGCCGCTGATCTGCTCGGTCACCGTGGAGACCACCGGCACGATGCTGCTGGGCTCGGAGATCGGCGCCGCGCTGACCGCCCTTGAGCCGCTGGGCATCGACATGATCGGCCTGAACTGCGCGACGGGCCCGGCGGAGATGAGCGAGCACCTGCGCTATCTGGCCCGCCACTCGCGGGTGCCGATCTCCTGCATGCCCAACGCGGGCCTGCCGGTCCTGGGCAAGGACGGCGCGCACTACCCGCTGAGTGCGGGGGAGCTGGCCGATGCGCAGGAGAACTTCGTGCGCGAGTACGGCCTGTCCCTGGTGGGCGGCTGCTGTGGTACGACGCCTGAGCATCTGCGTCAGGTCGTGGAGCGGGTGCGCGGGGCGGAGGTCTCGGCCCGCGAGCCGCGTCCCGAGCCGGGCGCCGCCTCGCTGTATCAGACGGTGCCCTTCCGCCAGGACACCTCCTACCTGGCCATCGGCGAGCGCACGAACGCCAATGGGTCGAAGAAGTTCCGCGAGGCGATGCTGGAGGCCCGCTGGGACGACTGTGTGGAGATGGCGCGCGACCAGATCCGCGAGGGCGCGCACATGCTCGACCTGTGCGTGGACTACGTCGGGCGCGATGGCGTGGCGGACATGGAGGAGCTGGCGGGCCGCTTCGCGACCGCCTCCACGCTGCCCATCGTCCTGGACTCCACCGAACTGCCCGTCATCCAGGCGGGGTTGGAGAAGCTGGGCGGCCGCGCGGTCATCAACTCCGTCAATTACGAGGACGGCGACGGTCCCGAGTCCCGCTTCGCGAAGGTCACCGCGCTCGCCAAGGAGCACGGCGCCGCGCTGATCGCGCTGACCATCGACGAGGAGGGCCAGGCCCGCACCCCCGAGCACAAGGTCGCCATCGCCGAGCGTCTCATCGAGGACCTGACCGGCAACTTCGGCATCCACGAGTCCGACATCCTCATCGACACCCTGACCTTCACCATCTGCACCGGCCAGGAGGAATCCCGCAAGGACGGCATCGCCACCATCGAGGCGATCCGCGAGCTGAAGAAGCGCCACCCGGACGTGCAGACCACGCTGGGCCTGTCGAACATCTCCTTCGGCCTCAACCCGGCCGCCCGCGTCGTGCTGAACTCCGTGTTCCTGGACGAGTGCGTCAAGGCCGGCCTGGACTCGGCGATCGTGCACGCCTCCAAGATCCTGCCCATCGCGCGCCTGGAGGAGGAGCAGGTCAAGGTCGCCCACGACCTGATCTACGACCGCCGCGAAGAGGGCTATGACCCCCTGCAAAAGCTCATGGAGCTTTTTGAGGGCGTCAACATGAAGTCGATGAAGGCGGGCAAGGCCGAGGAGCTCATGGCCCTGCCGCTGGACGAGCGCCTGAAGCGGCGCATCATCGACGGCGAGAAGAACGGCCTGGACGCCGACCTGGACGAGGCCCTGCAGACCCGCCCCGCCCTGGACATCGTCAACGACACCCTCCTGGAGGGCATGAAGGTCGTCGGCGAGCTGTTCGGTTCCGGCCAGATGCAGCTGCCGTTCGTGCTGCAGTCCGCCGAGGTGATGAAGACCGCGGTGGCGCACCTGGAACCGCACATGGAGAAGTCGGACTCCGAGGGCAAGGGCACCATCGTCCTGGCCACCGTCCGCGGCGACGTGCACGACATCGGCAAGAACCTGGTGGACATCATCTTGTCCAACAACGGCTACAACGTGGTCAACCTCGGCATCAAGCAGCCCGTCGCCGCGATCCTGGACGCCGCGGCCGAGCACCGCGCGGACGTCATCGGCATGTCGGGTCTCCTGGTCAAGTCCACCGTGATCATGAAGGAGAACCTGGAGGAGCTCAACCAGCGCAAGATGGCCGCGGACTTCCCCGTCATCCTCGGCGGCGCCGCCCTCACCCGCGCCTACGTCGAGCAGGACCTGCACGAGATCTACGAGGGCGAGGTCCGCTACGCCCGCGACGCGTTCGAGGGCCTGCGCCTGATGGACGCCCTCATCGCGGTCAAGCGCGGCGTCCCCGGCGCCACCCTGCCCGAGCTGAAGCAGCGCCGCGTGCCGAAGAAGGACACGCCCGTCCTGGAGGTCTCCGAGGACGAGGGGCCCGCACGCTCGGACACCTCCACCGACAACCCCGTCCCCACCCCGCCGTTCTGGGGCACCCGCGTCGTCAAGGGCATCCAGCTCAAGGAGTACGCCTCCTGGCTCGACGAGGGCGCCTTGTTCAAGGGGCAGTGGGGCCTCAAGCAGGCCCGCAAGGGCGACGGGCCCACCTACGAGGAGCTCGTCGAGACCGAGGGACGTCCCCACCTGCGCGGCTGGCTGGACGAGCTGCACACGAAGAACATGCTGGAGGCGGCCGTCGTCTACGGCTACTTCCCGTGCGTCTCCAAGGGTGACGACCTGATCATCCTGGACGACCAGGGCAACGAGCGCACCCGCTTCTCCTTCCCGCGCCAGCGCCGCGGCCGGCGCCTGTGCCTTGCGGACTTCTTCCGCCCCGAGGAGTCCGGCGAGATCGACGTGGTCGGCCTCCAGGTCGTCACCGTCGGCTCGAAGATCGGCGAGGCCACCGCCGAGCTGTTCGCCGCCGACTCCTACCGCGACTACCTCGAACTGCACGGCCTGTCCGTGCAGTTGGCCGAGGCGCTCGCCGAGTACTGGCACGCGCGCGTGCGCGCCGAGCTCGGCTTCGGCGGCGAGGACCCCGCCGACGTCGAGGACATGTTCGACCTGAAGTACCGCGGCGCGCGCTTCTCGCTGGGCTACGGGGCCTGCCCCGACCTGGAGGACCGCGCCAAGATCGCCGAGCTCCTGGAGCCGGAGCGGATCGGCGTGCAGCTCTCCGAGGAGTTCCAGCTCCACCCGGAGCAGTCCACCGACGCCATCGTCATCCACCACCCCGAGGCGAAATACTTCAACGCGCGCTGAGCGGACAAGTCGTACACTTGTCGGTCCAGTGCAGGCCGGTTGCCCACCCGTCAGAAGGGGGCAGCCGGCCTCTTCGTCCCTCATGGAGGTGTGCCCGGATGACCAGTACGGTTCCCGCGCTCGGTACCCGAACGGCCGAAGGCTCCGCCCTGCAGGCGGTGCTCCTCGACATGGACGGAACACTCGTGGACACCGAGGGGTTCTGGTGGGACGCGGAGGTCGAGGTGTTCGCCGCACTCGGACACACGCTCGACGAATCCTGGCGTGACGTCGTCGTCGGCGGCCCCATGACGCGCAGCGCCGGCTTCCTCATCGCCTCCACCGGCGCCGACATCACCGTCCCCGAGCTGACCGTGCTGCTCAACGACGGCTTCGAGGACCGCATCGGCCGTGCCCTGCCGCTGATGCCGGGCGCGGCCAGACTCCTCGCCGAACTCGCCGCGCACGAGGTGCCGATGGCACTGGTCTCCGCGTCGCACCGGCGCATCATCGACCGCGTGCTCGAGTCGATCGGAGCCCATCACTTCGCGCTCACCGTCGCGGGCGACGAGGTGACCCGGACCAAGCCGCACCCGGACCCGTACCTCCTCGCGGCGGCGGGGGTTGGGGCGGAACCGGCCAGATGTGCGGTCATCGAGGACACCGCCACGGGCGTGGCGGCGGCCGAGGCCGCGGGCTGCCGAGTGGTGGCCGTACCTTCGGTCGCGCCCATCGCGGCGGCCGCGGGCAGGACCGTCGTTCCGTCCCTCGAACACGTCGACCTGTCATTCCTGCGGGAAATGATGGCCGGAAAGTGCTGAGCAGTTGAAGATGTGACCTTTCCCACTCCGTGGGTGGTCGACAGCTGGTCAGAGCTGTGCCGGTCCTCCGATTTGGGCGAGTTGTCGAGTGGCGTTGTGTCCCGATTGAGGGGAACCTCACGAAACCTTCCCGTGTTGGGTTATCGGTGTGTCCGCGCCCGGTTTCGCTGCGTGATTGAGGGTCAACTCCGGTCCCTTCCAGCCCTCCTGGCGGCGCGGACTAATGTCGTCGCGAGAACATCGCCCTGCCCCCACGGACCGGCTGACCCCACCCCTCGTTGTCGGTCCGGACGGGACCAACAGCTCTGGAGAACGTCGAGCATGAACCGTAAGACTTTGGTGCTGCCGGCCGTCATAGGTCTGCTCGCTCCCGCGCTCGCGGCCTGCGGAGGGGCGGGCGACGGTGGGGGAGACGACGCGATCGCCGTCGGCACCACGGACCGGTTCTCCACCTCACCCGAGATCCCGGCCCCCTTCGACCCCGCGTACGCCTACGACGCGGGCTCCTGGAACGTCGTGCGCCAGACGGTGCAGACGCTGATGGCCGCTCCGCGCGGCGGCGGAGACCCCGAGCCCGACGCGGCCGAGAGATGCGGCTTCACCGACACCGGCAACGAGCGCTACGAGTGCACGCTGCGCAAGGGCCTGAAGTTCGCCGACGGCGAGCCGCTGACCGCGAGCGATGTGAAGTTCTCCATCGAGCGGGTGCGGGACATCAAGATCAAGGACCCCAGCGGCTCCGCCGGCATGGTGTCCAACGTCGACGCGATCGAGACCGAGGGCGACCGGGGTGTCGTCTTCCACCTCAAGAGCCCCGACGCGACGTTCCCGTACAAGCTGGCCACGCCCATCGCGGGCATCATCAGCTCGGACCACTACGCCAAGAACAAGCTGCGCGACGGCTTCGACCTGGACGGCTCCGGCCCCTACACGGCCAAGCAAGAGGTCGAGGGCAACGACCTCGTCAAGACGGTGTTCTCCAAGAACCCCAACTACAAGGGTGCGTACAAGCCCAAGAGCGACAAGATCGAGATGCGCACCTACGAGTCCGCCGACGCGATGGGCAAGGCCCTCGAGAGCGGCGACCTCGACATGATGACGCGCACCATGTCGCCCGAGCAGATCAAGCAGCTCGACGAGGACCCGGGCAACAACATCGAGCTGGTCGAGACGCCCGGCCTGGAGATCCGCTACCTCGGCTTCAACACGGACGCCACCACCGTCAAGTCCAAGGCCGTCCGCCAGGCCATGGCGCAGGTCGTCGACCGCGGCGCCCTCGCGACCGGCGTCTACGGCGACGCCGCCGAGCCGCTGTACTCCCTGGTGCCCGCCACGATCACGGGCCACACCAACTCGTTCTTCAACCGCTACAACGACCCGAGCGCGTCCAAGGCCCGCAGCCTGCTGCAGAAGGCCGACATCAGCACGCCGGTCAAGCTCACCCTGCACTACACGACGGACCACTACGGCCCGGGCACCAAGAAGGAGTTCGAGCTCCTTCGCAAGCAGCTCAACGAGAGCGGCCTGTTCGACGTGTCGATCAAGGGCACGGACTGGAACACCTTCCGCCCGGCCGAGCAGAAGGGCGCGTACGACGTCTACGGGATGGGCTGGTTCCCGGACTTCCCCGACGCCGACAACTTCCTCACGCCGTTCCTCGACAAGGACAACATCCTCGGCTCGCCGTACGTGAACAGCACCATCAACGACGAGCTGCTCCCGCACTCGCGCCGTGAGGCGGACCGGCTCACCGCCTCCAAGAGCATCAAGAAGATCCAGGACATCGTCGCCGAGGACGTGCCGGTGCTTCCGCTCTGGCAGGGCAAGCAGTACATCGCCGCCCGCGACGACATCACGGGCGTCGAGTGGGCCCTCAACTCGTCCTCGAACCTGCAGCTGTGGGAGCTCGGGCGCGGTGTGAGCGGCTGACCTCCGCGCACACCGGCACACAGGACCGCCGGGCTTCGCTCCACCGAATGACATCAACGACAAGGCACGTTCGTGAATTTGCGTAACCAGTGGCTGGCCCTTCCCCTCTCGGGAGGGCTGGCCGCGGCTCTGCTGACCGGCTGCGGCACGGAAACGGGTGGAGCGGGGGAGGACGGCGAATCCGTGGTGATGGGGATGTCGGACGACGTCCTGGCCACCGACCCGGCATCCGGCTACGACCCCGGCTCGTGGCTCCTGTTCAACAACGTCTTCCAGTCCCTGATGAGCTTCCCCAACGGGGGCACGGAGCCGGAGCCCGAGGCCGCCGAGGAGTGCGGCTTCACGGACACCGAGACCAGAGTCTTCGAGTGCACGCTGCGGGACGGTCTGAAGTTCAGCAACGGCAACGCGCTGACCTCGAAGGACGTCAAGTTCTCCTTCGACCGCATGATGAAGATCAACGACGACGACGGCCCCGCGATCATGTTCCCGATGCTGGACCGCGTCGAGACCCCGAACGCCAAGAAGGTCGTCTTCAAGCTCAAGTACGCCGACGCGACCTTCCCCAGCAAGATCGCTTCCGGCGCCGGTTCCATCGTCGACCACGCGTCGTACGACATGAACTCCCTGCGCGGCGGTGACGAGGCCACCGGTTCGGGACCGTACAAGCTCGACTCCTTCGACAAGAACCAGGCGGTCTTCTCGGTCAACCCCGACTACAAGGGCACCGCCGAGGTGAAGAACAAGGGCGTCACGCTCAAGTTCTTCCACGACGACCAGAAGGGCCTGAAGAAGGCACTCCTGGACGACAAGATCGACATCGCGTACCGAGGACTCGCCGCGTCCGACATCGCGGACATCGAGGCCGACACCTCCGACGCCAGCCAGAACATCGACGTCGTCGAGGGCACCAGCGCCGAGGTGCAGCACCTGGTCTTCAACATGAAGGACCCGGTCGCCGGCAAGCTGGGCGTGCGCAAGGCCATGGCGTACCTGCTCGACCGCGACGCCCTGGTCAGGGACGTCTACCGGGACACGGCGACGCCGCTGTACTCGATCGTCCCGGCCGGGATCGGCGGTCACAACACCGCCTTCTTCGACACCTACGGCGCCCGCCCGCAGCGCTCCAAGGCCGCGGCGGCCCTGCGTGCCGACGGTCTGAGCGGCAAGGTCAAGCTCACGCTCTGGTCCACGCCCTCGCGCTACGGCCCCTCGACCGACCAGGAGCTGAAGGCGATCGCCAAGCAGCTCAACGCGAGCGGTCTCTTCGACGCCGACGTGAAGTCGATCGAATTCAGCCAGTACGAGCGGGACATCAAGTCCGGCAAGTACGGCGTCTACGTCAAGGGCTGGGTGCCGGACTACCCGGACCCGGACAACTTCACGCAGCCGTTCTTCGGCAAGGGCAACGTCCTGGGCAACGGCTACACGAACAGCGACATCACCGGGAAGATCATCCCCGGCACCGCCGCCGAGACCGACCGCACCAAGACCGACGAGGACTACGCCGAGCTCCAGGAGACCGTCGCCGACGAGCTGCCGATCCTGCCGGTCTGGCAGGCCAAGCAGTACGCGGTCATCCGTGACGACGTGTACGGCGTGGAGTCGTGCCTCGACGCGTCGACGGTGTTCCGCTTCTGGGAACTCAGCAAGGCCTGATCCCACGGACACGACGCACGAAGGCGGCCGCCCCCGGGAGGGGCGGCCGCCTTCATGCTTCTGACTGTGTCGCCGTCACTGGGCGCCGGGGCGCACCAGACCGCTCTCGTACGCGTACACGGCGGCCTGCACCCGGTCGCGCAGGCCGAGCTTCGTGAGCACATGGCCCACATGCGTCTTGACCGTCGTCTCGCTCACGAACAGGTCTGCCGCGATCTCCGCGTTCGACAGGCCGCGCGCCACCAGCTTGAGGACCTCGACCTCCCGCTCGGTGAGCGTGTGCAAGGTGTCCGGCACCGGCTCGTCACCCGACGGGAGATGACCGGCGTACTTGTCGAGGAGCCTGCGGGTGATGCTCGGCGCGAGCATCGCCTCGCCCGACGCGACCACGCGGATCGCCTGCACCAGCTCGTTCGCCGGGGCGTCCTTGAGCAGGAAGCCGCTGGCACCCGCGCGCAGCGCCTCCACCACATACTCGTCGAGGTCGAAGGTGGTCAGGACCAGGACCTTCGCGGGACCGTCCCGGCCGGGCCCGGTGATCTGCCGGGTCGCCTCGACGCCGTCCATCCGCGGCATACGGATGTCCATCAGGACCACATCGGGCTGCAGCGCCCGCACCTGGTCGAGAGCCTGCAGGCCGTCCCCGGCCTCGCCGACCACCGCGACGTCCTGCTCGGCCTCCAGAATCATCCGGAATCCCGTGCGCAGCAGTGGCTGGTCGTCGACCAGTAGGACACGGATCGCCACGTAACTCTCCTTCGCTAGCCCGGGGCCATTCTGCCCTGCGCGTCCTCTTCGGACTCGGGCACCCTCACCGCAAGGGGGTACGGCGGGGGAGTCCCGCCGAATTCCGGACATACGGCCTGGTGGTCGCACCAGCCGCAGAGCTTCGTCGGCCTGGGCCGCCAGTCACCCGTCTCGGTGGCGAGCGTGATCGCCTCCCACAGCGCGTGCAGCTTCCGCTCGACCTGTTCGAGGTCCTCGATCCTGGGGTCGTACGTGATGACGTCGCCGCTGCCCAGATAGACCAGCTGGAGGCGGCGCGGGACCACGCCCTTCAGCCGCCACACCACCAGGGCGTAGAACTTCATCTGGAAGAGGGCGCCCTCCGAGTACTCGGGGCGGGGGGCCTTGCCCGTCTTGTAGTCGACGATCCGCACCTCGCCGGTGGGCGCCACGTCCACGCGGTCGATGATGCCGCGCAGCTTCAGGCCGGACTCCAGCTCCGCCTGCACGAACAGCTCCCGCTCCGCGGGCTCGAGCCGGGTGGGGTCCTCCAGGGTGAACCACCGCTCGACGAGCTTCTCCGCGTCCGCCAGCCAGCGCGCGAGCCGCTCCCCCCGCTCGTCGCCCGCGAACAGCTCCGTCAGCTCCGGCTTGGCCTCGCGCAGACGGTCCCACTGGCCCGGGATCAGCGACTTGGCGCTCGTCGCCGTCCGCTCACCCGCGGGCGCGTCGAAGAGCCGCTCGAGGACGGCGTGCACCAGCGTGCCGCGGGTCGCCGCCTCGCTCGGCTTCTCCGGCAGCTTGTCGATGACCCGGAACCGGTAGAGCAGCGGACACTGCATGAAGTCACTGGCGCGCGAGGGCGACAGGGACGCCGGACGCACGGCCGTCACGACACCGTCGGTGCTGGTTTCCATAGGGACAGACCCTACGACCCGCCACCGACAACGGCCGCATACCATCGACGACAGACCCTCTCGCCCTGCATGATCGTGCGTGTACCGCGCCGGGCAGGGGCGAGGGACGCTTCGAACGAGGGGACATCGTGGACGAGAGCGGCGGGAGCGGCAGGCCGCAGCCCGACGGGACGGACGGTCGGCGGCCGGATGCCCCCGACGGCTCCGGCCACCCCGAAACGTCACGCCCGGTGGACACGGCCGACTCCGGGAGGCAGCCACAGGACGCCTCCGACAGCCCCGCGGGCGCGCAGGACCCCGCGGCCGCGAACGGCGCCGACAGCACGGGCGACGCCGCCCGGCCCCGGCCGAGCGCCGATGCCCCCGGGCCCGCCCCCGCCGAGGCCGCGCGCCCGACGGACGAGCCCCTGCCGGCCGCCACCCCCCTCACGAAGCCCCGGCAGGACACGCCCACGGCGCCGCAGGGCACCTCTGAGCAAGCGCCGCAAGGCCCGCCCGGGAACGCACCGCAGGTCCCCGGTCCGGGCGAGACCCCGGCTGCCGAACCCGGCCGGACCTCCGCCGCCGCGCCCGGAAAGCCCCCGCACGACACGCACCCCGAGTTCGCGCACGCCACCCACGGCCCAGCCCCGAAGGCCACCCCGCCCCAGGGCAAGAAGGGCCCCGGGGGAGGGCTCCTGATGGGACGCCCCTTCGGCGTGCCCGTGTACGTGGCGCCGAGCTGGTTCCTGGTCGCCGCCCTCATCACCTGGGTCTTCGGCGGCCAGCTCGACCGCGTCCTGCCCGAACTGGGCGCCGCCCGCTATCTGGTCTCGCTCTTCTTCGCCGTCGCGTTCTACGCCTCCGTGCTCGTCCACGAACTGGCGCACACCGTCGTCGCCCTGCGCTACAAGCTGCCGGTGCGCCGCATCCAGCTGCAGTTCTTCGGCGGCGTCTCGGAGATCGAGAAGGAGTCCGAGACCCCCGGACGCGAGTTCGTCCTCGCCTTCGTGGGCCCGCTGCTCTCCCTCGTCCTCTCGGGCGTCTTCTACGGGGCCATGCGCCTCGTGGAGCCCGGCACCGTACCCGGCGTCCTGCTCGCGGGGCTGATGATCTCGAACCTCATCGTCGCCGCCTTCAACCTCCTGCCCGGCCTGCCCCTGGACGGCGGCCGCATGCTCCGCGCCGTCGTCTGGAAGATCACCGGCAAGCCCATGAGCGGCACCATCGCCGCGGCCTGGGTCGGCCGCGCGCTCGCCATCTCCGTCCTGATCGGCCTGCCCCTGCTCAACCAGTCCGGTGCCCTCGGCGGCGAGAGCCAGGACATCGGCGGCATGGACACCGTCACCGACGCCCTCCTTGCCGCGATCCTCGCCGCGATCATCTGGACCGGCGCCGGCAACAGCCTGCGCATGGCACGCCTGCGCGAGCATCTGCCCGAGCTCCGCGCCCGCGCCCTGACCCGCCGCGCCGTCCCCGTCGAATCGGGCACCCCGCTCTCCGAGGCGCTGCGCCGCGCCAACGCCTCCGGGGCCCGCGCCCTCGTCGTGGTCGACGCCGACGGCGACCCCATGTCGGTGGTCCGTGAGGCGGCCATCGTCGGCGTGCCCGAGCACCGCCGCCCCTGGGTCACCGTCAGCGGCCTGGCCCAGGACATCACCGAAGGCATGCGGATCTCCGCCGAACTGGCCGGCGAGGAACTCCTCGACACCCTCCGGGCGACGCCCGCCACCGAATACCTCGTGGTCGAGGCCTCCGGCGAGATCTACGGGGTGCTGTCCGCCGCCGACGTTGAGCGCGCCTTCGTCAAGGCGATGGCCCGCCCCAGCTGACCCCGCCACCCTGGTCGGCGGCCCCCGCACGGCCCGGTAGGCTGGTCACATGTCCGAACCGACCGGTGCCGCCCGCCGACGCGGGCCCTTCAAGGTCGGGGACCAGGTTCAGCTGACCGACCCCAAGGGCCGCCACTACACGTTCACGCTCGAGGCCGGGAAGAACTTCCACACCCACAAGGGTTCCTTCCCCCACGACGAGCTGATCGGTGCTCCCGAGGGCAGCGTTGTCCGCACCACGGGAAACGTCGCCTACCTCGCGCTGCGCCCCCTGCTCCCCGACTATGTCCTGTCCATGCCCCGCGGCGCCGCCGTGGTCTACCCCAAGGACGCGGGGCAGATCCTGGCCTTCGCCGACATCTTCCCCGGCGCCCGCGTCGTCGAAGCGGGCGTGGGCTCCGGCTCGCTCAGCAGCTTCCTCCTGCGCGCCATCGGCGACGAGGGAATGCTGCACTCGTACGAGCGCCGCGAGGACTTCGCCGAGATCGCCCAGCAGAACGTGGAGCGCTACTTCGGCGCCCCGCACCCCGCCTGGCAGCTCACCGTCGGCGACCTCCAGGACAACCTGAGCGACACCGACGTCGACCGCGTCATCCTCGACATGCTCGCCCCCTGGGAGTGCCTGGACGTCGTCTCCAAGGCGCTCGTCCCCGGCGGCATCCTGTGCTGTTACGTGGCGACCACCACCCAGCTCGCCCGGACCGTCGAGTCCATCCGCGAGATCGGCGGCTTCAACGAGCCGACCGCCTGGGAATCGATGATCCGCAACTGGCACGTCGAGGGCCTGGCCGTCCGCCCCGATCACCGCATGATCGGCCACACCGGCTTCCTGCTCACCGCCCGCCGCCTCGCGGACGGCGTCGAGCCGCCCATGCGCCGCCGCCGCCCCTCCAAGGGCGCCTACGGCGACGACTACACCGGCCCGAACGCCGACGGCGGCACACCCCGCGCGGAGCGCTGACCGCCCCGGCGACACAGGCAAGCGCGCACCACCGCTGAACGCACAGGCGCCGTCGCCGAGTTCCCCCGAAGCCCGGGGAACTCGGCGGCGGCGCCTTTCCGTTCCGGAAGTCGCCGACCCCCGGTGTTCCGCCGCACTGTGAGGTATGGCACGATGCTGGCCACCTCCCCCACCGGCACAGCCCTCACAGGAGACACTCCTAGTGCAGCACCCCGCCGTCCCGGAACTGGCACACAACACCACCCGCCCCATCCACTGGCTGGCCACCGCGGCCGCGCTCGCCGCCGTCATCGCAGGCTCGTCGTTCCTGCAGCCCGACCCCGCGACCGCCGCCCAGCCGAGCTCCGAGCCGTCCGGCAAGACCGCCGCGGCCCCCGCGCCGCCCGCGACCGCACCGGATCCGGCCACCGTCACGTTCCCCCTCGCCTGCGGCAAGGTGAAACCCGTCGTCAAGAAGAAGGCGTCCGGGGACCTCGACGGGGACGGCAGGCCCGAGACCGTCGCCGTGGTGCACTGCGCCGCCGGATCGGGCACACCGCCCGACGGCGTGTACGTCATCACCCGCCCCACGCAGGGCAAGCCCCGCGTCGTCGCCACCCTCGTCGACCCGAAGGACCGCCAGAACGTCAGCGACTTCGCCGTACGTGACGGTGTGATCACCGCCACACTCCTCGGCTACTCCGCACCGAACGTGCCCAGCTGCTGCCCCGACCTCAAGGACGCGGCCAAGTGGCAATGGAAAGACGGCACGTTCGCGCGGTCCACGCCGGCCGAGGCGCACACCGTGTGACAGCGCGTGCCGCATGAACAGGGGCCTGTGCCCGCCGTCCAGCGGCGGGCACAGGCCCCTGTTCATGCGTCAGTTCGCGGAGTCCGCGGAGTCCGCGGACTGCGCGGCCTCAGGCCGCGTCGGGACCATAGACCTCGACCCTGTCCGAAACGCGGCGCACGTGAATGCAGTCACCCGGGCACTCCTTCGCCGAGTCGACCACGTCACGCAGAAGCGGCAACGGAACGGGCGTTGTGGCGCCCGGAGCCTGCAACAGCTCGTCGTCGCCGCTCTTCACATAAGCCAGTCCGTCGATGTCCAGCTCGAAGACCTCAGGCGCGTACTGCGCACAGATGCCGTCGCCGGTGCAGAGGTCCTGGTCGATCCAGACCTCCAGTGGATCACGGCTCTCGGAGCCGGTACCGGCCTTCTCTCCCACGGTCATCTCTCCTGCCGGTCGTCACGCCGAGTGAGCCGACTTGGCAGCAAGTCGGGCCAGCCCTGACGGGTGTTGAACGCTTCGACGATACAACCGCCCGCTTTCCGATGTTGTTGGGTGGGTAATGACCTGACGTGAGGGAGAGCGCAAGGGTGAAGATCGGACACACCTCTACCGTCTTTGTGATCTAGGGGTTTCAATCGACACCCACCCAGGTAGGGTCTGGAAGCGTCCAGCTCCCCTTGGAGGAGGTGAGGACCGTGGCAGCCCACGACGACGACATCAACCGCGGCATCCGGCCGGGGCGAGGGTCTGAGGACCCCGCCGGTCAGGTTGCCTATCTCGAGCAGGAAATCGCCGTCCTGCGACGCAAGCTCGCCGACTCTCCGCGTCATACGAGGATTCTCGAAGAGCGGATCGTCGAGCTGCAGACCAATCTGGCCGGCGTGTCCGCGCAGAACGAGCGGCTCGCCAACACGCTCCGTGAGGCCCGCGACCAGATCGTGGCCCTCAAGGAAGAGGTCGACCGGCTCGCGCAGCCGCCGGCCGGCTTCGGAGTCTTCCTCGTGGCGAACGAGGACGGCACGGCGGACATCTTCACCGGGGGCCGCAAGCTCCGGGTGAACGTCAGCCCCGGCGTGGAGCTCGAAGAGCTCAGGCGTGGCCAGGAAGTAATGCTCAACGAAGCGCTCAACGTGGTCGAGGCCATGGAGTACGAGAGCGTGGGAGACATCGTCACCCTCAAGGAGATCCTTGAGGACGGCGAGCGCGCCCTGGTGGTCGGGCACACCGACGAGGAGCGGGTGGTCCGGCTCGCCGAACCACTCCTCGACGTCACCATCCGCCCCGGTGACGCACTCCTGCTGGAACCCCGCTCCGGGTACGTGTACGAGGTGGTTCCCAAGAGCGAGGTCGAAGAGCTCGTCCTCGAAGAGGTACCGGACATCGGCTACGAGCAGATCGGCGGCCTGGGCAACCAGATCGAGCTGATCCGCGACGCGGTCGAACTGCCCTACCTCTACCCGGACCTCTTCAGGGAGCACGAACTGCGGCCGCCCAAGGGCGTCCTGCTGTACGGGCCTCCCGGCTGCGGCAAGACGCTCATCGCCAAGGCCGTCGCCAACTCCCTTGCCAAGAAGGTCGCCGAGGTGACCGGACAGGCATCGGGGAAGAGCTACTTCCTCAACATCAAGGGCCCCGAACTCCTCAACAAGTACGTCGGTGAGACCGAGCGTCACATCCGCCTGGTCTTCCAGCGTGCGAGGGAGAAGGCGAGCGAGGGTACCCCCGTCATCGTCTTCTTCGACGAGATGGAATCCCTCTTCCGCACCCGCGGATCCGGTGTCAGCTCGGACGTGGAGAACACCATCGTCCCCCAGCTGCTCGCCGAGATCGACGGCGTGGAAGGCCTGGAGAACGTCATCGTCATCGGTGCCTCCAACCGTGAGGACATGATCGACCCGGCGATCCTGCGCCCCGGACGACTCGACGTGAAGATCAAGATCGAGCGCCCGGACGCACAGGCGGCGAAGGACATCTTCGCCAAGTACCTCACCGAGCGGCTCCCGCTGCACGCGGACGACCTCGCCGAACACAGCGCCGACCGGCGCACCACCGTGGACGGCATGATCCAGTCCGTCGTGGAGCAGATGTACGCGGAGTCCGAGGAGAACCGCTTCCTCGAGGTGACGTACGCCAACGGCGACAAGGAAGTCCTGTACTTCAAGGACTTCAACTCCGGCGCCATGATCGAGAACATCGTCGGACGCGCCAAGAAGATGGCCATCAAGGCCTTCCTCGACGCCAACCAGAAGGGCATCAGGGTCTCCCACCTCCTGCAGGCTTGCATCGACGAGTTCAAGGAGAACGAGGACCTGCCCAACACCACCAACCCGGACGACTGGGCCCGCATCTCCGGCAAGAAGGGCGAACGGATCGTCTACATCCGTACGCTCGTCACCGGAAAGCAGGGCGCGGACACCGGACGCTCCATCGACACGGTGGCCAACACCGGTCAGTACCTGTAGAAGACAGGACGGCTGCGGGTGTCCTTCGTGGGTACCCGCAGCCGTCTGTTTTTCAATGAAGGCAATGATCTCCCCACCAGCGCAAAGGCGCTCTAGGCTCTTCGGTACCGCCGAGCGCGCAGTGCGGGGACGGGCACCGCACACGCACCGGAGAACCAGCGGTACTTGAGCGCCGTTCCCGGAGGGGAGCGCCGCCGGGCAAGGAGGGCCGCATGACCGTACGGCGAGTAATGGGCATCGAGACGGAGTACGGCATCTCCGTCCCCGGCCACCCGAACGCCAATGCCATGCTCACCTCGTCCCAGATCGTCAACGCCTACGCCGCGGCGATGCACCGGGCGCGACGCGCCCGCTGGGACTTCGAGGAGGAGAACCCCCTGCGGGACGCGCGGGGCTTTGACCTCGCCCGCGAGACCGCCGACGCCAGTCAGCTCACCGATGAGGACATCGGCCTCGCCAACGTGATCCTCACCAATGGGGCGCGTCTCTACGTGGACCACGCGCACCCCGAGTACAGCTCACCCGAGGTCACCAACCCCTGGGACGCCGTCCTGTGGGACAAGGCCGGCGAGCGCATCATGGCGGAGGCGGCCGAACGCGCCGCGCAGCTGCCGGGGGCCCAACCGATCCACCTCTACAAGAACAACACCGACAACAAGGGCGCCTCCTACGGCACGCACGAGAACTACCTGATGAAGCGGGAGACCCCCTTCTCGGACATCGTGCGCCACCTGACGCCGTTCTTCGTCTCCCGGCAGGTCGTCACCGGCGCGGGACGCGTCGGCATCGGCCAGGACGGGCACGAGCACGGCTTCCAGCTCAGCCAGCGCTCGGACTACTTCGAGGTCGAGGTGGGCCTGGAGACCACCCTCAAGCGGCCCATCATCAACACCCGGGACGAGCCGCACTCGGACGCGGAGAAGTACCGCCGCCTGCATGTGATCATCGGCGACGCGAACCTCTCCGAGATCTCGACGTATCTGAAGCTGGGCACGACATCGCTGGTCCTCGCCATGATCGAGGACGGCTTCATCGCGGTGGATCTCGCCGTCGACCAGCCCGTGCGAACCCTGCACCAGGTCTCCCACGATCCGACGCTCCAGCGTCTGATCACGCTCCGTAGCGGGCGGACACTCACCGCTGTCCAGCTCCAGATGGAGTACTTCGAGCTGGCCCGCAAGTACGTGGAGGAGCGGCACGGCTCCGACGCCGACGAACAGACCAAGGACGTCCTGTCCCGTTGGGAAGACGTCCTCGGCCGCCTGGAGAGCGATCCGATGAGCCTCTCCGGAGAGCTCGACTGGGTCGCCAAGCGGGAACTCATGGAGGGCTACCGCCGCCGTGACGGCCTCGACTGGGACGCGGCACGCCTGCACCTGGTCGACCTCCAGTACGCGGACGTACGGCCCGACAAGGGCCTCTACAACCGTCTGGTGGCACGCGGCAAGATGAAGCGCCTCCTGGAGGAGCCTCAGGTCGAGCGTGCCCAGGCCAAGCCCCCGGAGGACACACGCGCGTACTTCCGCGGCCGCTGCCTCGAGCAGTACGCGGACGACGTGGCCGCGGCCTCGTGGGATTCGGTCATCTTCGACCTGCCGGGCCGCGACTCCCTCCAGCGTGTGCCCACACTGGAGCCGCTGCGCGGCACGCGGAACCACGTCAAGGAGCTCCTTGACCGCTGCCGCACGGCGGAGGATCTGGTCCGGGTGCTTTCCGGAGGCTGAAAGACCCGGCGGGTGGGAATCATCGAGGTGGTCCCCGGACGTTGCAGTAACTACGGGGCCGATGTCAGGCCTGGCTTATAGGGTCTGATCAAGTGCATCGAACCGAACGAGCGGGGTGAGGTAGATGGCGACCAAGGACACCGGCGGCGGACAGCAGAAGGCGACGCGTTCCACCGAGGAGGTCGAGGAGCAGACAGAGGAAGCGCAGGGCTCCGAGGACCTCAAGGAGCGCCAGGAGAAGCTGAGCGACGACGTGGACTCCGTTCTGGACGAGATCGACGACGTCCTCGAGGAGAATGCCGAGGACTTCGTACGTTCGTTCGTACAAAAGGGCGGACAGTAGGGCGTGGCGGACGCGGTGCGGGCGTGCGTGGCGCGGTACCCGGCCACGCACCTCAACCCCCTGGACCACACATGTGGATCACCGCCGCGAGGCGGGTAGGGTCCGTGACGAACAGCCCTTCAGACGTAATTCGCTTCAACTGCAAATCGGCCACCGGCGAGTTGGGACACGCTCCCGGCGCTCAGCGCCCGGCCGTCACTTACCTGGAAGGAAACGCGTGGAAGCCAACACTCGTAGCACCGGGCGTCTACCAGCTGCCTTCCTGACGCCTGGTTCCTCGTCCTTCATGGACTTCCTGTCCGAGCATCAGCCCGAGATCCTGCCGGGCAACCGGCAGTTGCCGCCCACGCAGGGTGTCATCGAGGCGCCGCACGGCACGACGATCGTGGCGACGACGTTCCCCGGTGGCGTGGTGCTCGCCGGTGACCGGCGGGCGACCATGGGCAATGTCATCGCGCAGCGCGACATCGAGAAGGTCTTCCCGGCCGACGAGTACTCAGCGGTCGGCATCGCCGGCACCGCCGGGCTCGCGGTCGAGATGGTCAAGCTCTTCCAGCTGGAGCTCGAGCACTTCGAGAAGGTCGAGGGCGCCACGCTTTCCCTGGAGGGCAAGGCGAACCGTCTCTCCACGATGATCCGGTCGAACCTGGGCATGGCCATGCAGGGCCTGGCCGTCGTCCCGCTCTTCGCGGGGTATGACGTGGACCGCGAGAAGGGCCGCATCTTCTCGTACGACGTCACGGGCGGCCGTTCCGAGGAGCACGGTTTCGCGGCCACCGGCTCCGGTTCGGTCTTCGCGCGTGGAGCGATGAAGAAGCTCTACCGCAAGGACCTGACGGAGCAGGAGGCGACGACCCTCGTCGTGCAGGCGTTGTACGACGCGGCGGACGACGACTCGGCGACAGGTGGCCCCGATGTCGCCCGCCGGATCTATCCGATCGTCACCGTGATCTCCGAAGAGGGTTTCCGGAGGCTGGCGGAGGAGGAGTCCTCCGAGATCGCCCGCTCGATCCTGGAGCGGCGCCTGGAGCAGCCCGACGGCCCGCGGGCCTCGCTGCTCTGATCGATCCGTATTCGCCACTGACTTCAGTTTCAGTCACTGACAGAAAGGGACGGATAGCCGGTGTCGACGCCGTTCTATGTCTCACCCCAGCAGGCCATGGCCGACCGGGCGGAATACGCCCGCAAGGGCATCGCCCGCGGTCGCAGCCTTGTTGTGCTGCAGTTCGCCGATGGCATCGTGTTCGTCGGCGAGAACCCGTCCCGTGCGCTGCACAAGTTCAGCGAGATCTATGACCGGATCGGCTTCGCCGCCGCCGGCAAGTACAACGAGTACGAGAACCTGCGGATCGGCGGCGTGCGGTACGCCGACCTCCGTGGATACACGTACGACCGTGACGATGTGACGGCCCGTGGACTCGCGAACGTCTACGCCCAGACGCTGGGCACGATCTTCTCGAGCAACGCGGAGAAGCCGTACGAGGTCGAGCTGGTCGTCGCCGAGGTGGGTGCCACGCCGGACGGCGACCAGATCTACCGGCTGCCGCACGACGGTTCGATCGTGGACGAGCACGGCTCGGTCGCGGTCGGCGGCAACGCCGAACAGATCAGCACCTATCTCGATCAGCGTCATCGTGACGGGATGACGCTGGCGGAGGCCCTGAAGCTGGCCGTGCAGTCGCTGTCCCGCGACACGAACGGCAGCGAGCGGGAGATCCCCGCGGAGCGCCTGGAGGTGGCGGTCCTCGACCGTACGCGGCCGCAGCAGCGCAAGTTCAAGCGGATCGTCGGGCGTCAGCTCGCGCGGCTGCTCGAAGGGGGCGCGTCGGCCCCCACGGACGCCGAGTCCGACAACGAAGAGCTGGACGCCGGCTCCGACGACGAGTAGGCACGTCCGTTCGTGTGCGCCCCGTGTCCCGGCCCTGTGGCCGGGACACGGGGCGCACACATGTCTAGCGGGCGGCGGGGGCGGTCGAGCCGCGGATCACCAGTTCGACGGGGAGCGTGTCGGTCGGGGGCGTGCGGCCGTCGAGGACGGCGAGCAGGGAGGTCATGCCGCGTTCGCCGAACTGCTCCGCCGGGAGCCGCACGGTGGTGAGTTCGGGTTCCACGGCGGTCGCCAGCGTGAGGTCGTCGAAGCCGCTCACCGAGAGGTCTTCGGGCACGCGCAGACCGAGGCGGCGGGCCGCCTTGCAGGCGCCCGCGGCAAGGATGTCGTCGTCGCAGACGAGCGCGGTGGGGCGGGGCCCGGGCGCTGACAGGGCGGCTTCAGCGGCCGCGTGGGCGTCCTCGACGGTGAGGAGTGCCCGGACGGTGCGTACGGCCGCGTCGGTGCCCCTCAGGGCCGCCGCGAGGGCATCGGAGCGTACGTCGAAGGTCCAGGAGTCGACGCCCGCGGCGAGGTGCAGGAAGTCACGGTGGCCCAGGGCGAGGAGATGCTCGGTCACCCGGCGCATTCCGTCGCCGATGTCGAGGTTGACGGTGGCGGCGCCGAGGCTGTCGGCCGGGTCGCTGTCGAGCATGACCAGGGGAAGCGCGTCGCCCTGGATGGTGGCGAGCGCGTCGGAGGCCATGGAGGACGCGAGGATGCCGTCGAGGGCGGCGCGGCTGGAGCCGAAGGGGTCCCGGGCGGGGCCGATGCCTTCGGGGGAGGGGTAGAGGACCACTCCGAAGCCGTGTTCGGCGGCGACGCGGGCGGCTCCGGTGTAGAGGCGGGCGAAGAACTCGTTGGTGAGGGCGGGGACGACGAGCAGCGCGGTCCTGGTGCGGCCGAGGCGGAGATTGCGGGCGGCGAGGTTGGGGCGGTAGCCCAGTTCGAGGGCGGTGGCCCGGACGCGTTCGGCGGTCCGCTCGGCGACGCGGCCGCGCCACTTCTCGCCGAACACCAGGGAGACGGTGGCCTGGGAGACCCCGGCGGCCCGTGCGACGTCGCGGCTCGTGGGGCGTGGCCCCCCGGCCTCCTGCTCTGGCCCGGCCACTACTGGTACCTCCCAGGTCGGTGCCGCGGGGGAGATCGGGATGGACCCGCGGAGAGCGCTCATGGTACGTATGACGCTCGACGTTATACGTAAAACCTCGGCGCGGCGGCGCAGGGAGAGGGGCGGGAACCATGGCTGGTGGATACGCGGAGATCCTTCGGACCAGACACGCCGGTCGGCTGCTCGCGGGCACCCTGGTGGGCCGGCTGCCGAACGCGACGGCCGCGATCGCCGTCGTGCTGTTCATCCGCGCCGAGGGCGGGAGCTACAGCCTGGCCGGCGCCCTCGCCGCGGTGTACGGCGTGGCCAACGCGGTGGGCCAGCCGCTGCTCGGCCGCCTGGTGGACCTGTACGGGCAGCCGCGCATCCAGCTTCCCTCCGCGATCGTCTCGGCCCTCGGCATGGGGGCCTTCGCCTTCACCGGACCCGACTCACTCGGCCTCGCGTATGTCGCGGTGGGCGTGGCGGGCCTCTTCACGCCGCCCCTCGAAGGCGGCCTGCGCGCGCTGTGGTCCAGCGTCCTCGGCAAGGAGGAGCAGGTGCACAGGGCGTACGCCATGGACGCCATCGCGCAGGAAATCATGTTCACCGTCGGGCCGTTGCTCGTCACGGCCTGCGTCGCGCTCTGGTCCGAGCAGGCCGCGCTGCTCGTGGTGAACGCCATCGGTGTGCTCGGTGCCCTCTCCGTGGTGCTGTCGCAGCCCTCGCGCGCGTGGCGCTCGGCGCCCCGTGAGGCGCACTGGCTCGGCGCGCTGCGCTCACCCGGGCTCATCGCGCTGCTCGGCGCCTTCCTCTTCATCGGCATGGCGCTCGGCTCCATCACGGTCGCCGGTGTGTCGTACGCCGACGAGCACGGCGGCGACGCGGTGTACGGCTGGATGATGGCGGCGCTCGGGCTCGGCGCCCTGGTCGGCGGTTCCGTGTACGGGGCGCGCCAGTGGGCCGGCGTACCGGAGAAGCGGCTGACCGTCCTGGTGGCCCTGCTCGCGCTCTGCTACTGGCCGTTGACCCTGACGCCAGGCACGGTCGCCATGACGGGCCTCGCGGCCGTCGCCGGAATCTTCCTCGCGCCGGCGCTCGCGTGCGCGTTCATCATCGTGGACCGGCACGCGCCGCGGGGCACCGTCACCGAGGCGTTCTCCTGGCTCGTGACCACGTTCACGGTCGGCGCGTCGCTCGGCACGGCCGCCGCGGGGCCGGTCGTGGAGTGGGGCGGGACCGTGTGGGGCTTCGCCGTTCCGGGGGGCGCCGGCGCCGCCGCGCTGCTCGTCCTGCTGGCCACCGCTCGGGTGCTCGTACTCCCCGCTGATTCGGCGGTCGTTGCGGGTTCATCGGAAAATGATCGAAACGGTGCCGTCGAACCCGGTTTCAGGGCAGGGCATCAGGCGTAATGTTCAGTCATGGACCGCCGCATTTTCGGGCTGGAGAATGAGTACGGCGTCACGTGCACGTTTAGGGGACAGCGCCGTCTGTCGCCTGACGAGGTGGCGCGCTACCTCTTCCGCCGTGTTGTCTCATGGGGCCGCAGCAGCAACGTCTTTCTGCGGAACGGCGCCCGCCTCTATCTTGACGTCGGGTCACATCCGGAATACGCAACACCGGAATGTGACAACGTGACCGAGCTGGTCACGCACGACAAGGCGGGCGAGCGCATTCTGGAAGGCCTGCTCGTCGACGCCGAACGCCGCCTGCACGAGGAGGGAATCGCGGGCGACGTCTATCTCTTCAAGAACAACACCGACTCGGCGGGAAACTCCTACGGCTGCCACGAGAACTATCTGGTGGCCCGGCACGGGGAGTTCTCGCGGCTCGCGGACATCCTCATTCCCTTCCTCGTCACGCGACAGCTGCTCTGCGGCGCGGGCAAGGTGCTGCAGACTCCACGCGGCGCCGTGTACTGCGTCAGCCAGCGTGCCGAGCACATCTGGGAAGGGGTCTCCTCCGCGACCACCCGCTCCCGGCCGATCATCAACACCCGCGACGAACCGCACGCGGACGCCGAGCGCTACCGCAGGCTGCACGTCATCGTCGGTGACTCGAACATGTCCGAGACGACCATGCTCCTGAAGGTCGGCGCCACCGACCTCGTGCTGCGCATGATCGAAGCGGGCACGGTGATGCGCGACCTGACCCTGGAGAACCCGATCCGGGCGATCCGCGAGGTCAGTCACGACATCACGGGCCGCCGCAAGGTGCGTCTGGCCAGCGGCCGCGAGGCATCCGCCCTCGAGGTCCAGCGCGAGTACTACGAGAAGGCCGTGGACTTCGTGGAGCGCCGCGGCATCCGCACGGGCACGGTCGAGCAGGTCCTGGAGCTGTGGGGCCGCACGCTCGACGCGATCGAGGCCGAGGACCTCGACCGCATCGGCACCGAGATCGACTGGGTCATGAAGTACAAGCTCATCGAGCGGTACCGAGCGAAGAACAACATGACCATGTCGCATCCGCGGGTCGCGCAGATAGACCTCGCGTACCACGACATCCACCGCCGTCGCGGGCTGTACTACCTCCTGGAGAGGAAGGGGCAAGCCGCCCGCATCTGCAACGACTTGAAGATCTTCGAGGGCAAGTCGGTGCCGCCGCAGACCACCCGCGCGCGGCTGCGGGGCGACTTCATCCGCAGGGCCCAGGAGCAGCGCCGCGACTTCACGGTCGACTGGGTGCACCTGAAGCTCAACGACCAGGCACAGCGCACCGTGTTGTGCAAGGACCCCTTCCGGTCGGTGGACGACCGGGTGGAGAAGCTGATCGCCGGCATGTAACCCCGGATACAGCAGGTGCGTTGCGGGAACGCAACGCGGGGCGCCGTACGTTCCTCGTACGGCGCCCTTCTCCATGCGTAGAGTTGCGCGCACGCCAACCGACAAGATCGACCGATACGAGGCCCCCACCGTGCGCCGACGCTCACTCCTCCTTGCTGTTCCGGCCGGCCTGCTCACGCTGGCCGGGTGTGGTGACGACAAGAAGGCCGACAAGGCCAAGCCCAGCGACAGCCCAGCCCCTTCCAACTCGACCTCGGCCGCACCGACGGCGAAGATCGTGGACGGGCCGCTGCCCGAGATCACGAAGGGGACGAAGTTCGGCCAGAAGCCGACCGTCGCGAAGGGGCCGGGCAAGCCGTCCTCCGACCTGGCGGTCAAGACCCTGGTCGAGGGCAAGGGCGCCGTGGTGAAGAAGGGCGACTACCTCCAGGCGAACTACCTCGGCCAGATCTGGGCCACGGCGAAGGTCTTCGACAACTCGTACGACCGCGGTAACCCCACGGTCTTCCCGATCGGCACCGGTCAGGTCATCCCCGGCTGGGACCAGGCGCTCGTGGGCAAGAAGCTCGACAGCCGTGTGCAGCTCGCGATCCCGCCGAAGATGGGTTACGGCACGGAGGGCAACAAGCAGGCGGGCATCAAGGGCGACGACACGCTGGTCTTCGTCGTCGACCTGGTGGGCACCTTCAGCGCCAAGAGCTCGGCCAAGGGCAAGGAGGTCGCGCAGTCCAACATCGACCTGCCCAAGGTCGGCACGAACACGGACGGCAAGGCCCCCTCGATCGACGTCCCGAAGAAGGACGCCCCGAAGAAGCTCGTGGCGAACTACATCCTTGAGGGCGACGGCGAGGAGATCAAGGAGACCGACAGCCTCCTGTGCCAGTACAAGGGCGTGCTGTGGGCCGACGGCAAGGAGTTCGACTCCTCGTACAAGAGGAACGAACTGGCCTCGTTCCAGCTCGCGCAGGTCGTCAAGGGCTGGGCGCAGGGCCTGACCGGCAAGAAGGTCGGCAGCCGCGTCCTGGTCGTCGTCCCCCCGAAGCTCGGGTACGGTGACCAGCCGCCGCAGGGCAGCACCATCAAGAAGGACTCCACGCTGGTCTTCACCGTGGACATCCTCGCGAAGATGTAACACTGTCCCGGCCGGCCATTCGTATCAAAGCAGGAGCATTAGACGTGAGCATCGAGAAGCCCGAGATCGACTTCCCCGAGGGCCCGGTCCCCACCGACCTCCAGATCGTGGACATCTGGGAGGGCGACGGCCCGGAGGCCAAGGCGGGCGCCACCGTCTCCGTCCACTACGTGGGCGTGGCTTTCTCCACCGGTGAAGAGTTCGACGCCTCCTGGAACCGCGGCACGCCGCTCCAGTTCCAGCTCGGCGCCGGTCAGGTCATCGCCGGCTGGGACCAGGGCGTCCAGGGCATGAAGGTCGGCGGACGCCGCCGTCTGACCATTCCCTCGCACCTCGCGTACGGCGAGCGCGGCGCCGGTGGCGGCCGTATCGCGCCCGGCGAGGCCCTGATCTTCGTCTGTGACCTCGTCGGCGTCTGAGCGACGACCGAGCGACGACTGAGGACAGGGTCTGATCAGACCTGTCCGTCGAGGCCCATGCCGGTTCCGGCATGGGCCTCGGCTTTTCCCACGACACCCCGGGGCGGTACGGTCGGCGGTCGGAAGCATTGTTGAGAAAGGGCGTCGATGGCCATTGCCAAGGCCGAGCGGCTGATGAACCTGGCGCTGTGTCTGCTGGGGACGCGGCGGCCGCTCAGCAAGCGCGAGCTGCGCGAGTCCATCGAGGCCTATCTGGAGGCGGGGTCCGACGACTCCTTCAACCGGATGTTCGAGCGCGACAAGGACGATCTGCGCGAACTCGGCCTGGTCATCGAGACGGTGGAGAACCTCGACGGCGAGGTCGGCTATCTCGCGCGCCGCGACAGCAACCGCCTCCCGCCCATCACCATCGACGCCGAGGAAGCCGCCGCGCTCGGCCTCGCGGCCAAGGTCTGGCAGCAGGCCCGCCTCGCCGGGGCAGCCAGCGGCGCCCTGCAGAAGCTGCGCGCAGCGGGCCTTCCCGAGGACGTCGACCCGTACGAGGCGCACAGCGCGCTCGAGCCGCGCATCCCCGTGCACGAGGCGTCCTTCGAGCCGCTGATGCTCGCCTGCCGCGACCGCCGCCCCGTCGTCTTCGACTACCGCAAGGCCACCGCGGCCCGCCCCGAGCCGCGCCACGTCGAGCCGTGGGCGCTCGAATGCTGGCGCGGCCACTGGTACCTCGCGGGCTGGGACCGTGACCGCGGCGCCGAGCGCGTGTTCCGGCTCTCCCGCATCACCGGGAAGGTCCGCGCCCGCGCGGGCAAGTTCACCGCGGGCATCCCCGACGTCGTCACGGTGCGCGAGACCGTCGCGGGCTGGGCGGGGGAGAGCGCCGACCGCTCCGCCCTGATCCGACTGCGGACGGGCGCGGGCTACCCGCTGCGCGCCAAGGCCGCCCGGATACGTGAAGTGGGCGAGGGGTGGGACGAGTTGGAGATTCCGTACGGGCACGGGCTCGACGCCTGGCTGGTGGAGTTCGGGCCCGACGTGGTGGTCCTCGAACCCGCCGAGCTGCGGGCCGACGTGGTGGACCGGCTGCGCGCCGTGGCCAAGGGCTGAGGGGGACACACCGAATCATGGCCACGAACGCCATCGACCAGACCCGGCGGATGCTCTCCCTGGTGACGTATCTGCGCGAGCGCCCCGGCGCCCACGTCAGCGACGTCGCCCGCGCCTTCGGGATCACCGAGGACGAGCTGATCTCCGACCTGGACGTGCTGCCGCTGTGCGGGACCAGCTTCCGAGGCGGCGACCTCCTGGACATCGACACCGACGGTGACCGCATCTGGTGGCACAACCCGGACGACGTGGCGGCCCCCCTGCGGCTCGCCGCCGACGAGGCCACCGCGCTCCTGGTGGCCGCCCGCGCGGTCTCCACGCTCCCCGGGCTGCGCGAGAGCGACCGGCAGGCGCTGGTGCGCGCCACCGCGAAGCTGGAGACGGCGGCCGGTGAGAACGCGGGCGCCAGCGCACGGCTCTCGGTGACCTTCGAGTCCGAGGGCGGTGTCTTCGCCGAGGTCGACCGCGCCATCTCCGAGCGGCGCAGGCTCTGGCTGCGCTACTACTCACCGGCGCGCGACGAGCTCACCGAGCGCGAGGTCGACCCGATCCGCCTCTTCGCCGTCGGGCACACGTACATGGAGGCGTGGTGCTACCTCTCCGAGGCGCGCCGCACCTTCCGCCTCGACCGGGTGGCCGAGATCAGGATTCTGGACGAGGCGTCCGCGCCGCCCGAGGTCGAGCTGCGTGACCTCTCCGAAGGGCTCGTGCAGCCGGCCGCGGAGGACCCCGAGGTCGTCGTCGAGGTCGGCCCCGGTGGTCGCTGGGTCGCCGAGTACTACCCTCATGACAGCGCCGAAGAGCTCCCCGACGGGGGTCTGCGGATCACGCTGCGCACCCCGGAGCCCACCTCGCTGCGCAGGCTCGCGCTGCGGCTCGGCGGGGACGGGCACATCGTCTCCCCGGCGGATCTCGCGGACAGCGCGCGGCAGGCGGCGCGCGAGGCCCTCGCGGCCTATGACGAGCACGACAAAGCCCCCGGCGGGTCGTACGACAGGCAGGAGCAAGGGCGTTGACCACCAGCCTTATGTCCGAGATTCCCGGAATGTCGAGAATCGCCCCTGTGCTTTTCAAGGCCGCCTGCCCCGACTGCCGCGCCCGCTTCGAACTCTCCGCAGGGGCCCTGCGGTTGGCCATCGGCGCCTCGGCCCGCACCACCTTCTACTCGTTCACATGCCCGGAGTGCGGCAACGCGGTGCGCAAGCCCGCGGGCGAACGCATCGTCGAACTCCTCACCGGCGGCGGGGTGCGGACGCTGCGTCTGCACTCGACCGTCTAGGCTCGGCGCATGTTCTGGGCGATGCTGGCGATTGCCGCGGGGTTCTGTGGCCTCGCCGTGCTCGGCGTACTGGCGATTCGGGTCTTCATCGAGGCGCAGCGCCTCAGCACGCAAGTGACGCGGACCACACAGCGGATCAACCGTGCGGCGGAGGATCTGGAGGCGGCGGCGACGGGTGTGGCCCGAGCGAGCCGAGATGTCCTGTAGGTCCCAAAGATCCTGCAGGTGTCGCAGAGACGCACATCGACACCGCGGCCTGTCAACTTCCCTTGTCCGGAAGGTACGCTGCTGAAGTAGCCCGGAGTGCGAGGCGCGGGCCGCAACTGGGGGTACGCACAGGGATTGCCCTGCGTTCACCCCCGAGCGTTACGATCGCTGTCAGCACGGTGGCCGGACAGAGGTCCGACCTGTCCGGCAGCCCCGCCCCTGCCGCCTCGGTGAGAAGGTAAAGACGTATGTTTTCCGGAAAGATCGGCGCCCCCGAGATCATTCTCATTCTCGTCGTGGTCATTCTGCTGTTCGGCGCGAAGAAGCTTCCCGACATGGCCCGGTCGCTCGGCAAGTCCGCGCGCATCCTCAAGAGCGAGGCCAAGGCGATGAAGTCGGACGGCAAGAAGGACGAAGCCGCCCCGGCCGACCCGCCCGGCGACCCTTCCGCCGCTCAGCCGCGCACCATCCAGGCCGCGCCCGGCGACGTGTCCAGCTCCCGTCCGGTCACCGAGCCCACCGACAGCACCACCAAGCGCTGATCCAAGGCCGGCGACGGCCGGCCTGCCGCACGAGATGAGGACGTGGGTTGCTCAAGTCTGCCCGCAAGAAGGAACAGGATCCCGAGGGGCGGATGCCGCTTGCGGAGCACCTGCGTGAGCTCCGCAACCGGCTCGCGAAGGCCGTGCTGGCCATCATCGTCGTCGCGATCGTCGCTGCCTTCTTCTACAAGGACATCATCGAGTTCTTCACGAACCCGATCCTGAGCTCCGTGGGGTGCGAGTCGAGCTTCGCCGAGCTGGCGGACAAGGGCGGCGAGGAGACCTGCGCGCGCATCGTGCTGAACGGGCTGATCACGCCGTTCACGCTCGCCCTGAAGATCTCGCTGATGGCCGGTGTGGTGCTCGCGTCGCCGATCTGGCTGTACCAGCTGTGGGCCTTCATCGCGCCCGGTCTGCACAAGAGCGAGAAGAAGTACGCGTACGCGTTCGTGGGTGCGGGATTCCCGCTGTTCATGGGCGGCGCGTTCTTCGCGTACAAGACGCTGCCGACGATGGCGCGCGTGCTGCTTGAGTTCTCGCCCGGCGGCGTCGACAACCAGCTGCCGCTCGACGAGCTGATCGACCTGGTCACGCGCATGGTGGTCGTCTTCGGTCTCTCCTTCGAGCTGCCGCTGCTTCTGGTGATGCTCAACCTCACCGGAGTCATCACGGGCAAGCGCATGCTCGGCTGGTGGCGCGGCATGATCATGGGCATCACGGTCTTCGCGGCCGTGGCGACGCCCAGCACGGACCCGCTGACCATGATGGCCCTCGCCGGGCCGATCTGGGTCCTCTACTTCGCGGCCACCGCCTTCTCCCTCATGAACGACCGGCGCAAGGCCAGGATCGAAGCGGCGAAGCCCGATGACGACGAGGCGTCCGACCTGGACCTCACACCCGAGGAGGTCGGTGAGATCGAGCCCGTCTCCGCGAGCAGGGCGCTGCCCGAGCAGGCGAGCGGCGACGGAGCGAAGCGAGACCGGGTAAACGGTTTCGACGACGTGACGTGACCTTGTAAAGTCCTCCCCCAGACTCCGTCCGGGGGGACCCCCAGTGACCAGCGACATCACTCTCTTCGTCAATCCCACCGCGGGCCGCGGCCGGGGCGCCCACGCGGCGCAGCCGGCCGCTTCCGCGTTGCGGGCCGCGGGCCACTCCGTCCGCACGGTCATCGGGGAGGACTCCGCCGACGCGCTGCGCCGGGCACGCGATGCCGTGGACGCCGGGACGCGCGCGCTGATCGCCGTCGGTGGTGACGGCATGGCGAGCCTCGCCCTGCAGGCCGTGGCGCGGACCTCGACGCCCTTGGGCGTCATCGCCGTGGGCACCGGAAACGACTTCGCGCGTGCCCTCGGGCTCCCGGTGCGCGATCCGGCCGCCGCGGGCGCCGTCATCGCCGAGGCGCTCGACGCGGGGCGCACCCGCGACGTCGACCTGGGGCAGGTGGGCAAGACGTGGTTCGGCACCGTGCTCGCCTCCGGCTTCGACTCGCGGGTCAACGACCGGGGCAACCGGATGCGCTGGCCCACCGGACGCTTCAAGTACGACCTCGCCATGGCCGTGGAGCTGGCGGCCTTCCGGCCCGTCCCGTTCCGGATCACCCTGGACGACGAGCAGGTTCACGAGATCGACGCGACGCTCGTCGCCGTCGGGAACGGATCCTCGTACGGCGGGGGCATGCGGATCTGCGCGCGGGCCGACATGGGCGACGGCCTCTTCGACGTCACGGTCGTCGGCGACTGCAGCAGAACGACGCTCCTGAAGGTCTTCCCGCGGGTCTACAAGGGCACGCACCTGGACCACCCCAAGGTCACCGTGTTCCGGGCCTCGAAGGTGGAGATCGCCGCGCCGGGAGTCACCGGTTACGCGGACGGGGAGCAGCTCGGCGGCCTGCCGCTGACGGCACAGTGCGTGCCGGGGGCCGTACGTGTGCTCGGGCCGAAGGGGCCGCTGGAGCCGTAAGGCAGATAATGATCGTCCGTTGTCAGTGGTGGCCGGTAGTCTCGAAAGCACGATGACAGAGGACCTCTCACCGGCCGAGCGGTATGCGGCGGCGCGCGAGCGCGCTGTCGAGCAGGCCACAGCACTCGCCGGCTTCCGCGAGATGTACGAATTCGGCCTCGACCCCTTCCAGATCGACGCCTGTCGGGCGCTCGAGGCGGGCAAGGGCGTGCTCGTGGCGGCACCCACGGGTTCGGGCAAGACGATCGTCGGCGAGTTCGCCGTGCACCTGGCCCTGCTGCAGGGCAAGAAATGCTTCTACACCACGCCCATCAAGGCGCTCTCCAACCAGAAGTACGCCGACCTCTCCAAGAGATACGGCGCGGACAAGGTCGGTCTGCTGACCGGCGACAACAGCGTGAACTCCGACGCCCCGGTGGTCGTGATGACCACCGAGGTGCTGCGGAACATGCTGTATTCGGGCTCGCAGTCGCTGCTGAACCTCGGCTATGTGGTGATGGACGAGGTGCACTACCTCTCCGACCGCTTCCGTGGCGCCGTCTGGGAAGAGGTGATCATCCACCTCCAGGAGTCGGTGACGCTGGTCTCCCTGTCGGCGACCGTCTCGAACGCCGAGGAGTTCGGCGACTGGCTGGACACCGTGCGCGGCGACACCCAGGTGATCGTCTCGGAGCACCGGCCGGTGCCGCTGTTCCAGCACGTCCTCGCCGGGCGCCGGATGTACGACCTCTTCGAGGAGGGCGAGGGCCAGCGAAAGGCCGTCAACCCTGACCTCACGCGCATGGCGCGCATGGAGGCCAGCCGTTCGTACAACCCGCGTGACCGCCGCAAGGGCAAGATGGTCCGCGAGGCCGACCGTGAGCGCGAGCGCAGACAGCGGTCCAGGATCTGGACGCCGGGGCGCCCCGAGGTCATCGACCGGCTCGACTCCGAGGGTCTCCTTCCCGCGATCACCTTCATCTTCAGCCGCGCGGCCTGCGAGGCCGCCGTGCAGCAGTGCCTGCACGCGGGCCTGCGGCTGAACGGCGAGGACGCGCGGGCCCAGGTCCGCGAGATCGTCGAGGAGCGCACGGCCGCCATCCCGGACGAGGACCTGCACGTCCTTGGCTACTACGAATGGCTGGAAGGCCTGGAGCGCGGCATCGCCGCGCACCACGCGGGCATGCTGCCGACCTTCAAGGAAGTCGTCGAGGAGCTCTTCGTCCGTGGGCTCGTGCGCGCCGTCTTCGCCACCGAGACCCTCGCCCTCGGCATCAACATGCCCGCGCGCAGCGTGGTGTTGGAGAAACTCGTCAAGTGGAACGGCGAGCAGCACGCGGACATCACGCCCGGTGAGTACACCCAGCTGACCGGTCGCGCCGGGCGGCGTGGCATCGATGTCGAGGGCCATGCCGTGGTCCTGTGGCAGCGCGCCATGAGCCCGGAACACCTCGCGGGACTCGCGGGCACGCGCACGTATCCGCTGCGCTCCAGCTTCAAGCCCTCGTACAACATGGCGGTGAACCTGGTCGAGCAGTTCGGGCGGCACCGCTCGCGTGAGCTGCTTGAGACGTCCTTCGCGCAGTTCCAGGCCGACAAGTCGGTCGTCGGGATCTCCCGTCAGGTGCAGAAGAACGAGGAAGGTCTTGAGGGTTACAAGGCCTCGATGACCTGTCACCTGGGCGACTTCGAGGAGTATGCCCGGCTGCGCCGCGAGCTGAAGGACCGGGAGACCGAGCTCGCCAAGCAGGGCGCCAACCAGCGCAGGGCTGCGGCGGCCACCGCCCTGGAGAAGCTCAAGCCCGGTGACGTCATCCACGTGCCGACCGGGAAGTACGCGGGCCTGGCGCTCGTCCTGGACCCGGGCATCCCCGCTGGCCGGGTCAACGGCCACCGCGGCTTCGAGCACCAGGACGGGCCCAGGCCCCTGGTGCTCACCGCCGAGCGGCAGGTCAAGCGCCTTGCCTCGATGGACTTCCCGGTGCCGGTCGAGGCGCTTGAGCGGATGCGCATCCCGAAGTCGTTCAACGCGCGCTCGCCGCAGTCGCGCCGGGACCTGGCGTCCGCCCTGCGCACGAAGGCCGGGCACATCGTGCCGGAGCGGCACCGCAAGGGGCGGGCCGCCGCGGCCGACGACCGCGAGATCGCCCGGCTCCGCACGGAGCTGCGGGCGCACCCCTGCCACGGGTGCGACGAGCGGGAGGACCACGCGCGGTGGGCCGAGCGCTTCCACCGCCTGCGGCGGGACACCGTGCAGCTCGAGCGGCGCATCGAGGGGCGCACGAACACCATCGCGCGGACCTTCGACCGGATCGTCGCGCTGCTCACCGAGCTGGACTACCTCCGGGGCGACGAGGTCACCCAGAACGGCAAGCGGCTCGCCCGGCTCTATGGAGAGCTGGACCTCCTTGCGAGCGAATGCCTGCGCGAAGGCGTGTGGGAGGGGCTCAGCCCGGCCGAACTGGCCGCGTGCGTCTCGGCGTTGGTGTTCGAGGCCCGGGCCGCGGACGACGCGCTCGCCCCCAAGCTGCCCTCCGGGAAGGTGAAGGCCTCCCTCGGCGAGATGGTGCGGATCTGGGGCCGGCTCGACGCCCTGGAGGAAGAGTTCAAGATCAACCAGGCGGAGGGGGTCGGGCAGCGGGAGCCGGACCTCGGGTTCGCCTGGTCGGCGTACATGTGGGCGTCGGACAAGGGCCTCGACGAGGTGCTGCGCGAGGCGGAGATGCCCGCCGGTGACTTCGTGCGGTGGTGCAAGCAGGTGATCGACGTGCTTGGGCAGATCTCGGCCGCCGCTCCCCGCGAGGGTTCCACCGTGGGCAAGAACGCCCGCAAGGCCGTGGACCAGCTGCTGCGAGGTGTGGTGGCGTACAGCTCCGTCGGCTGACGGATCGCGACGCGTGGTCTGCTCGCGTCGAAGGGCGGGCCCGGGGATCTACTCCCCGGGCCCGCCCTTTTTCGTATCCAGGTCCGCCTGTTCGACGTCATCACTCCACGTGTTCGATTGATCGCCACGCGTGCAAATGGAGCCGAGTGTATGCCCGTCGGTGAGCGCGCTGCAGGGCCTTGCTGAATATGACTCGGCGATGATTTCGGCGGACTAAGCTCGCCCGGAGCGCGGCGAGTTAAAACGAGTTGCGATAGATTCGCGCGTTTGTTCATGGATGTTTCGATTGTTCGCATACGTCTGACCGTTTTCAACTCCTCTCGCATTTCCCCCATTTCCCAGCACCGCCCCCCATTCCTCCCCCAAGACAAGTCTTCAGAGGGCATACATGGTGAGTGTTCAATCGCCTCCCGGTGGCCGAGAAGTCCCTTACGCACGCGTGCTGTTGCTGCCCGCCCTGCTGATGGCCGCGGCCACCGGAGCCGCGGTCGCCGCGGTGACGGAACCCGCCCGCATCGCGGTGGGCTGGTGCGGCGCGATCGCGACCCTCGTGGTCGTCGCGGTCGGCGCCGAAGCCGTGCGACGCGGCCGGACCATCCGGGAGTTGCACACCCAGTACGCGCAGCGCGTCGCTTCCCTGGAACGGCGCATCGCGTCCCATGACGACGAGACCATCCGCCTGGGCAGGGAGGTCATCCCCGAGGCCGTCTTCCGGCTCCGGCAGGGCGAAGCGCCGTCGGAGGTCATCCGCCACCTCGTCGACGCCGACGAGTCCTTCGCCGATCTGCCCTTCTCGCAGCGCAAGCTGCTCCGGAACGTCCTGGACACCCTGGACTCAGGCGAGGCCATGCGCGAGTCCTCGCAGCGCGCCTTCGTCAACATCGCCCGGCGCGTCCAGGCCATCGTCCACCAGCAGTCCGCGGAACTGCGCGAGATGGAGGAGTTCCACGGCCGCAACCCCGAGGTCTTCGACGACCTGCTCCGCATCGACCACGGCACCGCGCTGATCGGCCGCCTCGCCGACTCGATCACCGTGCTCGGCGGCGCCCGCCCGGGACGCCAATGGCCCAAGCCCGTACCGCTGTTCAGCGTGCTGCGCGGCGCCATGTCCCGCATCCTGGAGTACCAGCGCGTCGACCTGCACTCGATCGCCAAGGTCGCGATCCGCGGCACGTCCGTGGAACCGCTCATCCACGCCTGCGCCGAACTCCTCGACAACGCCACGCGCTACTCCCCGCCGCAGACCCGCGTGCACGTCACCGCCGTCGAGGTGCAGACCGGCATCGCCGTCGAGATCGAGGACGGTGGCGTCAGCCTCAGCGAGGAGGCACGCGCACGGGCCGAGCGCATGCTCGCGCAGGCCCAGGCCGGCTACGACCTGAACGACCTCGGCGAGAGCCCGCGCCTGGGCATGGCCGTCGTGGGACGGCTCTCGCAGATGTACAACCTGCAGGTCTCGCTGCGGCAGTCCGCGTACGGCGGCGTCCGCGCGGTGCTCATCGTCCCGCGCGAGATGCTCAGCACCGGGCCCGCCCCCGGCCTCGCCCACGGCATCGGCGCGTCCGCGGTGCCCCGGGTGAACTCCGAAGGCGTGCCCATCGAGGAGGCCCACGGCATCCGGCGCAAGAAGCCGAGGGTGATGACGGCGGGACCGCCGCTCCCCAAGTCGTTCGGCGCGGCCATGGAAGACGACATCCCCGAGGTCACCGAGTGGACGTCGAACGGTCTGCCGCAGCGCCGCAGCCGGGTCCGCACCCCGCTGGCCGAGCGTCTCGCCCAGGAAGCCGCCGACGAGAAGTACCACAAGCAGCGCGCTCAGTACGCCCCGCAGGCGGCCGCGCCGGTCGTACCCGAACCGGCGAAGAAAGAGGAGAAGGAACCCGGCCTCTGGATCGAGGCCTTCATGAAGGGCGTGAACGGCGACGACTCGGCAACCGATGACCCGTTGCTCCCCAAGGGCCACAGCGAGAACGACCACGGCACCGCCGACAGTGCCGACAACGCCGACGAGGGGGGCTGGAAGTGATCCAGCAACGGGCCAATTTCGACTGGATGCTCAAGGAGCTCGCCGACGGCGTGCCGCAGACCCGGCAGATCGTGGTGCTCTCCGCGGACGGCCTGCGCATCGCGCGCTACGGCGGCGACCCTGACGCAGCCGACCGGATCGCCGCCGCCTGCGCGGGACTTCAGTCCCTGGCGGCCGCGGTCGCCACCGAGATCCCGCACGCCGACGGCGGCATGCGCATGGTCATCATCGAGGTCGGCGGCGGCTACTTCTATCTGATGGCGGCGGGAGCCGGGGCCTACCTCGCCGTGCTCGCCGACGAGACCGTCGACGCGGGCCTCATCGGCAACCGCATGCGGGACCTGGTCGTCCGGATCGGCGCCCATCTGACGAGTCCGCCCCGGCGAGACGGGCAGGCCGTATGAATCCTCCGCAAGGCGAGAACCCCTCCCACCGAGACGACCCTCCCCAACGGGAACGGCGCAGCCCGGAGAACCCCGAGCGGCTCTACATCCTGACCGGGGAGGACACGGAGCGGGCAGCGATCGACCTCGTCACGCTGATCGTCGCGAACGGCGAGGCACCGCCCACGGCAGAACCCGAGCACTCCGACGTCCTGCGGCTCTGTCAGACGCCGCTGTCCGTCGCCGAGCTCTCCGCGTATCTCGCGCTGCCGTTCAGTGTGGTGACCGTGCTCCTCACCAGGATGCTCGAGGCCGACCTGGTACAGGCGCGGGCATCGATCGTCCGCTCCACGCTCCCCGATCGTTCCCTCCTCGAAGCGGTGATGCATGGACTTCAAAAGCTCTGACACGATCACCGGGCCCAGCAGCGAAGAGGTCCTGCCGCATACGGCCACGGCCGCCGTGAAGATCGTGATCGTGGGCGGGTTCGGGGTCGGCAAGACGACGATGGTCGGCTCCGTCAGCGAGATCCGTCCGCTGACCACCGAAGAGACCATGACCCAGGCGGGCATCGGCGTCGACGACAACTACGGCTCCGACACCAAGACCGCCACCACCGTCGCGATGGACTTCGGCCGGATCAGCATCTCCGAGGAACTGGTGCTGTATCTGTTCGGCACCCCCGGCCAGGAGCGCTTCTGGTTCCTGTGGAACGGCCTCTTCGAAGGGGCGCTGGGCGCGGTGGTCCTCCTCGACACCCGCCGCCTGGAGGTCAGCTTCGACGTGATCGGCCGCCTCGAGGAGCGCGGCGTGCCCTTCGTCGTCGCCGTCAACGACTTCCCCGACGCGCCCCATCACCCGATGGAGACGCTGCGCCGCGCACTCGACCTGGACGACGCGGTGCCGATGGTGAAGTGCGACGCCCGGCAGCGCGCGTCGAGCCGGGACACCCTGCTGACCCTCACGCGGTATCTGCACTCCCTGACCGTGGCCCCCGTCTGACATCTCCCCCTATCCGCAACCCCGGAGCGACGAACGTGACGACTCCTTCCCAACCCCACACCGGCCTGGACGACCCCGCCATGCCACCGCCCGGCTGCCCCGCGCACGGTCTGGGCGCCGGCGGCCTGCGCCGTCTGTACGGACCCGAGGCGGAGACCGACCTCGCGGGCGTGTACGAGAAGCTGCGTGCCGAGCACGGCGCGGTGGCTCCGGCCCTGCTGCACAACGACGTACCCATCTGGGCGGTCCTCGGCCACAGCGAGAACCTGCACATGGTCCGCACCCCCTCGCAGTACACCCGCGACCCACGCCAGTGGCGGGCCATCATCGACGGCTCCATGGGCCCCGACAACCCGCTCGCCCCCGTGGTCACCTACACGCCCATGGCCAGCATGGCCGAGGGTGACGAGCACGAGCGGCTGCGCGGCGCGGTCACCGGCGCGATGGCGCTCCTCGACCACCGGGGCATCCGCCGCTACATCAACCGCTACAGCAATCTCCTGCTCAACGACATCTGCCAGGACGGGCGCGCGGACGTCGTGAGCCAGTTCGCCGAGCATCTGCCGATGATGGTGATGTGCCATGTCATCGGCATGCCCGAGGAGTACAACGAGCGGATCGTGCAGGCCGCCCGCGACATGCTCAGGGGCACCGAGACCGCCATCGCCAGCAACGCGTACATCATGGACGCGCTGACGCGGCTCGTGGCGCGGCGCCGGACACAGGCCGAGGAGGACTTCACCAGCAACCTCATCGCACAGCCGGCGCAGCTCACCGACGACGAGGTCGCCGCGCACCTGCGCCTGGTGCTCATCGCCTCGTACGAGGCCACGGCCAACCTCATCGCCAACGCCCTGCGCATGGTCCTGACCGACCCACGCTTCCGCGCCCAGCTCAGCGGCGGCCAGATGACGGTCCCCGAAGCGGTCGAGCAGTCCCTGTGGGACGAGCCGCCGTTCAGCGCGATGATCGGCTACTTCGCCAAGCAGGACACCCAGCTCGGCGGCAAGCAGATCAAGGCGGGCGACGGTCTGCTCCTCGGCATCGCGCCGGGCAACGTCGACCCCGTCGTCCGCCCGGACCTGGCCGCCAACATGCAGGGCAACCGCTCCCACCTCGCGTTCAGCGGCGGTCCGCACGAGTGCCCGGGGCAGGACCTCGGCCGTGCCATCGCCGACACGGGGGTGGACGCGCTGCTCATGCGCTTCCCGGACGTGGAACTCGAGTGCGAGGAACACGAGTTGAGGTGGACCTCGTCGATCCTCTCCCGGCACCTGGTGTCGCTGCCGGTACATTTCGCGCCGCGGCCTCCGCAGGATGTGATGGCGCGGCCCATGGCGCGGGTCCCCGACGCGCGCAACGACTGGCATGTGTCGTCGCCGGCTCCGCGGCCCGCGTATCCCGCGACGCCCGCGCCCCGGCCCGCGCCCGTTCCGGCACCGCAGCCCGCCGCGCCGCCGCCCGTGCCGGAGTCGGCGCCGGTGGCCGTGCCGGTGCCGCGGCAGGGGGTGTGGCGGCGGATCGTCGTCTGGTGGCGGGGTTACTGACCGTCCGCTGAGGGGTGCGCGTTCTCCCAGGAGTCGTACGAGGCCCAGGCGCCCAACTCGCGTGCGCTGACGAAACGGTGGTCGGCGCCGGTGACGGGGTCCCTGAACTCCAGTACGCGGGAGAGGAGTTGCAGGGGCCGCCGGAAATCGTCCGGCGGCACAGGACCGGCCACCAGCGGGTAGACGGGATCGCCGAGGATCGGCAGGCCCAGCGCGTTCATGTGCACCCGCAGCTGGTGGGTGCGGCCGGTGTGCGGGGTGAGGCGGTAGCGCCCCAACATGCCGTTGTGCTCGACGAGTTCGACGCGGCTCTCGCTGTTGGGCTCGGCGCCGGGCACCTCGTACGCGGCGATGATGCCGCGCTCCTTGACGATGTGGCTGCGCACGGTGCGGGGGAGTGCGATGCCGGGGTCGTGGGCGGCCACGGCCTCGTACTCCTTCGACACCCGCCGCTCGCCGAACAGCGTCTGGTACGCGCCGCGTTCTTCCGGCCGCACGGTGAAGAGGATCAGCCCCGCGGTGAGCCGGTCCAGGCGGTGCGCCGCGCCGAGCGTGGGGATGTCGAGCTCCCTGCGAAGCCGGGCGAGCGCGGTCTCGGTGACGTGGCTGCCGCGGGGGGTGGTCGCCAGGAAGTGCGGCTTGTCGGCGACCACGATGTGCTCGTCGCGGTACACCACGTCGATGGCGTACGGCACCGGGACCTCGTCCGGCAGGTCACGGTGGAACCACACGAAGGCGCCGGGCACATAAGGGGCGTCCGGCGGCACGGGAAGCCCGTCCACGCCGACGATCAGACCGTCCCGCAGCATCCCGTCGATCACACCGGGCCCGGCCTTCAGCCGTTCGACGAGATGGTCCCGTACGGTCGCCCACGCTCCGTCGGCGGGCAGCTTGACCCGCATGGGGTCGACGCCGCGCCGCTGCGGCAGGGGAGAGGGCGGGATACGGGGCTTACGGGTCACAACCGGCAACAGTACGGGGCCCGGCGGGGGCGCCCCGCCGTGTCCCTCGGGTCACGAGCCCGCGGGCTCGTCCCCCTGGACACGGGCGTGCAGATGCATGTCGTGCCAGCCGTCCGCGTGCAGGACCGCGCTGCGCTTGGTGCCCTCCGGCGCGAAGCCGGTCTTGAGCGCGACACGGCAGGAGGCCTCGTTGGCCGTGGCGTGGGTGAGTTCGAGGCGGTGCAGGCCGATCTCGGAGAACGCCCAGTCGCTCAGCGCCGTGAGGGCGCGCGGCGCTATGCCCCGGCCGCGGGCCGACGGCATGGTCCAGTAGGCGACCTCGGCCTGTCCGTCGGCGAGCACGATCAGCCGCAGCGAGATCCGCCCCACCACCTCGTCCGAAGTGGCATCGGCGACGGCCCAGTGCGCGTCGCGCTCCTCGGGCCAGGCCTTGCGCCAGCCGTCGATCCAGCCGCGGGCCTCGTCGACGGAGTCGGCCTCGCGCGCGTGCCAGCGCTGCAGCACCGGATCCTGGAACGCCTCGTACACGGCGGGCGCGTCGCCCGACGACCAGGGGCGCAGGACCAGCCCTCCGGGCACGGGGATGCTGGGCTGGTTCCGGCGGGCGAGGGAGCCCGCCGCGACTACGTCCGAGATCTTGAAGGGCATGGGCGCATCGTGCCAGCGGGCACCGCCCGGGGAAACCGGTTTTGGTCGCCTCTCACGTGCGAGCCGGTGCCTCCTGCTCGGCCTCGACCTGGGCGTTCCAGTCGCGCTTGGAGGCCTGCCAGCCGTCCTCGTTGTCGCCCAGGCGCCAGTAGCCGGAGATCGAGAGGCGCTCGCGCGGGACCTGGCGTTCCATGCGGAGGTGGCGGCGCAGTTCCTTCACGAACCCGGCCTCGCCGTGCACGAACGCGTGCACGTCGCCCGCCGGGAAGTCGAGGGAGCGTACGGCCTCGACGAGGGCCTCGCCCACGGGGCGCTCCCCGCGGTGCAGCCACACGATCTCCGCGACCGAGCTGATCTTCTGCTCCTCTTCCGCGTCGGCGACCTCCACGAAGGCGTACGCCTTGGCGCCCTCCGGAAGTGCCTCGAGGGACGCGGCGATCGCGGGCAGCGCGCTCTCGTCACCGGCCAGCAGGTGCCAGTCGGCGTCGACGTCCGGGGCGTACCCGCCGCCGGGGCCGAGGAAGCGGACCGTGGCGCCCGGCTGGACCCGCTGGGCCCACGGACCGGCAAGGCCCTCGTCGCCGTGGACGACGAAGTCGACGGCGAGCTCGCGGGTCTGCGGGTCCCAGGAGCGCACGGTGTACGTACGCGTCACGGGCCACTGGTCGCGGGGGAACTCCTCGCGGATCCGCTGCATGTCGAACGGCTCCGGATAGGTCACGCCCTCGGCGCCGAACAGCAGCTTCACGTAATGGTCGGTGGAGTCGCCCACAGTGAACTCCGCGAGGCCCTCACCGCCCAGGACCACGCGCTGCATGTGCGGGGTGAGGCGCTCGGTGCGCACCACCTGGGCGACGTGAGCCTTCGGTGCCTTGCGTGCCGGACGTTCTGCCATGGCGGCGTCCTCCCCTGATGATCAAATGTTGCTTAGGCTTACCTAAGCTAACACCTCATCCTTCAAGAGTCGTGAGCAGTCGCTTCAGCGCCCCGCCCAGGTTCCACCGCTCGGCGAGGTCGTCCAGGGCCGCGGGGTCGCGGGGCTCGCCCGGCAGCGCGAGGTCCACGTCCGGCAGGGGCACGTCGCCCGCGACGCGGACCACCGTCGGCGCGACGGCCACATACGCGCGGGACTCGTCGAGCCGCTTGCGCTGGGAAGGCGTCAGCTTGCTCTTCGGGTCGTCCACCGCGGCCATGATTCCGGCCAGATCTCCGAACGCGTCCAGGAGCTTGGCCGCTGTCTTCTCGCCGATGCCCGGGACGCCGGGCAGGCCGTCGCTCGGGTCGCCGCGCAGCAGGGCCAGGTCCACATAGCCCGAGCCGTCCACCCCGTACTTCTCGCGGAGCCAGGCTTCGTCGGTGAGCTGGAGGGAGCCGACGCCCCTGAGGGGGTAGAGGACGCGAATGCCGCGCTCGTCGTCGACCAGCTGATAGAGGTCGCGGTCGCCGGTGACGATGTCGACCGGGCCCGTGGCGCGGCCGGCGTACGTACCGATCACGTCGTCCGCCTCGTACGACGGAACGCCCACGCGGGCGATGCCGAGCGCGTCCAGGACGTCCTCGATGATCGGGACCTGCGGCGCGAGGGTGTCGGGTGTCTCCTCGGCGTCCGGTCCCTGCTCGACCTCCTCGGCGACGCGATGCGCCTTGTACGAGGGGATCAGCTCGACCCGCCAGTGCGGGCGCCAGTCCGCGTCCATGCAGGCGACCAGGTCGTCCGGGCGGTGGTCCTGGACGAGCCGGGCGATGAAGTCGAGCAGACCGCGCACCGCGTTCACCGGTGTGCCGTCCGGGGCCTTCACGGAGTCGGGGACCCCGAAATAGGCCCGGTAGTACAGGGACGCCGTGTCGAGCAGCATGAGCCGTCGCGTTCGCTGAGTCACCTTCGCATCATGCCGCACGGCACTGACACCGCACCCGCTGCGGACCGGCCCTTCCCGGCCAACAGAAGTGAACTGAATGTGAACTGGACCACTCTTGCGTTTGATCTGTGTAAGTCAGGGCAGGCGCCGGGCCGGAGCGCCTCCGGTCGAGGATTCAACTATTTCGGCGGGCAAGTAAGCGGGCAGAACCCGTGTCGCTCCACGGCCCGCCGGCGGGGGAGGCGGGCCGTCTTGGTTCAACCCGAGAGGTGTATGTGTCCAGGCTGCAAGCCGAACACCTGTACAAGGTATTCGGCAGACGACCCGCTGACGCGGTGGAGAAACTCCGCCACGGAACCGACCGAGAGGAGCTGCGCGCCGAAGGCACCACTGCCGCGGTGATCGACGCCTCCTTCACGGTCGAGCCGGGCCAGATCTTCGTCGTCATGGGTCTCTCCGGATCCGGCAAGTCCACGTTGTTGCGCATGCTCAACGGACTGTCGGAGCCAACGGCCGGACAGGTGCTGTTCGACGGTCAGGACCTGACGGGTCTCAGCGCCCGTGAGCTGCGCGAGGTGCGCTCCAAGAAGATCAGCATGGTCTTCCAGCACTTCGCTCTCTTCCCGCACCGCAGCGTCCTCGAGAACGCCGGCTACGGCCTCGAGGTACAGGGCGTGCCGCGCGCCGAGCGCGAGGAGCGCGCCACGGTCGCGCTCGAACTGGCCGGGCTCAAGGGCTGGGAGAAGTCCTGGCCCGACGAGCTCTCCGGTGGCATGCAGCAGCGCGTGGGCCTGGCCCGCGCGCTCGCGACCGACGCGGACCTGCTCCTCATGGACGAGTCGTTCAGCGCGCTCGACCCGCTGATCCGCCGCGACATGCAGGACCAGCTCCTGGAGCTCCAGAAGCGGCTGAAGAAGACCATCGTCTTCATCACCCACGACCTGAACGAGGCCATGCGCCTCGGCGACCAGATCGCCGTCATGCGCGACGGCGAGATCGTCCAGATCGGCACCGCCGAGGACATCCTGGTCACCCCGGCCAACGAGTACGTCGCCGCGTTCACGCAGGACGTCGACCGCTCCCGTGTCCTCACGGCGGGCGCGATCATGGCCGAGCCCGAGACCGTGTTCGGCACGAGGACCGCCGAGGGCAAGGAGCTGAAGACCGCGCAGGACGTGCTGTCCGCGGCCCCCGCCACGGTCAGGGCCGAGACGCCGATCATCGAGCTGTTCACGCCGTGCTCCACCAGTGACGTGGCCGTCGCCGTGACCGACGACGAGGGCGCGCTCATCGGCGTCGTGCCGCGGGCGCGGCTGCTCGCGGTCCTCGGCGAGCCGATGACCCCCGAGGACGAGCCGCGGGACGCTGCCGTCCCGCTCCAGAAGACGCAGGATGACGGCGAGCAGGCCGTGGGCAAGGTGGTCAGCGGTGCCTAGGATTCCCTTCGGCGAGTGGGTCAACGACGGCGTCGACTGGCTGCTCAGCCACATGGCGTGGTTGTTCGACTTCTTCCAGACCGTCTTCCAGGGCGCGTACGACGGCATATCCGACCTGCTCCAGGCGCCCGAGCCGCTGCTCCTCGCGGGCATCTTCGCGGTCATCGCGTTCTGGCTGCGCGGTGTGGTCGCCGGTGTCCTGACCTTCGCGGGCTTCGCCTTCATCATCTCGATGGAGCTGTGGGACCACGCGATGATGACGCTGTCGCTGGTGCTCGTCTCGACGATCATCGCGCTGATCATCTCCGTGCCCGTGGGCATCTGGGCGGCGCGGTCGAGCACGGTGAGCGGCATCGTCCGCCCGGTGCTCGACTTCATGCAGACGCTGCCGGCGATGATCTACCTCATCCCCGCCATCCTCTTCTTCGGGATGGGCGCCCCCGCGGGCATCGTCGCCACCCTGATCTTCGCCCTGGCCCCCGGCGTCCGCATGACGGAGCTGGGCATCCGCCAGGTCGACAAGGAACTGGTCGAGGCAGCGGACGCGTTCGGCACCACGCCGCGCAACATCCTGCTGCGCGTCCAGCTGCCCCTCGCGCTTCCCACGATCATGGCCGGTGTCAACCAGGTCATCATGCTGGGCCTGTCCATGGCCGCCATCGCGGGCATGGTCGGCACCGAGGGCCTTGGTGCCGACGTGAACGAGGCCATCGGCCAGCTGAACGTCGGCCTCGGCTCCGAGGCGGGCGTCGCCATCGTCATCCTGGCGATCTACCTGGACCGCATGACCAGCTCGCTGGGCACCCAGGTCTCCCCGCTCGGCCGCCGCGCCGTCGCGAAGCTGCGTGCCGCGCACGGTCTGAACATCTGGACCTACCGTCCGCAGGCCGCCGTCGCGGTCGTCGGCGTGGTCGTCCTCGCGCTCGTCGCGGGCGGCATGGGTGTCTTCGGCGGATCGAAGTCCGAGGAAGCGGCCGCGGACTCCAAGAACGTCGGCCAGGGCAAGGAAATCAACATCGGCTACATCCCCTGGGACGAGGGCGTGGCCTCCACCTTCCTCTGGAAGGAGATCCTGGAGCAGCGCGGCTTCAAGCCGCAGACCAAGCAGCTCGAGGCGGGCCCGCTCTACACCTCGCTCTCGCAGGGCAGCATCGACTTCCAGACCGACTCCTGGCTGCCGACGACGCACGCCTCGTACTGGAAGAAGTACGGCAAGGACCTCGAGGACATGGGCTCGTGGTTCGGCCCGACCTCGCTCGAGCTCTCCGTGCCCTCGTACGTCAAGGGCGTCGACTCGCTCGATGACCTCAAGGGCAAGAGCGGCAAGTTCAAGGGCAAGATCGTCGGCATCGAGCCGAGCGCCGGAATGATGGGCCTGCTCAAGGACAAGGTCCTCAAGGAGTACGGCCTCGACAAGGAGTACAAGGTCGTCGACGGCTCGACCCCGGCGATGCTGGCCGAGCTGAAGCGCGCGTACGCCAAGAAGGAACCGATCGTCACCACGCTCTGGTCGCCGCACTGGGCCTACAGCGACTTCGACCTGAAGAAGCTCAAGGACCCCAAGGGCTCCTGGGGCAAGGGCGACGGCGTGCACTCCCTCGCGCGCAAGGGCTTCTCGAAGGAGAACCCGCAGGTCGCCAAGTGGCTCAAGGACTTCAAGATGAGCGAGAAGCAGCTCACGAGTCTTGAGGCGGAGATCAACAAGGCGGGCAAGGGCAAGCAGCAGGAAGCCGTCCGTGCCTGGCTGAAGAAGAACCCGGGTGTCGTCGACAAGCTGGCCCCGCTGCCGAAGAACTCCACCCCCGCCGAGGCGAAGCGTCCGCTGAACGCCGCGTACTTCGCGTGGGACGAGAACATCGCCGTCACCAATCTCTGGAAGCGTGTCCTGGAGAAGCGCGGCTACAAGATGAAGCTGACGCCCTCCGACGTCGGCCCGGTCTACACCGCTCTCGCGCAGGGCGACCTCGACCTGGATCTCGACGCGTGGCTGCCCACCGCCCAGAAGCAGTACTGGGAGAAGAACAAGGCGAACCTCAAGGACCTGGGCTCCTGGTACAGCCCGACGTCTCTGGAGATCGCCGTCCCGTCCTACGTCAAGGGCGTCGACTCGCTCGATGACCTCAAGGGCAAGGGCGACAAGTTCAAGGGCAAGATCATCGGCATCGAGCCCGGCACGGGCGTGATGACGGCGCTCAAGAACAAGGTCCTGCCGGGCTACGGCCTGGACAAGGAGTACAAGATCGTCTCCGGTTCGACGCCCGCGATGCTCTCCGAGCTGAAGTCGGCGTACGCCAAGAAGGAGCCGGTCGCGGTTCTGCTCTGGTCGCCGCACTGGGCGTACAACGAGTACAAGCTCACCAAGCTGAAGGACCCCAAGCTCGGCTTCGGCAAGGGCGACACGATCCGCACGATCTCCAGCAAGGACTTCCCGAAGCAGTATCCGCAGCTCACGAAGTGGCTCAAGGACTTCAAGATGAGCGAGAAGGAACTGGCCAGCCTGGAGAACGAGATCAACAAGGCGGGCAAGGGCAATGAGCCCGAGGCCGTCGACACGTGGCTGAAGAAGAACCCGGGCTTCGAGCAGAAGATGACTCCGCAGTCCTAGCTCTTCACCCCTGGCTCTTCACCGCTGAATCACCTTGAGGGGTGGGCGTCGTCCTTGTGGCGAAGCCCACCCCTCTCGGCGTTCCCGGGGGCACCTCCGCTCCCTAGGCTGGGCAGCCTCCCCGCTGCTCGAACGTAAGTGCCCCTCCGTGCCCTCTGCGCCCCTCGTGACCGTCCGGGTCTCCCGCACCGTCCTCGCCCTCGCCGTGGCCCTGGCCCTCGGCGCCGCCCTGCTCCTCGCGCAGGCGGCGGGGGCGAGCTCCGCGCCCGCTTCCGCGGGCACCGCGCGCCTGGCCGCCCTCGCCGAGGACGTCACCACCGCCGACGGCCACCGCTACGACGCGCGGGACCACACCGGCCGCACCATGGACGCCGCGCAGATCACGCAGGCCCCCGACGGCACCTACCTGGCCGTCTACCGCACCCTCCTGGACGACGGCCGCTTCCATGCCGCCGTCGCCACCTCCACCGATCTGCGGCACTGGCACCGCCGCCACGACTTCGGTCCCGGCACCCACCAGGCCTCGCTCGCCGCCGACGGACGCGGCGGCTACGTCCTCGCGTACGAGAAGGACCCGAAGAACCACATCGCCGTACGCGGCTACGGGGACCGGGCGGCCCTGCTCGACGGGCGGGCAGACCGGGCCTTCGACGCCCCGCGCACCCTCTCGCGGTGCGCCGAGGGCACGCCGAGCGTCACCGCCGTACGCGGCGACACCATCGAGCTCACCGGCCACTACCGCGCCGACTGCGACACCGACCGCCAGCTGCGCGCCACCCTGACCGGGTTCCGCGACTGGCACGCGACGCCCGACCGGCGGCTCGACCGGGCGCTGCAGACGTGGGGCAACAGCGGGAACTTCGGGGATCGGGCGCCCGTGAGGCTCGACGGGCGGCGCGTCCTCCTCGTGGAGGGGCAGCGGTGGCGGGGTGACTTCGGCAGCTGGCGGACCTATGCCTACGACCCCGCGAGCGGCCGTGCCGACCGCCTCAGCATCTCCACCCATGGCGGAAGCCGTGCCTTCGCCAATCCCTCGGCGACCCTCCTCACGGACCCGCGGGGCAGGCCTGCGTTGCTGGTCAGCCTGTTCATACCGGCACAAGGAGCGGCCCCCGGCGAGGCGGGGCAGCTTGTCTACTGGCACAAGCTGTAGACGGCGGTCCTCGCAACGGGGCAAAACCGTTTGGCGAACATGCGTAGGGTGCAGAAAACCCAACAGGGTTGAGAGTGGACCGATGCGCAGAAGGGAGCCGAGGCGATGGACGAGCAGAAGGAAACCCTCCGGGTGGGCTCGGCCGTGCGGCGCCGCCGCCGGCAGCTGGAGCTCACCCTCGCCGTGGTGGCCGAGCGCAGCGGTCTCTCGGTGCCTTTCCTGAGCCAGGTCGAGAACGAGCGGGCGCGGCCCAGCAGGCGCTCCCTGCAGCGTGTCGCCGACGCGCTCCTGACGACCGACGTCGAACTGCTTGCCGCAGCGGATCCCGCGTGCACGGTCGACCTGATGCGCGCCGACGAGGGCGACGGGGAAAGTTCGTCCCCCGACGTCCGTGTCCGCAACCTGGTGCGCGGCCACCATCAGCTGCACGCCGTCGAGTTCACCGGCGACCACGACGAGGGCCGAGAGTTCCAGCACCGCAACGACGAGTTGATGTACGTGGTGGGTGGCGCCGTCGAGGTCGAGGCGGAGGGCAGGGCCTACCGCCTCGGGCGCGGCGACAGCCTCTATCTGACCGGCGGTGTGCGCCACCGCTGGCGGGCGACCGTGCCGGACAGCCAGGTGCTCGTCGTGGCCGTCGCCGACCACATCGAGGCCGTGGACGGCTCGCGGCGCTGAGGGGGTCCTTGCGGTGACGGGAGTGCGGGTCGTCTCGCTGGTGCCCTCGCTGACCGAGGCGGTCGCGGTGAGTGTGCCGGGCGCGCTGGTGGGGGCCACGGAGTGGTGCAGCCATCCGGAGGACCTCGACGACCTTGGTGTCGTCCGCGTCGGCGGCACCAAGAATCCCGACGTGCGCCGGATCATCGCCCTCGCCCCAGACCTGGTGATCGCCAACGAGGAGGAGAACCGCGCGCCCGACCTCGCGGCGCTGCGGGCGGCGGGCGTCCAGGTGCTCGTGACGGAGGTACGCGATCTGCCGGACGCCTTCCGAGAGCTGACCCGGGTGCTGGCCGCGTGCGGCGCCGGGCGTCCGGGGTGGCTGGCCGACGCCGAGCGGGCGTGGGGCGAACTCCCTCTGCCTGACACCCGGTTGAAGGGAGTGGTCCCGATCTGGCGGCGGCCGTGGATGGTCCTGGGACGCGACACGTTCGCCGGGGATCTGCTGCGGCGCCTCGGCGTCGACAACGCGTACGCGACGCACGCCGAGCGCTATCCGCGCGTCCCGATCGAGGAGCTGCGGGCCGTGGACCCGGACGTGGTGATCCTCCCCGACGAGCCCTACCGCTTCACCCCCGAGGACGGCCCCGAGGCGTTCACCGCCCCCACGGCCCTGATCAGCGGCCGCCACCTCACGTGGTACGGCCCGTCCCTGGCGGAGGCCCCGGCGGTGCTCAGCGCGGCGCTGCGAGCAGCTTGCCGTTGAGGAGGCCGCGGAGGGTCTGGGTGAGGGCCACGGCCCAGGCGGTCAGGAGCAGGGCGTACAGGGCGAGGGCCAGCCAGTCGTAGAACGCGAGGCCGGTGTGCTTGCCCAGGCCCTCGGCGCCCGTGACGCAGGTGCCGACGGGGAACGTGAACGCCCACCAGGTCATCGCGAAGCCCATGCCCTTGCGCCGGGCCCGCACCACCATCGCGCCCGCGAGCGCCAGCCACAGAAGGGCGAAGCCCATCACCGGGACGCCGTAGAGCACGGCGAAGACGGCGAAGCCCTGGTCGTACGGGGCCGGGACGACGCCTGTCGCGGCGGTGTCGGCGAACTTGTTCACGGCGGTCGTCGACTGGCCCAGCGGGCCGAGGACCAGGAACAGGGCGGGGGTGAGCGCGAGGGGGTACGGGCCGCCGGTCAGCAGGCGGGCGAAGATCATCGGGAGCATCACCAGGGTGGCGAGCAGGCTCAGGCCGAACATCGCGAAGCAGGCGTAGAGGAGCGTTTGTTGGGCCTGGCCCTGCGGGAGATGCGGTACGAGGAGCGGGCCGAGGGCGGCCGACACCATGGGCGCCACCAGGGGCAGCAGCCAGACGGGCGAGGCCTGGTCCGGTTCGATGCGGTGCTTCACCACCATCAGGTACGGGATCGCGACGGCCGCCGCGAGGCCGATGACGGTGCCCGCGGTGAAGAGGACGGCGTCCAGCGCGACCGCCGCGGTCGTCCCGATCCAGTCCTCGCCCACGAGGACGGCGCCGCCGCCGACGGCGAGCAGGGCCATGGAGAGGCATCCGTAGAAGGGGGCCACGGCCGGGTCGAGGAGGTGGGCGCGGGCCTGGTCGCGGTGGTGGATCCAGTGCAGCGTCCGGGCGGCGAGCAGCGAGGCCAGCATCAGCAGGGAAAGCGCCCAGACCGCGGTGCAGGCGGTCCGCAGGCCGGGGACGTGGACCGGCAGGGTCGCGCCGGCCCCGGCGATGATCGCCGTGCCCATGACGGCGGCGTACCAGTTCGGGCCGAGGTGGCGGGTGGCGCGGGTGATGCCGGGGGTGGTGGCGGAGCTCGTGGGTGCCTGCGGGTGGGCGACGGTGACCATGCCTCCACGGTCGCCGTTCGGCGGGCCCCCCACCAGGAGGCATCTTCGTATGAGGGCATAACCTGGGCTTATGGGTACGTCTTCTGGTTCCTCCGGTGTGTCCGATGCGTCGCCGGGGGCGTCGCCGCTCGCGCATCGCGTGCCGGATCTCGGGGCGCTCGAACTGCTGCTCGCCGTGGCGCGGCTGGGCAGCCTGGGGCGGGCCGCGAAGGAGCTCGGCATCACCCAGCCCGCCGCGAGCAGCCGCGTCCGGTCGATGGAGCGGCAGCTCGGGGTCGCACTGGTCGACCGGTCGCCGCGGGGGTCGCGGCTCACGGACGCGGGGGCGCTGGTCACCGACTGGGCGCGGCGGATCGTGGAGGCGGCCGAGGCGTTCGACGCGGGGGCGCAGGCCTTGCGGGACCGGCGGGACTCACGGCTGCGGGTCGCGGCGAGCATGACGATCGCCGAGTATCTGCTGCCGGGCTGGCTGATCGCGCTGCGGACGCAGCGGCCGGACACGGCGGTGTCCCTGACGGCGGGCAACTCGACCGCGGTCGCCGAGCGGTTGCTCGCGGGCGAGGCGGACCTCGGCTTCGTCGAGGGGCTCGCGGTGCCGACCGGCCTCGACTCTGCCGTCATCGCCCACGACAGCCTGGTCGTCGTCACGGCGCCGGGCCACGCCTGGGCGCGGCGCCGAAAGCCGTTGAGCGCCGCGGAGTTGGCGGCCACGCCGCTGATTCTCCGGGAGGAGGGTTCAGGGACGCGGCAGGTCCTCGACGCGGCGCTGGGGGGTCTGGCGCGCCCGCTGATCGAGCTGTCGTCCACCACGGCGGTAAAGGCGTCCGCGGTGAGTGGGGCGGGGCCCGCTGTGCTGAGTGAGCTCGCGGTGGGGGAGGAGCTGTCGGCTCGGCGCCTGGTGGCGGTCCCTCTGGAGGGGGTCCAACTACGCCGCGCCCTCCGGGCGGTGTGGCCCACGGGACACCGGCCCACCGGCCCGGCACGGGATCTGCTTTCGCTCACTCGGGCGGGGTCGCCGGCTTCCCCTGGGGGGTGAGTTCTGCTTCGCGCCTCCGGGGCTGGGGTCTGCTTTCACCTGCGGGTGGGATGTCTCCTCCCGCCTCCGGCGGAGGTCTCCCGCCCACCCACCCGATTACCCCGGGGCAACGGGCGGGTGGGCGGGAAAGGTCCCGCCGAGGGGAAACCCGGCGGTGCAGGGACCGCTGGGTGCAGGCATGCCCCCGGCCGGAGGGCCACCCCCCGGGTGCGAGGCGGTCCGGGGTCAGGCCGGGCTCCCCGGTCCGCTGAACGCCCTCGCCGCGCGAACCAGCGCTGACATCACCCGCAGGTCGTCCCCCATCTCCGGGTGCCACTGGACCCCAAGGACCCACCCCGCGGACGCGGGGAGTTCCAGCGCCTCCGGGGTGCCGTCCGCCGCGTACGCCGACACCACAAGCCCCCGGCCGATGCGGTCCACCGCCTGGTGGTGATAGGCGGGGACCTCCGCGGCGGCGGGGACGATCGACTCGTAGAGCGAACCCGGCACCGGCTTCACCTCGTGCGTGCCGAAGACGCCCACCGTCTCCGCATGCCCCTCCATGTGCTGCACCAGCGTCCCGCCGCGCGCCACATTGAGCAGCTGCATCCCCCGGCAGATGCCGAGCAGCGGCGTCCCGGACGTCAACGCCGCCTCGATCAGCGCTAGTTCCCACGCGTCCCGCTCCCGCGCCGGCGGGCCCGTACGCTGCTCGCGCTCCGCGCCGTAGCGGACCGGCTCGACATCGGGCCCGCCCGCGATGACCACGCCGTCGAGGCGGGCGACGACCTCGTCCGCGTACGAAGGATCATCCGGCGGCAGCATCGCGGCGATGCCGCCCGCCCCCTGCACGAGCCGCGGATAACCGGCCGGGAGCAGCGCCGCGGGCAGCTCCCACACGCCCCAGCCCACTTTCGACTCCAGATAGGTGCTGACACCGATCAGCGGTCGGCCGGTGTTCGTCGCGCTCACCCTCGTCTCCCTCACGCTCAGCCGCGACATGCTCAGTCGCGTTCCAGTTCCGCCTCCGCGGCCGCCAGCGCCGCGAACTCCTCCTCGGGCGCCCGTGCCACGAGATGCTTGCGGCTGTAGAGGCCGAAGTACGCGATCGCCACCACGTATACCGCGAGCGCGATCAGCGCCGCCGTCACGTCCACCAGGAAGGTCGCCACCAGCGCCGAGCAGGCGAGGACCAGCGCCACCGACGACGTCAGCATGCCGCCCGGCGTGCGGTACGGCCGCTCCAGGTGCGGCTCCCTGCGGCGCAGCACGATGTGCGAGAGCGACATCAGGGCGTACGAGATGGTTGCCCCGAACACCGCCACGTTCAGCATCCGCGCGCCGTCCCCGGTCGCCGCGGCCAGGCTGAAGCCGATCGCCCCGGGGACCAGGAGTCCCAGGTAGGGAGCCTTGCGGCTGCTCGTGAGGGAAAGGAAGCGCGGCAGGTAGCCCGCCCTGGACAGGGCGAACAGCTGGCGCGAGCCCGCGTAGATCAGGGAGAAGAAGGACGCCACCAGGCCCGCCAGGCCCGCGTAGTTCACGATCCGGCTCAGCGCCGTCGCCTCACCGCCCGGCTGCAACGCCTCCACCAGCGGATTGCCCGCCTCCTGGATCGCGTTCGCGCCGCGCGCCCCCGCCGACGCGAAGAACGTGAGGAGCGCGAGCACGATCAGGATGGCCATGGACCAGCGGATCGCGCGCGGCAGGGTGCGGGCCGGGTCCTTCGTCTCCTCTGCCGCCAACGGGACGCCTTCCACCCCGAGGAAGAACCACATGCCGAACGGGAACGCCGCCCAGATGCCCAGCAACCCCATCGGCAGCCAGGAGTTGGAGCCGAACGCGTCGGCCTCCACGGGGATGTCGTTCAGCGTCGACGCGTCGAAGTCCATGAACGCGCCGACCGCGAAGACGAGCAGCGCCGCCACCGCGATGCCCGTAACGACGAAGCTGAAGCGCAGCGCCTCGCCGACCCCCCACAGATGGATGCCGATGAAGATCACGAAGCAGGCCAGGTACACCGGCCAGCCGGAGGTGAGTCCGAAGAGGCCGAGCGACTCGACGTAGTCGCCGATGAAGATGGAGATCGCGGCGGGCGCCAGGATGTACTCGATGAGGATCGCCGTGCCGGTGAGGAAACCCCCCAGCGGGCCGAGCGCCCGGCGCGCGAAGCCGTAGCCACCGCCCGCCGTCGGCAGGACCGACGACAGTTCCGCCAGCGAGAACACCATGCACGCGTACATGACGCCCATCAGCGCCATGGCGATCCCGAGGCCGCCGAATCCGCCCTCCGCCAGGCCGAAGTTCCAGCCCGAGTAGTCGCCGGACACCACGTACGCGACACCGAGGCCGGTGAGCAGCAGCCAGCCCGCGCTGCCCCGGCGCAGCGCTCTGCGCTCCAGATAGTCGTCCGCCGGCTCGGCGGCACTCGACTTGGGGGACTCCATGGTCATGGCACGGCTCCTATGTGACTGCGCGGCGGCGGCACTACGGCGGGGTGACTCAATGGAACGGATGCATACCTTTGCCGTGCGACCCGCGAGAAAGCAAGACCCCTGCGTTACGTCGCCGTTAATCGCCCCGCAGCTCGCCCCTTATGTCAGGAAGCCCCGCAGCAAGGCGGCCGTACCTGCGCAGTGCTCGCGCATCATCTCCCGCGCCCCGTCCGCGTCCCCGTCGAGCACGGCCTCCACCAGAGCGGTGTGCTGACGCTGCGAATGCTCCAGATTCCGGACCAGGAGCGGGATGCAGTCAAGGAGGTCGTTGACGGTCGCGCGGACCGCCGCGTACTGCGCGGTGAGTGAGGGGGAGCCGCACAGCTCGGCGAGCGTCAGGTGCAGCAGCGTGTCCAGGCGGCGGTACTCGGAGAGGGGTGCCTCGTGCGTCTGTACGAGCGCCGCGCGCAGCCGCTCCCGCTGCTCCCCGCTCAGGCCGTGCGCCGCGCAGAGCCCGGCCGCGCCGACCTCAAGGACCTCGCGGAACCGCAGCGCGTCCTCGACGTCGACATCCGCCACGCGCCGCCGCAGCTCGTCCTCGCCGGCCGCCTCCGGGCGCGGACGCACGAACGTGCCGCCGTACCTGCCCCGCCGCGACTCGACCAGACCCTGGTCCTGGAGCACCTTGAGGACCTCGCGCAGCGTGACCCTGCTGATGCCGAGGCGTTCGGCCAACTCCCGCTCGGAGGGCAGCCGTTCGCCGCCGGGCACCAGGCCGAGGCGTACGACCTGGAGGATCTGTTCCAGGGCCTCCTCGAAGCCGTTGCCCGCCCGCACGGGCCGCAGGATCGGTGCGAGCCGGTCGTCGGCGGTCGCGGCGGGGCCATCCGGACCCGCCTCACCGGCGACGTCGGCATCCATGTGCGACATCTGGCCGTACCCCCTTCCCAATTAATGGTTCTCGGCAATACCTTATGGCTCTCGGCTGACCCAAGGAGGATTTTCCCGTGGCAGACCGCACACCACCGCTAGGGATCGAGGAGCTGCGTGCTCTCGTCACGAGCGGCGAGATCGACACTGTCGTCCTGGCCTTCCCCGATATGCAAGGGCGGCTCCAGGGCAAGCGGTTCGCCGCCCGCTTCTTCCTCGACGACGTCCTGGAGCACGGCACGGAGGGCTGCAACTACCTCCTGGCCGTCGACGCGGAGATGAACACCGTCGAGGGGTACGCGATGTCCTCCTGGGACCGCGGCTACGGCGACTTCGCCATGCGCCCCGACCTGAGCACCCTGCGCCGCGTCCCCTGGAACGAGGGCACCGCGATGCTGATCGCGGACCTCGCCTGGAACGACTCCTCGCCCGTCGTGGCCGCGCCCCGCCAGATCCTGCGCCGTCAGCTCGACCGCCTCGCCGAGCTCGGCTACACCGCCAACGTCGGCACCGAGCTCGAGTTCATCGTCTTCAAGGACACCTACGAGCAGGCCTGGGACGCGGGCTACAAGGCCCTGACTCCGGCGAACCAGTACAACATCGACTACTCGGTGCTCGGCACGGGCCGCATCGAGCCGCTCCTGCGCCGCATCCGCAACGAGATGGCGGCCGCCGGGCTCGTCGTCGAGTCGGCCAAGGGCGAGTGCAACCCGGGCCAGCACGAGATCGTGTTCCGCTACGACGACGCCCTCGTCACCTGCGACCAGCACGCCATCTACAAGACCGGCGCCAAGGAGATCGCGTCCCAGGAAGGTGTCTCGCTCACCTTCATGGCCAAGTACAACGAGGCCGAGGGCAACTCCTGTCACATCCACCTCTCGCTCGCCGACGCGGACGGCGCCAACGCCATGGCCGGTTCCCCGGACGATCCCGGCGGCATGTCGCCCGTCATGCGGCACTTCCTGGCCGGGCAGCTCGCGGCGCTCCGCGAGTTCTCCCTGCTCTACGCGCCCAACATCAACTCGTACAAGCGGTTCCGGCCCGGCTCCTTCGCGCCGACCGCCGCCGCCTGGGGGTACGACAACCGCACCTGCGCCCTTCGCGTCGTCGGCCACGGCCGTTCCCTGCGCTTCGAGAACCGCCTCCCGGGCGGTGACGTCAACCCGCACCTCGCGGTCGCCGGACTCGTGGCCGCCGGTCTGCACGGCATAGAGCAGAAGCTGGAACTGCCCGAGGAGTGCACGGGCAACGCCTACACCGGTGACTACGCGCACGTTCCCACCACCCTGCGCGAGGCCGCCGAGCTCTGGGAGAACAGCGCCATCGCCAAGGCCGCCTTCGGCGACGAGGTGGTCGCGCACTACAGCAACATGGCCCGGGTCGAGCTGGACGCCTTCGACTCCGCGGTGACCGACTGGGAGCTCCGCCGCTCCTTCGAACGCATGTGAGGCACCCTTGCTCGACGTACAGCACCTCGAGGTATTGAATCCGGCGACCGAAGAGGTCGTCGCGACCGTCCCCGCCGCCACCCCGCAGGACGTCGACGCCGCCGTCGCGCGTGCGACATCCGCACAGGTCAAGTGGGCCGCCGCAGCCCCCGCCGACCGCGCCCGGCTGCTCCGCCGTTTCGCGGCGAAGGTCGACGAACACCTGGAAGAACTCGCCCTGTTGGAGGTCCGCGAAGCCGGTCACCTCATCGGCAACGCACGCTGGGAAGCAGGCAACGTCCGCGATCTCCTGGACTTCGCGGCCGGGGGAGCCGAGCGGCTGAACGGCCGTCAGATCCCGGTACCGGGCGGCCTGAACGTCACGATCCTCGAACCCCTCGGCGTCGTCGGCGCCATCGCGCCCTGGAACTTCCCCATGCCGATCGCGGCCTGGGGCACCGCCCCGGCGCTCGCGGCGGGCAACGCGGTCATCCTCAAGCCCGCCGAGACCACCCCCCTCACCGCGCTGCGTCTCGCCGAACTCGCCCTGGAGGCAGGCCTCCCCGAGGGCCTCTTCCAGGTACTGCCAGGAATCGGCGGCGTCGCGGGCAACGCCCTGGTCGAACACCCCGGCGTCGCCAAGATCGTGTTCACCGGCTCCACGGGTGTCGGCAAACAGATCATGGCCAAGTGCGCCGACCGCGTGAAGCGCGTGACGCTGGAACTCGGCGGCAAGAGCCCGAACATCGTCTTCGCCGACGCGGACGTGGAGGCCGCCGCCCTCGCCACCCCCATGTCGTACCTCGACAACTCCGGCCAGGACTGCTGCGCCCGTACCCGCATCCTGGTCCAGCGATCGGTCTACGACCGCTTCCTGGAGATCGTGCGGCCCGCGATCGAGTCGATCGTCGTCGGCGACCCGTCCGACGAGAAGACCCAGATGGGCCCGCTGATCTCCAGGTCCCAGCTGGAGCGCGTGCGCTCGTACGTCGCCGCCGGCACCGGAATCCACGGCACGGCCCCCGAAGGTCCCGGCTTCTGGTTTCCGCCGACGCTCGTCACCGACGCCGCCCCCACCTCGCCGGTGGCGACGGACGAGGTCTTCGGCCCGGTCGCCGTCGTCCTCCCCTTCGACGACGAGGCCGACGCGATCCGCCTCGCCAACGCCACCGAGTACGGCCTGTCCGGGTCCATCTGGACGCGGGACGTGGGCCGTGCGCTTCGGGTCTCGGGAGCCGTCCAGGCCGGGAACCTGTCCGTCAACTCGCACTCCAGCGTGCGCTATTGGACCCCGTTCGGGGGTTACAAGCAGTCCGGGCTCGGCCGTGAGCTCGGCCCGGACGCGCTCGCCGCCTTCACGGAAACCAAGAACGTCTTCATCAGTACGGAAAGCACGGAAAGCACGGAGGCCTGAGCCCTATGTCTGAGAACATCTGCCGCCGTCTCGTCGGCCGCACCGCCGTCATCACCGGCGCCGGCAGCGGCATCGGCCTCGCCACCGCGCGCCGTCTCGCCTCGGAGGGCGCACACGTCGTCTGCGGTGACATCGACGAGACCGCGGGCAAGGCCGCAGCCGACGAGGTCGACGGGACCTTCGTCAAGGTCGACGTGACCGACGCCGAGCAGGTCGAGGCGCTCTTCAAGACCGCGTACGACACCTATGGCTCGGTCGACATCGCCTTCAACAACGCGGGCATCTCGCCGCCCGACGACGACTCCATCCTGGACACGGGCCTGGAGGCCTGGAAGCGCGTCCAGGAGGTCAACCTCACCTCCGTCTACCTGTGCTGCAAGGCCGCCATCCCCTACATGCGGCGCCAGGGCAAGGGCTCGATCATCAACACCGCCTCCTTCGTGGCGAAGATGGGCGCGGCGACGTCGCAGATCTCGTACACGGCATCCAAGGGCGGTGTCCTCGCCATGTCCCGCGAGCTCGGCGTGCAGTTCGCCCGCGAAGGCATCCGCGTCAACGCGCTCTGCCCGGGCCCGGTCAACACCCCGCTCCTCCAGGAGCTGTTCGCCAAGGACCCCGAGCGGGCCGCGCGCCGCCTCGTCCACATCCCGGTGGGCCGCTTCGCCGAGGCCGACGAGCTCGCCGCGGCCGTGGCGTTCCTCGCCAGCGACGACTCCTCCTTCGTGAACGCCACCGACTTCCTCGTGGACGGCGGTATCGCCGGGGCGTACGTCACGCCCATGTAGTTCATCCTCCAGCAACCACCCCGTCAGCCGGGCGTCGCACGACGCCCGGCTGACCTGCGTAAACACGGGAGTGTGTTCGTGAACTTCAAGCGCCGCGCCGCCGCGGCAGCAGCAGTGATCGCCGTCGCCGGAGCCGGTCTCGTCACCGTCCAGGCCACCGCGGAAGCCACCCAGCCGGTGCGGGCCAAAGCGAAGGACTGCCCCTCGCTCACCGTCTCCAAGGGCTGGTACGGCGACAACAGAGCGCGCATCCAGAAGGTGATCGACACCTACGGGACCTGCGGCGAGCGCCACGGCCGAGGCGCCGCCAAGCCCGTCGCCACCTTCGACTGGGACAACACGGTCATCAAGAACGACGTCGGCGACGCCACCATGTTCTGGCTCCTGCGCAACAGCAAGATACGTACGCCACAGGGCGCCGACTGGCACACCACCAGCCGCTATCTCACCGACCCGGCGGCCAAGGCCCTCGCCACGGCCTGCCCGGCCACGCGGACCACCCTCCCCACCGGCCGCGACACGGACTGCGCCGACGAGATCGCCTCCGTCTACAGCGAGGGCACCACCACCGGCGGCGACGCGGCCTTCGCCGGCTTCGACCGCCGGCGCATGGAACCGCAGTACGCCTGGCTCGCCCAGCTCACCCGCGGCTGGTCCACCCAGCAGGTCAAGGGGTTCGCCGCCGCGGCCCGCAAGGAGAACCTCGCCGCGCCCGTCGGCACCGAACAGCGCGTCGGCACGGGTAAGTTCACCGGCTGGGTCCGCTACTACGACCAGCAGCGCGACCTGATCCGTACGCTCAAGAAGGCCGGATTCGACGTCTACGTTGTCTCCGCGTCACCCGAGCCGGTCGCCGAGGTGTGGGCCAAGAGCGTCGGCATCGACGCCCGGCACACCATCGGCATCCGCAACGTCGCCGCGCACGGGAAGCTGACGGCCCATCTGAAAGGGTGCGGCACCGTCAAGGACGGCGACGACTCGATGATCACGTACATCGACGGCAAGCGCTGCTGGATCAACCAGGAGATCTACGGGGTCCGGGGCGCGGCCGCCGAGGAGGTCCAACCGGCCTCCAGGCGACAGGTGTTCGCGGCCGGGGACTCCGACACCGACATCTCCTTCCTGCGCGACGCCACGGCCCTGCGCCTCGTCCTGAACCGCAACAAGAACGAGCTGATGTGCCGCGCCTACGACAACTTCGACGGCCGCTGGCTGGTGAACCCCATGTTCATCGAACCCAAGGGCAAGCTCGCCGACCCGTACCCGTGCGCGAGCACCGGCTACACCGAACGGAACGGAAAGGAAGGCCCCGTACGGCGCGCCGACGGGTCCGTCATCCCCGACCAGAAAGACACGGTGCACGGGGCCTGACCTGGCCCGGGAGATTGATGTACGGTCCATGCGCATGCGCAACAGACATGCCTTGGCATTGACGTTGGCCACGGCCGCCACTCTGGCCGCCGTGCCCGCGTCGCTCCCCGCGGCCGCCGCCACGCCCGCGAACTCCCCTGCTGCGAAGGCCCATTGCCCGCAGCTGTCCAAGAAGTTGACCTGGTTCGGCGACAACCGCGACCGGCTCCAGCAGATGATCGACGAGCGCGGACGCTGCGGCTCCCACCGGGGCCACGACGAGAAGCGTCCCGTCGCCGCCTTCGACTGGGACAACACCGTCGTCAAGAACGACATCACCGACGCGACGATCGCCTGGTCGCTGCGCCACGACAAGATCCTGCGTCCCGCCTCCTGGAAGTCCACCAGCAAGTGGATGACGGACGAGGCCGACAACGCGCTCACCAAGGCCTGCGGCACCAAGGTGCCGGTCGGCAGGCCGCTGCCCACCTCCAGGGACACCGACTGCGCCGACGAGATCTTCGAGGTCCGCGAGGACGGGAAGACGATGAGCGGCGCCCCCGCCTTCGCGGGGGAGTGGGACCACCGGCACACCGTCCCCCAGTACGCCTGGGTGCCCCAGCTCTTCGCCGGACACACCGTCCCCGAACTCAAGTCATACGCCGCGAAGGCCCGCAAGCAGGTGCTCGCCGCACCCGTGGGCGCCACCCAGACCGTCGGAACGCACGAGATCCCCGGCTACGCCCGCTACTACGACCAGCAGCGTGACCTCATCCGCACGCTCAAGCGGGCCGGGTTCGACGTCTACATCGTCTCGGCGGGCTCCGAGCCGGTGACCGAGGTGTGGGCCGGCGGCAAGGGGGGCGTCGGCATCGACAGCGAGCACACCATCGCCATCCGCTCCGTCCTGGACCGCAAGGGCCGGATCACCACCTGGAACCAGGGCTGCGGTGACGTGCCGGTGAACAAGGGCGAGGCCATCCCCTACATCGACGGCAAGCGCTGCTGGATCAACCAGGAGATCTTCGGCGTCAAGGGCAAGTCGGCCTGGGACAAGCAGGACCCGTCCCACCGCATCGCGCTGGGCGGCGGCGACGCCGACACGGACGTGACGTTCGTCGGTGACGCCACGGGCGCCCACCTCGTCCTGAACCGCAACAAGGACGAGTTCATGTGCCGTGCGTACGACAACGCCGACGGCCGCTGGGTCGTGAACCCCATGTTCATCGAGCCCCTGAAGCAGAAGTCCGGCCTCTACCCGTGCTCGACGGCCGCGTACAACGTGCCTGCCGGGGGCAAGGGTCCGGTCCTGCGCGAGGACGGCTCGGTGGTGCCGGATCAGGCGGACGCGGTGTTCTGATCTTCACGGCACGTCCTAGAGTGCCGGGATGAGCATGTCGCCCCCTCCCGGCTGGTACACCGACCCGTCGGCGCCCCCGACGCAGCACGTCGAGCGCTGGTGGGACGGGTCGGCCTGGACCGAGCACCGGCGCGCGCCCGAAACGCCCCAGACGGGCCAGGCGCAGCCGGGGTTCGGCCCGCCGCAGCCGCAGACCCAGGTGCAGCCGCTCGCGGGAACCACCTCCGGAAGCGGCCGGGCCAAGGTGGTGGCGCTGACCACCGCGGGGGTCGTCCTCGTCGCGTCGATCGTCACCGGCGTGGTGCTCCTGGGCAAGGACGACGGCGGCGACCCGCAGGTGGACGGCCCCGTCCCGGGCGCGTCGGAGCCGGTGGACCCGCCGTCGCCGACCTCGCCCTCGCCGACCACCTCGGCGCCGGACCCCGATCCCTCCACCCTCGTCGACCAGCTCAACGGCATCACGATCCCCGTCCCCGACGGCTGGGAGAAGGCCGACAGCACGGTCGGCGGCGACCCGACCGTCCGCACCCCGGACATCTACGACTGCCCGGGCGAGGGCAGCCTCTGCCGCCACGGCACGGTGTACTCGCGCACGTCGACGGCGACCGACGAACGCTCGCCCAAGGTCCTCGCGCTGAGGGACGTCAAGGACGCGGCCGACCGGGCGTACGACGAGGACAAGGTCGGCATGGAGCCCTTCGGCGGGATCGTCCGGCACCAGAAGGTCAAGGAGGGGACCGTGGCGGTCGCGGGCCGCTCCGGCTACCTCGTGCGCTGGCGCGTCCACACGGAGAAGGGCTCCGGCGGATACGTCCAGTCGCTCGCCTTCCCCTCCAGCGTCGGATCCGAGGCGATGGTGATCGTCCGCTTCGCCATCGACGCCGGGACCGAGGCGCCGCCCCTCTCCGACATGGACGAGATCACCAAGGGAATCAGGGCGGTCGGCGACTCGGAGACGGGCGGCGGCGTGGGCAACAGCGTGGGCGCGACACCCTGACGGGCCCCGGCCCCTCCCGCTACAGGAACGTGTGGCCTTCCCCGCGGTACGTCGGGACCGTCGCCGTCACGCGGTCACCCTCGACCAACTGCAGTGCGTCGAACCGCTCGCACATCTCCCCGGCCTTGGCGTGCCGGAACCACACCTTGTCGCCGAGTCGCAGATCGTCGGCGGGCGCTCCGAGCAGCGGGGTCTGCACCTCGCCGGCGCCTTCCTGCGGGTCGTAGCGCAGGCCCTCCGGGAGGTACGGCACCGGGGAGCGGTCGGCGCCCGCCGCACCCGAGGCGGGGTAGCCGCCGCCGAGCACGGTCACGGTGCCCACGCCGGGGCGGCGCACGACGGGCTGGGCGAAGAGCGCGGCCGGACGCCCGCTGAACGACGTGTAGTTGTCGAAGAGCCGCGGCACGTAGAGGCCCGACCCCGCCGCGATCTCGGTCACCGCCCGCTCGGCCGCGGTGTGCTGCACACTGCCCGTGCCACCGCCGTTGACGAACTCCAGGTCCGGCGCGACCGCCCGCACCGCGCGAATGGTCTCCGCCCGGCGCGCGGCAAGCTCCTTGCGGGCGGCGGCCTGCATCAGCCGGATCGCCCGCGAGCGCGCGGGACGGCCGGCGATCGCGTCACCGACCCCCGCCACATGCCCCTCGTACGCCATCACGCCCACGAGCCTGAAGCCCGGCCGACGGACCACGGCGCGGGCCAGCGCGGCGACTTGGGCGGGGGAGTGCAGCGGCGAGCGCAGCGCACCGATCCGCACCCGCCCTCCGAGGGTCTTGTAGGCGGTGTCCAACTCCAGGCAGACCCGCACCTCTTCGCGACCGCCGTCCCTGGCCTCGTCGATGAGCCGCAGCTGCGCGGGGTCGTCGATCATCACGGTCACCGAGGACGCGAGCTTCGGGTCGGCGGCGAGTTCGGCGAAGGCGGCGCGGTCGGCCGAGGGGTAGGCGAGCAGGACGTCCTCGAACCCCGACCGCGCGAGCCACAGGGACTCGGCGAGCGTGTAGGACATGAGCCCTGCGAAGCCGTCGCGGGCCAGGACGCGTTCGAGCAGCGCCCGGCAGCGCACGGACTTGCTCGCGACCCGGATCGGCTTGCCGCCGGCCCGGCGCACGAGGTCGTCGGCATTGGCGTCGAATGCCTCCAGATCGACGATCGCGACGGGGGCGTCGAGGTGTGCGGTGGCCCGGTCGTAGCGGGCCCGGTCTGCTGCACGGGAGGTCATGGCCGAAGCCTGCCAGACGGGATTACCCGAGGGTAGGGGGATGATCCGGGCAGATCGCCCGGGGCCGCGGACTGGTTCCCGCACGACCGGAATCTGCCCTTAGAGTTACGCGCAGAAGAGCGAGGAAACGGGGGGTGCATGAGCACGGAAGCGCGACGGGCCCCAGTCCCGCCACGTCCCACGACTCCGCCCCCGCCGCCGGGCCCGCCCTCGTCGATGCCGCCGCCCGCTCCTTCGTCCCGCTTCCCCGACCAGAGTCCGCCCCCGGCGGACCCTGAGCCGTCCGACTCCGACTCCGACTCCGACGACGACCAGGACTCCCTCCTCGGAGACCTGCTCGCGCCCTTCGACCGGGTACGACTGCCACGGCCGTCGCCGCCACCGGACGAGGCACGGCCCTCCGCGGGAGAGACGGACGAACCAGGCATTCTGTACGGAACGCACGACGCCGCTGACGAGTTGCGGCGAGGCGCCGACGAGGCGGAGACACAGCACTCTCCACCTCCGCCGCCCGCGTCGGCCCGCTTCCCCGACGCACCGCCGCCGTCAGCGACGACACCGGCGCGTACCGCCGACTCTGCCCCGGCCCCCACCCAGCCCCCACGACCCCCTGCCGCCCCACCGCACGTCGGTGGCCCGGACACGGAGGAGTACCGGCTCAGTCCGCTCCCCGACGCACCGCCGCCGTCCGCGACACCTGGGCCGCCCGCGCACGCCACCGACCCTGCCCCGGACTCCGCCGAGCCCCTGCCGCACATCGGCGCCCCGGACACGGAGGAGGAGCGGCATTCCGCGGAGTACCGGCTCCGTTCGCTCCCCGACGTACCGCCGCCGTCGGCTACGACCGGGGCGCCCCCGCACGCCACCGACACTGCCCAACCTCCGCCGCCCCCTGCCGCCCCACCGCACGTCGGCGGCCCGGACACGGAGGAGTACCGGCTCCGCTCGCTCCCCGACGCACCGCCGCCGTCGGCGACGACCGGGGCACCCCCGCACGCCACCGACACTGCCCAACCTCCGCCGCCCCCTGCCGCCCCGCCGCACATCGGCGCCCCGGACACGGAGGAGTACCGGCTCCGTTCGCTCCCCGACGTTCCGCCGCTGTCGGCTACGACCGGGGCGCCCCCGCACGCCGCCGACCTTGCCCCGGACCTTGCCAAGCCCCCGCCACCCCCTGCCGCCCCGGACACACACGAGGAGCGGCATTCCGCGGAGTATCGGCTTCGTCCGCCGATGCCTGCGGTGGCGCCTCCGGGCGCGACGGCGGCGGGCATATCCGGGCAATCCGTGGCCGACCCCGCTGATCCCGCCGCCTCCGGACCCATATCCGCGCCCCCACCCACTCCCTCCCCCCGAACGGCCGCCGCCCGTCGCGCGGTCGGTGCTGTCGACCTGACGCCAGGGCCCGGAGCAGGGCGGCCCTTCGTGTCGTTCGCGCGGCCCGCGATGTACGACGACAGCACCACGCGGCTGCGTCCCGTCCGCACCTGGGCCCAGCCCCGCGTGACCGCCGCCGCTGCCTGTGTCGTGCTCGGCCTCGGCCTCATCGGCGGCGCGGCGACCGGGAGTTGGCTGACCGGCGGCTCCGAAGGAACGGCCACCACGCGCACCACGTACGCCGCCGCGGGCGAGCTCTGGCACAGCGTGCCCGTCGACCAGCTCTTCCCGGCCACCATCAAGGGAGAGGGCGCCGGCCCCGGCGGAGCCGACCGCACCTGGACCCGCGTCGCCGTGGCCCCCGACTCGCACTGCAAGAGCGCCTTCGACCCGCTCCTGCGCAAGGCCCTGGCCCCCGCGGGCTGCCTGCGGCTGCTGCGCGCCACGTACACGGACGCCACCCGCAGCCATGTCACCACCGTGGGCCTGCTGTTCACCAAGGCCGACGCCGACGCGATGCGCTCGCTGCGCACCCGCTTCACGGAGGAAGGCCTCGACAGGCGCCCCGACCTGATGCCACGGCCGTACGCCGCCAAGGGCACCCCGGCCGCGGACTTCGGCGACGCCCAACGCGCCTCCTGGACCGTCTCCGTGCTCCCGGACGCCCCCGTAGTCGCCTTCTCCGTCTCCGGCTTCGCCGACGGCCGCACGCTCACCGAACCCGAGCCCGCCGAAGAGGCCATGAAGACCTCAGCCACCTCCGCCCCCGCCCAGGCGGGCCTCGGGCACGAGGCGCAGGGCATCGCCGACCGCGTGGAGCGGCGCCTGCGCAAGACCGTCGCGGCCACGGAGAAGTCCTCATGAGAATCCGCCGGCCGCTCGTCGCCGCCCTCGCCGCCTCGCTCGCCCTGCTGCCCGCCACCGCCCACGCCGACGACGGCATACGAGCGCAGCAGTGGGCCCTCGACGCCATGCACACCAGCCAGGCCTGGCAGACGACCAAGGGCAAGGGCATCACCGTCGCGGTCCTGGACACCGGCATAGACGGCGCACACCCCGACCTGGCCGGCAGCGTCCTCGAAGGAAAGGACATGGTCGGCTTCGGGGCGAAGAAGGGCGACCGCCCCTGGGCCCGGCACGGCACCGCCATGGCCGGCATCATCGCGGGCCACGGACACGGCGCGGGCCGCGAGGACGGCGTGGTCGGCATCGCGCCGGAGGCCAGGATCCTGCCGATCCGCGTGATCCTGGAGGACGGGGACCCGGACCGCTCGAAGGCCCGCAACACCCGGGGCAACGCCCTCGCCGACGGCATCCGCTGGGCCACCGATCACGGCGCCGACGTCATCAACCTCTCCCTGGGCGACGACTCCAAGTCCGCGCACCCGGAGCCCGCCGAGGACGCCGCCGTCCAGTACGCCCTGAAGAAGGGCATCGTCGTCGTAGCGTCGGCGGGCAACGGCGGCGAGCGCGGCGACCACATCTCGTACCCCGCGGCCTACCCCGGCGTCATCGCCGCCACCGCCGTGGACGAGAGCGGCGAGCGCGCCTCCTTCTCCACCCGCCGCTGGTACGCCACGGTCAGCGCCCCCGGCAAGGACATCGTCATCGCCGACCCGGACCGGGAGTACTACGAGGGCTGGGGCACCAGCGCCGCCTCGGCGTTCGTCTCCGGCGCCGTGGCCCTCATCCGCGCCGCCCACCCCGGTCTGACCCCGGCCCAGATCAAGCAGCTTCTGAGGGACACCGCCCGCGACGTGCCGAGCGGTGGCCGCGACGACTCACGCGGCTTCGGCTTCATCGACCCGGCGGCAGCGATCGCCCAGGGCGGCAAGAAGCAGCCCGAGGGTCTGAAGTCGGCGACGTACGGAAAGAAGTACTTCGGCCCCGGCCCGGACACGGACCGGGCCGACGAAGGACCCGCAGGCTGGGTGGGGCCGGTCGCGGGCGGCTTCGGTGTCCTCCTGCTCGGCGCGGCCGTGTATCTGTGGCGTGGCCGCAGGGGAGCCCGCCCCGGCACCGCCCGACAGGGCCGGGCCGACGGTCGATAGGCTCGTGACCGTGGCGAACAAGAACATCCCCGACCCCGGCTTCTCCGACGACGACGGCTCCGCCGATCCCCGGCTCACCGCGGCGCTGACCGCGTGGGCGGAGGACCGCACGGCACACGGCCCCGTCCTGGAGGCGCTCACCGGCGCCCGGCTGCTCGTCCCCGTGGTCGCCGTGCTGGGCGAGGTCGAGGAGGACGAGGACGGCCTGCGCCGCGAGAAGTCCAGCGACATGGCGGTGCCCACCCTCAAGGCGGGCGACCGCAAGGCCCTGCCCGCGTTCACGTCGACCGAGGCCCTCGCCCTGTGGGACCCGGCGGCCAGGCCCGTCGCCGTCCCCCTGCACCAGGCGCTCCAGGCCGCCGCGCACGAGCAGGCCGACACGATCGTGCTCGACCTCGCGGGACCCGTCGCCTACGAGATCAACCGGCCCGCCCTGATCGCCCTCTCCGAGGGCCGCCACACCCCGGACCCGCTCTCCGACCCCGCCGTCACGGCCGCCGTGCGCGCGTCCGTCGCCGCCGAGCCCGCCGTCCTGCGCGCCTACCTCGGGGCGGGCACCGCGGACGGCACCCTCGCGCTCGTCCTCGACCCGGCGGCGGACCCCGCCGAGGCCGCCCAGCGCGTCGCCCGGCACATCGCGGCCGACGAAACACTGAGGGCCCGCCTGGTCAGCGGCCTCGACCTGGCACTGCTGCCGGCCGAGGCGACGCCACCGGGCGAGCCCTTCTACGTACGTCCGTGACGCACGTGTCCCACGTGACCGCTCAGCCGAAGACCGGGCCCGTGTACTTCTCGCCCGGGCCCTGACCCGGCTCGTCCGGAACCTCGGACGCCTCGCGGAAGGCCAGCTGCAGCGACTTCAGGCCGTCGCGCAGCGGGGCCGCGTGGAACGAGGAGATCTCCGTGGCGCTCGCGTCCATCAGGCCGGCGAGGGAGTGGATCAGCTTGCGGGCCTCGTCGAGGTCCTTGTGGCCCTCGCCGCCCTCGGCGAGACCGAGGTTCACGGCCGCCGCGCTCATCAGGTGGACGGCGACCGTGGTGATCACCTCGACCGCGGGGACGTCCGCGATGTCACGGGTCAGGGTGTCGAAGTCGGGGGAGTCGGGCCCGGGGGCCGCGGACTCGGGGGTGGGGGTCGCGTCGCTCATGCCCCACACGATAAGCGGAGCCCCGTGCGGAGCGGTCCGCGGGAGGCCGCGGCAGCCCGTGGGCGCCGTTGGTTAGCCCCACCCCCGCGGAGCTGCTAACCTTGTGTAACGACCGGCCGGACACTCGCGTGCCACGCAGAGACCCGGCCCACAAGTGGAGGCTCCGCTTCCCACCTTGCCGCTCTCAGAGTGGCGGGTCACCGGTCAGGCGGCCGCAGTCCCCGAGACTACGGCAGGCCCGAGATGCGCCCCGCGATCATCGCGGAGGTGCTCCGGTAGTAATGGAGCCCCTTCCTGTGATCGGTTGGGGCATTTTTTATGTACTCACTCGGTTGGTCCTTATAACAGACGTAACGCGGCTGTCCGCCAGACCGCCGCGTGGTGCTACCGAGGAGGATCCATCAGCGCCGAGCCCCGCATCAACGACCGGATTCGCGTTCCCGAGGTGCGACTTGTCGGTCCCAGCGGCGAGCAGGTCGGGATTGTTCCGCTTGCCAAGGCCCTTGAGCTCGCACAGGAGTACGACCTCGACCTGGTCGAGGTGGCGGCGACCGCCCGTCCGCCCGTGTGCAAGCTCATGGACTACGGGAAGTTCAAGTACGAGTCGGCCATGAAGGCCCGTGAGGCGCGCAAGAACCAGGCGCACACGGTCATCAAGGAGATGAAGCTCCGGCCGAAGATCGACCCGCACGACTATGACACCAAGAAGGGTCACGTCGTCCGGTTCCTCAAGCAGGGCGACAAGGTCAAGATCACGATCATGTTCCGTGGTCGCGAGCAGTCCAGGCCGGAACTCGGCTACCGACTGCTGCAGCGTCTCGCGAACGACGTCGAAGACCTCGGGTTCATCGAGTCGAACCCGAAGCAGGACGGCCGAAACATGATCATGGTCCTCGGTCCGCACAAGAAGAAGACCGAAGCCATGGCCGAGGCTCGCGAGGCCCAGGCGGTCCGCAAGGCGGACGCGAAGGCCAACCCGGGTCGCTCGCAGAACTCCGCCGAGGGCGAGGAGCCCGCAGCGGCTCCTGCCGAGGCTGCCGCCGAAGCTCCTGCCGAGGCCCCTGCCGAGGCTCCCGCCGAGGCCTGATCCCAGGACGCGAGTCCGGGGATCGCCAACTGACACATACGGTTCCCGGATGCCCGGTTTCACGACCGGGCATCCGAGTGCCACTGACGAGGAGAGAACGGCGCTATGCCGAAGAACAAGACGCACAGCGGTGCCAGCAAGCGCTTCAAGATCACCGGCTCCGGCAAGGTGCTCCGCGAGCGCGCCGGCAAGCGCCACCTGCTCGAGCACAAGTCGTCCCGTCTGACGCGTCGCCTCTCCGGCAACGCCGAGATGGCCCCGGGCGACGCCAAGAAGATCAAGAAGCTTCTCGGCAAGTGAGTTCGGGCGCACACCGCGCCTGAACTCTGACCGGGACCCAATCGATACCGGGTCGTGTGAGTCCAACCACGGCCCCGCTACAAGGAGTTAACAAGTGGCACGCGTCAAGCGGGCAGTCAACGCCCACAAGAAGCGTCGGGCGATCCTCGAAGCGGCCAGCGGCTACCGCGGCCAGCGTTCGCGCCTGTACCGCAAGGCCAAGGAGCAGGTCACCCACTCCCTGGTCTACAACTACAACGACCGCAAGAAGCGCAAGGGCGACTTCCGTCAGCTGTGGATCCAGCGCATCAACGCCGCTGCCCGCCAGAACGGCATGACGTACAACCGCCTCATCCAGGGTCTGAAGGCCGCCAACATCGAGGTGGACCGCAAGATCCTCGCGGAGCTCGCCGTCAACGACGCGAACGCCTTCGCGGCGCTCGTCGAGGTTGCCCAGAAGGCTCTGCCTTCGGACGTCAACGCACCCAAGGCCGCCTGAACCTTGCGTTGAGCTGTACGTGACCGGACCCGCAAGCCTGTGGCTTGCGGGTCCGATTGCGTCCGCTGTCCGCCGACCGCGGGCCGTGGGGGCTTGTCGCGCAGTTCCCCGCGCCCCTGACGGGGCCCCGCGCGCGCCCCGATCCGTTCTCGTTCCACGAAGGTGACTTGATGCCCGCCAGCCCCGAGTTGATCTCCCCCAAGTCACCCCGCGTCAGCGCCGCCCGGCGGCTCGCCAAGCGGAACTTCCGGGGGAAGGAGCAGCTGTTTCTCGCCGAGGGGCCGCAGGCCGTGCGGGAAGGGGCCGCGCATCCGGACACGCTCGTCGAGCTGTTCGCCACCGTCGAGGCCGCCGAGCGGTACGCCGACATCGTGGGGGAGGCCCGTGCCGCGGGCGCCCGGGTGCACCTGGCCGACGAGGACGTCATCGCCGACATCTCCACGACGGTGACGCCGCAGGGGCTCGTCGGTGTCTGCCGGTTCCTGGACACCTCTTTCGACGGCATTCTGGCCGCCAGGCCCAAGCTGGTCGCCGTCCTCGCGCACGTCCGTGACCCCGGGAACGCCGGCACCGTACTGCGGTGCGCCGACGCGGCGGGGGCCGACGCCGTCGTCCTGACGGACGCCTCCGTGGATCTCTACAACCCCAAGTGCGTGCGCGCGTCGGTCGGTTCGCTGTTCCATCTGCCCGTCGCCGTCGGCGTACCCGTCGAGCGGGCCGTGCAGGGGCTGAAGGACGCGGGCGTACGCATCCTCGCCGCCGACGGAGCGGGCCAGGACGACCTCGACGACGAGCTCGACAAGGGCACCATGGGCACGCCCTCCGCCTGGGTCTTCGGCAACGAGGCCTGGGGGCTCCCGGAGGAGACCCGCGCACTCGCCGACGCCGTGGTGCGCGTTCCGATCCACGGCAGAGCCGAAAGCCTCAACCTCGCGACGGCCGCGGCCGTGTGCCTCTATGCGTCCGCCCGTGCACAGCGTGCGGCTGGAGGGTGCCGTTCCGTCACTCCCAGCTAGTAGGGTGACGGGCTCGGAGGCCTCCTGCGCCGGTCCGAGAGGTGGGGTACGGGGAATGAGCATCGGCACGAGCAGATCACCGGGAGTACAGGACATCCTGTCCTCTCGCGCGGACCATGGCGCCCTCGGTGACCTCGGCGGCCTCGGTGTCGACCCGGACGACCTGCCCGACGGCCTCGTGGTCGCGGACGAGACGGGCCACGTCATCTGCTTCAACGCCGCGGCCGTGCGGATCACCGCGGTGGACGCCGACGAGGCACTGGGCGCGCCACTGGAACGAGCTCTTCCGTTAGAGGACCTCGAAGGCCGCCGCTGGTGGCAGCTGACCGATCCCTACGGCGGCCTCGCCACCCGCTTCGCCCAGCCCGAGCGCAATCTGCTGCTCCCCGGCGGGCGTGAGGTCCTCGTCTCCGCTCGCTATGTGCGCACCGCGCCCACCGGCCCCGTCCGCCGCGTCGTCGTCGCCATCCGCGACACCGAGGCCCGCCGCCGCACCGAGCGCAGCCACGCCGAGCTGATCGCCACCGTCGCCCACGAGCTCCGCTCGCCCCTCACCTCCGTGAAGGGCTTCACCGCGACGCTGCTCGCCAAGTGGGAGCGCTTCACCGACGACCAGAAGAAGCTGATGCTGGAGACGGTGGACGCCGACGCCGACCGCGTCACGCGGCTCATCGCCGAGCTTCTCGACATCTCCCGCATCGACTCCGGCCGCCTCGAACTACGCCGTCAGCCCGTCGACATCGGCGCCGCCGTCGGCCGCCACATCCAGGCCCATGTCGCCTCCGGCCAGGACGCGGACCGCTTCCTGGTCCGGATCGAGCAGCCGATGCCCGATCTCTGGGCCGACCCGGACAAGATCGACCAGGTGCTCAGCAACCTGCTGGAAAATGCAGTGCGGCACGGCGAAGGAACCGTCACCATCGACGTGGCACCCTCATCGTCCCCGCGTGAGCGGGGCGGGGCCGAGACGGCCGTGACCGTGAGCGACGAGGGGACCGGCATTCCGGAGGAATCGATGGGCCGCGTCTTCACCCGCTTCTGGCGGGGCAGCAAGCGCGGCGGGACGGGACTGGGCTTGTACATCGTGAAGGGCATCGTGGAAGCGCACGGCGGGACGATCACCGTCGGCCGTGCGCCCGGCGGCGGCGCCCAGTTCCGATTTACGTTGCCCGTGGGCACTCCGGCGTATCTCCTCTGATCCGCCCGAGCACCGCCCGCGGGCTCATTCACCCGCGTCACCCCCGTTAGACTCGATCCTTGGCACGTTTGCGTCCCTGATCTGTGGACGATTCGTCTCCGAGTCGTAGACGGGGACCATCACCAGCCAACCGGAAGCACGGGAAGAGATGTCGGCACCGAACAAGTCGTACGACCCTGTTGAGGTCGAGGCACTGAAACCTGAAGAGATCGAGCGCATGCGGGACGAGGCGCTCGCCGCCTTCGCCGCCGCCGGCGACCTCGAAAAGCTCCAGGAGGCCAAGGTCGCGCACACCGGCGGCACCTCGCCGCTGGCCCTCGCCAACCGCGAGATCGGCGCGCTGCCCCCGCAGGCCAAGGCCGAGGCCGGCAAGCGCGTCGGCATGGCGCGCGGCGCGGTCAGCAAGGCGCTCGCCGCCCGCCAGACCGAGCTGGAGGCCGAGCGTGACGCCCGGGTGCTCGTCGAGGAGGCAGTGGACGTCACGCTGCCGTACGACCGGGTCCCGGCCGGTGCCAGGCACCCGCTGACCACGTTCATGGAGCGTGTCGCCGACGTCTTCGTCGCGATGGGCTACGAGATCGCGGAGGGCCCCGAGGTCGAGGCGGAGTGGTTCAACTTCGACGCCCTGAACTTCACCCCGGACCACCCGGCCCGGCAGATGCAGGACACCTTCTTCGTCCAGGGACCCAAGGGCACTGACGGGGACGAGTCCGGCGTCGTGCTGCGCACGCACACCTCGCCCGTGCAGGCCCGCGCCCTGCTCGAACGCCGTGAGCCACCCGTCTACATCGTCTGCCCCGGCCGCGTGTACCGCACGGACGAGCTGGACGCGACGCACACCCCGGTCTTCCACCAGATCGAGCTGCTCGCCGTGGACGAGGGCCTGACCATGGCCGACCTCAAGGGCACCCTGGACCACATGGTCCAGTCGCTCTTCGGCGCGGACATGAAGACCCGCCTGCGCCCGAACTACTTCCCGTTCACCGAGCCGTCCGCCGAGATGGACATGGTCTGCTACGTCTGCCGCGGCGAGTCCGTGGGCAACCCGGACCGCCCCTGCCGCACCTGCGGCAGCGAGGGCTGGATCGAGCTGGGCGGCTGCGGCATGGTCAACCCGAAGGTGCTCACCGCCTGCGGCGTCGACCCCAAGAAGTACAGCGGATTCGCCTTCGGGTTCGGCATCGAACGGATGCTGATGTTCCGCCACAACGTCGAAGACATGCGAGACATGGTCGAGGGTGACGTCCGGTTCACCCGGCCCTTCGGGATGGAGATCTGATGCGGGTCCCGCTTTCCTGGCTGCGGGAGTACGTCGATCTCCCCGCCTCCGAGACCGGCCGTGACGTACAGGCCAAGCTGATCGAGGTCGGCCTCGAGGTCGAGACCGTCGAGCAGACCGGCGCCGGCCTGACCGGCCCGCTGGTCGTCGGCAAGGTCCTCACCATCGAGGAGCTCGAAGGCTTCAAGAAGCCCATCCGTTTCTGCACGGTCGACGTCGGCCAGGCCAACGGCACGGGTGAGCCGCAGGAGATCGTCTGCGGCGCGCGCAACTTCGCGGTCGGCGACAAGGTCGTCGTCGTGCTGCCCGGCGCCGTCCTGCCCGGCGACTTCAAGATCGCCGCGCGCAAGACGTACGGCAAGACGTCGCACGGCATGATCTGCTCCGGCGACGAGCTGGGCATGGGTGACGACGGCAGCGGCGGCATCATCGTCCTGCCGCCCGAGCACGAGGCCGGCACCGACGCGATCAAGCTGCTCGAGCTGGTCGACGAGGTCCTGGACATCGCCGTCACGCCCGACCGCGGGTACGCGCTCTCGATGCGCGGCGTCGCCCGCGAGGCCGCCATCGCGTACGGCCTGCCGCTGCGCGACCCGGCGCTCCTGGACGTGCCCGCGCCGAACGCCGCCGGCTACCCCGTCAAGATCTCCGACCCGCGCGGCTGCGACCGTTTCACCGCGCGCACGGTCACGGGCCTGAAGCCCGAGGCCCGGTCGCCGATCTGGCTGCAGCGCCGCCTGCAGAAGGCGGGCATGCGCCCGATCTCGCTCGCCGTCGACATCACCAACTACGTGATGCTGGAGCTCGGCCAGCCCCTGCACGCCTACGACCGCTCCCGCATCGAGGGCACCATCGGCGTGCGCCGTGCCGAGCAGGGCGAGAAGTTCACGACGCTCGACGGCGCCAAGCGCGTCCTCGACGCCGAGGACCTGGTCATCACCGACGACCGCGGCCCCATCGGCCTCGCGGGCGTCATGGGCGGCGCCAACACCGAGATCGCGGACCACGAAGAGACGGCCGGGACCACCGACGTCGTCATCGAGGCCGCGCACTTCGACGCCATCTCCATCGCCCGCACGGCCCGGCGCCACAAGCTGCCCTCCGAGGCGGCCAAGCGCTTCGAGCGCGGCGTCGACCCGCAGGCCGCGTCCGCCGCCGCGCAGCGCACGGTGGATCTCCTCGTGCTGCTCGCGGGCGGCACCGCCGAGGCCGGTGTCACCGAGGTCATCGCGCCCTCAGCGCCGCACACGATCGCCATGCCCGCCGATCACCCGGACAAGGTCGCCGGCGTGGAGTACGGCCGCGAGACCGTCGTGCGCCGCCTCCAGGAGGTCGGCTGTGACGTGTACGGCCAGGACGCCCTGACCGTCACCGTGCCGTCCTGGCGCCCCGACCTCGCCGAGCCGAACGACCTCGCCGAAGAGGTCATCCGCCTGGAGGGGTACGAGAACCTCCCCTCCACGCTGCCCAAGCCCCCCGCGGGCCGCGGCCTGACCGGCCGGCAGCGCCTGCACCGCCGCGTCGGACGCGCCCTCGCCGGCAGCGGCTTCGTCGAGGCGCCGAACTACCCCTTCATCGGCGAGCAGGTCTTCGACCAGCTGGGCCTGGAGCCCGGCGACCCCAAGCGCCGGGTCGTCAAACTGGTCAACCCGCTCTCCGACGAGGAGCCCGCTCTTCGTACGACGCTCCTTCCGGGTCTGCTCGGCGCGCTTCGCCGCAACGAAGGCCGCGGCAGCCACGACCTGGCGCTCTTCGAGACGGGACTGGTCTTCCAGCCTCGTGACGAAGCCCGCGTCGCGGTCCGGCTGCCCGTCGACCGCCGACCCACGGACGAGGAGATCGCCTCCCTGACCGAGGCGCTCCCCGTGCAGCCGCGGCACGCCGCCGTCGTGCTCGCGGGCGCCCGTGAGCAGGCCGGCTGGTGGGGCAACGGCCGGCCGTCCGAGTGGGCCGACGCGATCCAGGCCGCCCGCGCCCTGGCCGCCGAGTCGGGCACCGAACTGCTCGTGCGCCAGGGCCAGTACGGCCCGTGGCACCCGGGCCGGTGCGCCGAGCTCGCCGTCGTGATCGACGGGGCGGAGCAGGTCATCGGGCACGCGGGCGAGCTGCACCCGCGTGTCGTCAAGGCGCTCTCGCTGCCCGCGCGCACCTGCGCGATGGAGCTGGACCTGGACCGTCTGGAGGAGGCGAGCACCGGCGTCCCGCAGGGCCCGAAGATCTCCACCTTCCCGGTCGCCACGCAGGATGTCGCGCTCGTCGTCGACGGGGGCGTGCCCGCCGCCGACGTGGAGAAGGTGCTGCGCGAGGGCGCGGGTGAACTCCTGGAGTCCATCCGGCTGTTCGACGTCTTCGAGGGCGAGCAGATCGGCGAGGGCAAGAAGTCCCTGGCGTACGCGCTGCGTTTCCGCGCGGCCGACCGCACGCTGACCGTCGACGAGGCTTCCGCGGCCCGGGACGCGGCCGTCGCCCTGGCGACCGAGCGGACCGGCGCGGTGCTGCGCGGAGCGTAGTCACCGCCAGTAGTCGCCGCCAGGCGCACAAGAGGCGCAAAGAAGGGCGTATCCGGGTCTCCGGGTGCGCCCTTCACTCGTTTGAGTGACTAGTTAGCCCTCCCTGGTCCGATCGGCTCATGCGGTCGACAGAATCGGTGCGGCCGCAGGGCCTCGATCTGTACGGCCTGCGCGGTCCGCACGCTGAACAGGGCCGTAGGGGGGCCGTCGGCATGATCCGTATCAGGGCTGGAGATCCTCGCCGGGCGTTGTGCCGGGCGAGGAACCGGGCCAGGCTCCGGGCGCGGGCCGGGACGAGGGCGTCCCGGGTGGATCCGCCACGCGTCCGGCGCGTCCTCATGCTCGGTCTTCCCACGGTGTGGGGCGCGGCCGCCATCACGTACAAACTCCTCTGTCCGCTCGCCCAGCAGAACGGCCTGGGGGCCCGGATCGTCACCAGCGCGGTCTTCTTCGCGGTCGGCACCGGTCTGATATTGCAGGTCCGCGGCGCACTGGTGCGGGAGCTGCGTCAGCTCCGGGAGGTCGCGGGCGCCGCACAGAACGTCCTGCTCCGCCCGCTGCCGCCGCGCGTCGAGGGCCTCACGGTCGCGGCCGGGCGGGTCTCCGCGTCACGCGGCGCCTCCGTCGGCGGGGATCTGTACGAGGTGATGGCCACCGATCACGGCGTCCGGGTGGTCATGGGAGATGTGCGCGGGCACGGCCTGACCGCCGTCGGCACGGCCGCCGCGGTGCTCGGCAGCTTCCGCGAGGCGGCCCACGAGGAGGCTGAACTGGCGCACGTGTTAAGGAAGTTGGAGCGCTCCCTGGGGCGGCACCTGCGGGAGCGCTCACGGGCCGAGCACCCGGCGAACGGTGCTCCCGCGCCGGAGAGTCCGTCGGCCGAGGAGTTCGTCACCGTACTGCTGATGGAGATCGGCCCGGAGGGCGAGCTGACCGCGCTCAACTGCGGTCACCCCTGGCCGTACCGCCTGAGTGGGCACGCCGAGCCGGTCGCCGACGGAGATCCGTTGCCGCCGCTCGGACCCTTCCCGCTCCCCGCCGACCTGCCCCTGCTGCACTGCGGGCCGCTCCTTCCCGGGGAGGCGCTCGCCCTGCACACGGACGGCATGGAGGACGCGCGGGACGCGGCCGGACGGTTCTTCCCGCTCCAGGCGGCGCTCACCGAAGCGGTGCGGGTCCCGCCGGTCGCGCCCCAGTCGGTGATCCGCACGGTGTACGCCCAACTCGCGCGCCACGCGGGGCGGTTGCCCGCCGACGACGCGGCGCTCCTGGTCCTGCGGAACGACCGTCGCCGGGTGCCGGTACAGCAGGGGGAGACGGTGCGTCGGCAAAGCACCATGACATGACGCACCGTCAACCTCCGCCGGCCTTGCGCCGCCCGGCCCGCCTGTAGGTGTCGGGCAGACGGCGGGGCGGGCGGCGCCGGTGTGGGCCGCCGTACTTTTCGAGGGGGAGCCGACGGCCCGGCCGGCCTCCTTGTGAGGAACCTCAGTCAAGCGTGACGGGAGTGGCGACGGCAGAGCGCACACCCCCCGGATCCGGGCGTTCCGTTCACACCCCGTGTGAAGTCACCTCTACTACGCTGGCCACACCGAGTCACCGGAGGGCCTCCATGCAGCCCAATACCCTGCTCGACGCGATCCTCGACGAGGCGGGAATCTCCCACGCGGGCCTGGCTGCCCACGTCAATCAGGCGGGGAAGAGGCGAGGCCTCGCCCTGCGGTACGAACACACCGCTGTGTCACGGTGGTTGAAGGGTCAGCGCCCGCGAGGCCAGGTGCCCGACCTGATCTGCGAGGTACTGGCGGGGCGACTCCAGCGCACCGTCACCCTCGACGACATCGGCCTCGGCGTGCCGGGCCTGCCGGCCGTCGGGCACCACTCCATGGCCTCGACGCTCTCCGGGTTCGTGGAGCGGGCCACGGCTTTGTGGCGCTCGGACGAACAGCAGCGCCCGCACCTCCTCGGCGCCCCCGCGGTCACGGGAACCCCCGCGGTGATGCCGGTCTGGGAGTGGGAGAATCCGCCTGAGGACGTGGACGTCTCGCGGGGCGGCAGGCATCCGGTGAGCACGGCCGACATCGACATGATGCGCGCGGCCCGCGCCCACTACGAGCAGATGTACCGCAAGACAGGCGGCATCGCGACCCGCACCCGCATCGTCGGCTTCCTCAACGCCGAGGCCGCGCCGCTGCTGCGCGGCAGCTACACGGACGAGACGGGACGCCAACTGCACAGATCCACCGGCGGGTTGGTGGCCATCGCGGGGATCTGCGCCTACGACTCGGACGCGCACGGCCTGGCCCAGCGCTATTTCCACCAGGCCCTGCGGCTGGCGAAGGCCAGTGGGGACAGAGGTCTTGGCGCGTATGTCATCGCGCTGCTCGTCAACCAGTCGCTGTTCATGCGCGAGTACCGCCAGGCGGTGGCCTTCGCGGAGGCCGCGCTGCGCGCCGCGGGGCGCGAGCTGACCCCGGCCCTGGCCTCCGATCTCTACGCCATGCAGGCCAAGTCGTACGCACACCTGGGCGATGGCAGCAGCGCGCTGTCGTGCATCCGGCGTGCGGAGGTCGCGGCGGATCGCATCCGGCGTGGACGTGAGCCGGACGAAACCGGCTATGTCCAGCCCGGACTCGTCAACGTACAAGTGGCGGAGGCGCTGCTCAGCCTCGGCGACCTCTCGGGGGCGTACGAGCATGCTGCCGCGGCGGTGGACACTCCGGCACATGACAGGGGCCGGGTCCATCGACTCGCCATGCTCAGCCAGATCGAGCTGCGCCAGGGGAACACCGACGAGGCCGTGGCCACGGCGGTGGAAATGGCCGAACAGGCACGGGGGATGGAGTCCCAACGGCTGCGCGACCGGCTGCGGGCCGTGCGGGAACATCTGGTGCGCAGTGACTGCGCGGGCACGGCCGAGGCAGCCGAACTCATCGACGGGGCGCTGCGCGTGCCGCTGTGACCTGAAGGGCGCACCACTGCTCTGAACCCCCTCCTGCTGCGATATTGCCATCTACTCGGCGGAAGGTGGCAGAACCGTGCAGTGGACGAAACAAAGCGAACAAACTGTGTATGAAAATCGATGGTTCACGGTCAATCTGGCAGATGTGGAGCTGCCCGACGGCCGGCACCTCGATCACTTCCTGATACGGCTGCGGCCCGTCGCCGTGGCCACCGTCGTCAATGAGGCCAACGAGGTGCTGCTGCTCTGGCGGCACCGCTTCATCACCGACAGCTGGGGCTGGGAACTCGCGGCCGGAGTCGTCGAGGACGGGGAGGATCTCGCGTACGCGGCCGCCCGGGAAATGGAGGAGGAGACCGGCTGGCGGCCGGGCCCGTTACGACACCTGCTGAGTGTCGAGCCGTCCAATGGGCTCACCGATGCAAGGCACCACATCTACTGGTCCGACGAGTGCACCTACATCGGTCATCCCGAGGACGACTTCGAGTCCGACCGCCGTGAATGGGTCCCACTCAAACTCGTCCCTGACATGGTGGCCCGCGGAGAAGTACCCGCCGCCAACATGGCGGCGGCACTACTCCTCCTGCACCACCTGCGTCTGGGCCAGGACGCGCACTAACGGCCGATGGCCTGCCAGATCGCCACGGCGAGCGCACCGACCGCCGTCAGGGCGAGCAGGGCGGGCAGCGGCCATCGTGTGTGCTCGAGTGCGGTGATCCTTACGGTCAATTCATCCTGGTTCTTGACGCTTTGTTCGTCGTGTTGGGTGAGCAACGCCAGCTCTCCGTCGACGCGGGTCAGGCCCACGTCCAAGCTGCGGCGTAACTCGGCGAGTTCGTGCGGGACCACGCGATGCTCGGGGTCGGCGGTCACTGGTCCGCTCCTCTCTGTAGCTGTCGATCCCCCTGCTACGCACAGAAAGTCAACTCGCCTGGTGGCCGGGGCGGGAGAGTGTGCGAAGGGCATATGCGAGCCCATGGCGCACACGGTGTGTGAACGCCGCGGGCCCGGCACTCGATCGAGTGCCGGGCCCGCTTGCGGTGCGAAGTGCCGGATGCAGGTGTGAGCCGCGTCAGCCGTACGGGTAGAAGCCCGAACCGGACTTGCGGCCGAGCCGGCCCGCGTCCACCATCCGCTGGAGCAGCGGGGGAGCGGCGTACAGCGGCTCCTTGTACTCGGCGTACATGCTGTCCGCGACCGAGGCGACGGTGTCGAGGCCGATCAGGTCGGCGAGCTTGAGCGGGCCCATCGGGTGGGCGCAGCCCATCTCCATGCCGTTGTCGATGTCCTCGCGGCTCGCGATGCCCGACTCGAACATCCGGATCGCGGAGAGCAGATACGGGATGAGCAGGGCGTTGACCACGAAGCCCGAGCGGTCCTGGGCGCGGATCGCGTGCTTGCCGAGCACCTTCTCGACCATGGACTGCGCGCGGCTGATCGTCCCCTCGGACGTCGTGAGCGCGGGGATCAGCTCGACGAGCTGCTGCACCGGTGCCGGGTTGAAGAAGTGGATGCCGATGACCGCGTCGGGACGGGACGTCGCGACGGCCAGCTTGACCAGCGGGATGGACGAGGTGTTGGAGGCGAGGATCGCGTCCTGCCGGGTCACCACCTGGTCGAGCACCTGGAAGATCTCGGTCTTGACGGCCTCGTTCTCGACGACCGCCTCGATGACGAGGTCGCGGTCGGAGAACTCCCCGAGGTCGGTCGTGAAGCTGAGCCGGGCGAGCGTCTCGTCCCGCTCCTCCTCCGAGATCTTGCCGCGTTCGGCGGCCTTGGAGAGAGAGTTGTAGAGCCGGGTGCGGCCGATCTCCAGGGCCTCGCCGGTGGTCTCCGCGACCATCACATCCAGTCCGGAGCGGGCGCAGACCTCCGCGATCCCGGCGCCCATCTGGCCACAGCCCACTACTCCGACGCGTGCGATGTCGGGCATAGAGTCGGTCACCTCGTGCCTTTCGCTGATCAACGGGCGGGCAGTCCCCCGTACGGTTGCGGTGTCTGCCCCAGCGGTGAACGTTACCGCCGAACCTCCGGTGCATGACGTGCCGGGTCGGGCATGCTGTCCCGTACAAGCAGCGGTTCCGGCGGATATGCAGGCCAGGGGGCGAGCGGATGAGGCGTATGTCACGCCGAGGTTTCACGATTGCGGCAGCCGCGATGGTGGCGGGGCTCACAGCCGCGGGGGACGCGGCCGCGGTGCCCGGGAAGGCCCCCTCGCGCCGCGAGCTGCGGGGCATGTGGCTGGCGACCGTCGCCAACCGCGACTGGCCCTCGAAGCCCGGACTCACGGTGGCCGAGCAGCGCGCCGAACTGATCGGACACCTCGACACGGCCGTACGGCGTCGGCTGAACGCCGTGATCTTCCAAGTGCGGCCCACCGCCGACGCCTTGTGGCCCTCGCCGTACGAACCATGGGCGGAGTGCCTCACCGGCGTGCAGGGCAAGCATCCCGGCTGGGACCCGCTGGGCACCGCCGTGGCCGAGGCGCACCGCAGGGGCCTTGAACTGCACGCGTGGTTCAACCCCTTCCGCATCGCCAACCACACGGACCCCTCGCGGCTCGTCCCGACGCACCCGGCGCGACTGCACCCCGACTGGGTCGTGCCGTACGGCGGGAAGCTCTACTACAACCCCGGCCTGCCCGAGGTGCGCCGTTTCGTCCAGGACGCGATGCTCGACGCCCTGCGCCACTACGCCATCGACGCGGTGCACTGGGACGACTACTTCTACCCGTACCCGGTCGCCGGGCAGGTCTTCGACGACGACGACGCCTTCGCGCGCTACGGCGGCGGTTTCCCGGACCGGGCCGCCTGGCGGCGCGACAACATCGACCGCCTGGTGCGGGAGATGGCGACGCGCGTGAAGAAGGTGCGCAAGCACGCGCAGTTCGGGATCAGCCCGTTCGGTGTCTGGCGCAACGCCTCGACCGATCCGCTCGGTTCGGACACCCAGGCCGGTGTGCAGACCTACGACAACCTGCACGCCGACACCCGTGGCTGGGTCAAGAAGGGCTGGCTCGACTACATCTGCCCGCAGCTGTACTGGAACATCGGCTTCACCGTGGCGGACTACGGCAAGCTGCTGCCCTGGTGGGCCGATGTCGTCGAGGGCACGGGCGTGCGCCTGTACGTGGGGGAGGCCCTCTACAAGGCGGGCGACCCCGCGCAGCCCGCCGCCTGGCAGGACCCCGCCGAGCTGTCCCGCCACCTCACCTACGCCAAGGGGTTCCCGCAGGCCCGCGGCCATGTGTACTTCTCGGCGAAGGAAGTGGGCGTGGACAAGATCGGTGCGATGGCGCGCGTGGTGGCCGACCACTACCAAAAGCCGGCCAAGCCACCCCGCTGACGCCGGTCGGGTCCGTCCCCGGACGTTATGAGGCCGGGTCCTGGTGCCGTACGACGGTGTCGGGGCCCGGTGACAGCAGCGTCTCGTGGCCGTCGTCGAAGCGGACGCGATACGGCGGGCCGCCGTCCGCGCCGAGCACCTCGACGACCTGTGCGATCCGGTCGTGCTGCCCGACGGTCCTGCCGTGCAGCACCAGCTCGTCGCCTACGGTTGCACGCATCTGGAGCGACCTCCTCGTCCCACCCTGCGGTTGCTTTCCGTGGCCGCAAGTCTACGTCCGGTGGCGGGACCTTGAGCCCCGGCCGTCGGCGGCAGAAGGGCCTAACCGCGCGCCCGTTGGGTCACCGCGATGCACACGAGGACGGCCGCGGCGGTCAGGGGTGCGGCCGGGGTGAGGTGCTCGCCGAGCAGGAACACCGACCAGACCAGCGTGAGCAGTGGCTGCGCCAGCTGGAGCTGGCTGGCCTTGGGCACGCCGATCGCGGCCATGCCCCGGTACCAGACGACCAGGCCGAGGAACTGCGAGCCGATGGCGGCATAGAGCAGGCCCGCGGTGCTGTGCCCGGTGAGCTGGAAAGGCTCGTGCTGGAGGGCGACGGCGGCGCCGATCACGGCGAGCGGCAGGCACCCGACCAGCGCCCAGCCGATGACCTGCCAGCCCGGCATCTCCCGGGCGAGGCGGCCGCCCTCGGTGTAGCCGGCCGCGCAGATGAGGAGCGAGGCGAAGAGGTAGAGGTCGGCCGTCGACAGGGCGCCGCCGCTCTGCTGGACCGTGAACGCGATCACCGCCGCCGCGCCCGCGAGGGCCGCGGCCCAGAACGTCCGCGAGGGACGGGCCCCGGTGCGCAGCGCCGAGAGCACGGCGGTGGTCAGCGGGAGCAGGCCGACGACGACCGCCGCGTGGGCGGTGGTGGAGGTCTGCAGGGCGAGTGTGGTGAGCAGCGGGAAGCCGACGACGACTCCGGCGGCCACGACCGCGAGCCCGGCCCAGTGGCGGCGGGCGGGCAGCGGGATGCGCAGGGCGAGCAGGGCGCCGCCCGCGATGACCGCGCTCAGGGCGCAGCGCAGGGCCACGAACGACCAGGGGCCGATGCCTTCGAGGCCCCAGGCGGTGGCGGGGAAGGTGAGCGAGAAGGCGGTGACGCCGAGCGCGGCCATGACGGTGCCGCTGCGGCGGGAGCCGTTCTGCGGGGGCTCCGCGACTGTGGCTGCGGTGGTGGTGACCGCTATCCCGGTCGGGCGAGTAGCGCTATCCTGTGCTGTCATGCACGAGAGTAGCAGTGTCGCTGAGTTGGCCAAACGGTTGCGGGACGAGTTGGACCGCTACTCTCCAGGTGGAAAGCTGCCGTCGAGCCGGGCGCTGGTCGAGCGGTTCAGGGTGAGCCCGGTGACCGTGTCGCGGGCCCTGGGGCAACTGGCCGCCGAGGGCCTGGTCGTCACCCGGCCCGGCGCCGGAGTCTTCCGCGCCGAACCGCAGGCCGCCGCGGCGCCGGCGGGCGACACCTCCTGGCAGGAGGTGTCGCTGAGCGCCGACGCGGCGACGGAGCTGGTGCCGCGCGCGGTGGACGCCTCCGGGGTCCTGGTCACGCTCGCGGCGCCCTCGCACGGTGTCATCGAGTTCAACGGCGGCTATCTGCATCCCTCGCTGCAGCCCGAGCGCGCGATGGCGGCGGCCCTCGCCCGGGCCGGGCGGCGGCCCGGCGCGTGGGGGAGGCCGCCGATCGACGGCCTGCCCGAGCTGCGGGAGTGGTTCGCGCGGGGGATCGGCGGCGCGATCACGGCTGCCGAGGTGCTGATCACCGCGGGCGGCCAGAGCGGGCTCACCACGGCACTGCGGGCGCTCGCCCCGCCGGGCGCACCCGTCCTGGTGGAGTCGCCGACGTACCCCGGCATGCTGGCCATCGCCCGCGCGGCGGGGCTGCGGCCGGTACCGGTCCCGGTGGACATCGACGGCGTACGCCCCGACCTGCTCGCCGCGGCGTTCCGGGCCACGGGGGCGCGGGTGTTCGTCTGCCAGCCGCTGTTCCAGAATCCGACGGGGGCGGTGCTCTCGGCCGAGCGTCGCCCGCAGGTGCTGCGGATCGCGCGTGAGGCCGGGGCCTTCGTCATCGAGGACGACTTCGTGCGCCGTCTCGTCCACGAGGATGCGGGGCCGCTGCCGAGGCCCCTGCAGTCCGACGACCCCGACGGGGTCGTCGTGCACGTCTGCTCGCTCACCAAGGCCACGTCGCCGAGCTTCCGGGTGAGCGCGCTCGCCGCGCGCGGGCCGGTCCTCGAACGGCTGCGCGCGATCCAGGTCGTCGACCACTTCTTCGTGCCGAGACCGCTTCAGGAGGCGGCGCTCGAACTGGTCGGTTCCCCGGCCTGGCCGCGCCATCTGCGCAACGTGGCCGCCGAGTTGAAGGACCGCAGGGACACGATGGCCGCCGCCCTGCGCCTCCACCTGCCCGAACTCGCCCTGCCGCACATCCCCGCGGGCGGCTACCTCCTGTGGCTGCGGCTGCCCGACGGCACGGACGAGGCGGCCCTGGCGGGAGCGGCACTGCGCGCGGGCGTCGCGGTGGCCCCCGGCCGCCCGTACTTCGCGGCCGAACCCCCGGCGGCACACCTGAGAATGAGCTTCGCCGCGGTCGCCGGGGTCGGAGAGATCGCCGAGGGGGTGCGCAGGCTGCGGGGGGCGTGCGACGAGGTGTGGGGGAGCGTGGTGAAGCCTTGACCTGCGCGGCCGGGCCCTCCACGATCACCGCATGTCTGTTCCCGTCCCCCTGGATGACCGCCCGTGGCCTGAGGAGGCCCCGCCCGAGGAGTTCGGCGCTGCCTGGCGGCGGCTCGCCCCGGCGGCACGGCGCTGCCTCGAACTCGCCCACCGCTCGCTGCGGGGCGGCGGGCTCGCGGTCGGCGCCGTGCTCACCGACGAGGCGGGGGTGATCGTCGCCGAGGGGCGCAACCGGGCGTACGACCCTCCGGGCGGGGACGACGTCCTCCAGGGGACGCCCCTCGCGCATGCGGAGATGAACGCGCTGGCAGGCGTGCGCACGGAACGGGAACTGGGTGGGCACGTCCTGTGGAGCAGCCACGAGCCGTGCGCGATGTGCGCGGCGGCGGCCGCCTTCACGGGGGTCGGGACGGTGCGGTACGTCGCGCGGGACCCGTGGGCACTGGCCACCGGGCAACCGTCGTCGTCGGCGGAAGCCCTGGGGGATTCCGCCTGGGAGACGTGCGCCCATGTCCTGTTCCTGCGCGGCATCGTGCAGCAGCGCGGCGCCGGGCATCCCACCGTGCGGGGCAACGCGGGAATCGCCCCGGAAGCCGTACGGATCGCTACCTGCCCGGACTTTCCGGATACGGAGGATGTCGCGGAGCTGTGCGCGGTGCTGTGGGGCCGCATCGCGTGTAAGCCGTCGTGAGGATCAAGTCCTTGGTGGGGCCCGCGACCCGCCACCGCATGCGCCAGTGGCGGTCGTCGTAGGCCTCGAACTCGCCGCGGTAGAGGTCGAGTCCGCACGGGTGGTCGGCGGTGTGTCTGCCGGTGCGCAGGTCCAGGTCGTGGAAGGGCCGGCCGTCGGCGAACAGGACGTGCGCGGTGGCCGGGTCGTCGCCCGGCACGAAGCGGAGGGTGCGCTCGGCGGGGCGGGGAGTGCCGCGCCAGGTGAACGTGCCGGACTCGTGATGCAGGAGGCCGCCGTCGTTGGCCGGAGTGAACACCGTCGTGCCCGAGAAGTGCCCCTCCGCGTTGCCCGCCAGATCCCGCGCCGTCCGCTCCACCTGCCAGGTCCCGGCCAGGTACGCCAGCACGTCCGGCACGCCGTGTCGCGTGCCGTCGTGCGTGGCTGCTTCATCCGGAAGGGGCATGCCCGCAGGCTACGCGGCCGTCGCCCCCGCCCCGCTCCCGGGATGTCTACTTGTCGACGAAGCCGAGACTGTTCTCGTCGTACCGCGTCCCGGCGACCGCACTCGCCGGCGCCGCCGCGTCGATGGCCGCGAGCTCCTCGGCGGAGAGCTCGACGGCGAGCGCGCCCAGGTTCTCCGTGAGGTACTTCTCCCGGCGCGTCCCCGGGATCGGCACCACGTCGTCGCCGCGGTGCTGGACCCACGCGAGGGCCAGCTGGCCCGCGGTGACCCCCTTCTCCTCCGCCAGCGTGTTGAGGGCGGCGACGATGGGCAGGTTGCGCTCCAGGTTCCCGTCGGCGAACCGCGGCTGGGCGCGCCGCATGTCCCCTTCCTCAAGACCGGCGACCGAGGTGTAGCGCCCGGTCAGGAAACCGCGGCCGAGCGGCGAGAACGGCACGATGCCGACGCCGAGTTCACGGCAGACCGGCGCGATCTCCGCCTCCAGGTCCCGCGTCCACAGCGACCACTCGCTCTGCAGCGCGGCGATCGGATGCACCGCGTGCGCCCGCCGGATCGTCTGCGCGCTCGCCTCGGAGAGCCCGAGGTGACGTACCTTCCCGGCCTCGACGAGCTCGGCCATCGCGCCGACGGTCTCCTCGATGGGCACGTCCTGGTCGACGCGGTGCAGGTAGTACAGGTCGATGTGATCGGTCCCGAGCCGCCGCAGCGAGGCGTCGCACGCCTGTCGTACGTAGGCCGCGTCGCCCCTGATCCGTGTCGGCTCGCCGAGGCGGTTGGCGAAGCCGAACTTCGTGGCGAGGACGGCCTGCTCGCGGCGGCCGGCCAGCGCGCGGCCGATCAGTTCTTCGTTGTGCCCCTCGCCGTAGAAGTCGGACGTGTCGAGCAGGGTGACGCCGAGGTCGAGGGCGCGGTGCAGCGTCGCGATCGACTGCGCGTCGTCCGAGGCGCCGTACGCGTGGCTCATCCCCATGCAGCCGAGCCCCTGCGCCGAGACGGTCAGTGCACCGAGACGGCGGGTGGGAATGCTGGTCATGCCGTTACCTCCAGGTGGAGCCGTGTGCCCGTGTCGGGCGGACGGCTCCGACCCTAGGAGCTGGAGTCAGCTCCAAGTCAAACCCTTTGTAAGGGCGTTGAGTCGCACGAGCGGTGAGACGGTCACTTCTGGTCCGCCGCCGCGTACAGCGCCGCCACGTCGATCTTCTTCATGCCGAGCATCGCGGCCATGGCGCGCTGCGCCCGTGCCTTGTCGGTGTCGGAGATGAGCTCGCCCAGGGCGGCGGGGACGACCTGCCAGGAGAGACCGAACTTGTCCTTGAGCCAGCCGCAGGGGCCTTCCTCGCCGCCCTCGGAGAGCTTCGTCCAGTAGTGGTCGACCTCTTCCTGGTCGGCGCACTCGATCGTGAAGGAGATCGCCTCGTTGAAGGTGAACTGGGGGCCGCCGTTGAGCACCAGGTACGGCAGGCCGTCGAGCTCGAAGTCGACGGTCATCACCGTCCCGGCCGGCCGCGGCCCGGCGTCGCCGTAGTGGGCGACGTTCGTGATCTTCGAGTTCGGGAAGACCGACACGTAGAACCTGGCGGCGTCCTCGCCCTGCGTGTCGAACCAGAGGGTGGGCGTGATGCGGGGCATGACTCTCTCCTGTCGTCGGCGTGGAGCGGCACGGCATGTGTCTGTCTGTACTGACCCTCACGCGCGCAAGAACTCATCGCCACCCGCGCGCCCGCGCGCAAAAAGCTGTGCCGCCGGCGGTGGCTGTGTCAGTGAGCTGGAGGGGCGCTCAGCTCGATGGCGCGCTCCATGCAGCGCAGCCGGGCGGGCGAGAAGTCGTACGGCATCTTGCCGATTGCCTCGAAGGCGCTCATCGACGCGTTCTCCTCGCCCTTCAGGTCGGCGTCGTACAGCTCGAAGAGCTCTTCCTCGGCCTCTTCGAGCCCGGCAGCCTCGATGGCCTGCTCCAGGGCCTTCTGGAAGGCGCATCGCCGGACGGCGATCTCCTCGACGCGCGGGTCGTGAGGATCGACGGTGTCGTCCAGCGCCTCCTCGGCATCGTCGAGGCGGTCGGCCTCGGCCCGTAGCTCGGGGTCGGCCGCCAGCACGATGCACACACTGGCCTGGAGAGCGGCACCCAGCGGGCCGAAGATCCGTTCCGACACCAGCAGGCTGTCCAGGTCGGACTGGCGCAGGGCGTCCGAGGACAGACCCCGGAGCCGGTCGGTGACCAGAGGGGAGAGAAGGCCCAGCGGGCTGCCCGCTTCCCGAAGCTGGCGCACGGTCGCACGCCGGCGCCGGAGGGCGGCTTCCTGGGCGGCCAGGGTCTCTTCCAGCCGCTCCAGGGTCTCGTCGATGGTCCGGGTGCCGTCGAAGGAGGTCCGGATGTCGTCCAGGCTGATGCCGGCCTCCGTCATCCTGCGGATCCACAGCAGGCGGATCATGTCGTCGTGGCCGTAGCGGCGTTTCCCGTCCCCGCCCCGCCCGGGCTCCGGCAGCAGACCGATGGCGTGGTAGTGCCGGATGGCTCTCGGCGTGGTTCCGGCGAACGCGGCGGCATCACCGATCTTGACCTGCCGGGGCGTGCTGAGGGGGAAGTCCATGAGGGGCCTTTCGTGCAGTGCTCCCTTCACGACAACACATGACGCCACGGCAGGTGCAAGGTCTCGCAGCACAGCGCCTGCGACACCTTCGTTGCATAAAAGTGCGGCCGTGCGTATAGTCATGCCATCCAAGAGGAGGGTTCCATGGCGGTACGCGCAGCAGTGGCAGGAGCGAGTGGGTACGCGGGCGGTGAATTGCTGCGTCTGCTGCTCGTCCACCCCGAGGTGGAGATCGGCGCCCTCACCGGCAACTCGAACGCGGGCCAGCGGCTGGGTGCGCTCCAGCCGCACCTGATGCCGCTCGCCGACCGTGTCCTGGAGCCGACCACCGCCGAGGTGCTCGCCGGTCACGATGTCGTCTTCCTCGCCCTGCCCCACGGCCAGTCCGCTGCCGTCGCCGAGCAGCTCGGCCCGGACGTCCTCGTCGTCGACATGGGCGCCGACTTCCGGCTGACGGACGCGGCCGACTGGGAGAAGTTCTACGGCAGCGAGCACGCAGGCACCTGGCCCTACGGCCTGCCCGAGTTGCCCGGCGCCCGCGCGGCCCTGGAGGGGTCCAAGCGCATCGCGGTCCCCGGCTGCTACCCCACCGCCGTCTCGCTCGCACTCTTCCCCGCGTACGCCGCCGGACTCGCCGAGGCCGAAGCGGTGATCGTCGCCGCGTCCGGGACCTCGGGCGCGGGCAAGGCCGCCAAGCCGCATCTGCTCGGCTCCGAGGTCATGGGCTCCATGTCGCCGTACGGCGTCGGCGGAGTCCACCGGCACACCCCCGAGATGATCCAGAACCTCTCCGCCGCCGCGGGCACCCCCGTCACCGTCTCCTTCACGCCCACCCTGGCCCCGATGCCCCGCGGCATCCTCGCCACGTGCAGCGCGAAGGCGAAGGAGGGCGTCACCGCCGAGAGCGTGCGGACCGCGTACGAGAAGGCCTTCGCCGACGAGCCCTTCGTCCGGCTGCTCCCCGAGGGGCAGTGGCCCGCGACCGCCGCCGTGTACGGCTCGAACGCCGTACAGATCCAGGTCGCCTACGACGAGGCAGCGGGACGCGTCATCGTGATCAGCGCCATCGACAACCTCACCAAGGGCACCGCGGGCGGCGCCCTGCAGAGCATGAACATCGCCCTCGGCCTCGACGAGGCCACCGGGCTCTCTACGATCGGAGTCGCGCCGTGAGTGTGACGGCAGCTAAGGGATTCACGGCGGCGGGCATCGCCGCCGGGATCAAGGAGAACGGCAACCCGGACCTGGCCCTCGTGGTCAACACCGGGCCCCGTCTGGCCGCCGCGGGCGTCTTCACCTCCAACCGCGTCAAGGCCGCCCCCGTCCTCTGGTCGGAGCAGGTCGTCAAGGGCGGACTCGTGTCGGCCGTCGTCCTCAACTCCGGCGGCGCCAACGCCTGTACGGGCCCGCAGGGCTTCCAGGACACGCACGCCACCGCCGAGAAGGTCGCCGAGACCCTCGAACTGAACGCGGGCGAGGTCGCCGTCGCGTCGACCGGGCTCATCGGCGTCACGCTCCCCATGGACAAGCTCCTGCCGGGCGTCGAGACCGCCGCCGGTGAACTCTCCGCGCACGGCGGCGAGAAGGCCGCCATCGCCATCAAGACCACCGACAGCGTGCACAAGACGGCCGTGGCCGAGGGCGAGGGCTGGGCGGTCGGCGGCATGGCGAAGGGCGCGGGCATGCTCGCCCCCGGGCTCGCCACGATGCTCGTCGTCCTGACCACGGACGCCGACCTGGAGGCCGACGTCCTGGACAAGGCCCTGCGGGACGCCACGAAGGTCACCTTCGACCGGGTCGACTCCGACGGCTGCATGTCGACGAACGACACGGTGCTGCTGCTGGCCTCCGGGGCTTCTCAAGTCACCCCGGCCTACGCCGAGTTCGCCGAGGCCGTCCGTGCCGTCTGCGACGACCTCGCCCGTCAGCTCATCGGCGACGCCGAGGGCGCGAGCAAGGACATCCGGATCGAGGTCATCAACGCGGCGAGTGAGGACGACGCCGTCGAGGTGGGCCGCTCCATCGCCCGCAACAACCTCCTCAAGTGCGCCATCCACGGCGAGGACCCCAACTGGGGCCGCGTGCTCTCCGCCATCGGCACGACGAAGGCCGCCTTCGAGCCCGACCAGCTGAACGTCGCCATCAACGGCGTATGGGTCTGCAAGAACGGCAGCGTGGGCGAGGACCGCGGGCTGGTCGACATGCGCTACCGCGAGGTCAAGATCACCGCCGACCTGGCGGCAGGCACCGCCGAGCCGGTCGTGATCTGGGCCAACGACCTCACCGCCGACTACGTCCACGAGAACAGCGCGTACTCCTCATGAGCGGCGACACGAGCGGCAATCCGACCGCGCGGAAGCACACCGCGCTCCCCAAGGCGCAGATCCTCATCGAGGCGCTGCCCTGGCTGACCCGGCACCGCGGCAAGACCGTCGTCATCAAGTTCGGCGGCAACGCCATGGTCGACGAGGAGCTGAAGGCCGCCTTCGCGCAGGATGTCGTCTTCCTGCACCACGCGGGCCTCAGGCCCGTCGTCGTGCACGGCGGCGGCCCGCAGATCAGCAAGGCCCTCGACCGGCACGGCATCGTCAGCGAGTTCAAGGCGGGCCTGCGCGTCACCACCGAGGACGCCATGGACGTCGTACGCATGGTGCTCGCCGGACAGGTGCAGCGTGAGCTCGTCGGGCTGCTCAACCAGCACGGCCCGCTCGCCGTCGGCCTCACCGGCGAGGACGCGCACACCATCACCGCCACCAAGCATCAGCCCCGTATCGAGGGCGAGTTGGTCGACATCGGCCGCGTCGGCGAGATCACCGAGATCGACACCGGCGCCATCGAGGCGCTGCTCGCGGACGGCCGTATCCCGGTCGTCTCCTCGATCGCCCGCTCCCAGGACGACGGACATGTCTACAACGTCAATGCTGATACGGCGGCTGCGGCACTTGCGGCTGCGCTGGACGCCGAAACCCTGATGGTCCTCACGGACGTCGAGGGACTCTACGAGGATTGGCCCCACAGCGACGAGGTGATCAGCCGCCTCACGGCCATGGAGCTGGAGAAGCTCCTGCCCGAGCTGGCCAGCGGCATGGTCCCGAAGATGGAGGGCTGCCTGCACGCCGTGCGCAACGGCGTCGAGACGGCCCGCGTGATCGACGGCCGGGTCCAGCACTCGATCCTGCTCGAGATCTTCACCGACGAGGGCATCGGCACGATGGTCGTGCCCGACAAGCCCGGCGTATCCGACGACGCGACAGAGGGGGAAGCGGCATGACCGGCAACGAGGAGCTGACCAAGCGCTGGCAGGACGCGCTGATGGACAACTACGGCACCCCCAGGCTGCCCCTCGTCCGCGGCGCGGGAACCAAGCTCTGGGACGCCGACGGCAAGGAGTACGTCGACTTCGTCGGCGGCATCGCGGTCAACGCGCTCGGCCACGCCCACCCGGCGGTCGTCGAGGCGGTCAGCACCCAGATCGCGTCCCTCGGGCACGTCTCGAACCTCTTCGTCGCCGAGCCGCCGGTCGCCCTGGCCGAGCGGCTGCTCCAGCTCTTCGGGCGCGAGGGCCGGGTGTACTTCTGCAACTCCGGTGCCGAGGCCAACGAAGGCGCCTTCAAGATCGGCCGCCTGACCGGGCGTCCGCACATGGTCGCCACGGACGGCGGCTTCCACGGCCGGACCATGGGGGCGCTCGCGCTCACCGGCCAGCCCGGCAAGCAGGAGCCGTTCCTGCCGCTGCCCGGCGACGTCACCCATGTCCCGTACGGCGATGCCGAGGCCCTGCGGGCAGCGGTGACCGAAGAGACGGCCCTCGTCGTCATCGAGCCCATCCAGGGCGAGAACGGCGTGGTCGTGCCGCCCGCGGGCTACCTCAAGGCCGCCCGCGACATCACCAAGGCCACCGGAACCCTCCTCGTCCTCGACGAGGTGCAGACCGGAATCGGCCGTACCGGCCACTGGTTCGAGTACCTCGCGCACGAGGGCGTGCAACCCGACATCGTCACGCTCGCGAAGGGTCTCGGCGGCGGCCTGCCGCTCGGCGCGACGGTCGCGTTCGGCGCGGCGGCCGAGCTCCTCAAGCCCGGTCACCACGGGACGACGTTCGGCGGGAACCCCGTGGCGTGCGCCGCGGGACTCGCAGTACTTGACACGATCGAGGCCGACGGACTCCTGGAGAACGTGAAGCGGGCGAGCGAGAAGCTGCGCGACGGAATCGAGTCACTCGGACACCCGCTCGTGGGCCATGTCCGGGGCGCGGGCCTGCTGCTGGGTATCGTGCTCACCGAGCCGCTCGCGCCCCAGGTGCAGCAGGCGGCTCAGGACGCCGGCTTCCTGGTGAACGCGCCCGCCCCTGATGTCGTACGGCTGATGCCGCCGCTGAACGTGCGCGACGACGAGGTGGACGCGCTCATCGGAGCTCTGCCAGGCGTGCTTGACCAGGCCACCGCGGCCGACGGGGACGGACGATCCGGAGAATGAGACGACGATGAGCCAGGCGCAAGGCAACGAGCACGCGGAACACCCGGATCACGCCGGGCCCGCCGTGCCGCAGACCCGCACCGCACGCCACCGCCGGATCGTGGACATCCTCAACCGGCAGCCGGTGCGCTCCCAGAGCCAGCTGGCGAAGCTGCTCGCCGACGACGGCCTCACGGTCACTCAGGCGACGCTCTCGCGGGACCTGGACGAGCTGAACGCCGTGAAGATCCGCAACGCCGAGGGCGACCTCATCTACGCGGTGCCGAGCGAGGGCGGCTTCCGCACGCCGCGCGCGCCGCTGGGGGAGTCCGCCAAGGAGGAGCGGATGCGCCGCCTCTCCTCGGAGCTCTTGATCTCCGCGGAGGCCTCGGCCAACCTGGTGGTGCTGCGCACGCCGCCGGGCGCGGCCCAGTTCCTCGCCTCGGCGATCGACCAGGCGGAACTGCACGACATCCTGGGAACGATCGCGGGCGACGACACCCTGATGCTGATCAGCCGGGAGGCCACGGGGGGCCAGGCGCTGGCGGATCACCTGCTGCGGCTGGCGTCCAACGAGCACTGACGGGCCCCTGGCCTCGGCCACCGCCTGTCACCGGCTTCGCCGAGTTCGTCCTCAATCGCCGGACGGGCTGAGACTGTTCAGCCCGTCCGCCGTGCCCGATGTGACATCCAGGCAGCGACCAGCGCCCCCGAGACGTTGTGCCACACGGAGAACACGGCGGCGGGCAGTGCGGCGAGCGGGCTGAAGTGGGCGGTGGCGAGCGATGCCGCGAGCCCCGAGTTCTGCATGCCGACCTCGAAGGCCATGGCCCGCGACGCGGGCGGACCGAGGCGGGCCAGCTTGCCCGCGCCGTAGCCGAGCGCGAGGCCGAGGCCGTTGTGCAGGACGACGGCGACGAACACGAGCAGGGCGGCGGACTTGATGGCTGCCGCGCTGCCCGCCACCACCACGGCCACGATGACGGCGATCGTCAGCGCGGACAGCCACGGCAGGGCGCTGAGCACCCGCCCGATGTAGCGGCCGAACAGCAGGCGCACGACGAGACCGGCGAGGACCGGAAGCAGCACGGTCTTGAGGATGTCGGTGACCATCGATCCCGCGTCCACGGGCAGGTACTCGCCCGCCAGGAGCAGCGTCAGCGGCGGCGTGATGAGCGGCGCGAGCACGGTCGAGACGGTGGCCACCGAGACGGACAGGGCCACATCGCCGCGCGCCAGGTAGGTCACCACGTTGGACGCGGTCCCGCTCGGCGCGCAGCCCACGAGGATCACGCCGGCCGCCAGTTGCGGCGAGAGCCCGAGCGCGTGGGCGATCAGCCAGCCGAGCCCCGGCATGATCACGTAGTGCGCGACCAGGCCGAGCGCGACGGCCCAGGGCCGCTTGACGACACCCTGGAAGTCGAGCGGGGTCATGGTGAGCCCCATGCAGAACATCACGAGCCCCAGGAGGTACGGGACGTTCGTGCCCCAGCCCTTGAAGGTGTCCGGCGTCAGCAGGCCGAGCGCGCCCGCGGCGAGCACAAGGACGGGGAAGACCGTGACGGCGAGGCGGGCCGCCCTGTCGCCGCTCTCCGTTGAACTGGGGATCGTCTGTTCGGTTTGCACCCGGCGATGCAACGCCGCCGCGCGGCACGGACGCAAACCCGTCTCGATATGTGGTCGCTACACGGAGCTGGCGCGGACGGGCAGTCTGGTGCAGCCGCTCAGTACCGCGTGATGTCGGTCGCCCCCGACGCCGTCCCGATCGCCATGTGCGGCCGCCGGTCCGGCTCGGCCCAGTTCAGGATGCGGGCCATGGCCTCGCCCGGCACGGACACGCAACCCGCCGTCGCCCCGCGGCCGTTGACGTGCAGGAAGATCCCGGCGCCGCGGCCGCGCACCGGGCGGTCGTAGTTGAAGCCGATCACGAGGGCGTGCGTGTACTGGGGGTCGTACGTGATGAGGTGCTCGGACTCGGCGGCGCGGCAGTCGGCGGGGCGGGGCTGGGTCCAGCGGTTGTAGGAGCGGGAGTCGTTGTCCTGGCACCACCAGGAGTCCTTCGTGATCCGGCGGTACGGATAGGCCGTGCCCGACGGCTCCGCCCTGAGCCCGAAGGCGTACGGGAGGCCGAAGAGCCCGGTGGGGGTCGTGTTCGTCCCCTGCTTGCGGGAGCCGCCCTCCGCCAGGCCGTTCGCGCCGAAGCGTGCCGCCGCCGACCCGGTCTTCGTCCACTGCCCGCCGCGCCGGTCCCACCAGGTGACGGTGCCGGTGGTGGAGCCGGTGCGGGCGGCCTCGGCGGTGATGAGCTGGCTGCCGCCGCCCGTGTCGGCCATGCGGTCCGGCAGCGGCGGGATCACGCCCGGCGCGGCCCCGAGGGTTCCGGTGACGGCGAGCACGAGGGCGGCTGCGGAGGCGAGGACGGCGGCACGGGGGCGCATGGCTCAGACCGTAGTCGGGGGCAAGGGCAGCGGAAGGCCCGGCAGGCCGTCGATGCTCTGTGCGATGTACTCCTTCTTGCTGAAGTAGGCGTTCAGCGACGCGTCGTCCTCGCGGGCGAAGCGCTTGGCGTGCAGGTCGCGGTCCTCGTCGTACGACATGAAGGGCACGGCGTATCCGCAGGTGTCACGGATGAGTTCGGCCGTCACGACGATGATGGCGCGCAGGCCGTGCGGCGTCGGGTCTATGTCGGGGAAGTGCCCGAGCAGCTCAGCCCAGCGCGGGTCGTCGCGGAAGACGGGTTCGCCGCGCCCGTGCACCCGGACGATGTTCGGCGGTCCCTGGAAGGCGGTCCACATCAGGGTGATGCGGCCGTTCTCCCGCAGATGCGCGACCGTCTCCGCGTTGCTGCCCGCGAAGTCCAGGTAGGCGATGGTGAGATCGTCGATGACGGCGAGGGAGCCGGTGAGGCCTTTGGGGGAGAGGTTGATCGTGCCGTCGTCCGCCAGTGGCGCGGTGGCGGTGAAGAAGACGGGCTGAGCCTCGATGAAGGAGCGGAGTCTGCCGTCGATGCGTGCGTGAGTCTTTCCCATGACCAGGGATTATTCGCCGAGATACTTCGCCTGTCTAATGACTTCATGCGCCACCCCGCCTCCAGGGCTGGATTGACGAAACATACGGAGTTCTGCATACTCATGCATGACGGCGATTGCAGGCTAAGGAGTACGTGAAGTGAGCAGCAACAACGGCGGTGACGTCCGGCTCTGGGGCGGCCGGTTCGCGGACGGCCCGGCCGAGGCCCTGGCCAAGCTGTCGGCGTCGGTCCACTTCGACTGGCGCCTCGCGCCGTACGACATCGCCGGGTCCCGCGCCCACGCGCGCGTGCTCCACAAGGCGGGGCTGCTCACCGAGGACGAGCTGACCCGCATGCTGGGCGGCCTCGACCGGCTCGAGGCCGACGTGGCCGACGGCTCCTTCGTGGGCACCATCGCCGACGAGGACGTCCACACCGCCCTGGAGCGCGGCCTCCTGGAGCGGCTCGGCCCGGACCTCGGCGGCAAGCTGCGCGCGGGCCGTTCGCGCAACGACCAGGTGGCGACGCTCTTCCGCATGTACCTGCGGGATCACGCCCGAATCATCGGCGGCCTGATCGCCGACCTCCAGGGCGCGCTCGTCGGCCTCGCCGAGGCGCACCCCGACGTCGCCATGCCCGGCCGTACGCACCTCCAGCACGCCCAGCCCGTGCTCTTCGCGCACCACGTCCTCGCGCACGTCCAGTCCCTCTCCCGGGACGCGGAACGCCTGCGGCAGTGGGACGAGCGGACGGCCGTGTCGCCGTACGGCTCGGGCGCGCTCGCGGGATCCTCGCTCGGCCTCGACCCGGAGGCCGTCGCCGCGGACCTCGGCTTCGAGCACGGCTCGGCCGCCAACTCCATCGACGGGACGGCGTCCCGTGACTTCGCGGCGGAGTTCGCCTTCATCACCGCGATGATCGGCGTGAACCTCTCCCGGATCGCCGAGGAGATCATCCTCTGGAACACGAAGGAGTTCTCCTTCGTCACGCTCCACGACGCCTTCTCGACCGGCTCGTCGATCATGCCGCAGAAGAAGAATCCGGACATCGCCGAGCTGGCGCGCGGCAAGTCCGGGCGGCTCATCGGCAACCTGACGGGCCTGATGGCCACGCTCAAGGCGCTTCCGCTCGCGTACAACCGCGACCTCCAGGAGGACAAGGAGCCGGTCTTCGACTCCTGCGACCAGCTCGAGGTCCTGCTCCCCGCCTTCACCGGCATGATGGCGACGCTCACCGTGCACCGCGAGCGCATGGAGGAGCTGGCCCCGGCCGGCTTCTCGCTCGCCACGGACATCGCCGAGTGGCTGGTCAAGCAGGGTGTGCCGTTCCGTGTCGCGCACGAGGTCGCGGGCGAGTGCGTCAAGGAGTGCGAGGCGCACGGCATCGAGCTCGACCAGCTCACGGACGAGCAGTTCGCCAAGATCTCCGAGCACCTGACCCCCGAGGTCCGCACCGTCCTGAACGTCCCCGGCGCCCTGGCGTCCCGCGACGGCCGTGGCGGCACCGCCCCCTCGGCCGTGGCCGCCCAGCTCGCCGAGGTCAAGGCCGGTCTGACGGCCCAGCAGGAGTGGGCCGCGGCGCGTAAGTGACGCCGGGAACGCAGTAGGGGTGGCGCGTGCCGCGTTGACGTGGGCATCGCGGGTTACGTTGGTCGTTCTTCGCAAGAAGCCGAAGGAGCCGACCGAACGGAGCCCGCGATGCCTTTCTCGCGTCTGGCCACAGCAACCACCCCCACCGCCCACATCGGCTTCGGCCTGGCCGCCGTCGGCAGGCCCGGCTACATCACGCTCGGCCGCGACGCCGACCTGCCGCCCTCCCGCAGCGTCGAGGCCTTGCGCGAACGCAGCCTCGAACTCCTGGACGCCGCCTACGCGTTGGGCGTGCGGTACATCGACGTGGCGCGCTCCTACGGCCGCTCCGAGGAGTTCCTCGCCGACTGGCTGAACGCCAGGCCCGACATCCACGACGTCGTGATCGGCAGCAAGTGGGGGTACACGTACACGGCCGCGTGGAACGCCGACGCCGCGGGCCCGCACGAGGTCAAGGACCACAGCCTCGCCGCGTACGTCCGTCAGCGCGAGGAGAGCGCCCAGCTGCTCGGTGAACGCCTCGACCTCTATCAGATCCACTCCGTGACTCCGGAGAGCCCCGCCCTCACGGACAAGGAACTGCAGGCCAGGCTGGCCGAGTTGGCGTCCACGGGTGTGACGGTCGGACTCTCCGTCAGCGGTCCTCGGCAGGCGTCCGCGATCCGCGCCGCACTCGAAGTGACCGTAGACGGCGAACCGCTCTTCCGCACGGTCCAGGCGACGTACAACGCCCTGGAGACATCGGCGGGCCCCGCGCTCGCCGAGGCCCATGACGCGGGGCTCACCGTGCTCGTCAAGGAGGCCATGGCGAACGGCCGCCTCGCCGGTCCGCAGGCTCCCGCCGCCCTGCGCGAGATCGCCGAGGCCACCGGGCTCGGCTGTGACGCCGTCGCCCTGGCCCTGGTGCTCCGGCAGCCGTGGGCGGGCGTGGTCCTCTCCGGCGCCGCCACCTCAGTCCAGCTCGTCTCCAACCTGCACGCGGCGGCCGTGGACCTCGATGCCGGGCAGCTGGAGCGGCTCGCGGGGCTGGTGGAGGAGCCCGCCGCGTACTGGGAGCGGCGCGGGCAGCTGCCCTGGCACTGAGAAAACCCCGGAGGCCGCCCCTCCGCTGAGAGGCGCACGTATCTCGTGAGACAAAAATGTCTCACGTGGCTTATGGTTGTCTCATGTCAGTCGATCGCGATCAGGTGCTGCGCAGCGCCGCGGCGCTCCTCACCCGCAAGGGCTCGGCCACGATGGACGAAGTGGCGCGCGCGGCGGGGATTAGCCGTGCCACCCTGCACCGCCACTTCGCCGGGCGCGACGCCCTCGTGCGCGCCCTGGAGGAGCTCGGCATCCAGGAGTGCGAGGCCGCCCTTGAGGCGGCCAGGCTCGGCGAGGACAGCGCCCAGGAGGCGCTGCGCCGCCTGGTGAAAGAGATCCAGCCGGCCGCAGGGCTGCTCGCGTTCCTCGTCACCGAGAACCAGCTGTTCGAGGACGACGCCCAGCACGAGGGCTGGTCCCGGCTCGACGACAGCATCGGCGCGCTCTTCCGGCGCGGCCAGGAGAGCGGAGAGTTCCGCATCGACCTGAGCCCCGTCTGGCTCACGGAGGCGCTGTACGGCCTCATCGGCGCGGGCGCCTGGGCCGTACTGGACGGCCGCGTGGCCGCCAAGGACTTCACACACATGATCGCCGAGCTGCTGATCGGCGGCGCACAACGGAGAGTGGAACCATGACCAGCATCGAACAGCGGACCGCGTCGGCGGAGGTCGAGCGCAGCCCCGGCCGCTGGCTCGCGCTCGCCGTGCTGGTCCTGGCCGTGCTGCTCGTCGCCGTGGACGCGACGGTGCTCGGCCTCGCCACGCCGTACATCAGCGAGGACCTCAAGCCGACCGGCACGCAGCTGCTGTGGATCGGCGACATCTACTCGTTCGTCATCGCGGGTCTGCTGGTCTCGATGGGCAGCCTCGGTGACCGCATCGGCCGCAAGAAGCTCCTGCTGATCGGCGCCGTCGCCTTCGGCGCGGTCTCGGTCCTGAACGCCTACGCGACCACGCCCGAGATGCTCATGCTGGCCCGCGCGCTGCTCGGCGTGGCGGGTGCGACGCTGATGCCGTCCACGCTCGCGCTGATCCGCAACATCTTCCACGACCCCCGCGAGCGCAGCCTCGCGGTCGGCATCTGGGGCGCGATGGCGTCGGCCGGTGCGGCCGTCGGTCCAGTCGTCGGCGGTTTCCTGCTCGAACACTTCTGGTGGGGCTCGGTCTTCCTGATCAACCTGCCGGTGATGGCGGTCCTGGTCGTCGTCGGCATCAAGCTGCTGCCCGAGTCGAAGAACCCGGCGCCGGGCCCGTGGGACCTGATCAGCGTCTTGCTCTCGCTCATCGGCATGATCGCCGTCGTGTACGCCATCAAGGAGGCGGCGGCGCACGGCATCCGCTGGGACATCGGGGCGTCGGCCGTGCTCGGCGTGGCGGCGCTCACCTGGTTCGTGCGACGCCAGCTCACCCTGCCGGCGCCTCTCCTGGACATGCGTCTCTTCCGCAACCGCGGGTTCTCCGGGGCGGTCCTCGCCGATCTCCTCACCGTGCTCGGGCTCTCGGGCCTGGTCTTCTTCCTCTCCCAGTTCCTGCAACTGGTCCAGGGGCGGCGGCCGTTCGAGGCGGGCCTGGCCGAACTGCCGGCCGCGGTGGGCGCGGTGGCGGCCGGTCTGATCGCGGGCATGGTCGCGCGGCGGTTCTCCGTGCGCGCGGTGGTGGCCGGCGGACTCGCGGCGGTGGGCATCGCGTTGGCGGCGCTCACCACGCTGGAACAGAGCACCGGCTATCCGCTGCTCGGCGCCTCGCTCCTGGTCGTCGGCATCGGCGCGGGCTTCTCGTTCACGGTGACCGCCGACGTCATCCTCTCCAGCGTGCCCAAGGAGCAGGCCGGTTCCGCGTCCGCGGTCTCGGAGACGGCGTACGAACTGGGCGCCGCCCTGGGCATCGCCCTGCTCGGCTCCATCGTCACCGGCGTCTACCGCGACTTCACCGCCCCGGCGGGCACCCCGCCCGAGGTGGCCTCGGCCGCGCACGAGTCACTGGGCGGCGCGGTGGAATCCTCCGCGAGCCTCCCCGCCCACGAGGCCCAGGCCATGCTGACCTCGGCCCAGGACGCCTTCGTCGACGGCCTGCGCCTGGCGGCGGGCGTGGGCGCGGGAGTACTCATCGCCACGGCGGTGGCGGCATGGTTCCTCCTGAAGGGCTCAAAGCTGGAGGACGGCGTCGAGCACTAGTCGTTGACTGCTGACACGAAGGAGGGCCGTACCCCGTGGGGTACGGCCCTCCTTCGTGCGTCACGTACCGTCAGGCGGCTTTCGCCTTTGTGGCGTACATGTCCACGTACTCCTGGCCGGAGAGCTGCATGACCTCCGTCATCACGGAGTCCGTCACGGCGCGCAGCACATAGCGGTCGCGGTCCATGCCCTCGTAGCGCGAGAACTCCATCGGCTCACCGAAGCGCACCGTCACGCGGCCCGGACGCGGCAGGCCCTTGCCGCCGGGCTGGAGCTTGTCCGTGCCGATCATCGCGAAGGGGACGACGGGCGCCCCGGTCATGAGGGTGAGCCGGGCGATGCCCGTACGGCCGCGGTAGAGGCGGCCGTCAGGGGAGCGGGTGCCTTCGGGGTAGATGCCGAAGAGCTTGCCCTCCTCCAGGACGCGTCGCCCGGTCATCAGCGCGGCGACACCGCCGTGGCCGCCGTCGCGGTCCACGGGGATCATTCCGGAGCCGGTGAAGAACCAGGCCATCAGGCGGCCCTTGAGCCCCTTGCCCGTGACGTACTCGTCCTTGCCGATGAAGTACACGGGGCGCGGGCAGACGAGGGGCATGATCATCGAGTCGATGAACGTGAGGTGATTTCCGGCCATGATGACCGGGCCAGTGCCCGGAATGTTCTCGGCGCCTTCCACCCGAGGGCGGAACATCAGACGCAAGATCGGTCCGAGCACAGCCTTGATGAGCGCGAGACGGGACAACGGGCCCTCCGGTGTCAACGGGTCGACGACGAGTATGTGCAGGTGAGGACGATACTCGCGGGTCCACGCTCACCGCACATCGGGTTCACGCACTGGATACGCAGAGTTGACATGCAGGTGCGTGGTGTAGCCCTCGAACCGCTCTCCCTGTGATGACGTTATCCCCGTGTGCCCCATGTGGCGCGTCCTAGTGGTCCTTGTCACGCACCGAGGTCACGCGCTGCCACGGAGTTCCGGGCGTACGCGCCGCACCGATGCCCACCGAAAGGACCCCACCCCGCACACCAGTCGCCATCCGGCGTCACCCTTACGTTCGGTCCAGGGTCTCCCGTCCGTCACGTGCGGCCACCTACGATCGTGCCGCTTTGTCAGGTGCAAGGCAGTACATCGGGAGGAGCGCTCAATGGCCACACAGAAGTCGGGTCGGTCGGGGTCGGGGGAGCGGAGCCCGGGGCGACGCGCGGTACTGGGAGCGGCGGTCCTCGGGGCGGGCACGGCCGTCGTGGGGCTGCCCGGCGTGGCGAGAGCCGACGCCAGGCACGGGCACAGAGACCTGCCGGTGCCCACGGTCGTCGCGCACCGCGGCGCCAGCGGCTACCGCCCCGAGCACACGCTCGGCGCGTACCAGCTCGCCCTCGACATGGGTGCGCACGTCATCGAGCAGGACATCGTGCCCACCAAGGACGGCCATCTCGTATGCCGTCACGAGAACGACATCACCGCGACGACCGACGTCGCCGCGCACCCCGAGTTCGCGTCCCGCAAGACCACCAAGTCCGTGGACGGCACCTCGCTCACCGGCTGGTTCACCGAGGACTTCACGCTCGCCGAGCTGAAGACGCTGCGCGCCAAGGAGCGCATCCCCGGCACCCGCCAGCGCAACACCCTCTATGACGGCCGCTGGGACGTGCCGACTCTGGAGGAAGTCTTCCGGTGGGCCGACAAGCAGGGCCGTGAGCGCGGCAAGCGGGTCTGGCTGCACATCGAGACCAAGCACCCCACGTACTTCCGCAAGCTGGGCCTGGGCCTCGAGGAGCCGCTCGCCAAGCTGCTCCGCAAGTACGGCCGGCACAAGAAGAGCTCGCCCAACTTCCTGCAGTCCTTCGAGCCCAGCAGCATCCAGCGCCTGAACAAGCTGGTCGACCCGCCGCTCGTGGTGCTCCTGTCCGGCGCGAGCTCCCGTCCCTGGGACTTCGTCGAGGCGGGCGACCCGCGCACCGTCGCCGACCTCATCAAGCCCGAGGGCCTGAAGTGGATGGCGTCGTTCGCGCAGGGCATCGGCCCCACGCTCGACCTCATCATCCCCAGGAAGCCGGACGGCAGCCTCGGCACCCCGACCACCCTGGTCAAGGACGCGCACAAGGCGGGCCTGATCCTGCACCCGTACACGATGCGCAACGAGAACACCTTCCTGCCCGCGAACTTCAGGAAGGGCACCGACCCGAACGCCTACGGCGACGCCTTCGGGGCCTTCAAGGCGTACTTCGAGACGGGCATCGACGGGATCTTCTCCGACAACTGCGACACCGCGCTGCTCGCCCGCGAGGACTTCGTCAACGGCTGACCGCCCGGCCCCGGTTGGGGTGACAGACGCCCGCCCCGGCAACCTCCTGCCGGGGCGGCCGCGTCACGCCCTGCATGACTCACTCGCTCATCCCCACGCTGCGCCCGCTCCTCGCCGCGGAGGCCTCCGCCGCGGCGCATGGCTCCGGCGCCGACCCCGGTGACCTGGAGCAGGCCGTCTGGCTGCGCCTGCTCGAACGCATGGACGCCGCCGACCCACCCGCCGACCCGGCCACCTGGCTGCGCGCCGCCGTCGCCTCCGAGGCGCGCCGCAGCCGGCGTACGCAGGAGCGCGAGGTGGCGTACGCGGCCGAACCCACCGACGACTCCGAGTGCGGACCCGAGCAGCGCGCCCTGCGGGCCGACCGCGACCGCACCCTGCACGCGGCGGTGCGCAAGCTGCCCGGACGGTGCCCCGGTCTCATGGCGGCGCTGCTGTCCCCCAAGGACCTCACCTACCGGGAGATCGCAGGTGAGTTGGGAATGTCACAGGGCAGCCTGGGGCCTGAACGTTCCCGTTGCCTGGGATGCCTGCGCAGAATGCTCGCGGCGGAGGTTGCAGCTCCTGACCCGCGGGGAATGGAGCGATAGACAACCGGCGGAGCAGGTGAGCGGGAGGCATGCACACATGGGCATGAGCGTGACCATCTCGGAGGCGGGCGGACAGGACGCCGAGAAGATCCTCAAACTGCAGTACCTGTGCTACCAGAGCGAGGCCGAGCTGTACGGCGATTATTCGATCGAGCCGCTCACGCAGTCCCTCGACTCCATCAAGGCCGAACTGACCACCGGGAACGTGCTGGTGGCCCGCCTCGGGGACGAGGTGGTCGCGTCGGTGCGCGGCACGGTCGACACCGACGGAACGGCGCGGATCGAGAAGCTCGTCGTCCACCCCAGGATGCAGCGCCACGGCCTGGGCGGCCGGCTCCTGAACGCGATAGAGGGACGCCTGGGCGCGGGCGGCACCGCCAAGTGCTTCCAGCTCTCCAGCGGCCACCGCAGCGAACAGAACCTCCAGCTCTACCGCAAGCACGGGTACGTGGCGGTGGGCGCCCAACAGGTGAACGAACGGCTGACGCTGGTCACGCTCTCCAAGGAGGACGGCGCGAGCGCCTACGCGGCCAGCGTCTGAGCGCACGCCGGGCGACTGCGGGCCGGCCGTGGCTGGTCGCGCAGTTCCCCGCGCCCCTACGGGGCGCTCTTCCTCCGCGCCTTGTTCAGCCAGAAGATCGCGGTGACCGGCAGGATCACCGGGATGAACAGATAGCCCATCCCGAAGTCCGACCACACCGTGGCGTCGGGGAAGGCGGACGGCTCGACGAGCGTCCACGTCCCCACCGCCAGGACGCCCACCAGCTCGGCGGCGCAGCACACCAGCGCCGCCCTGCGGGCCTTCTCGCCGCCGCGCACGAGCGAGTACGTGATGAAGCCGTAGACGAGACCCGCGAGCGCGGACAGCGTGTACGCGAGCGGGGCCTTGTGGAAGTCCGCCGAGATCTGCACGGCCGAGCGCGACACGGCGCCGACCACCATCACCCCGTACAGCCACACCAGGAGAATGCCCGGCCCGGTGATCAGCCTCTGCTGTTGCCGCTCGGGTTCGGTCACCGTCACCTCAGCCTCCCCAGATGTCGTAGAGCCGTACCTGGAGCACGGCGAGGACCACGCCACCCGCGGCGACCGTGATGGAGCCCCAGCGGGTGCGCTCGGCCAGGGACATGAAGCCCGCCGCCGGGACGCAGGCGAAGGAACCGATCAGATACGCGATGAAGATCGTCATGCCCTGCTCGGGCTTCTCGCCCCGGGCCAGCTGGACGATGCCCACGATCAGCTGGACCGTGGCCAGGAAGGTCACCACGCCCATGCCGATGAAGTGCCAGTCCTTGGTCGGCTGGTCCCGGTAGGCGGCGAAGCCGCACCACGCGGCGAGCGCGAGCGCGGCCACGGCGGTCGCGATCGTCAGGGCAACAAGCATGCCGTGACTTTATTACGGGCCCTATGACCCGATGCGCGCACCCCTAAGGCCCCATGCGCCTGCCCCGGGGATGACCCGTACGCTCGGACACCATGAAGATCCACGCTGAAGCGCTCCTGTTCGACAACGACGGCACCCTCATCTCCTCGATGGAGTCGGTGTACCGCTGCTGGACGCGCCTGGCGCAGGAGTACGGGATCACCGCCGAGGAGTTCGCCGAGGTCGAGCTGCACGGGCGTCCCGCCGCCGAGATCATCGCCGACATGCTGCCCGCCGAGCGCGTGGCCGAGGCCGTCGCCCGCATCGAGGAGCTCGAGGTCTCGGACGTCGCGGGCGGCGTCGTGCTGCTGCCCGGCACCCGTGAGCTGCTCGCATCCCTGCCCCCCGAGCGCTGGGCCGTCGTCACCTCCGCCGGGCGGCGCCTCGCCGATGCCCGGCTCGCGGAGGTCGGCATCGACGCCAGGACCGTGATCGCCGCCGACGACATCACGCGCGGCAAGCCCGACCCGGAGCCCTTCCTGCTCGCGGCAGCGAAACTGGGCGTCGACCCGGCGCGCTGCGTGGTCTTCGAGGATGCGCCCGCGGGTCTCACGGCGGGACGCGCGGCCGGCATGACCACCGTGGCGTTGGCCACAACGCACACCGCCGGCGAGCTCACCGCCGACGTCGTCGTAAAGGACCTCTCGGCCGTGTCCGCACAGGCCGGCGAGGGCGGCGTGCAGATCACCGTCGCGGACTGAGCAGCCACCCCGGGCGGCCGCACCTGTCCACCGGCTGTCCGTATACCGGACAGCCGTGGCGGTGCGTGACCGCACGCGTGTTTTACTGGTCCACATGACCACGACGAGCAGCCGCACCCCTGCGACCGAGGCGATCACGACGCCCGGTGCTCGTTGTATGTGTCGAATGTGCGCCTTCTGAGGGCCCCCGCACCACCCCTGAGCATCGCGCCCCGAAGCGAAGCCGCTGTGCCGCGCCCCTGTGCGACGTACGCCTTACCGGCGGACGAGACGTAGGAAGCGAGCCTGCCCCGCGCACACCTCCTCCGGTTCCTTTCGCCACCGCGAGAAACCGTGCCGCGTTCCCCACGAATGCCCCGTGCCCGGCGAAAACCGCGCCGCGCACTCGACAGTGACGGAAACCCCTGTGATCACCACTTCCGGCCTCACCAAGGTCTACCGCTCACGCGGTCGTGAAGTAACTGCCCTCGACGGCGTCGATCTGCATGTCCGCGAAGGCGAGGTGTACGGCGTCATCGGCCAGTCCGGCGCCGGCAAATCCTCGCTGATCCGCTGCGTGAACCTCCTGGAGCGTCCCACCGCCGGCACCGTCAGCGTCGGCGGCCAGGACCTCACCGCCCTCGCGGGGCGCGGCAGCCGCGCGAGCAAGGACCTGCGCCGGGCGCGCAGCCGCATCGGCATGGTCTTCCAGCACTTCAACCTGCTGTCCTCGCGCACCGTCAAGGACAACATCGAGCTGCCCCTGGAGATCCTCGGCCTCAGCGGCGCCGAGCGCTCCCGCAAGGCGCTCGAACTGCTCGACCTGGTCGGCCTCGCCGACAAGGCGAAGTCCTACCCGGCGCAGCTCTCCGGCGGCCAGAAGCAGCGCGTCGGCATCGCCCGCGCGCTCGCCGGCGACCCGAAGGTGCTGCTCTCGGACGAGGCGACCAGCGCCCTGGACCCGGAGACCACCCGCTCCATCCTCCGGCTCCTGCGCGACCTCAACCAGCAGCTCGGCCTGACCGTCCTGCTGATCACGCACGAGATGGACGTCGTCAAGAGCGTCTGCGACTCCGCCGCCCTCATGGAGAACGGCAAGATCGTCGAGTCCGGCACCGTCACCGAGCTGCTCGCGACGCCCGGCTCTGAGCTGGCCGCCGCGCTCTTCCCGGTCAGCGGCGCGGCCACGGGGGCCGACCGCACCGTCGTCGACGTGACCTTCCACGGCGAGGCCGCGACCCAGCCGGTCATCTCGCAGCTTTCGCGCACGTACAACATCGACATCTCGATCCTCGGGGCCGCGATGGACACCGTCGCGGGCAAGCAGGTCGGCCGGATGCGCATCGAGCTGCCGGGACGCTTCGAGGAGAACGTCGTGCCGATCGGCTTCCTGCGCGAGCAGGGACTGCAGGTGGACGTCACGGGCGAAGCGCCCGTAGCAGGCACCGCCACGCCGAAGGACGCCACGCTGCTGGTCAAGGAAGGTGCCAAGTGACCTGGTCGGAGATGCAGCCCCTGCTGGAGCAGGCCTGTTGGGACACCCTCTACATGGTCGGCTGGTCGACGCTGATAGCCGTCGTCGCCGGACTGCCGCTCGGCATCCTGCTGGTCCTCACCGACCGCGGCGGGCTGCTGCAGAACACGGTCCTGAACAAGCTCATCGGGCAGATCGTGAACATCGCGCGCTCGATGCCCTTCATCATCCTCATGGTCGCCCTGATGGGCTTCACGCGCTGGATCACGGGTACGACGATCGGCCGCGAGGCCGCCATCGTGCCGCTCGCGATCGGCGCGACGCCGTTCTTCGCGCGGCTCGTGGAGACCGCGGTGCGTGAGGTCGACGGCGGCCTCGTCGAGGCCGTGCAGTCGATGGGCGGCAACACCTGGACCGTCGTGCGCAAGGTCCTCGTGCCGGAGTCGCTGCCCTCGCTGATCTCCAGCACCACCACGACGATCGTCACGATCATCGGCTACTCGGCCATCACCGGCGCCGTCGGCGCGGGCGGCCTCGGCGACATCGCCATCCGCTACGGCTACCAGCGCTTCGAGACCGAGCTGATGTGGATCACCGTCGGTGTCCTCGCCGTCGTCATCTCGATCATCCAGTTCGCGGGCGACTACGCGGCCCGCAGGCTGCACCGACGCGGCGGCCACTCGGGCGCCGCCCCCAAGCTGCGGCTGCTCAAGCTCAAGACGCCGCCCCCGACCCCGTCGGTCTGAACCCACCCCGCACACCCCATCGCGGGGCGTACCACCCATGGAGAAAGGCACTTTTCGTGCGTAACACCGCCAAGATCACCACCGCTGTCCTCGCCGCCGGAGCCCTCACCCTCGGGCTCTCCGCCTGCGGCTCCGACAAGGGCTCCGCCGCGGGAGACAAGGACGGCAAGCTCATCGTCGCCGCCACTCCCACGCCGCAGGGCGAGATCCTCGACTACGTCCAGAAGAACCTCGCCAAGAAGGCCGGCCTCGACCTGGAGGTGAAGGAGTTCACCGACTACGTCACGCCCAACACCGCCGTCGAGCAGGGCGAGGTCTTCGCCAACTACTTCCAGCACAAGCCGTACCTGGACGACTTCAACAAGAAGAACGGCACGGACATCGTGCCCGTCCCGAACGCGACGGTGCACCTGGAGCCGCTCGGCGTCTACTCCAAGAGCGTCAAGAAGCTCGACGACCTGAAGAACGGCGCAACGGTCGCCCTGCCGAACGACACCACCAACGAGGCCCGCGCGCTCAAGCTCCTGGCCGAGAACGGCCTGATCGAGCTCAAGAAGGGCGTCGGCTACGAGGCCACCCCCAAGGACGTCTCGAAGAACCCGAAGAACCTCAAGTTCAAGGAGATCGAGGCGGCCCAGGTGCCCCGCTCCCTCGGTGACGTCGACGCCGCGGTGATCAACGGCAACTACGCGCTTGAGGCCAAGCTCAGCCCGGCCAAGGACGCCCTCGTCGCCGAGCCCGCCAAGGGCAACCCCTACGGCAACTTCCTCGCCGTGAAGAAGGGCGACGAGAACGACCCGCGCGTGAAGAAGCTCGCCAAGCTCCTCACCTCGCCCGAGGTCAAGAAGTTCATCGACGACAAGTACGACGGTGCCGTCGTCGCGGCGTTCTGATCATGCGCAGGCCCGTCATCGCGGCCGCGGGAGCGCTCGCCCTCACGCTCGGTCTGACCGCGTGCGGCGGCGGATCCGGCTCGGAAGGCGCCGACGGTGACACGCTCACCGTCGGCGCCACCCCGACCCCGGCCGGCGAGGTCCTCACGTACATCAAGCAGAACCTCGCGGAGAAGAAGGGACTCGACCTCCAGATCACGGAGTTCACGGACTACGTCACGCCGAACACCGCGCTCCAGGAAGGCTCCCTCGACGCCAACCTCTACCAGCACACCCCGTACCTCGAGGACTTCAACAAGTCCAAGAAGACGGAGCTCACGCCGGTGACCGAGGTCTATCTGCCGCCGATGGGGGTGTACGCGAAGAAGGCGAAGGACGTCACCGAGCTGCCCGCCGGTGCGACCGTCGCCATCCCGAACGACACCACCAACGAAGGCAGGGCGCTGCAACTCCTCGCCTCCAAGGGCGTCATCGGGCTCAAGAAGGGGGCCGGTTCGACCGCCACCCCCGGGGACATCACGTCCAACCCGAAGAAGCTCACCGTCAAGCCGCTGGAACCCGCCCAGTTGCCCCGCTCCCTGGAAGACGTCGAAGCCGCGGTCATCAACAACAACTACGCGCTCGACGCCGACCTCAGCCCCAAGAAGGACGCCATCCTTCTCGAGTCGCCCAAGGACAATCCGTACAACAACGTGCTCGCCGTCAAGAAGGGCGACGAGGACGATCCCAGGGTCGAGAAGCTGGCCGAACTGCTCACTTCACCCGAGGTGAAGCAGTTCATCAAGGACAAGTACAAGGGCTCCGTCCTGCCCGTCGGAACGAGCTGACGCACAGTCCGTTTCCGGTCCCACCACGGGGTCCGCTCCTGATGAAGGAGCGGACCCCGTGGTGCGTTTGCGCGACGACATGCTGCATGCTGGGCTCTTCAGCAGGCCCGAGGGTTCCAGGTTACGGAGCAGCGCATGACTACCTTCCCCGATATCTCCATCAGCACGGAGCGGTTGGTGCTGCGCCCGTTCGAGGAAGCCGACGTCTCCGCGTACACGGAGATGATGAACGACGAGATGGTCACCGCCTGGACCTCCGTGCCCCAGCCCTACACCGAGGACGACGCCCGCGCCTGGATCAACCGCCTCGCGCCCGCCGAGCGCACCGAGGGCCACGGCATCGCCCTCGCCGTCACGGAGTTCCTCACCCAGCGCCTGGTCGGCATCGTGCAACTGCGCGACACCGACTGGCGCGTACGCTCCTGCGAACTCAAGTACGTCGTCGCCCCCTGGGCCCGCGGCGAGGGGTACGCGTCGGAGGCGGCGCTCGCCACCGCCCAGTGGCTCTTCAACGACCAGCGCTTCGAGCGCATCGAGCTGCGCACCGCCGCCGACAACACCGCCGCCCAGCAGGTCGCGCAGAAGATCGGCTGCATCAGCGAGGGAGTCCTGCGGGGCGCTTGGATAGCGCGTACGCGAAACGGCGGGGACCCCTTCGGCGGCTGGATCGAGGTCCGCACCGACCTCATCGTGTGGAGCCTGCTCCCCGAGGATCTCGAAGGCGTCGGCGAGCAGCTCGCCGACAGCGGGTTCACGGCTTTCTCCGACTGGAACTGACCCCACAAGCGCCTCAGGCCCCCACCAGGTACGCTCGCCCCTGGCCGCACGCGGTTGCCCCCTACACGCGACACCCGGCCTCTCAGACGATCCGCGAGAAACCAGGAGACAGACGACGATGGCCGACCGCGTCACGGTGATCGGCTGGGACGGTTCGCCGCTGACCGCAGCGGCGCGCTCGGCGCTCGGCGCCGCCACACTCGTCGCGGGCGCCGCCCACCACCTCGCGCTCACCGCGGTCCCGCCGGCCGCGGAACGCATCCGCCTGGGCAGCGTGAGCCTGGCCGCCCGCCGCATCGCCGCCCACCGCGGCACCGCCGTGGTCCTCGCCGACGGCGACCCCGGGTTCTTCGGAGTCGTCCGCACGCTGCGCGCCCCCGAATTCGGCCTCGAGGTCGAAGTGGTGCCCGCCGTCTCCTCCGTCGCCCAGGCCTTCGCCCGCGCCGGGATGCCCTGGGACGACGCCGAGGTCGTGGTCGCCCACCCCCGCACGCTGCGCCGCGCCGTGAACGTCTGCCGCGCGCACCCCAAGGTCGCCGTCCTCACCTCGCCCGGCGCGGGCCCTGCCGAGCTCGGCCTGCTCCTCCAGGGCGTGCACCGCACCTTCGTGATCTGCGAGGAGCTCGGCACCGAGCGCGAACAGGTCACCGTACTGACCTCGGACAAGGCCGCCGACCACACCTGGCGCGACCCGAACGTCGTCATCGTCATCGGCGGCCCGGTCGCCGCGTCCGACACCGGCTGGATCGCCGGCCGCGACCCGGGCACCCCGCGCGGCTGGGCGCTGCCCGCCCCTGCCTACGGCGGCGACGCCCAGCTCGGCGAGGGCGAGAGCGACCGGCTGCGGGCCGTCCAACTCGCCCGCATCGGACCGCGCGTGGGCGACCTGGTCTGGGACATCGGCTGCGGCAGCGGCGCCTTCGCCGTGGAGGCGGCACGTTTCGGCGCCGCCGTCATCGCCGTCGACGCCGACCCCGACGCCTGCGCCCGCACCACGGCGATCGCCCGCCACTTCGGAGTGCAGCCGCACATCCTGCACGGCACCGCGCCGCACGTACTCGAAGACCTGCCCGAGCCCGACGTCGTACGGATCGGGGGCGGGGGAGCCGAGGTGGTCTCCGCCGTCGCCGACCGCCGCCCGGCGCGCATCGTGACGCACGCGTCGACCCGCGACGCCGCCGAACTCATCGGCAGGGGCCTGACGGAGCACGGCTACACCGTCGAATGCGCGCTGCTCCAGTCCGTCGAACTCGACACGCGCGCGTGGACGGAGCGAGAGCGGACCGTGGTCTTCGCGCTCTCCGGACAGTTGCCCGATCGCGCCCCGTGACCCTGCTGCCGCATGGTGCGGGGTAGGCTGGCCGATCGTTGTACCGCACCGAGTGTCCGGCAAATAGTTGGTCAATGTCCGGAAAGCTCGCCCGTTTTGGGGGGTGTGTGGTACGGCAGGACCGGAGGGCGCGCAACGTGGCGCAGCCCACAGCGGGCCGTTGCGGATCAAGGCGCCGCGGTGGCAGCCAGACCGGGACAATGCCTGTTGTCCGTACGCGGTTCGTGCCGCGTGGCGCGCACGCTCGTTGAGAATGACGGGCGGTTGGTGCGCCGCTCCGGGCAATGGGGCTTCCCCGGCCGACGGCTGAGGGGCGGTCGAAGAAGCACTAACCGATGGGCGAGGGGTTACGCATGACCGACACCGGCCAGGTCCCGGGCGAGGGACTGCCGGAGAACGCAGGCATGGTGGAGCAGCCGGGCGTCCCCGCCCCGGACGCGTACACCTACCTCGACCCCTCCGAGAGTCCCGCCGAGAGCGTCGCCCCCGCAGACGAGGACGACCTGCTCCTGATGCCGGGTGCCCAGGGCGCCTGGAGCGAGCCGCAGTCGGCAGTCGGGCAGCAGGGCATGGGTCAGCCCGCGGGAGACCCGCAGGCGAACCAGTACGCCCCTGTGGCCGACCCCTCGGCGGGCCAGGCCATGGCCGATCAGTCCGCCGGCGGCCAGCACGCGGCGGCTCCGCACGCGTTCGCCCAGCAGTCCGCCGGGCAGCCGCACGCCGCGCACCAGCCGGGCCCGCACGAGACGGCAGGGCGCGACAGCGGCTCGGTCGACCTGAACGGCGTCCAGTTGCCCGGCGCTCCCACCCCCGCGCCCGCGTCGCACCCCGGCCCCTCCCGCCGCCCGCTCCACCGGGGGCCCTCTGGTCCCGCCGTGCCCGACGCCTCGGGCAGCCCCGTACGTTCCCTGGCCGACCGGGGTCCGGCCGGTGCGCCGCAGCACGCCGCGCCCGTACGGCACGCGGGGCCGCCCACCGTGGGCCCCGAGTACCTCGACATCCCGCGTGATGACGACGGCATGCCCAGAGGGACGCGGCTCGGCGAGAACGTGCCGCAGGGCGCGACGCCGTGGACGCCTCAGCCGCAGCCTCAGCCGCAGCACTCGCAGCCCGTCGCACCAGCAGAAACGGTCGTCCCGGACGTCACTCCCGTCACAGGGGAAACACACGGCGCACAGGACACGCAGGACCCGCAGGACACGCAGGGCATACAGAACACGGCTGACGCTGACGCACAGGGATCGGTGGACGCAGCCGTGCCCGCGCCCGAGGCCCCGCAGCCCGTGGTGACCGACCCCGCGGCCCCGGCCGCCTTCCCGCAGGCCGCGGAGGCCGCCGACCCCGCCGTCGCGCAAGGCACCGAGGCCGACGCCCACTTCGCGCACGCCACCGCCGAAGCAGGGCAGCCCGCGTTCGCCATGGACGCCGGGCAGCCGTCGGCCGAGCAGCCGTCTGCCGCGCAGCCGTTCGCCGGGGACCCGGCCGCCTCCGCCCCGGAAGCGAGCCAGGAGCCCGCCCTCGCGCAGGGCTCCGGTCAGCCGCAGTTCGCCATGGCGGGCGCGCAGCCCTGGTCGGACGCGCCGCTCGCCGGTGCGGGACCCGTGGCCCATGGCCCGCACGTCCACCAGCCCCAGCAGCCCCAGCAGCCCCAGCAGGTCCAGCAGCCTCAGCAGTACGCCGATGTGCCCGCGGCGCAGGCGCCGCAGGCCGATGAGTTCCCGGCGGGCCCGAACCAGCACTTCGCGGACCCGCAGGCGCCCGCGCCCCTCGGCCAGTTCGTGCCGGTCGAGGGCTCGGTGCCGACCACGCCTCACCTGGCGCCGACGCCTCCCCATGCCCTGTCCGTACCGCCCGAGCACTTCGAGGCCCCGCAGCCGCAGCCCGTGGCCCCCGAGGCGCAGGCGGAGCCCGCCGAGGCAGCGGCTGCCCCGCCGGCAGCCGACGCCCCGGAGCCGCCGGCCATGGTGGAAACCCCCGAGGTCCCCGAGGTCCAGGAGCCGTCGGCCGCCGTCGAAGCCGAAGCCGTGGAGCCCGCCGCCGAAGCCGTCGAGCCCGCCGGTACTCCCGAGACCGTAGAGGCCCCCGAGCCCGTGGCCCCGCAGCCCGCGGCCACCGTGCCCGCCCCGCGTGACGGAGGAGAGTCCGCGGCGGCCCCGGAGGCGGTGGAGGAGCCCCTGGCCGTGGCGCCCGAACCCGCGGAGGTGGCAGCCGAGGCCGTACCTCCGGCAGTGGTCGAGGTACCTGCCGAAGCACCCGTCGAAGCGGAGGTCGTGGCCGCGGCCGAGGCAGAGGCTCCCGAGCCCCTGCTCATCGTCGAGGCCGAGCCCACCGAGGTGACCGAGGCCCCCGGCCCGGTGGCAGCCGAGGACGCGGACGCCCCCGCCGAGCCCGTCAAGGAGCCGGAGCCGGTTCAGCAGCCGCAGACGCCCGCCGCCCCCGGCTACGACGACGCCGAGCGCGAGGCCGTCCTGCGCGTGATGCGCGAACGCCGCGACATCCGCAACGGCTTCCGCAGCGACGCCATCCCGCACGAGGTGCTGCTGCGCGTCCTGGAGGCGGCCCACACGGCACCCTCCGTGGGCCACTCCCAGCCCTGGGACTTCGTCGTCATCCGCTCGGCGGACACCCGCCGCACGATGCACGAGCTGGCCATGCGCCAGAAGGACGCGTACGCGAAGTCGCTCCCCAAGGGCCGCGCCAAGCAGTTCAAGGAACTGAAGATCGAGGCGATCCTCGACACCCCGGTGAACATCGTCGTCACCGCGGACCCGACCCGGGGCGGCCGCCACACCCTCGGCCGGCACACCCAGCCGCAGATGGCCCCGTACTCCTCGGCCCTCGCCGTCGAGAACCTCTGGCTCGCGGCGCGCGCCGAGGGCCTCGGCGTCGGCTGGGTCAGCTTCTTCGACGAGCGAGAGATGGTCAGGACCCTCGGCCTGCCCGAGCACCTCGAAGTGGTGGCCTACCTCTGTGTCGGATACGTCGACGAGTTCCCCGAGGAGCCCGAGCTGATGCAGGCAGGCTGGTCCAAGCGCCGCCCGCTCTCCTGGGTGGTCCACGAGGAGACGTACGGCCGCCGCGCCCTGCCCGGCGAGGACCCGAGCGACCTCCTTGCGGAGACCGTCTCCAACATCCGTCCGCTGGACGCGAAGGCGCTCGGCGAGGCGTGGGAGCGGCAGAAGCGGATGACGAAGCCGCCGGGCGCGCTCGGCATGCTGGAGATCATCTCCGCGCAGCTCTCCGGCCTCTCCCGGCAGTGCCCGCCGCCGATCCCGGAGCCTGCGGCCGTCGCGATCTTCGCGGGCGACCACGGCGTGCACGCCCAGGGCGTCACCGCCTGGCCCCAGGAGGTGACCGCGCAGATGGTCGCCAACTTCCTCGGCGGCGGCGCGGTCTGCAACGCCTTCGCCAACCAGGTGGGCGCCGAGGTGTGCGTCATCGACGTGGGCGTGGCCAGTGAACTCCCGGCCACCCCCGGCCTGTTGCCCCGCAAGATCCGGGCGGGCACGGCCGACATGACGACCGGCCCCGCGCTGAGCCGCGAGGAGGTCAAGGCCGCCGTCGAGGTGGGCATCGAGACCGCCCGCGACCTGGTGGCGGCGGGCAACAAGGCCCTGCTCACCGGCGAGATGGGCATCGCGAACACCACGGCGTCCGCGGCCCTCATCTCCGTCTACACCGACACCGACCCGGGCGAGGTGACCGGCCGCGGCACCGGCATCAACGACGAGATGCACAGCCGCAAGGTCGACGTCGTGCGCCGCGCCCTGGAACTGCACCAGCCCGACCCGGCCGACCCGATCGGCGTCCTCGCGGCGATCGGCGGCCTGGAGCACGCAGCGATGGTGGGCCTGCTGCTCGGCGGCGCCTCCCTGCGTACGCCGGTGATCCTGGACGGCGTGAGCGCCGGCGCGGCGGCCCTGGTCGCCCGTGCCATCGCCCCCGAGGTCCTCGCCGCCTGCATCGCGGGCCACCGGAGCGCGGAACCGGGCCACGTGGCGGCCCTGAACAAGCTGGGCCTGCGCCCCCTGGTCGACCTCGACCTCCGCCTGGGCGAGGGCACCGGCGCCCTCCTGGCCCTCCCGGTGGTGCAGAGCGCGGCGCGCGCGATGCACGAGGTGGCCACCTTCGACTCGGCGGGCGTGACCGAGAAGTAGCCGAAGGCGCCGCACGCAGGAGGCTCGGGCGAAGCCCACCATTCGGGAAGGGGCGGGGCTGGGGGAGAGACCCCGCCCCGCCCCAGCCATACTGAACGCGCACGTCACAGCACCAACGCAGCCGCCCCACCGTCGTAGCGGCACCCGCAAAGCCCCGCGCCCCGCACGAGGAGCCTCCCGCCATGGCCGAAAACCCCGCCTACCCCGTAGGCCTCCGCCTCACCGCCCGCCGCACGGTCGTGCTCGGCGGCGGCCAGGTGGCCCAGCGCCGTCTGCCCGCCCTGATCGCGGCGGGCGCCGACATCCTCCTCGTGTCGCCGACGGCGACCCCCTCCGTGGAGGCGATGGCGGACGCGGGGGAGATCACCTGGGAGCGTCGGCGGTACGAGGCCGGTGACCTCAAGGACGCCTGGTACGCCCTCATCGCCACCAGCGACACCGAGGCCAACACCGCCGCCTCCGCGGAGGCCGAGGCCCAGCGTGTCTGGTGCGTCCGCTCGGACGACGCCGACGCCGCCACCGCCCTCACCCCGGCGACCGGCCGCTCCGAGGGCGTCACGGTCGCCGTCCTCACCACGGACATCCACGGCCGCGACCCCCGCCGCACCGCGGCGATCCGTGACGCGGTCGTCGAGGGCCTGCGCGACGGCACCCTCGTGGCGCCCCACCACCGCACCCGTACCCCCGGCGTGTCCCTCGTCGGCGGTGGCCCCGGCGACCCGGACCTCATCACGGTCCGCGGCCGGCGCCTCCTCGCCGAGGCGGACGTGGTCATCGCCGACCGGCTCGGCCCCCGCGACCTGCTCGACGAACTGCCGCCGCACGTCGAGGTGATCGACGCCGCGAAGATCCCGTACGGCCGCTACATGGCCCAGGAGGCCATCAACAACGCCCTCATCGAGCACGCGAAGCAGGGCAAGTCGGTCGTCCGGCTCAAGGGCGGCGACCCCTTCGTCTTCGGGCGCGGCATGGAAGAGGCGCAGGCGCTGGCGGAAGCGGGCATTCCGTGCACCGTGGTGCCCGGCATCTCCAGCTCGATCTCGGTGCCCGGCGCCGCGGGCATCCCCGTCACACACCGCGGGGTCGCCCACGAGTTCACGGTGGTCAGCGGCCATGTGGCCCCGGACGACGAGCGCTCCCTGGTCGACTGGCCGGCCCTCGCCAAGCTGCGCGGCACCCTCGTGATCCTGATGGGCGTGGACAAGATCGGCAAGATCGCGGCGACGCTGACCGCGCACGGCCGGTCGCCCGAGACCCCCGTCGCCCTGATCCAGGAGGGCACCACCGCGGCCCAGCGCCGCGTGGACGCCACGCTCGCGACCGTCGCCGCCGAGGTCACCGCCCACGAGGTGAAGCCCCCGGCCGTCATCGTCATCGGCGACGTGGTGAACGTGGGGCCGGGCAGCGCCGCCTGACCGCCCCCGCAATCCCGCGTAACCACCGGTAACCCGACCCGCGCCAAGGCGTTGGCACCACACCCAGGACAAGGCAGTATCACCCTGTGGCCGATCTCATCACCGTTGACGACCCCGCCGACCCGCGCCTGCGCGACTACACGGGCCTGACCGACGTCGAACTGCGCCGCAGGCGCGAGCCCGCCGAGGGCCTCTTCATCGCCGAGGGCGAGAAGGTGATCAGACGCGCCAAGCAGGCGGGCTACGAGATGCGCTCGATGCTGCTCTCCGCCAAGTGGGTCGACGTCATGCGCGACGTCATCGACGAGGTCCCCGCCCCGGTGTACGCGGTCAACCCCGACCTGGCCGAGCAGGTCACCGGCTATCACGTGCACCGCGGCGCCCTCGCCTCGATGCAGCGCAAGCCGCTGCCGACCTCGGACGAACTCCTCACCACGGCGCGCCGGGTCGTCGTCATGGAGTCGGTCAACGACCACACCAACATCGGGGCGATCTTCCGCAGCGCCGCAGCCCTCGGCATGGACGCCGTGCTGCTCTCGCCGGACTGCGCGGACCCGCTCTACCGTCGCTCGGTGAAGGTCTCCATGGGCGCGGTGTTCTCCGTCCCCTACGCCCGCCTCGAAACCTGGCCCAAGGGTCTGGACGGCGTACGCGAGGCGGGCTTCAACCTCCTCGCGCTCACCCCGGACGAGAAGGCCAAGACCCTGGACGAGGCGGCGCCCCACCGCATGGACCGGGTCGCACTGATGCTCGGCGCGGAGGGCGAGGGTCTCACCACGAAGGCCCTGATGGCGGCCGACGAATGGGTCCGTATCCCGATGGCCCACGGCGTCGACTCGCTGAACGTGGGAGCGGCGGCCGCGGTCGCGTTCTACGCCGTGGCGACGGGCCGCCCTCAGCTCTGAGAGCCCGGCCCCGGGTCCTGCCGCTGACTCTGCTGTACGTCGCGCACATCGTGCGCGCCGCTGCCGCCGAGCCCGCGCGCGGGGCCCTGGCATCCCTGGGCCGCCGCAATCCCCAGGGCCACGAGCAGCGTCACGACGACGAAGACGAAGAGCCGCTGGCGCAGCAGCCGCGGGTTGGCGGGCCGACGCGCACCACCGGAGCGCGTCGTGTTCCGGGGCTGCCCGGGACGCGAGCCGGACCGCGAGGAGCTGGAGCCGCCCCGCGAGGGGTGCGGCCGCGAGGAACCCGTGCGCGAGGATCCGGTCCGGGAGGAACCGGTCCGCGAGGAACTCGGCCGTGACGAGCTGGGGCGCGGCGGGGGAGTGCCCTGCGGGTGACGCCGCTGGGTGCGCTGGTCCGCGTACTCCTCGGCCATCCGTCCCGTCGGCCGGTCCTGGTCCTGCCGGGGCGCGGGCGGCCGCGGGTCCGTCAGACCCTGCGCCTCGCGGGCCGCGATCTCCTTGAGCCTGAGCGACAGTTGAAGCGTGCTGGGACGCTCCTCGGGGTCCTTGGCGAGACAGGCCCTGATCAGCGGCGCGAGCGCGTCCGGGACCCCGCCGAGCTGCGCCTCCTCATGGACGACGCGATAGAGCATGACCTCTGAACTGCCGTGCCCGAAGGGTGAGTCCGCCATGCCCGCGTACGCGAGGGTGGCGCCGAGGGCGAACACGTCCGTCGCGGGGGTGACGGCGGCGCCGCGCACCTGCTCGGGCGCGAGGAAACCGGGCGACCCGACGGCGGTGCCCACATGGGTCAGCGTCGAGGCGCCGGTGGCCCAGGCGATGCCGAAGTCGATGATCCGCGGCCCCTTCGGGGACAGCAGAATGTTCGAAGGCTTCAGGTCGCGGTGCACGACACCGGCCTCATGTACGGCTACGAGGCCTTCGGCGAGCGCCGAACCGACGACCGCCACGTCGGCCGCGGAGAGCGGCCCCTCGGCGGCGACCTTGTCGTGCAGGGAGGGCCCGGGCACGTACTGCGTGGCGAACCACGGCCGGTCGGCGTCGAGATCGGCGGCGACGAGCCGCGCGGTACAGCCGCCGCGGATGCGCCGGGCCGCGGAGACCTCGCGCGCGAAGCGCGACCGGAACTCCTCGTCCTCCGCCAGATCGGGCCGGATCACCTTGAGGGCGACGCGCTGCCCCCGCCGGTCCGACCCCAGGTAGACGACCCCCATGCCGCCGGCGCCCAGCCGCCTGTGCAGTCTGAACGAGCCGACGACACGCGGGTCCTCGCGCCGGAGCCGCATCATCGCCATGTCCATCCCCGCTGCCCGGTCCGTTGTCGTGCCACAGCTTACGTTTCCGTGGCCGGGCAGGTGCAGAGGCCGCGCCCTCGCGGCCCGACCGATTGTCAGTGCCGGGTGGGAAACTTGAAGAGTGGTCAGGGCGCCGGGGGAGAGCGGCTGTTGTCAGGGTCGTCCACCCCAACCATCTATCGCTGAAGGGGGATTGATCCCGTGAAAGGTGATCGCGTGGAGATAGTCGTGGACGCCGGGGACACGACACGGACGTACGAGGTGGTGGCGAGCCGGGCGGGCCGCCGCGTGGAGACGGCGGTGCGCAGAGGGGTGGTCGAAGTGAGCGAAGTCACCCGTAGCGGCTCGGTCGTGCGGACCGCGCGGTTCATGGCGACGCGCGTCCTGGCCCTGGTCGAGCAGCCCATCCCCAGGGAGGACACATCCGAGCAGGCCGCCCGGCCCCTCCGGGAAGACCCTGAGACCTAGGACCCCGTCTCCACCCATGGGAGTACATGACGGACGATCGGTCATCCTCCGGGAGGCCCGGCAATCGGTACGAGGGCATGACGACCCAAGCCCTCGGCGCACCTAGATTTGAGGTCAAGCGGCGGGTGCAGCACTCGTCCCCCGAGGTCAAGCACCCGCCGCTGCCAGATCCATACAGACTCGGTCAGGAGAGGAACCATGGCGGACACGGCACCGCGGGCAATGATCCGCACGCAAGGACGTAAGGCCTTCGCCACGTTCGGCGTCCGCCCGTCCGGCACGCGCCACCCCTTGGTGGCCACGGCCATGGTTCTTCCTCTGGCGGCCCTGCTGGTGGTCGTCTTCGGCGGCTGGGAAGCAGTGGTCACACAGGCGTCGTCCGTGGGCGTGATGCTGGGGCGCTGAGCGGCGCCCCAGGCCCGGATGAGCGGTCCGGGCGGGGACATCCGGCCAGGAAACCCCGTGGGGACGGGGGTGCGGCGGACGGCACGAGAAATGCCCGCGCAGCTGGGGAGCTGCGCGGGCCTTTCTTTGTTTCGGGGGTCCATGGTTTCGGGAAGGGGCGGGGTGGGGGAGGAGAACCCCTCACCGGGCCGTGGCCCACGATGCGTACGCTCACGGAAGCACCGATCGACGCACCCCGGGGGACCCGTGACCGCCACAGCCACCGCCTTGCTGCCGGCGCTGACCGCCCAGGTCCGCACCACGGCCCACCGCACCGCGCACACCTGTGCCTGCGCCCCCGAAGCCGTCCTGGCGGACCGGGACGACGCCACCGTCGTCCGGCACGGCGATACGGTCGCCAAGGCGCACGCCCCCCACACGGACCCCACCGATCTCGCGGCCCGCCTGAAGGTCGCCGCAGCCCTGAGCGGCACCCTCCTCCCTCCGCTCGGCGAGACGCCGATCCCGCTCCATGGACGCCTCGTCACCCTCTGGGAGGCCGGCACCCCGGTGGACCGCGACGACCCCGACGCCGCCCCCTGGGAAGCCACGGCCACCCTCCTCGCCCGCCTGCACGCCACACCCCCCGCGCAACTCCCGCACCCGCTCCCGGACATGCGCGGCCCGGCGAAGGCCGCCCGGGCGATGACGCGGATGCGGGCCGCTGGACCGCACCCCGCGGCCGCCCCCGTCGAACGCGCCTGGGCCTCGCTCCCCGCCTGGGCCCGCGCCGAGGCCCCCGCACCGCTCCCCAAGCTCCTGTGCCACGGCGACCTGCACCTGGGTCAGCTGGTCCGCACGGCAGAGGGGCGCTGGCTGCTCATCGACGTCGACGACCTCGGCCTCGGTGACCCGGCCTGGGACCTGGCCCGCCCCGCGGCCTGGTACGCCTGCGGCCTCCTCGCCCCGGAGGAGTGGACCCGCTTCCTCACCGCCTACCGCGCGGCACGCGGCCCGGCGGTCCCGGCCGACGGCACGGACCCCTGGCCCGCCCTCGACGTACCGGCCCGCGCCCTCACCGCGCAGACCGCCGCCCTGGCCGTCGCGAAGTCGGTCAAGGAGAACAGGTCCCTGGACGAGATCGAGCAGGCGGTGGTCGACGCGTGTGATCGAATGGCCGCCGTCCCGCCGGAGTTGGCCCCCACCACCACGAAGTAGGGTGCAACGCACCGAAGCCGGGCAGAGTTCCGGCGAAGCAGTCACGACCGGCGAGGAGTTGAGCCGACCATGCAGTGTCCCAAGTGCCACGCACCGATGCACACGTACAACCGCAATGGCGTCCAGATCGAGCAGTGCAGCGGTTGCCGCGGGATATTCCTCGACTACGGCGAGCTGGAGGCCCTGAGCCGCGTCGAGTCCCAGTGGGGCGGCCAGCAGGCCCCGCCACCGCCGCCCGCCCCGCAGGGCTACCCGGCCGCTCCCGCCCCGGCGTGGGGTGCTCCGCAGCACGGCGGCCACCACGGCGGCCACGGCGGGCACTACGGCCACAACAAGCGCCACAAGAGCTTCGGCCACATGCTCTTCTCCTCCTGACCGGAGGGAACGACGAAGCCCCCGGCCGTGGGAACGGCCGGGGGCTTCGTGTGGATGGTGCGCGATACTGGGATTGAACCAGTGACCTCTTCCGTGTCAGGGAAGCGCTCTCCCGCTGAGCTAATCGCGCGGGTCAACCTGCGTGTGCTGGGTGCTGCGTTTGATGTGTGCTGCGTGCGCGATACTGGGATTGAACCAGTGACCTCTTCCGTGTCAGGGAAGCGCTCTCCCGCTGAGCTAATCGCGCGGGGATCCTTGCGGACCAGATCTTCGGTTGTTCTGCGTGCGCGATACTGGGATTGAACCAGTGACCTCTTCCGTGTCAGGGAAGCGCTCTCCCGCTGAGCTAATCGCGCTTGGAGGTGGAGACGGGATTTGAACCCGTGTAGACGGCTTTGCAGGCCGTTGCCTCGCCTCTCGGCCACTCCACCAGGAGTGCGGGGGTTCGGGAAGATCCCCCTCTTCCTGCGAGCGGACGACCAGGTTCGAACTGGCGACCTCAACCTTGGCAAGGTTGCGCTCTACCAACTGAGCTACGTCCGCTTGTCTTTCCCGGCCCGCTTGCGCGTCCCGGCGACGTGTTGAACTCTAGCGGATTCCTGGGCCAGTACAAAAACGCGTTTGCGCAGCGTGCTGCGCTGTCACCGGCCCGGGGCGCGACCAGGACGCCGGTCATAGACTCACAGGCGTGCACAGCGCCCCTCAGATGTCCTCCCGGCCGCCCTCCGGGGCGTCCCTGCCCATGGCGCGCTTCGGCGGCCTGCTCGCCACCGGCCTCAGGGACGTGACCAGCGATCCCTCGGCGCTGGAGTCCCACGGCTTCTGGGCCGTCGCCGCCGACTTCGAGGGCGGACTGGTGTGTGCCCGCTTCGACGACGTACGGGCGGAGCCGGTGCCCGCGCCGGTGCCCGGCGCGTGGCGGGGGCCCGCCGCCGGTGACTGGACGTCGTCGCTCGACCGCACCGCGTATGTGGACGGCGTGCGGCGCGTGCGGGAACACATCGCGGCCGGGGACGTCTATCAGGCGAATCTCTGCCGTGTGCTGTCCGCGCCGCTCGCGGACGGCGGGGACGGTGCCGACGTCGACGCGCTGACCGCGCTGCTCGCGCGCGGGAACCCCGCTCCCTACGCCGGAACGATCCGCCTGCCGGAGCACGGCGTCGAGATAGCCACGGCCTCGCCCGAGCTGTTCCTGCGCCGCGCGGGACGCGTCGTGGAGTCGGGGCCGATCAAGGGGACGGGCCGGACCGAGGCCGATCTCCTGGAGAAGGACTACGCCGAGAACGTCATGATCGTGGACCTCGTCCGCAACGACCTCGGGCGGATCTGCGTGACCGGCTCGGTGACCGTGCCCGACCTGTGCGTGGTCGAGAAGCACCCGGGGCTCGTCCACCTCGTCTCCACCGTCCGGGGCGAGCTGCGCCCCGACGCCGGCTGGCCCGAGCTCTTCGCCGCCGCCTTCCCGCCCGGTTCGGTCACCGGCGCCCCCAAGTCCAGCGCGCTGCGCATCATCGACGCCCTGGAGACCGCGCCCCGCGGCCCGTACTGCGGCGGCATCGGCTGGGTCGACGCCGACCGGGGCACCGGCGAACTGGCCGTCGGCATCCGTACCTTCTGGATCGACCGCGCGGAGGGCGTGCTGCGGTTCGGCACCGGTGCCGGAATCACCTGGGGCTCGGATCCCGAGGGGGAGTGGCGGGAGACCGAGCTGAAGGCGGAACGGCTCCTGGCGGTAGCGTCGGGAGCGTACGAAGTGAGTGGAGGGACCCCTTGGTGAAGATCTGGCTCAATGGCGGACTGCAGGACCTCGAGTCGGCCCGTGTCTCCGTGCTCGATCACGGGCTGACCGTCGGCGACGGCATCTTCGAGACGGTGAAGGCGGTCGAGGGGCGGCTCTTCGCGCTGACCCGGCACCTGGACCGGCTCGCCCGTTCGGCGCGCGGTCTCGGCCTGCCGGAGCCGGACCTGGACGAGGTGCGCGCGGCCTGTGCCGCCGTTCTCGACGCCAACCCGATGCCGCTGGGGCGGCTGCGCATCACGTACACCGGAGGTCTCTCGCCGCTCGGCTCGGACCGTGGTGACCAGGGGCAGACGCTCGTCGTCGCCCTCGGGGAGGCGCCCAGGCGCCCCGACACGACCGCCGTGATCACGGTGCCGTGGACCCGCAACGAACGCGGCGCCCTGACCGGCCTGAAGACCACCTCGTACGCCGAGAACGTCGTCGCCCTCGCGCGCGCCCACGAACAGGGCGCTTCGGAGGCGCTGTTCGCCAACACCGTGGGGCAGCTGTGCGAAGGCACGGGGTCGAACGTCTTCGTCGTGATCGACGGCGAGATCCACACGCCGCCGGTCGCCTCCGGGTGCCTGGCGGGCATCACGCGCGCGTTGGCCGTCGACTGGACGGGCGCGCGGGAGACCGACCTGCCGTTCGACGTACTGGACCGCGCCGACGAGGTGTTCCTGACCTCGACGCTCCGTGACGTCCAGGCCGTCCACCGGGTCGACGGGCGCGAACTGCCCGGCGCGCCGGGACCGGTGACCGCCAAGGCGATGCGGATCTTCGCCGAGCGCGCGGCGGACGACCTCGACCCGTGACCGGCCGGACGACAGCCGCAAGTGCCTGTAATCCTGATGACCCGCGAGCCGCAGGGTGGGTAGAACTCCACTGATGACCACGACCCTGCGGCCGACCGGGCCGCTTCAGCAGAGCGCTGACGGCGCGAAGTCACGTACGTACGAAGTGCGCGTGAACAGCCGTCCTGTGGGCGGGATAGAACTCGCCACGCATCCCGTCTTCGGGCCCGCTGTCGCCGAGATGCGGGATCTGAGCATCAAGAAGCCCGACCGCAGGCGCGGCCGTGCCACCGTCGCGGTGCTCGCCGCCGAGGAGGTGGCGCGCGGCTGGGGCTGCGAGCGGATCGAGGTGGCGGTGCCCGCCGTGGCCGCAGCGGCCCACCGCCTGGCCGTGTCCCTCGGCTACGTGGAGCGCAACCGCCACATGGTCAAGCCCCTGGCTGAGGAGTCGCCCGCGCTGCCCGCGGGCGTCGAGGGGCGGCCGATGACGGAGGGTGAGTACGAGGTCTGGCTGGCCCGCGAGAAGGAGGACTACGCCCAGACCTGGATCGAGCGCGGTGTCCCCGAGGCGGAGGCGCGTGCCAAGTCCGACGCCGACCACGCGGACCACCTGCCGCAGGGCATCGCCACCCCCGGCACCCGCCTCAGCGTGCTCACCCACGAGGGCACGGCGGTCGGCACCCTGTGGCTGGCGCGGCGCGGCGCCGACGCGTTCGTCTTCGACGTCGAGGTCGACGAGGAGTACCGCGGACGCGGGCACGGCCGGTCCCTGATGCTCCTCGCGGAGACCCAGGCCCGTGAGGCGGGACTCGGCCGCCTCGGCCTCAACGTCTTCGCGGGCAACACCCCGGCCCTGCGTCTGTACGAGTCGCTGGGCTACGAACCGGTCATGTACTACGTCTACAAGCAGCTGCTCTAGGCGTCCGTCCGGAGGGCGAAAGGCGTCGGTCAGGGAGCGAGCAGGCTGTCCGCGATCTTCTCGACGCGCTCGCGCAGGCCCTCCTGGCTCTTGCCGCCGTCGAGACGCTCGCCGTCGATGACGTACGTCGGGGTCCCGGTGACGCCGATCGCCTTGCCCTCGGCCTGGTCGGCGTCGACGATCAGGATGTGCCGGCCGTCGACCAGCGCGGTGTCGAACTCTTCCGCGTCCAGGCCCAGTTCACGCGCGGTCTCGATCAGGAAAGGCTCGCCCTTGCGGTCCAGGTCCTCGACTCCGGCGAGCACGGCCTCGACGTACGGCCAGCCCTGCCCCTGCTCGAAGGCCTCCTCGGCGGCCTGGGCGGCGGCGAAGGCGTGCTTGTGCTTCTCGAGGGGGAAGTGGCGCAGCCGCAGGTCCACGCGGTCGCCGTAGCGGGCGCGGAGCGCGCGGACGTCGTCGAGGGCGGTCCGGCAGTCCGGGCACTGCAGCTCGCACCAGACGTCGATGACGAGGGGGCCGGCGGGGTTCGCGGGGGCAGAGTCGCTCATGGGCCCAGTCTTCCAGCCCCGCGTCCGCCTCCCAACCGGGGCCGGGGACGGCGACCGGAACCTGCGGAGGAGCCGCGACCCTGATATGTCCCTGAAGTCCGCTCGGGGCGTGGCTTGTGGGGGTCCACCCGGTGCAGGATGGAGGGGAGGACAGTGCCAGACAGGGCCACCGTCCACGCCCGTACGCCTGGAGGACCGGATGATTGCCGAGACCGTCTGTTCCGCCGTGTCCGCGGCCGGCCTCGGCATTGCCGCGATCACGGCCTATCGCAAGCGATTCCTCGCGGCGACGCGCCTTGCCGCGTATGCGCTGGTCCCGGTCGGCCTGGTGATGACCGGTGTCGTCGGGTGGCTGGCCGACACCGCCTTCAGCATGAAGGCGTGGGCGGGCTTCGGGGTCCTCGGCGCCGCCTGGCTGCTCTTCATGATCACGCGCGCGGTGGAGCGCCGCTCCGGCGGCACCCGCAAGGAGCGCAAGGCCGCGAAGGCGGCCCAGCGCGAGGCGGTGGCCCCCGCGGCGTCCGCACCCTCGCTGGGACAGGGGGCCCGGCCTGCTGCCCAGCCCGCGGAGCGGCCGAAGGCGGCCGCGCCCAAGGAGGACTTCAGCGACATCGAGGCCATCCTGAAGAAGCACGGCATCTGAGAGCAGACGTAGACGCAGGCGCAGGCGGTCGGAGGTCGGAGGTCGGAGGTCGTCAACATCCGTCCGCGTTCGACGACCGTAGGGCTACCTCGTTCGAGTGGACGGCAGTACCGCCGGGTCTGATGAGATCCGCCGCTGGTCGGCCACCGGCCGAACACCCGGGACGGCGGGCTTCTACAGGTCAGGGATGCCGCGAACTCCTGGGCCTGCCGGGGGTATTGGTCATCCGCACCCCTGGGACTAGGTCATCATCGCCGCGAGATGCTGGACACCGCACCGGGCGATGCCGCCCCGCCGACCGATGAGCGAGCCGCGACGGAAGAGCCCAAGGGCTGTCTGTTCGCGCTCTCCCAGCCACCCCTGATGATCTTCCTGGCGGTGATCGGTGTCCTGCTCCTGATGGGTTCCCTGCACGATCTGCTGGGCCTGTAGCGGGCGGCAGGGGCTCAGCCCGCCGCTTCCTTGCGCCGGGCCCGGTAGGCGGCGACGTGCAGCCGGTTGCCGCAGGTGCGGCTGTCGCAGTAGCGGCGCGAGCGGTTACGCGAGAGGTCGACGAAGGCGTGCCGGCAGTCCGGGGCCTCGCAGCGCCGCAGCCGCTCCTGCTCGCCGGCGACGACGAAGAACGCCAGGGCCATCCCGCAGTCCGCCGCGAGGTGGTCGGCGATGGAGGCGCCGGGCGCGAAGTAGTGCACGTGCCAGTCGTAGCCGTCGTGATCGGTGAGCCGGGGCGTGGTGCCCGCCGCCGCGATCAGTTCGTTGATCACCGCAGCGGCGGCCTGCGGCTCGGGGGCCGCGAAGACCTCCTGGAAGCGGCCGCGGATGTGCCGGACGCCGGCCAGGTCACGCTCTGTGAGTACACCGACGTCACTTATGTCATGGCTTCGTACGAACTCTCCCAGGGCTGCCAGGTCAGGGAGCCCCTCCGTGTCGGTGCTCGTCGCGTCCTCGGTGTCCGGCGCGGTGTTCACCAGATCGACCACGGCGTCGAGTGCGCACCGGGTGTCGTGGGTGATCAGCACGATTTGCTCCCTGGCCTGGGGGTAGTGGGGCCTGCCCCGCTCGTTGAGAGCCGGGAAGGGTGCCCGCCGATGCTGGCCGATGCTAGCGGCTTCACGACAGGACACACCGGCGCCGTCCCCGCGGGTGTCCGCGGCGACGGCGCCGGTGTGTCTGCTTGTGCGGTTGTCGTGCCCGAGCCGTCGCCCCGAGTCGGACGGCGCCAGGCGCTCTCGCGCGGCCTGGAACTAACTTTCGGCCAGGATGTGCGAGAGCTCCGTATCCAGATCGAAGTGGCGGTGTTCCGTTCCGGGCGGCACGGCCGCGTCGGTTCGCTTCAGGAACGATTCCAGGGCCCGCGCCGGGGCCTCGAGCAGAGCCTCACCCTCGGGGGAACTCAGGGCGATGCAGACGACGCCCTGACCGTGGCTCCGGGACGGCCAGACTCGGACGTCGCCGGTACCGGTGGGCCGGTGCAGGCCCTCGGCGAGGAGGTCGCGGGCGAACACCCACTCGACGGTTTCCTCGGCTCCGGTGTGGAAGGTGGCGTGCACGGCATAGGGATCGGCCGTGTCATACCGCAGTCCTGCGGGTACAGGCAGTGAGGACTCGCTCGACACAACGAGGCGCAGGTGCAGCTCGCAGCTGACCGTGGTGTTCATAAGCGCCAGGGCCTTTCGCTCAGTGTGCGCTCGGGGATTCGCACGTCGGCGAAATCGACATGCCACCTACGGTGCCGTTGTAAACCCCTCTGAGGGTTTTGGGTGTCTTTAGGTAGCTCGTACGGCGGGTTGTTCGTTCGACGGGTACAGCCATTCCAGTGACGGGTTTCCGTCCGGTAGGGTTTGGCCGTATGAATACGGGGAGTAACGAGCCGGGGGTTGCCGAAACAATCACCGGTACAAAGGACGAACAGCCGCTCGGATCGCGTGCGCCGGAGTACATCCAGGCCCGCAAGGCGCTGCACCTCAGCTGGCAGGTGGGCGTGTTCATCGTCGGCCTCGCCGTGGTTGCCGCGGGCATCGTGATGCTGCCGCTGCCGGGTCCCGGCTGGCTGGTGATCTTCGGGGGAATGGCGATCTGGGCGACCGAGTTCGTCTGGGCCCAGCTGGTGCTTCGCTGGACGAAGCGGAAGGTCACCGAGGCGGCGCAGCGTGCGCTCGACCCCAAGGTGCGCCGCCGGAACATCATCCTGACGACCGTCGGTCTGGTGATCATCGCCGTGCTCGTGGCGGTCTACGTCTGGAAGTTCGGCCTGGAGATGCCGTGGAAGATCAAGGAGTGACCTTCGGGTGACTCCATGGCGGTCGGAGGCACCCGCTGACATGCGGTAATGTTCTCCGTGCGCCCGGGGCGATTAGCTCAGTGGGAGAGCGCTTCGTTCACACCGAAGAGGTCACTGGTTCGAACCCAGTATCGCCCACCCCGGAACTGCGGCCCGGAGGCTTAAAGCCTCCGGGCCGCAGTCGTATTCTTTCGATTTCCCGTGCGGTGCAAGGAAATTGATACTCCGTCGGCTGCGGCACGGGAAAACGGAGTCAGCGCATTCTGCCGAGAACGTCACGGACCCGGCGTGCGTCGCGCAGCCGTTGTTCGTACGTCGCGCCGATCGCGAGGAGCAGAAGACCCGCGAGTGCCGGCGGCAGCCAGCGCGGCAGGGCGTCCACCACTTGGACGATGTAGGGCGCCAGTTCGTGCAGGGCGTCCAGGGCCAGGACCGTGCCGCCGAGCACCAGGGGCGCCTGCAGCCGGTGCCGGGCGCCCGCCAGCGTGACCAGCAGGGCCGCGACGCCGAGGAGCAGTGGCCGCTGCCAGTGCGGGTCGCTCCAGGCGGCGACGAGGCTCGGCAGGAGAGTCGCCGCGAGGCCGGGCCCGTACGCCGTCCAGGAGGACGTCTCGGGGGTGCGGTGGCGCCGCAGGCTGCCGATCAGGAGCGCGGGGACGGTGACCGGCAGGGTGTAGGCCTCGGGGGTCACGACGTCCCAGGCGGCGAGGCGGACCCAGGTCGCCAGGATGAACAGCACCCCGGCCGCGTAGCCGACGGGGCGGCGGTCCGTGCGGAGTGCGGTGCCGGCGGCGATGAGACCGCCGAGCGAGAGGGCCAGGGCGAGGGTCGTCGCGTGCCCCGCGGTGAGGGTGACCGCGAGCCCACCCGCGACCGCCCCTGAGATCTCGACGGGCGGGGTCAGCGGGTGACGGCCGAGCCGGGCCGCGACGAGGGCGGTGAGTGCAGGGACGGTGAGCGTCAGGAGCCCCGTGTGGTCCACGCGCAGGCCCCCGGCGGCTCCCGCGGCGCAGGCGAGCGCGGTGGCGTACGCGACGGCCGCACAGACGGCGACACCCGGCACGAGCACGGGGCGGCGGCCCGCGAGAACCGCGGCCGCCACGCAGAGCACCGTCAGGGCGGCCAGAGTGCCGAGCGTGACGGAGGTCGTGGCAAGGGCAAGGAACGCGACGCTCACCGAGGAGACGCCCGCCAGGCTCACCGCGGTAAGGGCAACCACCTTCGAACCACCCCACGACGCGACGGCAAGCAGACCCGCGGTGAGCACTGCGTAAGCCGATACGCCTGCGACGTAAGGGAGTTGAAGGGCGGACGGCAGGACGGCGAGGGCGGCCCAGCCGAGAGCGAGGGCGGCGGAGCGGGTGATGTCGGGGCGGGACAGGGGTGAGGCAGGGGGCCGCGCTGCGGTGGGCCGCCCGGCGAAGGCATCTGGGGTGGGACCGGTGGGCGGAGTGTGCGGGGGAGTGGATGGCGCGGCGGGGGTGGCAGGCGAGGCGGCCGGGGTGGCGGGTGCGGCTGGTGGCGCGCCCGGGTTCTTCGTGGTGGGGACGGACGGGTGTGTGGTGTGGGGGCTGGTCGGGTCCGTGGTGGCGGGGCTGGACGGGGCTGTCGTCGTAGGGCTGGGCGGGTACGTGGCGTTGGGGCTCGACGGGGCCGTCGTGGTGGGGCTCGAACCGTCGGGAGTGACGGGGCTGGAGGGGTGTGTGGCGTTGGCGCTGATCGGAGCCGCTGTAGTGGGGCTGGGCCGGTCGGGAGTGGCGGGGGTCGGTGGCAGTGTTTCTCGGTGCTCAGTGGGCCAGGGCAGCAAGCGCGGCGCTGCGAGCAGGACCGCTGCGACGGTGGCCAGTACGAGTGCGGCCATGGCGGGGTGTTGGACGGACAGTTCGGGCACGGGGGAGGCGTCGCCCATGTCCCGCGGCGCGCCCGTCCAGATTTTTCCGGCCCAGCCGACCGGTCCGGCGACCGCGGCCACGAGTGTGGGGAGTGTCCACAGCACCGCGAGCCCGTGCATCAGGAGGCCCGCACCGGCGACCCCCCGGAGGACCGGCCGCGGCAGCGCGGTGCGGACGACCGACAGGAGCGCGACGGCACACGCCAAGTAGGCGGGCACCGTCCATGCGGAGGGCAGTGTCTCGCGCAGTACGCCACCGGCCGCCGCCGTCACGAGCAGGCCGCCCGCGAACGCGGCACCCGTCGCCTGTGGGGCCGGCGGGATCAGCCACGCCGCCACCAGTGCGATCGACGCCGCCAGCAGAAGCAGGGTTCCCGCTCGCGCCGCGTCCGGTAGATCCGCCGCCGACCAGGAGAGGTAGCCGGCGCCCAGCGCGCCCCACGAGCCCGTGGCGCAAGCACCGACGGTCGCGACCACGCGCACGGCGGGGTCGCTCACCCGCAGCGCGACGGCGGCATCGAACGCCGCCGTCACCAGAAGCGCCGCCCCCGTCCCGTGGACCCCCGCGTCCGCCGCGAGCGCCCCGAGGAAGAGCGGGAGTTGCGCGGTCGCGACGGCCAGCGGCAAGGGCAGCCGCAGCTCGCGGAAGACAAGGCCGTACGCCGTCCACAGCGCGGCGAGCACGGCGGACGCGGCCGCCGTGAAGCCGGGGGCGTCCGTCCGCGGCAGGGCGACGGCATGGAGGGCGTACGCGTCCAGGACGGTCAGGGCGAGGCCGAGCGCGGCCACCGTCTCCGCCGTCGAACGCAGCTTCCGGCGCAGCAGCAGCGCGGGCACGCCGAGCGCCGTCAGCGTCACGGCCGCCAGGACGGCGCCGCGCCCGCCGATGCCCAGGTGCCCCCAGCTCACCAGCGTGAAGGCGATCGCCGCGATCGTCAGGAGGATGCCGCCCAGGGTGAGCAGCGCGTTCTGCACGTTCGGCGGTGTGGCCTCGGGGGCGCGGACCGGCCGCGGGGGAGCGGGCGCGGGGGCCGCGACCGTCCCGAGGGCGCCCAGGAGCCAGGCGCGGCGTTGCAGCAACTGCGTCCTGCGCGCGTCGAGATGGTGCAGCTCCAGGTCGAGGATCCTGAGCTCCTCGGCCGGGGGCGGAATGTGGGTCATGCCGGGGAGTGTGGTCCCGGACACAGCGACAGGCATCGGTGCGGATACTCAGGACGTACTCAGATCGGCGCCCGACCGGCAGACTCGGTCCATGGACTGGAGTCACTACCGCTTCCGCAGCATCTGGAACGTGCCCGCGCCACCCGCCGACGTGTTCGCGACCCTGGAGCGCGCCGAGGACTATCCGCAGTGGTGGCCCCAGGTGCGGGAGGTGACGCCGGTCGACGAGCGCAGCGGCACGGCACGTTTCCGCTCCCTGCTGCCGTACGACCTGTTCGTCACCGCCGAGGAACGGCGCCGCGACCCCGCCGCCGGGGTCCTGGAGATCGCGATGACCGGGGACCTGGAGGGCTGGGCACGCTGGACCGTCACGGCGGTGCCGGGCGGCACACGGGCGCTCTACGCACAGGAAGTGGTGGTGCGGAAACCGCTGATGCGACGCCTCGCCGTACCCGGGAGACCCGTCTTCCTCCTCAACCACGCGCTGATGATGCGTGCCGGTGAGCGCGGGTTGAGGGCACACCTCGGGCGGCGCTGAAGGTCCTCGTACAAGCGGTTTGAAGGAAACCCGCGAAGACCTGTATTGTTCAGTCCGTTCCCGGGCGATTAGCTCAGTGGGAGAGCGCTTCGTTCACACCGAAGAGGTCACTGGTTCGAACCCAGTATCGCCCACCCGGAGAATGCCGGTCCGTCGTCGACGGACCGGTTTTTTCATGCCCGCGAGCAGTTGGAGCAGTAATCGGCGGGCGTCGATCGTCAGGCCGCCGCCGGGAGTTCGGGGCGCAGCGGCCACGCGGGATCCACCGCCTCCGGCGTACCGCTGCGCGCGAACCAGGCCTGCAGCCCGCGCGCCTGCGCCGCGTGCCACACCGCCTGCAACGCGTGCAGCTCGGCCGCCGAGAGCCGTTCGAGCCGCGAGGCGAAACGCTTGCCCACCGCGCGTACGACATCCAGCGCGGCCTGCGCGTCGGCCGCCGCGTCGTGCGCCTCGTCCAGCTCCACCGCGTAGTGCGCGCACAGATCGGTCAGTGTGCGACGGCCCTTGCGGTAGCGGTCGAGCTGCTTGTCCAGGACCCGGGGATCCAGGACGCACAGGGGGGAGCCCGCCATGTAGTGGCCGAGCGACGACGCGCGGTGCCTGCGCAACTCCCGGTCCAGGATCGTCAGGTCGAAGGGTGCGTTCATGACGACGATGGGGCGGCCCGCCGCGCCCTGCTCCGCCAGCTCCCTGGCTATCTCCTCCATCACCGGCGCGGGCCAGCGGCCGTTGTGCTGCAGATGTTCCTCCGTCAGGCCGTGTATCGCGGTGGCGCTCTCGGGCACCGGAACGCCCGGGTTCACCAGCCAGCGCGTGATCCGCGGGCGGGTGCCCGCGCCTTGCTGGACGACGACGGCGGCCGACACAATGCGGTCGGTCTCGACGTCGACGCCCGTGGTCTCCGTGTCGAATGCGGCCAAGGGCCCCTCGTACCAGCACGTCATAGTGACGCAACTCCTCGATCATGTCCGGCAGATGGCTTTCCTCCCCTGCCCACCCCGGTGATACCCGGGCCGTTTGCGCTGTACGCGGCCCGGAGACAACAGAGGTACAGGGCTTGGGAATTGACCGGCCCGAAGCGGGGATTCACTGGTTCGGAAGGCTCGTTGGACATGGCGCTCGCGCAGCCCGAACAGGGTGGGCTGCTGCCCGAGCGGATCGCACCGCCGCGCGGCACACTCGCCACCACCGCCTGTATGGAGACCCTTCAGGTGGGCTATCTGCACGCCGTCGCCGCAGCGGCGGGGTGCTCGCTCTCGCAGCCCTTTCCCGACAACGGAATCGACTGGCACGTCAGCCACAGCGCCCCCGGGCACACGGTCGACGACGAAGTCACCATCAAGGTGCAGCTCAAGTGCACCTACCAGATACCGCCGAACCCCCCGGGGCCGACGTTCTCCTTCACGCTCGACAACCCCCACCTGGAGAAGCTCGCCCGCACCCCGGTCTCGGTGCACAAGATCCTGGTCGTGATGCTCGTGCCCCGGTCGCAGGACGACTGGCTGCGCGCGGGCCATGACCGGCTCGACCTGCGGCACTGCTGCTACTGGACCAACCTCGCCGGACACCAGGTGACCGGCCGGCGCAGGACCACCGTGCGCGTCCCGACCTCGCGGATCTTCGACGACAAGGCCCTCTGCGAGATCATGACGCGGGTCGGGACGGGAGGGAGACCCTGATGCACCGCCCGATCGAAGAGCCACTACGCCCCGTTCGCCCGCACCCCGTGGAACCCGCGGGCAACTGGGCCGCTCCGGCGGACCGTTTGGGTCCCCCCGATCCCGCGCAGGTCGATCCCGCCGTGCTCGGCGCGCTGCTGGGCCGGCACGGCTGGCGCCGGCGCGGGGGAGCGGCGGGGCGCTATGCCCGCTGGACCCCGCCCGGACCCGGCGGGGGCGGCACGAGTCTGCTCGTGCCGGAGAACAGGGCCTTCCCCGACTGCGAGGACCTGCTCGGCGAGGCCCTCACCGCCCTGGCGCGCAGCGCGTCGCCGTCGGCGCGTGACGTGCTCGTCGGGCTCACCGTGCCCAGTGACGAGATCCGCTGGTGGCGCGATGTCCCGGCGGGCCCGGCGGGCGCCGCGACGTGGACGGCGGAGGAACAACTGCGGGCGGCGGCACGGCAGATGCTGCTCGCGGGGGCTCTCGCGGCGCGCGGCCGTGCCGGGTACTACGGGGCGCGGCACCGTGGGCCCGCCGCCGCTTCCCTGGAGAGCGTCCTGGTCGGGCCCGCTCCCGGTGGGCGCAGGCTCACCGCGTTCGTGCCCGTCCTGGCCGGGCGGCTCCTGGCGGTACGGCTGCACCAGGCGCTGTACGCGGTCCGCGAGGCCGTCGACTACCAGCGCGCCACCGGTGGCATGGACGCCTTCGACGGCGCGGTGGAGGCGGGCGTCAGCCATGAGCTGACGGAGGCCGTCGTGGCCCTGGTGCGGGGCACGGAGGGGGCACGGGTCGCCGTGCAGTGGGCGCCGGCCGCCGGGGTGCCCGAGGGGTGCGCCGTCGATGCCGGGCCCGTCGAGTTCTCGCCCGGTGACCTGCCGGTGCTCAGGGAGGCGAGCGCCCGCTATCTGCGGGACGAGCCGGCGATGCCGGTGCGGATCACGGGGGCCGTGGTGCGGATGCGGCGGTCGGGGCCGCGGGGCGACGGGACGGTGCGGGTCCGGGTGCTCGCGGGCGCCGACGTCCCCCACGTACGCATGACGCTCGACGAGGAGTCGTACCGCATCGCGGGCCATGCCCATCTGGTGGGGCTGCCGATCCGGGTGCACGGGCGCCTGGAGAGCCGGGGCGGGTTCCGGCGGCTCACCGGGGCCTCGGGGGTGGTGCCCGTGCAGGTGGACGAGGGGGAGAAGGACCGCCTGATGAAGTCGCTCCAGGAGAATCTCGACTTCTTCGAGGAGGCGTGCAGCGGGGACTGAGGCGGGGTGGCCGAGGCCCGGGGGACAACCGTTTCGCGGTGGGCGCCCCCGGCTCGGTACGATTCGTTTCGCGTGCAGGAGCAGATCTGCCGCGACCCCCTTCAGGTAGGAGAAGACCGGTGTCAGACGTCCGTGTGATCATCCAACGCGATTCCGAGCGGGAAGAGCGCGTGGTGACGACGGGCACTACGGCCGCCGAACTCTTCTCCGGTGAGCGCACCATCGTCGCCGCCCGCGTGGCCGGTGAGCTGAAGGACCTGGCGTACGCGGTACAGGACGGCGAGGAGGTCGAGCCGGTCGAGATCTCCTCCGAGGACGGCCTGAACATCCTGCGCCACTCCACCGCGCACGTCATGGCGCAGGCCGTGCAGGAGCTCTTCCCCGAGGCCAAGCTGGGCATCGGCCCGCCGGTGCAGAACGGCTTCTACTACGACTTCGACGTCGAGAAGCCCTTCACGCCCGAGGACCTCAAGGCCATCGAGAAGAAGATGCAGGAGATCCAGAAGCGCGGCCAGCGCTTCTCGCGCCGCGTCGTCACCGACGAGGCCGCCCGCGAGGAGCTCGCCGACGAGCCGTACAAGCTGGAGCTCATCGGCATCAAGGGTTCCGCCTCCAGCGACGACGGCGCGGACGTCGAGGTGGGCGGCGGCGAGCTGACCATCTACGACAACCTCGACGCGAAGACCGGCGACCTGTGCTGGAAGGACCTCTGCCGCGGTCCCCACCTGCCCACCACCCGCAACATCCCGGCGTTCAAGCTGATGCGCAACGCCGCCGCGTACTGGCGCGGCAGCGAGAAGAACCCGATGCTCCAGCGCATCTACGGCACCGCCTGGCCCACCAAGGACGAGCTCAAGGCCCACCTGGAGTTCCTCGCCGAGGCCGAGAAGCGCGACCACCGCAAGCTCGGCAGCGAGCTGGACCTGTTCTCCGTCCCGGAGCAGATCGGCTCGGGCCTCGCGGTCTTCCACCCCAAGGGCGGCATCATCCGCCGGGTCATGGAGGACTACTCGCGGCGCCGCCACGAGGAGGAGGGGTACGAGTTCGTCTACACCCCCCACGCCACGAAGGGGAAGCTCTTCGAGACCTCGGGCCACCTGGACTGGTACGCCGACGGCATGTACCCGCCCATGCAGCTCGACGAGGGCGTGGACTACTACCTCAAGCCCATGAACTGCCCGATGCACAACCTGATCTTCGACGCGCGCGGGCGTTCCTACCGTGAACTGCCGCTGCGCCTCTTCGAGTTCGGCACGGTGTACCGGTACGAGAAATCGGGTGTCGTGCACGGTCTGACCCGTGCCCGCGGCTTCACCCAGGACGACGCGCACATCTACTGCACCAAGGAGCAGATGGCGGACGAGCTCGACACGACGCTCACCTTCGTCCTGAACCTCCTGCGCGACTACGGCCTGACCGACTTCTACCTGGAGCTGTCCACCAAGGACCCGGAGAAGTTCGTCGGCTCGGACGAGGTCTGGGAAGAGGCCACCGAGACGCTGCGCAAGGTCGCCGAGAAGCAGGGCCTCCCGCTGGTCCCGGACCCGGGCGGCGCCGCCTTCTACGGCCCGAAGATCTCCGTGCAGTGCAAGGACGCCATCGGCCGCACCTGGCAGATGTCGACCGTGCAGCTCGACTTCAACCTGCCGGAGCGCTTCAACCTGGAGTACACGGGCCCCGACGGCACCAAGCAGCGTCCGGTGATGATCCACCGCGCGCTCTTCGGTTCGATCGAGCGGTTCTTCGCGGTGCTCCTGGAGCACTACGCGGGCGCGATGCCGCCGTGGCTCGCCCCGGTCCAGGCCGTCGGCATCCCCGTCGGGGACGCGCACATCCCGTACCTGCAGGAGTTCGCGGCTGAGGCCAAGAAGAAGGGCCTGCGGGTCGAGGTGGACGCCTCGTCCGACCGCATGCAGAAGAAGATCAGGACGCAGCAGAAGCTGAAGGTCCCGTTCATGATCATCGTCGGTGACGACGACATGAACGCGGGCACGATCTCCTTCCGCTACCGCGACGGCTCGCAGGAGAACGGCATCCCGCGCGACCAGGCGCTCGCCAAGCTCCTCGACGTGGTGGAGAGCCGCGTACAGGTGTGACCTGAGTGAGAGGCCCCCGGGACGTTCAGCGTCCCGGGGGCCTCTTGTTGTCCTCGGGGTCCTCCCGCGCGAACACCTGGAGCAGCCACGACGAGAACGACCCCGTCACCGCGCCGAGCAGCGCCAGGCCGCTGAGCATCACGCCCACCGCGACCAGACGGCCCACGGGTGTCACGGGCGCCACATCGCCGTAGCCCACCGTCGAGAGCGTGGCCGCGGTCCACCACACGGCGTCCCCGAAGGTACGGATCGTCGCGCCCTGAGCCGTGTGCTCGTGCTGGTAGACGGCGAGCGCCCCGGTGAAGCCGAGGAGCAGCGCCGAGAGACCGGCGTACGCGACCACGCGCGCGTGCAGCGCGAGGCGCGGCCGCCCACGCCTGCGCTGCACGACCTCGTAGACGTGCACGACGCGCAGTGGCCGCAGCAGGGGCAGCACGAGGACCAGGGTGTCCAGCCAGTGCGTGCGCATGAAGCGGGGCCCCTGACCGCTCAGCCGCCACCGCATCGCGTAGTCCACGGCGAACGCGGCCCATGCGGCGAACAGCACCGTGAGGCAGACACCGCGCCATGCCTGGGGCAGCCCGGAGGCCAGGACGAGGACCGCGTACGCGGTCAGGTAGAGCAGCGAGGCCACGCCGAGCGGCGCCTCCGTGCGGTTCTCCCAGCGTGCCTGACGGCTGTCATCGCTCATCGGTCCAGCTTCGCGGTGCCGGGCCCGGCGGGCGCCCCGCCGACACGCTTCGATCGGAGCAAGTCATATGCTGCACTGCATGACGAGTGAGCCGGAGCAGCAGATCGGAGTGGGGACGCAGGACGCGTTCCAGCGCCTGTGGACGCCCCACCGGATGGCGTACATCCAGGGCGAGAACAAGCCGAGCGGTCCGGGCGCCGACGACGGTTGTCCCTTCTGCTCCATCCCGGCGAAATCCGACGAGGACGGCCTGGTGATCGCCCGGGGCGAGCACGTGTACGCGGTGCTCAACCTCTACCCGTACAACGGCGGCCACTTGATGGTCGTGCCCTACCGCCATGTCGCCGACTACACGGAGCTGACCGCTCCGGAGACGGCCGAGCTCGCCGGGCTCACCAAGCAGGCCATGACCGCGCTGCGCACCGCCTCAGGCGCGCACGGCTTCAACATCGGCATGAACCAGGGCACCGTGGCGGGCGCCGGCATCGCCGCGCACCTGCATCAGCACATCGTGCCGCGCTGGGGCGGGGACACGAACTTCATGCCGGTCGTCGGCCACACGAAGATCCTGCCCCAGCTGCTCGCGGACACCCGCAAGATGCTGGCCGACGCCTGGCCCGCCGCCCTCTGAAGCGCCTCACGCGTCGTACACGTCCGCCTTCCTCGGCATCGGGTCCTGGACCGCGCCGCTGAGGAAGCCGGAGCGGGTGCCGAACTTCTCCGTGTTCACGCCGTTCTCCTCCAGCACCCTGATGGCCGCCGAGTGCACGACGCGGAGCACCGGGGTGGCCGCGCGCAGCGCGTCGTCGGCCATGAAGCGATGCCGCCACGGCTTGTCCGCCCAGGCGTGCCGCAGGCCGAACGGCTCGGGAAGCACCAGCTTGCCGCCGAGGTGGTCCAGGACCGGCGGATACCACGTGAAGGGCGCCCGCACCGCGAGGCGCACGACTTCGTCGGCGTCGACAAGCGGCAGCTTGCGCTGGGTGGTCTCCCAGAACTTGATGGGCTTGGCGACCGTCTTGACCTTGGGGTCGGGCTTGCTGGTGAACAGCGAGTGGACCGGGCCGAGCGCGTGGCCGGTGACCTCGATGCGCAGGGTCTCGTGCAGGACGGTCACCGTGATCAGCATCGTGATGACCAACTGGCCGTCCCAGAGCGTGAACTGGACGCCGAGATAGTGGCGGTTGCCGCTGCCGAACTGCTGCTCGTTGCAGATCCGCTGTATCTCGTGGCCGCGGACCTGATAGGCCTCGACCTCCGTGCCGCCGGGGCGGGCGACCGCCTTGGCGTTCTCCCCGATGGGGGAGACGATCCAGTGCTTTATCGAGGGGGTCGGGAAGCCGCCGGTGTGCAGCGGGCCGCGTTCGAGCAGCCGCAGCTGGTCGTGCACCGACCGTATGACGTCCCAGCTGCGGAACGGGTGGATCTCCGTGCCCTCCTTGGCGGAGACCAGCTCCTCGGCCAGCTGCCAGCTGCCCCAGCGCGTGCCCATGCCCAGTATTCCCTTGGGCCCGGCGTAGAAGACCGAGTTGCTCTGCTGCTCCGCCGAGAGACGCGCGAGGCCCTGCCGGAGCTGCTCGGCGGCCGTCTCGCCCGGGCTGCCCGGCACCGCCTCGGGGATCTTGGCGCCGATGCCGCCGCCGGAGAGCAGGCTGCCCCAGCGCTCGCGCAGGTCCCGCGCGGTGCGCTCGGCGATCAGCTTGGCCCAGAACCAGCCCGCCACGGGGACGACGATCGCCGCGCGGATGTACCAGCCGAGGAGGCCGCCGATCGGCAGCTTGATGAGAAAGATCACGGCGAGGACGCCCACGGCGACCAGGACGGCCGTCGCGATGGCGCTCGCCCGCTTGTTGTCCCGCTTGACGACCGCCTGCTTGATCGAGAAGAGCAGCAGCCAGAGGAGCAGCCCCGGCAGGAACAGCAGCCCGCACAGCACCATCACCACCGTGAGCCAGCGGTCGCGCTCCTTGCGGATGTTGTTCGCCGCGAGGCAGTGCTCGACGATCGACTGCGGCTCCATGCCGAAGGACTGGATGAGCGGCTTACGGGCGCCGCCCAACATCCTGACCTGCACGGCCCGTGCGAACGCCTCACCCAGATTCGGTGCGAAGAGCGACCAAAGCCCTTCCTTCACCTCGGACTTGTGCCATTCGTTGTTGGCGTCGAGGATCTTCGACACCTTGTCGTCGCGGTACGCGGCCGACGCGAGGGCGTGGGTCGCCGCCGTCTGTCCTGCGGCCCCGGACAGCGGGACCTGGGCCCCGGGCCTGAAGTCGAATACGTCGTCCGCCACTGCCGCCCCCATCGCCGCCAACCTTGCTGCTGCGGCTCTTCCCGACTTCCTTGCCCGGCACACCTGTTGATCAGGTCATCAGCGTATCCGGGCGCGCCGACATCCGGCAGGGCGCATCCGTGCGCCCTGCCGGACGTCCGCAACTAGGAGACGTCCTGGGCCTGTTCACGAATCCTCTCGGAGAGCTGGGGCGGCATCGGCTCGTGGCGTGCGTACGCGCGGCTGAAGCGGGCCGTGCCCTGCGAGAGGGACCTCAGGTCCACGGCGTAGCGCCCGATCTCGATCTCCGGCACCTCGGCCCGCACGAGCGTGCGCCCGCCGGGCGCCTGCTCCGTGCCGACCACCCGGCCGCGGCGCCCCGAGAAGTCGCTCATCACCGACCCCACGTGATCGTCGCCGACCAGGACCCGCACCTCCGCCACCGGCTCCAGGAGGTGGATCTTCGCGTCGGCCGCGGCCTCGCGCAGGGCGAGCGCGCCCGCCGTCTGGAACGCGGCGTCCGAGGAGTCCACCGAGTGCGCCTTGCCGTCGAGCAGCGTGATCCGTACGTCGATGAGGGGATATCCGGCGGCCACACCCTTCGCGGCCTGCGCGCGCACGCCCTTCTCGACGGACGGGATGAACTGCCGGGGCACGGCGCCGCCCACGACCCTGTCGACGAACTCGATGCCGCTGCCGCCCGGCAGCGGCTCGACCTCGATCTCACAGATCGCGTACTGGCCGTGGCCGCCGGACTGCTTCACATGACGGCCCCGCCCCGCCGACCTGCCCGCGAACGTCTCCCGTAGGGAGACCTTGTGGGTCACGACGTCGACCTGCACGCCGTACCGGCTGCGCAGCCGCTCCAGGGCGACGTCCGCGTGCGCCTCGCCCAGGCACCACAGGACCACCTGGTGGGTGTCCTGGTTCTGCTCCAGGCGCATCGTCGGGTCCTCGGCGACCAGGCGCGAGAGCCCTTGGGAGAGCTTGTCCTCGTCCGCCTTGCTGTGCGCCTGGATGGCGAGCGGCAGGAGCGGGTCGGGCATGTCCCAGGGCTCCATCAGGAGCGGATCGTCCTTGGCCGAGAGGGTGTCGCCCGTCTCGGCGCGGTTCAGCTTGGCGACACAGGCCAGATCTCCCGCGATACAGCTGCTGAGCGTGCGCTGCTGCTTGCCGAAGGGGGAGGAGAGCGCGCCGACGCGCTCGTCGACGTCGTGGTCCTCGTGGCCGCGGTCGGCCAGGCCGTGCCCGGAGACGTGCACGGTCACGTCGGGACGCAGGGTGCCGGAGAAGACGCGTACGAGCGAGACGCGCCCCACGTAGGGATCGGACGCCGTCTTCACCACCTCGGCGACCAGCGGTCCCGCGGGGTCGCAGGTGAGCGCGGGCCGCGCCTTGCCGCCGGGGGTGGTGACGGCCGGCGCCGGGTGCTCCAGGGGGGTGGGGAAGCCGCCCGTGATCAGCTCCAGGAGCTCCACCGTGCCGATGCCCTGCCGGGCGCCCTCGGCGGCGGGGGCCGCCGCGAGGACGGGGTGGAAGATGCCGCGCGCCACGGCCCGCTCCAGGTCGTCCACGAGGGTCTTGAAGTCGAGGTCCTCGCCGCTGAGATAGCGGTCCATGAGGGACTCGTCCTCGCTCTCGGCGATGATCCCCTCGATCAGTTTGTTGCGTGCGTCCTCGATGAGCGGGAGCTGCTCGTCGCCCGGCTCGGTCTCCTTGCGTTCACCGGACGCGTAGTCGAAGACCCGCTGCGAGAGCAGCCCGATCAGACCGGTCACCGGAGCGTGCCCGTCGGGCCCCTTGGCGCCGTGCAACGGCAGATACAGCGGCAGCACGGCATCGGGGTCGTCGGCCCCGAAGGCCTCGGCGCAGGTCCGCGTCATCTCGCCGAAGTCGGCGCGGGCCGCCTCCAGGTGCGTCACCACGATGGCCCGCGGCATGCCGACCGCCGCGCACTCCTCCCACACCATGCGGGTCGCGCCGTCCACGCCGTCGGCCGCCGAAACGACGAAAAGGGCCGCGTCCGCGGCGCGCAGACCGGCCCGTAACTCGCCGACGAAATCGGCGTACCCGGGGGTGTCCAGGAGATTGATCTTGTAGCCGCCCCATTCGACGGGGACCAGGGACAGCTGTACGGAGCGCTGTTGCCGGTGCTCGATGTCGTCGTAGTCCGAGACGGCGGTGCCGTCCTCCACACGGCCCGCGCGGTTCACCGCCCCCGCGGTCAGCGCGAGGGCCTCCACCAGAGTCGTCTTGCCCGATCCGCTGTGGCCGACCAGCACCACATTCCGTACGGACGCGGGGTGGTCGGCCGCCGTAGCCCTGCCGGCGGCTCCGGGGTGTGCGTTCGCCTTGTCGCCCATGCCTTGGCCTCCCGGTCACGTGCGCGATGAGGAGGCACAGCCCCCTCGGGGATGCTGGCTGATCGCGGACACGCGGGGCCGTGTGCGGGTCGGCTCCGGCGACGCCCGCGGTGCTTTCGAGCTTTCCACTCGGGTCACTGTGCGTCCATACGTCGTACGCGATCGTGAGGGGGCGAGCCGGTCTGTCAACGGCGTGACTACGATGGGCCAGCCGGTGGCCAACAGGGCCGCGCGGCTCACCGACCCCTCGGGAAGGCCATGCTGAACAAGTACGCGCGTGCATTCTTCACGCGTGTTCTCACACCGTTCGCCGCGTTTCTCATCCGTCGCGGCGTGAGCCCCGACGCGGTCACGTTCATCGGCACGGCCGGTGTGGTGGCGGGTGCGCTGGTCTTCTTCCCCCGCGGCGAGTTCTTCTGGGGCACGATCGTCATCACGCTCTTCGTGTTCTCCGACCTCGTCGACGGGAACATGGCGCGGCAGCTGGGACGCTCAAGCCGCTGGGGAGCCTTCCTGGACTCGACGCTCGACCGGGTCGCCGACAGCGCGATCTTCGGTGGCCTCGCGCTCTGGTACGCGGGCTCGGGGAACAACGACATCCTGTGCGCCGTCTCCATCTTCTGCCTGGCCAGCGGCCAGGTGGTCTCGTACACGAAGGCGCGCGGCGAGGCGATCGGCCTGCCCGTCGCGGTCAACGGTCTGGTGGAGCGCGCCGAGCGCCTGGTGATCTCGCTGGTCGCCGCGGGTCTCGCGGGGCTGCACAAGTTCGGGGTCCCCGGCATCGACGTCCTGCTGCCCATCGCCCTGTGGATCGTCGCCGTCGGCAGTCTCGTCACGCTCGTCCAGCGCGTCGTGACCGTGCGCAGGGAGTCCGCGGAGGCGGACGCGGCCACGCAGGCGCAGGGCAGTGAGGCCACGTCGTGAAGGACCGACTGACCGACGGGCTCTACGGAGCCGCCTGGAGCTCGGTCAAGAAGCTCCCGGAACCGGTGGCGGTGCGCCTTGGCCGGACCATCGCCGACGCCGTGTGGAAGCGCCGCGGCAAGGGCGTCCTGCGCCTTGAGGCGAACTACGCGCGCGTGGTGCCCGACGCGAGCCCGGAGCGCCTGCGCGAGCTGTCCAGGGCGGGCATGCGCTCGTACCTGCGCTACTGGATGGAGTCGTTCCGGCTGCCCTCGTGGAGCCGGGAGCGCATCGGGGCGGGCGTCGAGATCAAGGACCTCCACTACCTGACGGACGGCCTGGCCTCCGGCAAGGGCGTCATTCTGGCCCTTCCGCACCTGGGCAACTGGGACCTGGCGGGCGCGTGGGTCACCACCAATCTTCAGACGCCCTTCACGACGGTCGCCGAGCGCCTCAAGCCCGAGACGCTGTACGACCGCTTCGTCGCCTACCGCGAGGGCCTGGGCATGGAGGTCCTGCCGCACGAGGGCGGCTCCGCCTTCGGCACCCTGGCGCGCCGGCTGCGCGCGGGCGGCCTGGTCTGCCTCGTCGCGGACCGGGACCTCTCGGCCTCCGGTGTCGAGGTCAAGTTCTTCGGGGACACCGCGCGGATGCCCGCGGGGCCCGCGATGCTCGCGCAGCAGACGGGGGCGCTGTTGCTGCCCGTCACCCTCTGGTTTGACGAGACGCCCGTCATGAAGGGGCGTGTTCACGCCCCCATCGATGTCCCCGAGACAGGTACCCGTACGGAGAAGACGTCTGTCATGACGCAGGCGCTGGCAGACGCCTTCGCCACGGGTATCGCCGACCATCCGGAGGACTGGCACATGCTGCAGCGTTTGTGGCTCGCTGATCTCGACCCCGCCAAGGGTCCCGCCGACGACTCCGCGCACCCCGGCGAGGGGACCGCCCCGTGAGGATCGGCATCGTCTGCCCTTATTCGTGGGACGTGCCGGGCGGCGTCCAGTTCCACATCCGTGACCTCGCGGAGCACCTGATCCGCTTGGGGCACGAGGTGTCCGTCCTGGCCCCCGCGGACGACGAGACCCCCCTCCCGCCGTACGTCGTCTCGGCGGGCCGCGCCGTTCCCGTGCCGTACAACGGCTCGGTGGCCCGGCTCAACTTCGGGTTCCTGTCGGCCGCGCGGGTGCGCCGCTGGCTGCACGACGGCACGTTCGACGTCATCCATATCCACGAGCCGACCTCGCCGTCCCTCGGTCTGCTCACGTGCTGGGCGGCGCAGGGCCCGATCGTCGCGACGTTCCACACGTCCAACCCGCGCTCCCGCGCCATGATCGCGGCCTACCCGATCCTGCAGCCCGCCCTGGAGAAGATCAGTGCGCGCATCGCGGTGAGCGAGTACGCGCGCCGCACGCTGGTCGAGCACCTGGGCGGCGACGCGGTCGTCATCCCGAACGGCGTCGACGTCGACTTCTTCGCCAAGGTCGAGCCCAAGGCGGAGTGGCAGGGCGGGACCATCGGCTTCATCGGCCGCATCGACGAGCCGCGCAAGGGCCTGCCGGTGCTGATGAAGGCCCTGCCGAAGATCCTCGCCGAGCGCCCCGACACCCGGCTGCTCGTCGCGGGCCGCGGCGACGAGCACGAGGCCGTCTCCTCGCTGCCCGTCGAGATGCGCGAGCGCGTGGAGTTCCTCGGCATGGTCAGCGACGAGGACAAGGCGCGCCTGCTGGCCAGCGTCGACGTGTACGTCGCTCCCAACACCGGCGGCGAGAGCTTCGGGATCATTCTCGTCGAGGCGCTGTCGGCGGGCGCACCCGTGCTCGCCAGCGATCTGGACGCCTTCGCGCAGGTCCTCGACCAGGGCGCGGCGGGCGACCTGTTCACCAACGAGGACGCGGACTCGCTGGCCGAGGGGGCGCTGCGGCTCCTGAACGACCCCGGGCGGCGCGACGAGCTGCGCGAGCGCGGCAGCAAGCACGTGCGCCGCTTCGACTGGTCGACGGTGGGCGCCGACATCCTCTCGGTGTACGAGACGGTCGCCGACGGGGCCGCCGCGGTGGCCGCCGACGAACGCACCGGTCTGCGGGCGCGGTTCGGCCTCGCACGGGACTGACCGCGGCCGGTCCCGGGAGCCCGGCGGTCATGGGGGCGGGCCGCCTGGACTAGCCTCGGGCCGGTGACCTCGACACTGATCTGGATCGCGGTAGCCCTCTTCGCGATCGGCCTCTATCTGAGCTGGACCGCGGGCCGCCTCGACCGGCTGCACGCACGCATCGACGCGGCCCGCGCCGCCCTCGACGCCCAGTTGCTGCGCCGCGCGTCGGTCGCCCAGGAGCTGGCCACCTCGGGGGTGCTCGACCCGGCGGCCTCCATCGTGCTCTACGAGGCGGCGCACGCGGCCCGGCAGGCCGAGGAGGAGCACCGTGAGGTCGCCGAGAGCGAGCTCAGCCAGGCGCTGCGCGCGATCTTCGGCGAGGCGCAGCAGGTCGAGGCGGTGCGCGAGGCTCCCGGCGGCGACGAGGCGGCGTCCGAGCTGGCCGCGGCCGTACGCAGGGTGCCGATGGCCCGCCGCTTCCACAACGACGCCGTACGCGCGGCCCGTGCCCTGCGCAGGCACCGCAAGGTCCGCTGGTTCCGCCTCGCGGGGCACGCGCCGTTCCCCATGGCCTTCGAGATGGACGACGAACCGCCGGTCGCGCTGGCCGACCGCGCGACGACCCAGAATCCCTGACGGAACAGTCCACCGGGCGAGCCGCTGACCAGGGGCGTCCGGGAAAAATGAGCCACCGGTCGTCCATTGGCCCTTGCTGTGGACTGGTGGCCGGGAGTTTCCTCGTAGACGCAGTAACCCGTCTTCAGCGAGCGAGGTCAACTCCGTGTCCAGCACCCTGCCCAGCAGCAACCAGTCGCCCGAGACCGGCACCGCGCGCGTCAAGCGCGGCATGGCCGAGCAGCTCAAGGGCGGCGTCATCATGGACGTCGTCAACGCCGAGCAGGCGAAGATCGCCGAGGACGCCGGCGCAGTGGCCGTCATGGCGCTGGAGCGGGTCCCCGCCGACATCCGCAAGGACGGCGGCGTCGCCCGGATGTCCGACCCGAACATGATCGAAGAGATCATCGAGGCCGTCTCCATCCCGGTCATGGCCAAGTCCCGCATCGGCCACTTCGTCGAGGCCCAGGTCCTGCAGTCCCTCGGCGTCGACTACATCGACGAGTCCGAGGTCCTGACCCCGGCCGACGAGGTCAACCACAGCGACAAGTTCGCCTTCACGACCCCCTTCGTGTGTGGCGCCACCAACCTTGGCGAGGCCCTGCGCCGCATCGCCGAGGGCGCGGCCATGATCCGCTCCAAGGGCGAGGCCGGCACCGGCAACGTCGTCGAGGCCGTGCGCCACCTGCGCCAGATCAAGAACGAGATCGCCAGGCTGCGCGGCTTCGACAACAACGAGCTGTACGCCGCCGCCAAGGACCTGCGCGCCCCGTACGAGCTGGTCAAGGAGGTCTCCGAGCTGGGCAAGCTGCCGGTGGTCCTCTTCTCGGCCGGTGGCGTCGCCACCCCCGCCGACGCAGCCCTGATGCGCCAGCTCGGTGCCGAGGGCGTCTTCGTCGGCTCCGGCATCTTCAAGTCGGGCGACCCGGCCGCGCGCGCAGCCGCCATCGTGAAGGCCACCACCTTCTACGACGACCCCAAGATCATCGCGGACGCGTCCCGCAACCTCGGCGAGGCCATGGTCGGCATCAACTGCGACACCCTCCCCGAGGCCGAGCGCTACGCGAACCGCGGCTGGTAGGGCACCCCACAGATGACTGACACCCCTGTGATCGGCGTCCTGGCACTCCAGGGCGACGTCCGGGAGCACCTGATCGCCCTGGCCTCGGCGGACGCCGTGGCCAGGCCGGTCCGGCGCCCCGAAGAGCTGGCGGAGGTGGACGGCCTGGTCATCCCCGGCGGTGAGTCCACCACGATCTCCAAGCTGGCCACCCTCTTCGGCCTGATGGAGCCCCTTCGCGCGCGCGTGCGGGACGGCATGCCGGTCTACGGCAGCTGCGCGGGCATGATCATGCTCGCCGACAAGATCCTCGATCCGCGCTCGGAGCAGGAGACGTTCGGCGGCATCGACATGATCGTGCGCCGTAACGCCTTCGGACGGCAGAACGAGTCCTTCGAGGCGGCCGTCGCCGTCGCGGGCATCGACGGTGACCCCGTGGAGGGTGTCTTCATCCGCGCCCCCTGGGTCGAGTCGGTCGGCGCGCGCGTCGAGGTGCTCGCCGAGCACGAGGGACACATCGTCGCCGTGCGCCAGGGCAACGCCCTCGCGACGTCGTTCCACCCCGAGTTGACGGGCGACCATCGCCTGCACGAACTATTCGTCGGGATGGTGCGGGGGAACGCGGCGGCGCGATCCTAGTAGGATCCGGGGGTCCCCCTGGTCCCTTAGGGTCGGGGGAGTTCGTACAGGTTGGGTAACGCGAAGGAGACAGGCAGATGTCCGGCCACTCTAAATGGGCTACGACGAAGCACAAGAAGGCCGTGATTGACGCCAAGCGCGGCAAGCTCTTCGCGAAGATGATCAAGAACATCGAGGTCGCGGCCCGCACGGGCGGCGCCGATGTGTCCGGTAACCCGACCCTCTTCGACGCCATCCAGAAGGCCAAGAAGAGCTCGGTCCCGAACAAGAACATCGACTCCGCGGTCAAGCGCGGCGCCGGTCTCGAAGCCGGTGGCGCCGACTACGAGACGATCATGTACGAGGGCTACGGCCCCAACGGCGTCGCGGTCCTCATCGAGTGCCTCACGGACAACCGCAACCGCGCGGCCTCGGACGTACGCGTCGCGATGACCCGCAACGGCGGCTCCATGGCCGACCCGGGCTCCGTCTCGTACCTCTTCAACCGCAAGGGCGTCGTCATCGTCCCCAAGGGCGAGCTGTCCGAGGACGACGTTCTCGGCGCGGTCCTGGACGCGGGCGCCGAAGAGGTCAACGACCTCGGCGAGTCCTTCGAGGTCCTCTCCGAGGCCACCGACATGGTCGCGGTCCGCACCGCGCTCCAGGAGGCCGGCATCGAGTACGACTCGGCCGACGCCAACTTCGTCCCGACCATGCAGGTCGAGCTGGACGAGGACGGCGCCCGGAAGATCTTCAAGCTGATCGACGCGCTGGAGGACAGCGACGACGTGCAGAACGTCTTCGCCAACTTCGACGTGAGCGACGAGGTCATGGAGAAGGTCGACGCGTAGGCGCGCCCCTGTCGTAGCGCTGACGGGCCGACGGGACACACCCCCGTCGGCCCGTCGCGTTGTCAGAGGGACCCGATAACCTGCACGGACAGGCAACGGGAGGGGATTCATGCGCGTGTTGGGGGTCGACCCAGGGCTCACCCGCTGCGGCGTCGGTGTCGTCGACGGAGTGGCCGGACGACCGCTCACCATGCGCGGCGTCGGTGTCGTGCGGACGCCGCCGGACGCCGAGCTCGGCCACCGATTGGTCGCCATCGAGCAGGGCATCGAGCAGTGGCTCGACGAGCACGACCCCGAAGTCCTCGCGGTGGAGCGGGTGTTCAGCCAGCACAACGTGCGCACGGTCATGGGCACGGCCCAGGCGAGCGCCGTCGCCATGCTGTGCGCCTCGCGGCGCGGCATCCCCGTCGCCCTGCACACGCCCAGCGAGGTCAAGGCCGCCGTCACCGGCAGCGGCCGCGCGGACAAGGCGCAGGTCGGCGCGATGGTCACCCGCCTCCTGCGGCTCGACGCACCGCCCAAGCCCGCCGATGCCGCGGACGCCCTCGCCCTCGCCATCTGTCACATCTGGCGCGCCCCGGCGCAGAACCGCCTCCAGCAGGCCGTGGCCCAGAACCGCCTCCAGCAGGCGGCGGCCCAGCACGCCTCGAAGACCCCGAAAGCCCCGACCGCCCGCACCGCACGGGCAGCACAGAAAGGCCGTACCGCATGATCGCCTTCGTCAGCGGCCCCGTCGCCGCCCTCGCCCCCGATTCCGCGGTGGTCGAGGTCGGTGGCATCGGCATGGCCATCCAGTGCGCGCCGAACACGCTCTCCACCCTGCGCATCGGCCAGCAGACCAAGCTCGCCACCTCCCTGGTCGTCCGCGAGGACTCCCTCACGCTGTACGGCTTCGCGGACGACGACGAGCGCCAGACCTTCGAGCTCCTGCAGACGGCGAGCGGCGTCGGGCCGCGGCTCGCGCAGGCCATGCTCGCCGTGCACAGCCCGGACGCCCTGCGCCGCGCGGTCGCCACCGGTGACGAGAAGGCGCTCACCGCGGTCCCGGGCATCGGCAAGAAGGGCGCCCAGAAGCTGCTCCTGGAGTACAAGGACCGCCTCGGCGAACCCCTCGGCACGGGCGGCCCCGCCATCGGCACCCCTGTCACCTCCGGCTGGAGCGACCAGCTGCACGCGGCGCTGATCGGCCTCGGGTACGCGACGCGCGAGGCCGACGAAGCCGTCGCCGCCGTCACCCCGCAGGCCGAGGCGTCCGAGAAGCCGCAGGTGGGCCAGCTCCTCAAGGCCGCGCTCCAGACGCTGAACCGCACCCGCTAGCACGTGCCGGCCCCTTCAATACCAGAACCACACCGCGAGGCGAGCTCATGAACTGGGACGAGACGACCGACGACGCGACCGCCGCACCCGGCGCGGCCGAGCGGCTCGTAGGTGCGTCCGCCGACGGCGAGGACCAGGCGGTCGAGGCCGCCCTGCGCCCCAAGGACCTGGACGAGTTCATCGGCCAGGAGAAGGTCCGCGAGCAGCTCGACCTCGTCCTGCGCGCCGCCCGCGCCCGGGGCGCCACCGCCGACCACGTCCTGCTCTCCGGAGCCCCCGGCCTCGGCAAGACCACCCTCTCGATGATCATCGCCGCCGAGATGGGCGCCCCGATCCGCATCACCAGCGGCCCGGCCATCCAGCACGCGGGCGACCTCGCGGCGATCCTCTCCTCCCTCCAGGAGGGAGAGGTGCTCTTCCTCGACGAGATCCACCGGATGTCGCGGCCCGCCGAGGAGATGCTCTACATGGCGATGGAGGACTTCCGCGTCGACGTGATCGTCGGCAAGGGCCCCGGCGCCACCGCCATCCCCCTGGAGCTGCCGCCCTTCACCCTGGTCGGCGCCACCACCAGGGCAGGCCTGCTGCCGCCGCCGCTGCGCGACCGCTTCGGCTTCACCGCGCACATGGAGTTCTACGAACCCGCCGAGCTGGAGCGGGTGATCCACCGCTCCGCGCAGCTGCTCGACGTGGAGATCGACCCGGCCGGCGCCGCCGAGATCGCCGGACGCTCGCGCGGCACGCCCCGTATCGCCAACCGCCTGCTGCGCCGCGTACGGGACTATGCGCAGGTCAAGGCCGACGGAGAGATCAACAAGGACATCGCCGCCGCGGCCCTGAAGGTCTACGAGGTGGACGATCGCGGCCTCGACCGCCTCGACCGCGCGGTCCTGGAGGCCCTGCTCAAGCTCTTCGGCGGCGGACCCGTCGGCCTGTCGACGCTCGCCGTCGCCGTGGGGGAGGAGCGCGAGACGGTCGAGGAGGTCGCCGAGCCGTTCCTGGTGCGCGAGGGACTGCTCGCGCGCACCCCCCGCGGCCGGGTCGGCACGCCCGCCGCATGGGCGCATCTCGGCCTTGTTCCGCCGCGGCAGGCGGGCGGAATCGGACAAGGGGACCTGTTCGGGGCGTGACGGCGCGCGTACTCGCCCGGTCAGGAACTGCGGTGCCATGCTGAGCGTTGTTCGTTAGGTGCGGACTCGCTTAGACTCCGCCGATGCCGCCCTTGTGGGCGGCGTGCCCACCCCCGTCCATCAGGCCGCTTATCTGCGCGGTCATGCGAAGGAAACTCCGTCCCGTGAATATCGTGACCCTCCTCCCCTTCATCGTGCTCATCGGGGCCATGTTCCTGATGACGCGCTCCGCCAAGAAGAAGCAGCAGGCGGCCGCGCAGATGCGCAATGAGATGCAGCCCGGCACCGGCATCCGCACGATCGGGGGCATGTACGCCACCGTCAAGGAGGTTCACGACGACGCCGTCCTCCTTGAGGTGGCTCCTGGTGTGCACGCGTTCTACGCGAAGAACTCCGTGGGCGCCGTCCTCGAGGACGACGAGTACAACCGCATCGTGCACGGCACGAGTGCCGTGAAGACGGACGACCCCGTCGTCCCGGACGACGCCTCCTCCCTCACCGAGACCGACGAGCCCGCCGCCGACGCTTCCGACGACTCGCCCATCGACCTCGGCAAGAAGGACGCGGACAGCGCCCCCAAGGCCGACGACGCCGAGCCGAAGAAGACCGACGGCGAGTCCGACGCGAAGTAACCACCGCCGGGGTCCGTGGGGTGCGCCGCTCGCGCTGCCACGGTCCCCGTAGTGCGTGGGTTTCGTGACGGGTCTCGACACCATTTCATGGCCGCCCGACCTGGAGACTCCCCGTTCAGCGCGGGGCAGTGCACCGGACGCCGGGGCGGTTGGACAGGGAGAACGAGAAGGTGGCAGCACCCAAGAAGGGCCGAAGGCAGAGCGCCCCGGGCAAGCCGGGACGCTCTTTGGTCTTCATCCTGATCGCCCTCGTGGCGCTCACCGGGGGGATGTTCCTCTCCGGGAACACCACGCCTCGCCTCGGCATCGACCTCGCCGGCGGCACGAGCATCACGCTCCAGGCGAAGGACGAGCCGGGCCAGAAGAAGAGCGCGATCAACCCGACCAACATGAACACCGCGGTCAGCATCATCAACAACCGCGTCAATGGTCTGGGTGTGTCCGAGGCCGAGGTGCAGACCCAGGGCGAAGACAACATCATCGTCAACATCCCCAAGGGCACGAACGAGAAGCAGGCGCGCGAGCAGGTCGGCACGACCGCTCAGCTCTACTTCCGTCCGGTCCTGACGGTGGCCAGCGGTGAGCCCACTCCGGAGCCGTCCGCCAGCTCGTCCGGCAAGGACAAGGACAAGGGCAAGGGCGACAAGAGCACGGACACGCCCGAGGCGACCGACAAGGGCGACGACAAGGCCTCCTCGACCCCGACCGCCACCGGCTCGCCCAGCCCGCAGGGCCGCGCCGTCACCGACGGCCTGAAGGCCGACGCGACCCCGACGCCCAAGGCCTCGGACAAGGGCGGCGACAAGGACAAGGGGGCGCCGACCCCCACCCCGTCCGCCGACCCGGCCACCGCGGCACTGCAGAAGAAGTTCACCGAGCTCGACTGCACGGACAAGGCGCAGCGCGGCAAGGTCGGCGACGGCGTCAGGCCGTCCGAGCAGACCATCGCCTGTGGCAAGAACAACGCCGGCCAGTGGGAGAAGTACGTCCTCGGCCCCGCGGAGCTGAACGGCAAGGACGTCGACGACGCCAAGGCCACGATCAACCAGCAGAGCGGTGCCTGGGTCGTCAACATGGAGTTCACGGGCGGCGGCTCGAAGAAGTTCTCCAAGACCACCGGCAAGCTCTCGCAGCAGCAGCCCCCGATGAACCAGTTCGCCATCGTCCTCGACGGTGAGGTGGCCTCGGCCCCCAGCGTCAACACGACGCTGAACTCCAACGCCGAGATCTCCGGCAGCTTCACCCAGGAGTCGGCCCAGGACCTCGCGAACATCCTGTCGTACGGCGCGCTGCCCCTGACCTTCCACGAGCAGAGCGTCACCACCGTCAGCCCCGCGCTCGGCGGCGAGCAGCTGCACGCCGGTCTGATCGCCGGCGCCATCGGCCTCGCGCTCGTCATCATCTACCTGGTGGTCTACTACCGCGGCCTGTCGCTGATCGCCATCGCGAGCCTCCTGGCCTCGGCGGCCCTCACGTACACCCTGATGACGCTGCTCGGCCCGGCCATCTCCTTCACCCTGAACCTGCCCGCGGTGTGTGGTGCGATCGTCGCCATCGGCATCACCGCGGACTCGTTCATCGTGTTCTTCGAACGCGTCAGGGACGAGGTCCGCGAAGGGCGTACGCTGCGGCCTGCCGTGGAGCGTGCCTGGCCGCGTGCCCGGCGCACCATCCTGGTCTCCGACTTCGTGTCGTTCCTCGCGGCCGCGGTGCTCTTCGTCGTGACCGTCGGCAAGGTCCAGGGCTTCGCGTTCACGCTCGGCCTGACCACGCTGCTCGACGTCGTCGTGGTGTTCTTCTTCACCAAGCCGCTGATGACCATCATGGCGCGCAAGAAGTTCTTCGCGAACGGCCACAAGTGGTCCGGTCTCGACCCGAAGCGTCTCGGCGCGAAGCCGCCGCTGCGCCGCACCCGCCGTGCCACTGGTTCTTCCGTTGGCCCTGTCGACCCGAAGGAGGCGTGAGGTGTCGAAGCTCGGCAATCTCGGCGCCAGGCTCTACCGCGGTGAGGTCGGCTACGACTTCGTCGGCAAGCGCAAGATCTGGTACGGCATCTCGATCCTGATCACCATCACGGCCATCGTCGGCCTCGCGGTGCGCGGCCTGAACATGGGCATCGAGTTCGAGGGCGGGGCGGTCTTCACCACCCCGAAGACCAGCGTCTCGGTCGCGCAGGCCGAGCAGTACGCGGAAGAGGCCTCAGGCCACGACGCGGTCGTCCAGGAGCTTGGCTCGGGCGGCCTGCGCATCCAGGTCGCGGGCGTGGACACCGCCAAGTCCGACCAGATCAAGGCGGAGCTCGCGAAGGACATGGACATCAAGTCCGAGTCCATCAACGCCGACCTCGTGGGCCCCAGTTGGGGTGAGCAGATCAGCAAGAAGGCCTGGACGGGCCTGATCATCTTCATGGTCCTCGTGGTGATCTATCTGGCGATCGCCTTCGAGTGGCGCATGGCGGTCGCCGCACTGATCGCCCTGATCCACGACATCACGATCACCGTCGGTGTGTACGCACTGGTGGGCTTCGAGGTCACCCAGGGCACGATCATCGGTCTGCTCACGATCCTCGGTTATTCGCTGTACGACACGGTGGTGGTCTTCGACAGCTTGAAGGAGCAGTCGAAGGACCTCACCAAGCAGACGCGGTGGACCTACAGCGAGGTCGCCAACCGCAGCATCAACAGCACCCTGGTGCGCTCGATCAACACCACGGTCGTCGCGCTCCTGCCGGTCGCCGGCCTGCTCTTCATCGGCGGCGGCTTCCTCGGTGCGGGCATGCTCAACGACATCTCGCTGTCGCTGTTCGTCGGCCTCGCGGCCGGTGCGTACTCCTCGATCTTCATCGCCACGCCGCTCGTCGCCGATCTCAAGGAGACCGAGCCGCAGATGAAGGCGCTCAAGAAGCGCGTCCTCGCCAAGCGCGCCGCCGCGGCGGCCAAGGGCGAGTCCGTGGAGAGCGCGGCGCAGGACGAGTACGACGACGAGCCGCAGGAGGACGAGCCCGCGGGGGCGGCCCCGGCGGGCGTCGTCGGACCGCGCACGCAGCCGGCCTCGCGGGGCCGCGGCCGCGGCCGTCCCTCGGGGAAGCGCCGATGACCGAGCTCGCCGGCACGTCGGAGCTGCTGCTCAGCCGCATCCGGGACGTCCCCGACTACCCCGAGCCCGGGGTGATGTTCAAGGACATCACCCCGCTGCTCGCGGACCCGGAGGCCTTCGCCGCACTCACCGAGGCCCTCGCGGACCTCGCCGTGCGGTACGGCGCCACGAAGATCGTCGGCCTTGAGGCCCGCGGCTTCATCCTGGGCGCCCCGGTCGCGCTGCGCGCCGGGCTCGGCTTCATCCCCGTGCGCAAGGCGGGCAAGCTTCCCGGAGCGACGCTCAGCCAGTCGTACGACCTGGAGTACGGCAGCGCCGAGATCGAGGTGCACGCCGAGGACCTCGCCGCCGACGACCGCGTCATGGTCATCGACGACGTCCTGGCGACCGGCGGCACCGCCGAGGCGTCCCTGCGGCTCATCCGCCGTGCGGGCGCGCAGGTCGCCGGAGTGGCGGTCCTGATGGAGCTCGGCTTCCTCGGGGGCCGCGCCAAGCTGGAGACGGCCCTGGAGGGCGCCCCGCTGGAGGCCCTCCTCACCGTCTGAGGCGTCTGAGCAGCCACCACGCACACCCTGAGGCGGGCCCGGAGGAATCCGGCGCCCGCCTCAGGTGTTTCTCCCGTAGTGAGCCGTCTCACGGGCTGAAGGCGAGCCGAAGGTCCAGGATCGATACCATGGGTTCTTCGGGGCCTGACCGGGGGACCCGGATCGCGCACAGGGAGCGCCTCTTGCCAGACGAGTCCAAGGCACTCACCGCCGCCAAGGCCGCAGAGCAGGCCAAGAGCGCGGCGGCACCCGCTGCCGCGCCCGCGAAGAGCACGCAGCCCGCCAAGGGCGCGACGCCGGCGAAGCGGGAGAGCACGCCCCCCAGCACCACGTCCGCACCGAGCAAGACGGGGGGCGACAGCGGCCCCCGGGAAAGGCCGGCCGTCGATTCCTCGCGTCCCAAGCCCCCCACCGAGGCCCGCGCGGGCAGCACGACGCCCACGCCCCGCCCCACCGCGGCCAAGAACGAGCGGTCCGGCTCCTCCAACCGCGTGCGCGCCCGCCTGGCCCGCCTCGGCGTCCAGCGTTCGAACCCGTACAACCCGGTCCTGGAGCCCCTGCTGCGGATAGTGCGCAGCAACGACCCCAAGATCGAGACGGCGACGCTGCGCCAGATCGAGCGCGCCTACCAGGTCGCCGAGCGCTGGCACCGCGGTCAGAAGCGCAAAAGCGGCGACCCGTACATCACGCACCCCCTCGCCGTGACGACGATCCTCGCCGAGCTCGGCATGGACCCGGCCACCCTGATGGCCGGGCTCCTGCACGACACCGTCGAGGACACCGAGTACGGCCTCGACACCCTCAAGCGCGACTTCGGCGACCAGGTCGCCCTGCTGGTCGACGGCGTCACCAAGCTGGACAAGGTCAAGTTCGGCGAGGCCGCGCAGGCCGAGACCGTGCGCAAGATGGTCGTCGCCATGGCCAAGGACCCCCGCGTCCTGGTCATCAAGCTCGCCGACCGCCTGCACAACATGCGCACGATGCGGTATCTCAAGCGCGAGAAGCAGGAGAAGAAGGCCCGCGAGACGCTCGAGATCTACGCGCCCCTGGCCCACCGCCTGGGCATGAACACCATCAAGTGGGAGCTGGAGGACCTCGCCTTCGCGATCCTCTACCCGAAGATGTACGACGAGATCGTGCGCCTGGTCGCCGAGCGCGCCCCCAAGCGCGACGAGTATCTCGCCATAGTGACCGACGAGGTCCAGGCCGACCTGCGCGCCGCCCGCATCAAGGCCACCGTCACCGGACGCCCGAAGCACTACTACAGCGTCTACCAGAAGATGATCGTCCGCGGCCGTGACTTCGCGGAGATCTACGACCTGGTGGGGATTCGTGTACTTGTCGACACGGTCCGCGATTGTTACGCCGCTCTCGGCACCGTGCACGCGCGATGGAACCCGGTCCCCGGCCGGTTCAAGGACTACATCGCGATGCCGAAGTTCAACATGTACCAGTCGCTGCACACGACGGTGATCGGCCCCAGCGGCAAGCCCGTCGAGCTCCAGATCCGTACGTTCGACATGCACCGCCGTGCCGAGTACGGCATCGCCGCGCACTGGAAGTACAAGCAGGAGCCGTCCGCCGGCGCCTCCAAGGTGCGTACCGACGTGCCGCGGAAGGCCGGCGGCAAGGACGACCACCTCAACGACATGGCGTGGCTGCGCCAGCTCCTGGACTGGCAGAAGGAGACCGAGGACCCCAGCGAGTTCCTCGAATCGCTGCGCTTCGACCTGTCGCGCAACGAAGTCTTCGTCTTCACGCCCAAGGGCGACGTCATAGCGCTCCCGGCGGGCGCCACCCCGGTCGACTTCTCGTACGCGGTCCACACCGAGGTCGGCCACCGCACCATAGGAGCCCGGGTCAACGGCCGGCTCGTGCCGCTCGAATCGACCCTGGACAACGGCGACCTGGTGGAGGTCTTCACCTCCAAGGCGGCCGGCGCGGGCCCGTCCCGCGACTGGCTCGGCTTCGTCAAGTCACCGCGGGCGCGCAACAAGATCCGCGCATGGTTCTCCAAGGAGCGCCGCGACGAGGCCATCGAGCAGGGCAAGGACGCCATCGCGCGCGCCATGCGCAAGCAGAACCTGCCGATCCAGCGCATCCTCACGGGCGACTCCCTGGTCACCCTCGCGCACGAGATGCGCTACCCCGACATCTCGTCCCTCTACGCGGCGATCGGCGAAGGCCACGTCACCGCGCAGTCCGTCGTGCAGAAGCTCGTCCAGGCGCTCGGCGGCGAGGAAGCCGCCAACGAGGACATCGCCGAGAGCACACCGCCCTCGCGCAGCCGCAGCAAGCGCCGCGCCAACGCCGACCCCGGTGTCGTCGTCAAGGGCGTCGACGACGTGTGGGTCAAGCTGGCCCGCTGCTGTACGCCGGTGCCGGGGGACCCGATCATCGGCTTCGTCACGCGCGGCAGCGGCGTATCGGTCCACCGCAGCGACTGTGTGAACGTCGACTCGCTCTCCCGCGAGCCCGAGCGCATCCTCGAGGTCGAGTGGGCGCCCACCCAGTCGTCGGTCTTCCTGGTCGCCATCCAGGTAGAGGCCCTGGACCGTTCGCGGCTGCTCTCGGACGTCACGCGCATCCTGTCGGACCAGCACGTGAACATCCTGTCCGCGGCCGTCCAGACCTCCCGCGACCGGGTCGCCACCTCGCGCTTCACCTTCGAGATGGGCGATCCCAAGCACCTGGGCCATGTGCTCAAGGCGGTCAGGGGAGTCGAGGGCGTGTACGACGTGTACCGAGTGACATCGGCGCGCAGGCCCTGAGCTCATCGCATCATGGGTCCGCCCCCGGCGCTGAAGCGCCGGGGGCGGACCCATGATGTCGAGCAGGCTGTGTCAGCCGCCTGTCAGCCGCCGAACTCGTGCAGACCCTTGAGGGCCTGGTCGAGAAGCGCCTGACGGCCGTCAAGTTCCTTCTGGAGCTTGTCGGCCTTGGCGTTGTTGCCCGCCGCACGCGCCTTCTCGATCTGGTCGACCAGCTTGTCGACGGCGGCCTGCAGCTGACCGGTCAGACCCTCGGCACGCGCACGCGCCTCGGGGTTCGTCCGGCGCCACTCGGCCTCCTCGGTCTCCTGCAGGGCACGCTCCACCGCGTGCATCCGGCCCTCGACCTTCGGCCGCGCGTCACGCGGGACGTGGCCGATGGCCTCCCAGCGCTCGTTGAGCGTACGGAAGGCGGCGCGCGCCGACTTGAGGTCCTTCACCGGGACGAGCTTCTCGGCCTCCTCGGCCAGCTCCTCCTTCAGCTTCAGGTTCTCCGTCTGCTCGGCGTCCCGCTCCGCGAAGACCGAGCTGCGCGCCGCGAAGAACACGTCCTGGGCGCCGCGGAAGCGGTTCCACAGATCGTCCTCGTGCTCGCGCTGGGCACGGCCCGCGGCCTTCCACTCGGTCATCAGGTCGCGGTAGCGCGCGGCCGTCGGACCCCAGTCGGTCGAGTTGGAGAGGGCCTCGGCCTCGCCGACCAGCTTCTCCTTGGTCTTGCGGGCCTCCTCGCGCTGGGCGTCCAGCGAGGCGAAGTGGGCCTTGCGCCGCTTGGAGAACGCCGAGCGGGCGTGCGAGAAGCGGTGCCACAGCTCGTCGTCCGACTTGCGGTCCAGGCGCGGCAGACCCTTCCAGGTGTCCACCAGGGCACGCAGCCGCTCGCCCGCCGCCCGCCACTGCTCGCTCTGGGCGAGCTCCTCGGCCTCGACGACCAGCGCCTCCTTGGCGTGCCTCGCCTCGTCCGACTGCTTGGCCTTCTGCACCTTGCGCTCTTCACGGCGCGCGTCGACGGTCTCGACGAGCTTGTCCAGGCGCGTGCTCAGGGCGTCCAGATCGCCGACCGCGTGTGCCTCGTCCACCTGCTGGCGCAGGTGGTCGATGGCGGTCATGGCGTCCTTGGCCGACAGGTCGGTCGTCTTCACCCGGCGCTCGAGAAGTCCGATCTCGACGACCAGACCGTCGTACTTGCGCTCGAAGTAAGCCAGGGCCTCGTCAGGAGACCCCGCTTTCCACGAACCGACCTCGCGCTCGCTGCCGTCGGCCTTGCGCACGTACACGGTCCCCGTCTCGTCGACGCGGCCCCACGGGTCGCTGCTCACAGCGCCTCCTCCACATGATGCCTGCGCAGGGCCTCGGGGCCCCCGGCATCGTCCACAGTTTCGTCACCGCCAACATAGGCGACCGGCGGGGATGCTGTCCGCATCCCGCGCGTCCGAAGTTTGCCTCCCGGCGGTCAGGATTTCGACACGGTCGCCTTGTTGATGACGACCGTCGCGTTCGGGGCGCCATCGCCCTGGCCGGTGCTCTCGCCGGCGTCGGCAATCTTCTTGAGCACCTTCATCCCGGAATCGGAAATGGTCCCGAACGGTGTGTAGTCGGGCGGGAGCTGACTGTCCTGGTAGACCAGGAAGAACTGGCTGCCGCCGCTGTCCCGGCCCGTCTTCTTCTCGGCGCTGTACCGGTTGGCCATCGCGACCGTGCCCGCCGGATAGACGTTCCCCTTCAGACGCTTGTCCTTGAGGTTCTCGTCCGGGATCGAGTAGCCGGGGTCGCCCTCGCCGGTGCCCTTCGGGTCGCCGCACTGCAGGACGTAGATGCCGCCCGCGGTCAGCCGGTGGCACTTGGTGTGGTCGAGGTAGCCCTTCTTCGCCAGGAAGTCGAAGGAGTTGACCGTGTGCGGGGCCTTGGCCGCCGACAGGTTCAGGTCGATGTCGCCGCAGGTGGTGGCGAGCTTCATCGTGTAGTCGGCCGACTTGTCGACCGTGAGCTTCGGTTCCTTCTTGAAGCTGAGCGGCTTCACCTTGCCGCCCGCGGGCTTCTCGCAGGGGTCCGCCTTGGTGGTGGGGCCCGCGTTCGCCTCGTCGTTCGTCTTGCCGTCGTCGTCGAAGGCTCCCGCCGCGTACGACACCGCGCCGCCCGCCAGGATCACCGCGAGCGCCGAGGCGACCACCGCGTTGCGCATCCGCGCCCTGCGCCGCGCGGCCTCCCGGCGCTGCTGCTGCCGCAAGAACTTCTCCCGGGCGAGCTGACGCCGCCGCTGATCGTTGCTGACCACCGGGTGATCTCTCCTCTGCGTGGATGACCGCTTCTGTTAGCCCCGTACCGTATATGGGTTAGCTGTGGAATCGGGAGCGCCGGTAGGCTCTGATCTGCCGCGATCCCGCGCGGTCACCTCCGCCGCACTACGAACGAAGGACGATCGTGCTCATTGCCGGGTTTCCCGCCGGGGCCTGGGGCACCAACTGCTACTTGGTCGCCCCCGCCGCAGGCGAGGAGTGCGTGATCATCGACCCGGGCCACCAGGCCGCCGAGGGAGTCGAGGACGCGCTCAAGAAGCATCGGCTCAAGCCCGTCGCGGTCGTCCTCACCCATGGCCACATCGACCACGTCGCCTCGGTCGTCCCGGTCTGCGGGGCGCACGACGTGCCCGCGTGGATCCACCCCGAGGACCGGTACATGATGAGCGACCCGGAGAAGGCCATCGGCCGCTCCCTCGGGGCGCAGCTGCTCGGCGAACTGACCGTGGGGGAGCCCTCCGACGTCAAGGAGCTGGCCGACGGCGCTCGGTTGAAGCTCGCCGGTCTGGACTTCTCCGTCGCACACGCGCCGGGGCATACGAAGGGGTCGGTGACGTTCCAGTTGCCCGAGACCGGGGAAGTCCCCTCGGTGTTCTTCTCGGGCGACCTGCTCTTCGCCGGCTCCATCGGCCGCACCGACATGCCCGGCGGATCACAGGCCGACATGTTCGAGTCGCTGGCGCGTGTGTGCCTGCCGCTCGACGACTCGACCGTGGTCCTGCCCGGTCACAACGAGCACACGACCATCGGCCGTGAGCGCGCCACCAACCCGTATCTGCGCCAGGTGGCCGCCGGCCCGGGAGCCGACGCTCCCCGACGAGGAATGTGACGAGAGAAAACCCGTGAGCACCTTCAAGGCCCCCAAGGGCACCTACGACCTCCTGCCGCCGGACTCCGCGAAGTACCTGACGGTGCGCGAGGCCATCTCCGCGCCCCTGAAGAACTCCGGCTACGGCTACGTCGAGACGCCCGGCTTCGAGAACGTCGAGCTGTTCTCGCGCGGCGTCGGCGAGTCCACCGACATCGTCTCCAAGGAGATGTACGCCTTCGAGACCAAGGGCGGCGACCAGCTCGCCCTGCGCCCCGAGGGCACCGCCTCCGTGCTGCGCGCGGCCCTGGAGGCCAACCTGCACAAGGCGGGCAACCTCCCGGTCAAGCTCTGGTACTCCGGCTCGTACTACCGCTACGAGCGGCCGCAGAAGGGCCGCTACCGCCACTTCTCGCAGGTCGGTGCCGAGGCGATCGGCGCCGAGGACCCGGCTCTGGACGCCGAGTTGATCATCCTCGCCGACCAGGCGTACCGCGCGCTCGGCCTGCGGCAGTTCCGCATCCTGCTGAACTCGCTCGGCGACAAGGAGTGCCGCCCCGTCTACCGCGCCGCGCTGCAGGACTTCCTGCGCGAGCTCGACCTGGACGAGGAGACACGTCGACGTATCGACATCAACCCGCTGCGGGTCCTCGACGACAAGCGTGCCGACGTCCAGAAGCAGCTGGTCGGCGCCCCGATGCTGCGCGACTACCTGTGCGACGCCTGCCAGGCGTACCACAAGGAGGTCCGCGAGCTGATCACGGCGGCGGGCGTGGCCTTCGAGGACGACGAGAAGCTGGTCCGCGGCCTGGACTACTACACCCGCACGACCTTCGAGTTCGTCCACGACGGCCTCGGCTCGCAGTCCGCGGTCGGCGGCGGCGGTCGCTACGACGGCCTGTCCGAGATGATCGGCGGCCCCTCGCTGCCGTCGGTCGGCTGGGCGCTCGGCGTGGACCGCACGGTCCTGGCCCTGGAGGCGGAGGGCGTGGAGCTCGAACTGCCCTCGGCGACCAGTGTGTTCGCGGTGCCGCTGGGCGACGAGGCGCGCCGGGTGCTGTTCTCCAAGGTGACGGAGCTGCGCAAGGCGGGCGTCGCGGCGGACTTCTCGTACGGCGGCAAGGGGCTCAAGGGAGCCATGAAGAACGCGAACCGTTCGGGCGCCCGGTACACCGTCGTCGCCGGTGAGCGGGATCTCGCCGAGGGCGTCGTGCAGCTGAAGGACATGGAGTCCGGGGAGCAGGCCGCGGTCGCGGTGGACGAGATCGTGGCGGTCCTGAAGGGCAAGCTGGCCTGAGTGCCTCAGGGGCGCGGGGAACCGCGCGACCAGCCACGACGCGGCCGCAGCTGAGAACGGTCGATGGGCTCCGGGTGCGAAACCGCACCCGGGGCCCATCACTGTTCCAGCAGGCCGAAGCGCATGGCGCTGGTGACCGCCGCGGTCCGGTCGTCGACCCCCAGCTTCCCGAAAACCCGCAGCAGATGCGTCTTCACCGTCGACTCGGCGACATGCAGCCGCCGCCCGATCTCCGCGTTCGTGCACCCGTCGGCGACCAGCCGCAGCACCGCGGTCTCCCGCTCGGAGAGCCGGGGCCGCTCCGGACGTATCCGCAGCTGGTCCACCAGGCGCGCCGCCACCGAGGGCGCGAGCACCGTCTCCCCGCGAGCGGCGGCCCGCACCGCTTCGGCCAGTTCACCCCGCGCCAGGTCCTTGAGCAGATAACCCGCCGCGCCCGCTTCCACGGCCCGCAGGATGTCGCGGTCCGTCTCGTACGTGGTGAGCACGATGACCCGGCAGGAGAGCCCGGCCGCAGCCATCCGCTCGATCGAGTCGGCTCCGCCGCCGCCCGGCATCCGCAGGTCCATCAGGACGATGTCCGGCCGCAGTTCGGCGGCGAGCGCCTCAGCCCGTGGCCCGCTGGACGCCTCCCCGACGACCTCCAGGTCCGGCTCGGCGTTCAGCATGGCGCGCAGCCCTTCGCGTACGACGGGATGGTCGTCCGCCAGCACGATGCGGATCACGGGGCGTTCCTCTCGGGGGACGGAAGCTCGGGGATCGGAAGCAGGACGGTGACGGTCGTGCCGTCGCCGGTGCCGCTCGCCACCTCGGCGGTGCCGCTGACCTCGGCGGCCCGCGCGCGCAGCCCTCGCAGGCCGTATCCGGGGTGTGGCAGTCCGGGGTCGAAGCCGCAGCCCGTGTCCCGTACCGCCAGGGCGAGCGAGCCCCGGGTGTAGTCCAGGGCGACACTCGCCGAGGCGTCCGGCCCCGCGTGCCTGCGGACGTTGGTGAGAGCTTCCTGGCAGGCGCGCAGGGCCACCACCTCGATGCCGGCCGGCAGCGGGCGCACGTCACCCCGCACCCGGACCTCGGCCTCGTGCCGGGCCGCCAGGCGCCGCAGGGCGTCAGGGAGCGAACCGCCGTTCAGGTCGGCGGGCGCGCCGCCCGCGACCAGGGCCCGCGCCTCCGCGAGGTTCTGCCGGGCCGTGGACTCCATCAGCGCCAGGTGGCGGCGGGCGGCGGACACGTCATCACGCCCCAGCTCCGCGTCGACGGCCTGGATCAGCATGAGGACGCTGGTGAAGCCCTGCGCCAGGGTGTCGTGGATCTCGCGCGACATGCGCTCGCGCTCGGTGAGGGCGCCGCGCTCGGCGGAGAGGCGGGCCACTTCCTCGCGGCTCGCCTCCAACTCGGCGATGAGATCGGCTCGTTCGACGCTCTGCTCGATGATGCGGACGGTCCAGCTGCCCATCGCCACCGAGAAGACCAGCGTCACCACGGCGAAGACCGAGTTGTAGAAGACGTCCTGGGAAGAGGGCCGCCAGAGCACGGCCCAGCCCGCCACGGGCGCGATGTTGATGACCGTGACCGCCACGAGCGCCCGACGCATCCGCAGGCAGATGAAGCACATCGGGATGATCGCGAAGGACATCAGCCGGGTCTGGCCGACCAGCACCCCCGGCGCCAGGAACAGCACGATCGTGCCCGTCACGAAGAGGAGCGCCCGCCGTTCGTCGGTGCCCTCCTCGACCAGGACGCAGCGGCCGAACCACACGTACCAAGGGACGAGGAGCAGCAGCAGCCCCGCCGTGGTGAGCCGCACGGGCCACCCCGGCTCCGCCGTGCCGAGCACGAAGACCAGGGTGGCCAGCCACACCACCGCGAAGTACGTGTCCCAGATACGGAAGGTGCGCTGCCAGATGTTCGAGTCATGCGGCCCGGCGGGCTCGCTCATCCGTCGCGCCGGTTCTTCCAGCGGAAGGTCAGCAGACACAGCACCAATCCTCCGACGCACCAGGCGCCGAGCACCAGAGCGATGCGGCCGTACTCCCAACTGCCCGCCTGTTCGAGGACGCTCGCGGATTCGGGCAGGAACACCCCGCGGAAGCCCTGGCACATCCACTTCAGCGGGAAGAGCGCGCTGATGTTCAGCATCCAGTCGGGGAGCGTGTCGATGGCGATGTAGACGCCCGAGATGAACTGCAGCACCAGGAAGGGGAGTACGACCACGGACGGCGCGCTGCGCCCGGACTTCGGGACGCTGCTGATCGCGATGCCGAGGAGCGCGCAGCCGGTGAGGCCGAGCACGAAGATCCAGCCGAAGGTAAGCCACTTGTCCGCGGTCGTCGGCAGCTCGACGTCGAAGAGCGTCACGCCGACGACCAGTAGGGCCACGGTCTCCAGGAGACCGGTGACCAGGACGAGCCAGATCTTGCCGAGGAAGTACGCGGCCGGCGGCATCGGGGTCCCGCGCAGGCGCCGCAGGATCTTCTCGTCGCGCTCGATCGCGATGGAGATGCCGAGCGACTGGAAGCTGGTGGACATGATGCCCGCGGCGATCATCGCGGCCACGTAGAGCTGCGACGCCGTGATGCCCGCGCCCTCCACGTCGTCGCTGAAGATCGACGCGAAGAGGAAGAGGAAGACGACGGGGAAGGCGAAGGTGAAGATCACCTGCTCGCGCAGCCGGAAGAACTGCCGCAGCTCCATCGCGCCGTGGGCGAGCCCGAGCCCCCAGGCGGAGGGCAGGCGCGGCCGGGCCTGCTCGGAGCGGCGTACGTCGGTGGCGGGCGCGGTCGATGTCATCGCGTGGCCTCCTGGCCGGTGAGTCGCAGGTAGACGTCCTCCAGGGAGGGGCGGCCGATGCGCAGCCCCGGGATCTCTCCGTCGAAGCGGTCCATCAGCTGGGCGACGGTCCGCGTCGGGGTCCGGGTGCGCTCCATGCGCGGGGTCCCGTCCGGGTCGGCCCACTCGACGACGGCCTCGGTGCCGTGCTGCCCGCGCAGGGCCGTGGGCTCGCCCTCGGCCACCACCCGGCCGCCGGCGATCACCGCGAGCCGGTGCGCGAGCGCCTCCGCCTCTTCCAGGTAGTGCGTGGTGAGCAGGATCGTCGTGCCCTCGTCGGCGAGGCCGCGGATCAGGCTCCAGAACTGCCGCCGCGCGGCCGGGTCGAAGCCCGTCGTCGGCTCGTCGAGGAGCAGGAGCGCGGGGTCGCCGATGACGCCGAGCGCCACGTCCAGGCGGCGGCGCTGGCCTCCGGAGAGGCTCTTGATGCGGCTCGCGGCCTTCTCCTCCAGGCCGACGAGCGCGATGACGTCCTCGGGGTCACGCGGCTTCGGGTAGTAGCGGGCGAACTGACGTACTGTCTCGCGCACCGTCAGCTCGACGGGCGCCGACTCGTCCTGCCAGACCACACCGACGCGTGAGCGCCAGGTGCGTCCGGCGGACGCGGGGTCGACGCCGAGCACGGCGACATCGCCGCCGTCCCGCGCGCGATGGCCCTGCAGGATCTCCACCGTGGTGCTCTTGCCCGCGCCGTTGGGGCCGAGGATGCCGAAGACCTCCCCGTGCCGGACGGCCAGGTCGATGCCGTCCACGGCGGCCACCTCGCCGTAGCGCTTGCGCAGTCCCCGCACGTCCACCGCGAGTTCGCCCGTGGCCGCGGTCGTGCCGTCGTATGTCGTCATGCCGTCGAGCGTCGTGGCGAACCGAACGCTCCGGGACCTCCGTGCGTACCTCCTTATGTCCATCGAACGGTGGACACCCGCGCGCGTGCGGCACAATGTCCCTGCCCCCAGGCCCCCCAAGCGACGGAACGGCGTGATGAGCAAGACGACCCCGGCAAGCGGAAGCCGCCCCTCCCAGCAGGATCACGACCACGGGGGAAGGGACGCGGACGCGCCACGCAGTGTCGGCGGGAGCCGTGCGTTCGCGCTGCTCCTGGTGATCACGGGCGCCGCCGGGCTGCTCGCGGCCTGGGTCATCACGCTGGACAAGTTCAAGCTGCTCGAGGACCCGGACTTCACGCCCGGCTGCAGCCTCAATCCGGTGGTCTCCTGCGGCAACATCATGAAGAGCGAGCAGGCCTCGGTCTTCGGGTTCCCGAACCCGATGCTGGGCATCGCCGCCTACGCGGTCGTGATCTGTGTCGGCATGAGCCTTCTCGGCCGTGCGCGCTTCCCCCGCTGGTACTACCTGACGCTGAACGCGGGCACGCTGTTCGGGGTGGGTTTCTGCACCTGGCTGCAGTACCAGTCCCTCTACGAGATCAACTCGCTGTGCCTGTGGTGCTGCCTGGCCTGGGTCGCCACGATCGTCATGTTCTGGTACGTGACGTCGTTCAACGTCCGCAACGGCTTCCTGCCCGCGCCCTCCTGGCTGCGCACGTTCTTCGGCGAGTTCACCTGGGTGCTCCCGGTGCTGCACGTCGGCATCATCGGCATGCTGATCCTCACGCGCTGGTGGGAGTTCTGGACCAGCTGACGGAAAGCGCCGGCCGGACAGCGCCGACGGCGTTGTCAGTGGGCTGACGTAGGGTTCGATCCGTGGAGCCCGACCTGTTCACCGCAGCCGCCGAGGACCGCCAGGAGAAGGACCCTTCGACAAGTCCCCTGGCCGTCCGGATGCGCCCGCGCACCCTGGAAGAAGTCGTCGGTCAGCAGCATCTGCTGAAGCAGGGCTCACCCCTGCGCAGGCTGGTCGGCGAGGGCGGGGGAGGACCGGCGGGGCCGTCGTCGGTGTTCCTGTGGGGTCCGCCCGGCATCGGCAAGACGACCCTTGCGTACGTGGTCTCCAAGGCCACCAACAAGCGCTTCGTGGAGCTCTCCGCGATCACCGCGGGCGTGAAGGAAGTCCGCGCGGTGATCGAGGGCGCCCGCAGGGCCATGGGCGGCCACGGCAAGGAGACCGTCCTCTTCCTGGACGAGATCCACCGCTTCAGCAAGGCGCAGCAGGACTCCCTGCTGCCGGCCGTCGAGAACCGCTGGGTGACGCTGATCGCGGCGACGACGGAGAACCCGTACTTCTCGATCATCTCCCCGCTCCTGTCCCGCTCCCTGCTCCTCACGCTCGAACCCCTCACGGACGACGACCTGCGCGGTCTGCTGCGCCGGGCGCTCACCGAGGAGCGGGGCCTGGGCGGTGCGGTCGAGCTGCCCGAGGACACCGAGGAGCACCTGCTGCGGATCTCCGGCGGCGACGCCCGGCGCGCGCTCACCGCCCTGGAGGCGGGCGCCGGCTCGGCCCTCGCCAAGGGGGAGAAGGAGATCACCCTCCAGACCCTGGAGGAGTCCGTCGACCGGGCGGCCGTGAAGTACGACCGTGACGGCGACCAGCACTACGACGTCGCGAGCGCCCTGATCAAGTCCATCCGCGGCTCGGACGTGGACGCGGCCCTGCACTACCTGGCCCGGATGATCGAGGCGGGCGAGGACCCCCGCTTCATCGCCCGGCGCCTGATGATCTCCGCGAGCGAGGACATCGGCCTCGCCGACCCCACGGCGCTGCCCACGGCGGTCGCCGCCGCCCAGGCCGTCGCCATGATCGGCTTCCCGGAGGCCGCGCTCACCCTCAGCCACGCGACGATCGCCCTCGCCCTGGCCCCGAAGTCGAACGCCGCCACGATCGCCATCCAGTCCGCCCAGGCAGACGTCCGCGCGGGCCTCGCCGGCCCCGTCCCGCCCCACCTGCGCGACGGGCACTACAAGGGAGCGGCCAAGCTCGGCCACGCCCAGGGCTACGTCTATCCGCACGACGTGCCGGGCGCGATCGCCGCCCAGCAGTACGCACCGGACACCGTCGCCGCCAAGCGTTACTACCAACCCACGCGCTATGGAGCCGAGGCTCGGTACGCGGACGTGGTCGAGCGGGTGCGCGAGCGGCTCAAGGGCGAGTAGCCCCGGGCAGCCGCTGCCCGCGGCTGAGGCACCCCCCGTCACCCGGTACACTTGCCCGAAGTGCTGCGTCCCGTGTCCGGTCTCGTACCGGCACCACCAGAACGGGACATCCAGCCGGAGCCCCGGACCTCACCGTCCAGGGATCTCCAGGAGCGTCGCGCACCGTCGAAGGTGTCGCGGGCAGCCCACCACCATCTCGTACTCCGGGAAGCGGTCGGTGGGCCACTCGCGTGCTGCACATAGTGCCCAGACCAGGGAGCGGCTGCCCGCCGGATCCAGAACCACCGGATCCGATGGGTTTCCCAGGCTGCGGATGCGACCTCCCCTAACCCTGGTGAAGCCGATTTCACAATGAACAGAGAGGTTGGTTCATGCCGAACCAGTCCCGCCCCAAGGTCAAGAAGTCGCGTGCCCTCGGCATCGCGCTGACCCCGAAGGCCGTCAAGTACTTCGAGGCCCGCCCCTACCCGCCGGGCGAGCACGGCCGTGGGCGCAAGCAGAACTCGGACTACAAGGTCCGTCTGCTCGAGAAGCAGCGTCTGCGCGCGCAGTACGACATCAGCGAGAAGCAGATGGCCCGTGCCTACGACCGCGCCAAGAAGGCCGAAGGCAAGACCGGCGAGGCCCTGGTCATCGAGCTCGAGCGCCGTCTCGACGCCCTGATCCTGCGTTCGGGCATCGCCCGCACGATCTACCAGGCCCGTCAGATGGTCAGCCACGGCCACATCGAGGTCAACGGCGGCAAGGTCGACAAGCCGTCGTTCCGCGTCCGTCCCGACGACGTCGTGATGGTCCGCGAGCGCAGCCGCGAGAAGCCGCTGTTCCAGGTCTCCCGTGAGGGCGGCTTCGCCCCCGACGGCGAGATCCCGCGTTACCTCCAGGTCAACCTGAAGGCCCTGGCCTTCCGTCTGGACCGTGACCCGAACCGCAAGGAGATCCCCGTGATCTGCGACGAGCAGCTCGTCGTCGAGTACTACGCCCGCTGACCCGGACGTAGCTCTCCCTGCTTCAGCCCGTCGCCCGCCCTCCCTTCGTGGTGGGGCAGGCGGCGGGTTCTTGCGTGGTCCGTGGGGCCGGTGCCCAGGGCCCGTGACACCGCCGCGTCCGGGGCGAGCCGGGTCCCGACGGCCACGCACTCCTCGTACCGCGCGTCGCCCAGCTGCTCGCGGGCCTGCGACTCGCACAGCGCGTGCGGCCCGCCGAAGTTCCCGGAGCCGAACAGCGGGAGACCCACCGAGGACCAGATGCGGGACGCGGCGCCCTGCAACACCGCGGCCTCGGCCGGATCGCCGTCCGCCACGGTGAACAGCGCGAGCAGCTCGATCGCGAGGACCGTGCCGAGCAGATCGTGGAAGGCGTGGTCCAGGGCCAGGCACCGCATCACCAGGTCACGGGCCGTCGCCGCCTCACCGCGTGTCCACGCCGCGAAACCGAGGACATAGAGGGCGTACGCGAGAGTCCACCGCTCGCCGTGGTCCTCGCAGACCTGGCGCACGTCCTCGCAGAGCTCCACCGCGTCGGCCAGCTCCCCGCGGAAGGCGAGGGCCATCGCCAGCTCGACCTGGCCCATCAGGACGTTGCTGTTGAGCTCGCCGATCTCGCGGTACTGCTCAAGGGCCGAGCGCAGCAGGGTCTCGGCGCGCGGCATGTCGTCGTTGAGGAGCGCCAGGCAGCCGATGCGGTGCACCGCGTACGCCGCCGCGATGGCGCTGCCGGTACGTTCCGCCTCGTCCTTGCACTCCTGGAGCGCCGCGAGCGCCGCGACCGTGTCGCCCTGCAGCACCGCGACGTAACCGAGCACCCACAGCGCCTTGAGACGGGAGTCGTCGTGGCCGCCGTCCAGCTCGAGTGCGCGGTCGAGCCAGTGCCGCCCCTCCGCGAGCCGCCCGCAGCCCACCCAGTAGAACCACAGGCTGCCCGCCAGATACTGGCCCAGATGCGTCTCGTCCGGCTCGGTCAGGCAGTACTCCAGGGCGCCCCGCAGATTGGGCAGTTCGCAGTCGACGAGCTCGGCGACCCGCGCCTGACGGGGTGAGAACCAGTCCAGCTCGCACCAGGTGGCAAGGCCCATGTACCAGTCGCGGTGCCGGCGCCGCATGCGCGCGGCGTCGCCGGTCGCCTCCAACCAGCCGGCGCCGTACGCCCGGACCGTGTCGAGCATGCGGTAGCGGACACCCGTCGGGCCTTCCTCGCGGGTCACGACGGACTGCGCGAGCAGCTCGCCGAGCACGTCGAGGACGTCGTCCGCGTGCAGGCCGTCACCGCTGCAGATGTACTCGGCCGCCTCCAGGTCGAAGGGACCGCAGAACACCGAGAGGCGTGCCCACAGCAGACGCTCGCCCGCCGTGCACAGCTCATGACTCCAGCCGATGGCCGTGCGCAGGGTCTGGTGCCGTGGCGGCACGTCGCGCCGCGTGCCGGTCAGCAGCGCGAAGCGGTCGTCGAGCCGGGCGAGCAGCTGCGCGGGCGAGAGCGCCCGCAGCCGCCCCGCCGCCAGCTCCACCGCCAGCGGAATCCCGTCGAGGCGTCGGCAGAGCTCCGCCACGTCGGCTTCGTTCCCCTCGTCCAGGGTGAAGCCGGGGAGCCCCGACGCCGCCCGGTCGGCGAACAGCGCGGCGGCGTCCTGGGTGGCCAGCGGCGCGAGGGGGAAGATCCGCTCGCCCCCGGTGTCCAGCGGCCTGCGCCCCACCGCGAGGACCCGGAGCCCGGGGGAGTGGTGCAGCAGGTCCCCGACCAGCGACGCGCACGCCTCCACCAGGTGCTCGAACCCGTCGACGACGAGGAGGACTTCCCGCTCCGCGAGGTGGTCGAGCAGTGACTTGCGCGGCGTGCGGCGGCTGTGATCGGTCAGGCTCAGCGCGTCGGCGACCGCGTGTTCGACCAGATCCGGGTCCCGGACCCCGGCGAGCTCCACCAGCCAGGCGCCGTCCCGCGGATCGGCGCCGGAGGCGGCCCGGACGGCCAGGCGGGACTTGCCGACGCCGCCGACACCGGTCACCGTGACCAGCCGCGCCGACTCCAACGCGGCGGCGAGCGCGGTGAGTTCGGCGGTGCGTCCGACGAAGGCGTTGAGCTCCAGGGGGAGGTTCCCCGGTCTCGGGGGCTGTGTGGGGGAGCTGCGCCGGTGGTCGCCCGTGCGCTGATCGCGTCGCATGAGATACGGAGCGTACCGATGCGTAAGCAGTCCGTACAATCACTTCAGGTAACTCCCTTGCCCTTGCACGGTAATGCGGTGCGGAGCCTCGGCATCGGCGCGATAGGGTCGGGGGACGACTTTTCGATGTTCAGGGCCGATGATCAGGGAGCGGTGCACAGTGTCCGGTGGAGAGGTGGCCGGGATCCTGGTGGCCGTCTTCTGGGCGATCCTGGTCTCCTTCCTGGCCGTGGCGCTGGTGAGGCTGGCGCAGACGCTCAGGGCGACCACCAAGCTCGTCGCGGAAGTGACCGAGCAGGCCGTCCCGCTCCTCGCGGACGCCTCCGAGGCGGTGCGCTCCGCGCAGACGCAGATCGACCGGGTCGACGCCATCGCGTCGGACGTCCAGGAAGTCACGTCGAACGCGTCGGCGCTCTCCACGACGGTGGCCTCCACCTTCGGCGGGCCCCTCGTCAAGGTCGCGGCCTTCGGTTACGGGGTGCGCAGGGCCCTGGGCCGCAAGGCAGGACCCGAATCCAACAATGTGCCCCCGGCGCCCGCCCGACGTACCGTGATCGTGGGGCGCACGGTGCCCTCCGCGCGGCGGCGGGGCAAGCGGAAGAAGGACTGACGCAGCGATGTTCCGCCGTACGTTCTGGTTCACCGCGGGCGCCGCTGCCGGTGTGTGGGCCACCACCAAGGTCAACCGCAAGATCAAGCAACTGACCCCCGAGAGCCTCGCGGCCCAAGCCGCGAACAAGGCGGTCGAGGCAGGTCACAAGCTCAAGGACTTCGCTCTCGACGTCCGCGACGGCATGGCCCAGCGCGAGGCCGAACTGGGCGAGGCCCTGGGCCTCGAGGCCCCGGTCGACCCCGAACTGCCGGGGCAGCGCCGGGTGGTCGTGGCCGTCGAGAACGGCAAGACCAGCAAGACCGACAAGAACACGCAGGGCAAGTACCTCTCGAAGTCGAAGTACTCGTACAACCGGAATGAGGACCACTGATGGAGTCGGCCGAGATTCGCCGCCGCTGGCTGAGCTTCTTCGAGGAGCGCGGGCACACCGTCGTCCCTTCGGCGTCGCTCATCGCGGACGACCCGACTCTGCTCCTCGTCCCCGCGGGCATGGTGCCCTTCAAGCCCTACTTCCTGGGTGAGGTCAAGCCGCAGTTCTCGCGCGCCACGAGCGTGCAGAAGTGCGTGCGCACGCCCGACATCGAAGAGGTCGGCAAGACCACGCGGCACGGCACGTTCTTCCAGATGTGCGGCAACTTCTCCTTCGGCGACTACTTCAAGGAAGGCGCCATCACGTACGCCTGGGAGCTGCTCACCAGCTCCGTGGCGGACGGTGGCTTCGGCCTCGACCCCGAGCGCCTGTGGGTGACGGTCTACCTCGACGACGACGAGGCCGAGACCATCTGGCGCGAGAAGGTGGGCGTCCCCGCCGAGCGCATCCAGCGCCTGGGCAAGAAGGACAACTACTGGTCCATGGGCGTCCCCGGACCCTGTGGCCCCTGCTCCGAGATCAACTACGACCGCGGCCCCGAGTTCGGCGTCGAGGGCGGCCCGGCCGTCAACGACGAGCGGTACGTGGAGATCTGGAACCTGGTCTTCATGCAGTACGAGCGCGGCGAGGGCACCTCGAAGGAGGACTTCGAGATCCTCGGCGACCTGCCCAGCCAGAACATCGACACCGGCCTCGGTCTCGAACGCCTCGCGATGATCCTGCAGGGCGTGCAGAACATGTACGAGACCGACACCCTGCGCGTCGTCATGGACAAGGCCACCGAGCTGACCGGCGTGCGGTACGGCGCCGAGCAGGGCTCGGACGTCTCCCTGCGCGTGGTCGCCGACCACATGCGTACGTCCGTGATGCTCATCGGCGACGGCGTCACGCCGGGCAACGAAGGCCGCGGCTATGTGCTTCGCCGCATCATGCGCCGCGCCATCCGCAACATGCGTCTGATGGGCGCCACCGGCCCGGTCGTGAATGAGCTCGTCGACACGGTCATCAAGTCGATGGGCGAGCAGTACCCCGAGCTGCAGACCGACCGCAAGCGCATCGAGACCGTCGCCCTCGCCGAAGAGGCCGCCTTCCTCAAGGCCCTCAAGGGCGGCACGAACATCCTCGACACCGCCGTCACCGAGACCAAGGCCGCCGGCGGCAAGGTCCTCTCCGGCGACAAGGCGTTCCTGCTGCACGACACGTGGGGCTTCCCGATCGACCTCACCCTGGAGATGGCCGCCGAACAGGGCCTCGCCGTGGACGAGGACGGCTTCCGGCGTCTGATGAAGGAGCAGCGGGAGCGCGCCAAGGCCGACGCCCAGGCCAAGAAGACCGGCCACGCCGATCTGCACGCCTACCGCGAGATTGCCGACAACGCCGGCGCCACGGACTTCACCGGCTACAACCTCACCGAGAACGAGGCCTCGATCGTCGGCCTCCTGGTCAACGGCGTCTCCTCGCCCGCCGCCCGCGAGGGCGACGAGGTCGAGGTCGTCCTCGACCGCACCCCCTTCTACGCCGAGGGCGGCGGCCAGATCGGCGACACCGGCCGGATCCGCCTCGACAACGGCGCGGTCGTCGAGATCCGCGACGTGCAGAAGCCGGTCCCCGGCGTGCACGTCCACAAGGGCGTCGTCCAGGTCGGCGAGATCACCGTCGGCGCACCCGTCTGGGCCTCGATCGACGCGCGCCGCCGCACGGCCATCGCCCGCGCCCACTCCGCCACGCACCTCACGCACCAGGCGCTGCGCGACGCGCTCGGCCCGACGGCCGCCCAGGCGGGTTCCGAGAACCAGCCCGGCCGCTTCCGCTTCGACTTCGGCTCCCCGTCGGCCGTGCCCACGGCCGTCATGACGGACGTCGAGCAGAAGATCAACGAAGTCCTCGCGCACGAGCTCGACGTACAGGCCGAGGTCATGTCGATCGACGAGGCCAAGAAGCAGGGCGCCATCGCCGAGTTCGGCGAGAAGTACGGCGAGCGGGTCCGCGTGGTCACCATCGGTGACTTCTCCAAGGAGCTGTGCGGCGGCACGCACGTCCACAACACCGCCCAGCTGGGCCTGGTGAAGCTGCTCGGCGAGTCGTCCATCGGTTCGGGTGTGCGCCGCATCGAGGCCCTGGTCGGCGTCGACGCGTACAACTTCCTCGCCAAGGAGCACACGGTCGTCGCCCAGCTCCAGGAGCTGATCAAGGGCCGCTCCGAGGAGCTGCCCGAAAAGGTCGCCGCCATGCTCGGCAAGCTCAAGGACGCCGAGAAGGAGATCGACAAGTTCCGCGCGGAGAAGGTCCTCGCGGCCGCCGCCGGACTCGTCGACAGCGCCAAGGACGTACGAGGCGTCGCCCTCGTCACCGGCCAGGTGCCGGACGGCACGGGCGCCGACGACCTGCGCAGGCTGGTCCTCGACGTGCGCGGCCGCATCCAGGGCGACCGCCCGGCCGTGGTGGCCCTCTTCACGACGGCCAACGGCCGCCCGCTGACGGTCATCGCCACGAACGAGGCCGCACGCGAGCGCGGCCTCAAGGCCGGCGACCTCGTCCGTACGGCCGCCAAGACCCTCGGTGGCGGTGGCGGCGGCAAGCCGGACGTCGCCCAGGGCGGCGGTCAGAACGCCGCGGCCATCGGTGACGCCATGGCGGCCGTCGAGCGCCTTGTCGGCGAGACGGCCTGATGGACGACTCTTCTGTGGGCATCCGCCGCGGCAGACGCCTCGCGATCGACGTCGGCGATGCCCGGATCGGGGTCGCCTCGTGCGACCCCGACGGGATCCTCGCCACCCCGGTGGAGACGGTGCCGGGACGCGACGTCCCGGCCGCCCAGCGCCGGTTGAAGCAGCTCGTCGACGAGTACGAACCGATCGAGCTCGTCGTCGGTCTCCCTCGCTCCCTCAACGGGGGCGAGGGCCCGGCGGCTGCCAAGGTCCGCGCCTTCACCCAGGACCTCGCCCGCATGGTCGCCCCCCTTTCGGTGCGGCTCGTGGACGAGAGGATGACCACAGTGACGGCCAGTCAGGGACTGCGCGCCTCGGGCGTGAAGTCCAAAAAGGGCAGGTCTGTCATCGATCAGGCGGCAGCCGTCATCATCCTTCAGCAAGCACTGGAGTCCGAACGGGCGTCAGGTAAAGCTCCGGGCGAGGGCGTCGAAGTGGTCATCTGATCGCGATACGGTAACGTTCCGCGCGATGCGGCGGTGTTCGAACAGCTGCCGCACAGCATCAAGAGGCGGAACGGTTGCCCGAATACTCGGACGGCGGCCCCGCCTCGCGGCTTGTAGGGGATCGATGACTGAGTATGGCCGGGGTCCAGGCTCCGAACCGTGGCATCCCGAGGACCCGTTGTACGGGGACAGCGGATGGGGAGGACAGCAGGCCGCGAGCGGCCAGTCCCCCTACGGCGGCCAGGGGCAGTACCACCCTCAGCAGCATGCCCAGAACCCTCAGCAGCATGCGCAGCAGCCGCAGCAACCCCACCAGGCGCAGTACGACGACTGGAACACGGGCCAGCAGCAGGCCTACGGTCAGCAGCAGTACGGCGGGCCCGCCGGTCAGCAGCAGTACAACGGCGGCTGGGACACCGGCCAGCAGGGCCAGGCCGCCTACACCGCTGACCCGGCGGACCCCTACGGCCACCAGCAGAGCGGCTACGGCGCGGAGAACGCCGACTACTACAGCACCCCGGACGCGTACCCCCCGCCGGAGCCGCCGTCCCGCCGCCGCGGTGAGCCCGAGCCCCAGCAGGACTGGGACCCGGGCCCGGACCAGGGCGAGCACGCCTTCTTCTCGGGCGGCGATGACGACGAGGACGAGTATGACGACGAGCCGCCGGGGCGCCGGGGCGGCCGCGGGGACCGCAAGGGCGGCCGGGGCGGCAAGAAACCGAAGAAGCGCCGCAACGGCTGCGCCTGCCTGGTCGTGACGCTGGTCTTCGCCGGCGGTCTCGGCGGGGTCGGCTATTTCGGCTACCAGTTCTACCAGGACCGATTCGGTACGTCGCCGGACTACGCGGGCGAGGGCTCGGGCCTCGCGACCGTCGACATCCCGAAGGGGGCCGGCGGCTATGTGATCGGCCAGAAGCTGAAGGACGCCGGGGTCGTCAAGAGCGTGGACGCTTTTGTCTCCGCGCAGGCGCAGAATCCCAAGGGCGATTCCATTCAGGACGGTGTCTATGTCCTGAAGAAGCAGATGTCGGCCCAGAGTGCGGTCGAACTGATGCTCAGCCCGAAGAGCCGCAATAACCTCATCATTCCCGAGGGCAAGCGGAACTCGTGGGTCTACAAGCAGATCGACACACGCCTCGAACTCGACAAGGGTACGACCGAGGGCGTCGCCAAGAAGGAATGGAAGTCCCTCGGACTTCCGGACTGGGCGAACACCAACAAGGACATCAAGGACCCGCTGGAAGGCTTCCTCTACCCCTCCAGCTACCCGGTCGCCAAGGGGCAGAAGCCCGCGGACGTCCTGAAGAAGATGGTGGCCCACGCCAACCAGAAGTACGACGAGTTGGGCCTCAAGGCCAAGGCCGCGGAGCTGAAGCTGAAGGACCCGCTCCAGGTGCTCACCGTGGCGAGCCTCGTCCAGGCGGAAGGCAAGTACAAGCACGACTTCGAGAAGGTCGCGACAGTCGTCTACAACCGCCTCAAGCCGAACAACACGGAGACGTACGGACTGCTCGACTTCGACTCCACGGTGAATTACGCCAAGGCCGAAAGCACCCTGGAAACCGGAACGGTCGACGATCTGCGCAAGTTCAACGACCCGTACAACACCTACAAGATCAAGGGCCTGCCTCCCGGGCCGATCGGCAACCCCGGCGACGAGGCGCTCAAGTCGGCGCTGAATCCGGCCAAGGGGAATTGGTACTACTTCGTCTCCATCAACGCGGACACCACCCTGTTCGCCGAGACGAACAAGCAGCATGAGATCAACCGTCAGAAGTACCTCGAGGAACAGAAGAAGAACAAGGGCTGATGAGCACCAAGCGCCGAGCCGCGGTTCTCGGCTCCCCCATCGCCCATTCCCTCTCCCCGGTGCTGCACCGCGCCGCATACGGGGAGCTGGGACTGGTCGACTCGACGTATGACCTTTTCGACGTCGACGAGGCCGCGCTGCCCGGGTTCCTCGAAGGGCTCGGCCCCGAGTGGGCCGGGCTCTCGCTGACGATGCCGCTCAAGCGCGCGGTGATCCCGCTGCTCGACGAGATCAGCGAGACCGCCGCCTCCGTCGAGGCGGTGAACACCGTCGTCTTCACGGAAGACGGCCGCCGCGTCGGCGACAACACCGACATCCCCGGCATGGTCGCCGCCCTGCGGGAACGCGGCATCGAGCAGGTGGAGTCGGCCGCGATCCTCGGCGCGGGCGCCACCGCGTCGTCCGCGCTCGCCGCGCTCGCGCGGATCTGCACCGGCGAGGTCGTCGCGTACGTACGCAGCGAGGCGCGCGCCGCCGAGATGCGGCAGTGGGGCGAGCGACTTGAGGTGGAGGTGCGGACGGCGGACTGGGCGGACGCCGAACAGGCGCTGGACGCTCCGCTGGTGATCGCCACGACCCCGGCGGGTGCCACGGACGCGCTGTCGGCCGCCGTGCCCGAGCGGCCCGCGACCCTCTTCGACGTCCTGTACGACCCGTGGCCCACCGCGCTGGCGGCCCGCTGGTCGATGTACGGCGGAGCCGTGGTGAGCGGACTCGACCTGCTCGTGCACCAGGCGGTGCTGCAGGTCGAGCAGATGACCGGCCGCTCGCCGGCGCCGCTTGCCGCGATGCGCAAGGCAGGGGAACACGCGCTGGCCGCCCGCTAGGGCCTCCGCCGTGCGGGAACGTCCGCTTTCTGGACCGGAGGCCAGGTCCCGCCCCCCGACGTGGGAGGATCGGGGGTGGCGGGCCAGGGCCGCGCACCCGGTCGCGCCACGCAGTTCCAGGCGCGAGCATGAGGAGCACCGTTGAGCAGGTTGCGTTGGCTGACCGCGGGAGAGTCCCACGGACCCGCACTTGTCGCGACGCTGGAGGGTCTTCCCGCCGGCGTGCCGATCACCACGGAGATGGTGGCGGACCACCTGGCCCGGCGGCGCCTCGGCTATGGGCGCGGTGCGCGCATGAAATTCGAGCGCGACGAGATCACCTTCCTGGGCGGCGTCCGGCACGGCCTGACCATGGGCTCGCCCGTCGCGATCATGGTGGGCAACACCGAGTGGCCCAAGTGGGAGCAGGTCATGGCGGCCGACCCGGTCGACCCGGAGATCCTCGCCGACCTGGCTCGCAACGCCCCGCTGACCAGGCCCCGGCCCGGCCACGCCGACCTCGCCGGCATGCAGAAGTACGGCTTCGACGAGGCCCGACCGATCCTGGAGCGCGCCTCCGCCCGTGAGACCGCGGCCCGCGTCGCGCTCGGCGCGGTCGCCCGCTCGTACCTCAAGGAGACGGCCGGGATCGAGATCGTCAGCCATGTGACCGAGCTGGCGAGCGCCAAGGCTCCGTACGGCGTCTACCCGACCCCCGCCGACGTCGAGAAGCTCGACGCCGACCCGGTGCGCTGCCTCGACGCGGACGCGAGCAAGGCGATGGTCGCGGAGATCGACCAGGCCCACAAGGACGGCGACACCCTCGGTGGTGTGGTGGAGGTCCTCGCGTACGGCGTGCCGGTCGGGCTCGGCTCGCACGTGCACTGGGACCGCCGTCTCGACGCCCGCCTGGCCGCCGCGCTCATGGGCATCCAGGCCATCAAGGGCGTCGAGGTCGGCGACGGCTTCGACCTCGCGCGGGTGCCTGGCTCCAAGGCGCACGACGAGATCGTCTCCACCGACGACGGCATCAAGCGCACCTCAGGACGCTCCGGCGGCACCGAGGGCGGCCTGACCACCGGTGAACTGCTGCGCGTACGCGCCGCGATGAAGCCCATCGCGACCGTGCCGCGCGCGCTCGCCACCGTCGACGTCGCCACCGGCGAGGCCACCAAGGCCCACCACCAGCGCTCCGACGTGTGCGCGGTCCCGGCCGCCGGCATCGTCGCCGAGGCGATGGTCGCGCTGACCCTGGCCGACGCCGTCGCCGAGAAGTTCGGCGGCGACAGCGTGGCCGAGACCCGGCGGAACGTGCAGTCGTACCTCGACAACCTCCAGATCCGGTGACCGGCCCGCAGATCGTTCTGGTCGGACCGATGGGCGTGGGCAAGTCCACGGTGGGCGCACTGCTCGCCGAGCGCCTCGGCACCGTCTACCGGGACACCGACGCCGACATCGTGGCCGCACAGGGCCGGGAGATCGCGGAGATCTTCGTGGACGAGGGCGAGCCGCACTTCCGCGACCTGGAGCGGGCGGCCGTGCGTACGGCGCTCGCCGAGCACGAGGGCATCCTCGCGCTCGGCGGGGGCGCGATCCTCGACGAGTCGACCCGTGCGCTCCTCGCGCCGCACCCCGTCGTCTATCTGTCGATGGACGTGGAGGAGGCGGTCAAGCGCACCGGTCTGAACGTCGCCCGCCCGCTGCTCGCGGTCAACCCGCGCAAGCAGTGGCGCGAACTGATGGAAGCCCGCCGCCATTTCTACGCCGAAGTCGCCCGCGCCGTCGTCGCCACCGACGACCGCACCCCCGAAGAGGTAGCCCAAGCGGTCCTCGACGCACTGGAGTTGAAGGAAGCATGACGGAGATGACCGAGACGTCGGGGCAGCCGCCCACCCGTATCCAGGTCGGCGGCACCGCGGGCACCGAGCCGTACGAGGTGCTCGTCGGACGGCAGCTCCTCGGCGAGCTGCCCGGCCTGATCGGCGAGGGGACCAAGCGCGTCGCGATCATCCACCCGGAGGCGCTCGCCGAGACCGGCGAGGCGCTGCGCGAGGACCTGGCGGGCGAGGGCTTCGAGGTCGTCGCCATCCAGGTGCCGAACGCCGAGGAGGCCAAGACCGCCGAGGTCGCCGCGTACTGCTGGAAGGCGCTTGGACAGTCCGGCTTCACCCGCAGCGACCTCATCATCGGTGTCGGCGGCGGAGCCACCACGGACCTCGCCGGATTCGTGGCCGCGACCTGGCTGCGCGGGGTCCGCTGGATCGCCGTGCCGACCACCGTGCTCGGCATGGTGGACGCCGCGGTCGGCGGCAAGACCGGCATCAACACCGCCGAGGGCAAGAACCTGGTCGGCTCCTTCCACCCGCCGACGGGCGTGCTGTGTGACCTGGCCGCGCTCGACTCGCTGCCGGTCAACGACTTCGTGTCGGGCCTCGCGGAGATCATCAAGGCCGGTTTCATCGCCGACCCGGTGATCCTCGAACTCATCGAGGAGGACCCCCAGGCGGCGCGCAGCCCGCAGGGGCGGCACACCGCCGAGCTGATCGAGCGCTCCATCAAGGTCAAGGCCGAGGTCGTCTCCGGCGACCTCAAGGAGTCGGGCCTGCGCGAGATCCTCAACTACGGCCACACCCTCGCCCACGCCATCGAGAAGAACGAGCGCTACAAGTGGCGGCACGGCGCGGCCGTCTCCGTGGGCATGGCCTTCGCGGCCGAACTCGGCCGCCTCGCGGGACGCCTGGACGACGCGACCGCCGACCGGCACCGCGCCGTCCTGGAGTCGGTCGGGTTGCCCCTGAGCTACCGCTACGACCAGTGGCCCAAGCTCCTGGAGACCATGAAGGTCGACAAGAAGTCCCGCGGTGACCTGCTGCGGTTCATCGTCCTTGACGGCCTCGGCAAGCCGACCGTCCTGGAGGGACCCGACCCCGCGGTGCTGCTCGCCGCTTACGGCGAAGTGGCGAACTAGCGCCCGAGAAGCGCTGAATCGGCCCGCCGGAACAAGCCACGGGCACCCTGCGGCCTCCCCGGCCGTTCACACAACGTCGGCCGGGGACGGTACCGTTCGGTAACGGGTGGCCCCGGCCGCCGCCCGACCAGCGTCAGTCGCACGAGACGGAGTGGCACCGGATGCAGCACGCAGTGGGGTCTCCGCTGCCGCCGCCCCATCAGCCGGGGCACGGACCGGCCACCGGCTGGTCCCCGGCCGCACATCACCCGAGCGGTCCGCCGCCGGGTGCCGCGCCGGGCGGCCCACCGCCTCCCGCGCCGGGATTCGCCGGCGCACCGCACCCGCAGGGCACGGCCCCCCATCCGCAGGGACCGGCCCCGCACCCGCACGCCCCGGCGCCGCAGCACGTGGCGCCCGGTGCCCCACAGCACCACCACGCCCCGGGCGCCCCCGTGCCCCCGACCCCGGACACCACCGGCCACATCCAGCTCCCGCCGGGCGGCCCCGTCGCCATGCCGAGCCCGCCGCCCGGCACGGCCCAGGCGGACACCGGCGGCACCACGCTGGCCGTCCTCCTGATCGGCCCCGCGGGCGCGGGCAAGACGAGCGTGGCCAAGTACTGGGCGGAGCACCGCAGGGTGCCGACCGCCCACATCAGCCTGGACGACGTACGCGAATGGGTGCGCTCAGGCTTCGCCGACCCCCAGTCGGGCTGGAACGACCACTCCGAGGCGCAGTACCGCCTGGCTCGCCGTACCTGCGGTTTCGCCGCGCGGAACTTTCTGGCCAACGGCATCTCCTGCATCCTCGACGACGCGGTCTTCCCCGACCGCCCGGTCGTCGGCCTCGGCGGCTGGAAGCGCCACGTGGGCCCCGGCCTGCTCCCGGTGGTCCTGCTGCCGGGCCTGGAGATCGTCCTGGAGCGCAATGCCGAGCGCAGCGGCAACCGCCGCCTGACGGACGAGGAAGTGGCCCGCATCCACGGCCGCATGGCCGGCTGGTACGGCTCGGGCCTGCCCATCATCGACAACTCCCAGCTGGACGTGCCCGCCACGGCCCGGGTCCTCGACGACGTCCTCGCCCGCTCCATCGCGAGCCCGCCGCAGTGGTAGCCGCTCGGTCGGACGCGCTCGACCGGCCGACCCGGGCCACCGCTCATAGGCTCGTGTCATGTCTGAGGTGTACGCGGCCCGCCGTGAGCGGCTGAGGGAGCGTTGTGCCGCGGGCGGCAGCGCGTCGGCGCTGGTGTCCCGTCCCGCCAACGTGCGGTATCTCGCGGGGGCGGCGCCACAGGGTGCCGTGCTCCTGCTGGGCAGCAGCGAGGATCTGCTGCTGTGCGCGGGGCCGCCGGGCGACGAGCGGGGCGAGGGGCGGCCCGACGAGGCGCTGCGTGTCCAGCTGCTCGACGCGGCCGGTGGCGACCCCGCCGTCGCGGGGGCCGATCTCGCGGCCGGGCAGGGCGCCGACTCGCTCGCCGTCGAGGAGCACGACCTCACGGTCGCCCGGCATCGCGCGCTGGGGTCCGTGGCGCCGCGGCTGCGTCTGACGGATCTCGGGGGAGCGGTGGAGCAGCTGCGGCTGGTCAAGGACGAGGAGGAGATCTCCTGTCTGCGGATCGGCTCCGAGATCGCCGATCAGGCGCTCGGTGAGCTGCTCGAATCGATCCTCGTGGGGCGTACGGAACGCCATCTCGCGCTGGAGCTGGAGCGCCGCCTCGTCGATCACGGCGCCGACGGGCCCGCCTTCCCGACCTCCGTCGCCACCGGGCCGAACGCCGGCCGGGGCGGTCACCGGCCGACCGACCGCCGCGTGGAGGAGGGGGATTTCCTCTCCGTGTGCCTGGGCGCCGGCTATCGCGGCTATCGTTGTGAGATCGGGCGTACGTTCGTCATCGGTACGTCTCCCGCGGACTGGCAGATCGAGTTGTACGACCTCGTCTTCGCCGCTCAGCGGGCGGGCAGGGAGGCTCTCGTACCGGGCGCCGCCTACCGCGACATCGACCGCGCCGCACGCCATGTACTGGACTCCGCCGGGTATGCGGATGGTCTCGCTCCGTTGATGGGACATGGGCTGGGGCTCGAAATCGACGAGGACCCGCAGTTGGCGCCCGCGGCCATGGGTAAACTGGACGCCTGCGTGCCGGTCACCGTCGAACCGGGGGTTCACCTCCCGGGACGGGGAGGTGTCCGGATCGATGACACGCTCGTCGTGCGCCCCGAGGCGGACGGCGGACCCGAGCTACTCACCATCACGACCAAGGAGCTGCTCGCGCTCTAGCTTTTCGAGCTGTGCGCGTGCGCCGGGGTCGTCCACGTCAGTCCAGGAGATTCCGCAACCGTGGCTTCCACGAACGACCTCAAGAACGGCCTGGTGCTCAAGCTCGACGGGGGCCAGCTCTGGTCCGTCGTCGAGTTCCAGCACGTCAAGCCCGGCAAGGGCCCCGCCTTCGTGCGCACCAAGCTCAAGAACGTGATGTCGGGCAAGGTCGTCGACAAGACCTTCAACGCCGGCGTGAAGGTCGACACGGCGACGATCGACAAGCGCGACATGCAGTTCTCCTACATGGACGGCGACTACTTCGTCTTCATGGACATGGAGACGTACGACCAGCTGCACGTCGACCGCAAGTCCGTCGGTGACGCCGCCAACTTCCTGATCGAGGGCTTCACGGCCTCCGTCGCGCAGCACGAGGGCGAAGTCCTCTTCGTCGAGCTGCCGGCCGCCGTCGAGCTGGTCATCCAGGAGACCGAGCCCGGTGTCCAGGGCGACCGCTCCACCGGTGGCACCAAGCCCGCGACGCTGGAGACCGGCCACCAGATCCAGGTGCCGCTCTTCATCACGACCGGCGAGAAGATCAAGGTCGACACCCGTGACAGCGGCTACCTCGGCCGGGTGAACAGCTAACCGTGGCTGCTCGTAATACGGCCCGCAAGCGCGCCTTCCAGATCCTCTTCGAGGCCGACCAGCGTGGCGCGGATGTTGTGACGGTCCTCGCGGACTGGGTGCGCCACTCGCGGGCCGACACACGGCAGCCGCCGGTCAGCGAGTTCACGATGGAACTGGTCGAGGGGTACGCGGAGCACGCGCGCCACATCGACGAGCTGATCTCGCAGTACGCCGTCGGGTGGACCCTGGACAGGATGCCGGTCGTGGACCGCAACATCCTGCGCCTCGGTGCCTACGAGCTGATCTGGGTCGACGCGACCCCGGACGCCGTGGTGCTCGACGAGTCCGTGCAGCTCGCCAAGGAGTTCTCCACGGACGATTCGCCGTCCTTCGTGAACGGCCTGCTCGGCCGCTTCAAGGACCTGAAGCCGAGCCTGCGCCGCGACGAGGCGTAGTTCGAGGCCGAACGCCGCTCAGAGGGCCCGCAGCATGCCGCTGCGGGCCCTCTGGCATGTCCCGGGGCTCCTGGGGCCGCTGGGGCTCCGGGAGAAGCTCAGGCGCCCACGCAAACGCCGGGGTGGCCGGAACCCGATCGGTTCCGGCCACCCCGGCGGTACGTTTCTGCTCAAGTGTCCCTTGAGGGATCAGACGTCGTCGTGAGCGACGGCGCGGCGCGCGTCCGCGTCCAGGACGCCCCAGCTGATCAGCTGCTCGGTGAGAACCGAGGGCGACTGGTCATAGATCACGGCGAGGGTGCGCAGGTCGTCCTGGCGGATCGAGAGCACCTTGCCGTTGTAGTCACCGCGCTGCGACTGGATCGTGGCGGCATACCGCTGGAGGGGGCCCGCCTTCTCCTGCGGGACGTGCGCGAGGCGCTCCAGATCGAGCACGAGCTTCGGCGGCGGCTCGGCCGCGCCGCCGGGAGCGGTGCCGGGCAGCAGCTCCTGGACCGGGACGCCGTAGAAGTCCGCCAGCTCGGCAAGGCGCTGTACGGTCACGGCGCGATCGCCGCGTTCGTACGAACCGACCACGACCGCCTTCCAGCGTCCCTGGGACTTTTCCTCGACACCGTGGAGGGAAAGGCCCTGCTGGGTACGGATGGCGCGGAGCTTGGCCCCGAGCTGTTTGGCGTATTCGCTGGACATATAGCTCCCCGGACGAAGAACGGTAACTCACTGTGAGGTTACGCAGCGTTACTTGGGTGCGTCAAGCCGAATGGTCCGTACCGGCACTCCCGAGGGGGGTCGTGACCGGGGACGTTTCCGGTGCTGGTACCGTGGATGGCGCAATTTCGACGTCCTTTAAGGTCCGTCCCGTGAGGCGGAGAAGGAGGTCCGTTTCATATGGACTCGAACGACACGAACGAACCCGATGTCGCCCGGCCCGTGCTCGAAGGCCCGGACATCGCACGGGTGTTGACCCGTATCGCGCACGAGATCGTCGAGCGCGCCAAAGGCGCCGAAGACGTGGTGCTGCTCGGCATTCCTACCCGTGGCGTCTTCCTCGCCCGGCGCCTCGCCGAGAAGCTCGAAGAAATCACCGGACGCACGATCCCGGTTGGCTCACTCGACATCACGATGTACCGCGACGATCTGCGCATGCATCCGCCGCGCGCACTGGCCCGCACCGAGATTCCCGGTGACGGCATCGACGGCCGCCTCGTCGTCCTCGTGGACGACGTGCTCTTCTCCGGTCGCACCATCCGCGCCGCCCTCGACGGTCTGAACGACATCGGGCGCCCGCGCGCGGTGCAGCTCGCCGTCCTCGTCGACCGCGGCCACCGCGAACTCCCGATCCGCGCCGATTACGTCGGCAAGAACCTCCCCACGTCGCTGCGGGAGACGGTCAAGGTCCAGCTCGCCGAGGAGGACGGCCGCGACGCCGTGCTGCTCGGTGCCAAGCCCGCTTCCGCGTAGGACCGGCTTTCCTGCGGGACCCGGGGCACACCCCTGCGCGCCCGCATGCCCGCACACCTCCACATGACGGAGAAAACCCAGATGATGCGACACCTCATCTCGGCCGCCGACCTCACCCGCGACGACGCCGTTCTCATCCTCGACACCGCCGAGGAGATGGCCCGGGTCGCCGACCGGCCGATCAAGAAGCTTCCCGCCCTGCGCGGCCGCACGATCTGCAACCTGTTCTTCGAGGACTCGACCCGGACCCGGATCTCCTTCGAGGCCGCCGAGAAGCGCCTCTCCGCCGACGTCATCAACTTCGCCGCCAAGGGCTCCAGCGTCTCCAAGGGCGAGTCCCTCAAGGACACCGCCCAGACCCTGGAGGCGATGGGCGTCGATGCCGTCGTCATCCGGCACGGCGCGTCCGGCGCCCCCTACCGCCTCGCCACCTCCGGCTGGATCGACGCCCCGGTGATCAACGCGGGCGACGGCACCCACCAGCACCCCACCCAGGCGCTGCTCGACGCCTTCACCATGCGGCGCCGCCTCGTCGGGCGCGACGCGGGCCTCGGCAAGGACCTGACCGGCAAGCGCATCACGCTCGTCGGCGACGTCCTGCACAGCCGGGTCGCGCGCTCGAACGTCGACCTGCTGCACACCCTGGGCGCCGAGGTGACCCTGGTCGCCCCGCCCACGCTCGTCCCGGTCGGCGTGGACAACTGGCCCTGCGACGTGTCGTACGACCTGGACCGGGTGCTCCCGAAGTCCGACGCCGTGATGATGCTGCGCGTGCAGCGCGAGCGCATGAACGCCGCGTTCTTCCCGACCGAGCGCGAGTACTCGCGTCGCTACGGCCTGGACGGCCAGCGCATGGCGAAGATGCCCGAGCACGCCATCGTGATGCACCCCGGCCCGATGGTCCGCGGCATGGAGATCACCGCCGAGGTCGCCGACTCCGACCGCTGCACGGTCATCGAGCAGGTCGCCAACGGCGTGCACACCCGGATGGCCGTCCTCTATCTGCTCCTGGGCGGGAACGAACCCGCCGTCACCCACACCCGCCCCACCGGTTCCGAGGAGAAGTAAGACATGAGCAAGACCCTGATCCGTGGTGCGAAGGTGCTCGGCGGCGAGCCCCAGGACGTACTGATCGACGGCGGCACGATCGCCGAGGTGGGCACCGGCATCGACGCGGCCGGCGCCACCGTCGTCGAGGCCGAGGGCCAGATCCTGCTGCCCGGCCTCGTCGACCTCCACACCCACCTGCGCGAGCCCGGCCGTGAGGACTCCGAGACCGTCCTGACCGGCACGCAGGCCGCCGCCTCCGGTGGCTACACCGCCGTGTTCGCCATGGCCAACACCTTCCCCGTCGCCGACACCGCCGGCGTCGTCGAGCAGGTCTACCGCCTGGGCCAGGAGGGCGGATACGCCGACGTCCAGCCGATCGGCGCCGTCACCGTCGGCCTGGAGGGCAAGAAGCTCGCCGAACTCGGTGCCATGCACGAGTCCGCGGCCGGCGTCACCGTCTTCTCCGACGACGGCAAGTGCGTCGACGACGCCGTGATGATGCGCCGCGCCCTGGAGTACGTGAAGGCTTTCGGCGGTGTAGTCGCCCAGCACGCGCAGGAGCCGCGGCTCACCGAGGGTGCCCAGATGAACGAGGGCGTCGTCTCCGCCGAGCTGGGCCTCGGCGGCTGGCCCGCCGTCGCCGAGGAGTCGATCATCGCGCGTGACGTGCTGCTCGCCGAGCACGTCGGCTCGCGGGTGCACATCTGCCACCTGTCGACCGCCGGCTCGGTCGAGATCGTCCGCTGGGCCAAGTCGCGCGGCATCGACGTGACCGCCGAGGTCACCCCGCACCACCTGCTCCTCACCGACGAGATGGTCCGCTCGTACAACCCGGTCTACAAGGTCAACCCGCCGCTGCGCACCGAGCGCGACGTCATGGCGCTGCGCGAGGCCCTGGCCGACGGCACGATCGACATCGTCGCCACCGACCACGCCCCGCACCCGCACGAGGACAAGGACTGCGAGTGGGCCGCGGCCGCCATGGGCATGGTGGGCCTGGAGACCGCGCTCTCCGTCGTCCAGCAGACGATGGTCGAGACCGGCCTGCTGACCTGGGAGGCCGTCGCCGACCGGATGTCCGTCAAGCCCGCCGAGATCGGGCAGGCCAAGGGCCACGGACGCCCCGTCTCGGCAGGTGAGCCCGCGAACCTCACGCTCCTCGATCCGGCTTACCGTGGTGTCGTGGACCCGGCGGGCTTCAGCTCGCGCAGCGGCAACACCCCCTACGAGGGCCGTGAGCTGCCCGGTCGCGTGACGCACACGTGGCTGCGGGGCCGCGCCACGGTCGTCGACGGGAAGCTCGCGTGACATCTCTTCTGGAACTGGCCGCCGAGAAGGAATCGGCGGAGGTGACCGACTGGGCCGCCCGTGCGGGCTGGGTCGTCGGCCTTCTGCTCTTCATCGCGCTCGTCTACTGGCTGATGCGCGAGGGCTGGAAGTGGCGCGGCACGCTCCAGGGTGACCTGCCGGAGCTCCCCGCCGCGCCGTCCGAGCCGGGTCCGGCCAGACTTGAGCTGAGCGGCCGCTACCACGGCTCGACCACGGCAGGGCAGTGGCTCGACCGCATCGTGGCGCACGGTCTGGGCACCCGCAGCCGCGTCGAGCTCACGCTCACCGACGCGGGCCTCGACGTCGTACGCCCCGGCGCGGCCGACTTCTTCGTCCCGGCCGCACAGCTGCGCGAGGCCCGGCTCGACAAGGGCATCGCCGGAAAGGTCCTCGCGGAGGGCGGTCTGCTGATCGTCACCTGGGAGCACGGCGAGAAGCTGATCGACTCGGGCTTCCGCTCGGACCACGCGGCCGAGCAGGCGGAATGGGTCGAGGCCGTCAACAACATGATCAACAAGACCAGCACTACGGAAGGCACCGCACGATGACGACCTCCACAAGGGGATCCGCCGTTAGGCAGAAGGCGTCTCCCGCCGTACTCGTCCTGGAGGACGGCCGCATCTTCCGCGGCCGCGCCTACGGGGCCGTGGGGGAGACCTTCGGCGAAGCGGTGTTCTCCACCGGCATGACCGGCTACCAGGAGACCCTCACCGACCCCTCGTACCACCGCCAGGTCGTCGTCATGACGGCCCCGCACGTCGGCAACACGGGCGTGAACGACGAGGACGACGAGTCCGCCCGCATCTGGGTCTCCGGCTACGTCGTGCGCGACCCCGCGCGCGTGCCGTCCAACTGGCGCTCCAAGCGCACCCTGGACGAGCAGCTCACCGCCCAGGGCGTCGTCGGCATCTCCGGCATCGACACCCGCGCCCTCACCCGCCACCTGCGCGAGAGCGGCGCCATGCGCGTCGGCATCTTCTCCGGAGCGGCCTTCACCGGCGTCGGCGACGACGCCCTGCTCGCCAAGGTGCAGGCAGCCCCGCAGATGAAGGGCGCCGACCTCTCCGCCGAGGTCGCCACCAAGGAGGCGTACGTCGTCCCCGCGATCGGCACCAAGAAGTTCACGGTCGCCGCCGTGGACCTCGGCATCAAGGGCATGACCCCGCAGCGCATGGCCGAACGCGGCATCGAGGTGCACGTCCTGCCCGCCACCGCCACGGTCGACGACGTGTACGCGGTCAACCCGGACGGGGTGTTCTTCTCGAACGGACCCGGCGACCCGGCCACCGCGGACCACCCGGTCTCCGTCATGCAGGGCGTCCTGGAGCGCAAGACCCCGCTCTTCGGCATCTGCTTCGGCAACCAGATCCTCGGCCGCGCGCTCGGCTTCGGCACCTTCAAGCTGAAGTACGGCCACCGAGGCATCAACCAGCCCGTGCAGGACCGCACGACCGGCAAGGTCGAGGTCACCGCGCACAACCACGGCTTCGCCGTCGACGCGCCCCTCGACAAGGTCTCCGACACGCCCTACGGCCGCGCCGAGGTCTCCCACGTCTGCCTGAACGACCAGGTGGTGGAGGGGCTCCAGCTCCTCGACCAGCCCGCGTTCAGCGTCCAGTACCACCCCGAGGCGGCGGCCGGTCCGCACGACGCCGCCTACCTGTTCGACCGCTTCGTATCGCTCATGGAGGGCCAGCGTGCCTAAGCGCACCGATATCCAGTCCGTCCTGGTCATCGGCTCCGGCCCGATCGTCATCGGCCAGGCAGCGGAGTTCGACTACTCCGGCACCCAGGCCTGCCGCGTGCTCAAGGCCGAGGGCCTGCGCGTCATCCTGGTGAACTCGAACCCGGCGACGATCATGACCGACCCGGAGATCGCCGACGCGACCTACGTCGAGCCGATCACCCCCGAGTTCGTCGAGAAGATCATCGCCAAGGAGCGCCCCGACGCGCTCCTGCCCACCCTGGGCGGCCAGACCGCGCTCAACACCGCGATCTCCATGCACGAGCAGGGTGTCCTGGAGAAGTACGGCGTCGAGCTCATCGGCGCCAACGTCGAGGCCATCAACAAGGGCGAGGACCGCGACCTCTTCAAGGGCGTCGTCGCCGAGGTCAACAAGAAGATCGGGCACGGCGAGTCCGCCCGCTCGTACATCTGCCACTCCATGGACGACGTCCTCAAGGGCGTCGACGAGCTCGGCGGCTACCCCGTGGTCGTCCGCCCCTCCTTCACCATGGGCGGCGCCGGTTCCGGCTTCGCGCACGACGAGGAGGAGCTGCGCCGCATCGCCGGGCAGGGCCTCACGCTCTCGCCGACCACCGAGGTCCTCCTTGAGGAGTCCATCCTCGGCTGGAAGGAGTACGAGCTGGAGCTGATGCGCGACAAGAACGACAACGTCGTGGTCGTCTGCTCCATCGAGAACTTCGACCCGATGGGCGTGCACACCGGCGACTCGATCACCGTCGCCCCGGCGATGACGCTGACCGACCGCGAGTACCAGACCCTCCGTGACGTCGGCATCGCGATCATCCGCGAGGTCGGCGTCGACACCGGCGGCTGCAACATCCAGTTCGCCATCGACCCGACGGACGGCCGGGTCATCGTCATCGAGATGAACCCGCGTGTCTCGCGGTCCTCCGCGCTCGCTTCGAAGGCCACCGGATTCCCGATCGCGAAGATCGCGGCAAAGCTGGCCGTCGGCTACACGCTGGACGAGATCCCGAACGACATCACCGAGAAGACCCCGGCCTCCTTCGAGCCGACGCTCGACTACGTGGTGGTCAAGGCCCCGCGTTTCGCCTTCGAGAAGTTCCCCTCGGCGGACTCAACCCTGACGACCACCATGAAGTCGGTCGGCGAGGCCATGGCGATCGGCCGCAACTTCACCGAGGCGCTGCAGAAGGCGCTGCGCTCGCTGGAGAAGAAGGGCTCGCAGTTCACCTTCGTGGGCGAGCCCGGCGACAAGGCCCTTCTTCTGGAAGAGGCCGTCCGGCCGACCGACGGGCGCATCAACTCCGTCATGCAGGCCATCCGTGCCGGCGCGACGCCCGAGGAGGTCTTCGAGTCCACGAAGATCGACCCGTGGTTCGTCGACCAGCTCTTCCTGATCAAGGAGATCGCGGACGAGCTCGCCGCCGCGGAGCGCCTGGACGCCGACCTGCTCGCCGAGGCCAAGCGACACGGCTTCTCCGACCACCAGATCGCGGAGATCCGCGGCCTGCGCGAGGACGTCGTCCGCGAGGTGCGCCACGCCCTCGGTGTGCGCCCGGTCTACAAGACGGTCGACACCTGCGCCGCCGAGTTCGCCGCCAAGACGCCGTACTTCTACTCCTCGTACGACGAGGAGAACGAGGTCGCTCAGCGCGAGAAGCCCGCGGTCATCATCCTGGGCTCCGGCCCGAACCGCATCGGCCAGGGCATCGAGTTCGACTACTCCTGCGTCCACGCCTCCTTCGCGCTGAGCGACGCGGGCTACGAGACCGTGATGGTCAACTGCAACCCCGAGACCGTCTCCACGGACTACGACACGTCCGACCGCCTGTACTTCGAGCCGCTCACGCTCGAAGACGTCCTGGAGATCGTCAACGTCGAGGCGCAGGCAGGGCCGATCGCGGGCGTCATCGTCCAGCTCGGCGGCCAGACCCCGCTGGGCCTGGCGCAGGCCCTCAAGGACAACGGCGTGCCGGTCGTGGGCACCTCGCCGGAGGCCATCCACGCCGCCGAGGACCGCGGCGCCTTCGGCCGCGTGCTCGCCGAGGCCGGTCTCCCCGCGCCCAAGCACGGCACCGCGACCACCTTCGCCGAGGCCAAGGCCATCGCCGACGAGATCGGCTACCCCGTCCTCGTACGCCCGTCGTATGTGCTCGGCGGCCGCGGCATGGAGATCGTGTACGACGAGACCCGCCTGTCCGCGTACATCGAGGAGTCGACCGAGATCAGCCCCTCGCGGCCGGTCCTCGTCGACCGCTTCCTCGACGACGCGATCGAGATCGACGTGGACGCGCTCTACGACGGCGAGGAGCTCTACCTCGGCGGCGTCATGGAGCACATCGAGGAAGCCGGCATCCACTCCGGCGACTCCGCGTGCGCGCTGCCCCCGATCACCCTCGGCGGGCACGACATCAAGCGGCTTCGCGCCTCCACGGAGGGCATCGCCAAGGGCGTCGGCGTCCGCGGCCTCATCAACATCCAGTTCGCGATGGCCGGGGACATCCTCTACGTCCTCGAGGCCAACCCGCGCGCCTCGCGCACCGTCCCCTTCACCTCGAAGGCGACCGCGGTGCCGCTGGCCAAGGCCGCCGCGCGCATCTCGCTCGGCGCCACCGTCGCCGAGCTGCGCGCCGAGGGCATGCTCCCGGCGACCGGTGACGGCGGCACGCTGCCGATGGACGCGCCGATCTCGGTGAAGGAAGCCGTCATGCCGTGGTCGCGCTTCCGCGACATCCACGGGCGTGGCGTCGACACCGTCCTCGGCCCGGAGATGCGCTCCACCGGTGAAGTCATGGGCATCGACTCGGTGTTCGGCACGGCCTACGCCAAGTCGCAGGCCGGGGCGTACGGTCCGCTGCCGACCAAGGGCCGCGCCTTCATCTCGGTGGCCAACCGCGACAAGCGCTCGATGATCTTCCCGGCGCGTGAACTGGTCGCGCACGGCTTCGAGTTGCTCGCCACGTCCGGCACGGCCGAGGTGCTCAAGCGCAACGGCATCAACGCCACGATCGTGCGCAAGCAGAGCGAGGGCGTGGGCCCGAACGGCGAGAAGACGATCGTCCAGCTGATCCACGACGGCGCGGTCGACCTCATCGTCAACACCCCGTACGGCACCGGTGGCCGCCTCGACGGCTACGACATCCGTACGGCGGCCGTGTCCCGCTCCGTGCCGTGCCTGACGACGGTCCAGGCGCTCGCCGCCGCCGTCCAGGGCATCGACGCGCTCAACGGCGGGGACGTGGGCGTCCGTTCACTCCAGGAACACGCGGAGCATCTGACCGCGGCCCGCGACTAGCAGCCCACCAGGGGGACACCGATCCGGTGTCCCCCTTCTGGTGAGCACACCTGAGGACCTCTGAGGACACCCACATGTACAAATTCTTCTTCGACCTCGTCTTCAAGCGCATGGACCCGGAGCAGGCCCACTACCTGGCCTTCCGCTGGATCCGGCTCGCGGCCCGCGTCCCCGTGCTGCGCACGTTCGTCGCCGCCGTGCTCGCGCCGCGCCACAAGGAGCTGCGCACCGAGGCCCTCGGCCTGCGGATGCACGGCCCCTTCGGTCTCGCCGCAGGCTTCGACAAGAACGCCGTCGCGATCGACGGCATGTCGATGCTCGGCTTCGACCACATCGAGATCGGCACCGTCACGGGGGAGCCGCAGCCCGGCAACCCCAAGAAGCGGCTCTTTCGCCTCGTGCAGGACCGCGCGCTGATCAACCGCATGGGCTTCAACAACGAGGGTTCGGCGGCCGTGGCCGAGCGCCTGGGCGCCCGCAAGGCCGTCTTCAAGACGGTCGTGGGCGTCAACATCGGCAAGACCAAGGTCGTCCCCGAGGAGGAGGCCGCGGCCGACTACGTGAAGTCGACCGAGCGGCTCGCCGCCCACGCCGACTACCTCGTGGTCAACGTGTCGTCCCCGAACACTCCCGGCCTGCGCAACCTCCAGGCCACGGAGTCGCTGCGGCCGCTGCTCACCGCCGTACGCGAGGCGGCCGACCGCAGTGTCTCCGGGCGGCGCGTGCCGCTCCTCGTGAAGATCGCCCCCGACCTGGCGGACGAGGACGTCGACGCGGTCGCCGACCTGGCCGTCGAACTCGGCCTGGACGGCATCATCGCCACGAACACGACCATCGCGCGCGAGGGCCTCGGTTTGCGATCCGAACCTTCGCTCTACGGAGAGACCGGCGGTCTGTCGGGCGCGCCCCTCAAGGAGCGCTCCCTGGAGGTCCTGCGCCGCCTCTACGCGCGCGTGGGCGACCGCATCACGCTCGTGGGCGTCGGCGGCATCGAGAACGCCGAGGACGCCTGGCAGCGCATCCTCGCCGGCGCCACCCTGGTGCAGGGCTACAGCGCGTTCATCTACGAGGGGCCCTTCTGGGGCCGCGCCATCCACAAGGGGCTCGCCGCACGCCTTCGGGCGAGCTCGTACGCCACCCTCGCCGAGGCTGTCGGCGCCGACGTAAGGAAGCCCGCATGAGTGCCCTCGAACCCTTCGGCAGCCGCCTTCGCCACGCCATGGACGAGCGCGGCCCGCTCTGTGTCGGCATCGACCCGCACGCCTCCCTGCTGTCCGCCTGGGGCCTGAACGACGACGTCGCGGGCCTGGAGCGGTTCACCGGCACCGTCGTCGAGGCGCTCGCCGACACGGTGGCGGTCTTCAAGCCGCAGAGCGCGTTCTTCGAGCGCTTCGGCTCGCGCGGCATCGCCGTACTGGAGAAGGCCGTCCAGGAGCTGCGTGCGGCCGGCGCCCTGGTGGTCATGGACGCCAAGCGCGGCGACATCGGCTCGACCATGGCCGCGTACGCCGAGACCTTCCTGCACAAGGACTCGCCGCTGTTCTCCGACGCCCTCACGGTCTCGCCCTACCTCGGCTACGGCTCGCTGCGGCCGGCCGTCGACCTCGCGCGCGAGAACGGCACCGGGCTCTTCGTCCTCGCCCTCACCTCCAACCCCGAGGGCGCCGAGGTGCAGCACGCGGTGCGCGAGGACGGCCGCACGATCGGCGCGACGATCCTCGGTCACCTGGCGGCCGACAACGCAGGCGCGGAGCCCCTGGGGTCCTTCGGCGCCGTCGTGGGGGCCACGCTCGGGGACCTGTCCTCGTACGACCTCGCGATCAACGGACCGCTGCTCGCCCCCGGCATCGGGGCGCAGGGAGCCACCCCGGCGGATCTGCCGGGGGTCTTCGGGGACGCCGTACGCAATGTCGTGCCGAGCGTGAGCCGGGGTGTCCTGCGTCACGGTCCTGACGTGGCGGGTCTGCGCGTGGCCGCGAGCCGTTTCGCGGACGAGGTCCGTGCGGCCGTCGCCTCGGCCTGAGGTCTTCTTCCGAAGGCCTTCTGAGGGTGTTCTGAGGTCCGCGGAGGGTGTTTTTCCGTCTTCGAAGGTCGTGTCCGGCCACGTCCCGACGTTTCGCCGATGACTCACGGGGCCAAATCAGGGGTGAAATGCCCGAAATGCACACCTCGACAGAGGCTGACCAGGACTTTTCGTCTGTTCTCGCTGACTCCGGCGGCCATGCCCGCTAGTCTCCGACGAGAGCGAACGGGCAAGCGCGTTGCACGTTGCTCACCAGGTGTGGGGCGACTAGGTTCCTCACCGGTCCGTATCCGACAGTTCGACATCCGAGGTGACGTAGGCGTGGCTCTTCCGCCCCTTACCCCTGAACAGCGCGCAGCCGCGCTCGAAAAGGCCGCCGCGGCTCGCCGGGAGCGGGCCGAGGTCAAGAATCGACTCAAGCACTCCGGCGCCTCGCTTCATGAGGTCATCAAGCAGGGTCAGGAGAACGATGTCATCGGCAAGATGAAGGTCTCCGCTCTCCTGGAGTCCCTGCCCGGCGTGGGCAAGGTCCGCGCCAAGCAGATCATGGAGCGTCTTGGCATCTCCGAGAGCCGCCGTGTGCGCGGTCTCGGCTCCAACCAGATCGCCTCCTTGGAGCGTGAGTTCGGCGGTGGCGCTGCCTGACGTTCTCAGGCACTCCTGAGAACCTGGATAATCGCTGCATGGCTGCAACATCCCGGGGGACGACCCCCGTGCCCCCGGACGTACGTCCGCGGCTGACCGTGCTCTCCGGCCCCTCAGGGGTCGGCAAGAGCACGGTCGTCGCTCATATGCGCAAGGAACACCCCGAGGTCTGGCTCTCGGTCTCGGCCACCACCCGGAAGCCGCGCCCCGGCGAGAAGGACGGCGTCCACTACTTCTTCGTCTCCGACGACGAGATGGACAAGCTGATCGCCAACGGCGAGCTCCTGGAGTGGGCCGAGTTCGCGGGCAACCGCTACGGCACGCCGCGGGCCGCCGTCCTGCGGCGCCTGGAGGCGGGCGAGCCCGTCCTCCTGGAGATCGATCTGCAGGGCGCACGTCTGGTCCGCGAGTCGATGTCCGAGGCGCAACTGGTCTTCCTCGCCCCGCCGAGCTGGGAGGAACTGGTCCGCAGGCTCACCGGCCGGGGGACCGAGGCGCCCGCGGTGATCGAGCGCAGGCTCGGCGCGGCGAAGATCGAACTCGCCGCCGAGGCCGAGTTCGACACGACCCTGGTCAATACCTCCGTCGAGGACGTGGCGCGTGAGCTGCTAGCCTTGATGAAAGTTGTTTGATCTTCTTCATCCTCAGTAACCCGGACTGACCCTCAATTTCCATTCGAGGGACATCCCCATCGGAAGGCAGAGAGTGTCCTCTTCCATCACTGCGCCCGAGGGCATCATCAACCCGCCGATTGATGAGCTCCTCGAGGCAACCGACTCGAAGTACAGCCTCGTGATCTACGCCGCCAAGCGCGCGCGCCAGATCAACGCGTACTACTCGCAGCTCGGTGAGGGCCTGCTGGAGTACGTCGGCCCGCTGGTGGACACGCACGTCCATGAGAAGCCGCTCTCCATCGCGCTCCGCGAGATCAACGCGGGCCTGCTGACGTCCGAGGCCATCGAGGGCCCGGCCCAGTAGTCGCCGTTCTTTTCTTGCAGTTCTTCACCACAGGCCCGGCAGCGCGACTGCCGGGCCTGTGGTGTGTCATGGAGTCGTACGTCCCCGGATACGGGGATCACAAGTGCGGGGAGGCACCGTCACCGTGGGCAAGCCCAAGGTCGTACTGGGGGTCAGCGGCGGAATCGCCGCGTACAAGGCCTGTGAGCTGCTGCGGCGGCTGACCGAGTCGGGTCATGACGTACGCGTCGTGCCGACCGCGTCGGCGCTGCATTTCGTGGGCGAGGCGACCTGGTCGGCGCTGTCCGGCAACCCGGTCTCGACCGAGGTGTGGGAATCCGTCCACGAGGTGCCGCACGTGCGGATCGGCCAGTCCGCCGACGTCGTGATCGTCGCCCCCGCCACGGCCGACATGATGGCCAAGGCGGCCCACGGCCTCGCCGACGATCTCCTGACGAACACCCTCCTCACCGCCCGCTGTCCGGTGATCTTCGCGCCCGCCATGCACACGGAGATGTGGGAGCACCCGGCCACGCAGGAGAACGTCGCCACGCTGCGCCGCCGCGGCGCCCTCGTCGTGGAGCCCGCCGTCGGCCGGCTCACGGGCGTGGACACGGGCAAGGGCCGCTTCCCCGACCCGGTGGAGCTCTTCGAGGTCGTACGCCGTGTCCTGGCGCGCGGCGACCTCGGGCAGGACCTCGCGGGGCGGCACGTCGTCGTCAGCGCGGGCGGGACGCGCGAGCCGCTCGACCCGGTCCGCTTCCTGGGCAACCGATCCTCCGGCAAGCAGGGGTACGCGCTGGCCCGCAGTGCCGCGGCCCGGGGCGCCCGCGTCACGCTCGTCTCGGCGAACCCGGCGCTGCCGGAGCCGGCGGGCGTCGACCTCGTGCCCGTGGGCACCGCGATCCAGCTCCGCGAGGCGATGCTGAAGGCCTCCGCGGACGCCGACGCCGTGGTGATGGCGGCCGCCGTGGCCGATTTCCGGCCCGAGACGTATGCGACCGGGAAGATCAAGAAGAAGGACGGCCAGGAGCAGCCCCCGATCGCCCTGGTCCGCAACCCCGACATCCTCGCCGAGATCGCCGGCGAGCGGCCGCGCCCCGGCCAGATCGTCGTCGGGTTCGCCGCCGAGACGGACGACGTGCTCGCCAACGGCCGCGCCAAACTGCAGCGCAAGGGCTGTGACCTGCTCGTCGTCAACGAGGTGGGCGAGCGCAAAACGTTCGGCTCGGAGGAGAACGAGGCGGTCGTGCTCGGTGCGGACGGCGGCGAGACCCCGGTTCCGTACGGTCCCAAAGAAGCGCTCGCGGACACGGTCTGGGATCTCGTCGCGGAACGCCTGACGAGGCCCGCCGAGGAATTCCCGAAAAAATAGCGATGGCCCCCGGAAGAAACCCCTGCCGAAACCACGGCGGAACAGGGGCGGAATCCACGCTTCAAATGTCACAATCGCCCCACTGGACGCCTCAAACCCGGGAAATTCGGGCGTGAGGCCCTCTGGTGGAGAAGGATCGTCGTACCGCACAATGCAGTGCCGCAGGTCACAGCGCTCCCAAGTGGCGAGACACGTGGTCCGGCGGCCGAGTGCGACCGATAAACTGGTCTCGGACGACGCCGGGCGCAGCTCCCGGCCGTCCACCAATGATCAGCCAGCAGCCGCTGCAACCACAGGGAGCGATGTGTCCCGCCGTCTCTTCACCTCGGAGTCTGTGACCGAGGGTCACCCCGACAAGATCGCTGACCAGATCAGCGACACCATTCTCGACGCCCTTCTGCGTGAGGACCCGAAATCCCGGGTCGCCGTGGAGACGTTGATCACCACCGGCCTGGTGCACGTGGCCGGTGAGGTGACGACCAAGGCGTACGCGCCGATCGCGCAGCTGGTGCGCGACAAGATCCTCGAGATCGGTTACGACTCCTCCAAGAAGGGCTTCGACGGCGCCTCCTGTGGCGTCTCGGTGTCCATCGGCTCGCAGTCCCCCGACATCGCGCAGGGCGTCGACACGGCGTACGAGAAGCGTGTCGAGGGCGACGAGGACGAGCTCGACAAGCAGGGCGCCGGCGACCAGGGCCTGATGTTCGGCTACGCCTGCGACGAGACGCCGGAGCTGATGCCGCTCCCGATCCACCTCGCGCACCGTCTCTCGCGCCGCCTGTCCGAGGTCCGCAAGAACGGGACCATCCCGTACCTGCGCCCCGACGGCAAGACCCAGGTCACCATCGAGTACGACGGCGACAAGGCCGTCCGTCTCGACACCGTCGTGGTCTCCTCGCAGCACGCCTCGGACATCGACCTGGACTCGCTCCTGGCCCCCGACATCCGTGAGTTCGTGGTCGAGGCCGAGCTGAAGGCGCTCCTCGAGGACGGCATCAAGCTGGAGACCGAGGGCTACCGCCTCCTGGTCAACCCGACCGGCCGCTTCGAGATCGGCGGCCCGATGGGCGACGCCGGCCTCACCGGCCGCAAGATCATCATCGACACGTACGGCGGCATGGCCCGCCACGGCGGCGGCGCCTTCTCCGGCAAGGACCCGTCCAAGGTCGACCGCTCGGCCGCCTACGCCATGCGCTGGGTCGCCAAGAACGTCGTCGCAGCGGGCCTCGCCGCCCGCTGTGAGGTCCAGGTCGCGTACGCGATCGGCAAGGCCGAGCCGGTGGGCCTGTTCGTGGAGACCTTCGGCACGGCCACGGTCGACACCGACAAGATCGAGGCCGCCATCTCCGAGGTCTTCGACCTGCGCCCGGCCGCGATCATCCGCGACCTGGACCTGCTCCGCCCGATCTACGCGCAGACCGCCGCGTACGGCCACTTCGGCCGCGCGATCCCCGACTTCACATGGGAGCGCACGGACCGCGTGGACGCGCTGCGGAAGGCTGCGGGGCTGTAAGGCTCCCTGGCCCGACCGGTTCTGACGAAGCCCGGCGCCCCTGGTGGGGGTGCCGGGCTTCGTCGTGCCGTGGCCCGCATCGGACTCGTGGTCGTGTCAGTGGGGTCTGGTAGGAATGCTGCTGTGAGCAGCGAGAATCGGAAGTCTGAGGGGGGCGGCGGGGCCGAGCCTCCGGAGCAGCTTGCGCTCATTCGGGAAGCGGTGCGCAAGGCCGAGGTGCCGCGGGCCAAGCCGCGGACGTGGCGGGGGGCCGCGTTGGCGAAGAGTCTGCCGGTGGCCCGGGTGTTGGTCGACAAGGGCGTGCTGCACCTTGACCGGTACTTCGACTACGCGGTGCCGGAGGAGTTGGACGAGCAGGCTCAGCCCGGGGTGCGGGTCCGGGTGCGGTTCGGGGCCGGGGCGCGGAACGTGCGCGGTGGGCGGCGTGAGGGTGGGGGCCTGATCGACGGGTTTCTCGTCGAGCGGGTGGCCGAGACCGATTACTCCGGGCCCCTGGCCGCGCTGGCGCAGGTCGTGTCGCCCGAGCCTGTGCTGGACGGGGAGTTGCTCGGGCTGGCGCGTGCCGTGGCCGATCGGTATGCGGGCAGCCTTGCCGATGTGTTGCAGCTGGCGGTTCCGCCTCGGCACGCGCGGGCCGAGGCGCGGGAGGCGGGGGAGGCTCCGCCTCCTCCCTCCGCGCCGGAGGCGGGGACCTGGCGGCGGTACGGGCACGGGGCGGATTTCCTCGGGGCGCTGGCCTCCGGGGGTGCGCCTCGGGCCGTGTGGACCGCGCTTCCCGGGCCCGAGTGGGCCGAGGAGATCGCGCGTGCCGTGCAGGCGACTCTCGCTTCGGGGCGCGGGGCCCTGGTCGTCGTGCCTGCCGGGCGGCCCGCGGCGCGGGTCGACGCGGCGTTGACCCAGCTGATGGGGGCGGGGCAGCATGCGCTGCTCACCGCTGACGTGGGGCAGGAGCGGCGGTATCGGGAGTGGCTCTCCGTGCGGCGTGGTGCGGTGCGGGCCGTGGTGGGTACGCGGGCCGCGATGTTCGCCCCCGTGCGGGACCTCGGGCTCGTCGTCATCTGGGATGACGGCGATGCCAGTCACAGCGATGACAATGCTCCCTTTCCGCATGTGCGCGAAGTGCTTGAGCTTCGGGCTTCGCGGGACAAGTGCGGCTTTTTGTTGGGGAGTTGGAGCTGCACGGTCGAGGCCGCGCAGCTCGTGGAGAGCGGGTGGGCGGCGCCGTTGGTCGCCGATCGGGAGCAGGTGCGGGGGGCCGCTCCGCTCGTACGGACCGTGGGGGACGGCGACCTCGCCCGGGACGAGGCGGCCCGGGCCGCGCGGCTTCCGACGCTGGCCTGGAATGTCGTACGGGAAGGCCTCAAGCACGGGCCTGTGCTGGTCCAGGTGCCCCGTCGGGGGTACGTGCCCCGGCTCGCGTGCGAGAGGTGCCGGGAGCCCGCGCGGTGCCGGCACTGCGCGGGGCCGCTGGAGGCGCGGGACGGCGGCGGGCTGTGGTGCGGCTGGTGCGGGGTGGAGGAAGGTGCCTGGCACTGCGGGGAGTGCGGGAGCTTTCGGCTGCGGGCGCAGGTGGTCGGTGCGCGGCGTACGGCAGAGGAGTTGGGGCGGGCCTTTCCCGCGGTGCCGGTGCGGACGTCGGGGCGGGAGCAGGTCCTCGACACCGTGGCGGGTACGCCCGCGCTGGTGGTGAGTACGCCCGGGGCGGAGCCGGTCGCCGAGGGTAGCGGCTATGCGGCGGCGCTCCTGCTTGACGGCTGGGCCATGCTGGGCCGGCCCGATCTGCGGGCCGGGGAGGAGGCGCTGCGGCGCTGGATCGCGGCTTCCGCGCTGGTGCGGCCCCAGGGAGTCGGCGGAACCGTGGTGGTCGTCGCCGAACCGACGCTGCGGCCGGTGCAGGCCCTGGTGCGGTGGGATCCCGTGGGGCATGCGGTACGGGAGCTTTCCGAGCGGGCCGAGCTGGGATTTCCGCCCGTGTCGCGGATGGCCTCGGTCGCGGGGACTCCGGAGGCACTTTCCGGGTTCCTCGCCGCCGCCGAACTCCCTTCGGACGCTGCGGTGTTGGGACCCGTGCCCGTGCCGGACGCGGGGCCAGGGCCCGCGCGGCGGGCCGGTGCGGCGCCGGTCGGGGAGCGGTGGGAGCGGGTGCTGATCCGGGTGCCGCCGGGGAGCGGGGCCGCGCTTGCCGCTTCGCTGAAGGTGGCTCAGGCCGCGCGGATGGCGCGGGGCGCCGGGGGTGGGGAGCTGGTGCGGATCCGGGTGGACCCGCTGGACATCGGCTAGGGGTCTCGGCCCGGCTTCCCGCCGGGGAGAGGTCTCCTCTCCGCCTGTGCGGGCAGAGGGCTTTCGCTGCGCGGGGCTTTCCGCTGCGCGGGGCTCCCCGGGTTTGGCTTGCCGTCTCTATTCCCGGCGCGCGGCGGCTTCGGTGTTGTGCCCACCCGTTCCGCCCTGCGGAACGCCTGCCCACAACGGCGGCGGGCTGTGGCGCCTGCCCACAACGCGGGTGCGGGGGTGATGCCTGGCCTCAGTGGGGAACGACGGCGGCGGCTGTCCTCGCCGGGGGGGTACCGGTGGAGACAGCCGCCGCTTTGCCGTGGTCAGCCGTTGCGTGGGCCCGGGAAGATGTTGGGGCGGGGGTCCTCGCGGAGGGCGGGGCTGCCCGCCGTGGGCTGGGTCGGCATCGCGCGGGCCGCGGGCACCGAGGGGAGCGGGGCGCCGACCGGCACCGGGGGACGGGCGGCCGTGGCCGCGGGGACCGTCTCCGTGGCGCGCTCCGCCTCCGCCGCCGCCTGGGTCGTGGCCCTGCGGGCTCCATAACGGCGGTGCACCGCCTGCTTGGTGACCCCGAGGGCGGAACCCACCGCGTCCCACGAGAAGCCCAGCGAACGGTCGAAGTCCACCGCGGCGGTCACCAGCGTCTCGACGCTGTCCCGCAGTTCCTGGGCGAGGCGGACGGTCGGGGCGGGGGCACGCCCGTACACGACGAAGCCCGCGGAGGGGCTCGAGCGGCGCGGGCGGTAGACGTTGCCGAGCTGGGCGGTGAGCGTACGCAGTGCGTCCACCTGCCGGCGGACCCGCTCGATGTCCCGAACCAGGAGGTGCAGGCTCGCCCGTGCCTGGGCGTCGTGGGTTGCGTGGTCGGCCATGAACAAGCCTCTCGAACCGGCGTTGAAAAGGATCGGGCCGCTGTCGCGGCCCGTTGTGGTCAACTCTTTCTTGACCAACGCGCTAGTTCGTGTGGGGTCACGGTGCGGGGGCGTGTGCGCATATGCACAGGGCGCACGGCCGCGCGTACGCCCCCGTGCAGGCCGTCATGCTGCGGGGGTGACGGGAGGCAAGCGGTGTGATGAGGGCGGAGCCGGGACGAGAGGGCGGGCGCCCGCCGCCCCGCGGAGAGCGGCCCGGCGGTGCGGCTCATAGACTGGTGTGCTTCCCGTACCTTCCTGCCTTCCTGCAACTCATTCCGTACCTTTCCGTACCTTCCCGCCCCGAGAGGCCGACAGCCACCGATGAAGCTCGTCTTCGCAGGCACCCCCGAGGTCGCCGTCCCCGCCCTGGACGCCCTGATCGCCTCCGACCGGCACGAGGTGGCCGCCGTCGTCACCCGGCCCGACGCCCCCGCGGGCCGCGGCCGCAGACTCGTCGCGAGCCCCGTCGCCCAGCGTGCGGAGGAGGCCGGCATCGAGGTGCTCAAGCCCGTGAAGCCGCGCGACGAGGACTTCCTGGCGCGGCTGCGCGAGATCGCGCCGGACTGCTGCCCGGTCGTCGCCTACGGCGCGTTGCTGCCCAAGGTCGCCCTCGACGTCCCGGCCCGCGGCTGGGTCAACCTGCACTTCTCGCTGCTGCCCGCCTGGCGCGGTGCCGCGCCCGTGCAGCACGCCGTGATGGCGGGCGACGAGATCACCGGTGCCTCCACGTTCCTGATCGAGCAGGGGCTCGACTCCGGACCGGTGTACGGGACCGTCACCGAGGTCGTCAGGCCCACCGACACCAGCGGTGACCTGCTCACCCGCCTCGCCTTCGCGGGCTCCGGCCTGCTCGCCGCCACCATGGACGGCATCGAGGACGGCTCCCTGAAGGCCGTGCCGCAGCCCGCCGACGGCATCACCCTCGCCCCGAAGATCACCGTCGAGGACGCCCAGGTGGACTGGGCCGCTCCGGCCCTCCGCGTCGACCGGGTCGTGCGTGGCTGCACCCCGGCGCCCGGCGCCTGGTCCGTGTTCCGCGGGGAGCGGCTGAAGATCATCCAGTCCGCGCTCGTCGCCGACCGCACCGACCTCGCGCCCGGCGAGCTCGGCGCCGCCAAGAACAACGTGTACGTCGGCACCGGCTCGCACGCCGTGGAGCTGCTCTGGGTCCAGCCGCAGGGCAAGAAGCCGATGCGCGGTGCCGACTGGGCGCGCGGGGTGCGGATCGCCCCGGGCGAGCGGCTCGGCGACACCGACGTACGCTGAATAGGTTCAGCCCCCATCCAATAGCGGAGCACCTTTGAGCGACCAGCCGAGCCGGCGTCCCCAGAAGCAGGGAAAGCCCGGCAAGCCCCACCGCCGTCCCAAGAAGGACCCTGTCCGTTTCCTCGCCTTCGAGGCGCTGCGGGCCGTGGACGAGCGGGACGCCTACGCGAACCTCGTCCTGCCGCCGCTCCTGCGCAAGGCCCGCGAGAAGGAGGGCGCCGACAAGTTCGACGCGCGTGACGCGGCGCTCGCCACGGAGCTGGTCTACGGGACGCTGCGCAGGCAGGGGACGTACGACGCGATCGTGGCCGCCTGCATCGACCGGCCGCTGCGCGAGGTCGACCCGCCGGTCCTCGACGTCCTGAACATGGGCGTGCACCAGTTGCTCGGCACGCGCATCCCCACGCATGCCGCCGTCTCCGCCTCCGTGGAGCTGGCGCGTGTGGTGCTCGGTGACGGGCGGGCCAAGTTCGTGAACGCGGTGCTGCGCAAGGTCGCCGCCGACGATCTCGACGGCTGGGTGGAGAAGGTCGCGCCGCCCTACGACGAGGACGCCGAGGACCATCTCGCCGTCGTCCACTCGCATCCCCGCTGGGTCGTCTCCGCGCTCTGGGACGCGCTCGGCGGTGGTCGTGCGGGCATCGAGGACCTCCTGGAGGCCGACAACGAGCGGCCCGAGGTGACGCTCGTGGCGCGGCCCGGACGGACCACCGCCGATGAACTCCTCGACGTGGTCGGCGAGGAGTCCGCGCTGCCGGGGCGCTGGTCCCCGTACGCCGTGCGGCTCAGCGAAGGCGGCGAGCCCGGGTCCATCGAGGCCGTGCGCGAGGGCCGGGCCGGAGTGCAGGACGAGGGCAGCCAGCTCGTCGCGATCGCACTCGCGAACGCCCCGGTCGAGGGGCGCGACGAGAAGTGGCTCGACGGATGTGCCGGGCCCGGCGGCAAGGCCGCCATGCTCGCGGGTCTCGCGGCCGGGCGGGGCGCCGCCCTCCTCGCCGCCGAGAAGCAGCCGCACCGGGCCCGTCTCGTCGCGCAGGCCCTGCGGGGCAACCCGGGCCCGTACGAGGTCATCGCCGCCGACGGGACCCGGCCGCCGTGGCAGCCCGGCACCTTCGACCGTGTCCTGATGGACGTGCCCTGCACGGGACTCGGCGCCCTGCGCCGTCGCCCCGAGGCCCGCTGGCGCCGCCGCCCGGAGGACCTGGACGGCTTCGCGCCGCTGCAACGCGGCCTGCTGCGTACGGCGTTGGAGTCCGTGCGCATCGGGGGCGTCGTCGGGTACGCCACCTGTTCACCGCACCTCGCGGAGACGCGTGCCGTCGTCGACGACGTGCTCAAGCAGCACGAGGGGGCCGAGCTCATCGACGCGCGGCCGCTGATGCCGGGCGTTCCCGCGCTCGGTGACGGCCCCGACGTGCAGCTGTGGCCGCATCTGCACGGCACGGACGCGATGTACCTAGCGCTGATCCGGCGGACCGCCTGAGGAGACCTTCGCCGGAGCCGGTGTGCGGGGGGCCGCCGGGTCCTTGCTCAGGGCGTGCGGCCACCACACCTTCGGGCCCACGTCCAGGAACAACGCCGTGACCAGGACGGACCGTACGACGAAGGTGTCGAGCAGGACGCCGACCGCGACCGCGAAGCCGATCTCGGCGAACCCCACCATCGGGAGCGTGCCGAGCGCGGCGAAGGTGCCCGCGAGGACCAGGCCCGCGGACGTGATCACCGCGCCGGTCGCGGAAAGGCCGGTCAGCACGCCCGCACGGGTGCCCTGGCGGCCCGCCTCCTCACGGATGCGGGTCGTCAGGAAGATGTTGTAGTCGATGCCGAGCGCCACCAGGAACACGAAGACGAAGAGCGGGAAGTCCGTGGACTCACCCGCGTAGTCGAAGACGTGACGGAAGACGAGCGCGCTGATGCCCAGCGCGGCGGTGAAGGAGAGCACGACCGTCGCGATCAGGATCAGCGGCGCGATCAGGGCGCGCAGCAGCAGGGCGAGGATCAGCAGGACGACCACGAGGACGAGCGGGATCACCAGCTTGTTGTCGTGGGTCGTGGCGCGGTCCATGTCCAGGATGGCCGCGGTGTTGCCGCCCACCCGCGCGTCCGCGTCGGGTACCGCGTGCACCGCGTCGCGCACCCGCTCCACGGTCTGCTTGGCCGCCTCGCTGTCGGTGGCGTCGGTGGTCGTCACCTCGAACAGGACCTTGCCCTCGTACTCCGGTTTCGTGCCCGGCGGTACGACGATGCTCGACGGGACCACCCCGCGCGTGCGGGCGACCGCACCGCGGACCTCGTCGCCCTGGCCCTCGTTCGCCACGACCACCAGCGGGTCGCCGCTGCCCGCGTCGAAGTACTCGGCCTGCACCTCCTGGCCCACGATCGAGTCGGGCTTGTCCGTGAAGGAGTCCGCGTTGCTGAGTCCCTCGGCCCGCAGTTGCGTCATGCCGAGCGCCAGGGCCGCGAGCGCCACCGCGGTGATGCTCCAGGTCAGGCGGGGGCGGCGGGCGATGCGGCCGCCCGTGCGCGCCCAGAAGCCGCGCTCGGTGGGCTCCTCGGAGCCGTTGTGCGGGACGAGCGGCCAGAACAGCCACCGGCCGCAGACCACCAGGAGCGCGGGGAACAGCGACAGCATCGCGATCAGGGCGACCGCGACGCCGATCGCCGCGACGGGCCCCAGACCTCGGGTCGAGTTCATGTCGGCGGTGAGCAGCACCAGCATGCTGACGACGACCGTGGCGCCCGACGCGATGACCGCGGGACCCGCCCGGTGCAGGGCCAGCTGCATCGCCTCGTGCCGGTCCTCGTGGCGGCGCAGCTCTTCCCGGTAGCGGGCGACCAGGAGCAGGGCGTAGTCCGTCCCCGCCCCGAAGACGAGGACCGTGAGGATGCCCGCGCTCTGGCCGTTGACCGTCAGGCCCGCGTGCTCCGCGAGGAGATAGATCAGCGCCTGCGCGGTGAAGAGGGAGACGACCGCCGAGATCAGCGGGACGATCAGCAGGATGGGACTGCGATAGGTGATCAGCAGGATCACGACGACGACGCCGGCCGCCGCGAGGAGCAGCGTCGAGTCGAGGCCCTCGAAGGCCTCGGAGAAGTCCGCCGATGTGCCGCCGGGACCGGTGACGTGCACCGCGAGCCCGCCGGTGCTCTCGCCCGTCAGCTCGCGAATGGAGTCGACGGCCGGCGCGATCCGCTCCCAGCCCTTCTCGTCCATGGTGATGGGGACGAGGACCTGCGCGGCCTCGGCGTCGAGGGGCCTCTTCGTGTCGAAGACGGGACCGCGGGCCTCCTGGCCGCGCACGCCGTGCGCGCTCAGCTCCTTGAGCTCCCTGACGTCCTCGGCGATCCGCGCCCGGTCCGCGACGGTCAGCCCGCCCTCACGGGCGTACACGACGATCGCGGGGATCTGTTCGGGCCTGAAGTCCTCGGAGATGTCCAGGACTTGGGTGGACTCCGCGGAACCGGGCAGCCAGGACGACGCCTGGTTGTCCTGCGCGTCCGTGAGCTTCTGGGCGAGCGGAGCGGCGGCGACGATCACCACCAGCCAGAAGAGCACCACCAGCCACTTGGTGCGCCGCCCGCACACCAGCCAGGCCACTCCTCGGCCCGCCGTGCGCTGTCCGTCCGCCCGTTCGTCTGGCATGGCTGCCCCCGCTGCCTCACGTGGTGCCGGTGGACCGCCCAGCATGGCACGCGGTCCATGGTCAGTGGAGCCCGTCGGCCCACGCTTCGGACCGCGCAAGGCAACGAGCGCCGGGCATGGCAGTCTTGGGGCATGGCCGCGCAGATCAACCCCAGCATCCTGTCCGCCGATTTCGCCCGTCTTGCCGAGGAGGCAAGGGCGGTCGAAGGTGCCGACTGGCTCCATGTCGACGTGATGGACAACCACTTCGTTCCCAACCTCACCCTTGGGGTGCCGGTCGTAGAGTCTCTCGCCCGGGCGACGGACACACCGCTGGACTGCCATCTGATGATCGAGGACGTCGATCGCTGGGCGCCGCAGTACGTCGAAGCGGGCGCCGGATCGGTCACCTTCCACGTGGAGGCGGCCGCGGCTCCCGTCCGCCTGGCCCGCGAGATCCGCGCCAAGGGCGCCCGCGCCTCCATGGCGCTGAAGCCCGCGACCCCCATCGAGCCGTACGAGGACCTGCTCCCCGAGCTCGACATGCTGCTGATCATGACGGTCGAGCCGGGCTTCGGCGGCCAGGCGTTCCTCGACATCATGCTTCCCAAGATCCGCCGTACCCGTGAGTTGATCAGCAAGCACGGCCTCGAACTCTGGCTCCAGGTCGACGGCGGCGTCTCGGCCGCGACCATCGAGCGCTGCGCCGAGGCCGGCGCCGACGTCTTCGTCGCGGGCTCCGCGGTCTACGGGGCCGACGACCCGGCAGCGGCGGTACGTGCACTGCGCACCCAGGCGGCCGACGCGACGTCCTCGGCGGCCTGGGCATGCGGCCACTGAGCCACGGATACGTGAACGCAGCCCCACAGGGCTGATCAAGTACGCCGGATCTGCAAGGATGAACGCGAACCCTGGTTGCGCTGCGGCAATGCGCGAGAAGCCGTGGCAATGTGCGCGAAGCCGCACCAATGCGTGTGAATGCGTATGCGTGTGAACGCGTGAACAGCAGTTGCTTGAAATGACAGTCTTGAAATGACAGTGAGGAGACCGTCGTGTCGACGGGCGGCCGGTCAGCCATGCGGATGGGACCCGCGGAGCTGGTGCAGGCGGCGGCCATGGCCCGCCGCTTCTATCTCGAGGGCAAGTCCAAGATCCAGATTGCCGAGGAGTTCGGCGTCAGCCGCTTCAAGGTGGCCCGGGTCCTTGAGACGGCCCTGGAGCGTGACCTCGTACGGATCGAGATCCGTGTGCCCGCCGAGCTGGACGCGGAGCGCTCGGACGCGCTGCGCGCCCGCTACGGCCTGCGGCACGCGGTCGTCGTCGAGTCGCCGGCCCCGGCCGACGAGATCGACGAGTCGCCCGACCCCGAGAACCTCGGCGAGGTGGCGGCCGATCTCCTTGGCGAGCTGGTCACCGAGGGAGATGTCCTCGGCCTCGCGTGGGGGCGCTCGACCATTCACATGGCGGCCGCCCTCGACCAGTTGCCGCCGTGCACGGTGGTGCAGCTGACGGGTGTGTACGACGCCGGGACCGCCGAGCGCGGCTCCGTCGAGGCCGTGCGGCGTGCCGCGCAGGTCTCCGGCGGCGAGGCCCACCCCATCTACGCGCCGATGCTCCTGCCGGACCCGGCCACCGCCGCGGCCCTGCGCAACCAGACGGGCATCGCCCGCGCCTTCGAGTACTTCGACAAGGTGACCGTGGCCGCGGTGTCCATCGGCTCGTGGGAGCCCGGCATCTCCACCGTCCACGACATGCTCAGCGACGAGGAGCGGGCGCATTACGCCTCGCTGGGAGTCGCCGCCGAGATGTCCGCGCACCTCTTCGACGCCGAGGGGCGTCGGGTCGGGCGGGACCTGGGGGAGCGGTGCATCACCGTCGAGGCCGACCGGCTTCGGCGGATTCCCGAGGTCGTCGCCATCGCGGGCGGACAGCGCAAGGCCGCCGCCATCGACGCGGTGCTTCGGTCCGGGCTCGTCACCAGCCTGGTGACGGACACGGCCGCCGCGGATCAGCTGATGGTCATGGGGCACACGCCGCATCCCGCGCTCGACCGGGCGGACCCGGACGGGAGCTGACCGCCCGCGGGCGCGCTGTGGCTGGTCGCGCGGGGTCCTGTGGCAGCATCTGCCGCATGCTGACCCGGTTCGTTCCCCGTGTGCTGGGGGCGCTGCTCGTCTGTCTCGCCGTGCTGTTGACCGGGTGTTCCTCGGACAGTGGCGGGGAGGCCGAGAGCAGCGCGTCCGCTCCCGCCTGGGCGCCGCACGGCATGGCCACCGTGCGGGCCGATCGGCTGCCCGCCGAGGCGCGGCGGACGTTGCGGCTCATCGATGACGGCGGGCCCTTCACGTACGCCAAGGACGGGTCGGTCTTCGGCAACTTCGAGGGCGAGCTGCCGAAGCAGCGGCGCGGCCACTATCGCGAGTACACCGTGCGCACGCCCGGGGAACGCGACCGGGGCGCACGGCGGATCGTCACCGGGAGCGGCGACGAGACCTACTACACGGACGATCACTACGCGTCCTTCAAGGCGGTACTGAGATGACGCCCGAACCGCTGGCACCCGTCCTGGAGGCCGTACGGGCCGCCGGGCTCGGCACCGTCTCGCTCGACCTGAGCGGGGTGCGCGACAAGGCCGCCTTCATGGACCGCTGCGCCCGTGCGCTCGACCTGCCCGACTGGTTCGGCCGGAACTGGGATGCCCTCGCCGACTGCCTCACCGACCAGGGGCGCGCACCCGGACGGCTGCTCGTCGTCACCGGCTGGCAGGGGTACGCCGAAGCGGCGCCCCAGGAGTGGATCGTCGCCCAGGAGGTCTTCACCGACGCGGTGGAGTACGCCAGGGAGCGCGGCTCGGGCCTGGAGATCGTTCTCGCGCTCGGCACCCGTGCCTGAGCGGACAGTGACCGCCGCGGGCTGATCTTGGAGGATCCGACCAGGGCTCTCGCGGTCCGGCTGGGTGATCGTCCCAGGCGGCGCATCACCCGGGACATGGGACACTGAAGTACGTGCTTTTCCCTCGGCCTAACTGTCCGGGGGCCACCTCTGATCGACTGGGATGAGCAGCACGTGCGTTTCCTCAATGACATCCAGCCTGCGTACGACCTGACGTACGACGACGTCTTCATGGTGCCGCGGCGTTCCGCCGTCGGATCGCGCCAGGGCGTGGACCTCTCGTCGCCGGACGGCACCGGCACCACGATCCCGCTGGTCGTGGCGAACATGACCGCGATCGCCGGACGCCGCATGGCCGAGACCGTCGCCCGCCGCGGTGGCCTCGTCGTGATCCCGCAGGACATCCCGATCGAGGTCGTCACCGAGGTCATCTCCTGGGTCAAGACGCGCCACCACGTCCTTGACACCCCGATCGTCCTGGCCCCCACGCAGACCGTCGCCGACGCGCTCGCGCTCCTCTCCAAGCGCGCGCACAACGCGGGCGTCGTCGTGGACGCCGACCAGAAGCCGGTCGGCGTCGTCACCGACACGGACCTGAACGGCGTGGACCGCTTCACCCAGATCTCCGAGGTCATGTCCAAGGACCTCGTGCTGCTCGACGCGGACATCGACCCCCGCGACGCCTTCAACAAGCTGGACGCCGCGAACCGCCGCTACGCCCCCGCGGTGGGCAAGGACGGCCGCCTCGCCGGCATCCTCACCCGCACGGGCGCCCTGCGCGCGACCCTCTACTCGCCCGCCCTCGACGCCAACGGCAAGCTGCGCATCGCCGCCGCCGTCGGCATCAACGGCGACGTCGCTGCCAAGGCCAAGCAGCTTCTCGACGCGGGCGCCGACACCCTCGTCGTGGACACCGCGCACGGCCACCAGGAGTCGATGATCGCCGCGGTCAAGGCCGTGCGCGCGCTCGACCCGCAGGTGCCGATCGTCGCGGGCAACATCGTCGCCGCCGAGGGCGTACGGGACCTGATCGAGGCCGGTGCCGACATCATCAAGGTCGGTGTGGGCCCCGGTGCCATGTGCACCACGCGCATGATGACCGGCGTCGGCCGGCCGCAGTTCTCCGCGGTGCTCGAATGCGCCGCGGAGGCCGCGAAGTTCGGCAAGCACGTGTGGGCCGACGGCGGTGTCCGCCACCCCCGTGACGTCGCCATGGCGCTGGCCGCCGGTGCGTCGAACGTCATGATCGGCTCGTGGTTCGCCGGGACGTACGAGTCCCCGGGCGACCTGCAGCAGGACGCCAACGGCCGCCTCTACAAGGAGTCGTTCGGCATGGCGTCGGCGCGTGCGGTCAAGAACCGCACGAGCGAGGAGTCGGCCTACGACCGCGCCCGCAAGGCGCTGTTCGAGGAGGGCATCTCGACCTCGCGGATGTTCCTGGACCCGGAGCGTCCCGGCGTCGAGGACCTGATCGACTCGATCATCGCGGGCGTCCGGTCCTCCTGCACGTACGCGGGTGCCGGCTCCCTGGAGGAGTTCGCGGAGCGGGCCACCGTGGGTGTGCAGAGTGCCGCGGGCTATGCGGAGGGTAAGCCTCTGCACGCCAGCTGGAGCTAGACGCTCCGCGGGGAGCTGCGTATTCGACTGCGGGCGCGTCGTGGCTTGTCGCGCAGTTCCCCGCGCCCCTAAGAACCCGGCAGCGCTGCTCTGTACGCGTCGATGGCCGGGCGGGGGGCCCTGCCCAGCAGGGCTCGGAGTGACCCGCGGTCCGCGACTGCCGTGCCGTCCAGGAAGCCGCCCGCTATAGCCGCGTACGTGCTCAGGAGCATCGGCACCTGGAAAGGCAGGGCTTGGCCCGCCGTGGTGATCGCCTCGCGGGTGGCGGCGAGGGTGGCTGGTTCGTACGTCGCGTCCAGTGCCGCTGCCAAGTCGGCCCCGCCCAGGGCCTGTTCGCCCACCAGCTCGTAGGTGCGGCCCGAGTGCGGGGCCGGGTCCGTCGCCACCCGTACCGCGACATCGGCCAGGTCCGCACGTGCCACGGCGGCGAGGAACTCCGCGTACAGGCCGTTGCGCAGGACCGTCCAGTTCAGCGAGGAGCCGCGCAGCCTGCGCTCGGTCCAGCGGTGGGCGAGCGCGTACGTCAGGTGGTCTCCGTCGCCGCTGAGGCTGGTGTAGACGAGGTGGCCGACGCCCGCCTTCTCGGCCGCCGAGATCGCCGCCTCGTGGCGGGCGATGACCACGTCGTCCTCGGCTGCGCCCGCGGAGATGACCAGCAAGGTGTCGACGCCGGTGAAGTCCAGGGACGCCGGATCGTCGAAGTCGGCCCGGCGGCCGCCGGGGGCGGGACTGCGGCTGCCGATGACGACGTCGTCGCGGTCCGCGAGGCGGGCGGTGACGAGCGTGCCGAGGGCGCCCGTGGCGCCGGTGATCATGAGCATGGGAAGGTTCCCCCGTGGTGAGTGGTTGTGCCCGCTGTCCGGGCGGGGCCGGGTGACCGGGCCTGTGACCATGGTGGTTCGCGCGACGCGGGCGCATAAGGAGGCACATTCATGTCAGCAGGGCACACGGCGGTAACCACCCCGTCAGGCGCTACGGCCGCCGCCGAGCCGGTGATCAGCTGTGAGACCCCGCAGGACGAGTGCGGGGTGCGGGACGTCTTGGACCGGCTCGGCGACAAGTGGTCCGTGTACGTGGTGGTCGAACTCGCCTCGGGCGTCCTGCGGTTCAAGGAGCTGCAGCGCAGGATTCAGGGCGACATCTCGCAGCGGATGCTCACGCTCACCGTGCGGCGCCTGGAGCGTGACGGGCTGGTCAAGCGCACCGTCCACCCGACGATTCCGCCGCAGGTCGAGTACGAGCTGACCGAGATGGGCCACAGCCTCACCCACCTGGTCAAGGCCCTCGCCGACTGGTCCATCGGTCACCGTCCGGCGATCGCCGCGGCGCGCGAGGCGTACGACGAGGCGGCTCAGCCGTGAGCCTGAGCCGGCCTCTTCCGCAGCGCTGACGCCACCGCCTCCGCGAGGATCGCGTGGCCCGTGTCGCCCGGATGCACCCCGTCCACCAGGTGCCCGGCGTCCAGCAGGCCGCCGCCCGGCAGCAGATCGGCGCCCGCGTCCAGGGCCGCCCGCTCCATGGCGGTGCGCAGGTCCCGCAGCGTGGCGCCGAGCACGTTCGGCACCGTCTCGGCGTCGGGGCGGAGCACGGGGGAGACGACCAGGAGGGGAACGTCCGGGTGTCCCCGGCGCACCAGGTCCAGGAACGCCCGCGCCGTCTCGTACAGCAGCCTCGCCGAGTGCGGCACCCGCGACCAGCAGTTCGTGCCGAAGGCAAGGGTGATCAAGTCGGCGTCCAGTGTGGCGAGTTGCTCGGCGGAGGCCAGCTCCCCGCGTGCGGCTCCCGCGTACCCGAGGTTCACCGTCTCCACGCCGAGGGCGCGTCCCGCCAGCGCGGGCCAGGCCAGATGCGGGCGGCTCGTCGACCACCCCTCGACGATCGAGTCGCCGTACACCAGCCACCGCGGCTGCCGCCGCCGTGGCCGCAGCGAGCCACCGCCGACGGGACGGAGTTCGGAGAGGGCGGGACGCAGAGTCTGGGGCAGGTGGAGGGTGAAGTCGCCGTTGGGGCAGGGAAGTTCAATCCGAACCGTGTGAGTGCCCGGTGACGCGGGGGTGTCGCGGGCGGGCTCCGGTGCCTGTGCCTGTGCCTGTGCCGGAGCGGCGGCTTGGGCGTGTGCGCGGAAGGCCGCCGCATCACCACCCCGCGCCGCAGAAGCGCCGCCGCTGCCCGCGAGGCTGGTGGGGCTGCTCGCTCCCGTCTGCGTGCCGCCGTCCCCGATGGCCGAGTCCGTGAGCAGTGTGAAGACCGGGGATGTCGTGCTGTACGCGTCCGTTGGTGAGGGGTGTGATGCGGTGTAGTTGAGTTCCACCGCGGGCACTCCCTGTGCCGTGAATTCGAGGCGGACCCCGGCCGGTAGGCCCGCTCGTTCCCACGTGTCCTGGGGGAGGCGCTCGCGGTCGGACGGGTCGGCGCGTGACGGTCGGCCGTCCTCCGTCCACCAAGGCGCACCCCGCACGAACTCCCTCATCGTGCGCCCCCGATGGTCGGATACGGGAACTTCACGCCGACCCCGCCGTCCACGACGAGCGTCTGCCCGGTGACGTACGCGGAGAGCGGCGAGGCGAAGAAGAGCAGGGCGGAGGCGATGTCCGAGGTCTCGGCGACCCGGTCGAGCGGGGCGTTGCGGGCATTCCGTTCGCGGCCCTCCTCGCCGATCAGGCCCGCCACGCGCGGCGTCCAGACGACGCCGGGTGCCACCGCGTTCACCCGTACACCGCGCGGGCCGTACTCCACCGCCGCCGAGCGGACCAGGGAGACCAGGCCCGCCTTGGCGGCCCCGTACGCGGCGTGCAGGGGTGCCGCCGTCAGGCCCGACACCGACGCGACGAAGACGAGCGGGCCGCCACCCGCGTCGGCGAGTGCCTCACCGCCGTACTGGACCGCCAGCCAGGCGTGCCGCAGGACGAGGGAGAAGTGCCAGTCCCAGGAGGCGTCGTCCAACTCGTCCAGAGGTGCGTAGCGGGCCATGCCGACGATGTCGACCACGCCCCCGAGCGGGCCCAACTCCCGTCGTGCGTAGGCGAAGAGCTCCCTCATCTCCTCGCGCCGCGTCACGTCCGCGACGTACGCGACCCCGCCCGTCTCGTCGGCGACCGCCTCCGCGCGGCCCTTGTCGAGGTCCACGCACAGGACCCGCGCGCCCGCCGCCGAGAGCGCGTGCGCGGTCTGGCGGCCGATGCCGTTGCCCGCGCCGAGGACGACGAAGGCGCGGTCGTCCAGGCGGTGCAGGGAGGCGTAGTCGGGGACGGGGGAGGTGTCGAGCGGCTCGCTCACGGTGCCGCCTGCCGCGGACGGTAGGACGCCAGCTCGGGGATGACTTCCTTGCCCAGGATCTCGATCGTGCGCAGGATCTCCTGGTGCTCCAGATAGCCCCACTGGACGTAGCAGATGAGCTGGTCGATGCCGAGGTCGGCGTAACGCTTCGCCTTGCGGACGATGGTCTCCGCGTCCCCGATGAGGATCATGTCGCCGTCGTTGAACTCCGCCACGGGGCCGCTTCCTTCGATGATCGGGGTGAGGAAGGGGAACGTCCGCTCGCGCTCGTCGGGGGTCAGGTGCGGCAGCTCCCAGTCGAGCGTGAACTGGGCCAGGTTGCGGTACCACCAGGCGACCGAGTCCCAGACCCGCCGCGAGGGGCGGTCCGCGACATGCACCAGCGTGTACGCGCTGACGCGGTCCGTGGTCACGTCCGTGATCGGGGACGGGGTACGGGCCGCCGCGCGGTAGGCGGCGACCTGACGGGCCATGGCGTCGAGCGGCTGCATGATCGAGAAGGAGAGCAGGCCGAGGCCCGCCGCGCCCGCCACCTCCGCCGAGCCGGGGGACGTGGCGGCCATCCAGCAGGGCGGGTGCGGGTCCTGGACCGGCTTCGGGGTGACCATCCGCCGGGGGAAGGTGAAGCGCTCCGACTCGTAGGCGAAATACTCCTCGCGCCACATGCCCGTCACGATCTCGATCGCCTCGCGCCAGTCGGACCGCGACTGCTCGCGGTCGACGCCAAAGGCCGTCTGTTCCATGGGAGTCGAGCGGCCCGTGCCCCACTCCACGCGTCCGTCCGACAGGACGTCCACGGCCGCCACCTTCTCCGCGATCCGCTGCGGGGGAGTGAAGCCGAAGGGGGTGAGCGTGACGCCGAAGCCGAGGCGTATCCGCTCGGTGAGTGCCGCGAGATGGCCGAGCAGAACTTCGGGCGCGGGGCAGTGCGAGCGGCCCTCGCGGAAGTGGTGCTCCACCGCCCACACCGTGCGGAAGCCGACCCGGTCCGCGAGCCGGATCTGCTCCACGGCCTCGCGGTATGCGCGCTGCTCGGCGGTGCGCTGGCCGTGCGGATGGGGTCCGCTCCATGGCTTCGGTACGTCGATCTCGTACAGCACATCGAGGTCCATGGCCTGCTGCCTCCCTCTCGACCGGGGTGCACGATGGGGGAGATCTGACGAAGTGTCAATGACTTCCCCGGCGCCCCGGCACGCAACGGACGAAACGGACCGCGCAACGAAGACCCGCCGGACGGGGACGTACGCAACGATCATGCGGGTCTGCGCAACGTTGCTGCATTACGTACGTGAAGCGCGCCTCATAGAGTCATCCGCTGTACGTGGTGTGGCGGGGACCGCCTGCTCGGCGGTCCCCGTCCATGCATGGGAGCTGCCGCCGGTCCCGCCCGCCCTGACCGCCTGACCGGCAGCGATGAAGGAGCCATGCGTGCTCGACCAAGGCGCACCCCCGCAGAACCGACCGAGTCCCCAGGGGGTCGCCGGGTTCGGCAGCCGTCTGATGCGGCGCAAGCCGGTGGAACTCCTGGTCGCGGAGGGCGGCCAGGGTGAGGGCGGCTCACTGCGGCGCTCACTCGGCATGTGGCAGCTGACCATGATCAGCATCGGCGCCACCCTCGGCACCGGCATCTTCGTGGTCCTCGGCGAGAGCGTCCCCAAGGCCGGGCCCGCCGTCACCATCTCCTTCGTGATCGCGGGACTCACCGCCCTCTTCTCCGCGCTCTCGTACGCCGAGCTGGCCGGCACCATACCGGTGGCGGGCTCCTCCTACTCGTACGCGTACGCAACCATGGGCGAACTCATCGCCTGGGTCTGCGGCTGGTGCCTGGTCCTGGAGTACGGCGTGTCCGTGGCCGCCGTGGCCGTCGGCTGGGGCGAGTACCTCAACGAACTGCTCGACGGCACCATCGGCGTCACCATCCCGGACGCCCTCTCGGCGGCGCCCGGCGAGGTCGACGGGGCCATCATCAACCTGCCCGGCCTGATCGTCGTGCTGCTCGCCATGGTGTTCCTGCTCGGCGGCGCCAAGGAGTCGGCGCGGGCCAACACGATCATGGTCATCGTGAAGATCGCCGCGCTCGTGCTCTTCTGCACCATCGGCTTCATGGGCTTCAAGTCCGGCAACTACTCGGACTTCATGCCGCTGGGCACGGCCGGTGTCAGCGCGGCCGCCGCGAGCCTCTTCTTCTCGTACATCGGCTTCGACGCCGCCTCCACCGCAGGTGAGGAAGCCAAGAACCCGCAGCGCGACCTGCCCCGCGCGATCATGCTGTCGCTGATCATCGTCACCGCCCTCTACGTCCTGGTCGCCGCCGTCGCCGTCGGCGCCTGGAACTGGAAGGAATTCGAGGGCTCCGAGGCCGCGCTCGCCGCGATCATGAACGACGTCAGCGGCCAGAGCTTCTGGGGCACGCTGCTCGCCGCGGGCGCCGTCATCTCCATCGCGTCCGTCGTCCTGACCGTCCTCTACGGCCAGACCCGCGTCCTGTTCGCCATGTCCCGCGACGGCCTGGTCCCCAAGGCGTTCGGCAAGGTCAGCAAGAAGACCGGCACGCCCCGCGTGAACACCGTCATCGTGTCGCTGTTCTGCGCGGCGCTCGCCTCGGTCATCCCGCTCGGCAAGCTCGTCGACGCCACCAGCATCGGCACGCTCTTCGCCTTCGGCCTGGTCAACATCGCCGTCATCGTGCTGCGCCGGACCCGCCCGAACATGCCGCGCACCTTCCGCGTGCCGCTCGGCTGGCTCTTCCCGGTCCTCGGCTTCGGCTTCTGCGCCTACAACATGTTCAGTCTCGACACCGTCACCTGGGTCGTCTTCGGTGTCTGGATGGCCGTCGGCCTCGTGTTCTACTTCCTGTACGGCATGAGCCGCTCCCGATTGGCCTCCGCAGAGAAGTGATCCACCCCCAGTGCGACTGAACGATCTCGACGAACGCATCGTGCACGCCCTCGCCGAGGACGCCCGCCGCTCCTACGCCGACATCGGCCAGCTGGTCGGGCTCTCCGCGCCGGCCGTGAAACGGCGCGTCGACCGGCTGCGGGAGACCGGGGCCATCACGGGATTCACCGTGCGGGTCGACCCGGCCGCGCTCGGCTGGGAGACCGAGGGGTTCATCGAGATCTACTGCCGTCGCAACACCTCGCCGGAGGCGATCCGGCGAGGTCTGGAGAGGTATCCGGAGATCGCGTCCGCGTCCACCGTCACCGGTGACGCGGACGCGGTCGTCCAGGTCTTCGCCGCCGACATGCGGCACTTCGAACGGGTACTGGAACGGATCGCGGGTGAGCCGTTCGTGGAACGGACGAAGTCCGTGCTCGTGCTCTCGCCCTTGATGCGGCGCTTCTCCTCCGGGGCGCCCGCTTAGTCAGTCCGTCGGGTACGTGGGGTGCCAGGGTGTGACGTCGAAGTCGCCGGTGCTCTTCTTGACCTTCTCGAAGGGGGCGGAGCTGGTGCACTTGGTCAGCTTCTTCGTCCCGTCGGGGTGGCCCACCGCGGCCCAGCTGTAGCCCACGCGATCGTGCTTGCCCTGGTCGTGGACCGTGAAGCCCACACGGCCGCCCTTGATCTCCTTCAGGTTCGTGTCGGTGATGATGCCGGTGGCCGTGGCCACCTTGCCGCCCGTGATCAGGCAGTCGATGCGGCCCTTCGCCCAGCCGCCCTCGCCGCCCGGCTTGTCCAGGTGCACGAACTTGAAGGTGCCGGTCGCCTTGTCCGGGCGCATGGTGTCGCGCTGCGCCAGGTGCGCGTCGAAGGTGAACGTCACGTCCTCGGTGGTCTTGCGGTACAGCTTCGCGCTGCCGGTGAGGGCGGCGGCCTCGCGGGCCCGGGAGTCCGAGGCGGCCTCGGATGCTCCGCCGCCGTCCGACGCGACGGCGGCTCCCACCGCCCCCAGGGACAGCAGCAGGGCGGTCCCGACGGCGATCGCGCGGCTGCGCGTGCTGGTCGGGCGGCTGTCGGTGATCCGGGTGCTTGCGTTGCGGCTCACGGGGAGCCTCCGTCCGAAGTGCCGTTCACCCGGTCCTTCCGGGCGAGATCACCGTCTCGCGGCAGGGGGTACCGGCACGTCCGGCCACAGGCGGCAATCCGCCTCCGCCGCGCGGCGGGGAACACCTCCGCCCGCCCTGCACCCGGCGGTGGACACGGCTACGGCTCCGGTCCCACACCGTCGCGCAACGAATCGCCGCCGAGGGGCCCGTACGCGCAACAGATCAAGCATCTGCCCGCAACGCTCGCGCCTTGTCCCGGCAGGGCCGCCGACCGTACCGTCTAACGGACCCCACCTGCCCCTTCGTACGCCCCGAGGATCCGCCATGCCTGCGCTGCGCACCGCCCTGCTCCAGAGTTCCGGGCAGCTCGGCTCCGTCGCCGAGAACCTCAAGGCGCTCGACGACGCCGCGGGCCGTGCCGCTGCGGCGGGCGCGGGCCTCCTTGTCGCGCCCGAGCTGTACCTCACCGGGTACGCGATCGGCGACGACGTGCCGCGCCTCGCCGAGGCCGCCGACGGTGCGTCGGCCGCCGCGATCGCCGAGACCGCCGTACGCCACGGCGTCGCGATCGCCTACGGCTACCCGGAGCGGGACGGGGAGCGGGTCTTCAACTCCGTCCAGCTGATCGGTCCGGATGGTGTCAGTCTCGCGAACTACCGCAAGACCCACCTCTTCGGCTGCTTCGAGCGCGACTACTTCACTCCCGGTGAACAGACCGTCGTACAGGCCGAGTTGAGCGGTCTGCGGGTCGGTCTGATGATCTGCTACGACGTGGAGTTCCCGGAGAACGTCCGCGCGCACGCCCTCGCGGGCACCGACCTGCTGCTCGTGCCCACGGCCCAGATGCACCCCTTCCAGTTCGTCGCCGAGTCGGTCGTGCCGGTGCGGGCCTTCGAGAACCAGATGTACGTCGCGTACGTCAACCGGGTCGGCAAGGAAGGGGAGTTCGAGTTCGTCGGGCTCTCCACGCTGGCAGGACCCGACGGTGTCGCGCGCACCCGTGCCGGACGGGACGAGCAGCTGGTGTTCGCCGACGCGGACCCGGTCTTCCTCGCCGCGTCGCGCGAGGCCAACCCCTACCTCCGCGACCGCCGCCCTGGTCTGTACGCCTCCCTGGTCTGACCCCTGGTCCGCGCCGCCCCGAGCTTCCCCTTCTTCTGTTCTGCCGTTCCCGCAAGGAGTCCGTACCCCATGACGTCCACGGTGCCCACCGCCGTCCAGCACACCGACGCCCAGCCGCCGATCACCATGTTCGGTCCGGACTTCCCTTACGCGTACGACGATTTCCTCGCCCACCCGGCCGGCCTCGGCCAGATACCCGCGACCGAGCACGGCACGGAGGTCGCGGTCATCGGCGGCGGCCTGTCCGGCATCGTGGCGGCGTACGAACTGATGAAGATGGGCCTCAAGCCCGTCGTCTACGAGGCCGACCAGATCGGCGGCCGACTGCGCACCGTCGGCTTCGAGGGCTGTGACGGCGAGCTGACCGCCGAGATGGGCGCGATGCGCTTCCCGCCGTCCTCGACGGCGCTGCAGCACTACATCGACCTGGTGGGCCTCAAGACCCAGCCGTTCCCCAACCCCCTCGCGGAGTCGACCCCCTCGACGGTCGTCGACCTCAAGGGCGAGTCGCACTACGCCGAGACCGTCGCCGACCTGCCGCAGGTCTACCGCGACGTGGCGAAGGCGTGGAACGACTGCCTGGAGGAGGGCGCCGACTTCTCCGACATGAACCGCGCCCTGCGCGAGCGTGACGTGCCGAAGATCCGCGAGATCTGGTCCAAGCTCGTAGAGAAGCTCGACAACCAGACCTTCTACGGCTTCCTCTGCGAGTCCGAGGCGTTCAAGTCCTTCCGGCACCGCGAGATCTTCGGCCAGGTCGGCTTCGGCACGGGCGGCTGGGACACCGACTTCCCCAACTCCATCCTGGAGATCCTGCGCGTCGTCTACACCGAGGCCGACGACCACCACCGCGGCATCGTCGGCGGCAGCCAGCAGCTGCCCCTGCGCATGTGGGACCGCGAGCCGCAGAAGATCGTGCACTGGGCGCCCGGCACCTCCCTGAGCTCGCTGCACGAGGGCGGCGTGCCGAAGCCCGCCGTGACCCGTCTGGACCGCACCGCGGGCAACCGCGTCACCGTCACCGACGCATCGGGCGACATCCGCACCTACCAGGCCGCGATCTTCACCGCCCAGTCCTGGCTGCTGCTCTCGAAGATCGCGTGCGACGACACGCTCTTCCCCATCGACCACTGGACGGCGATGGAGCGGACCCACTACATGGAGTCCTCCAAGCTGTTCGTGCCCGTGGATCGGCCGTTCTGGCTGGACAAGGACGAGGAGACCGGGCGTGACGTCATGTCGATGACGCTCACCGACCGGATGACGCGCGGCACGTACCTGCTCGACGACGGCCCGGACAAGCCCGCCGTCATCTGCCTCTCCTACACCTGGTGCGACGACAGCCTGAAGTGGCTGCCGCTGTCGGCGAACGAGCGCATGGAGGTCATGCTCAAGTCGCTCGGCGAGATCTACCCGAAGGTCGACATCAGGAAGCACATCATCGGCAACCCGGTGACGGTGTCGTGGGAGAACGAGCCCTACTTCATGGGCGCCTTCAAGGCGAACCTGCCGGGGCACTACCGCTACCAGCGGCGGCTGTTCACCCACTTCATGCAGGAGTCGCTGCCCGAGGACAAGCGGGGGATCTTCCTTGCCGGGGACGACATCTCTTGGACGGCGGGGTGGGCCGAGGGTGCGGTGACGACCGCCTTGAACGCCGTGTGGGGCGTCATGCACCACCTGGGCGGTGGCACGGACGCGACCAACCCGGGGCCCGGGGACGTGTACGACGAGATTGCTCCCGTCGAGCTGCCTGAGGACTGACACCGCCGTCTTGCTCAGGGCGCGTGGGGACCTGCCGGACCGTCGTGGCTGGTCGCGCAGTTCCCCGCGCCCCTAGGGCTGCGCCCCTTCGGGGCACTCGCCCTATACCCCGGCCGCCCTCGCCGCCTCGTACACCTCCGCCGCCAAGTCCTTCAGTTCCTCCGCGTCCCTCGTGCTGCCCTGTAGTTCGATGAGGATTTCCTCCACCGCGCCCGTCGAGGCGTGTGCCTCGAGGTCCTCGACGATTTGGGCGACGTTGCCCCGGAAGGGGGCGCGCTTCTCGCCCTCGTACGGCTGCGCCGTGTACCGCGCGTTGGCCCGCAGGACGCTCTGGACCGGCTCGGTGCGGCCCCGCTCGGCAGCGAGTTCCTTCAGTGCCTGGGCCTGTTCGGCCAGCTTCTCGGCGCCCACGCCCACCGGCATCCAGCCGTCGGCGCGGTCGACGAGCCTGCGCAGGGCGCGCGGGCTGTTGGCGGGCAGCAGGATGGGGATGGGGCGGGCGGGCTTGGGGCCGACCACCGAGGGGGTGATCGTGGTCAGCTCACCCTCGTACGACACCGGGTCCGGGCCCCACACCGCGTGGCAGACGTCGATCAGTTCGTCCAGGACCTTGCCGCGCTTCTCGAAGGGGGCCACCCCCGAAGCCGCGTACTCGTCATGGGACCAGCCCGTGCCGAACCCCGCGACGACGCGGCCGCCGCTCGCCGCGTCCAACGTCGCCAGCGAGCGCGCCAGTTGGAACGGCACGTGCAGCGGGGCGACCAGGACGCTGGTGCCCAGGCGGGCCCGCTCGGTGGCTGCGGCGGCCAGGGTCAGTGTGATCAGCGGATCGGGCACCGAGCGGTAGGTGTCGGGCCAGGGCAGGCCCTCGACGCCGTACAGACCCTGGGTCGCGGGTTCGGGGAACAGGACGCGTTCGTAGACCCACAGGCTCTCGTACCCGATCTCCTCGGCGGCGCGGGCGACAGCCGGGACGTCCCGGCCGATGCTGTACTGCCGGCCCTGCGGGAGGCTGAGGCCGAGTCGTGTGGCCATGCTGGTGCTCCTTCGCGTCCTGGGTCATCCGGGGTCACTGCCTTCAACGTACAGCTACCGTCCGGGAGTTCCTCGGCGCGGGCACACGGCGGCCGGATCAGTCCGGCAGGGGAGTGAGCAGCATCCGGCCCACCAGGCCGACCGCTCCGTCCAGGCGCTCCAGGAACTCGTCGGCGACGCCGGGCAGTTCGTCCAGGGCCCGCATCGTCAGTGCCGTCGCCCAGGCGCTGTCCCTGGCCCGCTCCAGGCTCCAGGAACCCAGCAGGTGGGTGAGCGGATCGGCGATCTGGAAGAGGTCGGGGCCCGGCATCAGGTCCTCGCGGATGCTCTCCTCCAGCGAGACGAGGATGTCGCCCACGCGGTCGAACTCGTCCTCCAGGTCGGCCGGTTCACAGCCGAGCGTACGACAGGTGTCCAGGACGGCCAGCGGAAGGTCGTGGCCGATGTGCGCGTTGATGCCCGCGAGCGCGAACTGCAGCGGACGTACGCCGGGATGGCGCCGGAGCTGGAACAGGGGGCGCCAGCAGGCAGGCGGCCTGCGGTCGGCGGCCACCGCGTCGACCGCCCGCAGATAGCGCTCGGCGAAGAGCACGTCCAGCGTGACCGCGGCTGCGCTGTCCGGAAAACGCCCGGTGTCGAGATGGCGTCCCACCTCTTCGGTCACCGACAGATAGACCCGGTTGAAGACCCCGACCCCGTCGCCCGAGGGGAATCCGGCGCCCAGCGCGCGCATCCGCGTCACCACGCCGTCCACCCCGTGTGCCGAGCCCGTGAACTCCGCGAACCGCTCCGACTGCGCCATGGTGGCAGGGTCCCAGCCGTAGGCTGGCCCGAGTGCCACCGCACCGGCCGCTTCCCCAGAACGAGGGAACGGCGACCGTGTGTGCCCCTGGGGAGGGGAGCCGGCGCGCCGTGTCAGGGGGACACGGGAGAGGGGAGGGACAGCACACCGTGACAGGTAAACGCGCACGACATCGCGCCGACAGGACGACTGAGCGGAGCGCCGGGCACTCAGGCGCCGCCCGCCGCGGTGTCATGGTCGCCGCGGCCTCGGTCGTGGCCGCAGTCGGCACCGTCACCGGCATGGTGTCCGCCCTGGACGAAGGCGGCGGCAAGGACCAGGCGCGCCCGAAGGTGACGAAGTCGCCGACGCTCGAACCGCTGCCCGCCGTGCCGACGCCGTCCGCCACGAAGACCTCGGCGAAGCCTTCGCCCGCGAAGTCCTCCACGGCCCCGAAGCCGAAACCGAAGCCCTCGACGCAGCGCCCGAAGAAGCCGACCAGCGCCGCCGCCCCGGCCGCTTCCCTCTACCGGCACGGCGATTCGCAGGTCCTGGACTGGGTCAGGGCGAACCGGAGCGACCCGCGCAGGCCGCTCATCGAGTCGCGGATCGCCGCCCACCCCGCCGCCGTGTGGTTCGCGGACTACGCGCCGGGGACCATCACCTCCCGGGTGCGCGCGGTGACGTCGAACGCCGGGAGCCGGGTGCCCGTCGTCGTGCCGTACGCGATACCGGACCGCGACTGCGGTGGCGCGTCGCAGGGCGGGGCGCCGGACCTCGCGGCGTACGACGCGTGGATCGAGAAGTTCGCCGCGGGCCTCGGCTCCGGCGAGGTCATCGTCATCCTGGAACCGGACGCGATCGCGCTCTCCGAGTGCCTCTCGGCGCAGGAGCGCTCGGCCCGCTATGCCTCGCTCGCCCGCGCGGGCCGCACCCTGAAGGCCGCCAACCCCAGGGCCAGGGTCTATTACGACGCCGGGCACTCCGGCTGGAACGCCGCGGCCAAGCAGGCCGGACGGCTGCGCGCGGCGGGCGCGGCGTCCTCCGCGTCGTCCGACGGCGTCTTCACCAACGTCTCGAACTTCCACCGCACCGACGCCGAGGCCGCGTACGCACGCAAGGTCCTGTCCGCGCTCGGCGGTCCGGCGGGTCTCGGCGCCGTCATCGACACCAGCCGCAACGGAAACGGCGCCCCGGCGGACGGCGAGTGGTGCGACCCGGACGGCCGCACGCTCGGGCCGAACCCGACGCTGCGTACCGGCCAGGCCCGCATCGACGCCTACCTGTGGGTCAAACTGCCGGGCGAGTCCGACGGCTGCAAGGGCGCGCCGGGGACGTTCACGCCCGGCTACGCCTACGACTTGGCGCGCGGCTGAGGGCCGTCGCCCCTCTCGTCGGCGTCGGCGTTGGCGTCCCGGTCGGTGGCGTCGTACGTGGACGTGCCCGAATCGAGCAGCGGCTCCTGCGACTTGAGGTGCGGCGGCGCGAAGGCGCGAAGCACGTGGTAGCCGGTGATCACGACGATGGTGCCGAGCGCGATGCCGCTCAGCTCGAAGTTGTCGGTGATCTTCAGCGAGACGCCGCCGACGCCGATGATGATGCCCGCGGCGGCCGGGACGAGGTTCAGCGGATTGCGCAGATCCACCCCGGCGTTGATCCAGATCTGGGCGCCGAGCAGGCCGATCATGCCGTACAGGATGACGGTGATGCCGCCGAGCACGCCGCCCGGGATGGCCGCGACGACCGCGCCGAACTTGGGGCAGAGGCCGAAGAGCAGGGCGAAGCAGGCGGCGGCCCAGTACGCGGCGGTGGAGTAGACGCGGGTCGCGGCCATCACGCCGATGTTCTCGGAGTACGTCGTGTTGGGCGGGCCGCCGACCGCCGTGGAGAGCATGGAGGCGGCACCGTCGGCGGAGATCGCGGTGCCGAGCTTGTCGTCCAGGGAGTCGCCGGTCATCTCGCCGACCGCCTTGACGTGTCCGGCGTTCTCGGCGACCAGCGCGATGACGACGGGCAGCGCGACGAGGATCGCGGACCACTCGAAGCTCGGCGCGTGGAAGGTCGGCAGGCCGATCCAGTCGGCGTTGCCGACGGCGGAGAGGTCCAGGCGCCAGTGGTCGACGACCTTGCCCGAGCCGTCCGCCGAGTGGATCTTGCCGAAGACCAGGTCGAGGACCCAGGACAGGACGTACCCGAAGATCAGCCCCAGGAAGATCGCGACGCGTGACCAGAATCCGCGCAGGCACACCACGGCCAAACCGGTGAACAGCATCACCAGGAGCGCCGTCCACTGGTCCTGCGGCCAGTACGTGGACGCCGTGACCGGGGCCAGATTGAAGCCGATCAGCATGACGACGGCGCCGGTGACGATCGGCGGCATCGCGGCGTGGATGATCCGCGCCCCGAACTTCTGGACGGCGAGGCCCACCAGGAACAGCGCCGCGCCGACCACGAAGACCGCGCCCGTGACGGTCGCGGAGGAGCCGCCCTGCGCGCGGATGACGGCGGCCACGCCCACGAAGGAGAGCGAACAGCCCAGGTAGCTGGGCACCCGGCCGCGCGTGGCGAGCAGGAAGATGACCGTCGCGACGCCCGACATCATGATCGCGAGGTTCGGGTCGAGGCCCATCAGGACGGGCGCCACGAAGGACGCGCCGAACATGGCGACCACGTGCTGGGCGCCGAGCCCGAAGGTGCGCGGCCACGAGAGCCGCTCGTCGGGACGGACGACTGCTCCGGGCGCGGGGGTGCGCCCGTCGCCGTGCAGTCTCCAGCGCACGCCGAGATCCATGGTTCAGTTCCGCCTTCTGTGCGCCCGACTTTGTCAAGACCCGAATGAGTCAGCGCAATGTTAATCCGGCGTAAGGTTCACGGGTTCCCGGCGGGCGCGTCCGCCGGGACGACCGGAGTGGCCTCGCGGCCGTCCGTGCGCAGCACTCCCGCGAACACCGCGAGCCCGCAGGCGAGCACGGTCACCAGGCCGAAGGAGACGACCAGGCTCGTCGCGTCGGCGAGGGTGCCGATCGCGGACGGGGCGATCAGGCCCGACGTGTACGTGATGGTGGCGACGCCCGCGATGGCCTGGCTCGGGTTCGGTCCGCTGCGTCCTGCCGCGGCGAACGCGAGGGGCACCACGACCGCGATGCCGAGCCCGAGCAGCGCGAACCCGGACATGGCGACCGCCGGGTGCGGTGCCACCACCACGAGGAGACCGCCGAGCGCCGCGACCACGCCGCCCACACGGACCGTGCGGACCGCGCCGAAGCGGTCCACCACCGCGTCGCCCGCGAGCCGCGCGATGGCCATGGTGAGCGTGAACCCGGTGGTGCAGGCCGCCGCGACACCGGCCGAGCTGTCCAGGACGTCCCGCAGATAGACCGCCGACCAGTCCAGGCTCGCGCCCTCGGCGAAGACCGCGCAGAAGCCGACCGCGCCGATCAGGAGCGCCGACTTGGGCGGCAGCGAGAAGCGCGGCGGCGCCACGTCCTCGGGCTCCGCCTGGAGGTCGAGCACGCCCCGGCAGGCGATCAGGCCGATCGCGGTGAGCGCCGCGGCGGCGAGCGCGTGGTGCAGGCGCGCGTCCGCGCCCAGATGGGCGGCGACCGTGCCGGCCGCGGAGCCGATGAGGGCGCCGACGCTCCACATGCCGTGCAGTCCCGACATGATCGACTTCTTCATGCGGGCCTCTACCTCGACGCCGAGGGCGTTCATCGCCACGTCCGACATGCCCGCCGTCGCGCCGTACACGAACAGGGCCAGGCAGAGCGTGAGCAGGTTCGGCGCGAGCGAGGGCAGGATCAGGGAGAGCGTCCACAGGGCGAGCAGGCCGCGCAGCGCGGTCCGTGCGCCGAAGCGGTGGCTGACCCAGCCCGCGAGCGGCATCGCCACGGAGGCGCCGATCGCGGGGAAGGCGAGGGCGAGGCCGAGCAGTCCGGCGCTGAGGTCTGCGTGCTCCTGGATCCAGGGCACGCGGGTGGCGAAGGAGCCGGTGACGGCGCCGTGCACACAGAAGACGGCCGCCACGGCGTACCGCGCCCGCTTCAACTGCCCTACGTCGTAGGTCACTTCACTCATCGATGCCCTGCCCCTCCCGAGGTGCCGCCCGCTACGGCGACGTAAACTATCAGGAACCCTGCCTGATAAATAGCAGCTTTATGGAAGGATCCCCGGCATGCCCGCATCACCGAGCACCGCCCGGGCCATCAACGACCGGCTCGCCCTGGGGCTCCTGCAGCGCGAAGGACCGCTGACGGCCAACCAGTTGAAGCAGCTCACCGGCCTCTCCCGGCCCTCGGTCGCCGACCTGGTCGAGCGCCTCCAGGGCTCCGGCCTGATCGCCGTCGTGGGGGAGGCGGGTGCCCGGCGCAGGGGGCCCAATGCCCGGCTGTACGGGATCGTCGCCGACCGGGCCCACCTTGCGGCCGTCGACGTACGCACCGACGGCCTCTCCGTCGTGGTCACCGATCTGCTCGGCGCGGTCCTCGCCGAGGCCTCCACGCCCATCGGCGGCGACACCCGCACCGGGCCCGCCGTCGAACGTGCCGTCGCCCTCGTGGAGCGCACCGCGCGGGACGGCGGGGCCCAGCGGCTGCACACCGTGGCGATCGGCGCCCCCGGCCTCATCGACCCCGCCACCGGCGAACTGCGCGACACCACCTCGCTGCCCGCCTGGCACCGCCGCCTCGCCGGAGCGCTCCAGGAGCGGCTCCCGGCCCGCGTGCTCGTGGAGAACGAGACCAACCTCGCCGCCCGCGCCGAGCAGCGTGACGGCGCCGCCCACGACCGCGACACGTTCGTCCTCCTGTGGCTCGGCGAAGGCGTCGGCGCCGCCGTCGTGCTCGACGGGACCTTGCGCCGGGGGGCGTCCGGCGGCACCGGGGAGATCGGCTTCCTGCCGGTGCCCGGCACACACGTACTGCCCTCCGCCACGTCCTGCGAAGGCGGCTTCCACTCGCTGGTCTGCGCCGCCGCCCTGCGCGAGCTCGGCGAGAAGCACGGCATGGCGGCCGGGGGCGAGGCCGCGGACATGGTGCGCCGCGCGGTGGAGTCGGGCCCCGAGGCCTTCCTCGACGCCGCCGCCGACCGTGTCGCCGTGGGCGCCGCCGCCATGGCCGCCATCCTCGACCCCGGCTGCGTCGTCCTCGGCGGTGAGGTCGGCCGCGCGGGCGGCGACGCGCTGGCCGCCCGGGTGGCGGAGCGCCTCGCCGCCATGTCCCCGCTGCACACCGAGGTGCGCGCGAGCGTGCTCGGCGGCGCGGCCGTGCTGCGGGGCGCGCTGCTCGCTGCCCGGGACGCCGCGCAGGACGACCTTTTCGGGCCGGGACAGGGGCCCGGACACGGAGGCTGAGACCCGATGCGGGGGTCGTCACCGCCGGTCAGAGGTCTGTCACAGGCTGCTGTGAGCCAGGCCACAGGGGTTCGCCCGTATGGGCGCCGATCAGGCGTGGCACACTGGCCTCGTACCAAAAGCAGCGCACTCCGGGGTCGGTGTAATTCCGAACCGGCGGTTATAGTCCGCGACCCGGCCGCCTCCAGCGGTCGGTTGACCAGGTGAAACTCCTGGACCGACGGTGAAAGTCCGGATGGGAGGCAGTGCGCGGCGGGCGGGCATTCGTGCACGTCGCCGAGTGGCTTGTTTTTGGGATACCCGTTTTCTCGGGTTTCCCGGGGAGAGGTCTCGTTTCCGGCGACGCTCCCGGTGTCGCAGTCCGTACATTCTGTCGTCATCGACAGGCCCCGGAGTCCGTGCCCCATGAGGCAGGAGGACCCGGTGGCCACCGCACCCGCAACAGCAGCGGACGAGCACGAGCTCGCCGCCATGCGCCGTGCCATCTCGCTCGCCGCCCTCGGGCTCGGCTCCACCAGCCCCAATCCGGTCGTCGGATGCGTGATCGTCGACGCCGCCGGAGAGATCGTCGGCGAGGGACACCACCAGCGCGCCGGCGGCCCGCACGCCGAGGTCCACGCCCTGCGCGCGGCCGGCGAGAAGGCCCGCGGCGCCACCGCCCTGGTCACCCTCGAACCCTGCAACCACACCGGACGCACCGGCCCCTGCGCCCAGGCGCTCATCGACGCCGGCATCGCCCGCGTCGTCTACGCCGTCGGCGACCCGAACCCCACCGCGACCGGCGGTGCGCAGCGCCTGCGCACCGCCGGGGTCGACGTGCGGGCGGGCCTCCTGGAGGACGAGGCCGCCGCGGGCAACGCCGCCTGGCTCACCTCCGTACGCCTCGGCCGCCCCCACGTCACCTGGAAGTACGCGGCGACGCTCGACGGCCGCATCGCCGCCGCCGACGGCAGCAGCCGCTGGATCACCTCCGCCGAGGCCCGCGCCGACGTCCATCGGCTGCGCGCCGAGTGCGACGCGGTGGTCGTCGGCTCAGGCACCCAGCGCGCGGACGACCCGCACCTCGCCGTGCGGGGCATCGAGGGCGCCGTCCAGCCGCTGCGCGTCGTCGTCGACACGAACGGCACCGCGGTGACGCCCGGCGCCCGCGTCCTGGACGACGCGGCGCCCACGCTCGTCGCGGTCGCCGACAACGTGACCGCCGAAGGCACGGCTCAGACCGTCCGACTGCCGCGCGCGGACGGTGGGTTGGACATCCCCGCCCTCCTCGACGAACTCCACACGCGCGGGGTACGGGCCGTCCTCCTCGAAGGCGGGCCGACCCTCGCCGGAGCCTTCGTCGCCGCGGGCGCCGTCGACCGCGTCATCGCCTACCTCGCCCCCGTCCTGCTCGGCGCGGGCCCCGCCGCCCTCACCGGCGGCGGAATCACGACCATCACCGAAGCGTTGCGGCTCGACGTGAGCGAGACCGTCCGCATCGGCCCCGATCTGCGCGTCACCGCGACCCTCGTAGCGAAGGAGCACTGAAGTGTTCACCGGAATCGTCGAAGAGCTGGGCGAGATCACCGCCGTCGAGAACCTGGACGACGCGTCCCGCTTCCGCGTCCGTGGCCCCGTCGTCACCGAGGGCGCCAAGCACGGCGACTCCATCGCGGTCAACGGCGTCTGTCTGACGGTCGTGGAGCACGAGGGCGACGAGTTCACCGCCGACGTGATGGCCGAGACCCTGAACCGTTCGAGCCTCGGCGCGCTCGCGGCCGGATCGCGGGTCAACCTGGAGCGGCCCACCGCCGTGGGCGACCGCCTGGGCGGCCACATCGTGCAGGGGCACGTGGACGGTACCGGCGAGATCGTCGAGCGCAAGCCCTCCGAGAACTGGGAGATCGTCAAGGTCTCGCTCCCCGCGGACCTCTCCCGCTACGTGGTCGAGAAGGGCTCCATCACCGTCGACGGCGTCAGCCTGACGGTGGTCGACGCCGGGATCGACTACTTCACCATCAGCCTCATCCCCACCACCCTCGCCCTGACCACGCTCGGCATCAAGCAGCCCGGCGACCCGGTCAACCTCGAGGTGGACGTCATCGCCAAGTACGTCGAGCGCATGCTCGGCGACCGCGTCGGTGCCGCAGCTGCCGCCGCTCCCGCTCCCGCTCAGGAGGCCACGAAGTGAACTGGCTCAACTCCGAAGCCTTCACGGCCTTCGGGCAGCACGTGATCTGGTCCGACATGGTGGGCAACACCATCGGCCTGATCGCCCTCGCCCTCGGCTGGCGGCGCTCCATATGGACGTGGCCCGCCCAGTTCCTCTCCGGTCTCATCCTCGTCGGCGCCTACGCCTCCGCGCAGCTCTCCGGCGGCGTCGGCAAGCAGCTGCTCGTCATCGGCGTCGCCCTGTGGGGCTGGCGGCTGTGGACCAACGGCAGGCAGCAGGCGCAGGACGGCTCCATCGCCGTTCGGTTCGCCACCTGGAAGGAGCGCGGGGTGCTGCTCGGCGGCACCGCAGTCGGCACCCTGGCGGTCGGCGCCCTCTTCTCCGCCGTGCCCGACCTGTCCTGGAACCCCTGGCCCGACGCCTACATCTTCGTCGGCACCCTCGCGGCGATGGTCGCCCAGGCCCGCGGTCTGGTCGAGTTCTGGTTCGCCTGGCTGCTGGTCGACGTGGTGGGTGTCCCCCTCGCGTTCAGCAGTGGTCTGGCCTTCTCCGGCCTCGTGTACGTCATCTATCTCGCGCTCGTCCTGTGGGGCATGCGCGACTGGTGGCTGCGGTCGCGCACAGCGTCCTCGCAGCCCGTCATGGAAGGAGCCCCGGCATGAGCGCGGCACCGGTCTGGTACAGCACGGGACATGAAGAAGACGCCTCCGACCTGGCCCTCGACCCCGTCGAGGCGGCCATCCGCGACATCGCCGCCGGACGGCCCGTCGTGGTCGTCGACGACGAGGACCGCGAGAACGAGGGCGACCTCGTCATCGCGGCCGAGAAGGCCACGCCCGAGATCATCGCCTTCATGATGAGCGAGTGCCGCGGCCTGATCTGCGCGCCCATGGAGGGCGAGGAGCTGGACCGCCTCCAGCTCCCGCAGATGGTCGAGAACAACACCGAGTCGATGCGGACGGCCTTCACCGTCTCCGTCGACGCGAGCGGCGCGCACGGCGTCACCACCGGAATCTCGGCCGCCGACCGCGCCACCACGCTCCAGATGCTGGCCGCGGGCACGTATCAGCCCACCGACTTCGTGCGCCCGGGACACATCTTCCCGCTGCGCGCCAAGACCGGCGGCGTCCTGGTCCGCAACGGCCACACCGAAGCCGCCGTCGACCTGGCGCGGCTCGCGGGCCTGCGCCCGGCCGGCGCGATCGTCGAGATCGCGGGCGAGGACGGCACGATGCTCCGCCTGCCGGAACTGATCCCGTTCGCCCGCAAGCACGGCCTGACGATCATCTCCATCGAGGACCTGATCGCATACCGCGGCAGCTCCGAGCCGACCGTCCGCCGCGAGGCCGAGGTCCACCTCCCCACCGCCTTCGGCGAGTTCACGGCGTACGGCTACCGCTCCACCGTCGACGGCGTCGAGCACGTCGCCCTCGTCCACGGCGAGGTCGGCGAGGGCGACGACGTCCTGGTCCGCCTGCACTCCGAGTGCCTGACCGGCGACGTCTTCCACTCCCTTCGCTGCGACTGCGGCCCCCAGCTTGAGGCGTCGATGCGGCGCATCACGGACGAGGGACGCGGCATCGTGGTCTACCTCCGCGGCCACGAGGGGCGCGGCATCGGCCTGCTCTCCAAGCTGCGCGCCTACGAGCTCCAGGAGCGCGGCAGCGACACCCTGGACGCCAACCTGGAACTCGGCCTGCCCGCCGACGCCCGGGACTACGGAGCGGGGGCGCGCATCCTGGACGACCTCGGCGTCCGCAGCGTGCGCCTGATGACGAACAACCCCGACAAGACCGACGCGGTGATCCGGCACGGCCTGAAGATCACCGGACGCGAGCCCATGGCGGTCACGGCGGGCGAGCACAACCTGCGGTACCTGCGCACCAAGCGGGACCGCATGGGTCACGACCTGCCCTGGCTGGACACCCCTGAGGTGTCCGCCTGCGGCAATCAGTAAGTACCGGCATACGAGCAGCACGGCACACGAGAAACCAGGAGAAGCGCGTGAGCGGCAAGGGTGCACCCGAACTGAGCGTGAAGAACTGCGGAGACCTGCGGGTCGCGGTGATCGCCGCCCAGTGGCACGAGAAGGTCATGGACGGCCTCGTCGACGGCGCCCTGCGCGCCCTGCACGAGCTCGGCATCAGCGAGCCGACCGTCCTGCGCGTACCCGGCAGCTTCGAGCTGCCGGTCGTCGCCAAGGTCCTGGCCGGCCGTGGCTACGACGCGATCGTGGCGCTCGGCGTCGTCATCCGCGGCGGGACCCCGCACTTCGAGTACGTGTGCCAGGGCGTCACGCAGGGCCTGACCCAGGTCACGGTGGACACCGGCGTGCCCATCGGCTTCGGCGTCCTCACCTGCGACACCGAGGAGCAGGCCCTGGACCGGGCGGGCATCGAGGGCTCCCGCGAGGACAAGGGCCACGAAGCGGTCACCGCGGCCGTCGCCACCGCGACCACGCTGCGTACGATCTCCGAACCCTGGCGGTGAGCGGGGCCGGGGAGCCGCGTAAAGTAAGCGACATCATGTCCAAGAAGACTTTCGAGGAGCTCTTCACCGAGCTCCAGCACAAGGCCGCCAACGGCGACCCCGCCACGTCGCGCACCGCCGAGCTGGTCGACAAGGGCGTCCATGCCATCGGCAAGAAGGTCGTCGAGGAGGCCGCCGAAGTCTGGATGGCCGCCGAGCACGAGGGCAAGGAAGCCGCGGCCGAGGAGATCTCCCAGCTCCTCTACCACGTGCAGGTGATGATGGTCGCCCGCGGCATCTCCCTCGACGACGTGTACGCCCACCTCTGAGCCGTACACCCACTCCGCCCCACTCTCCCGTCACGCAAAGGAATCCGACCTCATGCTGCGCATCGCCGTCCCCAACAAGGGTTCACTGTCCGGACCTGCGTCGGCGATGCTCCATGAGGCCGGATACCAGCAGCGCAAGGAGTCCAAGGAGCTCGTCCTCGTCGACCCCGAGAACGAGGTCGAGTTCTTCTACCTCCGGCCCAAGGACATCGCGATCTATGTCTCGGCCGGCAAGCTCGACATCGGCATCACCGGTCAGGACCTCCTCGTCGACTCGGGCGCCAACGCCGAGACGATCCTGCCGCTCGGCTTCGCCCGCTCCACCTTCCGCTTCGCCGCCAAGCCGGGCACCGCGAACACCATCGCGGACCTCGCGGGCAAGACGGTCGCGACCTCGTACGAGGGCATCGTCGCCAAGCACCTCGCGGACAGCGGCATCGACGCCTCCGTCGTCCACCTGGACGGCGCCGTCGAGACCGCCATCGAGCTGGGTGTCGCCCAGGTCATCGCGGACGTCGTGGAGACCGGCACCTCGCTGCGCAACGCGGGCCTCGAGGTGTTCGGCGAGCCGATCATGAAGTCCGAGGCGGTCGTCATCCGGCGCACCGGCGCGGACACCGACGAGCCCAAGGTGCAGCAGTTCCTGCGCCGCCTGCAGGGCGTCCTGGTCGCCCGGTCGTACGTGATGATGGACTACGACTGCCGTGCCGAGCACCTGGAGCAGGCCGTCGCCCTCACCCCGGGCCTCGAGTCGCCGACGATCTCGCCCCTGCACAACGAGGGCTGGGTCGCCGTCCGCTCCATGGTCCCGGCCAAGGAAGCGCAGCGGATCATGGACGACCTGTACGCCATCGGGGCGCGGGCCATCCTGACCACGGCCATCCACGCCTGCCGCCTCTGAACGGGCAGGAGAACCCGCCTCATGTCCGAGCACCCCGCGCTCCCCGCCCTGCCCGTCACCTTCCGGCCCGGCCGGACCCGGGCCGTCCTGCTCACCGCGGGCGTCGCCATCCTGGTGGTCCTCACGGTGATCTCCCTGCTCATCCCGGGTCTCAGCCCGGGGGAGCGGCTCAGCTTCATCTTCACCGGCGTACTGCTCCTCGGTGTCCTGATGCTCCTGAGCAGGCCCAAGGTCGTCGCCGACGAGTCCGGCGTGACCGTCGTCAACATCGCCACCAGCAGGCGCCTCGCCTGGGCCGAGATCGTCCAGGTCAACCTGCGCCCCGGCGACCCGTGGGTGTTCCTCAACCTCAGCGACGGCACCAGCCTCCCCGCCCTGGGCATCCAGCCGGGCATCGCCAAGCAGCGGGCCATCGACGACGCCCGCGCGCTGCGCGCCCTCGCCGACGCCCGCAGCCCGCAGGGCTGACGCTTCGGGCCGGGTCTTGATTAATCTGGTGGCGGGGCACGCATGGTGTGCCGCCCCGCCCCTGTCGGGCCCGCCCGGTCCACAGGGGCTCCTGCTACCCGAGGAGTGACTCCCTCCGGCGATGGACGGTTCGTCCTGTAGTACATGCGCCGCCCCCTCCCGTCATACCGGGACTGGACACACCAGGGAGGCGGCGGCATGACCACCTCCCTGCTGCTTCTCGGGGCGGCATTCCTGCTGATTCTCGCCAACGGCTTCTTCGTGGCCGCCGAGTTCGGGCTCGTCACCGTGGAGCGCCCGGACGCCGAGAAGGCCGCAGCCGAAGGTGACCGACGGGCCCGTACGGTCGTCGCCGCACTCAAGGAGCTGTCCTTTCAGCTCTCCGGCACCCAGCTCGGCATCACCATCACCTCGCTCGTGGTCGGCATGCTCGCCGAACCGGCCCTCGCGCATCTGCTCGCGGGCCCGGTCACGGCGACCGGCCTCCCGGAAGGCGCCGTACCGGGCGTCTCCGTGGTTGTCGGCATGCTCCTGGCGTCGGCCGTCCAGATGGTGATCGGCGAGCTCGTCCCGAAGAACTGGGCGGTCTCCAAGCCGCTCCAGGTCGCACGGTTCGTCGCGGGCCCGCAGCACGTGTTCGCGCGTGCCTTCAGGCCCGTGATCTCCCTCCTGAACGCCACGGCCAACCGGCTCGTACGCCTCTTCGGCGTCGAGCCCGCCGACGAGCTGGCCTCGGCCCGCACCCCCGGTGAGCTGGTCTCGCTCGCCCGGCACTCGGCGCAGGCCGGCACCCTCGAACAGGACACGGCGGACCTGTTCGTGCGCACGCTCTCCCTGGGCGAGCTGACCGCGCAGCACGTCATGACCCCGCGGGTGAAGGTCAGCGCGCTGCAGACGTCGGCCACCGCGGAGGACGTGGTGAACCTGACCCGGGCCACCGGGCTCTCCCGCTTTCCCGTGTACCGGGAGCGGATCGACGAGATCGTGGGCATGGTGCACCTCAAGGACGCCCTCGCGGTCCCGGCCCACGAGCGCCTGCGGGCACCCGTCGGCCGCATCGCGCAGGCGCCCCTCCTGGTCCCGGAGACGCTGCCCGTGCAGCAGCTCCTGGAGCGGCTGCGCAGCCAGCAGCCGATCGCCGTCGTCGTCGACGAGTACGGCGGCACGGCCGGCGTGGTCACCCTGGAGGACATCGTCGAGGAGCTCGTCGGCGAGGTCCGCGACGAGCACGACCTGCTCGACCTGCCCGAGATCGCCGCGGCCCCGGCCGAGGACGGCCGCCCCGCATGGGAGGCCGACGGCAGCTGCCGCGTCGACACGCTCCAGCGCATAGGGCTCGACGTCCCCGAGGGGCCGTACGAGACCGTGGCGGGGCTCGTCGCCGACCTGCTCGGCCGCATCCCCGCCCCCGGCGACCGGGCCGAACTCCCGGGCTGGCGGCTCGCGGTGCGCCAGGTCGACCACTACCGCGCCGAGCGGGTCCGGCTCGTACGGACCCCGGAAGCAACAGAGACCGCGAAGACCCTGAGCGTGGCGGAGGCCGCCCGATGAGCGTGCTCCAACTCCTGTTCGCCCTCCTCCTCGTCCTCGCCAACGGCTTCTTCGTCGGGGCCGAGTTCGCGCTCGTCTCCGTGCGCCGCAGCCAGATCGAGCCCCTTGGCACCAAGCGGGCCCGTCAGGTCCTCTACGGCCTGGAGAATCTGCCGCAGATGATGGCGGCGGCCCAGTTCGGCATCACCGTGTGCTCGTTGACGCTCGGCGCGGTCGCCGAGCCGACCGTGGCGCACCTCCTGGAACCCGTCTTCGAGGCGGCGCACATCCCCGAAGGGGCGATCCATCCGCTCGGGTACGCCATCGCGCTCGCCGTGGTGGTCTTCCTGCACCTCGTCGTCGGTGAGATGGTCCCGAAGAACCTCGCGATGGCCGCCCCGGAGAAGACCGCGCTCTGGTTCAGCCCCGGACTCGTCGCCTTCGCCCGCCTCTGCCGTCCGGTCACGGTGGCGCTCGGGGCGTGCGCGCGCGTCGTGCTCAAGCTCTTCGGGGTGGAGCCCAAGGACGAGGTCGAGGCCGTCTTCACCAGTGAGCAGCTCAACCGCCTCGTCGGTGACTCGGGCCAGGCGGGACTGCTCGAACCCGAGGAGCAGGAGCGCCTGGAGGACGCCCTGGAGCTGGGCTCGCGCCCGGTCACGGACGTCCTGCTCGACCGGGCGTCTCTGGTGACCGTGGGCGCGGGGGTCACCCCGGCGCAGGTCATCGAAATCACCGGGCGCACCGGCTACTCCCGCTTCCCGGTCTGCGCGGAGAACGGCGCCTTCATGGGCTATCTCCACGTGAAGGACGTACTCGACCTCACCGACGGCGCCGAGACGGACCGAGCGGTGCCGCAGCAGGTCTGGCGCCCGATGACGACGCTGCGCGCCGAACTCCCCCTGGACGACGCCCTGACGGTGATGCGCCGGGCCGCGACGCACCTGGCGCAGGTCGCCGACGCGTCGGGCAAGGTGCTCGGCCTGGTCGCCCTGGAGGACGTACTGGAACTCCTGGTCGGCGAGGTCCGCGACCCGGCGCACCGGGTCGCCGTGCCGCGCAAGCCCCGGGAGACCTCTCGGGAGTCGCGGGACGGCGCCCTGGTGTGAGCGTGCGGGGCGGGGGCCTCAGACCCTCGGCGGGTCCTGCGGCCCCCGCCCCGAAAGCACCTCGCCGTACGCCTGCATCAGGTCGGGCAGCCGCAGGGTCGACAGATCGTCGCGGCTCGGCTCGCCCGGATAGCCGGAGAGCCGCAGGTCGCGATAGGCGCAGCTCTTCTCGTAGAGCGTGCGCAGGAAGCGGCCGTTGCCCAGCTCGTCGATCCACGACTGGTCGACGACGTGCCCGCTGATGGAGCGCAGCTCGTCCAGCGCCTCCTCGTCCCAGACATCGCCGTTGTCGGCGGCCAGGACCTCGCCGATGGAGGTGAGCTCCAGGGGGCGGTACGAGGGGAAGTCCACGCGGGTCGTGAAGCGGGACGAGAGCCCCGGGTTGGCGGCCAGGAGGCGGTCCATGCCCTCGGGGTAGCCCGCGAGGATGACGACGAGGTGGTCGCGGTTGTCCTCGGCGCGCTTGAGCAGGACCTGGAGGGCCTCGTCGCCGTACGCGTCGCCCTTGCCGTAGCCGGAGTTGGACAGGGAGTAGGCCTCGTCGACGAAGAGGACGCCGCCGATCGCCGAGTCGATCAGTTCGTTGGCCTTCACGGCGGTCTGGCCCAGATACTCGCCGACCAGATCGGCGCGCTGTGCCTCCACGAGGTGGTCGCCGCCGAGCAGGCCGAGGGCGTAGAACGCCCGCCCGAGGATGCGGGCCACGGTGGTCTTGCCGGTGCCGGAGGGGCCGGAGAAGACGAAGTGTCGTTTCGGCGGCTGCACGGGAAGCCCCTGCGCGGCCCGCAGGCGCGCCATGTTCAGCTGCGCCGAGAGCGCCTTGACCTGCCGCTTGACCGGTTCGAGGCCGACCATCCCCTCCAGCTCGGCGAGCGCGGCCTCCAGAAGCGCGGGGTCGGTGGGGCCGGGCGGCAGCTGCGGCAGCCCCGGCTGAATGGGGATCACGGCCTTCTCGCGCACCGAGTCGGTCTCGGCGGGGCCGCCGGTGGTCGGCAGTTCGGGCTCGGTGACCTTCAGGTCGCGGCCTTCCGTGCCGAAGAGCGGATCGATGCCGTCGGGGCCGTCCATCACGTCCTGCCCGAAGCCGGTCAGGGCGATCGCCGCCAGGTCGGTGACCTCGTCGTACCCGTCGCCCTCGGAGATCGCCGCGAGCCGCGCGGAGGTGTCCATGAAGGAGGGGTCGACGCGGTGCACCGCGCGGTAGAGCGGCAGGGCCGCCGCCGAACGTCCGGTGCCCTCGTGCGCGCGGGCCAGCCAGTAGCGAAGCTCCTTGCGCTGCGGCTGCTCGCTGCGGCAGCGCATCAGGGCGGAGGACAGCAGCGGCTCGGCCTGGCCGTACATCTCCAGGCGTACGCGGGCCATGCCTCCGAAGAGGCCGGCCTCGATGCCCAGCATCGCGTCGTCGATCAGCGAGTCCGTGTGCCGGACCAACTGCTCCCAGTCCTTGACCAGATAGGAGCGGCAGGCGTGCAGGAAGCGCACCTGCGGATCGGCGTCGACCGGCGGCAGACCGGCCAACGCCCGGTCGAGCTCCGGGACATGACGTCCGTCCAGCCAGTGCGAGGCGTGCGCGAGCAGCAGGTCACGCGTGCTCTCCAGGACGGGCTGCACCCACCAGCCCAGCCAGTACCAGGAGTTGAGCGTGCGCCCGTGCCGGGTTCGCTGTTCCCCGAACCTGTCCCTGTGCTGGAACATCCGGAGCAGCGCCGTCGTCGTGTCGATGCGCAGCGCGTGCAGCCCGAGCCAGCCGTCGGCCATCCCCGGATCCATCCGCACCGCCGCGCGGAACTCCTCCTCCGCCTGCGGATAGGCGCCCATCGTGTAGGCGTCGACGCCCCTCAGCCAGGCGAGGTCGGCCGGGGCGGGTGAGCCCACCGCGTCGAAGTCCATCACGTCCCCCACAAACCGTGCCCCCGTTTGTGTACCGCCGGACCGGTGCCCGTCGGCAAACTTCGTTGAACCGCCGTGCTGCGGACGGACGTTGAACCGGCGCGCAGAGCAGCCGTCCGTAAGTCGCACCGAAAGGCATCGTACCTGCGGGGGAGCACTCGGCCGTAGGGTGCCGCAGCGCGGGATCAGGCAGGTGTAGGTAAGCCTCTTCGTCACCGAGGGTGAGCGAAAGGCGGCTCGCAGCGTCCGGAATGCGAGGATGGAGGGCAGAACGAAGCCCCCGATCACGGGGGAACAACCGGGGGCTCCGAGTCTGCGGGCGACCCCGAAAGGCCGCACATTCAGAACGTAAGTCCTGTAAGGGCCCTCGGTCAAGCCGAGTTGAGGCACTCATGGAAACTGGCGCGAACTTCTGGGAGCGCTCTTAGCAAGGGTCAGCTGACCGCCTCTGGTCCCTCACTGTGCGTGACGATTTGGTTGTGCGCAGGCGTCTCATTCGGTCCCTGCCGCACCTCGTATCCCTCTCGCCACTGTCGCACCAAAGACTGAGCGAAGGGGCGCGAAGGGTCTTCCGCGAAGTGCCGGCGCTCCGCGGGCTCCCACCCGTCCCAGAAGTCGCTCTGGACCGACCCGTCCCGCTTTCGCCCCCTGCCCCAGGCCTCATCGCGTGGCAGCTCCATCCACAGCAGCCGCGCCAGGAACGGGCGCAGCGCGCGGCGGCCCGCACCGACCCCCTCGACGAGGATCACGGGCTCAGGTGCCACGGTGCGGATCTCGGGACCGAAGCGGCGCGCGTGCCAGTCGTACGTCTCATAGCGCGCCGCCTCACCGCGCGAGAGCGGCAGGACGATCTGCCGCCGCAGCCGCTCCGTCCAGTCGAACAGCGCGTCGTGGCTCGCGATGTCGTCGAGGCGCACGACGGGCGCGCCGCCCAGGGCGGCGGCGAGGCGGTCGGCGAAGGTGGACTTGCCGGAGCCCGCGTGCCCGTCGACGGCGACGAGACGGACGGGGCCGCACGAGGGCGGCAGGCGCCGCAGCTCCGCGGCGACGTGCGACAGGGGAGTGGGAGTGGCGTGTGCGGTCATCGTGGGCAAGCGTACGGGTGCGGAATCCGGCACTCCGCGCGCCGTCCCAGCTCACGCCAGTGGTCGAGGCCAATATTGGCGGACGCGGTGGTGGTCGAAGCGCTGGCAGAAGTCGGCTTGAAGCAGCCATAGTTGGCCTACCGCCGTGCACCTGACCTGCCCCTTCCGGACCCGTCCGGAGCCCACGTCTATTGGGGGTCCCCGCCATGGACCGAGCTGATGACATGTCCCGCAGAACCGTCCTCACCACGGCCGCGGCCGTGGCGGCGCTGGCCGCCACCGCGAGCCCGGCACTCGCATCGGGCGGCCCGCGTCCCGCGCCGCGCGCGAAGCGGCCCGTGAGCAACCGCTTCTGGGTGTCGCACGCCGACTGGAGCGCCGGCACCGCCGAAGGCACCCGGGCCGTCGCCGGAGCCCGCCCCGCCGTGGAGATCGCCGAGGCCGCCGGCCGCACCGACTACGCCGACCCGCACACCGGCAAGACCGCCACCTGGGAGTACGCCCGGTGGACCTCGCCCGTGCACCGGCCGACCGTGCCCGCGACGGAGGTCGTCGCCTCCTGGAACGCCCGCACACCCACCGGGACGTGGCTCCAGGTGGAGCTCCAGGGAACGTACTCGGACAAGGCGAAGACTCCTTGGTACGTCCTCGGCCGCTGGGCCTCGGGCGACGACAAGGAGAAGGACATCCGCCGTACGTCGGTCGACGACCAGAGCGACGGGAAGTCGAGCATCTGGACGGACACCTTCGCCGTCGACGACACGACGACGGGCCTGCGCCTCGTCTCGTACAAGCTGCGCCTGACGCTGTACCGCAAGCCGGGCGCCACCGAGACCCCCACGGTGTGGCGGCTCGGCGCCATGGCGTCCGCCGTCCCCGACCGCTTCACGGTCCCGGCGTCGAAGCCCGGGGTCTCCAAGGAGCTGAAGGTCCCGCGCTACTCGCAGGAGACCCACGTCGGCCAGTACCCGGAGTACGACAACGGCGGCGAGGCCTGGTGCAGCCCGACCTCCTCGCAGATGATCATAGAGTTCTGGGGCCGCAAGCCGACCGCCGCCGACCTCGCCTGGGTCGACCCGTCCTACGCCGATCCGCAGGTGTGCCACGCGGCCCGGTACACCTTCGACTACCAGTACGCGGGCTGCGGCAACTGGCCCTTCAACGCGGCCTACGCGTCGACGTACAAGGACATGCAGGGTGTCGTCACCCGCCTCGCCTCGCTCACCGAACTGGAGTCGCTGATCGCCGTCGGTATCCCGGTCATAACGTCACAGTCGTTCCTCAAGGAGGAGCTGACGGGCGCGGGTTACGGCACGGCGGGCCACCTGATGACGGTGATCGGCTTCACGTCGAAGGGCGACGTGATCGCCAACGACCCCGCATCGCCGAGCAACGAGGCGGTGCGCCGGGTCTACAAGCGGCGCGAGTGGGAGAACATCTGGCTCCGCACGAAGCGCTACAACTCCACCGGGAAGGTCGTCTCCGGCACGGGAGGCGTCTGCTACGTGTACTTCCCGGTGAAGCTCTCGGCGAAGCAGAAGGCGGCGCTGGCGGAGGTGGGCATTCACTGAGGTATCCAGGTATCCACTGAGGCACCCACTGTGACAGCGAAAGGCCCCCTCTCCGCTCGGCGGGGAGGGGGCCTTCGTGTTCCTTCGGGTTACTGAGCTGCCCCGGGAAGCCGCAGCGTCCGCGCGAAGTCGTCCAACGGCTCCATGACCGCGGCGATCACTTCCGGATCGTCGTGGTGCCCGCGCAGACAGACGTCGGGGAGGCCGGGCGGGGTGTGCCAGTGGTACGTCACGGAGGTCATCATGATGGTGCTGTCCGCGGGGTAGGAACGCGTGACCCGCACCCCGTCCTCGCCCAGATACGGCGAGGCGAAGGCGACGCTGCCGGACCGCTGCTGCCACTCGGGGATCTCGGGATGCGGCACGGTGGGCGCGGTGAGCCCTTCACAGGACGCCGCGTCGAGAGCCTCGCAGTGGATGCGGGTGGCATGCATCACCAGCGGCATGGAGGTCAGCGGCACCGGGTGATAGATGAACGCCTCGTCGGCTTGCAGCTTGTCCCGGAGGGTCACCACGGTCTGCTCGTAGAAGTTCTTGTGGAACCGGCGGAGTTTGCGGGTGAGTTCGATGCCGTGTTTGGAGGCCAGGTCGGTCAGCGACTCATCCAGCCAGACCTTGAACGTCTTCTTGTCGATCTGGAGCCAGAGATAACCCCAGAGCCCCTTGTTGGCATCCGTGTCGATGTGAAGCTCACCGAGGTCGGCGCTCCACAGGGTGCCTTCGGACATGAGCGGTCTCTTTCGTCGGGGGCGCGGGCGGGGATGCAGCCGTCAGCTGTAGCTCCAGCGGAAGGTGCCCATGACGGCGTCGAACAGCTCCACGAGGGTGTCGTAGAAGGCGGGGTCCGAGCCGGGCGCGATCAGGGCGCTGAAGGAGAACGTGAGGTACTGGTCGGGGACGCTGTCCGGAACCGGCACGAAGTACTCGACCCGGCGGTGCGCGACGTCGACGCCCTGGGCGGGATCGGCGGGTACATCGCGCTCCGAGCGCAGCGCCGCGGTCTCGTCGAGCTCCCGCACCTCGGCTCCCGGAGTCTCGGAGGCGAGCGCCAGCATGACCGCTTCCGGGCCGCTCTCGGGCCTGACCCTCGGAATCTCGATCGGTTCGGAGGCGACGATCGAGACGGGCAGCGCGACGCCGTGGAGCCGTTCGGTGGGGAGGTAGAGGGTCATGCCGCCTTTGGCGCTTGCCCGGCGTACGACCTTCTTCATCTCCTGGGTGAGCTTCAGCCGGGCCTTCGGGATGTCGTCCTTGGGGAAACCGACGGGCAGCTGCGCGATCGCCTTGCGGACGATGCGGTCCATCGCCTCCTCGGTACCCGAGTGCAGCGGAATCACGTCCCAGCCGGGCGGCGGCACCAGGTTGAAGCCGGTCGGGACCTCGCGGTGCTCAACGGAGGCCACGGTGCTCCCGCCTCTCTTCCAGGGCGTAGGCGACGCCGACGAAGAGCGCCCACGCGGGGGCAGCGATCATGCCCGCCCAGAAACCGAAGAACATCGAGGGCAGGAAGAAGCCACCGCCCATGGCGAGATCCCGGGTCAGGTAGGGCGGACGGCCCGCGTGGCGGGGGTACTTCACGAAGACCCACACGTAGTGCAGAAGGCAGCCGATGATTCCGGCCTCGTACACGTAAAGAACGGTGTTCATCATCGACTTCGGCACCAGGATCATGACCCCCAGTACCGGCAGGAACAGGGGCATTCCGATGATCAGGGTCAGCCGGAGCCGCCGGTTGGGGCCGGTGCCGAGTCCGGTACGAGCGGCTTCGGCCTCGGCAATGCGTTGCGCCGAGTACAGGTCCATGGTGGTTCCTCGCTACCAGTGGGTGTCGGGGGCGGGCTTGAGGGTGTTGTCCTTCCAGTCCGAGTAACCCGCGTTGTACGGCTTCTCGCCGGTTCCGAACTTCTCGTCCGTCACGCTTGTCAGGTCGCTCTTGCCCAGTGCCTTGTCCGCGACGTCCATCCCCATGCCGGTCCAGGCAAGGCCGAGACCCACCTGGTAGGACTTGTACGCCTTGTCCGCGGCCGCCCCCGCGGCGGCCGGGAACGTGGCCTTGTTCGCCTGCAACATCTTCGCCATGCCCGCCATCTCCTTGTCGCCGAGATGCAGCAGAGTCGAGAGCGGGCTGACCCTCAGCGGCCCCTTGGCCACCAGGCCGACGTTCTGGGAGATGGACTTGCGTATGCCGTTACGGGCAGCACCGACGACCTGTCGTCCTGCCCCTTCCGGCAGTCTGGTCATCAACCGCCCCATGTCGTCCATGATGCCCTTCACACCGCTGAGCCCTCGGCTCAGGCCGGCGGTCCGGGCGGCCTGAGCAGCGCCCGCGGTGGCCTTGGCCCCACTGGCGAGCTTCGCGGCGGCCCCGAGGCCGCCCACCACGAGCAGCCCGCCCACGACGTCGAAGATGACATCGGTCCAGGTGGCGTCGCCGGATGCCACCAGGAGGAGTCTGAGTCCGATCGTGAGCGCCGCTATGCCAAGAATGACCAGGTTGAGTCCGGGGATGAGCAGCGCCAAGAAGCCCAGCGCCGTCGCGATCCAGCCGAGAACGTCGATGAAGGCCTTGATCATGTCCGCGTTGTCATGGACCCAGCCCTTGACGTCGTCCCACCACGAGTCCTCGATGACATCGTCGATCTCGTCGTTGATCTTGCCGGCGTAGTGGCTTGCGTCGCTGTCGCGGTTCCCGGTGACGGTGCCGAGGCGGGTTCTGTACGTCTGCAGCGGGTCCTGATCAGCGCCGCTCGCCGTCGAGTTCGGCTTCTTGTCCTGGTCCTTTTCTTTGTCCGCCTTCTCGGCGTCCTTGGCCTTCTCCCGCTCGGCCTCCGCGTGCGCCTCCTTGGCCTCGCGCAGGATCCGGTCGGCGTCGTCCTGGTGGTCCTCGAGCTTGTTGGCCCACTTGGTGAGGTGCCCGTGCACCCGCTCGTACCGTGAGGCCACCTCCCGCATGTGCTTCTCCAGCGTGCCGGAGTCCTCGCGCAGGCGTTGGACGTACTTCCCCTTGAGCCTCTCCTCGTCCGAGATGGTCTTGAGGTTCTTCGCCTGTGTGCGCAGCTTCTCGGCGACCGAGACCATGTGCCGGACCTCTGCCCGGATCTCCTCCGGGTCGCCGGGAACGGGGTCACTCGCGCACAGCGGGTCCCAGTCGACGGGGCGGCGCTTCGATGCCGCAGTGGTCACTGGCCCTTCCCCTCGCCTTTGCCCTTGCCCTTGGTCTGCTTGGCGAGTTCTACGTCCAGGGCCTCGAACGACTTCTTCGTCTCCGCCACGAGCTTGCCCGTCGATTCCAGGCCTTCGATGAGCCTGGTGCGGTAGTCGTCCCAGTTGTCGACGAATCCGCCCATGGCGTCCGCGATGCTCCCGGCACCCCAGTGCTTCTCCATGTCGTCACGACGGTTCTCGATGTCCTTGAACGTCGTGCGCAAAGTACTGAGTTGGCGTTCGCAACCGCTCAGGAACTCGTAGTCGACCGTGAGGTTGCTGCCGGACAAGGCTCTCCCTCCCGTGGCCCGCCTGCTGTACGCGGCAGGCCGCAGAGCATGTTCAGTTCATGACCTGGGGATGGTAACCGACAAGGTTTACCCGATCATTACCGATGCGGACGGCCCCTCCCGGACAACGGGAAGGGCCGTCTGCGTGCCAACCGGTCGCTTGCCGGGCTACTTCGCCTCAGTCGTGCCCCTGCGCAGCCGCGCCGCCTTTTCGTCCACCTCGGTCTGGGAGGTTCCGGCCTGTACGACGATCACCGCCTGGGTGCCGTCCGGCAGCGTCGCCTCGCGCATCTCCGTGCCCAGCAACGCGGGTCGTTTCTGTTTCTGCTCGTGGTCCGGCATGAGACCTCCCAGTTCGACGGGGGACCCACCGTAGGCCTGGTCCCCCCGTCGACCGGGCGTCCGACAGGCCGCTTCACACGAACGCCGCCGCCAGACGACGGATGCCCCTCAGTTCTGGACGGGGTCCACCACCCAGTCCGGATGCCCCGGCATGGGCGGCGTCTTCGAGCCGTACAGCCATGGGTGCAGGAAGCCCTCCAGGTCCTCGCCCGCGACCTTCGACGCCAGGTCGATGAACTGCTGGGTGCTCGCGGTCTTTCCGCGGAAGCCGCTGACCCACGCCCGTTCGATCTTCTCGAATGTCGCGTTGCCGACCTGCTCGCGCAGGGCGTACAGGACCAGGGCGGAGCCGTCGTACCGCATGCGCTTGAAGAGGTTCGGCTCGGTCGGTTCCGCGGGGGCGCCGAAGTCGTGGCGCCACTGGTCGTGAGCGGCGTAGGCCGTCTTCATGGCGGTCTCGAAGCTGTCGCCGCCGTGCTCCTCGGAGTACATCCGCTCGTAGAAGCGGGCGTGCCCCTCGCTCACCCACAGGTCGGACCAGCTCTTCAGGGCGACGCTGTTGCCGAACCACTGGTGGGTCAGCTCGTGCACCATGTTCCGCTCGGCGTCGACCTTGGTGCCCAGCAGGTCCGCCTTCGGGATGAGCGAGAGCGTCTGGGTCTCCAGGGCGACGGCCAGGTCCGTGTCGCCGACCAGCAGGCCGTAACGGTTGAAGGGGTAGGGGCCGAGCTTCTCCTGGAGCCAGGCGAGGTGGTCGGGAGTGAGTTTGCGGTACTCCGCCGTCGGCTCGACCAGGGTGTCCGGGACCACGTCTCGGAGGGGCAGACCGCCGGGACCCTTGCCGTCGATCAGCCGGAACTTGCCGACCGCCATCTGCACCAGCTGGGTGGAGAGCGGCTGTTCGGAGTCGTACGTCCAGCGCACCCGGTCGCCGGGGCGTTCCGTGCGGTTCACCAGCTTGCCGTTGGCGACCGCGGTCAGGTCCTTCGGTGTGGTGATGCGGAAGGTGATCGGTGCGCGCTGGCTCGGATGGTCGTTGGCCGGGAAGATCAACCGGGCCCCGTTCGGCTGCGGATAGACCACAGTGCCGTCGGCGGTGGGTATCCAGCCGTAGTCCTCGATGGCGTCGTCGCGATGGCGCGTCTGCGTCGGGTCGGCGGTGTACGTGACCTTGGCGGTGAACGAACGGCCCTTCGCAATCTGGGACTTGGGCGTCACCGTCAGTTCGTCGCCGGCGCGGGACGTGCGCGCGGCCGAGCCGTCGATCCGCACGCCGTGCAGGGTGTTGCCCCCGAAATCCAGGTTGAAGCGGGACAGCGACTGCGTGGCGGTCGCCTTGATCGTCGCCGTCGCCTCGAACGGTGTTCTCGGCGCCTGCCAGTCGAAGTCCAGGGTGTAGCGGTCGACCCGGTATCCGCCGTTCCCGTCCAGCGGGAACATCGGGTCGCCCAGACCGGGCGCACCCGGCGAGGGTGTCCCGGAAGCGGACGGCGCGGCCTGTGACGCCGTTCCGGTGAGGGCCGCCGTCACGGTGACGGCGGCCGCGAGGGCGAGCCGCGCTCTGCGGCGGGGCGTCCGGTACGGCCGGTGCGTGCTCATCGGAAACCTTTCGGTCGGAAGGTTGCGCGGACGAGCGGCGGGGGGTGCGCCTGGGGGTGTGCCCCACCACGTGTAGTGAGACGCACGGCACTCGGTGCGAGTTGCACGGGACCTGCCCGGTGGGGGGCGGCGGCCGCGGTGGGCGGCCGGGCCCGCGAGTGACCAAGCTCTCGCCCGCGGCGGCGGAATCCGATGGCAAGGTGGTGGGGTCAGTGGGGGGAGTCCGCTGCCGGACGTCGCGTCGAGAGGCGTGACGCATACGTATCGAGTGATGCCATGACCGCTGCCACAGCCACTGCCACCGCACAGCCCCGGGCGACCACGCGCACCGGAGGCCCCAAGGAAGACGGCCCGAAGGTGCTCGAGCACGTCCTCGGCTGGACGCTCGTCGTCGTCCTCGCGATGCTCGTCACGCAGATCGGTCTGTTGTGACCCCGGTTACGCCGGTCTCCTGACCTCCCGTACGACCGCCGTGGGCCTGCCCCAGGTCGAGATCCGCCCGCCAGTGCCGGTGCGGCACGCCCACGAGTCCGTAGAGCAGGCGCACGGGTGAGCGCCGCGACAGCAGCGTGAGGCCCGCGATCACCGCGAACAGCGACAGGCCGAGCCACCCGCCCAGGAGCCGCACCAGGACGCTCGCGACGAGCGCGCCGACGAACGGCAGGCCGTAGACCCCGGCCGCCGCGACGGCGATCGCCAGGAACCGGTGGACTTTGCGGTCCTCGTCCGCGCCGGGCAGCGACCAGCCCTCCATCAGCCAGCCGATCTCCGTCAGCAGCATCGTGCCGATCACGGCCGCGCCGAAGATCAGCAGCGCGAGGAACGTGCCGGACGTCAGGAAGTCCAGTACGTGGTTGACCACGCTGTCCTGCCGCCAGCCTGTGAAGTCCCGGGACTCGGCGGAGAAGAACCGCTCGTACCCCCTGCCGTCCCAGCCGTGGACCAGCGTCCCGAAGAGCAGGAAGTACCCGCCCACGCACTGGAGATACGCCCAGTAGCCCGCCCCCACCAGCACGAGCCCCTGCGCCACCAGGAACCCGATGATCGCGGCGACCGGGATCCCGCCCGCGTAGAAGAGCACGAACCCGGCCCACACGCCGTCGTGCCCGTCCGCGACGTGCATCGTCGTCCACGCGGGGTTCTGCCAGAGCAGGAAAAGCCCGGTCGGCACCATCAGGACCGCCGCGAAGAGCGCGGTGAGCGCCAGATACGGATTGGCGGCACGGCTGCGCGTCCGCGGCCCCTCGCCCGCGTTGATCCGCTCCCACACCTGGAGCTGCCGGGCCGCGGACAGCGCGAACGTCGCACCGATCGCGTACGCCCAGAAGAGGGCCGCCTGAATCTGGATCATGCCGACGCCTTCAGGGTGAGGCCGCCCGCGACGATCAAGTCCGACGTGACGAGGGCCTGTTCGGCCTGAACGTCGGTCATGAAGACGAACGGCGGCACGACGGGCGGCACCGGCAGCTTGTCGGGCGTGAAGGTCAGGCAGAGCAGCCCCTCCAGGCAGCCCTTGAACTTCGTCAGATAGAGCGTGACGGAGCCGCTGAGGTCCAACGTGTCTGCGCCCAGGGCGAGTTCCTTGCTTCCGTCGCGCGTCTTCAGGCGGTAGTCGGTGAGCGAGGCGGCCTTCATCTTCAGCACCATGACCTTCAACGGCCCGTCGGCCGTGGGGATCTCGCGTACGCCGGCCAGGAGGAAGCCCTGCGGCGAGAAGAGCGTGGTGGTGACGGTCGGCGGAGTCCGCGCGGACACGATCTCCTCACCGGCCGCCGCCACGATCTCCGGACCGGGAGCCGCCCTCGCCGGAGCGCCGCCCCACAGCGTCGCCCCCACGATGACCACCGGAAGCAGCACACCGAGCGTCCGCGTGCCCTGCCCGTCCCGCGCCCTCGGCCGCTCGGAGTCCTCGTCGGCGCCCTCGGGCACCGGCGTCCAGCCGAACCCCATCGCGCTGCCGACGATGCCGAGCGCCATGCCCACCAGGAACCCGCCGAGGTTCGTGGCCGCGAACGAGAGCACCGACAGGATCAGGGCGTTGACGCTCACATAGTGATGGGCGTGCGGCAGCAGCCACAGGAAGATCCCGGCGGTGATCAGGGCGAGCCCGATGCCGATCGCCGCGAGCCCGCCGAGCCCCAGACTGACCAGGACGGTCAGCGGCGACAGCGGAACGAGGAGCAGCTCGGCGCCGCCCAGGATCAGCAGCAGGCCGCCCCAGAAGGGCCGGGTGCGCCGCCATCGGCGCAGCACCCGGCGCGCGTCGGGCAGCGGCAGGCGCTCGTCCAGCCGGCCGCCGCCGTCTCTGCCCCACGCCTTGACCCCGGCTCTCCGGCCGCCGGTCAGAAGCACTTCTTGCCACCGATGCTGACGTCGAGCTTCATGCCCTTGAGCCGGAAGTTCCCGCCGGTCGCCGACCAGGCGTGGGACCTCACCCCGGAGACGGTGATGTCCCCGGCCTGCAGCCCGAACTTCCCCCGCTCGCCCTTGACGCCGGACACCTCGTCCAGGGTCGACGCGTCCCGGCCGATCTCCGCCGTGCCGAAGCGGGCGTCGCCCTCCAGGTCCTCGCCGTCGATGATGAGATTGCTCGCGGTGACCTCGCCCGCGGAGCCGCCCGCGGTCAGCTTGAACACCACGGTGCCCACCGGGGTCTTCACCTCTGCGGCCTGGCAGATGTCGGACAGGGTCGCGTCACCGATCCCGAGGAGCGCCACCGGGTGCCCCTTGCCGTCGATGTCCCGGTCGGTCTGTACGTAGGAGGACAGGCCCTCGCTGGTGAGCTTGCCGGATGACACCTGGAAGCTGGTGCCGGAGACGGCGAAGGAGGCGGCGAGCGCCCCCTCGGCCATCACGGAGGCCATCGCGCCGACGGCCAGGACGGCCGGCAGGGCCACGACGGCCGTCTTCTTCCAGGAGGTTCTGCCCTCGCGTAAGGGGGTACGCGGTGCGCTCATGAATCTTCCTCCCGTACGGCGGTCCGTGTGCGCAGGGGGAGTGCGTGTGAGAGCGCCGTCGGGCGCAGAACCGGCAGGTGGCGTTGGTTCTGCCATACTGCGGATTCCCGAGGCAGTTGGAGACTAGGGCTGAAATTGAATAATAGTCAACAGCGCGGCATCGACCGTCCCGCGGACGCTCGCCCGCAGGCGCGCGGCACCGACCGCTCCGTGGCGCGCCGCGCCGAACTCATCACCATCGGGCGGAAGTTGTTCGCCGACACGTCGTACGACGCGCTCTCGATGGACGACATCGCCAAACAGGCAGCCGTCGCCAAGGGGTTGATCTACTACTACTTCAAGTCCAAGCGCGGCTACTACCTCGCGATCATCGAGGACTCGGTGGCGGAGCTGGTCGCGCGCGCCGGGCGCCACGACGACCTGCCGCCCGCGGAACGGGTGCACAGCACGATCGACGGCTATCTGCGCTACGCCGAGCACCACCAGGCCGCGTACCGCACCATCATCAGCGGCGGTGTCGGCTTCGATGCCGAGGTGCACGCCATTCGCGACGGTGTACGAGCGGCCCTGATCGGCGCGATCGCCGACGGGGCGTACGGCCGCCGTGACATACCGGAGCTCGCGCGCACGGCGCTGCTCGGCTGGCTGTGCAGCGTCGAGGGCGTCGCGCTCGACTGGATCGGCAGCCGGGGTCTGACGCGCGGGACGGTGTGTGACCTGCTGGTGCGGACCCTCGGCGACACCCTGCGCGTCATCGAGGAGTTCGAGCCGGCCTTCCCGGCCCCGCCGCGGTCGTGAAGGCTCGCCGGCGGCCATGACGGAGGGGCGGGAGCAGATCGGCTCCCGCCCCAACGCGTCTGCTCAGACGGTCAGTTGATGGCCTTGATCAGCTCACCGTCAGCCGTGTCACCGCTGAGCTCCCAGAAGAAGGTGCCACCGAGACCGGCCTGGTTCTTGTAGTCCATCTTCCCCGCGATGGTGGCCGGGGTGTCATAGCTCCACCAGTTGGTTCCGCAGTGCGCGTACGCGGTCCCGCCGACCGTGCCGTTGGCCGGGCACTTGGTCTTCAGTTCCTTGTAGTCGTCGATGCCCGCCTCGTACTTGCCCGCGGCGGCCCCGGTGGCGGTGCCGCCGGGCTCCTTCTGCGTGACGCCGGTCCAGCCGCGGCCGTAGAAGCCGATGCCGAGGAGCAGCTTGTCGGAGGGGATGCCGAGGCCCTGGAGCTTCTTGATCGTGGCGTCGGTGTTCCAGTTCGCCTTGGGCGCGCCCTCGTACGTCTTCAGCGGCGAGTGCGGGGCGGTCGGTCCCTTCGCCTCCCAGGCGCCGAAGTAGTCGTACGTCATCGGGTTGTACCAGTCGACGTACTGGGCGGCGCCCGCGTAGTCGGCGGCGTCGATCTTGCCGCCCTCCTCGGCGTCGGCCGGGATGGCCGCGGTGACGAGGTTGCCGCCGCCGAACTTCGCCCGCACCGCGGACATCAGGTCCTTGTACGCGGCCCGCCCGCTGGTGTCGCAGGTCAGACCGCAGGCGTTGGGGTACTCCCAGTCGATGTCGATGCCGTCGAAGACATCGGCCCACTTCGAGTTCTCGACCAGGTCGTAGCAGGACTGGGCGAACGCGGCCGGGTTCTTGGCCGCCTCGGTGAAGCCGCCGGACCAGGTCCAGCCGCCGAAGGACCACAGGACCTTCAGGTCCGGGTGGAGCTTCTTGAGCTTGCGCAGCTGGTTGAAGTTGCCGCGCAGCTCTTGGTCCCAGGTGTCGGCCTTGCCGTCGACGGACTGGTCGGCGGTGTACGCCTTGTCGGTCGCCGCGTAGGCGTCGCCCATCGTGCACTTGCCGCCCTGGACGTTGCCGAAGGCGTAGTTGATGTGCGTGAGCTTGTCGGCCGAACCGGACGTCTCGACGTTCTTGACGTGGTAATTCCGGTCGTAGGTACCCCACTCGGTGAAGTAGCCGACGACCTTGGAGCCGGCCGCGGCCTGCGCGCCCGCTGATGTGCCGGAACTGGCGCCGGTTTCGGGACCGGCGGTGGCGGTGCCCGCGCCGGCGAGCAGACCTCCGCCGAGCACGGCACAACACGCTGTGGCTATGAGCGCCCGGAAGGGGGCGCGGGAGAGGTGCGGTCTGAGCATCGTTTCTCCTCGTGGGGGGAGAGGGCGCATGGGGGGACATGGTGCTGTTGACCTGCGGGTGCCGTCCGAACGTCGGTGAACGTTGAATTGGCATGAACGCGGTAAGGCGCTCGGCTGGACTCTAGGAGGACTAGACCAGTGGGGTCAATGGTTCGGACCAATTCCGGGCCCCTCTTGCGGGCGTCGGCTATCTTTTGAGTAAGCGGTCGTTAACTAGTGACTGGCCGCCGCCGATCGGGCATACTCAACGCGCCAGAGCCGCTGGTCACAGCACCTTCCGCGACCCGGAAGGGCGCCATCGGCCGGGCGTGAGACACGGTGGCGCCGCACTACCCCGCGGGTCCGCCGCAGTGCCGAAAGGGAGGATGCGATCGTGCCTGAGCGAAGCTTGCAGCCGGTGGACCGTCAGCTGCCCACGGACGAGGCGCGGGATCTGTTCTCGCTCGTCCGTGACCTCGTCCAGCGGGAGATCACTCCCCGCGCGGCCGAGGAGGAGGACGCCGGGCGCTTCCCGCGCGAGGTCTTCGCCCTCCTCTCCGAATCCGGACTGCTCGGGCTTCCGTACGCCTCCGAGTTCGGCGGCGGCGACCAGTCGTACGAGGTCTATCTCCAGGTCCTGGAAGAGCTCGCCGCGGCACGGCTCACCGTCGGTCTCGGCGTCAGCGTCCACTCCCTGTCCTGCCACGCGCTCGCGGGGTACGGCACCAAGGAGCAGCAGGCCGAGCACCTCCCCGCGATGCTCGGCGGCGGACTCCTCGGGGCGTACTGCCTCTCCGAGCCGGCGTCGGGATCGGACGCGGCGTCCCTGCGGACGAAGGCCGTCCGTGACGGCGACAGCTGGGTGATCAGCGGGACGAAGGCGTGGATCACGCACGGCGGGGTCGCCGACTTCTACACCGTCCTCGCCCGCACCGGCGGCGAAGGCGCCCGCGGCATCTCCGCGTTCCTGGTGCCGGGCGACGCCGAAGGGCTGCACGCGGCGGTGCCCGAGAAGAAGATGGGGATGAAGGGCTCGCCCACCGCCCAGATCAACTTCGACGGGGTACGGGTGTCCGACGCCCGCCGCATCGGCGAGGAGGGCCAGGGCTTCGCGATCGCGCTCTCCGCGCTGGACTCGGGGCGGCTCGGCATCGCGGCGTGCGCGATCGGCGTGGCCCAGGCGGCGCTCGACGAGGCGCTCGGCTATGCCACCGAGCGGCGGCAGTTCGGCAAGCCGATCGCGGACTTCCAGGGACTTCGGTTCATGCTCGCGGACATGGCGACACAGATCGAGGCGGGCCGGGCGCTCTATCTCTCCGCGGCGCGGCTGCGCGACGCGGGCAGGCCGTTCTCCAAGCAGGCGGCCATGGCGAAGCTGCTGTGCACGGACGCCGCGATGAAGGTGACGACGGACGCCGTGCAGGTCCTCGGCGGGTATGGCTACACCGCGGACTTCCCGGTGGAGCGCTTCATGCGCGAGGCAAAGGTGCTGCAGATCGTCGAGGGGACCAATCAGATCCAGCGCATGGTCATCGCCCGTCACCTCGCGGGTCCCGAGACGCGCTGAACTGACCGAGCCTGACCGGAGGCGCCGCGAGCCGCACCCACTCCGGGTCGTGCCGCCCCGGCAGGGTCTTGCCCCGCTCGGCCCAGCTGCGGATGAGGGCGCGGTAGATGGGCGGGTCCTGGAGGTGCGGCGGCGGGGGCTGGGGCGGCGATTGCTGCTGGTGGTGCGGGTGGGGGCGCTGCGGCTGCTGAGGGCGCTGGGGAACCGATTCTGCGTCGGGCGGGGGAGCCGTCAGGAGGGTGCGCCTGCGGCGGCCGGTCGGCTGGTGCGCCATGGGCATCGGCGTGGGGGTGGTCATACGCGGCCAACGCGCCCCGCGGGGGACAAGTCACCGCCTGCGGGATTCGCCCCTCAGTTCGTGGCATGCCCGTGTCGAGGCTCGGGGTGGACCCGCTTTCCCGCGCCCCGGACGAAGGTGCGGCCCCGGCGTCGCGGCCTCCGAACGGGAAGGCGCGGCAACCGAACGCGGGCTGACACGTGTCTGGCTCCGGCACGCGGTCTGACGTACCGTCAACTCCGCGCCGGGGGCCCGGCATCGGCCGCGCGCCCGTCAACCACCGTGCGCCCAGGGAGGTTTGCCGTGGCAGACGACCGCCCCGTCCCGCTCGACGAGTACCCGATCCACCAGGTGCCGCTGTCCATGAAGCAGGTCGCGACGGGCGACCGCAACGCCTACGACCGCTGTATCTTCCATCTCTTCGATCACCAGGGGCAGGCGCTCCTCATCCTCGGGCTCGGTGTCTACCCGAACGTGGGTGTGATCGATGCGTACGCCACCTTGCGCGGCGGGGACACGCTCCACGCCGTACGCGCGTCCGACGCGCTCGGCGACGACCGCATGAACCTCTCCGTCGGCCCCCTGACCATCACCGTCGAGGAACCGCTGCGACGGCTGCGCCTGACCTGCGCCGCCGATCCCGCCGATCCCGAATCCCTCTCGTACGACATCACGTGGACCGCCGGTTTCCCCGCCCTCTGGGAACCGCACCACATCCAGCGGCGCGGCGACCGGCTCTCCCTCGAAGGGCGCCGCTTCGTCCAGGCGGGCGGCTGCGAAGGGGTGATCCGCGTCGGCGGCGAGGACATCGCCGTGACGGCGGGGGAGTGGACCGCCACCCGCGACCGCAGCTGGGGAGTGCGGCCCATCCCCGGCGAGGAACGCGGGCGCCTGGAGGAGGAGTTCGGCACCGAGGGCTTCCACTGGATCTGGAGCCCGGTCCGCTTCGAGGACCGCTTCCTGATGGTCATCACCCAGGAGGACGCGGACGGATACCGCTCACTGAACGAGGCCACGGTCGTGCGGCCCGGGATGCGCGACCGCCAACTCGGCTGGCCCCAGGCCGACATCACCTACCGCTCCGGCACCCGGCACCCCGAGCGCGCCGTCATCCACCTCACCGACCCGGACGCCCGCAAGCCCCTTGAGCTCGGCGTCGAGGTCCTCGCCTCCCTGCCCCTTGCCGTCGGCGCCGGCTATCCGCCCGCGGACGACTGGCAGCACGGCACCTGGCAGGGGCGGGGCTGGACCGACCGCCGTACGTATGACCTGTCGGATCCGGCGGCGCACCCGATGGCCGCGTACGGAGTCATCGACCATGCCGCGCGCTTCACCCTCAACGGGCAGACCGGGTACGGCATTTTCGAGCACGGCAGCTTCGGCCGCCACGACCCGAGCGGCTTCACCGGCTTCGCATCGGTCGCGCCCTGAGAGGAATCCGCGATGGCGACAGAACCCAGCAGGCCCCGCCTCCGCACCACCACCCGCGACCCCGAGGAACTCGCCCGCAGGCTCACGGCCTGGCTCGGCGCGCGGCTGCCCGGGGCCAAGGCCACCGGAGTGCGGGTGCCCGAGTCCAACGGCATGTCGAGCGAGACCCTCCTCTTCGACATAGAGCACCCACAACCACCGCTGCGGGCCTGCGCGTTGCGCGTGGCGGCGGATCCGGCCGCCTACACGATCTTCCCGGTCTACGACCTGCCGCGCCAGCACCGCACGATGCGGCTGGTCGCCGAGCACACCGACCTGCCGGTGCCGCGCGTGCTGTGGCTGGAGGAGGACCCGGGGCCGCTCGGCGCGCCCTTCTTCGTCATGGAGCGGGTCGAGGGACGCGTGCCGCCGGACGTCATGCCCTATACGTACGAGGGCAATTGGCTCCACGCGGCGAGCGACGCCGAGCGTACGCACCTGGAGGACGCGTCGATCCGCCTGCTCGCCCATCTCCACGACCAAGTGCCCGTCGCGGAAGCCGAGTTCCTCGCCCTGCCCGGCGAAGGCAGCCCGCTGCGCCGCCACGTCGACGCCCAACGCGCCTACTACGGCTGGGTGGTCGACGGCCTGCCCCGCTCACCCCTCATCGAGCGCGCCTTCGAGCGGCTGGAGGAGCTGTGGCCGGACGACGAGGGCGAGCCCGTCCTCAACTGGGGTGACGCGCGCATCGGCAACGTCATCTACGACGGCTTCGACCCCGTGGCCGTACTGGACTGGGAGATGGCGGCGCTCGCACCCCGCGAGGTCGACCTCGGCTGGTTCGTCTATCTGCACCGCTTCTTCCAGGACCTGACGGTGAGCTTCGGCCAGGAGGGCCTGCCCGGCTTCCTGCGCCGCGACACCATCGAGGAGGGCTATGCCCGGCTCACCGGCCACACACCCAGGTCCATGGACTTCCACACGCTGTACGCGGCACTGCGGCACGCCGTCGTCATGCTCCGCGTCGCCTACCGGCAGGTGCACTTCGGTGAGACCGCGGTCCCCGAGGACCCGGACACGCTGATCCTGCACCACGCCAGCCTGGCGGCCATGGTGCAGGGCAGCTACTGGTAGCCCTCAGGCCGCGGAGCGCCGGTCCGGCTGAGGCACGACGCGCAGCGGGCGCGAGCCCTGGCCGCCGACGTGGGAGAAGGGCTGGGTACGCCAGTCGAGCCCCTGAGGGAGCGTCAGGAGCAGGGCGGTGTCCTGCTCCTGAGCCTCCATCGACTCGTCGGCGGGCTCGGCGTCGGCCGCGGCACGGCCCGTGCCCGCGCACACCGTGAGCCCGAACGGGTTCCACGGCTGGGCGCACAGCGCGTGCTCGGGCAGCACGTCCTCGTCGGCCAGGAGCGCGATGGGCTGCGCGCAGTCCGGGCACGTCACCCGGTACATCTCGAAGGTGTCGTACGCGTCGAACTCGGATTCACCCGATTCGACGCCCTCCGATACGGGTGCGGACGCGGATTCGTCGGAGCGCTGCTGCTTGCTGCGGGCAGTGCGACCGGGGCGCTTCAGATTCTGCATGGGACTCTCCCCCTTGGGTGGGCCGAGAAGGCGCTGCGGCCTCGGCCACAGCAAGCACTTCCCGTCCCGTCGTAGACGTAATCGTGACATCCCTTTGGACACGGTCACAGGTATGTGGCGTTCGTCACATGCCCCGAGAAGATGCCGCCGTCGCGCCTATCGGTATCCGGAGGGATCAAGAGCCCTGTAGGTTCGGCGCATGGAGGAGCTGGACCGACAGATCGTGCAGCTGCTCGTCAAGGACGGGCGGATGAGCTACACCGACCTGGGCAAGGCCACGGGCCTGTCCACATCGGCCGTGCACCAGCGGGTGCGCCGCCTGGAGCAGCGCGGCGTCATCCGCGGCTATGCCGCGGTCGTGGACGCCGAGGCCGTCGGGCTGCCGCTCACCGCGTTCATCTCGGTGAAGCCGTTCGACCCCAGCGCACCCGACGACATCGCCGAACGCCTCGCGGGCGTCCCGGAGATCGAGGCGTGCCACAGCGTCGCGGGCGACGAGAACTACATCCTCAAGGTGCGCGTCGCGACCCCCCTTGAACTCGAACACCTGCTGAGCCGTCTGCGCGCACTGGCCGGCGTCTCCACACGCACGACGGTCGTCCTCTCCACGCCGTACGAGGCCAGGCCCCCGCAGGTCTGAACCGCCCGTGGGCGACCCCTGCGCGGGGCCCGCACGGGCAGGGGCCAGACTGGTCCCATGAGCGAGAGCACCACCCCCCAGAACGGGCCTCAGGGCCACCGCACCGTGCTGCTGCGCGGTGGCGACGTCCACAGCCCCGCCGATCCGTTCGCCACGGCCATGGTCGTCGAACGCGGGCACGTCGCCTGGGTGGGATCCGAGGGTGCGGCCGACGCCTTCGCCGACGGCGTGGACGAGGTCGTCGACCTCGAAGGAGCGCTCGTCACCCCCGCGTTCACCGATGCGCATGTGCACACCACGTCGACCGGCCTCGCCCTGACGGGCCTCGACCTGACGGGTGCCCGCTCCCTGGGCGAAGCGCTCGTTCTCGTGCGTGAGCACGCCGCCGCACGGCCGCACGACCGGGTCCTGCTCGGCCACGGCTGGGACGCGGCCCGCTGGGCGGACGGCCGTCCGCCCACGCGCGCGGAACTCGACGAGGCGGCCGGTGGCCGTCCCCTCTACCTCACCCGCATCGACGTGCACTCGGCCGTGGTCACCACGGCCCTGCTCGACCTCGTCCCCGGCATCACCGGACGCACCGGCTTCCGCCCGGACGCGCCCCTGACCGGCGACGCCCATCACGCGGTGCGCGCCGCGGCACTCGGCGCGCTCTCCCCGCAGCAGCGCACCGAGGCCCAGCGGGCGGCGCTGCGACGTGCCGCGTCCCTCGGCATCGGCTCCGTGCACGAGTGCGCGGGCCCCGAGATCTCCAGCGAGGACGACCTCACCGGGCTGCTGCGCCTCGCCGCCGACGAGTCCGGGCCGCGCGTCGTCGGCTACTGGGCGCAGCAGGGCGAGGAAGGCGTCGCCCGTGCAAAGGAACTGGGGGCCGTCGGCGCCGCGGGTGACCTCTTCGTCGACGGGGCCCTGGGCTCGCACACCGCCTGCCTGCACGAGCCGTACGCCGACTCCGGCCACGCCGGCACCGCCTACCTGGACGCGGCCGCCGTCGCCGCGCACGTCGTCGCCTGCACCGAGGCAGGGATGCAGGCGGGTTTCCACGCCATCGGTGACGCCGCGGTGACCGCCGTCGTCGAGGGCATCCGCGCCGCCTCCGAGAAGGTCGGCCTGGCCCGCGTCCGCGCCGCGAGGCACCGCATCGAGCACGCCGAGATGCTCACCCCGGAGACGATCGCCGCCTTCGCGGAACTCGGCCTCACCGCCTCCGTCCAGCCCGCGTTCGACGCCCTGTGGGGCGGCGACGACGGCATGTACGTGCAGCGCCTCGGCGCCGAACGGGCCCGCACCCTCAATCCGTACGCGGCCCTCCTGCGCACCGGCGTCCCGCTCGCCTTCGGCTCCGACAGCCCCGTCACGCCGCTCGACCCCTGGGGCACCGTCCGTGCCGCCGCGTTCCACCAGACCCTTGAGCACCGCGTGTCGGTGCGCGCGGCCTTCACGGCCCACACCCGGGGCGGCTGGCGGGCCATCGGCCGGGACGACGCGGGCGTCCTGGTGCCGGGGGCGCCCGCCGACTACGCCGTCTGGCGCACCGCGGAGCTCGTGGTCCAGGCGCCGGACGACCGCGTCGCCCGCTGGTCGACCGACCCGCGCTCCGGCACGCCCGGCCTGCCGGACCTCTCCCCGGGCGCCGAACTCCCCGTCTGCCTGCGCACGGTGGTCTTCGGACAGCCGGTCTTCGTACGGCCGGACGAGTGATGTCCCGGCGGTGCGTACGGCCGATCGCGGCCCGTTGTCGCGTCGCACGACCTGCGTATCCTCGGCACTGACCTGGCTGTCTTTGGAATCGGCCCAGGTCACATGGCTATTGACAGAACGCGGCCGTCGGCCGGTAGGTTCGGCCGGGTCCACCAAAGGACGTCCGACCGGAGAAATTCCACGCAGCCGTCGAACGCCGCTGGGCCATGGGCGGTGTGCCGCACCGGCGCACCACCACTGGGAGCCAGGTCCAGCGCCCGCGCCGCGGAAGCGAGGGAACGTTCCACCGGGCCGGCAGGTGTGACCCGGGTGGGGCCCGGACGCTCAGTAGACAACGGCTCTCGGTCGACCCGCAGCCAGCGGGCCCCAGGTCGGCCCGAAGGGTGCCGGGCCCCGATCCGCAGTACTCCCCTCTACCGCCCGTGCCGCCGTGGCCGTGCGGGAAGCGGCCACTATGGTGGTCCTCTGCGTACGAACGAAGGGGCAGTAGTGAACGACGGCGGTGCGGTCTCCGAAACCGGTGACCAGGGGAGGCAGTTCGGCCCGCTCGGCCTGGCCTTGGTGATCATTCCGACCTACAACGAGGCGGAGAACCTCCAGGCCATCGTCGGTCGTGTCCGCGTCGCCGTGCCCGAGGCGCACATCCTCGTCGCCGACGACAACAGCCCCGACGGCACCGGCAAGATCGCCGACGAGCTCGCGGCCGACGACGAGAACGTGCACGTGCTGCACCGCAAGGGCAAGGAAGGCCTCGGCGCGGCCTATCTCGCGGGCTTCCAGTGGGGCCTGGACAACGGCTACGGCGTGGTCGTCGAGATGGACGCCGACGGCTCCCACCAGCCCGAGGAGCTGCCCCGGCTGCTCACCGCGCTCAAGGGTGCCGACCTCGTGCTCGGCTCGCGCTGGGTGCCGGGCGGACGGATCGTCAACTGGCCCAAGTATCGCGAGATCATCTCCCGCGGCGGCAGCACTTACTCCCGTCTGATGCTCGACGTGCCGATCCGCGACGTCACCGGCGGCTACCGCGCCTTCCGCCGCGAGACCCTCGAAGGCATCGGCCTCGGCGAGGTCGCCTCGCAGGGGTACTGCTTCCAGGTCGACCTGGCGCGCCGCGCGATCAAGGCGGGCTATCACGTCGTCGAGGTGCCGATCACCTTCGTCGAGCGCGAGCACGGCGACAGCAAGATGAGCCAGGACATCGTGGCCGAGGCGCTGTGGCGGGTCACCGCGTGGGGCGTGGGGGAGCGGGTGGGCCGTGTGGGCCGCGCCCTGGGCCGCAAGGACGCCGAAGGTGCGCAGGAGCCCTCCAAGGACGCCAAGAAGCCCTGATCGTCGCTCCTGCGGCCGTTTGCCGTCGCCCGGCGGCCGTTTGTTGATCACTCCCTTATGCCGGTCTGAGCCGGGCCCAGGCACACTGGAGCCATGACGACTGGCGTACCGCCCACCAGACCCGCCCGGCCCCGGCGCTCCCGCGTCCTGAGGTTCCTGCCGCTCGGCATCGCCGCGTGGCTGGTCCTGGAGATCTGGCTGCTCACCGTCGTGGCGGGCGCCGCCGGCGGGCTCACGGTGTTCTTGCTGCTCGTGGCCGGTGTGGTGCTCGGCGGCATGGTCATCAAGCACGCCGGGCGGCGCGCCTTCCGCGAGCTGAGCGAGGCGGTCCAACAGCAGCAGAGCGGCCTGGCGCCGCATCCCTCCGAGCGGGGCGGCGGCAACGCCCTGACGATGCTGGGCGGCCTGCTGATCATCCTGCCGGGGCTGATCTCCGACGCCCTGGGACTGCTTCTGCTGGTGCCGCCCGTCCAGAAGGCCGTCAGCCGGACGGCGGAGAAGACCTTCGAGCGCAAGGTCCGCGAGGCGGCCACCCAGGGCGGTCTCGGCGAGGCCTTCCAGCAGGCGCGCATGCACCGACCGGACGGCAAGGTCGTCCAGGGAGAGGTCATCAGGGACGACGAGCGTCCGCCCCGCGGCCCGCACCCGGACGACCCGCAGCTGCCGCCGCGCTGAGCGGCCCGGCGCGGCACGAAGGACGCTGCGCAACGAACGCAGCACGAAGGCCGGGGCCACTGCTGAGCAGTGGCCCCGGCCTTCGTGTGCGGTGTTGTTCAGTTCGCCGTCAGGCGGACTTGCGGCTGTCCCGCGGATGCACCGCGATGTTCATGGCTCCTGACCGGAGAACCGCGAGGCGCTCCTCCAGGACCTCCTCGAGTTCCTCTCGAGTACGGCGCTCCATGAGCATGTCCCAGTGCGTACGCGCAGGCTTCCCCTTCTTCTCTTCAGGTCCGTCGCCGTCTACGAGGAGTGCCTGGGCCCCGCAGACCTTGCACTCCCACTCCGGCGGGATCTCCGCCTCGACCGAGAACGGCATCTCGAAACGATGTCCGTTCTGGCATGCGTACTCCACGGCCTGGCGCGGAGCCAGGTCGATGCCGCGGTCGGTCTCGTAGCTTGTCACCACGAGGCGCGTGCCGCGAAGAGCTCGCTCACTCATGAATCGTGCCTCCCGGGCTTGTCGCCCACAGGACAGGTGTCGCTGTCGTCGTCATCCGGTCAACGTCCGGTCGGCGGTAAAGATTCCCGTTAAGGGTCATGCGTCGCCGTCGTATGCCGCCCCTTGTTGTACCCACCAGCGCCCGGTATGTCACATCTGACAGAGGATGTCACCCTGCGTTTCTGAATCTACAGCGCGCAGTAACGGTCCGCCTGGTAAGCCAAACGCGTACACTACCGCCCTTTGGCTTCAGTTGCTAAATCCTGTCGGGTACGGGATTCCCCGCGTCGCGGATCGCGCGCCCTACGGGTACCCGCGCCAGCAGGACGAAACCGATCACGAAGAAGGCCACGAGCGAGAGGATCGCGTCCCGGTAGCTCCCGGTGAGCTGATAGGTCAGGCCGAAGATCAGCGGCCCCAGCCAGGCCATCCCTCGGTCGCTGATCTCGTACGCGGAGAAGTACTCGGCTTCCTTGCCCGCGGGCACCAGATGCGAGAACAGGGACCGCGAGAGCGCCTGCGAACCCCCGAGCACCAGGCCGATCCCCGCCGCGAGCACGAAGAACCACACCGGCGCGCCCGCGGGCAGGAAGAACCCCGCCCCGATCGTCACCGTCCACGCGACGAGTGAACCGAGGATGGTCCGTTTGGCGCCGTACTTCCGTGCGAGGCGTCCCATGGCGAGTGCCCCGGCCACCGCGAGCACCTGGACGAGGAGGACCGCCACGATCAGCGTGGACTGGCCGAGACCGAGCTCCTCGGAGCCGTAGACGGACGCCTGGGAGATCACCGTCTGCACGCCGTCGTTGTAGACGAGGTAGGCGAGCAGGAAGGACAGGGTGTGCGGGTGGCGGCGCATGTCGCGCACGGTCGACGCGAGCTGCCGCCAGCCGCGTGCCGACGCCGTGGAAGGCGGCACCTTGCGGTCACGCAGCCGCCGCAGCGGTACGAGCGTGAAGGCGCCCCACCACACGCCCGCCGAGGCCAGGCAGATGCGCACGGCCGTCGACTCCGAGACACCGAAGGAGTCGTGGGCCAGGAACAGGACCAGGTTCGCCACCAGGACGAGCGCCCCCGCCGCGTAACCGAACGCCCAGCCGCGCGAGGAGACCGCGTCACGTTCCTCGGGAGGGGCGATCTGCGGCAGGTAGGAGTTGTAGAGCACCATCGAGACGGCCAGCGAGGCGTTGGCGACGATCAGCAGGAAACCGCCGAGCAGATAGCGGTCGCCGTCCAGGAAGAACATGCCCGCCGTCGCCGCGGCCCCCAGGTAGGCGGCCACCGCGAGGAGCGGCTTCTTTCGGCCCGTGCGGTCGGCGGCGGCGCCCGCCATCGGCATGACCACCACGGACAGGATCACCGACGCCGACACCGCGTACGCGAAGAAGGACCCGGCGCTGACCGGGACGCCCAGCGGGTGGACGTAGCCGTCGCCGTCCGCTGCCGACTTGGCGATCTCGGTCAGATACGGGCCGAGGAAGACCGTCAGGACGCTGGTCGAGTAGACCGAGCACGCCCAGTCGTAGAAGTACCAGCCGCGCTGCTCCCGCCTGCGGTCGGCGGCGCTCTCGTCGGCCGGTGGCGTTGCCCGCACGGTGTCGGTGCCCACCCGTGCCCCCTCGCTGGTCCCCGTGGTCCGCTGCCGCCCTGCCAGGCGGTCAGGCCCAGGCTCCCCGGTCCTTCAGCACTTCGCGCAGCGTCTCGATGTGATCAGAGATGATGCCATCTACACCGAGATCGAGAAGAGCGGCCATGCGTCCCGCGTCGTTCACCGTCCAGACGTGCACCTGCAGCCCGCGCGCGTGGGCCGCGCGGACGAAGCGACGGTCCACCACCCGTATCGCGCCGTGCGTCTCGGGCACCTGTGCGCAGACCGCGGAGCGGCGTACGCCGGCCGGGACCCCGAACGAGCTCAGCCGCAGGGCCGCCACGCCCCGCGTGCCGTACGAGGTGGCCAGGCGCGGGCCCGCGAGCCGTTGGGCGCGGGCCACGCGGGACTCGGAGAAGGAGCCGACGCACACGCGGTCCCAGGCGTCGGTGCGGCGCAGCAGTTCGAGGAGCGGGAGCAGGGCGGGTTCGGCCTTGACGTCCACGTTCCAGCGGACGTCGGGGAAGGACTCCAGGAGGTCCTCGAAGAGGGGCACCGGCTCGCTGCCCGCCACGCGCGCGTGGCGCACGGCGCTCCAGGGGAGATCGGCGATCCGCCCGCCCGTGTCCGCCACCCGGTCGAGCGTGTCGTCGTGGAAGGCCACCAGGCGGCCGTCCGACGTGGCGTGCACATCCGTCTCGATGTAGCGGTACCCCAGGTCGACCGCGCGCCGGAACGCGGCGGCGGTGTTCTCCAGGCCGTCCGCCGCCCCGCCCCGGTGGGCGAAGGCGAGCGGTCCGGGATGGTCGAGGTAGGGATGGCGTACTCGCGGGGTCACCGCTGCAGTATCGCCTGCTCCGGTGGCCCGCCGGCAGCCACCACGCCTCCCTCGGATGGAGCAGGGGCGACGGTGAAGAAGCGCAGGAAGAACTGGGCGAGGGGGCCGATCGCCAGCGCGTAGAGCACCGTGCCGACGCCCACCGTGCCCCCGAAGGCGAAACCGGTGGCGACCACGGCCACCTCGACCAGCGTCCGCATCAGCCGGATCGAGCGGCCCGTCCGCTGGTGCAGGCCCGTCATGAGGCCGTCCCGGGGGCCGGGCCCGAACTTGGCGGCGATGTAGAGCCCGGTCGCCACGCCGTTCAGGACGATGCCCGCCACGAGCAGCGCGATGCGGGCGGCGAGCGCGTGCGCGTCCGGCATCAATGCGAGGGTGCCGTCCATCGCGAGGCCCACGACGAAGACGTTGGAGACCGTGCCGAGTCCGGGGCGCTGGCGCAGCGGGATCCACAGGAGCAGCACCGCCGCGCCGATGAAGATCGAGACGACACCGATGGACATCCCCGTGAGCTCGGCGAGGCCCTGATGCAGCACGTTCCACGGTTCGAGGCCGAGTCCGGCCACCACCAGGAGTCCGGAGCTCGCGCCGTAGAGCGCCAGGCCGACGTACAGCTGGATCAGCCGTCGTGCGAGATGTGGCTTGGTCGTGGACAAGAGATGCCCCCCTGCTGGTGGTGGTGGCCTGACGCATGACACTCTGTGGCTCGTAAAGGGATACCAACCATGGCCAATTCCAGGAAGGTGGACTGGGAATCATGGCTCAGTGGACTTCGGCGGTGGGCGCCACACAGCTCGCCCGGCTGCTCACCTCCCAGCAGACGCGCCCCGCGGGCCCCGGCTCGCGCCGTCCGCCCGCCTATCGCGCGCTGGCCGACGGCGTCCGCATGCTCGTCCTCGAAGGCCGTGTCCCGGTCGCCGCACGCCTGCCCGCCGAGCGTGAGCTCGCCGTGTCCCTCGCGGTCAGCCGGACCACGGTCGCGGCCGCGTACGAGGCGCTGCGCACCGAAGGCTTCCTGGAATCCCGCAGGGGAGCGGGCAGTTGGACCGCGGTCCCGGCCGGAAACCCGCTGCCCGCGCGCGGTCTCGAACCCCTCCCGCCCGAGGCGCTCGGCTCCATGATCGACCTCGGCTGCGCCGCGCTGCCCGCGCCGGAGCCCTGGCTCACCCGCGCCGTGCAGGGCGCCCTGGAAGAGCTCCCTCCGTACGCGCACACGCACGGCGACTTCCCCGCCGGTCTGCCCGCGCTACGCCAGATGCTCGCCGAGCGCTACACCGCGCGCGGCATCCCGACCATGCCCGAACAGATCATGGTCACGACCGGCGCGATGGGCGCCATCGACGCCATCTGCCATCTGTTCGCCCCGCGCGGCGAACGCATCGCCGTCGAGTCCCCCTCGTACGCCAACATCCTTCAGTTGATGCGCGAGACGGGCGCACGTCTCGTGCCCGTCGCCATGTCCGAGGGGCTCGAGGGCTGGGACATGGACCGCTGGCGCCAGGTGCTGCGGGACGCGGCGCCCCGGCTCGCCTACGTGGTCGCCGACTTCCACAACCCCACGGGCGCCCTTGCCTCCGAGGACCAGCGACGCAAGCTCGTCGACGCCGCGCGCTCCGCGGGCACGGTCCTCGTCGTCGACGAGACCATGATCGAGCTGCAGCTCGACGACGACCTGACGATGCCGCGCCCGGTCTGCGGCTTCGACCCGGCGGGCTCGACCGTCATCACCGTCGGCTCGGCCAGCAAGGCCTTCTGGGCGGGCATGCGCATCGGCTGGGTGCGGGCAGCCCCCGACGTCATCCGCAGCCTCATCTCGGCACGCGCGTACGCCGACATGGGGACCCCGGTCCTGGAGCAGTTGGCGGTGAACTGGCTCCTGAGCACCGGCGGCTGGGAGTCGGCCGTGCAGGTGCGCAGGGCGCAGGCCCGCGAGAACCGCGACGCCCTGGTGGCCGCCGTCCGCCGTGAACTGCCCGAATGGGAGTTCGCGGTACCGGCGGGCGGCCTCACCCTGTGGGCGCGCTCGGGCGGACTCTCCGGCTCCCGTATCGCCGAAGTGGGCGAGCGGGTCGGGGTCAGGGTTCCGTCAGGGCCACGCTTCGGGGTGGACGGAGCCTTCGAGGGGTATGTGCGGCTGCCGTTCACCGTGGGAGGCGCGGTGGCCGAGGAAGCGGCGGTGCGGCTGGCCGCGGCCGCGCGTCTGGTCGAAACCGGGGCGGGCGGGGGCGTGGAGGCCTCACGGGCCTTCGTGGCCTGAGTCCTGGGTCGGGGGGAGGCGTCAGCTTTCGGCGGGCACGGGCTCCGGTTGCGCGCCTGGCTTCACCGCGGCCGTGTCGGCGTCGGCGGGGGCGCTTCGCGCGGGGGGCGTGGAGGCCTCACGGGCCTTCGTGGCCTGAGTCCTGGGTCGGGGGGAGGCGTCAGCTTTCGGCGGGCACGGGCTCCGGTTGCGCGCCCGGCTTCACCGCGGCTGTGTCGGCATCGGCGTCGGCGACGGCCTCGGTGGGCGGCTCTTCTGTGCTCGTCCCGGCGTCGGCGGGGGCACTCCGTGCGGGCAGCAGGTCCACCACCGCCTGACGGTGGGCCTCGCTCGTCGCGTCGTCGTACGGATCGGGCGTCGCGGGCACCTGGAGCCGGTGCACCTGACCCGTGCCGAGCCGGGCGTACCCGCGGCCGGGCGGGACATCGCAGGTGGGCGTCGTGCGCGGCGGCACCCCGAGGATGTCCTCGACCTGGTCGAGCGTCGTGGGGCCGAGGACCACGCGCGCGCGTGTGTGTTGGCGCACCGGGTCGCTCAGGGCGTCGATGCTGTCGAACTGATCGGCCACCACGACCGTGACGTTGGCCGCCCTGCCGTGCCGCAGGGGCACCTGCAGCAGGGACTGCGGGTCCTGGCGTCCGTCGGCCGCCGCGAGGTGACCGAGCACACTGGGGCGGTCCATGAGGATCCACAGGGGGCGCTTGGTGTCCTCCGGGGCGGGGTGCCCCGCCTGCCGGGCGCGGTTGGCGGAGATGAGGCGACGCTCCGTCTCGTGCGCCGCCCACTCCAGGCTCGCCAGGGCGCCGGCGAGCCCGCACTCGATGGCCAGGACGCCGTCGCGCCCGGTCAGGCAGGCGTAGTCGCCGATGCCGCTGCCTTCGACGATCAGGACGTCGCCGTGCTGCAGGGCCTGCAGGGCGACGGAGCGGAGCAGGGTGGTGGTGCCGCTGCCGGGCTCGCCGATCACCAGGAGGTGCGGCTCGGTGGAGCGGGAGCCGGTGCGCCAGACGACGGGGGGTACGTCGCGCTGTGTGTCGCCGTCCGTCACGGGGAGGGTGCGCTGGACCCCGGTGGGATCGGTGAAGCCGAGCACGGTCTCGCCGGGAGCCGTGACGAACCGCTGGGCGGCGATGTCGGTGGGCAGCGGGGGCAGCACGTTCACCGTGAGCTGGTTGCCCTCCTCGTCCCACTCGAAGTGGTACTCGCGGCCACGGCCCGCCTTGGCGTGCAGCAGCTGCTCGATGCGGGTGCGGGACTCGGTCTCGCCGTCCGTGAAGTACGCGGGGTAGCGCACCACCAGATGGGAGACACGGCCGTCGTCGTCGAACTCGTACGACGTGAGGGCCTTGTCCCACTCGCCGCCGTGCGCGAAGAGCGGTGCCGGGTCCTCGGGGACCGAGAAGTACGGCACCAGCGCTTCGTAGAGGGATTGCAGCCGCAGGGTCTGCGCCTCGTCGGGGCCGGTGGGGGCCGGCTCCGTGCGTTCCCGGCCGGTCCACGCGGCGGCCGCCATCAGGCAGATGGCGGCGAGCAGCGGACCGTACGGCATGAGGGTCACGACCAGGATCACGGAGGCCACCAGGAACAGCAGCGGTCCGCGCCGGTCCTTGGGGGTGTCGGCCCACTTGCGCCGCCCGGCCCCTGCAAGGCGGCGCAGTCCACGAGTGATCGTGATCAGCGGGTGGAGGACGTCGGTGGCGCTGTCGGCGGCCGACCGTGCGAACTCCCGGCTGCGGGCGATCGAGGCGGTGCCGTTGCTCAGGATGCGGGGGAGGGGGCGCCGGGCCACGTCAGTCTCCAGATGGTGCGAACGAAGTGCTGCAGGGGGCAGGAGGCGTCAGAACTTGATCCCGCCGAGGAGGCTCGCCAGGCTCGCGCTGCCGGCCTTGATGCTCGGGGCGATGGCGGTGCCCGCCATGAAGAAGCCGAAGAGCGCGCAGACCACGGCGTGGGACGCCTTGAGCCCGTCCTTGCGGAAGAACAGGAAGACGATGATGCCGAGCAGCACGACGCCCGAGATGGAAAGGATCATGACGGTTCTCCTGGTTGGTGGGGGCAGTCACCATGAGTTGTTCCAGGTTCACAGCATGTATCCATACGATTAAAGGTGCAAATGGGGTAATTTTCGCGAATTTCCCTCGAATGGCGGAGGGTTGTTGGGCCTCCCGAGCGCGCCTCCGGCAGACGTCCGGGTGCCTTCGTGATCTTTGCCGCGGGCGCGCCCCGTCATGTGCCCGGACGGGCAGTACCCTGTCGATTCACTCGTACGGCTGCATCGGGCGCCGTACGCACCCCCGAAGTCACCCCGCAGTAGAAAGGCGGTCTGGTCCATGAGCGAAGCCCCCGACCCGGAAGTCGTGGAGCTGGCGACCAAGATCTTCGATCTGGCGCGCCAGGGCGACACCGCGGCCCTCGCCGCGTACGTGGACGCAGGCGTTCCGGCGAACCTCACCAACGACAGCGGCGACTCGCTCGTGATGCTCGCCGCCTACCACGGCCACGCGGACGCGGTCCGGGCGCTCCTGGAGCGGGGCGGTGACGCCAACCGTGCCAACGACCGGGGGCAGACGCCGCTCGCCGGCGCCGTCTTCAAGGGCGAGGACGCGGTGATCCGGGCGCTGCTCGACGGAGGAGCGGATCCGGCCGCGGGCACGCCGTCGGCGGTGGACACCGCCCGCATGTTCGCCAAGACGGAGCTGCTCGCGCTGTTCGGGGCGGCCTGAGCGGGGTACCTGACCAGCAACAACGGGGGCGCTGGAAATGTGGTCGCGGCGGTGTGAACCGCTGGGTCATCATGACGACGTGATTCACGGACGCGACGGCGGGGCAGGAGTTGCCGCACCGCGTGGACCGTGAGCGGCCCGCCCCCGGACCTCCCGTCCGGGATCTCTACGGGCCACCGACGAGAGGCAGAGAAAGATGGTCTACAGCAAGCAGAAGACGGCGGGCGGCCCGACGTGTTGGCGCACGGCCAGGTAATTCACGATTCCCGGTTGCGTCGACGCTTGATGTGAGGCTGTTTCCCATGTTCGATCCGGTCATAGCGCCCAGCGGTACGCTGCTCGGCCTGCTGCAGCGAGGCCGCGGCGACGGCACCCTGCACGCACTCACCGCAGCCAGGTCCGAGGCGCTCGCCGCCTTGGAGACCTGCGTGCTCCACGACCCACGCCACGACTGGCAGGTCGAGAACCGCTCCCTCTACTACGCCAGGCTCTACCTCGATCTCCGTGGCGGGATCGAGGAGATCGAGCGGCATCTGTTCGACCCCGAGGACGTCCTGAACACGGACGACTCACGCACCGGCCTGGCGCTCGCCGTCCTGGGGCACCTCGCCTCGTACGGCAGGCACGACGCCCTCGAACTGCTGCGCCGGTACGCCGCCTTCGGCACCAACTGGGCCTGGGCCCTGGACGAACTGGCGATGCGTGACGACGACGCGGGCCTGCGCGCCCTCGCCGTGCCGGTGCTCGCCAGGTTCCCCTCGGACGCCGAGGGCGAGGCCGAACTGGCCGCCGTCGTGCGCGACGCCTACGAACCCCGGCCCTGGCGGCTGTGGGAGGAGGACCCCCGGGAGGCCGTCGGTGCCCGGGTGCGCGCCGCACGCGAACAGGGCTCCTTCGACCGCTGGCAACGACAGATGCGCCCCTCGGGGCCACGCCCCGGCTGGAGCGTCCAGGCCGTCTTCGACTGGGCGCAGGAAGGGCTCGAACGCGGCACCGTCCTGCATGTGCCCGCCGCCCGCTGCCTGAGCGCGGTCGCCGGGCCCGAGGATCGCGCCGAGATCCTCGAAGCCGCCCGCAACGGCTCCGACGGGGCGCGCGGCACGGCCCTGCGCTACCTCGCCGACGCCCAGGACCCCGACGTGTTCGACCTCATCGAGTTCGCCGTGGAGAGCCCGTCGCGGGCCGTCGTGGACGCCGCGGCAGAGGCCTTCGAACGGATGCGCAGCGTCGCCGCCGTCGAGCGGGCCCGTCGCTGGGCCCAGCGGCCCGACGAGCTCGGCGCCGCCGCGGGACGGGTCCTCGCCTGCAGGGGCGGTGCCCAGGACAGCAAGCTCGTGCTCGCCGCACTCCGCGAGGCCGTCCGCGGCGAAGGCCCGGACGCGCCGACCCTCTGGACCCTCGTCGACGGCGCGGGACGGCTCGGCATCGCCTGCGCGGCCCCCGTCCTTCGCCACGTCTACCGCGAGACCGCCTCCTCCCACCTGCGCGGCCGCGCCGCCCGCGCGCTCGCCGCCACCGATCCCTCCTTCGCCGCCGGATTCGCCGTCGAGTGCCTGTGGGACTGCGAGGAATCCACCCGCGAGGTCGCCGCACGGCACGCCGAGACCGGTGACGCCCGCGTGGTCACCCAGCTCAGAAGGCTCGCCGCGGACCCCGCCGAGGAGGACGAGGTACAGACCGCGGTACGCAGCAGGATCGACCCCGACGCGGCCGAGGTGTGACCCGCGCGCCCCGGGGCGGGGCGCGCGGAGGGCAACGCTCATGGGACGTTCCTCGCCAGGAAAGATCCACGTTGACGTGACCACGCCCCGCGGGACGACAACACGGGTATGCGTGTCGTCATCGTCACCGAATCCTTCCCTCCCGACGTCAACGGCGTGGCGCACTGCGCCCTGCAGACCGCCCGGCAGCTCGCCGCACGCGGCCACGACCCCCTGGTCATCGCCCCGGCCCCTGCGGCCGGGGCGGACGCCGCAGCCGACGCAAGCGCGCCCTGCCCCGTCATCCGCGTCCCCTCCCTGCCGCTTCCCGGATACCCCCAGGTCAGGGTGGCCCTGCCCAGCTGGCGCCTGTCGGCGGCGCTGAGCGCGCACGGGGCCCAACTCGTCCACCTGGCCAGCCCGTTCGTCCTCGGCGCGCGCGGCATGGCGTCCGCCGCGCGCCTGGGCCTACCCGCCGTCGCCGTCTACCAGACGGATCTGGGCGGCTACGCCCGTACGTACATGGGGATGGGCGAGTCCACCGCCTGGCGCCGCATCCGTGCCGTCCACGCCGCGGCCGACCGCACCCTCGCCCCGTCGTCCGCGGCCCTGCGTGATCTCGTGGCGCACGGGGTGCCGCGGGTGCGGCTGTGGCCTCGGGGCGTGGACACGGCCCGGTTCCGTCCCGCCCTTCGGGATGAGGCCGTACGCCGTGAACTCGCGCCGAACGGCGAGCTGATCGTCGGCTACGTGGGGCGTCTCGCCCCCGAGAAGCAGGTCGAGCTCCTCGCCGGGGTGTGCTCCCTTGAGGGCGTGCGTCTGGTCGTCGTCGGTGACGGACCCAGCGAGGGGTCCGTACGGGCGGCGCTGCCCGGCGCGGTGATGCTGGGGCGCCGCACCGGGGGTGAACTGGCGCGGATCTTCGCCTCGTTGGACCTCTTCGTGCATACGGGGCCCTACGAGACGTTCTGCCAGACGGTGCAGGAAGCCATGGCCAGCGGTGTGCCGGTGATCGCGCCCGCCGCGGGCGGGCCGCTCGACCTCGTCGTCCCGGGGCGCACCGGAGCCCTGGTGCCGCCGTGCGACGCCCTCGCGGTGCGGGACGCGGTCTGGGCGCTCGCCGCCGATCCGGGGCTGCGCGCGGCGTACGGGCGGGCGGGGCGTGCGGCCGTGGAGGGGCGGACCTGGGACGCGGTGGGCGAGCAGCTCGTCGACCACTACTCGCAGGTGCTTGCCGCGCGGACGGCGGGGGTGGCGGCGTGAGGGCGTCCTTGTACCGGGAGGCGGCTTACCGTGCGGCTGCGGCGGCTCGCGCGGCTGCGGCTGCGGCTAGGGCTGGGGGCGGTGGGGCAGGGGGCGGCGGGCGTCCCGCTGACTCGCTGCGCATCGTGCGGCTCGCGAACTTCGTGGCCCCCTCGTCAGGCGGACTGCGGACCGCGCTGCGGGAGCTGGGGCGCGGTTACCGCGCTGCCGGGCACGAGCCCGTGCTGATCGTGCCCGGCGAGCGGGCCGGCGTCCGCGACACCGACCAGGGCCAGGTCGTGACCCTGCCGGGCACGCTGCTGCCCGGCACCGGCGGCTACCGCGTCCTCATGGACCGACGGAGGGTGGCCCGGGTCCTCGAACGCCTCGCCCCCGACCGCATAGAGGTCTCCGACCGTACGACCCTGCGCTGGACCGGCGCCTGGGCCAGGCACCGCAGGATCCCGGCCGTGATGGTCTCCCACGAGACGGCCCACGGGGTCCTCGGCACCTGGGGCATGCCCCAGGAGATCGCCCTGCGGGCCGCCGACGCCCTCAACTCCCGTACGGCGCACGCCTATGCGCGGGTGGTGTGCACCACGGAGTGGGCCGAGCGCGAGTTCGTCCGCGTGGGGGCGCGCAATGTCGTCCGCGCGCCGCTCGGTGTGGACCTGATGGGCAGCCGTCCGGAGCTGCGTGATCCACGCGTGCGCGCCCGTCACGCGCGCGTGGACGAAATCTTGCTGGCGCTCTGCTCCCGGCTGTCCGTGGAGAAGCGGCCGGGCATGGCGCTCGACGCACTGGAGGCGCTCCGGGGCCGGGGCGTTCCGGCTGTCCTTGTGGTGGCGGGGGACGGGCCGCTGCGGGCCCGTCTCGAACTGCGTGCGCGTGAGCGGCGGTTGCCGGTGACGTTCCTGGGGCACGTCGCGGACCGCGCGGCTCTGGGAGCGCTGCAGGCCACGGCCGACGTCTGCCTCGCGCCGGGCCCCTGCGAGACGTTCGGCCTCGCGGCCCTGGAGTCGCTGGCCTGCGGTACGCCCGTGGTGGCCAGCGCGTCATCGGCGCTGCCGGAGATCGTGGGCGGCGCGGGCGCGGTGGCGAAGGATGACGGCAGGGCGTTCGCGACCGCCGTCCAGACACTCCTCGCCCGCCCCGAGGGGCACCGTAGGGGGACGGCACGCGCGCGTGCGGAGTGTTTCGGGTGGGAGAGGGCGGTTGCGGCGTTCTTGGGGGCGCATGAGGCGGGGGCCGGGGTCGGAGGTCCCTGCGGCGGGTTTGGCGCGCGTGAGGGGGGTGCCCCGTGAAGCCGCTGTGTTTTGTGGCTCTGGGGGATTCCCTCACCGAGGGTGTCGGTGATCCGGTGGAGCGCGGTCTGCGGGGGTGGGCGGCGTTGTTGGCCCGGGGCCTTGCGGTGGGTGAGAGGGAGGTGGGGTTCCACAACCTGGCCGTCAGCGGGGCCCAGACCTCGGACGTGCTGCGGCGCCAGCTCCCCGAGGCGCTGGAGCTGCGGCCCGACCTGGCGTCCGTGATCGTCGGCGTCAACGACACCCTCCGCTGCACGTTCGACATCCGTGGCGTGGCCATGCGCCTCGACGAGATCTACGGAGCCTGCGCCCTGCAAGGCACCCAGCTGCTCACCGCATGCCTCCCGGATCCGGGGGCCATGCTCGGCCTGCCCGGCGCGCTGGCCCGCCCGCTGGCCCGGCGGCAACGCACGGTAAACGCCGTCGTGCACGCGCTGTCCGAGCGATACGGCGCCGTGCACCTGCACCTCGCGGAGGACGAGTGGGTCGCCGACCGCACCCTGTGGAGCGCGGACCGGCTGCACCCCGGCGAGCGAGGCCACCGCCTGGTCGCCGCCCGCTTTCACGCCCTGCTCGCCGCCCGGGGCCTCGCGGCGGGCAGCCCGCCCTCGTGCGAGCCCCAACTGCCCGCGCCCACCCGGTCGGCAAACCTGCTCTGGCTGGCCACGGCGGGCACCGGCTGGGTGGCGCGCAGATGTACCGACCTGTTGCCCCAACTGCTCACGCTCGCCGCCGAGGAGGTACGTCACCAGGCGCGGGGCAACAGCGCCCGGCTCGACCTGAGCGCCGCCCAAGCGATGACGGCGGCCCTCGCCGCGCTGGCTGCGGCCGAGCAGCCGGAGGCGGCGTAAGGGGGGCGCGGAGGGATGTCTCAGCGTCGTGCCGCCGGGATGAATCGGGCCGGCGTCCCGGCACCGGCTGGGTGGTGCGCAGATGGACCGACTTGCTGCCGCAACTGCTCACCCTCGCCGCCGGGGCAGCAGTGCCCGGCTCGATCTGAGTGTCGCGCACGCGGTGTTGGCGGTGGCGGAGGTGGCGTAGGAGAGTCGCGGAAGGGGGCTTCTCAGCGTCGTGCCGCCGGGATGAATCGGATCGGCGTTCCCGGCACGGGTTGGGTGGTGCGCAGATCCAGCGACTTGCTGCCGCAGCTGCTCACCCTCGCTGCCGGGGGGAGCAGTGCCCGGCTCGATCTGAGTGTCGCGCACGCGATGTTGGCGGCGCCGGAGGCGGCGGAAGGGGGCGCCTCAGTGTCGTGCCGCCGGGATGAAGCGGACCGGCGTTCCCGGTACTGGCTGGGTGGCGCGCAGATGCACCAGCCTGTTGCCCCGACTGCTCACTCTCGCCGCGCTGACCGCGGCCGAGCTGCCGGAGGCGGCGTTGAGGGGATGCCTCAGCGTCGTGCCGCCGGGACGAAGCGGATCGGCGTTCCCGGTACCGCTTGTGCCGCGTCGGACAGGTCGGCCTCTCTGACCACCGCGATCACCGGGTAGCCCCCGGTGGTCGGGTGGTCGGCGAGGAACACCACGGGGCGCCCGTCCGGCGGCACTTGGACGGCGCCGAGGACCATGCCCTCGCTGGGGAGCTCGCCGGTGAGCTCCCGCTCCAGGGAGGGGCCTTCGGTGCGCAGGCCGATGCGGTTGCTCGCCGAGGACACCCGGTACGCGCGCGTGGTCAGCGTGCGCAGGGCCGCGGGGGTGAACCAGTCGGCGCGCGGACCCGGCGTCACCCTGAGGATCAGCTCGCGGGGCGGCGCGGGGTGCGGAACGGTGTCCACGCGCGCGTGGGGCCCGGCAGCCACCCCCAGCGGGATGACGGCGCCGTCCGCGAGCGGGGAAGGGCCGAGCCCGGAGAGCAGGTCGGTGGAGCGGCTGGCGAGGACCGGTTCGACGGCCACGCCGCCACTGAACGCGACATAGCTACGTACTCCGGAGACGGCCGCCGAGACGTCGAGCAGCGCACCGGCCGGCACCCGCACGGGCGCGCCCCATGCCACAGGTCGGCCGTCGACCGTCACCGCGCAGGGCGCCCCCACGACCGCCACCGTCACCGCGCAACGCGGCCGCACGGAGCAGCCGTTGAGCGTGGTCTCCAGGACGGCGGCGTCGGACGGGTTGCCGACGAGGCGGTTGGCGAGGCGGGCCGCGGCCGGATCGAGGGCCCCGGAGCGCGGCACCCCGAGGTGCGCGTGCCCGGGGCGGCCCTGATCCTGCACGGTGGTCAGCGCCCCGGCCCGTACGACGGCGAAAGCACGGTCGGTCATCGTGCCTCCGAGCCATGGACGAGAGGGGCGGGAACGAAGCGCACCCGTACCCCGGGGGCGAGCAGCGCGGCAGGCACGCGCGCGTGATCCCACAGCACCGCGTCGGTCGTGCCGATCAACTGCCAGCCGCCCGGCGAGGAGCGCGGATACATCCCGGTGTACGGACCCGCGAGGGCGACGCTGCCGGCCGGGACACTCGTACGCGGTGTGGCCCGGCGAGGCACGTCATAGCGCTCCGGAAGACCGGTGAGATAGCCGAAGCCGGGCGCGAACCCGCAGAAGGCGACCCGGAATTCGGTGGCCGCGTGGATGCGCGCCACCTCGGCCACCGGCACCCCCCAGTGCGCTGCCACATCGGCCAGATCGGGCCCGTCGTAGCGGACCGGGATCTCCCGGACGTCCTCCGCCCGCGATGACAGCGGTGGTACCTCCAGGGCGGCGAGCTCGGCGCCGACGCGGACGGGGTCGTCGAGGCCGTCCAGGAGCACCGTGCGGGCCGCGGGCACGATCTCCCGTACGCGGATCAGGCCCGCGGCCCTGCGGCGCAGCAACTCGGCGTGGAGGGCCTGCGCCTCGTCGCCGTCGGCGAGTTCCACGAGCAGCGCGAGATCGCCGACCGGAAGCACCCTCACGCGAAGGCCTCCACCCGCACGCCCGCACCCTCGAGTCGCGCCCGAACCTGCCGGGCGAGGGCCACCGCTCCCGGGGTGTCGCCGTGCAGGCACAGCGAGCGCGCGCGGACGCCGATCCGCCGGCCGTCCAGAGCGGTGACGGACCCGGACCGGGCCATGCCCTCGGAGCGGTCGACGACGACATCCGCCTCCGTGATGACGGCGCCCTCGGTGCCGCGCGGCACGAGCGTCCCCTCCGGGGTGTACGCGCGGTCCGCGAACGCCTCGGTGACGACCGGCAGTCCGGCCTTGCCGGCCACTTCGAGGAAGCGCGATCCCGGCAGCCCGAGGACAGGCAGCGTGTCATCCGCGAGGAGGACCCCGTCGACGACGGCGTGGGCCTGTTCCTCGTCGTGGACGACGCGGTTGTAGAGCGCGCCGTGCGGCTTCACATAGGACACGCGCGTACCCGCCGCCCGCGCGAAGACCTCCAGGGCGCCGATCTGGTAAGCCACTTCGGCCGCCAGTTCGTCGGCGGGCACGTCCATGGAGCGGCGCCCGAAGCCCGCCAGGTCACGGTAGGAGACCTGGGCGCCGATCCGTACGCCGCGCGCGGCGGCCTGTTCGCACACGCGGCGCATGGTGGCCGCGTCCCCGGCGTGGAAACCGCAGGCCACATTGGCGCTGGTGACGACGGAGAGCAGCTCTTCGTCGTCGGTCAGGCGCCAGCGGCCGAAGCCCTCACCGAGGTCGGCGTTGAGATCGATCACGGCGTCGATCGAGGCTTCCGTCATCTACGTAGGTCTCCTGTTTCCGTTCGGCGGCCGCTCAGGCCACCCGGTACTGCTCGTCGCGGGCGTCGGTGACGAACATCTGGCCCGGCGCGTGCGTGATCGCGAACGGCGGGCGCGAGGCCATCACCGCCGCCTGGGGTGTCACCCCGCATGCCCAGAACACCGGGATGTCACCGGGCTCGGCGGCCACCGGATCACCGAAGTCGGGCCGGGTCAGGTCGTCGATGCCGAGCCCCGCGGGGTCCCCGCAGTGCACCGGACCGCCGTGCACCGCGGGCAGCAGCGAGGTCTCCCTGATCGCCGCCGAGAGATGCTCGGGCGGAACATGCCGCATCGACACCACCATGGGGCCGTGCAGGCGGCCCGCCGGGCGGCAGGGGCGCGTGGTCACGTACATGGAGACGTTGCGGCCCTGGTCGACATGGCGCATCGGGACGCCGGACTCCGTCAGCGCCCATTCGAAGGTGAAGCTGCAGCCGATGAGGAACGACACCAGGTCGTCCCGCCAGTGCTCGACCACGTCCGTCGGCTCGTCGGCCAACTCGCCGTCCCGCCACACCCGGTAGCGCGGCAGATCGGTCCGCAGATCGGCGCCGGGCGCGAGGGGCGTGGTCCAGGAGCCCGCGTCCGTGACGTCGAGCACCGGGCACGGCTTCGGGTTGCGCTGGCAGAACAGCAGCATGTCGTACGCCCAGTCGGCGGGCACGGCGATCAGATTGGCCTGGGTGTGGCCGGCCGCCCAGCCCGCTGTCGGGCCGCTCGTGCCCGCGCGAAAGAGCGCGCGGGCCTCCGCGGGGCTGTGCGAAGCGGTGACCGAGGGGCTCATGTCAGCTCCTTCCCGCGCGTCTCGGGCAGTCCGAAGAGCGCGAGCACGGCGATGGCGTAGCCCAGCGCGCCGAAGACCAGCGCGCCGCCCACGCCCCAGCTGTCGGCCATGAAACCGACCATGGTGGGGAACACGGCGCCCACGGCGCGTCCGGTGTTGTACGTGAAGCCCTGCCCCGTGCCGCGCACGGCTGCCGGGTAGAGCTCGCTGAGGAACGAGCCGAAGCCGCTGAAAATGGCCGACATACAGAAGCCGAGCGGGAAACCGAGCACAAGGAGAAGGCCGTTGGCCCCGTCCGGGATGTTCGTGTAGGCCAGGATGCTGGCCGCGGAGAGGAACGCGAAGAGCGTGATGTTGCGTTTGCGGCCGAGGATGTCGGTGAGATAGCCACCGGCCAGATATCCGATGAAGGCACCCGAGATCAGGAACGCGAGATACCCGCCCGTGCCGACCACCGTGAGGCCGCGCTCGGTCTTCAGGTACGTGGGCACCCAGGTGGCGAGCGTGTAGTAGCCGCCCTGCACGCCGGTGGAGAGCAGCACCGCGAAGAGCGTGATGCGCAGCAGGCCCGGCTTGAAGATCGCGGTGAACGACCCCTTGTGCGCGCTCTTCTCGCGCTCCTCGGCCGCCTCCGGGGCGTCGTGCACGTTGCGGCGCACGTAGACGACGAGGAGGGCGGGCAGCGCCCCGGTCCAGAACATCACGCGCCAGGCGATGTCCTCGTCGAGGAACTGGAACACCAGGGTGTAGACGATCACGGCGAGCGCCCAGCCGATCGCCCAGGAGCTCTGGATCGCGCCGAGCGTGCGGCCGCGGTTCTTGGCGGTGGCGTACTCGGCGACCAGGATCGCGCCGACCGCCCACTCGCCGCCGAAACCGAGGCCCTGGAGGGCGCGGAAGACGAGCAGCGTCTCGTAGTTGGGCGCGAAGCCGCAGGCGACGGTGAAGACGGCGTACGTGATGACCGTGATCATCAGCGCCTTGACCCGGCCGATCCGGTCCGCGACCACCCCGGCGATCGCGCCGCCGATGGCGGAGACGACCAGGGTGACCGTGGTGAGCAGGCCCGTCTGACCGCTGTCCAGGCCGTAGTACGCGGCGATCGCGACCATGCTCAGCGGCAGCGTGAAGTAGTCGTAGGAGTCGAGGGCGTAACCGCCGAAGGCGCCCGCGAAGGCGCGGCGGCCGCGCGGGCCGAGGGCGCGCAGCCAGCCGAACGCGCCGCTGTCGTCAGTGTCGTTGGCGGGGTCGCCGTCCGCGGGGCGGGTGTCGGTCGACAGGGGCTGGGGCGGTGGGGGTGTGCTCATGGGCACCTCGCAGGAGGGGGGACTGTGCCGTGCCCGCCAAGGTAGAGGATCGTTGAACGATCCCTCAATACCCATGTTGTCTCGTTCTTGTATCTGCGATTGAATCCGGGCATGGCTGAGGGAATGGCTGACCCGAGCGGACTGGCCGACGACCGTGCGCTCCTGGGGCGCTCCAGTACCGCGGAGCGGGTGTCGGACATCCTCCGGAGCCGCATCGCCGAGGGGTACTTCCCGCCGGGAGTGCGCCTGTCGGAGGACAGCATCGGCGGCGCGCTCGGCGTCTCGCGCAACACGTTGCGCGAGGCCTTCCGTCTCCTCACGCACGAACGACTGCTGGTCCACCAGCTCAACCGCGGGGTATTTGTCCGAGTTCTCACCATCGAGGACGTAGAGGACATTTACCGCACTCGGCGCCTCGTGGAATGTGCCGTCGTCCGCGGACTCGGCGATCCGCCCTTCGTCCTCGACGGTCTCGCGAGCGCCGTCGCGGACGGCACGAAGGCCGCCCGCGAGCGCAAGTGGAAGGGCGTCTCCACCGCCAACATCCACTTCCACCGGGAGCTGGTCGCGCTCGCCGGAAGCGCCCGCACCGACGAGGTGATGCGCAGCGTCTTCGCCGAACTCCGCCTGGCCTTCCACGTGGTGGACGATCCGCGCCGGCTGCACGAGCCCTACCTCGCGCGCAACCGGCAGATACTGCAGACCCTGCAGGAGGGCGACGCCGCGGAGGCCGAGCGGCTGCTCGCGGTCTACCTGGACGACTCGCTGCGCGGCCTCGTCGAGGTCTACGGCAGCCGCGTCGCGCAGGGCGAGCGGACGGGCGGCTGAGCCCCCGGCGGGCCGCCGAGGGGCGTTGCCAGATCTGCGCCGTTTCGACCGTTGTCAGACCGAGGATCTAGTCTGTGCAGCGTGACTTCGCCTGCCGTTACGGACACCGCTCCGCCCCAGCTCAGCGCGGGGCCGAGGCCCGCTCTGGGCCCGGCCGCCGACGAGGGCCTGGCGCGGCGGCTCCGCGCGCTCGCCTGCACGGCGCCGCTGCACGACCTGGACGTGCGCAAGGCCAACCTCGCGGGCGAGTATTCGGTGTACGCGATGGCGGAGGTGGCCCTCTCCGCCATCGACCTCGTCACCCTGAACATGGACTTCGACACCGGCGCCGACCACGAGCAGATCGTGGCCAGGCTGCTGCCGCGCGTCGGGGCCCAGGCCCCCCGCCGCCCGGTGGCCGAGCACGAGCGCGTGGCCCGCTGGGTCCTGGAGAACCTGATCAACGTCGGCAGCGTCGACCGCGGCTTCCGCGCCGTGTACGGCACGTTCGCGCCCGACGGCACCTATGTGCGCAGGGACTACGACTTCAAGCTGATCGAAGAAGTGCCCGGGTACGGGGGCGGTGTCTACCTCCGCACGACGGACGAGGCGGTCAACGTCCTGGTGGGCGCCCTCGACACCGACGTCACCAGCGCCCAGATCGCCGCTGAGGTGAAGCTGGAGGTACTCATCAGCCGCGGCCGTCTCGCCGACGCCCAGCTCGCCGCCGAGCAGGCCCGCTATCGGACCGTGCAGTACTCGGAAACGCTCCGCAGGGCCCTGGACGCCACCCGGCGCAACGTCCGCGCGGTCGACTGGCTCCAAGCCGTCCCCGACATGATCGCGGAGGCGCTCGACCACGTCGCCGACCGCTACCGTCACGAGAACGCGATCCTGACGAACATCCGCAAGGCACGCGACGAGTCCGAGGACCCCGAGCAGAAGCGCCGCGCCGCCGAGCTGGTCGACATCGTCAAGGACTGCATCCGCCGCCACACACAGCTGCAGTCGCGGCTCCTCGAAGCGGGCCCGCTGTTCCGCGCCGAGCAGGACCGCCAGGCCTTCGCTGCCCCCACCACCCGCACCGGTCTTGATCTGTACGGCCAGCTCGTCGCCCCCCTCCTGCCCCTCCCGGTCGAGCAGGCGAGCCGCGTGACGGGCGCGTTCTTCGCGCGCGGCACGGGGCTGCGCACCCCCGTGTCCGTCCGCGTCGGCGACCTCGTGGACATACTGCTCACGCCGCCGCAGGAGCGGGAGCACCTGGGCATGGAGATGCCCGAGCCCGACCTCATCGCCACCCCCGACGACAGCCGCTTCAGCGAGGGACAGCTCGCCGACGCCATGGAGCTGCTCGACCTGCCCGCCGACGCGCCGAGGCGCCTCTCCGGGCTGCTCGCCGACGCGCGCCGGCGCGACACCGAACTGCCCTATCTGGTCGCCCTCCTCGCCGTCCACGCGGCAAGCCCGCCGGTCGGCACCGCCTACCGCCAGGGCGAGGAGAAGCTCCTGTTCGCCGTGGACGACGGCGCCCAGCTCGACGACCCGGAGTTCGGCGGCGCCGACCTCATCGTGGGCACGGTGCTGCTCGACGCCGCCGGCATGGCGGCCGGCCGGACGGAGGGCGCGTGAACCCTCCCGAGACGCTCGTGAGCACCCCCGAATCGCTCATGAGCACCCCCGACCCCCGCCACCCTCTCCCGTACCACCGCCGCAAGGAGCACAAGCCGTGACCGAGCACCCCGCAGAGCACGCCGCGTGGGGCGAGCCGGACGCGACGGCGCCCCCCGCGGCGACCGCCCCCATCACTCCGGCCGACGCCGCCGACGCCGCACGCCTCGTCGCCTTCGGGCTCCAGCCCAAGCTCCAGCCCGCCCGCGACCAGGAGTACGCCGAACTGCTGCGCAGGTACCGCGAGGACCCGCCCTTCGCGCGGCTCGCCGACGCCGTCGCCGCCGGACTCGGTCTCGTCGTCCTGGAGGTGTCCCCGCGCGCGGGGATGGCCGTGACGGCCGCCGAGGACTCCGTGTTCGCCGTCCGCATGGGCGACTACGCCCGCCGTACGGCCGCCGACTCCACCGACCGCTTCCTGCACGGTCTGGCCCATCTCGCCGTCGCCGCCCTGGCGTTCCCGCGCCCCGAGGACCTCGCCGACGACGGCTACATCGGCCGCGTCACGGTCAACGGCGTGGACGCCTTCGTACGGCAGGCCTGCCACCGCCTGGAGGAGCGCGCCGAGGAGCAGGGCGAGAACTCGGACCCGGCCACCGACGCCCCCGGTCTGGAGGCGGCCTGGCGGATCTGGGCGCGGCGCAGCTCGACGGGCGCCACCAAGGACGCCCGACGCCTGGCCGGATCGACCACCGGGATCATCGGCAAGGCCGTCGCGTTCCTCACCGACTCCGGGTTCCTGCAGCGCACGGGCGACGACTCCGGGGGCACATACCGCACCACGGCCCGCTATCAGCTGCAGGTGCGCGACATGGCGGGCGGCGCCGCCATGGCCGAACTCCTCGAACTGGGCATCGTGCCCGTCACGGACGGGTCCGCGACGCTGCTGCCTCCCGAAGAGACCGACGATCTGGAGCTGGCCGCCGACGCGGGGCTGCCCTTCCACTCCTGACGTCTCTCGCCCCGCCCCCCCACCTTCCCGCTGTTCCCCACGACTTACGACGAGAGTCCGCCGCCATGTACGAGCTGTCCCGGGTCCGCCTCTACTCCATCGGCCCAGCCGGTGCGCGCTACGCCGACACCGTGCTTGACCTGCGCGGCGTCGGCGCGGAGGTGCCCGACCCCGCGCCCGCCCAGGCGGAGTTCTTCGAGGACGAGCCCGTCGGCCCGCCGCGCCGCCCCGCGCCCGCGGGCGTGCTCTTCCTGGAGAACGGCGGCGGCAAGTCCGTCCTGCTCAAGCTGATCTTCTCGGTGATGCTGCCGGGCCACCGCAACACCCTGGGCGGCGCGAGCTCCGGAGTGCTGCGCAAGTTCCTGCTCGCCGACGACTGCGGGCACGTCGCCCTGGAGTGGCAGCACACCCTGACCGGCGAGTGCGTCGTCGTCGGCAAGGTCAGCGAGTGGCGCGGTCGGCAGGTCTCCAACGACCCGCGGAAGTTCGCCGAGGCGTGGTACTCCTTCCGGCCGGGCCCCGGCATGAGCCTGGACTCGCTGCCGGTCGCCGAGTCCACCGCCGTACGCCCCTCCGCGGAAGGCGCTTCGGGTGCCCAGGGGCGGCGGCGCACCATGAAGGGCTTCCGTGACGCGCTGACCGAGGCGGGCAAGGCGTACCCCCACCTCGAGGTGCACTGGGAGGAGATCCACGACCGCTGGAACGAACACCTCGGCGACCTGGGCCTCGACCCCGAACTCTTCCGCTACCAGCGCGAGATGAACGCCGACGAGGGCGAGGCCGCGGGCCTCTTCGCCGTCAAGAAGGACTCCGACTTCACCGACCTGCTGCTGCGCGCCGTCACGGACACCCGCGACACGGACGGCCTCGCCGACCTCGTGCACGGCTTCGGCAACAAGCTGGGCCGCCGCTCCGAACTCATCGCCGAGCGGGACTTCACCGCGGGCTCCGTCGACCTGCTCGGCCGCATCGTCGACGCCGCCGACACCCGGTCACGCGCGCGCGACGTGCACGCGGGAGCCGAGCGGCGCACCCGCACGCTCGCCCGCCGCCTCTCCGCGCGCGCCGTCGCCGAGCGGAACAAGGCGGGGGAGCTCGCCGAGCGGGTCACCGCCGCCGCGCAGACCGTCACCACGGCAGAGGAAGCACGCGGCAGGTCCGCCTTGATCTCCGCCGAACTAGCCTTCCGGCACGCCTCCTTGGCGCTCACCGTCGCGGAGAAGGCCGCCGCCGCCCAGCGCCGCGAGCTGGCCGACGCGCGTCAGCTGCACTCCGCCTGGCAGGCGGCCGAGGCCGTTCTGCGCCACCGTGCGGCCGCCGACCGCTCCGCGCGCGTGGCCTCCGCGATCCTGGAGGCCGAGCGGGACGCGGCGCCCGCCCTCGCCGCCCGCTCCAAGGCGGCGGCCGATCTCGTCCGTGTGCTGCACACCGCGGCCGAGGGCGCCGAATCGCTCGCGAACGAGGAGGAGGAGCGCTCGGCCGCGCTCCAGGAGACCGGCGAGGCCGCCCACCGCGACGCGACCGTCGCCGCGACCGAGGCGCAGCGCGCCCGCAGCGAGGCCGGACACCTCCGTCAGCGCCTCTCCGAAGTCGAGCAGGAGACCGCGGAGGCCGTCCGCGCGGGCTGGCTCGACGACACCGCGCCGGACGCCGACCCGGCGCGCGCCGCACTGGCCGCGAGCGACGCCGAGAAGAGCGCGGCGGCCGCCTGGGACACCGCCCGCGAGACCTCCCTGCGCGCCGCCGAGCACGCCAAGGAGGCAGCCGCGGCGGAGGCCCGCGCCGAACTCACCGCGGCCCGCGCGTCGGACGCCGCCGACGCGGCCGAGCACGCGTACGACGCGGAGCGCAGGGCGGCGGAGTCGATCGCCGGGGACGAGCGCCTCGCCGAGCTGCTCGGCCTGCCCGGGGCGAGCTCCCAGGGCGGGGTTCCGCAGCCTCGCCAGGGGGCCGCGGAGACAGGCAACAGCGCTGACCGGGAGGACGAGGCGGGCACCCGCACCTCGACCGACGGCGCGCTCTCCCTCACCGAACTGGACCGCGGCGCCGACGACCTCCGCACCCTCCTGGAGGACGGGGTCGCGTCCGCCGAGCGGCAGCTCTTCGAGCTGCGGACCGCCGCCGCAGACGACTCCCGCATCCTGGGCGCACTCGGCGACGGCGGGCTTCTTCCGCCGGGGCCCGACGTCCTGGCCACCGTCGAGTTCCTCGGCGAGCACGGCATCCCCGCGCTGCCCGGCTGGCGCTACCTCGCGCAGGCCGTCGACCCCGCCGACCACGCGCGCGTGCTCGCCGCCAGGCCCGAACTGGTCGACGGCGTCGTCATCACCGACCCCGCCACGCACGCACGGGCCCGCGAGGCGCTCGCCGGCGCCGCCCTGCTGCCCCGCTCCGCCGTGGCCGTGGGCACCGCTGCCGCCCTCCTCGCGCCGACCCCCGGCGAGGACGCACAGGGCGGCGACGTCTTCCTCGTGCCGCCGAACCCCGCCATGCACGACGAGCACGCCGCCGACGAGGAGCGGCAGGCGCTCCGCACGCGGGCGGCACGGCGCGACGAGGAGATCCGGACGCTCGCCGCGCGCCTCACCAAGGACCGCGAGCTCGCCGCGCGGCTCACCTCCTGGCGCGCCGGCTGCCCCGCCGGACGCATCGAAGAGCTCGCCACCGCCGCACGCAGCGCCCGCGCCTTCGCCGAAGAGGCCGAGGCCGAACTCGCCGAGGCCCGCACGGTCCGGGCCGAGGCCGACGAGACGGCGGCCGAAGCGGCACGCGCGCGTGACGAGCGGCAGGAGGCCGCCCAGCGCGCGCGGCGCGTCGCCGACGCACTCGCCGGCCTCGCGTTCCGCCTGCGCGAGCGCGCGGGCTGGCAGACCAAGCTGCGCGAACTGGCCGATGACGCCGTGGAGTCGGAGGCCCGCGCCCAGACCTGCCTGGACCGCGCCCGCGCCGCCGACGAGGACCGGCGCGCCGCCCAGCGTGCCGCCGACGACGCCCGCCGCACCGCCCGAGCCCTGCGCGCCGAGCGCGCCGAGATCGCGGGCGCACCGGAGGACCTGCCGGAGGCCCCCAAGGACACAGCTGCCCCCAAGTCGTCGCTGCCCGCCCTCCGCGAGGCCTACCGCGCGGCCTCGCAGCTCTACGAGAAGGTCGGCGTCGGCGCCGACCTGCGCGCCGAACAGGCCCGCGCCGAGAGCGACGAGAGCGGCGCCCTCGCCGATCTCGACCGGCTCAGCAACAAGGTCCGCACCCGCGCCGCCCTGCTCCTGGAAGGCACGGACGGCTCCGACGGCCCCTCCCGGCAGGCCGCGTCCGCGCGCGCCGAGGCCCAGGTCCAGCTCATCGAGACCCGTGCCTCCGCCGCGAGCGAGCAGCTCGGCAGGCTCCGCGGCGAGGCCGAGCGCCTCGCCCCGCAGGACGACGCCGAGGCGCACACCGAGCTCCCCGAAGACCTGGTCCCCGCCGACGCCGAGCAGGCCCAGGCCCTGCTGCGCACCGCCACCGGTGAACTGGCCGCCCACACCGAGGCGCTGAGCCAGGCCAAGGACGCGCACGCCACCCTCCTGCACGCCCACCGCGCCACCGAGGACGCCGCCGGCGGCTTCGACGAGACCGCGGCCCTCCTGCGGGACCTCCTGCGCGAGCAGCACCAGGAGGAGGAGACCGCCGAAGAGCCCGAGCCCTACCCCGGCTCCCTCGAAGAGGCCCGGCAGTCCGCGTCGGAGGCCCGGCGTTCCCTGCGCGGCTGCGCCGCCGACCTCTCCACCGCCGAGGCCGCGGTCCGCGAGGCCAGCGACATCCTCGTACGGCACGCGAACTCCACCCGCTACGAGCAGGTGCGCACCCCCGCACGCCAGCAGATCCGCGAACTGCCCGCATCCGCGCTGCCGGAGCACGCCAAGAAGTGGGCCGACGCCTTCGCGCCCCGGCTGCGGGTGCTCACCGACGAGCTGGAGCAGCTGGAGCGCAACCGCGACAGCATCGTGGACCGCCTGCGCGGCCTCGTGGAGTCCTCCCTCGCCACGCTCCGCTCCGCGCAGCGCCTCTCCCAGCTGCCCGAAGGCCTGGGGGAGTGGTCGGGCCAGGAGTTCCTGCGCGTCCGCTTCGAGGAGCCCGACCAGGCGACGCTGACCGAACGCCTCGGCGAGGTCATCGACGAGGCCACGCGGGCCGCGGTCAAGAAGAACTCCGACATGCGGCGGGACGGCATGTCCCTGCTCCTGCGCGGAGTCCAGGCCGCCCTCGAACCGCGGGGCATCGCCGTCGAGATCCTCAAGCCGGACGCCGTGCTGCGCGCCGAGCGGGTGCCGGTCGGCCAGATGGGCGACGTCTTCTCCGGCGGGCAGCTGCTCACCGCGGCCATCGCCCTGTACTGCACGATGGCCGCCCTGCGCAGCAACGACCGGGGCCGCGACAAGCACCGGCACGCCGGCACGCTCTTCCTCGACAACCCCATCGGCCGCGCCAACGCCACGTACCTCCTGGAGCTCCAGCGGGCCGTCTCGGACGCGCTCGGCGTGCAGCTGCTCTACACCACCGGCCTGTTCGACACGACGGCGCTCGCGGAGTTCCCGCTGGTCATCCGGTTGCGGAACGACGCGGACCTGCGCGCGGGCCTGAAGTACATCAGCGTCGAGGAACACCTGCGGCCGGGGCTGCCGCAGCAGGACCCGGGCGAGGAGACGGTGCACGGGGAGATCACGGCGACGCGCATGTACAAGCGCCCGGCGCCGACGCCTTGATCAGTCCCTAGGCCAGCCGGTCGGCCAGCCACTCGTGGAAGAGGCCGATGTGGTGCTCGGTCGGCACGAGCACCCCGCCCGCGCGGTAGGCGCGTGACGCCATCGCGGGCTGGGTGCGCTCGCAGGCCTCGAAGTCCTGTTCGTTGACCCGGTGGAAGAGCTCCACCGATCTGGTGAGGTCGACGCCGGACGCGACGACCTCGGGCGCGTACAGCCAGTCGCACTCGACGACCGTGCGGTCCTCGGCCAGCGGGAACATCCGGTGCAGGATCACATGGTCGGGGACGAGGTTGATGAAGACGGTCGGCTTGATCGTGATCGCGTAGTAGCGGCGGTCCTGGTCCTCGGCGACCTCGGGGAGCCGGTCGAAGCCGGGGCTGCCGTCGACGGTGAACCCGCTGACCTCCTCGCCGAAGGAGGCTCCGTGCCCGACGTAGTACTGGGCGGCGAACCCGTCCGCGAACTCCGGCAGGACATCGGTCAGTTCGGGGTGGATGGTCGCGCAGTGATAGCACTCCATGAAGTTCTCGACGATCAGCTTCCAGTTGGCCCGTACGTCGTACGTGACGCGTTTGCCGAGGGCCAGCGACTCCGTCCCGTAGCGCTCTATGGACGCCGTGTCGCCCAGGCGTTCGACGGCCGCGCCGATGACGTTCTCCTCGAAGGACGGCGGTTCGTCGGCCAGGCACACCCAGGCGTAGCCGAGCCACTCCCGCAGCGCGACCTTGACCAGGCCGTACGCGGTGCGGTCGACGTCCGGCATCTTCACCAGGTTCGGCGCGGCGATCAGCTTGCCTTCGAGGTCGTACGTCCATGCGTGGTACGGGCATTGGAGCGCGCGGCGCACCTCGCCCGCCTCCTGGGTGCAGAGCCGGGCGCCGCGGTGCCGGCAGATGTTGAGGAAGGCGCGCAGCTCCCCGGAGCGTGAGCGGGTGATCAGTACGCTCTCGCGGCCGACCTGGACGGTGCGGAAGGCGCCGGGTTTGCCGAGGTCGGCGGCGCGCACCGCGCAGAACCAGAGCGACTCGAAGACGCGTTCCTGCTCCTGCCGGAAGATCTCGGGGTCGGTGTAGAAGTGGCCGGGCAGCGTGGTCAGCAGGCTGGCGGCGGACGGGGCCTCGGGGGTCGTCGTCACGGTGGCGTTCTCCTCGGGCGGGCGCGGCAGTCCTCAAGCGGGCGCGGCGGCAAGGCGGCTGGGGTCGAAGAGCTCGATGGGGTGATCGGTGGTGCCCCGCAGCGCGAGATCGGCGACGATCTCGCCGACGACCGGCACGAACTTGAAGCCGTGCCCGGAGAACCCGGCGGCCACGGTGACCGAGTCCGGGTGGGCCGGGTGGCGGGCGATGACGAAGTGTTCGTCGGGCGAGTTGGAGTACATGCAGGTCGCGGCCTTGAGGAAGCGCCCGGGCAGGGAGGGGATGTGGCCCGCCATGTGCTCCGCCATCGCGGCGACCTCGTCCTCGTGGACCGTGCGCTCGATGGTCTCGGGCGTGCAGGGCGTTCCCTTGCGGAAGAAGGCGACCTTGGCGCCGAGGTCGGGTCCGTCGATGGCGGGGAAGCCGTAGACCTGCACGTCGTCCGCGTCCTCCCAGATGTAGATCGGGTGGTTCTGCGGCAGGAAGGGCCGCACACCGCCCGTCGGCTGGAACCAGTACATGACCTGTCGCTCGATGGTGAACGGCACCCCGATGTCGGTCAGGAGCTGCGGCGCCCAGGCCCCCGGGCAGATGACCAACTGACCGGCGGTATAGGTGTCTTCGGGGGTGTGCACGCGGACGCCGTCCCGATACGGCTCCCAGCGCGTCATCGGCTCCTCGAAGTGCAGGTCGGCGCCCTGCTGCGTGGCGAGCTGCAGATGGGCGGCGACGGTGTTCTCGGGACGGACGAGCCCGGCCCGCGACTCGTACAGCGCGACCTCGTCGTCCCGTGGAGCGAGCGTCGGGAACCGGCGGCGTATCTCGGTGGCGTCGAGCATCTCGTGGGGCAGGTCCCACTGGCGCGCGGAGAGCAGCGAGCCGGAGACGGTGCGGCTCTCGGGCCGGCCGATCATCACGCCGCCGCACAGGGTGGCGATCTCGCGGCCGGTGTCGCGTTCGAGGCGCGCGTACAGCTCGTACGAGCGAAGGAGCAGCGGTACGTACGCGGGGTCCTCGAAGTAGGACTGCCGGGTGATGCGTGAACCGCCGTGGCTGGAGCCGCGGTTGTGGACGGGGCCGAACTTCTCCAGGCCGAGGACGCGGGCGCCGCGCGCGGACAGGTGGTGGGCGGCGGCGCTGCCCATGCCGCCGAGGCCGATCACGATCACGTCATAGGTGGGGGACACAGAGCTTCCTCCAGAACAGCGGCCGCTTGGCCTCTAGCGGCGGATGCGGGTCATCTTCGGGTCGAACAGGGGCTCTTCGGCGACCGTGGCGGGCACCTTCTCGCCGAAGTACTCGACGTGCACGCCCGTGCCCGCCTCCAGCGGCGGAAGCCACGCGTAGGCGACACATCGGCCCAGCGTGTAGCCGTACGAGGCGCTGGTGACGTACCCGGCCGGTGTCCCGTCGACGTGGACCGGCTCCTTGCCGAGGACCACGGCGGCCGGATCGTCGAGCAGCAGGGCGGTCAGCCTGCGCGCGGGGGCGTCGAGTTGTTCGAGTGCGGTACGGCCCACGAAGTCGCCGCGGTCCATGCGGACGGCGAAGCCGACACCCGCCTCGAACGGATTGTGTTCGGTGGTCATGTCATGGCCCCACGCGCGATATCCCTTCTCCAGGCGCAGGCTGTTGAACGCCGACCTCCCGGCCGCGATCACACTGTGCTCCTGTCCCGCCTCCCAGAGGGTGTCCCAGAGTCGGAGCCCGGTGTCGGCGCTGGTGTAGAGCTCCCAGCCCAGCTCACCGACGTACGACAGGCGCATCGCCGTGACCGGGACATGCCCGATGTACGTCTCCTTGGCGCGGAAGTAGCCGAACGCCTCGTGCGAGAAGTCGTCGCGGGTGAGCGGCTGGACGAGGTCGCGGGCGAGCGGGCCCCAGACCCCGATACAGCAGGTGCCCGACGTGATGTCCCGCAGGTGGACGTCGTCGGGGGCGTGGCGCAGGAGCCAGTCGAGATCGGCCGGACTGTTGGCGCCGATCTGGAAGCGGTCCGGGGCGAGCCGGGCCACCGTGAGGTCGGAGCGTATGCCGCCCGCCTCGTCCAGGAGGAGGGTGTACGTCACCGCGCCGGGCTTCTTGGCCAGGTTGTTCGAGGTCATGCGCTGCAGAAAGGCGAGCGCACCGCGCCCTGAGACCTCCAGGCGGCGCAGGGGAGTCATGTCGTACAGGGCGACCTTCTCGCGGGTCGCCTTCGCCTCGGCGGCCGCGATCGGTGACCAGTGGCGGGCCGACCAGGCATCACGCTCGGGGACCTGGACGTCCGCGAGAAGAGGGGCGTTCGCCTCGTACCAGTGCGGGCGCTCCCAGCCGCCGCCCTCCAGGAAGACGGCGCCGAGCTCCTGCTGCCGGGCGTAGAAGGGGCTCACCCGCAGCGGCCTCGGCCGGTCCATGGGCTGCAGCGGGTGGAGGACGTCATAGACCTCGACGAACTGCTGGGCGCCGCGGTCGGTGACGTACGCGGGGGAGCGCTGGGCGTCCTCGAAGCGCGTGAGGTCGCAGTCGTGCACGTCGACGGAGGGCCGCCCGTCGGTCATCCACTCGGCGAGCGCCTTGGCCACGCCCGCGGAGTGCGTCACCCACACCGCCTCGGCCAGCCAGAATCCGCGCAGCGCACGCGACTCACCGAGGACCGGCATCCCGTCCGGGGTGAAGGAGAAGACGCCGTTGAAGCCCTCCGCGACGTCGGTGCCGCGCAGGGAGGGCAGCAGCCATCCGCAGTCCTCCCAACTCGGCGCGAAATCCTCCTCGGTGAAGGGGCACGAGGACGGCATGTCCGCCGCGTCGTCGTACGCAGGGACGGTGAAGGCGTCCACCGGGAGTGGCCGATGGGCGTAGGAACCGATGCCGATGCGGTCGGTGTGCTCACGGAAGTACAGATCGCGGTCCTGGAAGCGGAGGATCGGCTTCGACGCCTCCGTGCGCGGGTTGTTGACGCCCGCGAGCTCGGGGAGCGGTGCGGTCTTCGCGTACTGATGGGCGAGTGGCAGGAGGGGTATGTCGACGCCGGCCATGCGCCCGATGACCGGGCCCCAGAAACCCGCAGCCGACACGACGTGATCGGCCGGGAAGGTCCCCTGGTCGGTCACTACGGCGGTGACGCGTCCTTCCTCATGCTCCACGCCGGTAACGGTGTGCCGGTCGAGGAAACGCGCGCCACGCGCGCGTGCCCGCTCGATCTGCGCACGGCAGGCGAGCACGGCACGGGCGAGCCCGTCGTCAGGGGTGTGCAGCCCGCCGAGGACCTTGCTCTCGTCGATGAGCGGCCACATCTCCTTGCACCGGGCCGGACCGACCAGCTGCGCGCGGACACCCCAGGAAGCGGCGTATCCGGCCTTGCGGTGCAGGTCGGCCCAGCGCTCGGGCGTGGTGGCGAGTTCCAGGCCGCCGACCGGGTTGAAGCAGGGCAGACCGTCCACCTCCAGGGCCCCGAACTTCTCGACCGTGTACGTCGCGAAGGCGGTCAGGGTCTTGGACGGGCCTGTCTGGAAGACGAGACCAGGGGCATGGGAGGTCGAGCCGCCGGGGGCGGGCAGCGGACCCTGTTCGAGGACCGTGACGTCGGTCCAGCCGCGGGCGGTCAGCTCGTCGGCGAGCGAGCACCCGACGATGCCCCCGCCGATGACGACGACGCGCTGCGCCGTGGAACGGCCGCTCACAGGACCACCACCGAACGCAGCACCTCGCCGCGCTGCATCCTGCCGAACGCCTCCTCGACCTGGTCGAGCGTGATGGTCTCCGAGACGAAGCCGCCGAGGTCGAGGCGGCGGCTGAGGTACTGGTCGACGAGGATCGGGAAGTCCCGGGTCGGCAGGCAGTCGCCGTACCACGAGGACTTGAGGGCGCCACCCCGTGAGAACAGGTCGACCAGCGGAAGATCGATCCGCATCTCCGGGTCGGGCACCCCGACCTGCACGAGGACCCCCGCGTGATCGCGCATGTAGAAGGCCTGCTTGTACGTCGACGGTGTGCCGACCGCGTCGATCGCGACGTCGACCCCGAAGCCGCCGGTGAGTTCGCGCACGGCGTCGACCGGGTCCGTGCCCCGGGAGTTGACGGTGTGCGTGGCGCCGAACCGGGTCGCCCCGTCGAGCTTGGCCTCGTCGATGTCGACGGCGATGACGCGGCGCGCCCCCGCCAGCGCGGCACCGGCGATGGCGGCGTTGCCGACGCCGCCGCAGCCTATGACGGCCACGGTGTCGCCGCGGCCCACCTGGCCGGTGTTCACGGCGGCCCCGTAACCCGCCATCACCCCGCAGCCGATGAGCCCGGCGGCCTCGGGGCGGGCCGCCGGGTCGACCTTCACCGCCTGCCCGGCGGCGACCAGGGTCTTCTCGGCGAAGGCGCCGATGCCCAGGGCGGGGCTCAGGGGAGTGCCGTCCAGGAGGGTCATGGGCTGGGCGGCGTTGCGTGAGTCGAAGCAGTACCAGGGGCGGCCGCGCAGGCAGGAGCGGCAGGCTCCGCAGGGCGCCCGCCAGGCGAGCACCACATAGTCGCCGATTGCCAGGTCGGCGACATCGGCACCGATCGCCTCGACGGTGCCTGCCGCCTCATGGCCGAGCAGGAACGGGAAGTCGTCGTTGATCGCGCCTTCCCGGTAGTGCAGATCCGTGTGGCAGACCCCGCAGGCCTGCACGGAGACAAGTACCTCTCCCGGTCCGGGATCTGGCACGACGATCGTCTGCACCTCGACGGGTGCGCCCTTCTTCATGGCGACGACGGCACGGACCTCGTGTGGCACGACCAGACTCCTCTGCTGTTGCGCACTGCACGACGGGTTGCGCTATGAGAGACATAGTGGGAACGCCATCAAGAGGCCGTCAAGGGGTGGGAGTTAACCCTTGGCAAATCAGCAGCGCACAGCGAAACGCCGCCCGCACAAGGCGAGGGCGGAACCAGATGAACCGGTTCCGCCCTCGTTCTGGGCTCTCGTGCTCCGCCCGCGTCCCGGGCTTGTGGTGGCCGTCGCTCAGAAGCCGTAGCCCATTCGCCGCGACAGCTCCACGGCCGCGGCGACCGTGCGCTTGGCGAGCTCGGTCAGCCGGTCCTCGGTCAGGCGGTACACGGGCCCGGAGGCGCTGAGCGCCCCGATCACCTTGCCGTCGTGCGCGCGCACCGGCGCGGCGACGGCCGCGAGGCCCACCTCGAGCTCCTCCACGGCGATGGCGAACCCCTGGTCGACGACGGCCTCAAGATCGCCGCGCAGCGCCACCGTTCCGGTCACCGTGTGCTCGGTCAGGCGCGGCAGTGTCCGTGCGATCAGCCCCTCGCGCAGCGTCGTCGGCAGATGGGCGAGGAGGATCTTGCCGCTGGAGGTGGCGTGCAGCGGCGTGCGCCTGCCCAGCCAGTTCTGCGCGGTCACGGACGCGGGGCCGCGGGCCTGCATGATGTTGACCGCGGCGTCGTCGTCCAGGATCGCGATGTTGACCGTCTCGCCCAGCTCGTCGGCGAGGTCGCGGCAGACCGGCCCGCCCTCCTGGGAGATGTCCAGGCGCACTGCCGCCGCCCCCGCGAGGCGGAGTACGCCGGCCCCCAGGAAGTACTTCCCGCGGTCCTTGGCCTGGCCCACGAGGCCACGGTTCTCCAGGACGCCGAGCAGCCGGAAGGCCGTCGACTTGTGCACCCCCAACTCGTCGGCGATCTCCGTGACCCCGGCCTCGCCGAGCCGGGCGAGTATCTCCAGGACGCTGACCGCGCGGTCCACGGACTGGACGGATGCCGGCGCGGCCTTCGGCTGCTTCTCGCGGGTTCCGGGCCGGTTCTCGGGGCGCTCCTCGTGCGACTCCTCGTTCTGATCAGGCTGTTTCCGCGTGCCGGTCATATCTCAACTCTCACCACCTCGCGGCCCGTTGAAGCCGCATCTGCGGGAAGCCCTTGACGCGGTGGGCTTCCCGGCCGGAGTCTGTTGCGCATAGCGCTCCCTCGTGCGCCATGCGAAACATCATGTTACCGAAGGGTCCTGGGCCGAGAAGGCGTCAGGACCGGCCGAGAGAGATCAAGAGGGGGGCCCATGATTCCCGTCTGCCGCCTAGAAGACCTCCCCGCGGGCGAATCCGTCCGTGTCGACACCACACCTCCCGTCGCGGTGTTCAACGCCGACGGTGAGATCTACGCCATCGACGACACCTGCAGCCACCAGGACGCCTCTCTTTCCGAGGGTTGGCTGGAGGGCTGTCTGGTCGAATGCCCGCTCCATGCCGCCTCGTTCGATCTCCGCACCGGCCGGCCGACCTGTCTGCCCGCCCGCCGTGCCGTGCGAACCCACCGGGTGAGCGTCGACGACGGCACGATCCATGTCCACCTCGTGGCCGAGGAGGGTTCCGCCGCATGAGAACCATCACCGTGGTGGGCGCCTCGCTCGCCGGGCTCTACGCGGCGCGCGAGCTGCGCGCCCAGGGGTACGACGGACGGCTCGTGATCATCGGCGACGAGCCGCATCAACCGTACGACAGGCCGCCGCTCTCCAAGGACTTCCTCGTCGGCCGGGCCGACGAGGCCCAACTCGCCCTGTCCGATGCCGAGGAGGCCGAGGAACTCGCCGCCGAGTGGCTGCTCGGGGTGCGCGCCCGGGGCCTCGACCCCCGCGGCCGCACCGTACTCCTGGAGGACGGCAGGACCATCGCGAGCGACGGGGTGGTCATCGCGACCGGCGCCTCCGCGCGACGTCTGCCGGGGCCCTCCCCGTCGGGGGTGCACATGCTGCGCACCCTGGACGACGCCCGCGCGTTGCGTACGCGGCTGACCGCGGGGCCGCGGCGGGTCGTCGTGATCGGCGGCGGCTTCATCGGCGCGGAGACCGCGTCCTCGTGTGTGGCGCTCGGGCACGAGGTGACGGTCGTCGAGGCGGCCCCGCTGCCCCTTCTCCCACAACTGGGCACGGACATGGCGACGTTCTGCGCGGGACTGCACGCGCGCGGGGGAGCGGAGCTCGTGACGGGCACCGGTGTCGCCTCCCTGCACGGCGAGAGGGCTGTACGCGCGGTGGAGCTGGCCGACGGACGACTGCTGCCCGCCGATGTGGTCGTCGTGGGCATCGGAGCCGTCCCCAACACCGGCTGGCTCGCCGGCTCGACCGTCGCCGTGGGCGACGGGGTGCTCTGCGACGACGGCTGCGTGACCGGTCTGCCGCAGGTCGTCGCGGTGGGCGATGTCGCCCGCGTGGGCGGCACGCGGGCCGAGCACTGGACCAGTGCCACGGAGCAACCCCGAGTCGCCGTACGCAATTTGCTGGCCGGGCACACGGCCGAGACCGTGCGTCCGCTGCCGTACTTCTGGTCCGATCAGTACGGCTCCCGCATCCAGTTCGCCGGGCGGCGGCGCGCCGACGACACCGTCCGCCTCCTCGAAGGGGCACCGGAGGAGGGCAGCTTCCTCGCCGCGTACGAGCGGGAGGGGCACACCACCGCGGTCCTCGCGGTGGACCGGCCGCGCCCGTTCATGCGCATGCGCCGCGGTCTGCTCGCGGAGCTTCCCGTCGCGGCCTAGACGACCTAGACGACCTGGACGGCCTGGGCGCCGCGACCTAAGGGTGCGACAACTGCCCCGCACCGCCGCGCCTGCGTATGCGTGCCTCGCTGCGCGCCGCCGTCCGGGCCTGTCGGCGGGCCCGGCGCCGCTCGCGCCGCAGTTGACGTGCCGTGCTGCTCGGCACCGACACCACGCCGTTGCGCTGGTTCCACACCTGGCGTGTCACCCACACGTCCAGGACACCCCAGGTGGCGACGACGGTGCTCGCCACGCTGCTGAGCACCATCGGGAAGGACAGCCAAGATCCGGCCATCGTGCACAGGAACGCCGTCATCGCCTGCATGAGGGTCAGCGCCACTATGATCACGGCCCGCACCGCGGCCGTACGCACCGGATCGGGCAGGCGCCGTCTGCGCGCCGGTTCCTCGACCCACAACTCCCTGCGGTCCTCGCCGGGCTGCTGCCCGGGCGCCTCGCGCTGATCCCCGCGCGCGGCTGCCTCGTGCTCGTCCCCGGTCGTTTTCTGGCGCTCTGCCGTGGCCATCAATCTCGTCACTCCCCCGATGCTCTCGGGCCGTTCGCTGAGATGTCGGCGGACCCGACTCTCCACTGGCTGCCCGGTATACGCAGCTTTACGCCGCCTGATGGCGGCATGCGCTCCCCTGGCGCCGCTGTCCCCGTTTCCCTAACTCAAGGACGAACAAGAAGTCCGGAAGATTCCCGCCCGGTTCAAAAAAGCGAAGAGTTCCGGCCAACTGGGTTGATCGGCAAGGGTGACTGTGCCGAGTGGCATGTGCCACACGGGGGATGCAATCTCCCGAATTGGAGGGACAACTGGGGACGTCCTTTTTGCGTCACGGCTGAAATCCGTCCGGACATGCCTTCGAGTTACTCCTGCGTCAGTAGTAGGCTCACGCCGTTTGTTGACGCACATGTGTGCCCCTGGCCATAGCGCGGCCGCAGGGGGTCGATCTGGGGGAGGCCATGCGCTTTCGCGGGAAGTCCATCCGCCGGAAGATCGTGGCATTGCTGCTGGTGCCGCTCATTTCCCTGACCGCGATGTGGGGATTCGCCACGTACCTCACCGGCCAGTCGGCCAAGGACCTCATCGACGTCTCCAATGTCGTCGACAGGATCGGCTACCCGATCGAGGACACCGCCCGGGTCGTCCAGCAGGAACGCCGCCAGACCCTTGTCTATCTCGCCGATCCCCGCGCCTCGGACGCGCTCGCCGCGCTGCGCCGCAGCCAGACGGCCACCGACGAGATGATCGACAAGGTCGTGGACAACGCCGAACACCCGGACGTGCGGGACGAGGTCACCGGACAGTCCGCTGACCGGCTCGCCTCGCTCCTCGACTCCTTCGAGGGCATCGAGTCGCTGCGCCGCACGGTCGAGGAAGGCACGATCACCCGCGCCGGCGCGCTGAAGATGTACACGAAGCTGATCGACCCCTGCTACGGCTTCCTGATGACCCTGCACGGCCTCGACGACGTGAAGATGGACCAGCAGGGCCGGGCCCTGGTCGGGGTGGCACGCGCGCGTGAACTGCTGTCCCGCGAGGACTCGCTGCTCGGCTCCGCACTGGTCGCGCGCAGGCTCACCAAGGCCGAGATCCGCGAGATCTCCGACCTCAGGGCCCAGCGCACGCTGCTGTACGAGGTCAACCTCGCCCAGCTCCCGGAGGACGAGCGCGCCGGCTACGAGCGGTACTGGAACGGCGCCGAGACGACCCAGCTCAGGTCGGCCGAGAAGGCCGTCATCGAATCCTCGCCGGGCACCCCTCGCGCCGTCACCTCGGCGCGCTGGGACGCCGCTTCGGGCAAGGTGCTGAAGGATCTCGGAGAGCGCGACAAGGCGGCCGGCGACCGCTACCAGGAGCGTGTCGAGCCGGTGGCGGTCGGCGTGATCGTGCGTGTCGTCGTCGCAGGCGTGTTCGGTCTGCTCGCCCTCTTGTTCTCGGTCTTCATGTCCGTGCGCATCGGCAGCAGCCTCATCCGCGACCTGCGCCGACTGCGCCTGGAGGCCCACGAGGCCTCCGGCGTCCGGCTGCCCGGCGTGCTGCGCCGCCTGGCCGCGGGCGAACAGGTCGACGTGGAGACCGAGGCACCGCGCCTGACGTACGAGAAGGACGAGGTCGGCCAGGTCGGCCAGGCCCTCAACACCCTGCAGCGCGCGGCGGTCGAGGCCACCGTCAAACAGGCCGACCTGCGCCGCGGCGTCTCCGAGGTGTTCGTCAACCTCGCCCGACGCAGCCAGGTGCTCCTGCACAAGCAGCTCACCCTGCTCGACACCATGGAGCGCAGGACCGAGGACACCGACGAACTCGCCGACCTCTTCCGCCTCGACCACCTCACCACACGCATGCGCCGGCACGCCGAGGGCCTCGTGATCCTTTCCGGCGCCGCCCCGTCCCGGCAGTGGCGCAAGCCCGTCCAGCTCATGGACGTCGTGCGCGCGGCCGTCGCCGAGGTCGAGGACTACGAACGCATCGAGGTGCGCCGTCTGCCGCGGATCGCCGTCACCGGTCCCGCGGTCGCCGACCTCACGCACCTGATGGCCGAACTCCTGGAGAACGCCACGGTGTTCTCGCCCCCGCACACCGCGGTGCAGGTTCTCGGCGAGCACGTCGCGAACGGCTTCACCCTGGAGATCCACGACCGGGGTCTCGGCATGGCGGCCGACGCCCTCCTTGACGCCAACCTCCGCCTCGCGGAGACACCGGAGTTCGAGCTCTCCGACACCGACCGGCTCGGCCTCTTCGTGGTCAGCCGCCTCGCCCAGCGCCAGCGCGTACGCGTCTCCTTGCAGCCCTCCCCGTACGGCGGGACCACCGCCGTCGTGTTCATCCCGGAGACGCTGCTCACCGACGACGTGCCGGACACGAACGGCGTCGGTTTCCGACTCGACCGGCCGCAGCCCAAGGACGCCCTGGGCCGCGACGCCGCGGGCGACAAGCAGGCGGCGCTCGGCCAGGTGCCCGTACAACTGCCGGGGCTGCCCGCGTCCGTCCTCGACGGTCCCGTCGAGCTGGAGGCGCCGGTCGGCATGGCGGGCCTCGACTCCTTCCCGGGCACGCTCGGCGACCTGGGCGACCTCGGCGACGCCGACAGCGAGCGCGGCGGTCTCTTCCGCCCGCGCCGCCGCGCGGCCGGGGTCCAGGGCGACGAGCAGCACCAACAGGCGCGCGACGAGCGCGAGACGGGCGAACGCGAGACCACCCGCCCCGGCGACCTGCCCGCACGCGGCAACGGCAACGGCTTCGGTGCCCCCGACGACGACACGGACGCAGCCCCCGGAGACCCCGTACAGCTGCCCCGCCGCAGGACCCCGAAGCTGGTCTCCTCCCACGGCCGCCCCGTGACGCACAACAGGCCCCGTGGCGCCACGGAGGGCGACGAAGCGGCACCGGAGCGCCCCGAGCGCCCCGAACGCACTCAGGCCCCCGTGGGACGCCCCCAGGGCGGTGCGGTGGACCGGGACCGCGGCATCCGCCCCGCGGCCGAGCCCATCGACCTGCCGCGCCGCCCCGAGCCGCAGTCCGCCTGGCCCGACCTTTCCCCGCCGCACCGCGACGTCACCGCGGCCGACGCCCCGCCGGACCTCCCGAGGCGCAGCCGCCGCACGGAGTCCCCGCGTACGGAGCCTCAGGCACCCACACCCGCACCCACCACCGCGCCCGGCGGACTGCCCCGGCGCGTGCGCCAGGCCAATCTCGCCCCACAATTGAAGGACGGTCCGGACCATCGCACGGAGCGCGACCCGGCCCCGGCCACGACCAGGCCGGAGGAGCGCGACGCCGACGAGGTACGCAGCCGAATGGCTTCGCTCCAGCGCGGCTGGCAGCGTGGCCGTGAAGAGAACGCCGCGGGCGAAGACGCCTTGGACGGCACAGCACCAGGAACGACATCTGAGGGGGACGGTCGATGACCGCACCGAAGGCCGACGCACGCATCGCCAATCCCGGGGCGGCGAGGGAGCTGAACTGGCTCCTCGACGACCTGGTGCAGCGGGTCGCCAGCATCCGCAAGGCGCTCGTGCTCTCCGGCGACGGCCTGCCCACCGGCGTATCGCAGGATCTGACCCGGGAGGACAGCGAGCACCTCGCCGCTGTCGCCTCCGGCTTCCACAGCCTCGCCAAGGGCGTCGGGCGCCACTTCGAGGCGGGCCGGGTACGCCAGACCGTGGTCGAGCTCGACGACGCGTTCCTCTTCGTCACGGCCGCGGGTGACGGCAGCTGCCTCGCCGTCCTCGCGGACGCGGACTCCGACGTAGGTCTGGTGGCGTACGAGATGACGCTGCTGGTCAAGAGGGTGGGTGTGCATCTGGGTACGGCGCCGCGCACCGACCTGCCCACGGGAGGGTAGCGGGAGGGTATGAGCGAAGACGGCACAGGGACACAGGGGACGCCTCGCTGGTTCGACGACGACGCCGGGCCCGTGGTGCGGCCGTACGCCATGACGCGCGGCCGGACCACGAGTCCGGCCCAGCATCGCCTCGATCTGATCGCGGTCGTCATCGCGGAGGCCCGTGCCGGTGACCCGGAGGCGGACAGGAGGCTGTCTCCGGAGCACGTGGACATCGTCGGGCTCTGCCGTGACAGCCCCCAGTCGGTCGCCGAACTGGCGGCCGAACTGGACCTTCCCATCGGCGTGATCCGCGTCCTCATCGGCGATCTCGTCGATGACGAACTGGTGCACGTGACACGTCCCGTACCCCCGGCGGAACTGCCGGACGAGAGTATTCTGCGCGACGTGATCAACGGCCTCCGGGCGCTCTGAACAGCGCGGAAGCGGGAGTGGGACGTGACTGGCTGGCAGTTCTGGGTCGACAGGGGCGGCACCTTCACGGACATCGTCGCGCGGCGCCCCGACGGGCGGCTGCTCACGCACAAGCTCCTGTCGGACAACCCGTCCCGTTACGCCGACGCGGCCGTCGCCGGCATCCGTGAATTACTGGATTCCGCTTCCGACGCCACCGACGCCACCGATGCGTCCGACGTCCCCGACGGCACGGCGGACGTCCGCATCGACGCCGTCCGTATGGGCACCACCGTCGCCACCAACGCCCTCCTGGAGCGCAAGGGCGAGCCCACCGCCCTGGTGATCACCCGCGGCTTCGGCGACGCCCTGCGCATCGCCTACCAGAACCGCCCCCACATCTTCGCCCGCGAGATCGTCCTCCCGGAGCTGCCGTACGACCGGGTCATCGAGGCCGACGAGCGGGTCACCGCCGAAGGGGAGGTCCTGCGGGCCCCCGACCTCGAACAGCTCGCCGGACCGCTGCGCCAGGCCCACGAGGACGGCATCCGGGCCGTCGCCGTGGTCTGCATGCACAGCCACCTGTACCCCGCCCACGAGCGGGCCATCTCGGAACTGGCCGTCCGTACGGGCTTCGAGCAGGTCTCACTCTCCAGCGAGGTCAGCCCGCTGATGAAGCTGGTGCCGCGCGGCGACACGGCGGTCGTCGACGCCTATCTGTCGCCCGTCCTTGACCGCTACATCCAGCATGTGGCCGACGAACTCGACGGCGTACGGCTGATGTTCATGCAGTCGAACGGCGGCCTCACCGAAGCGGGCCAGTTCCGCGGCAAGGACGCGATCCTGTCCGGGCCGGCGGGCGGCATCGTGGGCATGGCCCGCATGTCGCAGCGCGCGGGCTTCGACCGCGTCATCGGCTTCGACATGGGCGGCACATCCACGGACGTGTCGCACTACGCGGGCGAGTACGAGCGGGTCTTCACCACACAGATCGCGGGCGTACGACTGCGCGCGCCGATGCTGGACATCCACACCGTCGCGGCGGGCGGCGGCTCCGTGCTCCACTTCGACGGCAGCCGCTACCGCGTGGGCCCCGACTCGGCGGGCGCGGCCCCGGGCCCGGCGAGCTACCGGAACGGCGGTCCGCTCACCGTCACCGACGCCAACGTCGCCCTCGGACGCGTCCAACCCGCCCACTTCCCGCGGGTGTTCGGGCCGGACGGCGACCAGCCGCTCGACGAGGTGCTCGTGCGGGACCGCTTCACCGCGCTGGCCCGCGACATCAGCGAGCACACCGGCGACGACCGCACCCCGGAGCAGGTCGCCGAGGGATATCTGCAGATCGCCGTCGCCGACATCGCGGCCGCCGTCAAGCGCATCTCGGTCCAGAAGGGCCACGACATCACCCGCTACGCCCTGACGACGTTCGGTGGCGCGGGCGGCCAGCACGCCTGCATGGTCGCCGACTCGCTGGGCATCCGCACCGTCCTCGTGCCCCCCATGGCCGGAGTGCTCTCCGCGCTGGGCATCGGACTCGCCGACACCACCGCGATGCGCGAGCAGTCCGTGGAGGCCCGCCTCGAACCATCGGCGATGCCGCGTGTCCTGAAGACCGCCGACGACCTGGAGGAAGCGGCCCGCGCCGAACTCCTCGCCGAGGACGTGCCGGAGGACCGCATCCGCGTCACCCGCCGCGCCCAACTGCGTTACGACGGCACCGACACCACCCTCACCGTGGAGCTCACCGAGCCGGACAGCATGATCCGTGTCTTCGAGGAACGCCACCGCACCACCTACTCCTTCACCCTGGACCGCCCTGTCGTCGTCGAGGCGCTCTCCGTGGAGGCCACCGGCCTGACCGAACAGCCCGACCTCTCCGTGCTCGCCGGCGACACACGCCGAGGCACCGCGCGGACCGTCAGCCTGCACACGGGCGGCACCTGGCGCGAGGTGCCCTTGCACCGCCGCGAGGAACTGCCGTACGGCGAGACCGTCGACGGACCCGCGATCATCACCGAGGCCAGCTCCACGACGGTCGTGGACGACGGCTGGCAGGCGGCCATGTCACGCGAGGGACACCTGGTCATGGAACGTGTGGCGGTGCCCGAGGGTTCCGCAGCGAGCACCGAGGCCGACCCCGTACTCCTCGAAGTCTTCAACAACCTCTTCATGTCGATCGCCGAGCAGATGGGCGCCCGTCTGGAGTCCACGGCACAGTCGGTCAACATCAAGGAGCGGCTCGACTTCTCGTGCGCGCTCTTCGACCCGGACGGCAACCTGGTCGCCAACGCGCCCCACATCCCGGTGCACCTGGGCTCGATGGGCACCAGCGTAAAGGAGGTGATCCAGCGCCGAGGCAGCAGCATGCGCCCCGGGGACACCTACGCGGTCAACGACCCCTATCACGGCGGAACCCACCTCCCGGACGTCACCGTCATCACGCCCGTCTTCGACGCGCCGGGGGAGCGGGAGACCTCGGGGGAGCGGGAGACCCCGGGGGAGCGGGTCCTCTTCTACGTGGCGTCGCGCGGGCATCACGCGGAGATCGGCGGCATCGCCCCCGGTTCCATGCCGGCCAACAGCCGCACCATCGAGGAGGAGGGCATCCTCTTCGACAACTGGCTCCTCGTGGAGGGCGGCCGCCTCCGAGAGGCCGAGACCCTGAGCCTGCTCACCGACGCCCCCTACCCCTCCCGCAACCCGGTCACCAACCTCGCCGACCTGCGCGCCCAGATCGCCGCCAACCAGAAGGGCGTCGACGAAGTAGGCCGCATGATCGAGAACTTCGGGCTCGACGTCGTGCAGGCCTACATGCGGCACGTACAGGACAACGCCGAAGAAGCGGTACGCCGAGTCATCGACGCACTAGAAGAGGGCGAGTTCGCCTATCCGACGGACTCGGGGGCAGTCATCCGCGTCCGTGTCTCCGTGGACCGCGAAGCCCGCTCGGCGACCATCGACTTCACCGGTACGTCGGGCCAGCTCGCGACGAACTTCAACGCGCCCTTCGCGGTGGTCAACGCCGCGGTCCTGTACGTCTTCCGCACCCTGGTTGCCGAGGACATCCCGCTCAATGACGGCTGCCTGCGCCCCCTGCGCATCGTCGTGCCGCCGGGCTCGCTGCTGGCGCCCGAGCCGCCGGCGGCCGTGGTCGCCGGGAACGTCGAGACGTCGCAGGCGATCACCGGCGCCCTCTACGGAGCCCTGGGCGTCCAGGCCGAGGGCTCCGGGACGATGAACAACGTCACCTTCGGCAACGACCGCCACCAGTACTACGAGACCGTGGCCTCCGGTTCCGGTGCGGGCGACGGCTTCGACGGCGCCTCCGTCGTCCAGACCCACATGACCAACTCCCGGCTCACCGACCCCGAAGTCCTCGAATGGCGCCTGCCCGTGCTCCTGGAGGAGTTCGCCGTGCGCCGGGGGAGTGGCGGCACCGGGACGTGGCGCGGCGGGGACGGGGCCGTGCGCCGCATCCGCTTCCGCGAGCCCATGACGGTATCCACGCTCTCGCAGCACCGCAGGGTGGCCCCGTACGGCATGGCGGGCGGCAGCCCCGGAGCGCTCGGCGCGGGCCGCGTGGAGCGTGCCGACGGCGGCGTCCAGGAGCTGGACGGCAGCGACTTCGCGGACGCCGGCCCCGGCGACGTACTCGTGATCGAAACCCCAGGCGGCGGCGGATACGGTCCGGCCCCGCGCGACAGCGGTGCGGCAAGCGCACCCCCCGAAGCAACTGATACTGATCCAGGAGAAGCGAGCGATGATCTTCAAGCGTGCTGAGCGCGGCAAGGCCCCCGTCGAGCCGGTGACGCTGAAGATCCTGGTGGCGGGCGGCTTCGGCGTCGGCAAGACGACCCTCGTCGGCGCCGTCAGCGAGATCAAACCGCTGCGCACCGAGGAGCTGCTCAGCGAGGCGGGCCGCCCGGTCGACGACACCAGCGGCGTCTCGGACAAGCACACCACCACCGTCGCCATGGACTTCGGGCGCATCACGCTCCGCGAGGACCTGGTCCTCTACGTCTTCGGCACCCCGGGCCAGGACCGCTTCTGGTTCCTCTGGGACGAACTGGCCACCGGGGCGCTGGGTGCCGTGGTCCTCGCGGACACCCGCCGCCTGGAGGACTGCTTCGCGGCCGTCGACTACTTCGAGCGCCGCTCCATACCCTTCGTCGTGGGCGTCAACTGCTTCGAGGGCGCGTCGCGTTACCCCGCCGATGCCGTGCGGCAGGCGCTCGACCTCGACCCCGGTGTTCCCGTGCTGATGTGCGACGCGCGCGAGCGGCAGTCCGTCAAGGAGGTCCTCATCGGGGTCGTCCAGCACGCGATGGCGGTCGCCGCCGCGGCCAGGGAGCCCGCGACCACCTGAGCGGGTGCGTGCGTGCACAGCCGCGGCCCGTACCCCCACCGAACGGGGTACGGGCCGCGGTCATCCTCGGCTCAGCTCGCGCCGTCCTCGTGCCAGCCGAAGCTCCGCTCCACCGCCTTGTGCCAGTTGTTGTACTCGCGCTCGCGGGCCTCCGTGTCCATCACCGGCGTCCACTCGACGTCCTGCTGCCAGTGCGCCTTCAGCTCGTCGAGGTCGTTCCACACACCGGTCGCCAGACCGGCGGCGTACGCGGCACCCAGACACGTCGTCTCGGAGACCTTCGGCCGGATCACCGGCACCCCGAGCACGTCCGCCTGGTGCTGCATCAGCAGATTGTTCTTGGTCATGCCGCCGTCCACCTTCAGGGTCCGCAGCTGCACCCCGGAGTCCTGGTACATCGCGTCGACGACCTCGCGGGTCTGCCAGCTGGTCGCCTCCAGGACGGCGCGCGCCAGATGCGCCTTGGTCACGTAACGGGTGAGTCCGGTGACGACACCGCGCGCGTCGGAGCGCCAGTAGGGCGCGAAGAGGCCGGAGAACGCGGGCACGATGTACGCGCCGCCGTTGTCCTCCACGCTCGCGGCGAGCGTCTCGATCTCGTCCGCGCTGCGGATGATGCCGAGCTGGTCGCGGAACCACTGCACCAGGGCGCCGGTGATCGCGATGGCCCCTTCGAGGCAGTAGACGGGCGCCTCGGAGCCGATCTTGTAGCCCATCGTGGTGAGCAGCCCGTTCTTCGAGGGGACGGGCCGGTTACCGGTGTTGAGCAGCAGGAAGCTCCCGGTTCCGTACGTGTTCTTCGCCGTCCCCGTGTCGTAGCACGCCTGCCCGAAGATGGCCGCCTGCTGGTCGCCGAGCGCGGAGGCGACCGGCACACCGGAGAGCTGCCCGACCGCCATGCCGTAGACCTCCGCCGACGACCTGATCTCGGGGAGGACCGCCTCGGGGACGTTCATCGCGGCCAGGATCGACTGGTCCCACTGAAGGGTCGCCAGGTTCATCAGCATGGTGCGCCCGGCGTTGGTGACGTCCGTGACGTGTACGCCGCCGTCCGTGCCGCCGGTGAGATTCCAGATCAGCCAGGAATCGATGGTGCCGAAGGCTATCTCGCCGCGCTCGGCGCGGGCCCGCAGCCCCGGCACGTTGTCGAGCAGCCAGGCCGCCTTCGGCCCGGAGAAGTAGCTCGCGAGCGGCAGCCCGGTCTGCTCCCGGAACCGGTCCTGGCCGTCCGCACCGCCCAGTTCGTTGCAGAGAGCCGACGTCCGGGTGTCCTGCCAGACGATCGCGTTGTGCACGGGCTTGCCGGTCGCGCGGTCCCACAGGACCGTCGTCTCGCGCTGGTTGGTGATGCCGAGGGCACTGATCTGGTCGGTGCGGAGCCCGGCCTTGGCGATCGCTCCCGCGACCACGGCCTGCACCTTGGACCAGATCTCGGTGGCGTCGTGCTCGACCCACCCCGGCTTGGGGAAGATCTGGCGGTGTTCCCGCTGGTCGACGGCGACGATCTCGCCCGCGTGGTTGAAGATGATGCAGCGGCTGGAGGTGGTGCCCTGGTCGATGGCGGCGACGAACTTCTCGGAGTTGTCCGGCATGGCTACCCCTAGCGTCAGAAGGCTACGTTGTAGATGAGACCTGCGAGCGCTCCGCCGATCAGCGGCCCGGCCACGGGGACCCAGGCGTAACTCCAGTCGGACGTGCCCTTGTTCGGGATCGGCAGGAACGTGTGCACGATGCGCGGGCCCAGGTCACGGGCCGGGTTGATGGCGTAGCCCGTGGGCCCGCCGAGCGAGAGGCCGATGCCGACGACCAGGAAGGCCACGATCAGCGTCTGCGTGCCGGATTCGCCGAGCCCCTTGGTGAGCCCGAAGGCGAGGATGGGCAGCACCAGGGCGATGGTCGCGATGATCTCCGTGACGAGGTTGGCGACCGGGTTCCGGATCTCCGGGATGGTCGAGAAGATGCCGAGGGTCGGCGTCGGCTCGTGCGCGCTCGTCACCTTGTCCTTGAGGTTCCCGGAGACGTTGGCGTTGAACTGCGCGTAGTACACGAGATACGCGAGTACGGCGCCGAGCATCGCGCCGACCATCTGCCCGAGCAGATAGATCCAGACCTTGCCCCACTCCTCGGTGTCGATCGCGATGCCGAGGGTGACGGCGGGGTTGAGATGACCACCGGAGAGGGGTCCCGCGGTGTACGCGCCCGCGAGCACGCCGAAGCCCCATCCGAAGGCGATGACGACCCATCCGGAGGCTTTCGCCTTCGAATGGCTCAAGGTGACGGCGGCACATACGCCGGCGCCGAAAAGAATCAGGATCGCGGTGCCGATGATCTCACCGACGAAGATGTCCCCATTCGAGTACATGGCGGCTCCTAGGCCCTCGCCCGGGGCGGTGGCCCCGGTACTCCGTGCTGGGTGCGTTCCACGACTACTGCCTGGCTTTGCCCGGTGACTTCAGCCGAAGGCAGGGGTGTCCCGCGCCCCGCCCGGCTTCCATGGCGAGCGTGCCGTCGCAGTCGAATCGCCCAGAGGGGGATGACCCGCTGAACAGGCCCTTCGTGCAGACCCTTCGCGCGTACAGGGGCCCTGAATGGCGCGGAGCCGAAGTGCGGCGATGCCGACTGACACCGGAAGTGTTCACCGGTGGTGATGGAGCGTCAAGGTCGCGGACGGCAACGGTTAACCGGCGTACGCCCTTCCCCTGCGAGGCGCCCGTGGTCTTCCGCGCGGCGAGCGCGGAAGGGCCGGTGACGGCGGTCAGCGCACCGCGACCACCGCGGAGCCATGCCCGAACAGCCCTTGATTCGCGGTGATCCCCGTACGCGCCCCCGTGACCTGCCGCGCCCCCGCCGTTCCCCTCAACTGCCATGTCAGCTCGCACACTTGGGCGATGGCCTGCGCCGGAACGGCCTCTCCGAAGGAGGCGAGTCCGCCACTGGGGTTCACCGGTATGCGCCCGCCCGGAGCGGTTGCCCCCTCCCGCAGCAGCTTGGCTCCCTCGCCCTCGCCGCAGAGCCCCAGATCCTCGTACCACTGCAGTTCGAGAGCGGTGGAGAGGTCGTAGACCTCCGCCAAGGAGAGCTCGTCGGGCCCGATGCCCGCCTCTTCGTACGCGGCGTGCGCGATGGAGGCACGGAAGGTCCCGTCGGCCGGCGCCACGACGGCCGCGGAGTCCGTCGCGATGTCCGGCAGGTCCAGGACGGTGGTCGGGTACGTCGGCGTCACCGTGGCCACGGCCCGAATGCGCACGGGGCTGCTCGCGCCGTGCCGCCGGGCGAAATCCATGCTGGAGAGCACGAGCGCCGCCGCTCCGTCGGAGGTCGCGCAGATGTCGAGCAGCCGCAAGGGGTCGGCGACGACGGCCGATGCGGCCACCTCGTCGGCGCTGACGGTCTTGCGGTAGCGCGCGTTCGGATTGAGCGCCCCCGCCGCCGCGTTCTTCACCTTGACCTGGGCGAAGTCCTCCAGGGTGTCGCCGTGCAGTGCCATCCTCCGGCGTGCGTAGAGGCCGAAGTACGTGGGGTTGGTGGCGCCGAGGAGGCGGAAGCGCAGCCAGTCCGGGTCGTCGTGCCGGTCCCCTCCTGCGGGCCGGAAGAACCCCTTGGGAGCGGCGTCCGCCCCGACCACGAGGACGACGTCGGCGAGGCCCGCGAGGATCTGCGTACGCGCCGTGTTGATCGCCTGGGCTCCGGACGCGCACGCCGCGTACACGCTGGCGACCCGCGCGCCCTGCCAGCCGAGCGCCTTCGCGAACGTCGCCCCCGCCACATACCCGGGATAGCCGCCGCGGACCGTGTCCGCCCCGACGACGGACCCCACGTCACGCCAGTCCACTCCGGCGTCGGCGAGCGCCGCGCGGGCCGCCGCCGTGCCGTACTCGACGAAGCTCCTGCCCCACTTGCCCCACGGGTGCATGCCCGCACCGAGCACCGCCACCTCGCTGGTCATGCGCCCACCCCCACCGGCCGCCAGTACCACGTCGTCGCCGAGCCCTCGGCGGCGTCACCCTCCCCGTCCTCGTCGCCCTCCTCGTCCAGCACGCCGGCGACGATCTCCACCTCCATGCCGACCTCCAGGTCGGAGACGGTGACTCCGGGGATCGCCTGGCCGAGCACCACCATCCGCTCCGCCTCCAGCTCTACAGCGATCAACGCGTAGGGCTGCCACGGAAGTTCCGGATCGGAGACATAGGGCGCGGGCGGGCGATAACGGCTGTCCGTGTACGACCAGACGCGCCCGCGCCGGGAGAGCGGCACCTCTTCGAGGTCGCCGCCCGAGCATCCGGGATTGCGGCAGAAGCCGTCCTCGCGGGGGAAGAAGACACAGGCGCAGGCCGAGCAGCGCGTGCCCAGAAGGCGGAAGTTGTCTCCCTCCCCGGCGAACCATCCGGTCACCACGGGAGTACGCGTACGCGACAAGGCTCCTCCACGACACTGGATCTGACGGAACGTCAGAAGTGTGCCACGGGCAACCGGACCCCGTCAGTAGCGCGGCACCCGCTACTTCCCCTGCAGCGAACGACGTGCCACGGGGAAGTCGAAGTAGGTGTCAGGGAAGAGCTCGGGCTTGTACGTGAAGTGCCACCACTCCTCCGGAAGGTTGACGAAGCCGACCTTGGTCAGCGCGCCCCGCAGCAGATCGCGGTTGGCGCGCTGCTTGCCGGTGATCCGGGGGTCGTCGGTGTGGGACAGGGTGTCGAAGCAGTCGAACCCCGTCCCCATGTCCAGGGAGTTGTCGGGGAAGCGTTCGCCCTTGGGCCCGTAGCAGGGCGTGAGGGGCTCTCCGGGGACGTACGGCCGCGTGGGCAGGGCGGGCAGCTTCACGACCGTCAGATCGAGCGTCGAGCCACGGCTGTGCCCGGACTTCGCCGCGATGTAACCGTCCTCGAACAACCGCGACTTGTCGACATGGGGATAGAACTCCGCCTTCATGCGTGTGTCGCCGAGGTCCTCGGCCCAGCGCACGAACTGGTCGACCGCCCGCTGCGGCCGGTAACAGTCGTACACCTTCAGCGAGTAGCCCTTGCGCAGCAGCGTGCGCTGGGCCTTGTGCAGCGCCTTCGCCGCGGGCTCGGTGAGGATGCACATCGGCTTCTTGTAGCCGTCGATGGGCACACCCACGAAGTTGTGCGGCGTGAGATAGCGCATCTCCTGGATGATCGTCGGGTCGACGTCCCGCAAGGCCACGAACTCATCGGGCGCCTTGGGTTCGGGCTTGGCGTGGGCGGGCGCGGAGACGGCGGCCACGGCGACGAGCGCGGTGGCGGTGACGGCGATTTTCCGCAGTGCGGGGGCAATTCCTGTCATGAACCCTGCATCTATCAGGATCCGGTCCCGGAGCGAAAGACCGGCACCGGAGTAAGCGAAAGACCGGCACCGGAGCATCGGACAGAGATCGGATACAGTCCGCGGCGTGTCCGCATCCCAGCACCACGCCATACCCGCCCCGGGCTCCCACTGTTCGAGCTGCGGAGCCCCCTACGGGGAGCATCGTCCCGCCTGGCCCCGCACCTGCGCAGCCTGCGGCACGGTGGCCTACCGCAACCCGCTGCCCGTAGCGGTGGCGCTGCAGCCCGTGTACGACACCAAAGGCACCGCCCTCGTCGTCGTGACCCGCACCATCGCCCCCGCGCGCGGGGCAGTGGCCCTGCCCGGAGGGTTCGTCGACGACCGGGAGGACTGGCGGGACGCCGTCGTCCGCGAACTCCGGGAGGAGACCGGCATCGGCGCGCAGAGCCGCGACGTCCGCCTCGCGGACGCGCTCAGCGCACCCGACGGCTACCTGCTGCTCTTCGGCCTCCTGCCCGAGCGCCCGGCGGCCGAGCTGCCGGACCCCGTGCCCACGGCGGAGACCGAAGGCTGGCACCTGCTGCACCGCCCGGCCGAACTCGCCTTCCCCCTGCACACACTGGCGGTGCGCGCCTGGTTCGAAGGGCGCTACATCTGACGCGGCGAGCTTCCCCGCACCGTCACCGGCAGCCCCACGTCGCCCGCCTCCGCGCCGTCCCGCTCGACCACCACCTGCTCGCCCACCCACCGTGCGGCGAACCGCTCGATCTCCGGCTCCTCCCACCCGTCACCCGCGTCCCTGACCACAAGGCCACCTCCCGTACGCCCCGGCGCCGGAGCCCACACCTCCAGCTCGAGCCCACCGTCGGCGCCCCGCACCGGCAGCACCGCGCCCGCCCGCGCCAGCACCGGGACACGGGACAGCGGAGCCTCCAGGAGGACCCTGGCCGGGCCCTCGTACGCCTGGCACGTCGCCGTGTCGTACCAACGGCCCGGCGGCAGCCGGACCGTGCGGCGGACGGCCCCCGGCTCGAACACCGGCGCCACCAACAGACAGTCCCCGAGCAGAAACGCGTCCTCGCAGTCACGCAGCCCCCGGTCCTCCGGACTGCCCCACCACAGGGGGCGCACATACGGCGTTCCCGTACGCCGGGCCAAATGCGCGAGCGTCACGAAGTACGGCAGCAGCCGCCGGCGTTCGCCGAGCGCCACGCGCGCGTGCTCGAGCACCTCGGGACCGAACTCCCAGGGCTCCCTGCGCCCGGCCCGCAACGCGGCATGCGTACGGAACAGCGGCAGATACGAACCGAGCTGGAACCACCGCAGATACAGCTCGGGTGACGGACTGCCGTCGAAGCCGCCCACGTCAGGGCCCGAGTACGGCACACCGCACAGCCCCAGACCGAGCACCAGCGACAACGACGCCCGAAGGCCGGGCCACCCCGTGGCCACATCCCCCGACCACGTCCCTCCGTAGCGCTGCATCCCCGCCCACCCGGAGCGCGAGAACAGGAACGGCCGCTCCTGAGGGTGCAGTTCGACCAGCCCCTCGTACCCTGCGCGCGCCATCCCGAGGCCGTACACGTTGTGCGCCTCACGGTGGTCACCGCCGCGGCCCTCCAGTGCGTGCCGAGCCGAGCGGGGCAGCGTCGGCTCCCCGAAGGCGGCGAAGGACACCGGCTCGTTCATGTCGTGCCAGAAGCCCGCGAACCCCTGGGCGAGCCGCTCCTTGTAGAGACCGCCCCACCACGCCCGCACCCGCGCGTCCGTGAAGTCGGGATACACCGCCTGTCCCGGCCAGACGACCCCGTGCACCGTCCGCCCCGCGGCATCCCGCACGAAAGCGTCCGTAGCGCTGCCGCTGTCGTAGACCTCGTTGCCCGGTTCGGCCTTCACCGCCGGATCGACGATCGACACCAGACGCACGCCGTCCTTGAGCAAGTCGTCCGCCAACTGCGGCAAATGGGGATAGGTCTCCTTGTCTACGGTGAACACCTGATGCGCTTCGTAGTGATCGATGTCCAGATGGACGGCATCCAGCGGCAGCCCCCGATCCCGGTATCCGGCGACGATCCGCCGCACCTCGCGCTCACTGCCGAAGCCCCACCGCGCGTGATGATGGCCGAGCGCCCACGACGGAGGCAGCGCGGGCGGCCCGGTGAGCGAGGCCCAGGCATGCAGCACGCGCGCGGGGGTGCCGACCATGACCCAGCACCGCAGCGGCCCGCCGTCCATGCGCACCTCGCACGAACCCGCCCTGTCGTGCCCCGACCCCGCACCCTCCTCACCCTCACGCACCGACACGGTGCCGTCCCACGTGTTGTCGTGGAACACCAGATGACAGCCGGCATCGGCCACGACGAACTGCACGGGCATGGTGATGTACAGGGGACCGTCCCCCGGCCCGAACGACCCCCCGGGATCGGTGTTCCACAGCCGGTACGTCCCGTTCCGCAGCCGCGGCCCCCGCGCGCGACCCCCGAGCCCGAAGAACCGCGCGTCCGCCGCCACCTGCGAGCGCTGCAGCCAGCGCGTGGCACCCCCGTCCGACTCCCACCAGCGGGGCGGCAGATCACGGCGCAGCATCAGACCACCGGGCGTCCGCAGCTCCACGGCGCCCAGCCGAGAGACGATCACGGTCGCCCGCTCCGACACCACCCGCCAGCCGCCCTCCTTGTCCGGCTCGAGAACGGCCCGCGGATCCGCCTCGGGGCTCCCGCTGACGAGCGCGTACGAAGGGTCGGGCTCCGCACCGTCCCAGCCCCAGAAGATCGCCCCGCCCGTGGTGACCCGCACCCGCAGCTCCGAACGGGCGAACCGCACCACCCCACCCCCGGGCCCCGGCTCCGCCCCCGTCACCGGACCTGGCACCCGCGCGCGCTCGACACCCCGGGGGGCGAGCGCGGCGGCGTCAGCCCGCTGCCTGCGCCAAGAGGACCGCACCGCACGCAACCCCTGCGCCGTACCGGCCAAGCTGACCGCCTTCATCGAACGCACCAGGTCACGACCGTTCATGTTGCTCACCCTGCCACCGAAGAAGCCGCCCGTGTGGATCGTTCAACTGCCGTTCACCTGGGGTGACGGCACATAGTCGCCTCGCCGACTGTGTGAGGCACGCCCTGGTGTCGAAATCGATCACGTGGCATCGTCCCTGTCAGCCGTGTCGCGCGCACAACCAGCACGCGCGCACCACACACGCATACGACGCGTAGAGCCCGGGAGCCGACCCATGTCCTCAGCGAACCCCTCACCGCTCTGGCAGCCCGACCAGGAACGGATCGCCGCCGCGCAGATCACCCGATTCCAGGCATGGGCCGCCGAACGCCACGGAGCACCCGCCGACGGCGGCTACGCAGCCCTGCACCGCTGGTCCGTGGACGAACTGGACACGTTCTGGAAAGCGGTCACCGACTGGTTCGACGTGCGCTTCACGACGCCCTACGCGCGCGTACTCGGCGACCGCTCGATGCCGGGCGCCGAGTGGTTCCCCGGAGCTACGCTCAACTACGCCGAACACGCACTGCGCGCCGCAGAGGACCCTGCGCGCGCGGACGACCCGGCCCTCCTCCATGTGGACGAGACGCACGAGCCGACGGCCACCACCTGGGGCGAGCTGCGCCGCCAGGTCGGCTCCCTGGCGGCAGAGCTGCGCACACTCGGCGTACGCCCCGGAGACCGCGTCAGCGGATACGTCCCGAACATCCCGCAGGCCGTCGTCGCCCTCCTGGCCACCGCGGCCGTCGGCGCCGTATGGACCTCCTGCGCCCCCGACTTCGGCGCACGCAGCGTCCTGGACCGCTTCCAGCAGGTCGAACCGGTCGTCCTGTTCACCGTCGACGGCTACCGCTACGGCGGCAAGGAGCACGACCGTCGCGACGCCGTCGCCGAACTGCGCCGCGAACTGCCCACCCTGCGCGCCGTCGTCCACATCCCGCTGCTCGGCACCGAGGCCCCCGAAGGCGCCCTGGAATGGGCCGACCTCACCGCCTCGGACACGGTCCCGGTCTTCGAACCGGTCCCGTTCGACCACCCCTTGTGGGTGCTCTACTCCTCCGGCACCACCGGCCTGCCCAAGGCCATCGTCCAGTCCCAGGGCGGCATCCTCGTCGAACACCTCAAGCAACTCGGCCTGCACTGCGACCTGGGCCCCGAAGACCGCTTCTTCTGGTACACGTCCACCGGCTGGATGATGTGGAACTTCCTCGTCTCCGGCCTCCTCACCGGCACCACGATCGTCCTCTACGACGGCAGCCCCGGCTACCCCGACACCGGCGCCCAATGGCGCATCGCCGAACGCACGAAGGCCACCCTCTTCGGCACATCGGCGGCGTACGTCATGGCCTGCCGCAAAGCAGGCGTGCACCCCGCCCGCGACTTCGACCTCTCCACCGTCACGTGCGTCGCCACCACCGGCTCCCCGCTCCCGCCCGACGGATTCCGCTGGCTGCACGACGAGTTCGAGGACACCCCCGGCGGCCTGTGGATGGCCTCGGTCAGCGGCGGCACGGACGTCTGCTCCTGCTTCGCCGGAGCCGTCCCCACCCTGCCCGTCCACATCGGCGAGCTCCAGGCCCCCGGCCTCGGCACCGACCTGCAGGCCTGGGACCCCCAGGGCAAGCCCCTCATCGACGAGGTCGGCGAACTCGTGGTCACCAACCCGATGCCCTCCATGCCGATCCACTTCTGGAACGACCCGGACGGCAGCCGGTACCACGACAGCTACTTCGCGACCTATCCCGGCGTCTGGCGCCACGGCGACTGGATCACCGTGACCCCACACGGCTCGGTCGTCATCCACGGCCGCTCCGACTCCACGCTCAACCGCCAGGGCGTACGCATGGGATCGGCCGACATCTACGAAGTCGTCGAGCGCCTCCCGGAGATCCGGGAATCCCTCGTCATCGGCGCCGAACAACCCGACGGCGGCTACTGGATGCCTCTCTTCGTCCACCTGGCCCCCGGCGCCGTCCTCGACGACGGCCTCCGCGACCGCATCAAGCAAGCAATCCGCGCACAGCTCTCCCCGCGCCACGTCCCCGACGAGGTCATCGAGGTCCCCGGCATCCCGCACACCCTCACCGGCAAGCGCATCGAGGTCCCGGTCAAGCGACTGCTCCAGGGCACCGCACTGGCCAAGGCGGTCAACCCCGGCTCGGTGGACAACCTCGACCTGCTCCGCTTCTACGAGGAACTGGCCCGCAAGCGCTCCTGAACTCCCGCCCCGACGCCGTTGTCAGTGCCCACAGTTACTCTGAGTGAGCATTGATCGACGTAACGCCAGGGGGAATCATGACGCGCACCCAGCACACCACGATGCGGCGGGCGCTACGCCGCGAAGTCGCCGGAACCATCGGCCTGTTGGCCGACGAGGACGACTTCGCGGCGATGCGCCGGTACCGCACCTTCACCTTCGACGACCACACGACCTACCTCCGGCAGGCCGAAGGCCTCCTCAGATCACTCGCGTCCGACGGCGGACACACAGCCATCGCCCTCTTCGACCCCGAGGAGTACGCCGAGTACTGCACCGAGGCCGGCCTCGACCCCGACGCCCCGGCCAGCCGCACCCGCTTCACCGCCGAACTCGCCGCCACCGGACCCACCGTGCCGTACGACGGCCGGCCCCTCGCCGATCTCCTCCCCGACCTCGTCGACGAAGCGGTCCGCAAGGCCACCTGGGAGTACGCGACGACGCTCCTGGCCCGCCTCGGCGCCTGCGCGGTCTGCGGCGAGGACATCGGCCGCGAAGCCTTCAACCGGGCATCGGACCTCATCGTCCAACTCCTCGAAAGCCCGGGCCCCGGCTCCCGTCACCTCGTCTGCAGCGTGCCCGCGGCCTCGGAAACACTCCTCGCCGCCCTGCACACGACAGAGGACTCCCACGGCAACACGCAGCTGGACGAGTCCGAGGCCCTGGAGTTCACCACGGTCCTCGCGGCCGGCATCGCCACCCACAGCGCAGCGGGCCTGGTGATGCGCACCATCGCGGACGGCCGACGCGACCGCGTCCAGGGCTGGCGCCTGCACGGCGAACGCCTGCTGCCCCTCACGGCGGCCGAAGTCTTCGACGCCTACTGCACGGACGCGGTGTCCGGAGACCTCGTCGCCCCGGAATCCGGCGTCGACTACTGCGCCGCACCGACCATCGGGAACACGGAGCCCGACGGGAAACACCGCCACTGAACGCGGAGGGGCGCCCCACCCGTGACGGATGGAGCGCCCCTCACACACCTGGTCCCGGCTACTCGCCGGACAGAACGGCCTGCACGGCCTTCCGGGCTTCCTCGGCGCTGTCCGCGGCACGCGCGGCAGCCGCCGCACGCTCGCACTGGGCCAGCGTGTACTTGCCCAGCGTCGCCCGCACGTAAGGAATCGACGCCGCACCCATCGACAGGGAGGTGACACCGAGACCGGTCAGCACACACGCGAGCAGCGGATCGGAGGCCGCCTCGCCACACACGCCACAGCTCTTGCCCTCGGCCCTGGCCGCCTCGGCGGACAGCGCGACCAGGTCGAGCAGCGCGGGCTGCCACGGGTCCTGGAGCCGGGACACGGCACCCACCTGACGGTCGGCGGCAAAGGCGTACTGCGCGAGGTCGTTGGTGCCCAGGGAGAGGAACTCGACCTCCTGGAGGATCGAGCGCGCCCGCAGAGCGGCCGACGGAATCTCCACCATGGCACCGAACTTGGCCTGCAGCCCCGCCTCACGGCACGCGTCGGCGAACGCCTTGGCGTCGATGCGGTCGGCGACCATCGGCGCCATGACCTCGAGGTAGACCGGCAGCCCTTCCACGGCCTTGGCCAGCGCCGTCAGCTGCGTACGCAGCACGTCGGGGTGATCGAGCAGCGACCGCAGCCCGCGCACACCCAGCGCCGGGTTCGGCTCGTCGGCGGGCGTCAGGAAGTCGAGGGGCTTGTCGGCCCCGGCGTCGAGCACACGCACGACGACACGACCCTCGGGGAAGGCTTCGAGCACCTTGCGGTACGCCTCGACCTGCTTCTCCTCCGACGGCGCCTTGGTGCTGTCGTCGAGGAAGAGGAACTCGGTACGGAAGAGACCGACACCCTCGGCCCCGGCCTCCACCGCCGCCGGCACATCCGCCGGACCACCGACGTTGGCGAGCAACGGAACCTTGTGCCCGTCGGACGTCGCGCCGGGACCGGTCGACGCGGCAAGAGCGGCCTTGCGCTCGGCGGCCGAAGCCTCGAGCTGACCCCTCTTCTCCGCACTCGGCTCGACGAAGATCTCTCCGGTGCTGCCGTCCACGGCGACAACCGTGCCCTCGGCCAGCTCACCCGCACCTGGCAGCGCGACGATCGCCGGCACACCGAGCGCACGCGCCAGAATCGCGCTGTGACTCGTCGGCCCGCCTTCCTCGGTGACGAAACCGAGCACCAGCGTCGGGTCGAGCAACGCCGTGTCCGCCGGTGCGAGGTCGCGCGCGATCAGGATGTAGGGCTCGTCGCTGTCCGGAACACCGGGCATCGGAACGCCCAGCAGACGGGCGACGATACGATTCCGCACGTCATCGAGGTCGGCGACGCGACCGGCCATGTACTCACCGGCGCCCGCGAGCAGCTCGCGGTAGTGCGAGAACGCGTCGTAGATCGCGCGCTCCGCCGAGCTGCCGACGGTCACCCGCCGGTCGACGTCCGCCATGAGCTCGGGGTCCTGAGCGATCATGGCCTGCGCCTCGAGCACATGCTGTGCCTCGCCGCCCGCCAGATGGCCACGCGCATTGAGGTCGGCCGCCACAGCTTCCACAGCCTGGCGAGCGCGCCCCTGTTCGCGCTCGGCTTCCTCCGCGGGAATCTGCTTGGCAGGCGGCTCAAGGACCGCCGTCCCCATGTGCCGAACCTCGCCGATCGCCACACCGTGGCTCACGCCGACGCCTCGCAGCGTTGTCTCCATTTCACCGTCTCCGATAGAGCGACGGGCCCAGCCGCCGCGGTGTATGTCGTGCCCGCCGTCAGGGACGGCGATGACGTCACTTCCAGCTGAAGAGAACGTCCCCAGGCTTCACGTCGCCATCCTCCATGAGACCGGAGAGGGACTCGGCAGTGGCCTCGAGCGCCACGATCGGGCAGATCGGAGACTTGCCGGCCGCCTCGACACCGGCCGGGTCCCAGCGCACGATGGACTGACCGCGCTGCACGGTGTCACCCTTGTTGACGAGCAGCTCGAAGCCCTCGCCGTTCAACTGGACAGTGTCGATGCCCAGGTGCGTCAGTACTCCGTGACCCTGGTCGTCCACGACGACGAAGGCATGGGGGTGGAGCGAGACGACGATGCCGTCGACGGGGGCGACAGCCTCGGAGGGCTCACGCGCGGGATCGATGGCCGTGCCGGGCCCGACCATCGCGCCGGAGAAGACGGGGTCCGGTACTGCAGAGAGCCCAATGGCGCGTCCGGCAAGCGGGGACGTCACGCTGGTCATGGCAAGCCTCCCAGGGGGTGGAGATACGTAGCCGCCGTCACTACCTGTCCGGGACGACGCACTGTTCAGAAGAGTAAGTCATAAAAAGTCCCGGTTCCGCGCGAGAGGTCCCGGATGACTGAGTAGGGGCACTGCACAAACGATTTGCGCCCGCCCCAACCGCCCATGTACAGTCGGACTCCTGCCTGAGGCGAGCGACGCGGTCAAGCGTCCGGACTCGGCGGCATCTATCAAGTCAGATCCTAATCCCTGGGTCAGCTTCTGCGTGCTCGCAGATGAGTGGTCGGGGAGCTGAGAAAGTCCTGATAGAGTTTGGACTCGCCGGAAAGGGAAACGCGAAAGCCGAAAGGCCGGAGCGGGAACCGGAAAGGCACCGAGGAAATCGGACACGAAAGAGTCTGATAGAGTC
>NZ_JBFAJT010000008.1:0-47675 GCF_040655335.1 Streptomyces sp. NPDC050439
CTCACAACGCCCCCGAAAACTGCAAGATCCCGCCAGATCGACTCGATCGGACGGGATCTCGTGAACCGAACCTGAGATGTCTCAAGAACAGTCCGATTGTGGAGCTAAGGAGAATTGAACTCCTGACCTCCTGCATGCCATGCAGGCGCTCTACCAACTGAGCTATAGCCCCGTGTGTTCTTCGTGTTCCTCCCGCTCGGCGGGCGAACAAGAAGAACTTTAGCCTGCGCCGGGCCGGAATGTGAAATCCGGGTGACAGGCCCTCCCGGGCCCTGTGACCAGCGGCTCCGGCGCAGGGCTAATCGTCGTCGCCGAGCACCGGCTCCGGCAGCGTGCCGGCGTTGTGCTCGAGGAGGCGCCAGCCCCGCGCGCCCTGGCCGAGCACGGACCAGCAGCAGTTGGAGAGCCCGCCGAGGCCCTCCCAGTGGTGGGACTCCAGGCCGAGGAGACGGCCGATGGTGGTGCGGATCGTGCCGCCGTGGCTGACCACGACGAGCGTGCCGTTCTCCGGCAGCTTCTCGGCATGGCGCAGCACGATCGGCGCGGCACGGTCGGCGACCTCGGTCTCCAGCTCACCGCCGCCCCGGCGCACCGATTCGCCGCGCTTCCACGCGGCGTACTGGTCGCCGAAGCGCGCGATGATCTCGTCGTGCGTCAGGCCCTGCCACTCACCGGCGTACGTCTCCTGGAGACCCTGCTCGTGCGTGACGGGCAGGCCGGTGAGGGCCGCGAGCTCGTTCGCCGTGGCCGCCGCCCGCTTCAGGTCGGACGCCACGATGGCGTCCGGCTTCAGCGAGGCGAGCAGCCGGGCGGCGCGCCTGGCCTGCGCGACTCCGGTGTCGGTCAGCTCGATGTCCGTGGAGCCCTGGAAGCGGCGCTCCAGGTTCCAGGACGTCTGGCCGTGCCGCCACAGGATGATCCGGCAGCCGGGGCTGGTCACCGAAGCTCACCGTCCAGGTCGGCTGCCTCCTCCGCGGCGCGCTGCTCGGCGTGCTCGGCGGCCTTGCCGCGGGTCGCGACGGCGTCCTCGGGGAGCTCGATCTCGGGGCAGTCCTTCCACAGGCGCTCGAGCGCGTAGAAGACACGCTCCTCGCTGTGCTGGACGTGCACCACGATGTCCACGTAGTCCAGGAGGACCCAGCGGGCTTCGCGGTCGCCCTCGCGGCGCACCGGCTTGACGCCGAGCTCCTTGCTGAGCCGCTCCTCGATCTCGTCGACGATCGACTTGACCTGGCGGTCGTTGGGCGCGGAGGCGAGCAGGAAGGCGTCCGTGATCGACAGCACGTCGCTGACGTCGTACGCGATGATGTCGTGCGCGAGCTTGTCGGCGGCCGACTGAGCGGCGACCTTGATGAGCTCGATGGAGCGGTCCGTGGCGGTCACAGTTGCGCTTTCCTTCAGGTGGTCAAGACACCCCAAGGGTCTCACGGACAGCCGAAGGACATCCCGCCGATTACGCGACGGCCCTGTCTGCTGCGTCACCCCGGCCGGAAGAACCCCCGGCCGGGGCCGCTGCCGTCATCCCGCGTCGTAGTCCTGACCGAGGACGACCGACACATCCGCGTTGGGTGCGGTCTTGCCCTTGCGGACCGCGCCGGCCGGCAGGCCGAGGGTCTTGGCGACCTCGGTGGCCTGCGTCTTCTTGGCCGCGTCGGCATAGGTGACCTGCGATGCCGCCTGGGCCGTCGAGCCCGCGCCGCTGTCCACGAAGGTGTAGCCGCCGTTGACCAGCGAGATCCGCGCGTCCTGTCCCGCGCCCTTGCTGCCGGACGCGTTCTTGACGCCGACCCGTACGGCCGCGTCCTTGTCCGGGTTCTTGACCGCGCCGCCCAGGACGCTCTTGACCACGCTCGCGCCTGCCTTCTCCGAGAGCGTCCCGTCCTGCCGCACCGGGAGCGTCTGGGTGGAGTAGTCGCCGCCCTTCGCGCGGTCGGCGAGCTTGGCGAGGAAGGCGCCGAGGTCCTTCTCCTTGAGGGACGGGTCCAGGATCTGGGCCAGCGACTGGACGGTGGTCGTCGCGGCCTGCGGGTCGGACGACAGCTTGCGCAGGACGCCCTGCATGACCTGCCCGAACCGGTCGAGCTGCGCGGTCTCGGGCTCGCCGGACGCGCGGTAGGTGGCGTACGCGACGGCCATCGGCCCGCTCAGGGTCTGCTGCTCGCCCTTCTTCACGAGGGGCGCCTGACCCTTCTTGGCCTTGGGGTCGGGCACCTCGGCGTTCGTGTCGATGTCGATGTTGCCGACCAGCTCGACGAGGTTGTTCAGGTAGGGGGTGTCGAGGCGCCAGGTGCCCTCGACCTGGGTGCCGAGCAGGCTGTCGATCGACTCGCGGGTGCCGGTGGAACCGTCGTCGTCGACCGATTTGCCGAGCGTCGTCCCCGCGCCCTCGTCGTCCGTCACGGAGAGGGCGTTGGGCAGCAGGACGGTGGTGCCGCGCTTGGTGGTGGTGTTGTTCACCAGGAGCGCGGTGGAGGTGCCGCCCCCCTTGGTGTTGTGCAGGTGGACGACGATCACGTCGCGGTTCTGCGGTCCGGCCGCCGCTGCGCCGTCGCCGGCCGCGTCGTCCGACAGGCCGGGCAGCTTGCCCGCGTACCAGAGGTAGCCGACGCCGCCCGCGATCACGAGCGCGAGCACCACGACGAGGGCGACGACCCGGGAACGCCCGCGCCGCTTGGCCTCCTCGCGCCGCTCGGTGCGGCTCTCGGTGAACTTCAGCCAGTCGATGACGTCCTCGGACTCTTCGTCCGGCTCCTCTATGAAGGAGAACTGCTGGGTCTCGTACGCGGGGTCGCGGCGCTGCGGCTCACGCTGCGGCTCGGCCTCGAAATCCGGCCCCGGCTGCGGCTCCGGCTCCGGTTCCGGCTGCCGCGACTGCTGCGGGATCCAGCCGGTCTGCGTCTGCTGCGGTGCTTGCTGAGGCTGGTCGTAGGTCCCGTACGAGCCGGTGTTGTACGAACCGGCGTCGTACGGCGGGACGGGCGCCTGCTGCCCCGTCGCGTACGGGTCGTAGCCGTAGCCCTGCGGCGGCTGCTGGTACTGCTGCTGCGCCTGGGCCTGGGACCCGTACTGGTCGTACGAGGCCGACGGCTGGGGCTGCTGAGGCTGCTGGGCTTGTTGCGCCTGCTGCGGGACCTGCTGATACACCGGCTGCCCGTACTCGTCGTACCCGACGATCTGGTACTGATCAGCCGCGTACTCGCCCGCGTACGGGTCGCCGCCCGCATACGGGTCGTACTGTCGGTCGTTCACCGGTGCCCCTCTCGGCTCAATCGCCGCGGTACAGCTCGCGCTTGTCGATATAACGCACCACGCCGTCCGGCACCAGATACCAGACGGGGTCACCCTTGGCGACCCGCGCACGGCAGTCCGTGGACGAGATGGCGAGGGCCGGGACCTCCACGAGCGAGACTCCGCCCGCCGGCAGACCCGGGTCGGCCAGCGTATGGCCCGGCCGGGTGACCCCGATGAAGTGCGCCAGGGAGAAGAGCTCTTCGGTGTAGCGCCAGGTGAGGATCTGGCCGAGGGCGTCGGCGCCCGTGATGAAGAAGAGGTCCGTGTCGGGATTGAGCGTGCGCAGATCGCGCAGCGTGTCCGTCGTGTAGGTCGGGCCGCCGCGGTCGATGTCGATGCGGCTCACCGAGAACCGCGGGTTCTCGGCCGTCGCGATGACCGTCATCAGATAACGGTCCTCGGCCGGGGACACCGCCTTGTCGCTCTTCTGCCACGGCTGGCCGGTCGGCACGAACACCACCTCGTCGAGGTGGAACTGCGCGGCGACCTCTTGGGCCGCCACCAGGTGTCCGTGGTGGATCGGGTCAAACGTTCCGCCCATGACGCCCAGGCGACGCTTGCCCTTGCTGGCCGGGCCGGTACCGGGACCGGTAGGCATGTCCTGCTCTCCCATGCGTGCAGACCCTACCGGCCCGGTGGACGGGCTCTGTTTCAGCGTCCGTTCGGTGGACGGCTCAGCGGTCCCGGTTGAAGCGCGTGGTGATCCACAGGAGCAGCATGAGCACGACGAACGCGCCACCGCCGGTGATGTAGGGGCTGAGGCTTGCGTGCTCGTCGACGTGCTTGCCCTCGGAGGCGAGAGTGACCAGCTGGGAGGCGGTGCTGTGGAGGCTCATCGTCGGCAGGACCTATCCGGAGGTGGGCGGGAACAAGGACTTCCGGGCCATCGTATGCGGGGGCACCGGCAGAGCTCACGCCGACTCAGCCGTTGTGGCCCGCGCGGTCGTCCTCGTCGTCGCCTGCCGGACGCCCGGCTTCCGCGCCCGCGTCCGCGTCACGACGCTCCGCGTCGGCCCCCTGGCGGTAGCCGCGCAGCAACAACCACGCCACGAGCACACAGCCGACGACCATGACGATCAGCACGACGCGGAGCAGATTGCCCGCCCCCTGCTCCTTCGCGGCCAGGGCGGCCGCCTCCGTGACCCAGTGGTGGGCTGCGGCGCTGTGCTCCATGACGGCCATGACGGGCGACTCCATTCGCTGTGCTGCCCTGTCACGGTATCTCCGCCTAGGCTGGGTCCCACCTCGGGGGCATGACTGGACGAGCATGGGGGATGGGGCATGACCGACGACAACGACCACGGCCGGCGGGGTGGTGGCCACGAGCACGTGCCGAGCAGGCAGCGCAGGCGCTTCCCCGGCATCTCGTCGCGGGCGTACGAGCACCCGGCCGACCGCTCGGCCCTGGTGGCCCTGCGCAAGCTCAGCGGGTTCGACACCGTCTTCAAGGCACTCAGCGGGCTGCTCCCCGAGCGGAGCCTGCGCCTGCTGTTCCTCTCGGACTCCGTACGGGTCTCCGACGCGCAGTTCGCGCACCTCAACACCATGCTGCGGGACGCCTGTTACATCCTGGACCTGGAGAAGGTCCCGCCGATGTACGTGAACATGGACCCGAACCCGAACGCGATGTGCATCGGTCTCGACGAGCCGATCATCGTGGTGACGACGGGCCTCGTCGAGCTCCTCGACGAGGAGGAGATGCGCGCGGTCGTCGGGCACGAGGTGGGCCACGCGCTCTCCGGCCACTCGGTGTACCGCACGATCCTGCTCTTCCTGACCGGTCTCGCGCTCAAGGTCGCCTGGATCCCGCTCGGCAACATGGCGATCATGGCCATCGTGACCGCCCTGCGCGAGTGGTTCCGCAAGTCGGAGCTCTCGGCGGACCGCGCGGGGCTCCTGGTGGGCCAGGACCTCAAGGCGTCGATGCGCGGCCTGATGAAGATCGCGGGCGGCAACCACCTGCACGAGATGAACGTGGACGCGTTCCTGGAGCAGGCCGCGGAGTACGAGGCCGGGGGCGACCTGCGGGACTCGGTCCTGAAGATCCTGAACGTCATGCCGCGCACGCACCCCTTCACCACCGTGCGCGCGGCCGAGCTGAAGAAGTGGGCCGAGACCCGCGACTACCAGCGGATCATGGACGGCCACTACCCCCGGCGCGACGAGGACGGGGACACCTCGGTGTCCGACTCCTTCCGCCAGTCGGCCTCCAGCTACGCCGATGACGTACGCAACAGCAAGGACCCGCTGATGAAGCTGGTCAACGACCTCGCGGGCGGCGCGGGCGACCTGGGCGGCAAGCTGCGCGGCAAGTTCACCGGCCAGAGCCGCGACGACACGCCGCCGACCGACACACCGCCGGCCGACGGGACGCCGTAGCCCTCGGAGCGAGGACTCTCAGAGCGAGGGCTGGGCGGCCGCCGACAGCGAGCCGCACAGCGCCGGGGCATCACCCGTCGCGTACGGGTCGGTGCCCGCGGGGCCGCCCGCCTTCGCCTTCTGCCCGGCGAGCAGCGGGCGCAGCTGGTCGGCGGCGTCGGCGGAGCAGGCGAGCGGCCCCGCCTGCATGTACGACACGAGCAGCTCGGCCTGGCGCATCCGCAGGTCGTCGCGGTCGAAGCGGAACTGCAGCTCTCGCCGGACGGTGAAGAGCGAGACCTTGACGTGCTCGCTCTTGCCGGCCGGCCGCAGCGCGTATACGAAGGTGTGGTCCGAGGTCACCTCAAGGGTGTTCTTGTCCGTCTCGGTGGCGTGCAGCGTGCCGTGGACGCGGATGCCGGGCGAGGCGAGGGACGTCTTCGTCGGGTCGAAGCGCACGAGCCAGCCGGTGGGCGCGTGCCGTCCGTCCGCCACCGGGTGCGCGAAGCTCTTGTCGAACTGGTCGAGCTGCCGCGGGTCGAGCAGGATGCGCGCGGAGCGCACGGCGCCGCCGGTGAGGACGTCCGGGTCGAGCGATGACTCGACGAGGTAGTCCTTGGCGGTGGTCAGCGCGGTCATCACCTGGCCGTCCGAGAAGTGCGAAGTCCGGTGCGCCGCGGGGAGGTTGATGCCGGACGCGCCCACACGGAACTGTGCGGCCGGGCTGTGCGCGAACAGGTCGGCGGGCTTCTCGGCGCCGGGCACGGGCCCCGGCGGGGCGAGCGGGATGACCGTCATGCGCAGCGGCTCGGGGCGCTGGGCGACGGGGTTCTGGTACGGGTGGCGCACACCCATGTAGATCGCGGCGCCAAAGGCGACGGCGATCAGCAGGACGAGGATCACGGCCTGCTTGGAGAGGTGCTTGTGGTGCGCGGGAGTGCGGCGCACCGCGTGCGTGTGGTCACTCATGCGCTCCTGCGCGGAGTACTCCTGGAGCCGTGCGGCGCGGACGAACGATTCGTCGAAGACGACGGATCGGTACTCGTCCTCACCACCGGCGGGAGCGCCCTCGGATGTCCCCTCGGGTGGTTCTCCTGGCCCGCCCATACCTTCAGGGTAGGTCTCAGCGCGGTCAGGTAAACGCCCTGCTGCACGACAAGTTCTGACAACTTCTCACGGGACGCGGGGCGTTGCGGAGACCGGTGGCCTGCCGTACTCCGCGGAGGCCGACGGCTCCGTGGACACCGGGGGCGGAGTCGGGTCCTGGCGGCCCGTCGACGCGCCGCGGTAGACCGCGGTGAAGGCGAGCGCGACCATGCCGATGCCCATCAGGAGGGCGAGCATCCAGGCGACCGGGCGGTGCCAGCGGCTGCGGCCGGCGTAGCCCTGCCTGCCGTACCCGTGCTCGGTGAACTCGCGGTCGTACACGTCGTCGAGGTCCGCGTCGTGGCCGAACTCGCCGCCGTCGTCGGGGCCGAAGCCCTCGTCGTAGAGATCGTCCTCCGGCGAGTCGCGGCCCGGGCCCCGGGTGCGGGCCCGGCGGCTCTCGGCCTCGGAGGCCTCCGCGCGCGCCTGGGCGGCGGCCAACAGCCGCTCCACCGCGGTGGGTTCATGTATCTCGGCGGCCTTGACGAAGGCCTCGTCGAAGACCACGGAGGCGAACTCTTCGTCCGCACCCCCGCGGTCGCGGTCGTCGTCGGGCTCCCCGCCGTCAGGAAACGACGGCGTGCCCCCCACGTCCTCCGGCACCCTTCCAGCGTAGACCGGAAGGGGCAATCTGGGCAGACGGTACGGGAATTCAGCCCGTGCGGGAATTCAGCGGGTGTGGCCGTCGCCGGTGACGATGTACTTCGTCGAGGTCAGCTCGGGAAGCCCCATCGGGCCCCGGGCGTGCAGCTTCTGCGTGGAGATGCCGATCTCGGCGCCGAAGCCGAACTGGCCGCCGTCCGTGAAGCGCGTGGAGGCGTTCACGGCGACCGTCGTGGAGTCGACCAGCTGGGTGAAGCGGCGCGCTGCCTGCTGCGAGGTGGTGACGATCGCCTCGGTGTGCCCGGAGGTCCACAGGCGGATGTGCTCGACGGCCTGCTCCAGGGAGTCGACGACGCCCGCCGCGATGTCGTACGAGAGGTACTCGGTCTCCCAGTCCTCCAGGGTGGCGGGCACGACGGTGGCCTTCGAGCCGTCGGCGTGGGCGATGACGCGCTCGTCGGCGTGCACGGTGACCCCGGCCTCGGCCAGGGCGTCCAGGGCGCGCGGCAGGAAGGCGTCGGCGATGTCCGCGTGCACCAGGAGCGTCTCGGCGGCGTTGCAGACGCTGGGGCGCTGGGCCTTGGAGTTCACGAGGATGTCGACGGCCATGTCGATGTCGGCCTCGGCGTCCACGTAGACGTGGCAGTTGCCGGTGCCGGTCTCGATGACCGGGACGGTGGACTCCTCGACGACGGTCTTGATCAGCGAGGCGCCGCCGCGCGGGATGAGGACGTCGACGAGGCCGCGGGCGCGCATCAGCTCGCGCACGGAGTCACGGTTCTCGCCCGGCACGAGCTGGACGGCGTCAGCGGGCAGGCCGGCTCCGTGGACGGCGTCGCGCAGGACCCGGACGAGCGCGGTGTTCGCTTCGTACGCCGATGACGAGCCCCGCAGGAGCACCGCGTTGCCGGACTTCAGGCAGAGGGCGGCGGCGTCCACGGTGACGTTCGGGCGGGCCTCGTAGATGATGCCGACGACGCCGAGCGGGACGCGGACCTGCCGCAGGTCGATGCCGTTGGGCAGGGTCGAGCCGCGGACGACCTCGCCTACGGGGTCGGGCAGGGCGGCCACGTCGCGCACGTCGGCGGCGATGGCGCGGACCCGCTCCGGGGTGAGCGTCAGCCGGTCCACTACGGACTCGCTGGTCCCGGCCTCACGGGCGCGTGCGGTGTCCTTGCCGTTGGCCTCGATGATCTCTGCCGTACGGACCTCGAGGGCGTCGGCGATCGCCAGGAGCGCGTCGTCCTTGGCGGCACGCGGCAGCGGCGCGAGGGTCGCGGCCGCGCCACGGGCGCGGTAGGCGGCCTGGGCGACCGGCGAGAGGTTGTCGTACGGAGAGACCGGCGTGAGGGACGTCATGAGCGCAGCGTAATAGGGAGCGGCCACGGTCCACCCGCTGTTTCAGCAGCCGAGACCACGGTGCTCACGTCGGCTCGAAAAGCACGTCGGCTCAGAAAGGGTGCACGCCCACCGGGGTGGCCGGCAGCGGGCCGTACCCCTCCGCGATGCGCTGGTGGTAGGTGTCGCGGTCGATGACCTCGAGACCGACGATCTCCCACGGCGGGAGCTGCGCGCTCTGCCGGTGCTCTCCCCAGAGCCGGAGCGCGACCGCGGCGGCGTCGTGCAGGTCGCGGGCCTCTTCCCAGTACCGGATCTCCGCGTGGTCGGGCGCGTACCTGCTGGTCAGCAGGAAGGGGTGGTCGTGGGCGAGCTGTTCGAGGCCGCGCCTGACCTCCTTGAGCGGGGCTTCGCTCCCCGAGACGCTCAGGGTGACGTGCCACAGACGGGGCGCGTCCACCGTCTCGCCCTCCTGGCTCTCGTCCGTCTCCGCCGCCGCTTGCGTGTCACCGGTGTACGTCGCCCCCGCGGCGACGCTGGTCAGGGACCGCTCAGCCGGCGCGCGGGACGACGCTCCCGGGCGCACTCGTCTCACGACGGCCTCCTCTACGCAATGGTGGTGCGGATACGCAATGGTCGTGCGGAAGTGTCTGGAACAAAGTTGAGCAGGCCAAGCGCCCCCGCGGGGCGGTTTTGGGGAGTTTCACCTCGCACGGGCCGGGCGGCGCACGGCGTTCGCGCCTGTTTTCGGCCGTGGCCGGGGCCGCTCGCGGGTCCCGCGAAGGGCTCAGTCGTGCAGCAAAGCGAGGTCGTCGCGGTGCACGACCTCCCGCTCGTACGCCGGTCCGAGCTCGCGCGCGAGATCCCTGGTGGAACGGCCGAGGAGCTGCGGAAGCTCCTTGGCGTCGAAGTTCACCAGACCGCGCGCCACGGCCCGCCCCGCGGTGTCCCGCAGCTCGACCGGGTCGCCCGCGGCGAAGTCGCCCTCGACCCCGGCGATCCCGGCGGGCAGCAGCGATTTGCGCCCCTCGACGACCGCACGCACCGCCCCGTCGTCGAGCGTCAGTGCGCCCTGCGGCTCCGAGGCGTGCTGGAGCCAGAGGAGCCGGTCGCCGGAGCGGCGGCCCGTGCGGTGGAAGTACGTGCCGGTGTCGCGGCCCGCGAGGGCGTCGGCGGCCTGGCTCGCGGAGGTCAGGACCACCGGGATCCCGGCGCCCGCGGCGATCCGCGCGGCCTCGACCTTGGTGACCATGCCGCCGGTGCCGACGCCCGCCTTGCCCGCGCTGCCGATCTGGACGTGCGCTATGTCGGCGGGGCCGGTGACCTCGGAGATCCGGGAGGTGCCGGGCTTGGCCGGGTCGCCGTCGTAGAGGCCGTCCACGTCGGAGAGCAGGACGAGGAGGTCGGCGTGGACGAGGTGCGCGACGAGGGCGGCGAGCCGGTCGTTGTCGCCGAAGCGGATCTCGTCCGTCGCCACGGTGTCGTTCTCGTTCACGACCGGCAGCGCGCCCATCGCGAGGAGCTGGTCGAAGGTGCGGGACGCGTTGCGGTGGTGCGCGCGGCGGGCCATGTCGTCGGAGGTGAGGAGCACCTGCCCGACGCGTACGCCGTAACGCGCGAAGGAAGCGGTGTAGCGGGCCATGAGAAGGCCCTGGCCGACGCTGGCGGCCGCCTGCTGCCTCGCCAGGTCCTTGGGGCGCCTGCGCAGCCCCAGCGGCGAGAGCCCGGCGGCGATGGAGCCGGACGAGACGAGCACGATCTCGCGCTCGCCGCCGCTGCGGCTCTTGGCGAGGACGTCGACGAGGGCGTCAACGCGATCGGCGTCCAGGCCCCCCGCCGCGGTGGTCAGGGACGAGGACCCGACCTTGACGACAACCCTGTGGGCCTCTGCGATGCCCTGCCTTGCCCCAGCCAACGTACTTCCCCAATGATCCCGAAGGTCCCGTTCCCTGCCGGACCAGCAATCTACGCGAGTGAGCGCGGGGAGCGCCCATCCATTTCGAGGGACGGACCGAATACTCCCCAGAGGTGAATCCCGGCCTCCGGGTTCAGTACCTTTGCCCCTTTATCCGGTGATTGTCGTCACGGAAGATTGCTACAGGGCCACCGCACGTCATACGGTCAGTGGTCGCTTTCCTTGACTTCTCTCCGTCCGATCCCCCCGATCCCCCGCCAGGAGCCCAAGCCCGTGCCCTCTGCCGGACTCGCCCCCCGCCGCATCGTGCAGCTCACCGCGCTGTTCGCGATGTTCGCGCTCTTCACGGCCCAGCTCGTCAGCGCGCTGGTCCCGTATGTACCGGTGTTCGTCGCCGCGTCCGCGGCGAACCTCGCGCTCGACGTGTATCTGCAGTACAAGCAGCCGGGGCTCCTCTCCCTCCTTGGCAAGATCCGGTTCGATGTCACCGTCAGGCAGCTCCTGCGCGACATGCTGATCCTGGTCGGCCTGCTGCGCATCGACGGCATCGAGCCGCTGGCCGAGCAGTCGCCGCTGACGATCTCGCTGCTCGCCTTCTACTTCCTGCACTTCGGCTGCCAGGCCACCGCCATACTGGTGCGCCGCAGCCGCCAGCTGCCGATCGTCACGCGCAACATCGACGCGTCCGCGCTGCACCTGACCGCCGCACCGCCGCGGATCCTCTCGCGCCGCCAGGCCCACCGCCTGCTGACGTTCTCGATCCCCGGCACGGCAGGCCTCCTGGTCACCGCCGCCACCACCGAGGCGTACTGGGGCGGCATCGGCCTCGGCATCTCCATCGCCCTCATGGGCCTCGGCGCGATCTACCTCGCCACGTGGCTGCTCCCCAAGAAGCGCGCGAAGAACGACGAGAAGGTCATGGAGTGGCTGGACAACTGGCTGGCCGACTACCAGCCGTCCGTCGCCATGTACTTCTCGGGCGGCGCCACGTCCGCGTACCAGGCGAACATGTGGCTCTCCACGCTCTCCAAGCTCGACGGCAATCCGCTGATCGTGCTGCGTGAGCGCTTCATGGTGCAGAAGATCGACGCGACGGACGTCCCGATCATCTGCTTCCCGAAGGTCGCGACGATGTTCTCCCTGGAGACCTCGACGCTGAAGATGATGCTGCACCCGGCGAACGCCGCGAAGACCTCGCAGGTCCTGCGCATCCCCACGATCAAGCACGCCTTCATCAACCACGGCGAGAGCGACAAGCTGTCCTCCTGCAACCCGTACGCGAAGGCGTACGACGAGGTATGGGTGGCGGGCCCCGCCGCGCGCGACCGCTACCAGGCCGCCGACGTCGGTGTCGAGGACAAGGACGTGGTCGAGGTCGGCCGCCCCCAGCTGTCCCCCATCCTGCCGTCCACGGGCGCCCCCACGGGCCCGTTCACGACCGTGCTGTACGCCCCCACCTGGGAGGGCTGGGACGGCAACCCCGGCAACACGTCGGTGACCCTCGCGGGCGAGAACATCGTCCGGCACCTCCTCGCCGACCCCGGCGTCCGGCTCATCTACAAGCCGCACCCGATGACCGGCTCGCAGGACCCCCGCGCCGGCGCCGCCGACCTGCGCATCAAGGCGATGATCAGGGAGGCCGCGGCCAAGCGTTCGGGCGAGCGTCCCGGCGCGGAGGCGACCGCCGAACTGGCGCGCCGCACCGCCGAGTTGGACCGGCTGACCTCGACCGCGTTCCGCAAGAGCGTGGACGAGATGGAGCGGATGATGCTCCAGGGCACGCCCGACGGCGACCAGCAGACGGCGGTCGCCGAGGCGACGGCCGCGTGGGAGGCGGCGTACTGGGCCTCGTTCCCCGAGTGGGAGCACCAGATCATCACCACCGCGCGCCCGGCGATCTTCTCCTGCTTCAACCAGGCGGACCTGCTGATCAGCGATGTCTCCTCGGTCGTCTCCGACTGGCTGTCGAGCGAGAAGCCGTACGCGGTCGCCAACACGTCCGGCATGTCCGAGGCGGACTTCCGCACGGGCTTCCCGACGGTGAGCGCGGCGGCGATCCTCTCCCCGACCGCCGAGGGCGTCCCGGCGCTCCTGGAGGCCGTCCGCTCCCCGGAGAAGGACACCCACGCCGAGGCCCGCGCGGCCCTCAAGGAGCACCTCCTGGGCCCCTCGGACCCGCCCTCCCTGGTCCGCTTCAACGAGGCGGCCCTCGCCTTGTCGGCCAAGGCCGACGAGCGCCGTGTCCGCATGGCCACCCGCATCGACGCGGAGATCCCCGGCCAGCGCGCGGCACAGGACGCGGCGGAGGAAGTCGAGTCCGACCCGTCGGAGTCGAACGGCGCGGAGGACTCGGTCACGGCGTAGCCCCGTAAGGGGCGCGGGGAACTGCGCGACAAGCCACGACGCACCCGCACGGTGCACAAGCAAGCGAAAGGGCCCCCGGAGCAGAAGCTCCGGGGGCCCTTTCGCACGGTCCAGGGCGCTCCCGCCTAGAACGGTTCGAAGTCGTCGTACGCCTTCTCCGCCTCGTCGCGCTCCGTGTCCCGGTCCCTGCGGCGCTGGGCCGCGGGGCGGGGCGCCTCGAGGCGGTGGTCCTCGCCACGGCGGCCGAGCATCTCCGCGCCGGCCATGACCGTGGGCTCCCAGTCGAAGACGACCGCGTTGTCCTCGGGGCCGATGGCGACGCCGTCACCCGTGCGGGCGCCCGCCTTCATCAGCTCGTCCTCGACGCCGAGACGGTTGAGGCGGTCCGCGAGGTAGCCGACGGCCTCGTCGTTGTTGAAGTCGGTCTGGCGCACCCAGCGCTCCGGCTTCTCGCCGCGCACGCGGTAGATGCCGTCGTCGCCGAGCTTGACGGTGAAGCCCGCGTCGTCCACGGCCTTGGGCCGGATGACGATACGGGTCGCCTCCTCCTTGGGCTTCGCGGCACGCGCCGCGGCCACGACCTCGGCGAGCGCGAAGGAGAGCTCCTTGAGCCCCTTGTGCGCCACGGCCGACACCTCGAAGACGCGGTAGCCGCGGGCCTCCAGGTCGGGGCGGACCAGGTCGGCCAGGTCCTGGCCGTCCGGTACGTCGATCTTGTTGAGGACGACGACGCGCGGGCGGTTCTCCAGCCCTGCGCCGTACTCACGCAGCTCGGCCTCGATGATGTCGAGGTCGGAGACGGGGTCGCGGTCGGACTCGAGGGTCGCCGTGTCCAGGACGTGCACCAGGACGCTGCACCGCTCGACGTGCCGCAGGAACTCCAGGCCGAGGCCCTTGCCCTGGCTGGCGCCGGGGATCAGGCCGGGAACGTCGGCGATGGTGTAGACGGTCGAACCGGCCGTCACCACACCGAGGTTGGGGACCAGCGTCGTGAAGGGGTAGTCCGCGATCTTCGGCTTGGCGGCGCTCAGGACCGAGATCAGCGATGACTTGCCGGCGCTCGGGTAGCCCACGAGGGCGACGTCGGCGACGGTCTTCAGCTCCAGGACGACATCGCCCGCGTCACCCGGCTCACCGAGCAGCGCGAAGCCGGGGGCCTTGCGGCGGGCCGAGGCCAGCGCCGCGTTGCCGAGGCCGCCGCGGCCGCCCTGCGAGGCGACGTACGTGGTGCCCTCGCCGACCAGGTCGGCCAGGACGTTGCCCTGCTTGTCGAGGATGACGGTGCCGTCCGGGACGGGCAGGACCAGGTCCTGGCCGTCCTTGCCGGAGCGGTTGTCACCGGCACCGGGAGCGCCGTTGGTGGCCTTGCGGTGCGGGGAGTGGTGGTAGTCGAGGAGCGTCGTGACCGACTGGTCGACGACCAGGATCACGTCACCGCCACGGCCGCCGTTGCCGCCGTCCGGGCCGCCGAGCGGCTTGAACTTCTCACGGTGGACGGAGGCACAGCCGTGGCCCCCGCTACCCGCGGCGACATGCAGCTCGACGCGGTCCACGAAGGTGGTCATGGGATGTGCCTCCAGAAGCGTACGAAATGTCAGGGGCGAAATGCCCCTAGGTGTAACACGCGAAGGGCGGACCCGCTTCCCGGCAGGGAAGTGAGGTCCGCCCTCGCGAAGAACCTGTTCTACGGAAGCCTGATTCAGGCGACCGGAACGATGTTCACGACCTTGCGGCCACGGTGCGTGCCGAACTCGACCGCACCGGCGGCCAGCGCGAACAGCGTGTCGTCCTTGCCACGGCCGACGCTCGCGCCGGGGTGGAAGTGGGTGCCACGCTGGCGGACCAGGATCTCACCGGCGTTGACGGTCTGACCGCCGAAGCGCTTCACGCCGAGCCGCTGAGCATTGGAATCGCGCCCGTTCCGAGTGGACGATGCGCCCTTCTTGTGTGCCATCTTGTCTCAGTCCCTTACTTCGCAGCCGTGGGGATACCGGTGACCTTGATCGCCGTGTACTGCTGGCGGTGACCCTGGCGACGGCGGTAGCCGGTCTTGTTCTTGTAGCGAAGGATGTCGATCTTCGCGCCCTTGTGGTGGTCCACGACCTCGGCCGTGACCTTGATACCGGCAAGCACCCACGGGTCGCTCGTCACGGCGTCACCGTCGACAACGAGCAGGGTCGAGAGCTCGACCGTGTCGCCAACCTTGGCGGTGGAAATCTTGTCAACCTCAACGATGTCGTCGACAGCAACCTTGTGCTGGCGACCACCGCTGCGCACGATGGCGTACACGCGGATCTCTCTCTCGCTCGGAACGGGACCCCCGCAGTCCAGCCGTCCGTCCAGATGCACGGTCGGCCTCTTCCGAGCGCCGGGGGCGCCGGAAGGAAATCAGGTTTACAGGGGTAGGACATGTCCAGTGACACGCCGACGGTCAAGATTACGGGGCTGGGCCACAAGGGTCAAACCGGCTTCTCGCCGTCCGGCGGCAGCGGCTTGACGCCCTTGCACAGGTCGGTGCTGTCGGCCTTGCCCGGCCAGGCGATCGTCCGCACCCGGTCGAAATGGCCGCGGTACGCGTCGTGCACGGAGTCGTCGTCGACCTTCACGATCGCCTCGTCGTTCTCGCGCAGCGCGGGCGCCGTGTAGTTCTGCGAGCCGGTGAAGGAGAGCTTGTTCTGCTTGCCGTCGTACTTGCCGTCGATGAGCAGGTACTTCGAGTGGATGATGTAGGGCGTCACCAGCTTGGTCCCGGGGTGCAGCGGGTCCCGGTCGTCGTTGAAGCAGCGCACGGTGGGCCCGCCCGACTTGTGCAGGGCCTCCCAGGTGCCCGGGGTGCCGCCCTGGCTCTTGGCGCTGTCGGTCTCGGCGTAGACGATGCTGACGGTGCAGCCCGCCTTCTTGAGCGAGACGAGCTTGTCGGCGATCTGCTTGCGGGTGATCTTGAAGATCGAGGCGCGGATGTTGGTGTGCCGGGGCACGCCCGCCGCGTCCTTGTAGTTGCACTGCACGTTGTTCAGGACCGAGTACATGGTGTCGGTCTCGTTGACCGTGCCGGAGCGCGGGAAGAAGTACGCCTTGTAGAGGCCGTCGCTCACCGTGCGGTAGTCCCAGTTCCGCCAGTCCTTGCGGATCATGTCGGCGAAGTAGTCGGCGTAGGCCTCGTACATCGTGGGGTTGTTCGGGAGCTGCAGCGCGTCGTTGTAGAACTTCGTGTGGGCGGAGGGCGTCGAGTTCGACGTGGTCTGCACGACGACGTCCCTGGCCCCCTCGACCTGCGAGAACAGCCAGAACTTGTTGTGCATGATCGACTTGCCGTACCTGGGATCACCGAGGCAGGACTTGCCGGTCGGGCAGAGCGACACGAAGGACGGCTTGTTCTTGTCGGTGCCGAGCGCCCCCGCGAGCCTGCTGTACGAGGTGTTCGTGGGGCGGTCGCTCCTGCTGGTCTCGTCCAGCAGGATCTGCACGTTCACCCCGCGGTCCCTGGCCGCCAGGAGCGCGTCGACGACCGAGGCCTCCCACACGTGGTAGACCGCGACCTTGATGGTCGAGCCGGGCACCGCGGCGTTCGTCAGCTCGATCAGCCGGGTCCGGATCGCGTGCTGCTGCTCGGGGGTGCCCTTCGGATCGTTGAAGAGCGGCGCCTCGACCAGCGGCGGCTCCCCGTCGGCCGTTGCCGTCCCCATGGCCGTGACGGTCTGGATCCCCGCCGCCGACAGGACCGTGGCCAGGGCGACCGCCTGGCGTCCGCCCTTGATCTGTTTCACGGCACGGTGACGTCCCGTGCCCCTCAGGCGACCATGCGCCATCGTGCGTCCCCTCCCTGACACGCGTGCGGCGTCTCCCGAACGCCACGCGCGTGTGCTCTTTCACCAACCGCATGAGTTTTACAAATACATCTCGGTGTTCCAACAGAGAGGTGCCCCCGGCATGGCCAGATCACCATGCCGGGGGCACCCGGTCATATGTACGGACTACGAAGGAGGGGGTCAGCCCTCGTCGGCCGCGGAGGCCTTGACGCCGGACGGCGCCTGCTCCGCCGCGGCGGTCTTCTTCGTGGTCTTCGACGCCTTCTTGGCCGTCGTCTTCTTTGCGGCCGTCTTCTTGGCCGCGGTCTTCTTGGCGGCGGCCTTCTTCGCGGGCGCCTTCTTGGCGGCGGTCTTACGCGCCGTCTTCTTGGCCGGAGCGGCTTCCCCGGCCTCGGCCTCGGGCTGCTCCGCTGCCTGCTCGGTGGCCTTCTCCGGGGCCTGTGCGGCCTTCTCGGCCGACGGGACGACCAGGACGGCCGCATCCTCGGACGCGGTCGGCGCGGTGGCCTTGCGGACCGCACGGCGGCGCGGACGGGCCGGAGCGGCGTCGGCCGGGGCCGCGTCGGAGGATGCCACGGGCTCGGCCACGGGCTCCGCCTTGGGCGCCTCGGCGACGATCACCTCGGCGGCCTGCGGCTCGGCGCTCTCGGCGCTCTTCGGCGAACCGGCGGGCGACGTCGCCTTACGGGTCGCACGACGGCGCGTACGCCCCTTGGGGGCCGCGTCGTCCGCGGGTGCCTCGGGGGCCACCTCGACGACCGGGTCCTCCGCGGCGGCCGGAGTCTCGACCACGGGGGCCTCGACCACCGGAGCCTCGTCCTCGGCCGTGGCGGCCTTACGGGACCTGGACCGCTTCTCCGCCTTGGGGGCGGTCTCCGACTTCGGGGCGCCGGCCGGAGCCGAGGCCCGGCGGGTCGCCCGGCGGCGCGAGCGGCCACCGCGGGACGCCGCGGCCTCCGCCTCGGACGCGCTGCTGTAGAGCTCCTCGTCCGGCACGAACTCCGGCTCGGGAAGCGCCACAGGAGCGGCGGCCTCCGCGGCGACCTCGGCCTCGGTCTCGGTGTCGGTCTCGTCCGTGACCTCGTGGTCGTGCTCGTGCGTGTGCTCCTGACCCTGCTCGGAGCCGCCGCGGCCGCGCTTCTTGCGCTTGCCGCCGCCACCGGCGGAGGTCGGCTGCTCCATGTGCACGATCACGCCGCGGCCGTTGCAGTGGACGCAGGTCTCGGAGAAGGACTCCAGGAGGCCCTGGCCGACCCGCTTACGGGTCATCTGCACGAGGCCCAGCGAGGTGACCTCGGCCACCTGGTGCTTCGTGCGGTCACGGCCCAGGCATTCGAGCAGCCGGCGCAGGACCAGGTCGCGGTTGGACTCCAGGACCATGTCGATGAAGTCGATGACGACGATGCCGCCGAGGTCGCGCAGCCGGAGCTGACGCACGATCTCCTCGGCCGCCTCCAGGTTGTTCCTCGTGACGGTCTCTTCGAGGTTGCCGCCCTGGCCGGTGAACTTACCGGTGTTGACGTCGACGACGATCATCGCCTCGGTCTTGTCGATCACCAGCGAACCGCCGCTGGGCAGCCAGACCTTGCGGTCGAGCGCCTTCATCAGCTGCTCGTCGATGCGGTACGTCGCGAAGACGTCGACCTCGGAGGTCCAGCGCTGCAGGCGGTCGGCCAGGTCTGGGGCGACATGGGAGACGTATCCGTGGATGGTCTCCCAGGCGTCGTCGCCGCTGACGATGACCTTCGAGAAGTCCTCGTTGAAGATGTCGCGGACGACACGGACGGTCATGTCCGGCTCGCCGTACAGCAGGCCCGGCGCGCTCGTCGAGGCCGCCTTCGACTTCTTCTGGATGTCCTCCCACTGCTGCTGCAGACGCTCGACGTCACGGCGCAGCTCGTCCTCGCTCGCGCCCTCGGCGGCGGTGCGCACGATGACGCCCGCGTCCTCGGGGACGATCTTCTTGAGGATGGTCTTCAGACGCGCGCGCTCGGTGTCGGGCAGCTTGCGGCTGATGCCGGTCATCGAGCCCTCGGGCACGTAGACCAGGTAGCGGCCGGGCAGCGAGACCTGGCTGGTCAGGCGGGCGCCCTTATGGCCGATCGGGTCCTTCGTGACCTGCACGAGGACCGACTGGCCCGACTTCAGGGCTGACTCGATGCGACGGGGGCCGTTGGCCATCCCGAGCGCCTCGAAGTTGACCTCACCGGCGTACAGGACCGCGTTGCGGCCCTTGCCGATGTCGATGAAGGCGGCCTCCATGGACGGCAGCACGTTCTGGACCTTGCCCAGGTAGACGTTGCCGACGTACGAGGTGGCCTGCTCCTTGTTGACGTAGTGCTCGACGAGCACGTTGTCCTCGAGGACGCCGATCTGGGTGCGCTCGCCGTTCTGGCGGACGACCATCACACGCTCGACGGCCTCGCGGCGCGCCAGGAACTCGGCCTCGGTGATGATCGGGACGCGGCGGCGGCCCTGCTCGCGGCCTTCGCGGCGGCGCTGCTTCTTGGCCTCCAGGCGGGTCGAGCCCTTGATGGACGTGACCTCGTCGACGCCCGTGCCGAGCTCGCGCTCTTCCTTCTTGCGCGGCTCGCGGACCTTGACGACCGTACGCTCCGGGTCGCCGTCCGACGTGCTCTCGGCCTCACCGGAGTCACCGGCGCGGCGACGGCGGCGGCGACGGCGACGGCTGCTGCTGGAGCCGGAGCCCGAGCCGTTGTCGTCGGTGTCCTCGTCGGAGTCGTCCGCGGCCGGCTCGGCGTCCTGCTCGGCGGTGTCCGTGTCGGAGTCCGCTTCGGCGTCCGCGTCCTGCTGGTCGCCGGAGTCGTCGGCGGACTCACCGCGGCGGCGGCGACGGCCACCACGACGGCGACGGCGGCCGTGCCGCTCACCCGAGTCGTCGGACTCGTCGTTGTCATTGTCCTCGGCGGCCTCGGCGGCCTCGGGGATGTCCTCGGCCTCTTCGGCCTCGGGGACCTCGGCCTCGGCGGGCTGCGGGGCGGCCTTGGCGGGCTCGCGCTCGGCGGCGGGCTGCTCGTCGGAGTTCCGGCCGCGGCGACGGCGACGGCGCGGACCCGTCTCCTCCTCCGCCACGGGGGCGGCGGCCACGGGCTCGGCCTCGACCTCTTCGGCGGGCTCGTCGGCCGCTTCGGCGGCGGCAGCGGCGGCCGCGCTCTCGGGGGTCTGGAACATCGGCGCGGCGAACACCGGCGCCTGGAAGACGGCGACGGCGGGGCGCGGCTTCCTTCCGGAACCCTCCTCGCTGTCACCGGCACGCGCCTTGCGGGCACGGGCAGGGGCGGGCGCCGAGAATCCGGCGGCGGCCTTACGGGTGGCACGGCGGGGACGGCGGCCACTGGGCGCGTCCTCTTCGGCGGCCTCCGGCTCGGCGGCCTGCTTGACCTCGGCGGGCGCGGCGTCGGCCTTCGGCTCGGCGGCGGGGGCCTGCTCGGCGGCCTGCGGCTCCGCGGCGGGCGCGGACGAGCCGCGGGTCGCGCGGCGGCGGGCACGGCGCGGGGCGGCGTCGCCGGACTCCGGCTGCGCCTCCGGCGCGGCCTCGGCGGCGGGCTCCTCTGCGGCGGGCTCGGCGGCCACGGGCGTCTCCGCGGCGGCCTCGGCACCCTGCGGCGCACCAGCCGGAGCGGAGGCACGGCGGGTGGCGCGACGGCGGCGCGGGGCGGGAGCGGCTTCCTCGGGCTCGGCCTCGGCCACGGGGGCGGCGGGCTCGGCGGCCGGGGTCTCTGCGGGCGTCTCGGCACCCTGCGGCGCACCGGCGGGAGCCGAGGCACGGCGGGTGGCACGGCGGCGACGCGGGGCGGGAGCGGCTTCCTCGGCCGCTGCGGGCTCCGGAGTCACGGCCTTGGCGGGCTCTTCGGCGGCGGGGGTGGCCGGTATGGCCGGAGCCGCGGCTTCGGTGGCACCCACGGGCGGACCCGCGGGCCGCGACGCCGCACGGCGCCTGCGGCGCGGCGGCAGGGTGTCGCTGGGCGTGTTGTTGTCCGAGCCCTCAGTGGGTTCGTTCGGCTCATGCATGCGGGCGGTTCTCCCGTCACGCTCCCGGGCGCCGCGCCTGGTCCGGTGATGTCCGCGGCCCTCGCTCACCTACGCGGGGCCGCCATCCGGGGGCGTGGGCGCCGCACGGGAGCTCTATGTGTCTGTCTCGCCGGTTCCGTACGCCCAAATGCGGACGGCCTGGCGAAAGTCTCGGTCAGTGCGCTGCCCGACCCAGGTGGCTCCCGAGTACATGGGCGGCGCGTCGACGCTCGTCCCTACGCGGGACCTTCCTGCGCCGGCGCCTTCGCGGTGGCTGCGGCGGCCCCGTGGTTCTCAGGTGGGGTCGTGGCTGCCTCGCGGTCGGGCGCGAGCGGGTCGGTCACCGTGCCGGTCTCGTCGTCAAGAAGCCCCTGCGCCAGCCTGGTCACCGCTGCGGGGACCGGCGGCGCCAGGTCGGCCACAGCTCGGAGACCGGACAGGACGTCGTCAGGTCGTACGGCAGGTGTCACGTGCCGAACAACCAGCCGCAGTATCGCACAGGGCTGGTCGGTCGGCCTATCAGCGTCGTGGCTGAGTGCCTCGTCAGAGGCCAGGGCCTCAAGGCTCACGACGGCCTCGCGGGCATCGAAGGTCCGCATGCCGTTCTTCGTGCGGCGCTGGACCTCGACGGTCTCCGCGGCCCGGAAGGCCTCGGCGGCACGCTGCGCGTCCGCGGGCTCGACGCCGTTCAGGCGCAGCTCCCAGATGGACGCGGTGAGCCGGTCGGCGAGTCCCGAGGTGCGGGACACGACGGCGTCGACGATGTCGAGGCCGGTCGGCATCGACTCGTCGAGCAGCTCGCGCAGCTTGTCGGGGTCACGCGGCTCGGTGAGCGCGATCTCCAGGTACTCGGCCTCACTGCCCGTGCCGGTGGGTGCGGCATTGGCGTACGACACCTTCGGGTGCGGTGTGAACCCCGCCGAGTACGCCATGGGCACCTCGGCGCGGCGCAGCGCCCGCTCGAAGGCGCGCTGGAAGTCACGGTGGCTGGTGAACCGGAGGCGGCCGCGCTTGGTGTAGCGCAGTCGGATGCGCTGCACCGCGGGAGCGGGCGGCGGGCCTTCGGGCTGTCGCTTGCCCAGTGTTCTAGTCCTTCGTGAGTGCGGTCGTACTGCTACCTAGAGTACGTGCCGTGGCCGTGTCCGGTTCCCGCCGGGCCACCGGGACCGGTGTGGGTTCCATCGCGGCCGCCCCCACCGGCACGTGTCCCTTCGGCGCCCCGAACAGCATGCGGCGCACGTCGGCACGGGCGTCCCGCACGCTCTGGCGGGCGGCTGCCAGGGCCTGCCGGGTGGCGCGGCCGGCGTCCTTCACCGCCTTGGCCGCGGGCCGCCAGACGCCGTCACGCACCGCGTGCCCCACCGGAGTGAGGATCACCCGGTACGCCCAGCGCACCGGGTCGACGAAGAGCCACCGCAGGAGCCTGCCGAGGAAGCGGCCCACGGCGAGCGAGACATACCCGGCGATACGCCAGGCGTGTCCGAACGCGGCGCCGACCTCGCGCGCGACGACCGCGATGCCCCGCCCGACGGGTGCGAGCACCCAGCGCCACAGGGCGACGGCGGGCACCACGAAGATCCAGCGCCCCAGGGCGCCGAGCACGGCCCCGATCCCCCGGACCGTCCAGGCGATGCCCGCCCCAACACCCTTGGCCAGCCAGGCGATCGCGTGCCCGACGGGGGTGAGGACGGTGGCGTAGAGCCATACGGCGGGGATCACGACCAGCACCCGGCCCAGCCACGCGAGTCCCCTGCCGACCGGCACGACCACGTACCGCCACAGCCCCACCCAGGGCCACACGAACACGGCCTTGAGCAGCCACAGCACAGCGGCGCCGATGCCACGCCCGGCCACCGAGGCCCCCGCGGCGATGCCGCGCGCGAGCCAGGCGATCGCGTGCCCGATCGGGGTGAGGACGGCGGCGTAGAGCCACCCGGCCGGGATCACGACCAGCACCCGGCCCAGCCACGCGAGCCCCGTGCCGACCGGCACGAGCACGTACCGCCACAGCCCCACCCACGGCCACACGAACACGGCCTTGAGCAGCCACATCGTGGCGGTGGTGATGCCGAGCGCGACCGGCGTGATGACGTACTCCATCAGCCAGCTCAGCGGCGTCACGATCAGCGTCCGGCCCAGCCACGCCAACGCGCGCCCCACGGGACGCAGGCCTCTGAAATACAGGAAGCGGCCGCAGACGGCCAGAGCGTCCCACACCAGACGCACCGGGACGACGAGCACGAGGACGACGATCCGCACCGGAATGCGGATCGCCACGGCCAGACAGCCCTCGGCCTGCGGTCGGGCCTCCGGAGGTGCTTGCGGTGCGGGCAGCGGGGGCCGCTTTTCCAGGTCCATGCCGTCCTAGACGCGCGAGTAGAGGGATGTGGTTCGGTCAGGCGCCGGTCGGGATCCAGTAACGCAGCTTTCCGCCGCGTTCGTCCTCGAACGCGCCGCCCGCGCCCTCGATCACCTTGCGCGAACCGGTGTTGTCGGTGTCGCAGGTGACCAGGACCGATGGGATGTCCAGCGCGCGTGCGTACGGCAGGGCGCCGATCAGCATGGCCGTGGCGTGCCCGCGGCGGCGGGCGGTGGGGCGTACGTCGTAGCCGATGTGGCCGCCGTACTCGCGCAGGAAGCGCGTGTTGACGTTGTGCCGGATGGCGAGGCGGCCGAAGTAGTCGGCGCCGTCCGCGTACCAGAGGGTCGTCACGGGGACGGAGAACGGCTCGGCGGGGTGCACGGCGGCGCGGACCTCGGCGACGTACCGCTCGAAGACCGTGGGGTCGTGCCACTTGTCGCCGTAGTCACGCAGGGTCTGGCCGAGCGTCGTGTCGTCGTCGTCACCGCCGCGCCCCTCGGCGCGGAACTCCTCCATCGCGGCGACGAAGGAGAGATGCACGAGGCCGGTGGGCGGGACGAGTCGAGGACCCGCCCCGGCCACCGGCTCCGGGTGCGTCACTTACTTCACTACCGACAGCGGGAGGAGCTTCTTGCCGGTGGGGCCGATCTGGATCTCGGTCTGCATCTGCGGGCAGACGCCGCAGTCGAAGCACGGGGTCCAGCGGCAGTCCTCGACCTCGGTCTCGTCGAGCGAGTCCTGCCAGTCGTCCCAGAGCCAGTCCTTGTCGAGACCGGAGTCCAGGTGGTCCCAGGGCAGGACTTCCTCGTAGGTCCGCTCACGCGTCGTGTACCAGTCGAGGTCCACGCCGAAGGCGGGCAGCGTCTTCTCGGCGCAGGCCATCCAGCGGTCGTAGCTGAAGTGCTCGCGCCAGCCGTCGAAGCGGCCGCCGTCCTCGTACACCGCGCGGATGACGGAGCCGATGCGGCGGTCACCGCGCGAGAGCAGGCCCTCGACGATGCCGGGCTTGCCGTCGTGGTAGCGGAAGCCGATCGAGCGGCCGTACTTCTTGTCGCCGCGGATCTTGTCGCGCAGCTTCGCGAGGCGGGCGTCCGTCTCCTCGGCCGACAGCTGCGGGGCCCACTGGAAGGGCGTGTGCGGCTTGGGCACGAAGCCGCCGATGGAGACCGTGCAGCGGATGTCGTTGCCCGCGACCTCGCGGCCCTTGGCGATGACGTTCGCCGCCATGTCCGCGATCTGCAGGACGTCCTCGTCGGTCTCGGTGGGCAGGCCGAGCATGAAGTACAGCTTGACCTGGCGCCAGCCGTTGCCGTACGCGGTCGCGACGGTGCGGATCAGGTCCTCTTCGGAGACCATCTTGTTGATGACCTTGCGCATCCGCTCGCTGCCGCCCTCGGGGGCGAAGGTCAGGCCGGAGCGACGGCCGTTCCTCGTCAGCTCGTTCGCCAGGTCGATGTTGAAGGCGTCGACGCGGGTCGAGGGCAGGGAGAGGCCGATCTTGTCTTCCTCGTACCGGTCCGCGAGGCCCTTGGCGACGTCCGCGATCTCCGTGTGGTCCGCCGAGGAGAGGGAGAGCAGGCCGACCTCTTCGAAGCCGGTGGCCTTGAGGCCCTTCTCCACCATCTCGCCGATGCCGGTGATGCTGCGCTCCCGCACGGGGCGCGTGATCATGCCGGCCTGGCAGAAGCGGCAGCCGCGGGTGCAGCCGCGGAAGATCTCCACGGACATGCGCTCGTGGACGGTCTCCGCGAGCGGCACGAGGGGCTGCTTGGGGTAGGGCCACTCGTCCAGGTCCATGACGGTGTGCTTGGACACGCGCCACGGGACACCGGACTTGTTCGGCACGACACGGCCGATGCGCCCGTCCGGGAGGTACTCGACGTCGTAGAACCCGGGGACGTAGACGTTGCCGGTCCTGGCGAGGCGGAAGAGGACCTCCTCGCGGCCACCGGGGCGGCCCTCGGCCTTCCACTCGCGGATGATCGCCGTCATGTCGAGCACGGCCTGCTCGCCGTCGCCGATGACCGCGCAGTCGATGAACTCCGCGATCGGCTCGGGGTTGAAGGCCGCGTGGCCGCCGGCGAGGACGATCGGGTCGTCGATGCCGCGGTCCTTGGACTCCAGCGGGATGCCCGCGAGGTCCAGGGCCGTGAGCATGTTCGTGTAGCCCAGCTCCGTGGAGAAGCTGAGCCCGAACACGTCGAAGGCGCCGACGGGGCGGTGGCTGTCCACGGTGAACTGCGGGACCTTGTGCTCCCGCATCAGCTCCTCGAGGTCCGGCCAGACGCTGTACGTGCGCTCGGCGAGGACGCCCTCGCGCTCGTTCAGTACCTCGTAGAGGATCATGACGCCCTGGTTGGGCAGCCCCACCTCGTAGGCGTCCGGGTACATGAGCGCCCAGCGGACGTCACATTCGTCCCAGTCCTTGACGGTGGAGTTGAGCTCTCCGCCGACGTACTGGATGGGCTTCTGGACGTGCGGGAGAAGCGCTTCCAGGCGTGGGAAGACGGACTCGACAGGCATCACAGCGTCTTTCGGCAGGATCTCAGTTCTGGCAGGGGTGACCATCCAGCGTACCTCGGTACTCACCCGCCCAATGACGACCTCACCTTGGGCCGGGACGCCCGGTGCCACACCGCGGGCAGCTCGTTCTCGCGCTCGGCGGCCCTGGCCTCCTCCTGCCCGTACAGAAGCCCCCAGGTGAAGGCGGTCTCGCCCGCCGTGTGGGCCTGGACGGCGAGGTTCCGCAGGGCGTCGCGCGCGACCACGCTGTCCTGGTGGTCGCCGAGCACCTTCTGGACGGCCTTCATCCGCTTCGCGAACCGCTTGGCGGGCTTGCCGAGCGCGGGCTTCGCCGCCTCGCCCGCGTACCGGGCACGCTTGGCGGCCTTGCGGGCGCCGTGCATCGCCACGTCCCGCTCCTCCCCGGGCGCCAGCGCGAGGGCGTGTTCGATGCGGGCCTCCAGGCGGGCGTAGTCCTTCCGGGCGGCCTTGGGCAGCGCCTTGCCGGGGGACGCGGTGGCGGCCTTGCGCAGCGGCGGGTCGGCGAGCAGCGCGTCCACGGAGTCGAGGAGCTGCACGTACCGCCGGCTTTCGAGCGCGGCGACGGTCCTGCTCCGGGCGTCGGCGGAGCCCGCGACGTTCCAGATGCTCAGGCGGGCCCGCACGGGACCCAGGAGCAGGGTCCCCGGCACGGCGTCGATGCGGCCGGTGAGCCGCTCGGCCAGGACCTCCTGGTCGCGGTCGACGCCGAGCTCTCCCGCGAGCCACTTCAGTTCGTCGCCGATCGGGTCGGTGACGGAACGGTCGAGGAGCTTCCTGTACGAGCGGAACGCGCTGCGCATCCGCCGCGTGGCGACCCGCATCTGGTGCACGGAGTCCGGCTGGTCGCGGCGGACGTCGGGGTCGAGGGCGACGAGGGCGTCGCGCTGGGTGCGGATGTAGGCGAGGACGTGGTCGGCAGCGGTGACGGGGTCAGGTTGCACGGCGGAGTCCTTCGGCTGGATGACGGTGTACCCGTCACCCTTCTGCCCCTTCTTGCCCCCGGCAGGCTTCAGCGTGCCCTCCGCGACCAGCTGCCGGGTCGCGGAAAGCGCCGTCCCCGCCTGGGCCTTGGCCAGTTTCGAGGCGGCCGCCGACCGCTCGACGCCGAGCTTCTTCAGCTTCTTCTCGATCTTGTCGAGCAGGGCCGGATCCACGCCGTCCGCGAGCTCCACCTCGATCTCGGCCCACTCGGTGGTGCCGCCGACCTCCGTGAGCCGCTCGGCCCTGACCCGGTCGATGCTCAGCTCGGCGAGGAGCGCGCCCTTGTCGTCGAGAAGGTGGCGCAGGTCCCGCGCGGTCAACAGCCGCATGACGGCGACGAGTTCGGCGTCGCGCACCCGGGATCGCACCAGCGCGGAGAGCTCGGGCGGCACCGAGTCCGACAGGGGTGCCTGGATCTCGTCCCGCGCGCCCTGGACGAGGGACACCGGCAGTTTCAGGTGCCAGCCCTCGTCGTCGCCGCCCGTGCGGCGGCGGAGCGTGATCGAGTCCGCGAGCAGAAGTTGGTCGGTCGTGTCGTGGTAGACGGCGTCCAGTTCGACGACACCCTTATCGACGACCTTCGCCACTGAGGCGACACCGGTCAGGTCGGGCAGCTCCGCGGCCGCTTCGACGTCGTACTTACGCTCGATCTCCCGCTTTGTCTCCGCCATGAACCGAATCTAGACGGGATCCGGGGCGCTGGGCAGTCCCCCAGACGCCCCGGGGCCGAGCTAGGCCGACATCGGTCGCTGCACCTTGATGGACTGGAGCAGGCCGACGGCCACCCAGACCGCGAACATCGATGACCCTCCGTACGAGACGAAGGGCAGCGGCAGGCCCGCCACCGGCATGATGCCGAGCGTCATCCCGATGTTCTCGAAGGACTGGAAGGCGAACCAGGCGATGATCCCGGCGGCGACGATCGTGCCGTACAGCTCGGTCGTCTCGCGCGCGATGCGGCAGGCGCGCCACAGGAGGATGCCGAGCAGGACGAGGATGAGTCCCGCGCCCGCGAAGCCGAGCTCCTCGCCCGCGACCGTGAACACGAAGTCCGTCTGTTGCTCGGGCACGAACTGCCCCGTCGTCTGTGAGCCCTTGAAGAGGCCGGTGCCCGACAGGCCGCCGGAACCGATCGCGATGCGCGCCTGGTTGGTGTTGTAGCCGACGCCCGCCGGGTCGAGCGCGGGGTTGGCGAAGGCCGCGAAGCGGGCGATCTGGTAGTCGTCCAGGACGCCGAGCTGCCAGACGGCGATCGCGCCCGCGGCGCCCGTGCCGAGGAGCCCGAAGACCCAGCGGTTGGAGGCACCCGACGCGAGCAGCACGCCGAGCACGATCATCGCCATCACCATGACCGACCCGAGGTCGGGCATGAGGAGCACGATCAGTATCGGTACGGCGGCCAGACCGAGGGCCTGGATCACCGTGCGGTGGTCGGGGTGGACCCGGTCGCCCGCGTCCACCCGTGCCGCGAGCAGCATCGCCATGCCCAGGATGATCGTGATCTTCACGAACTCGGAGGGCTGCAGCGAGAAGCCGCCGCCGAGCACGATCCAGGCGTGCGCGCCGTTGATCGTCGCGCCGAGCGGGGTGAGGACGAGCAGGACGAGGAAGACGGAGATGCCGTAGAGGATCGGCACGGCCGTCCGCAGCGTCCGGTGGCCGAGCCACACCGTGCCCGCCATCAGGGCGATGCCGATGCCGGTGTTCAGGAGGTGCTTGAGCAGGAAGGAGTACGGGTCGTCGCCGACCAGCTCGGTGCGGTTGCGCGTCGCGGAGTAGACCAGCGCGGAGCCGATCGCGGAGAGCGCGATCGCCGAGAGCAGTATCGGCCAGTCCATCCTGCGCACCAGCGAGTCGCGGGCGAACAGGCGGGCCGAGAGAGAGGAGCGCTCGGGACCGTAGCCGGAGACGGAGAAGCCATTGTTGCCGGCCACTAGTCGCGCCTCCCGTTCGCGGGCGCGCCCGCCAGTTCCTGCGGCTGCTCGGACGGCTTGGGCGCCTCGGGCTTGTACGGCTTGATCTTCGGGGAGTCGATCGAACCGTCGGTCTCGATCTTCGGCAGGTTCTTCTGCGGCTGGGGCAGCAGGGCCTTCTTCAGGTTCTGCTTGCCGCTGTCGTCCAGGCCGTAGATGCCGTCGTAGATCTTGCGGACGGCGGGGCCCGACGCCCCGGAACCCGTACCACCCTGGGAGATCGTCATCACGATCGAGTAGTCCTTGGTGTACGTCGCGAACCACGAGGTGGTCTGCTTGCCGTGGACCTCCGCCGTACCCGTCTTGGCGTGCATCGGGATCTTGTCCTGCGGCCAGCCGCCGAAGCGCCAGGCGGCCGTTCCCTTGGTGGCGACGTCGGCAAGGGCACCGTCTATGTCCTTGCGCGTCTTTTCGTCCATGGGCAGCTTGCCGTGCGACTTGGGCTTGATCTCCTGGACCTGCTTGCCGTCGGCGCTGATGATCGCCTTGCCGACGGTCGGGTCGTAGAGGGTGCCGCCGTTGGCGATGGCGGAGTAGATCGTCGCCATCTGTATCGGCGTGACGAGGGTGTCGCCCTGTCCGATGGAGTAGTTGACGGAGTCACCGGCGCGCATCTTCATGCCTTCGAGGCAGTTCTCGTACGCGATCTGCTCGACGTAGTCGCCGCCCTTCTTGCCCTGCTTGCACCAGCCGTCCTTGTTGGCCTTCCAGTAGTCCTTCTTCCACTGGCGGTCCGGGACGCGGCCGGTGACCTCGTTCGGCAGGTCGATGCCGGTCTCCTTGCCGAGACCGAACTGGTGGGCCGTCTTGTAGAACCAGTCCTTGGCGTCCTTCTTCGGCTTGTTGCCGCCGTCCTTGGCCCACTGGTCGTGCGAGAGCTTGTAGAAGACGGTGTCGCAGGAGACCTCGAGGGCCTGGCCGAGGCTGATGCTGCCGTGGCCCTGGGACTCGAAGTTCTTGAAGGTCTGGCCGCCGATGGAGTACGAGCTGGGGCAGGGGTAGCTGCCGTTGAAGTCGTAGCCCGCGTTGACCGCCGCCGTGGTCGGGATGACCTTGAAGATCGAGCCGGGGGCCGCCTGGCCCTGGATGGCGCGGTTCAGGAGCGGGTAGTTGGACTTCTTGCCGGTGAGCTGGGTGTAGTCCTTGCCGGAGATGCCGCCGACCCAGGCGTTCGGGTCGTACGTCGGGTTGGACGCCATGGAGACGACGCGTCCGGTCTTGTTCTCCATGACGACGACGGCGCCCGCGTCGGCCTTGTAGTTCTCGTTGGTGTTCTTGTCGAACTCCTGGCGCGCCTTCTTCATCGCGTCGTTCAGCCAGTACTCGGACAGCGCCTGTACGCGCGCGTCGATGCTGGTGACGACGTTCGCGCCGGGCTGGGCCGGGTCGTCCTTGGCCTTGCCGATGACGCGGCCGAGGTTGTCGACCTCGTAGCGGGTGACGCCGGCCTTGCCGCGCAGCTGCGCGTCGTAGGTCCGCTCAAGACCCGAGCGGCCGACCTGGTCGGAGCGCAGGAACGGCGAGTCGGTGTGCTCCGCCTTGGTGATCTCCTCGTCGGTGACGGGCGAGAGGTAGCCGAGCACCTGGGCGGTGTTGGACTTGCCGGGCGCGGCGTAGCGGCGGACGGCGGTGGGTTCGGCGGTGATGCCGGGGAAGTCCTCGGCGCGCTCCCGGATCTGGAGGGCCTGCTTGGGCGAGGCCTCGTCCGTGATCGGGATCGGCTGGTAGGGCGAGCCGTTCCAGCAGGGCTGCGGGGTCTTGGAGTCGCAGAGGCGGACCTTGTCGGAGACTTCCTTGGTGGTCATGCCGAGGACGTCGGCGAGCTTGGCGAGGGCCGCCTTGCCGTCGTCCTTCATCTTCATCAGGTCCGTGCGGGACGCGGAGACGACCAGGCGGGTCTCGTTGTCGGCGATCGGCACGCCGCGGGCGTCGAGGATCGAGCCGCGTACGGCGGGGTCGACGACCTGCTGGACGTGGTTGCCTGAGGCTTCCTCGGCGTACTCCTCGCCGTTGCGGATCTGGAGGTACCAGAGGCGGCCGCCGAGGGTGAGGAGGAGGGAGAGCACGAGGATCTGGATGACGATGAGACGGATCTGGACTCTCGGGGTCCGTCCGGTCTCGGGAATGTTGGTCACAGGCGCTTGACCCCCTTGATGCGTCCGGCGCGCGCCACGCGGGCCTTGGCCGCCTTCATCCGCAGGCCGCCGCGCTGGTTGCCGATGCGCAGGCCGGTGCCGGAGGAGAGCCAGCCGGACGCGACGTCCGTGGCGGCCTTGTTGGCGGGTGAGGTCTCCCCCAGCGGGTCGTTCTCGGCTCTGCGGGCGAGCGCGATGATCAGCGGCACCGTGAACGGCGCGAGCAGCAGGTCGTACAGGGCGGCCGTGAAGAGGAGCCCGCCCAGGCCCACGTGGCGGGCGGCGGTGTCCCCCACGAGGGCGCCCACGCCCGCGTACAGCAGGGTCGAGCCGATGGCGGCGCTGACGACCACGACGAGCGGCCCGGTGGCAGACCGCAGCCGTCCGGTCTCCGGCTTGGCCAGGCCCGCGAGGTAGCCGACGACGCACAGGACCAGGGCGTACCGCCCGGCGGCGTGGTCGGCCGGCGGCGCCAGGTCCGCGAGGAGTCCGGCGCCGAAGCCGACGAGGGCGCCGCCCACATGGCCGTAGACCAGGGCGAGGCCGAGCACCGTGAGCAGCACCAGGTCCGGTACCGCGCCCGGCAGCTGCAGCCGGGCCAGGACGCTGACCTGGATGACCAGGGCGACGACGACCAGGGTGGTGGAGAGCAGGATTCGGTTGAAGCGCATGGTTCCGGTGCTCCTACTGCTCGTTGCCGTTGTCGACGCCGTCGGCCGGGGCCTGTCCTGACGGGGTGGCCGTCACGGTCACCGTCGGGGTCGGCTTCGGCTTGGCGGGCTTCTTCGGCAGCACCGTGTCGCGCGGGTCCTCGCGGGGCGCTTCGACGACGACTCCGACGATGTCCAGCTTGGTGAAGCCGACGTACGGCTTGATGTAGATGTTGCGCGTCAGGTCGCCGCCCGAGGGGTCCACGCGAACGACCTGGCCGACCGGAACGCCCGGCACGAACGGCTTGTCCTTCTGCGATCCGAAGGTGACCAGGCGGTCGCCCTTCTTGATCTTGGCCTTGCCGTTGAGCATCTGCACCGACAGCGGGCGGTCGCCCTGTCCGGTGGCGAAGCCGAGCTCGTCGGTCTTCTCCATACGGGTGCCGACGGTGAAGTCGGGGTCGTTGGCGAGCAGGACGGTCGCGGTGCTGGGGCCGACCGTGGTGACGCGGCCGACGAGGCCGTCGCCGTTCAGGACGGTCATGTCGCGCTTGAGTCCGTCGTTGGCGCCCGCGTCGATGGTGACGGTCCAGGAGAAGCCCTGGGCCGCTCCTATGCCGATGACTTCGGCGCCCTTGATGCCGTACTGACCGGCACCGGCGCTCTTGAGCATGCTGTCCAGCTGTCTGACCCGACTGCGATTGCGGTCGTCGCTGCCGAGCTTCGCCTTCAACGCGGCGTTCTGCCGCGTGAGTTCGGCGATCCGGTCATGCCGGTCACCGGAGTCCCGTACCGCGCCGATGGCGTTGCCGATCGGGTCGACGGCGGACGACACGCCGTCCTCGACCGGGCCGAAGACCGTGGCGGCGGCCTGGCGGGCACCGTCGACCGGCGAGTCCTCGCCACCACGGATGTCCACCGTGATCAAAGCGAACGCGATGGCGATCAGCAGCACCAGGAGCAGCCGGCTCTCTCGTGTGTCCCTCACGTGCGGCGGCCGTGCCTTCCTCAGTTGGAAATCCTTGGAATCCGCGGCGTCTGCGGGCGCCGCGGAATTGTTGTGCCGAGCCCTTGTCGTGCGTTGTCTGCTGAGCCCTCTATATCAACGATCCGCCGCACGAGGTGACAGGCACTCGTACGGCGGACACCCTTTCAGCGGGTTCGCGCCACCCTCAGCGGCGCGGCGATGCGTCAAGGACCTGCTGAAGCGCCTCGAACTCCTCGACGCACTTGCCGGAGCCGAGCGCCACGCTGTCCAGCGGGTCCTCGGCGATGTGGATCGGCATGCCCGTCTCGCGGCGCAGACGCTCGTCGAGGCCGCGCAGCAGGGCGCCGCCTCCGGTGAGAACGATGCCGCGGTCCATCACGTCACCGGAAAGCTCCGGCGGGCACTTGTCGAGGGTCGTCTTGACCGCGTCCACGATCGCGTTGACCGGCTCCTCGATGGCCTTGCGGACCTCGGCGGCGGAGATGACGACGGTCTTGGGCAGCCCGGAGACCAGGTCCCTGCCGCGGATCTCGGTGTGCTCGTCGGCGTCCATGTCGTACGCGGAGCCGATGGTGATCTTGATCTGCTCGGCGGTGCGCTCACCGAGGAGGAGGGAGTACTCCTTCTTGATGTGCTGGATGATCGCGTTGTCCAGCTCGTCGCCGGCGACGCGGATCGACTGTGCCGTGACGATTCCGCCGAGCGAGATGACGGCGACCTCGGTGGTGCCGCCGCCGATGTCGACCACCATGTTGCCCGTGGCCTCGTGGACCGGCAGGCCGGAACCGATGGCCGCGGCCATGGGCTCCTCGATGATGTGCACCTGGCGGGCGCCGGCCTGCGAGGAGGCCTCGATGACGGCGCGGCGCTCGACTCCGGTGATGCCGGAGGGCACACAGACGACGACACGCGGGCGGGCGAGGTATCGCCGCTTGTGGATCTTCAGGATGAAGTAGCGGAGCATCCGCTCGGTGATCTCGAAGTCGGCGATGACGCCGTCCTTCAGCGGTCGCACGGCAACGATGTTGCCCGGCGTGCGACCGATCATCTTCTTGGCTTCGGCGCCGACAGCGAGGATGCCACCGGTGTTGGTGTTGATCGCGACCACGGACGGTTCGTTGAGAACGATCCCGCGACCCCTGACGTACACCAGCGTGTTGGCGGTCCCGAGGTCGACAGCCATGTCACGGCCGATGAACGACATGTTGTTCCCCATGAGGATGCGTCTGGCCTTCCCTGGAGCTTCTGATGGCTTTTTAGGTAGGCGAGGTGGGTGCTGTGTGGCGTGGAGGCTTCCATCGTAGTCTCGCCTGCACGAACACGGCGCTAGGGTCTTCGCCATTGTCAGCAGATGATGCGCCGCCTCGCTCTTGGAGACGTGCCATCGGAGGCACGGGTTCCCCCAATTGGGGCGCATATGCCAAGGGGCGGCCGGTTTTCTCGGCCACCCCTGGTCAGGGCGGTGCCCTGCTGACTAGGCGTCAGAAGTCTTTACGGAACTCTTTACCTGTGTCCGCCAGGCGAGACCGTGTCGGGCCGTCAGACGACACCCGGGAAGAAGATCTTCAGCTCGCGCTCGGCGGACTCCTCGGAGTCCGAGGCGTGGATCAGGTTCTCCCGGACGATGCTGCCGAAGTCGCCCCGGATGGAGCCGGGCGCGGCGGCGATCGGGTCGGTCGGACCCGCGAGGGCGCGCACGCCCTCGATGACACGCTCACCCTCGACGACGAGCGCGACGACCGGACCGGAGGACATGAAGTCGACCAGCGGCTCGTAGAAGGGCTTGCCCTTGTGCTCGCCGTAGTGCTGCTCCAGCGTCTCCTGGTCGAGCGAGCGCAGTTCGAGGGCGGAGATCGTCCAGCCCGCCTTGCGCTCGATGCGGCCGATGATCTCGCCGATCAGGCCACGACGGACGGTGTCGGGCTTGAGCAGGACGAGAGTGCGCTGGGTCATGTGCGGCTCCAAGCATTTTTTCTACGTGCGTGTGGGTTGCCCGGCAGAATACCGGCACCCACTACACCGCGTTACCTCCGGCCCCGTCCCCGGGGGCCCGCACGGTCAGGCCTCGGCCTCCGCCTGTGCCGCGAACCTGGCCTTCGCCTCGTCGATCTTCTGGCCGAAGTGGATCGAGGCCCACCACAGCGCGGCGAACACCGCCCCCATGAAGAACATGATCGGCACGACGAAGCCGCTCGCGATGAGCGCGATCTGCAGGGCCCAGCCGAGCTGCACCCCGCCGGGCCTGGTGATCATTCCGCACAGCAGGACGCAGAACAGCATCGCGATGCCGCAGACCGTCCAGACCGTGCCCATCGTCAGGTCCGGGTCCTTCATGGCGACCAGACCGGCGAAACCGATGACGAAGAACTCGCCGATCAGCGTCGAAGCACAGAGCGTACGCACAGGAGTCAGCCCCTCCCCAGGAGCAGTCGGGCCTCGCCGACCGTGATGACGGAGCCGGTGACCAGGACGCCACCGCCCGCGTACTCGCCCTCTTCCTCGGCGAGGGTGATCGCTGCTTCCAGCGCGTCCGGCAGGCGCGGCTCGACCTGGACGCGGTCGTCGCCGAAGACCTCGACGGCGATCCCGGCCAGCGTGTCCGCGTCCATCGCCCGATGGCTGGAGTTCTGCGTGATGACGACCTCGGCGAAGATCGGCTCGAAGGCTTCGAGCAGCCCCTTCATGTCCTTGCCGTCGCTCGCCGCGACCACGCCGATCAGGCGGCTGAAGTCGAAGACCTCGCTGATCGCCTCGGCGGTGGCGCGGGCGCCCGCCGGATTGTGCGCGGCATCCAGGACGACGGTCGGCGAGGTGCGCACGACCTCCAGGCGGCCCGGCGACGAGACCGAGGCGAACGCCTTGCGGATGGTGTCGATGTCGAGCACGCGCGCGTGCTGGGAGCCGATGCCGAAGAACGCCTCCACCGCGGCGAGGGCGACGACGGCGTTGTGCGCCTGGTACGCGCCGTGCAGCGGCAGGAAGATTTCCTCGTACTCCCCGCCGAGGCCGCGCAGGGTCAGGAGCTGGCCGCCGACCGCGACCGTGCGGGAGACGATGCCGAACTCCAGGCCCTCGCGGGCCACCGTCGCGTCGACCTCCACGGCCTTCTTCAGGAGGACCTGCGCCGCGTCCACCGGCTGCTGGGCGAGGATCACCGTCGCGTCCTGCTTGATGATGCCGGCCTTCTCCGCGGCGATCTCGCCCGGCGTGCCGCCCAGGCGGTCGGTGTGGTCCAGGTCGATGGGCGTGACGACGGCGACGGAGCCGTCGATGACGTTCGTCGCGTCCCAGTTGCCGCCCATGCCGACCTCGACGACGGCGACGTCCACGGGGGCGTCCGCGAAGGCCGCGTACGCCATGCCCGTGAGCACCTCGAAGAAGGAGAGCCTGTACTCCTGTTGGGCGTCGACCATCTCCACGTACGGCTTGATGTCGTGGTAGGTCTCCACGAAGCGCTCGGCCTCGATGGGGGCGCCGTCCAGGCTGATCCGCTCGGTGATCGACTGGACGTGCGGCGAGGTGTACCGCCCGGTGCGCAGCTCGAAGGCGCTGAACAGGGCCTCGATCATGCGGGCCGTGGACGTCTTGCCGTTCGTCCCGGTGATGTGGATGGAGGGGTACGCGCGCTGGGGCTCGCCCAGGACGTCCATCAGCGCGGAGATCCGGCTGACGGAGGGCTCCAGCTTCGTCTCTCCCCAGCGGCCGGCGAGCTCCGTCTCGACCTCGCGCAGCGCCTTGTCGATCTCCGGGTCGGTGGGGCGGGCGGGGATGTCGCCCTGGGGCGGGCCCGCCTGCGTGCGCAGGGTGCGGCTGCCCGCCTCGATCACGGCGAGGTCGGGGTCGCGGTCGGTCTCGGCTTCGACGATCTCTTCGAAACGGTCGTCGCTCTCGTGGTCGTCGGGGCGGGCGCTGTCGGGCGGGGGGAGGTCACTCACGTACGCCAGTCTACGGACGGGGTGTGACAGCCGCCGTCGGGACCTGCTCCGGCCCGCTCGGGACTTTGGTCCCGTCCGATTCGGGACCTTGGTCCCCCCGATCCGGTCAATCGCCGGGCAAACTTGGCGATCATGGACATAGGTATCGACCTCGGCACAGCGAACACCCTTCTCTACGTACGCGGCCAGGGCATCGTGCTCAACGAGCCGTCCGTGGTCGCCGTCAAGGAGGGCGCGCGCACCGCCCTCGCCGTCGGTACGGAGGCCAAGCAGACGATCGGCCGGACTCCGGGCACGATCACCGCGATCCGTCCGCTGCGGGACGGCGTGATCAGCGACTACGAGGCCGCCGAGGAGATGATCCGGCACTTCGTGCGCAAGGCCGTGCCGGGGCGCCGTCCCCGTACGCGGATGGTGGTGTGCGTGCCGAGCGGTGTCACGCAGGTCGAGCGCAGGGCCATCGTGCACGCGGCGCAGCGGGCGGGGGCCCGTGCCGTGCATCTGGTGGAGGAGCCGATGGCCGCGGCGATCGGGGCGGGGCTGCCGGTGGCGGAGCCGCGGGGCTCGATGGTGGTCGACATCGGGGGCGGCACGACCGAGGTCGCGGTGATCTCGCTCGGCGGGATCGTCACGGCGCAGTCGCTGCGGGTGGGCGGGGACCGCTTCGACGAGGCGATCACGAACTTCGTGCGCAAGGAGCACGGGCTGCTCATCGGCGAGCGGACCGCCGAGGACATCAAGGTCGCGGTCGGCTCGGCGTGGCCGGTGCCGGGGGACGACGCGCTGGAGTCGCGGACGTTCACCGTGCGGGGCCGGGAGAAGGTGCGGGGCCTGCCGAAGACGGTGGACCTGACGGTGCGCGAGGTGCGGGCGGCGCTGGACGAGCCGGTGGAGGCGGTGATCGCCGCGGTGCGGGCGACGCTGGAGGAGTGCCCGCCGGAGCTGTCCGGCGACGTGATGGAACACGGCATCATCCTGACCGGCGGCGGCGCGCTCCTGCCGGGCCTCGACCTGCGCATGGCGTCGGCGACGGGCATCCCGGTCTTCGTGGCGGACGACCCGCTGGACAGCGTGGCGCTGGGCTGCGGGAAGTGCGTGGAGGACTTCGACGGTCTTGAGCGGGTGATGTCGGCGGCGTAGGTGGGCGGGGGTGATCGTTCCGGGGGCCCTCAGGCCAAGTCCCCCGCGGGCAGCGTCGCGAGGACCGCGTAGAGCCCCCCGCAGGGGCCAGCCGAGAAGGTGCCGCCCATCGTGTGGACCCGCTCGGCCATCCCTGCGGTACCGGTCCCGGCGGAGACGGGTGAGAAGGAAGGCCCCGCGCCGGGCAACGCGTTGCGCACGCTGACCCGCAGGCGCCCGCCGGCGACCCGTACCCGCACGTCCACCCGCTCCCCCGGCGCATGCTTCGCCGCGTTCGTCAGGCACTCCTGCACCACCCGGTGCACGGCGGCCTGCCGGATGGGCGAAAGCCGGTACGCGGCCCCGTCGATCAGGAGATCGACCGGCGTCCCGGCCCGCTCACTGCGCTCGGCGAGCTCGCCGAGCGCGTCGAGGCCGGGCGTGGGAGCCCCGTCGACACCGCGCCGCACGATGATCTCGTTCAGCATGCGGTGCGCCGAGCGCGCCGTCTCCGACAGCTCCTCGAAGCCGTCCTCGAAGTCGCCGCCCGTGGCCGCCCGCCGCGCCAGCACCTGCGAGCGCACGCTCAGCAGCGTCAGCTCACGGCCCACGAAGTCGTGCACGTCCCGTGCGATACGGGAGCGCTCCTGCTGGACCGCGTGCAGCGCGGCCGTCTCGGCCCGCTGCGCCTCCAGCGCGCGCACCAGGTCCTGGCGGTTGGCCGCGACGCCGACCCCCGCGGCGAGCACGCCGATCGGCACGACCAGGCCGAGGAAGGAGCCCAGGGTGTCCCCGCGGTGCACCGGCCACCCGGGGAGGGTGAACATCACGTACGCGAAGGCCACGTACCCGATCACGCCGAACGTACCGGCGAGACGGCCCCGGTACCGGCCAAGGGAGTACAGCGCGAACTGGGCCAGGGTCAGTTCGTGCAGCCAGCCGATGAGGACGAGAGCCACCGCGTACGTCACCCAGGGCGCGCCGCGGCGCACCAGCAGGGACGCGGCGCCGCAGGTCAGGACCAGGGCCGCGAGGGGGCCATTGAGGGCGTTGTCCGCCTCGGCGAGGCCGGGGATGTCCAGGCTCATCAGGGCCAGGCAGCTGCCCGCGGTGAGAGCGTCGAGCACCCGGGGCGCACGCGCCCAGCGCCCGGCCAGACGGCGGCCAGCGGCCGTCGCCCCGCGGATCGCCTGGGCGACGGGCTGGTCGTGCATGCCCTCCATCATCCAAGGTCTTTCTGCCCGAATCATCAGACTTATGACCTTTATTTCGTGAAGTGTGACACGTCGACATCACCCGGCGTGGCGGCCCCCGAAAGCCTGCCACCGGGGGTCAAATCAGACCATGTGGTATGCCCAGAATCCCGGCCGACGGACCCGTCAACTGCTCGGCGACGGTGCGGTCCTGCTCTGGACCGCGCTGTGGACCGCCGCCGCCGTCGTCGCCTACCGGCTGGCCTGTCTGCTCACCCGGCCCGCACCGGAGACCCCTGCCCCGCCCATCGGCGACCCCTCGCGCCTGCCCCTGGTAGGTGATCGCGTCGACTCCGCGCTGCGGATCGCCGCGGACGTCGCCGGAGCCGGGGACCCGGTGACCGTACGCGCGGCGGTGATCGTGGGCGCCGTCGTCGTCTTCCTCGTGCCCGTGGGCCTCGTGCTCAACAGCTGGCTCCCCCGCCGCCTGCGCTGGATCCGGCAGGCCGCGGCCGCCCACGAGCTCGCCGCGAGCGACGACGGCCGTGAACTGCTTGCCCTGCGCGCCCTGCTGCGCCCCCTCGACGAGGTCGCGCGAACCGCGCACGAACTCCCCGACGCCACCGCGGGCAGCCTCGCCGAGGGCTGGCGCGGCGGCGACCCCGACGTCATCGACGCGCTCGCCGAGGCGGAGCTGGTGCGCCTCGGGCTGCACATCCCCGAGAGCATCCCCGACAACATCCCCGACAACGGGACAGGGCTCACGGAACCGTACGGTCCCATGAGCCCTGTCTCCACCGCGTGAAGGTTCGCGCGACTGATCGCGTGACTAGCCCTGCGGCAGCCCCTCCAGCTGGGCCTGCAGGCGGGCGATGTCCGCGTCCGCCTTGCTGAGGCGGCCACGGATCTTGTCGACCACGTTGTCCGGCGCCTTCGCCAGGAACGCCTCGTTGCCCAGCTTCGCCGTGGCCTGCGCCTTCTCCTTCTCGGCGGCGGCGAGGTCCTTGGCGAGGCGCTTGCGCTCCGCCGCGACGTCGATCGTGCCGGACAGGTCGAGCGCGACCGTGGCGCCCGAGACCGGCAGCGTGGCGGTGGCCGCGAAGCCCTCGCCCTCCGGCTGGAGCCGCAGGAGCTGACGGATGGCCGCCTCGTGCGGGGCGAGCGCCGTGCCGTCGAGGGAGAGGCGGGCCGGGACCTTCTGGCCCGGCTGGAGCCCCTGGTCGGCGCGGAAGCGGCGGACCTCGGTGATGACCTGCTGGAGCGTCTCGATCTCCTGCTCGGCGCCGGCGTCACGGAAGCCACTGTCCTTGGGCCACTCGGCGATCACGAGCGACTCGCGGCCGGTGAGGGTCGTCCAGAGCGTCTCCGTGACGAACGGGACGATCGGGTGCAGCAGGCGCAGCGTCACGTCGAGGACCTCGCCCAGGACACGGCCCGAGACCTTCGCCGCGTCGCCGCCGCCCATGAACGTCGTCTTGGACAGCTCGACGTACCAGTCGAAGACCTCGTCCCACGCGAAGTGGAAGAGGGCGTCCGACAGCTTGGCGAACTGGTAGTCGTCGTAGAACGCGTCGACCTCGGCGACCGTCGCGTTCAGCCGGGACAGGATCCAGCGGTCCGTCGCCGAGAGCTGCTCGGCGGGCGGGAGTTCGCCCTCGATCGTGGCGCCGTTCATCAGCGCGAAGCGCGTGGCGTTCCAGATCTTGTTGGCGAAGTTGCGCGAGCCCTGGACCCAGTCCTCGCCGATCGGCACGTCGACGCCGGGGTTGGCGCCGCGGGCCAGCGTGAAGCGGACGGCGTCCGAGCCGTACTTGTCCATCCAGTCGAGCGGGTTGACCGCGTTGCCGAAGGACTTCGACATCTTCTTGCCGAACTGGTCGCGGACCATGCCGTGCAGCACGATCGTGTGGAACGGCGGGGTGCCGTCCATCGCGTACAGGCCGAACATCATCATCCGGGCGACCCAGAAGAAGAGGATGTCGTAGCCGGTGACCAGGACGGAGTTCGGATAGAACTTCGCGAGGCTGTCGGTCTCCTCGGGCCAGCCGAGCGTGGAGAACGGCCACAGGCCGGACGAGAACCACGTGTCGAGGACGTCGGAGTCCTGGGTCCAGCCGTCACCCGTGGGCACCTCGTCGTCGGGTCCGACGCAGCGGACCTCGCCGTTCGGCCCGTACCAGACCGGAATCCGGTGGCCCCACCACAGCTGGCGCGAGATGCACCAGTCGTGGAGGTTGTCGACCCAGTCGAAGTAGCGCTTCTCCATCTCCTGCGGGTGGATCTTGACCTTGCCGTCGCGGACGGCGTCACCGGCGGCCTTGGCGAGCGGACCGACCTTGACCCACCACTGCATCGACAGACGCGGCTCGATGGTGGTCTTGCAGCGCGAGCAGTGGCCGACGGAGTGGGTGTACGGACGCTTCTCGGCGACGATGCGGCCCTCGGCGCGCAGGGCGCCGACGATGGCGGAGCGGGCCTCAAGACGGTCGAGCCCCTGGAAGGGACCGGGGACGGTGATGACGGCGTGCTCGTCCATGACCGCGATGTTCGGCAGGTCGTGGCGCTGGCCGATCTCGAAGTCGTTCGGGTCGTGCGCCGGGGTCACCTTGACGGCGCCGGTGCCGAACTCGGGGTCGACGTGCTCGTCGGCGACGACGGGGATCGTGCGGTCGGTCAGCGGCAGCTTGATCTGCTTGCCGACCAGGTGCTTGTACCGCTCGTCCTCGGGGTGGACCGCGACGGCGGTGTCACCGAGCATCGTCTCGGCACGGGTGGTGGCGACGACGATGGTCTCGTCCCCCTCCCCGTACTTCATCGACACGAGCTCGCCGTCGTCGTCCTGGTACTCGACCTCGATGTCGGAGATCGCCGTCAGACAGCGCGGGCACCAGTTGATGATGCGCTCGGCGCGGTAGATCAGCTCGTCGTCGTAGAGCTTCTTGAAGATGGTCTGGACGGACTGGGAGAGGCCCTCGTCCATCGTGAACCGCTCACGGTCCCAGTCGACGCCGTCGCCGAGGCGGCGCATCTGCCCGGAGATCTGGCCGCCGGACTCGCCCTTCCACTTCCAGACGCGCTCGATGAACTCCTCGCGCCCCAGGTCGTGGCGGGACTTGCCCTCCTTGGCGAGCTCACGCTCCACGACGTTCTGCGTGGCGATGCCGGCGTGGTCCATGCCCGGCTGCCACAGCGTCTCGAAGCCCTGCATGCGCTTGCGGCGGGTGAGGGCGTCGATGAGCGTGTGCTCGAAGGCGTGGCCCAGGTGCAGGGACCCGGTGACGTTCGGCGGCGGGATGACGACGGTGTACGGCGGCTTCTCACTGTTCGCGTCGGCGGAGAAGTAGCCGCGTTCTACCCAGCGCTCGTACAGCGTCCCCTCTACCTCGGCCGGCGCGTACTGGGTCGGCAGTTCGGTGGTGGGCGCTGGATTCTGCTGCTGAGTGTTCTCGGTCACCGGGCCAGTTTAGAGGTGTCACAGACCCGTCCCGAAACCGGATTCTTGAGTAACGGTTGCGGCCGTGCGCCCCATGGGGCTTCGCCTTCGGTCAGGATGTCGGCATCACATAAGCGTTCGGAGGGGAACCCACGCGATGAGCTACAACCAGCCTGGCCCGTACGGCGGGCAGCAGCCCCAGCAGCCCGGTCCTTACGGGCAGCAGCCGGGCCAGCCTGGGCCCTACGGCCAGCAGCCGCAGGCTCCCCAGCCCGGTTACGGCTACCCCCAGCAGCCGCCCCAGGGCGTCCCCCCGCAGCAGGGCGGCTACAGCCAGCCGCAGCAGCCGGGGCCGTACGACCACAACCAGCAGGGCGGCCCGTACGGGCAGGTCCCGCCGCCTCCGCCCGCGGGGGGCGGCAGCGGCAAGAAGACCGGGATCATCATCGGCGCGGTCGTCGCGCTCGTCGCGATCGGCGGCGGCATCTGGTGGTTCACGGCCGGCAAGGACGACAGCTCGTCGTCGGCGGGGAACTCCGCGGTCGCGGACGACGGCGCGCACAAGCTGGTCACGCCCGAGACGGTGCTCTCCGAGTACAAGAAGAAGGCCGGGGCCAGCGACGGCTTCGACGACGAGGACATGAAGGAAGCCGAGAAGGACGGCGTCAAGAACGGCACGCCCGTGGACGCGGAGTACCAGTCGGGTGACGAGAGCAACCCGCTGGCGCAGAAGATGATCAAGTTCATGGGTGTCTACGGAGAGATCGACAACCCGTCCAAGGTGGTCGACGGGATGTTCGCCAAGATGAAGAAGGAGTCGGTGAACGAGAAGACCGACACGGGCGAGCTGATCGGCAGCCCCAAGAGCTTCAACGGCGACGGCGCGGTCCTCAAGTGCCAGGAGACGGAGATCAAGGGCGGTGGCTCCGGCCCCAAGTCGATCCGCATGCCGGTCTGCATCTGGGGCGACAACAGCACGCTCGGCGTCGTGATCCCGGTCGACATGGCGTCCGCCATGACCGGCAAGAGCGCCTCGCTGGAGGACGCCGCGGACACCACGTCCAAGCTCCGCAAGGAAGTACGCGTGAAGTCGTGACGCCCTGAGGCGCCTCCATGGACGCCTCTACGTGCACAGCAGCCCCGGTCGCTTCGGCCGGGGCTGCTTCCGTCAGGATGTCGGCATCACATCAGCACACTCACGGGGGAACCCACTCATGAGCTACAACCAGCCCGGCCCGTACGGCGGGCAGCCGCCCCAGCAGCCCGGCCCCTACGGCCAGCAGCCGCAGGCACCCCAGCCCGGCTACGGCTACCCCCCGCAGGCCCCGCAGGGCGTGCCCGGTCAGCAGCCGGGACCGTACGGCCAGCCGCAGGCCCCCTACGGGCAGCAGCCGCAGGCTCCCTACGGGCAGGTCCCGCCGCCTCCGCCCCAGGGCGGCGGCAAGAAGACCGGCGTCATCATCGCCGCCGTGGTCGCGGTCGTGGCGGTCGCCGTGGGTGGCTACTTCGTCCTCGCGGGCGGTGACGACAAGGACGGCGGCAAGAAGGGCGGTTCCTCGTCGGTGGCGGGCGGCGGCGCGGCCGACGGCGGCATCAAGGACGACGGGCCGCACAAGCTCATCACGCCGGCCACGGTCCTCACCGAGTACAAGCTGGAGAAGGACGCCGGCAGCGAGAGCGGCATGACCTCCTCCGACGTCAGGGAAGCCGAGAAGCACGGCGTGAAGAACGCCAAGGACGTCGCGGGCCAGTACCAGTCGGGGACCGAGGACAACCCGCTGTCGCAGAAGATCCTCCAGTTCAACGGCGTCTACGGCGACATAGCGGAGCCGGAGGACGTCGTCGACGCGATGTTCGGCGAGGCGGAGAAGAACGCCCAGGAGGGCGGCGGCGGCACCGGCGGCCAGAAGATGACGCTGGTCGGCAGCCCCAAGTCGTACAGCCCCGCCGGGCTCGACGGAGCGGTCCTGAAGTGCCAGGAGATGAAGCTCGACTTCGGCTCCTCCTCCACGGCTGGCGCCAGCGCGGGCCCGAGCGAGATGTCGATGGCCACCTGCATCTGGGGTGACCACAGCACCCTCGGCATCGTGATCACCACGGACGTGGCGAACGCGATGGGCGGCAAGAGCGCCGACCTCGACGAGGCCGCGGAGACGTCGGCCAAGCTCCGCAAGGAAGTTCGCGTCAAGCTCTGACGCCGGAGGGAAAGCGAAGAGGGGCGCCCGGCGAGCTAATCGCCGGGCGCCCCTCTTGCGTAAGCCCAAGAGCTACGCGGACTTCTGTTCCCCCGCGCCCGGGCCCCGCGCGTCACGCGGCACCAGGGTCGGGTTCACGTTCGAGTGGACGACGTCCGCCGTGATGACCACGCGGGCCACGTCCTTGCGGGACGGGACCTCGTACATCACCGACTGGAGGACTTCCTCCATGATGGCGCGCAGGCCGCGCGCGCCGGTCTGGCGCAGGATCGCCTGGTCGGCGATGGCCTCCAGGGCCTCGCGCTCGAAGTCCAGCTCCACGCCGTCGAGTTCGAAGAGGCGCTGATACTGCTTCACCAGTGCGTTGCGCGGCTCGACGAGGATCTGGAGCAGGGCCTCGCGGTCCAGGTTGTGGACCGAGGTGATCACGGGGAGGCGGCCGATGAACTCCGGGATCATCCCGAACTTCACCAGGTCCTCCGGCATGATGTCCTCGAACCGGTCCTTCTCCTGAAGCTCGCGCTTGGAGTGGATCGTGGCGCCGAAGCCGATGCCCTTCGCGCCCGCCCGCGACTCGATGATCTTCTCGAGGCCTGCGAACGCGCCGCCCACGATGAAGAGCACGTTCGTCGTGTCGATCTGGATGAACTCCTGGTGCGGGTGCTTGCGTCCGCCCTGCGGCGGGACGGAGGCCGTGGTGCCCTCCAGGATCTTCAGCAGGGCCTGCTGGACGCCTTCACCCGAGACATCGCGCGTGATCGAGGGGTTCTCGCTCTTGCGGGCGACCTTGTCGATCTCGTCGATGTAGATGATGCCCGTCTCGGCCTTCTTGACGTCGTAGTCAGCGGCCTGGATGAGCTTCAGGAGGATGTTCTCGACGTCCTCACCGACATAACCCGCCTCCGTGAGCGCCGTCGCGTCAGCGATGGCGAACGGGACGTTCAGCATGCGCGCCAGTGTCTGCGCGAGCAGCGTCTTGCCGGAGCCGGTCGGGCCGAGCAACAGGATGTTGGACTTGGCGAGTTCGATCGCGTCGTCGCGGCCCTGCGCCCCGCCGGTCTCACCGGCCTGGACCCGCTTGTAGTGGTTGTAGACCGCCACCGAGAGGGCTTTCTTCGCGGGCTCCTGGCCCACGACATACCCCTCGAGGAATTCGTAGATCTCGCGAGGCTTGGGGAGTTCCTCCCACCGCACCTCGCTCGTCTCCGCGAGCTCTTCCTCGATGATCTCGTTGCAGAGGTCGATGCACTCATCGCAGATGTACACACCGGGACCTGCGATGAGCTTCTTGACCTGCTTCTGACTCTTCCCGCAGAACGAGCACTTGAGCAGATCGCCGCCGTCACCGATGCGTGCCACGAGGTGCTTCCCCTTCGCCTGGGAGACGCCACGTTCAGCGACTCCTGGTGCCTCTATCTGACGGTACCTTGCCCGGCCCCCCGTTCGGGCCCCCCTTGGCACGGTTCACTTCGAGGTGAACCGTGCCAAGGAACGGCAGATGCTACAGCGCTGCGTCAGACGACCGAGGAGTTGTTCATCTTCCGGGTGGAGATGATCTGGTCGACCAGGCCGTACGCCAGTGCGTCCTCGGCAGTGAGGATCTTGTCGCGCTCGATGTCGTCGCGGATCTTCTCGATCGGCGTCGTGGAGTGCTTGGCCAGCATCTCCTCCAGCTGCGAGCGCATCCGGAGGATCTCGTTCGCGGCGATCTCCAGGTCGGAGACCTGACCGCGGCCCGTCTCGCTGTAGGGCTGGTGGATCAGGACGCGCGCGTTCGGCAGCGCCATGCGCTTGCCCGGCGTACCGGCCGCGAGGAGCACGGCGGCGGCGGACGCGGCCTGGCCCATGCAGACCGTCTGCACGTCGGGCTTCACGAACTGCATCGTGTCGTAGATGGCCGTGAGCGCCGTGAAGGAGCCGCCGGGGCTGTTGATGTAGATCGAGATGTCACGGTCCGGGTCCATCGACTCCAGGCACAGGAGCTGCGCCATGACGTCGTTGGCGGACGCGTCGTCGATCTGCACGCCGAGGAAGATCACGCGCTCCTCGAAGAGCTTCGCGTACGGGTCGTACTCACGCACGCCCTGCGAGGTGCGCTCGACGAAGCGCGGGATGACGTAGCGGGACTCGGCGCTCGGGCCGGTGTACTCGGCCTGGGCGCCCTCGTAGAGGCCGCTGCCGGGGAAGTTCTTCATCTCTGTAGGTCTCCTGAGGAGCGTGGGCTTCGGTCGGCTTCGGAAGGGCTGAGCGGTGAGGCTCAGGCTCCGGTGCCGCCGCCGCCCGGCATGCTGGCCGCGTTGGGCATGATGTCGTCGATGAGGCCGTACTCCTTGGCCTCCTGCGGGTCGAACCAGCGGTCGCGGTCCGAGTCGCGGGTGACCTGCTCGACGGTCTGCCCCGTGTGGAACGCGGTGAGATCCGCCATCTTCTTCTTGGTGAGAAGCAGCCGCTCGGCGTGGATCTTGATGTCCGACGCGGAGCCCGCGAGACCGGCGGAGGGCTGGTGGATCAGGATCTCGGCGTTCGGCAGCGCGAAGCGCTTGCCGGGGGTGCCGGCGCTGAGCAGGAACTGACCCATCGAGGCCGCCATGCCCATCGCGATCGTCACCACGTCGTTCTGGATGTACTGCATGGTGTCGTAGATCGCCATGCCAGCCGTGATGGATCCACCAGGGCTGTTGATGTAAAGGAAGATGTCCTTGTCCGGCTCTGCGGCAAGGAGCAGCAACTGCGCTGTGATCTTGTTGGCGATGTCGTCGTCCACGGCCTGGCCGAGGAAGATGATCCGCTCGCCGAGCAGCCGGTTGTAGACCTGGTCGCCGAGGCCACCACCGATGGAGGGGTCGCCGGCGGCGGAGGGCATCAGATTCGTCACGTATCCACCTGCTCGTCTTACGACGGCGCCGGGCCGTCTCACGTCTTCTTCTGAGGCTTGGGACCCCGCGTGCTCGCCGCTCCGGGGCGGCTTCGGGGACTCCCCTGCCCTCGTATTCATGGACCCTAACGCTCAGCCCCGTCCGGGGAATCCCGCAAAGGGGACTGTTCGCTGTGAGCGCAGGTTGTGCCCCGCAAGGGGCGCGGGGAACTGCGCGGCCCGCCCCCACGCGGCCGCAGGCGCGTCTGCCGCGTGCCGTTCCACGGCGGGTGCGGCTGGTACGTGGTTGCTCGCGCAGTTCCCCGCGCCCCTGACGGGGCCGGGGGGGGGGGGCGGGGGGGGGGCGGGGGGGCGGCGGGCGGGGGGGGGGGGGCGCGCGCCGGGGGGGGGGGGGGCGCGGGGGGGCGGGGGGCGGGGGGGGGGGGGGCCCCGCGCC
>NZ_JBFAJT010000008.1:47685-296857 GCF_040655335.1 Streptomyces sp. NPDC050439
CGCCCGCCGCCCCCGGGGGGCGAGCGGGGGCCCCGGGCTCCCCCGCCCCGCCCCCCGCGCCCGTGCGGGGCCCCGCCCCCGGGACCTTGCGTCCCCGGGGCCCGGCTGTGCGTTCAGTGAAGCGAGGCTGCTCAGGCCTCGGTCTTCTCCTCGGCCTTGGCATCGGCGTCGGCGGACGCCTCGGCCTGCTCGCCCTCGGCGGGAGCCTCTTCCTCGTCGTCGAGGTCAACGACCTCGCCGTTCGTGTCCTTGACCGTCGCGGCCTCCACGACGACCGCGAGGGCCTTGCCGCGGGCGACCTCGCCGACCAGCATCGGGACCTGGCCGCCTTCGACGACGGCCTGGGCGAACTGGTCGGGGGACATGCCGGAGGACTGCGCGCGACGCATGAGGTGCTCGGTGAGCTCCTCCTGGTTCACGTTCAGCTTCTCCTTGTTGACGAGCTCGTCGAGGACGAACTGCGTCTTGATGCCCTTCTCGGCCTGCTCCTTGGTCTCGGCGTCGAACTCTTCCTCGGTCTTGCCCTGGATCTCCAGGTACTTCGCGAGGTCGAGGCCCATCTGGCCGAGCTGGTGGTTCACCAGGTTGTGCTTGCGGGTCTCGATCTCGTCCGCGAGGAGCTTCTCGGGGACGGGGACCTCGACCAGCTCGAGCAGCTTCTCCAGGACGCGCTCCTGGGCCTGCGTCGCCTGGTCGTACTGCTTCATGTTCTCGAGGCGCTTGCGGCTGTCCGCCTTGACCTCGTCGAGGGTGTCGAACTCCGACGCGAGCTGCGCGAAGTCGTCGTCGAGCGCGGGCAGCTCACGGGCGGCGACCTGGGTGACCTTGACGGTCACCTCGGACTCCTTGCCCGCGGCCGAGCCGCCCTTGAGCTCGGAGGTGAAGGTGGCCTCGCCACCGGCCTCCAGGCCCTTCACGGCGTCGTCGATGCCCTCGAGGAGCTCGCCGGAGCCGATCGTGTAGGAGACGCCGGACGCGACGCCGTCCTCCAGGACCTCGCCGTCGACCTTGGCCTCCAGGTCGATCGTCACGACGTCGCCGTCCTCGGCGGCACGCTCGACCGGCGAGGTGGACGCGAAGCGCTCACGGAGCTCCTCGACGGCCTTCTCGACGTCCTCGTCGCTGACCTCGACCGCGTCCACCTCGACCTCGATGCCGGAGTAGTCCGGGATCTCGATCGCGGGACGGATGTCGACCTCAGCGGTGAAGTTGAGGGTCTCGTTGTCCTTCAGCTCGGTGATGTCCACCTCGGGCTGGCCCAGGACGTTGAGCTCGGCCTCGTTCACGGCCTCGGTGTAGAACTTCGGGAGCGCGTCGTTGACGGCCTCTTCGAGGACTGCGCCGCGGCCGAACCGCTGGTCGATGACTCGGGCCGGGATCTTGCCCTTGCGGAAGCCCTTCACCGTGACCTGCTGGTTGATCTTCTTGTAGGCCGCGTCGAGGCTGTCCTTGAGCTCCTCGAAGGGCACCTCAACAGTGAGCCGAACCCGGGTCGGGTTCAGGGTCTCCACGGCGCTCTTCACGGTTCGGTCTCCTTGGGGCTGACTTCTTGGGATTGAGCCCGGCTCAGAGACACACGGGCACACAGCTTGCATAGTAACGGCAAGCGGGAGCCGACCCACAATGCGATCTTGCGAAGCCGTACGTGAGGCTGATCGCCGGTCTGATCTGGAGAGATCTTGCTGGTCGGGGTGGCGGGATTTGAACCCACGGCCTTCCGCTCCCAAAGCGGACGCGCTACCAAGCTGCGCCACACCCCGTCGGTGCGACACGTAGGGTACATGCACCCAGGCAGTGCGGCGCCCGCTTAATCGCGAGTACGTACGGGGTGTGCGGGGAGGGCGTCCGACCCGCTACGATGCTTGCCGTGCCGCGGTCGCTGACCAGCAGTGTCCTCGACGGGCGGCGCGAGCTGTGCGGGTGTAGCTCAATGGTAGAGCCCTAGTCTTCCAAACTAGCTACGCGGGTTCGATTCCCGTCACCCGCTCTGTGGCCTCAGGCCCGGTTCCCCGGAACCGGGCCTGAGGCTTTTTGTGCACTCACCGCACTCACCGCACTCACTGCACCGACAGCACTCAGACGGCGTCAGACGGCGCCCACGGGCAGCGCGGAGCGCCGCCCGTGCCGGGTCGCCCTCAGAAGCTGATCGAGTTGATGGTCTCGGCCACCTCATTGAGGAAGCGATTTATGGAGGGGGCCATTCCGGTTGAGGCGAGGAAGAACCCGAAGAGCACCGCGACGATCGCGGGCCCCGCTTTGATCGATCCACCGCGGATCAGCACGATGAGGATGATCGCCAACAGCAACACCACTGACAGCGAAATGGCCACACTGATCACACCCTAGGTCGGTCTCTCCCCGGCCCGGGGGGTACGACCCCGCACACCCCCGCCAGGACCATCGTGCCACCAACACGCCATCCGTATGCGGCCGGTGACACATCGTCGGCCGACGCCACACATGTCCGGCGCGGGTCCGGCACCCGGGGACGCCCTTGGGGCACATGAACGCCGCACCTCCGCACGGCAATTCGAAGGCCGCGCACGGCCGCTAATTCGGCTTGATCGTTTCCATCGCCACACAACTCGTTCGCCAGAAATTCGAATTGTTGCCGGACCCACACCACCGGCTTCGCAAAGGCCCAATCAATCGGACATTTCGCCAGAGTCGCCTGCGGGCGTTATGCGGCGTTTAAGGGGGATGAGTGGTGACGTACTGGGCATACGACCCGATGTAACTAGGGATGACAGGAGATGAATCTCCATGTCAACTCCGGTGATTTCTGGGTACCCGGAGCTCAATACCCCTGATCCGCCTGTGATTGAGCAGACAGCCGAGTTGGGGGTTTTACGAATACACACAAGCGACGCTAGGGTGCCTCAGATGTTCCACGCTGCCACCATCCCCGCAGGCGCAGTGCGGTCCAGGTTCGTCCCACCGAGCTCTTGGTGGGAGGGCCTGTGACGAACTCGGTTCAACCGCACGGCCGCCACCGGGCGCCGCTCCCCCCGGCACATGTGCCCGCGGACGGAGTACCCGGCCCCCGCGCCCCCCAGTCCACGATGGCCGCGACCGTTTCCCACGCCCCGGCCGGCACCACCGCTCGACCCGGTTCTCCGGGCCTTTCCGGCTCCACGGGCCACCCCGGCTCCACGGGCAGACCCGCCCCCACGGGTCAACCCGCCAAGCAGCGCGACGCGTTCTTCGACAACGCCAAGTACCTGGCGATCGTCCTGGTCGCGATGGCGCACGCATGGGAGCCGCTGACGGACGGCAGCCGCGCCGCCGAGGCGCTGTACATGACCGTCTACACCTTCCACATGCCGGCGTTCATCCTCATCTCCGGCTATTTCTCACGCAGCTTCGACATGCGGTCCGACCGGCTCAAGCGCCTGGTGACCGGCGTCGCCGTGCCGTACGTCCTCTTCGAGGTCGCGTACACCTTCTTCAAGCGCTACGCGGACGACGATCCGACGCAGCCGATCAGCCTTCTCGACCCCTGGTACCTCACCTGGTTCCTGGTCGCGCTCTTCGTCTGGCGTCTGACGACCCCGCTGTGGAAGCTGGTCCGTTGGCCGCTGCCGCTCGCGCTCGCCATCGCGGTTCTCGCCTCGGTCTCCCCGGACATCGGCGACGACCTGGACCTGCAGCGCGTGCTGCAGTTCCTGCCCTTCTTCGTGCTCGGCCTGTTCATGAAGCCCGAGCACTTCCAGCTGGTGCGGCGCCGCGAGGTGCGGCTGCTGTCCATCCCGATCTTCGCGAGCGCACTGCTCCTCGCGTACTGGGCCGGTCCGCGGATGACGTCGGCCTGGTTCTACCGCCGGGACAGCGCACAGGAGTTGGGTGCGCCGTGGTGGGCCGGTGTCGTGATGACGCTGGCGCTCTTCGGCTGCTCCGCCATCCTGACCGCGTGCTTCTTCGCGTGGGTTCCGCGCCGGAAGATGTGGTTCACGGTGCTCGGCGCCGGCACGCTGTACGGCTACCTGCTGCACGGCTTCCTCGCCAAGGGCTCGCGTTTCTGGGGCTGGTTCGAGAACTACGAGTGGATGCATACGCCCGTCGGGCAGATCATCGTGTCGTTGATCGCCGCGTCGGTGGTGACGCTTCTCTGTACGCCTCCGGTGCAGCGGATGTTCCGCTTCGCCATGGAGCCGAAGATGGAGTGGGCGTTCAAGCGGGACGCCGCCGCGTTGGCCCGGGAGCGGGCCAAGGCTTCTTCCTAGTCCTGCGACTGGATGCCCAGCAGGGCGCGCATGTTGGCGTACTTGGCCGTGAGGCGGGTGCGTGTCGGCCCGTCTAGCTCTGCTAGGCGGGCCGGATCTGCGTTGTGGGCCAGGTCCGCTTCCTTGACGAGGCGGGCGCCGGGGGTTTCGAGGATGCGGGTGGCGTAGGTGGCCGGGGGTTCACCCGCCCTCTTGGTGAGGGCTCGCACGATGTCCTTCGTACGGGGGGTGAGGGGGGCGTCCCTGAGCCACTCCTCGGTGAGGGCGTTGTCCTCTATGGCGTCGTGGAGCCAGGCCGCCGCGATTTGTTCGGGTGAGCCGCCTCGGGCAGCGACTCCCTCGGCCACGGCTTGCAGGTGCTCTGTGTAGGGGCGGTCCGCCTTGTCTTTTTGGGTGGCGTGGGCGTGGCGGGCGAGGGCTTCTACCTCGGGGAGGGTGAGGAGGGGGCTGGGGTTCATACGGGGATTCTTTCCCCAACCCCGCCCCTTCCCGAAAACTCGCTCGGCGCGAGGGCCTTGTCCTCAGACGCCGGACGGGCTGGAAATGCAGCCCGTCCGGCGTCTGAGGACAAGATCAAATCCTCGTCTTCAGCGCCGCCCTCGCCGGCAAGGCCGTTGCCGTCAGGCCCAGGGCCAAGGTCGCCGCCACGAAGGAGCCGTAGACCAGCGGGGGGATGTACGGGGGCTCGCCCGTGAGGCCGTTCATCATGGGGATCAGCGTTGCCAGTGCGATCGCTGAGCCGATCACGATGCCCGCGCCGGCGACCAGGAGCGCCTCCCACCGCACCATCAGCATCACCTGGCGCCGGGTGGAGCCGATCAGGCGCAGCGTGCCGAGTTCGCGGCGGCGGTCGAGGACCGTCATCACCAGGGTGTTGACCGCGGCGATCGCCGCGAAGCCGCCGAGTACCGCGGCCATCACGGTGTTCGCCCAGGCGTTGACCGCGCGGTCGGTGGACTGTGCGGTGGCGTAGTCGTCGCGGTCCTGGAGGGCGCCGAGGGCGGTGAGGGCCTGCGGGGCCTTGCCCGTGGTCCAGATCTCCGAGGAGCAGGACGAGGTCAGGTGGGCCTTCAAGTCCGCTGCCGGGAGAGTGACTTGAGAGAGGCCGAGGCCTCGGTCGTACGTGGCGACCACCTTCCGTGTCGCCTTCGTGCCGTCGGGCATGCGCAGGGCGATCCGCTCCCCCGTCTTCACGTGCGCGGAGTCCGCGAGCTTCGCGTCGACGGCGATCTCGCCCTTGCCGAGCGAGTTCATCGTGCCCGTCCTGACCCCCAGGTCCTGGACCTGGGCCAGGTCGCGGGGTGAGCCCGTGATGCCCTGCGTGGACGCCGACTCCAGCCAGCGGTCGCCGCCCGAGCCGACCGGCACCAGGACGGAGGTCTTCAGGAGGCCCACGGCCGAGGTGACGCCGGGGGCCTGTGCGGCCTTCGTGACCCCGGCCGGGGTCACGCCCGCCCCCGACGCCGTCACGATGTGGTCCGCCGTGATGCCCTCGCGCTGCTGATCGGCCGCCACCCGGTCCTCGCTGGTGTGCATGAAGACGAGGGTCGACGAGAACGCCATGGCGAGGACGATCGGGGTGATCGCCGAGGCCAGCCGGCGCGCGTTCGTACGGGAGTTGGCCGCGGCGAGCGAGGCGGACGCGCCTGCGCCGCGCAGCGGGAGTCCGAACAGGGCCGCGCAGGCGCGGGCGACCAGCGGGCCGAGCAGGGCCACGGCGAGCATGAACAGCATGACGATGCCGAGCGCCACGTTGGCCGCGTCGTCCCCCGTGAGGGAGGAGGCGATCCCGGCGAGGACGCAGCCGCCGACGGCCGCCGCGATCCCCAGGGGCGTACGGATCCAGCCGAAGCGCAGGCGTTCCACGGAGGACTCGCTCAGGGCCTGGCCCGGCCTGATGCGGGAGGGGCGGCGGGCCGCCAGGTAGCCGGATACCAGAGCGGTGAGCACGGCGACGCCGACGGCCGAGACGAGGGGGATGAAGGAAATGGAGAGGTCGAGGGCCTCGGGGATCGCGCCCTTGTCCTTGAGCTGGCCGAACCACCAGCTCGCCAGGGCGATTCCGGGCAGTACGCCGACCGCTCCGGCGAGCGGCGCCACGAGCAGGGCCTCGGTGGCGATGGTGCGGCGGATCTGCCGGGGTGTCGTGCCGATGGCCCGCAGCAGCGCGTACTCGCGGGCGCGCTGGCCGACGGAGAGCGCCACGGTGCCGGCCGCGGTGAACATGGCGACCATCGCCGCGATGCCGCCGAAGGAGCCGCCGAGGCCGGTGAGCATCTCCTGGGCGTAGGCGAGCTCGGAGCCCTCGGCCTCGCTGCGGTCGTCGCCGGTGTGGACGTCGGCCTTGTCGCCGATGGCGTGCGTCACCTGGGACTTGAGGGCGGCGTGCGTGACGCCTTCCTTGGGCAGGACGGCCACGGCGTCGACGCGGTCCGGGTGGCCGGAGAGGCGTACGGCGTCGGAGTCGGCGAACCAGGCCGTGGGTGCGCCCTGTTGGCCTCGTACGGTGCCGGAGATCCGGAAGTCGCGCGGACCGTCGGCCGTGGTGAGGGTGGTGTGTTCGCCGACGGCCGCGCCGGGCGCGGCGAGCACGACCTCGCCGGCGTGCGGGGCGCGGCCCGCGGTCAGTTTCTCGCCGGTGAAGGACGTGGAGCCCCAGCCGTGCGCGGTGACCCCCTTGCCGCCGGACTGCACGGGGAAGGTGACGTCCGGGACGGCGGTGCGCGCTCCGGGCACCGAACCCGCCTTCGCCACCAGGGAGTCGCCGATCCGGGCACGGTCGGGCAGGGGCGTGGCCGACTCGGAGCGGCTGTCGCCGCTGCCCGTGACGAAGTGGGCCCGCTGGTCGGCGGCCACCACCACGGGGGCGCCCGCGTACCGGGTGGGCGGCACTGACGCGCGTACGCCGGTCTCCAGGAGGATGCCGCAGGCGGACACGATCAGCGCGGCCATCATCAGCGCGACGAACGTGCCCACGAAGGCGGCGGGCTTGAAGCGGACGGCGGCACGGGCGAGGCCGTTGGGCATGGGGGTTCTCCGGAGTGAGGGAAGGGGCGGGGCGCGGGTGCGGTGGCTAGGCCGCCGCTGTCGCGTACGCCGGTGCCGTGAGCGCCGTCATGCGGGCCGCGATCTGCGCCGCCGATGCCCGCTCCAGGCGGTCCACGATCGCCCCGTCGGCGAGGAACAGCACCCGGTCCGCATAAGCCGCGGCAGCGGGATCGTGGGTGACCATGACGACCGTGGCACCCATGCCGTCGACGGCCGAGCGGAGCAGGGTGAGGATCTCGGCGGCGGTGCTGGTGTCCAGGGCGCCGGTCGGCTCGTCGGCGAAGATCACGTCCGGGTTCGTGACCAGGGCGCGGGCGATCGCGACGCGCTGCTGCTGGCCGCCGGAGAGCTCGCCGGGGCGGCGCTTGTGCTTGTCGCCGCCGAGGCCCACGCGGTGGAGCAGGTCGGCGGCCCTGCGCCGGTCGGGGCGGTGGCCCGCGAGGCGCATCGGCAGGACGACGTTCTGCTCGACGGTCAGCGAGGGCAGCAGGTTGAAGGCCTGGAAGACGAAGCCGAGGCGGGTGCGGCGCAGCGCGGTCAGCTTGTTCTCGCTCATGGAGGTGATCTCGGTGCCGCCCAGGCGCACCGTGCCCTCGCTGGGCCTGTCGAGTCCGGCGGCGCACTGCAGGAAGGTGGACTTGCCGGAGCCCGAGGGGCCCATGACGGCGGTGAAGCTGCCGCGTTCCAGGGCGAGGTCGATGCCGCTGAGGGCGTGCACGGTGCCCGATCCCCTGCCGTACCTGCGTCGTACGCCGTGCAGTTCCACCGCCCAGTCGGTGCCGCGGGGGGCCTCGCCGGGCATGGGGGGTACCGCCGCACTGCCCTCACCGGATCGCCTTTTGCGCCGCAGCCCCATGGCTCCGTCCACCTTCCGTCCGTACGTCCTGATCGATGTCTCGAACGTACGGATCCGGGGTGCCGTGGACCATGAGGGTCCCCGGCGGAACGGGGGTGGGGAGAACCCCACCTCAACGTGACGAAACCCGTTCCGGAAGTCGTTTGGTAAGCTAACTATTGACGCTTTCTTGACGCCCCCTTTGCCATTCATGTGCGGGGGGGTGCGTCGCCGACTACCAGGAGGAACGGGCCCATCGGACACGCAGACACCCTGATAGCCATGGGCGGCGCCTTTCTCGCCGCCGCGGTGCTCGCCCGCGTGGGCGGCCGCATCGGACTCCCCACCATTCCGCTCTTCATCCTGGCCGGGATCCTCCTCGGCCCGCACACTCCCGGCGTGGTCCTGCTCTCCGACCCCCACGACCTGGAGATGCTCTCGGCACTCGGCCTGGTGCTCCTGCTCTTCTACCTGGGCCTCGAGTTCCACATGGACGACCTCAAGTCGGGCGGCCGCAAGATGGCCCTCGCCGGAGGGACGTACCTCGCGCTGAACGTCGGCGCGGGCCTCGGCTTCGGATTCGCCCTCGGCTGGGGCACCTCCGAGGCTCTGGTCCTCGCCGGGGTGCTCGGCATCTCGTCGTCCGCGATCGTCACCAAAGTGCTCGTCGACACCGGACGGCTCGGCAATCCGGAGACCAAGCCGATCCTCGGCATCATCGTCGTCGAGGACATCTTCCTGGCGCTCTACCTGGCGGCGCTGCAACCCGTCCTGTCCGGCGCCGACAGCCTCGCGGCGGCCGTCATGGACGGCGGCAAGGCGTTCGGCTTCCTGCTGCTTCTCGCCCTCGTGGCGCGCTTCGGCACGAAGGTCGTCGGGCGGCTCATGGACACCCGGGACGACGAATTGCTCGTCATCTCCTTCCTCGGTGCCGCGGTCTTCGTCGCCGGAGTCTCGGAGTGGTTCGGCGTCGCGGACGCGATCGGCGCGTTCATGGTCGGTCTGATGGTGGGCAGCACGGCGTCCGGCGAGCGCGTGCGCAAGCTGGTGCACCCGCTGCGGGACGCGTTCGGGGCGATCTTCTTCTTCGGCTTCGGACTCTCCATCGACCCGGGCGACCTGCCCACGGTGCTCTGGCCGGTGCTCGCCGCCGTGGCCGTGACGCTGCTGATGAACGTCCTCGCGGGACTGGGTGCGGCGCGCATCTACGGCTTCGGGGCGGGGCCCGCGGCGAACATCTCCACCACCCTGCTCGCCCGCGGAGAGTTCGCCCTGATCCTGGCGACCATGGCGGCCACCGCGGGCCTCGACGAACGGCTCTCCCCGTTCATCGCGGGGTACGTGCTGCTGCTCGCGGTGCTCGGGCCGCTGGCCGCGGGACGCTCGAAGTGGCTGGCCCGGATTCTGCCGGGCGGGCGCGATCCCGTACGGGAGCCGGAGCCCGAGCTGTCAGGCGCCCGTTGACGCCGACGGCTCCCGGCAGATCAGGAGCAGCGCCCGGTCGTCGTTGACGTCCTTCGCGACCGCCTCGATCAGATGCCACGCGGCGCCGTGGAAGCCGCCCGCCACATAGCGGTCGGCTTCCCCGGTGAGGCGGTCGATGCCCTCGCTGATGTCCCGGTCGGAGGTCTCGACGAGGCCGTCCGTGAACAGCATCAGGACGTCGCCGGGGCGCAGGGAGCCCTTCACCGGGTCGAACTGCGCCCCGTCGTACACCCCCAGGAGCGGTCCCTCCGCGGCCATCTGCTCCCAGCGGCCACTGCCCGCGCTGAGCTGGAGGCCCGGCGGGTGACCCGCAGTGAAGAGTTCGTAGTCGCCGCTCTCCAGGTCGAGGACCAGATGGATCGAGGTCGCGAAGCCCTCGTCCCAGTCCTGGCGCAGGAGGTAGCCGTTGGCGGCGGTCAGGAACGCGTGCGGCGGGAGCGAGCCGAGCAGGCCGCCGAAGGCCCCCGAAAGGAGCAGGGCGCGGGAGCCCGCGTCCATGCCCTTGCCGGAGACGTCGGTGAGGACGACCTCCAGGGTGCGGCCGCCGTTCGTGCGGGCCGCGACCACGAAGTCCCCGGAGAAGGACTGGCCGCCCGCGGGACGCAGGGCCATCTCGCGGTGCCAGCCGCGGGGCAGCTTCGGCAACTTGCTCTGTACACGGATACGTTCACGCAGGTCGAAGAGCATCGTGCCGCCGCCACGCCACGGCACGCCGACCCTGCTGCGGAACTGCGCGATGATCAGCCCGAAGAAGCCGCAGGCCGCGACGACGAGGACCACTCCGGGCGTGACCCGCGAGCTGCCTTCCGTGTACGGGCCGAGCTGGACGGACTCCACGATGAGCGCGGCGGCGGCCGTCGCGTACAGGGCGAGCAGGCTGGAGGGCCGAAGAAGCAGGCCGCCGGCCACGATGGGCAGGACGAGCGCGGAGGGCGCGCACCACACGGGGTTGACGATGGTGCAGAAGGTGATCACCGGGATGGTGACGAGCAGGCCCGCCAGCGCGATCCAGTCCGAGCCGTCGCCCCGGAAGTAGTCGACCCCGGATTTGCGCAGCCCTATGCGCGCCCGGTGGATCCGCTTCTTCATCCGGGCTGTAAACGTCTCGGCTTCCGCTCGACTGCCGTCCATTGCTCCCGGACCCTATCCACCGGGCCAGGGACTTCGCACGGGAGGTACCGGTTGTCCCCCGTCAGGGGCATGCCCCGGGCCCGCGTAAATCCTGTCGCTCCGCCCGCTTCTCCCTGGTAGGCATGGCATATGACGACGGAAATGCGGGAGTTGCGCCAGGAAGACTGGGACGAGTACTACGGCACGCTGGAGCTCGCCTTCGGTGGCGTCGCCGAGGCCAGGGAGGAGCATGAGCTCTGGAACGCCCTGACCGAGTTCGACCGCTTCTTCGGCACCTGGGAGGGCGAGACCTGCGTCGGCACCGCCGGAGCGTTCAGCTTCCGCCTCTCCGTGCCGGGCGGCTCCCTGGTGGACGCGGCCGGAGTGACGATGGTCAGCGTCGCGGCGACGCACCGGCGGCGGGGCATCCTGACGTCGATGATGCGGCGCCAGCTCGACGACGTGCGCGCGAAGGGCGAGTGCCTGGCGGTGCTGACGGCCTCCGAGCCCGTCATCTACGGACGGTTCGGGTACGGCGCGGCGTCCTTCGCGACGAAGGCCGACATCGACACCGCACGCGTACGCCTGTCGGTGCCGGCCGGTACGGATGACGTACGTCTTCGGTACGCCAGGCCCGCCGACGTCCACGAGGCGTGCGAGGCGCTGTACGCGCGGCGGGTGAGCGAGCGGCCGGGAATGCTGGCCAGGCAGCCCGGCTGGGACCGGCTCGGGCTGCTCGACCCGGAGAGCGAGCGGCAGGGCTCGTCACCGCTGCAGTGCGTTCTCGCCGAGCGCGACGGGCAGCTCGTCGGGTACGCGCGCTTCCACGTGAAGCCCGAGTGGGACGCGGCAGGACCCAACGGCACGGTCCGGCTGCGCGATCTGGAGGCCGAGGACCCCGCCGCGTACGCGGCGCTGTGGCAGTTCCTCTTCGGCATCGACCTGACGTCGACGATCGACGTGCACAACCGCCCCACGGACGACGCGGTGTTCCAGCTCGTCTCGGACGTGCGGCGCTGCCGGATGCAGGTGAAGGACTCGCTCCACGTACGTCTGGTGGAGGTCGGCGCCGCCCTCGCGGCACGCACCTACCGGACGCCGGTGAACCTGGTGCTCGACGTGGAGGACGCCTTCTGCCCCTGGAACGCGGGCCGTTGGCGGCTCACCGGCGACCTGAAGGGCGCGACCTGCGAGCGCACGGACGACGACGCCGATCTCGCCCTGTCCGTACGGGACTTGGGCTCGGCCTACCTCGGCGGCGTGTCCCTGACGTCACTGGCGGCAGCGGGCCGCGTACGGCAACTGCGTCCGGGCGCCCTGGCGGAGGCCACGACGGCCTTCGGCTCCGACACCGCACCGTGGCTGCCGCACGCGTTCTAGCGGCGGCGCTTGGGGCGCTGGCACTTCGGGCACCAGAACAGATTGCGGGCGGCGAGATCGGCGGTGCGGATCTCGCCGCCACAGATGTGGCAGGGCATGGTGGCCCTGCGGTACACGTACACCTCGCCGCCGTGGTCGTCCACGCGCGGCGCGCGGCCCATCGCCTCCGGCGTGTGCTCGGGCCTGACGGTGTCGATGCGGTTGAGGCGTACGCCCTCGCGCATCAGGGCGACCAGGTCGTCCCAGATCGCCGTCCACTGGGCGGGCCGGATGTCCTTGCCCGGCGTGTACGGGTCGATCTTGTGCCGGAAGAGGACCTCGGCGCGGTAGACGTTGCCGACGCCCGCGATGACCTTCTGGTCCATGAGGAGCGCGGCGATGGTGGTGCGGCTGCGGGCGATGCGGGCGTAGGCCTCGCCCGGGCCGTCCGTTTCCCGGAGAGGGTCGGGGCCGAGGCGGGCGTGTATCGCCTGCTTCTCCTCGTCCGTGATGAGCGCGCAGGTCGTGGGGCCGCGCAGGTCCACGTACGCGTCCTCGGCGGCGATGCGGAGGCGGACGGTGTCCGTGGGCGGGTTCGCGGCGGCCGTGGCGCCGAAGTTCACCTTGCCGAAGAGGCCGAGGTGGATGTGGACCCAGCCGGTGTCGGCGAAGCCCAGGAAGAGGTGCTTGCCGTGGGCCTCGGCGGTGTCCATCTCCTGACCGTTCAGGAGGGCTGCGCTGTCGGAGAATTTGCCTTGGGGGCTGGTGACGCGGAGAGGGCCCCGCCCTTCGAAGCGGGCGCGGTGGTCGTCCGCGAGGCGGTGAATCGTGTGCCCTTCCGGCACGGGACCTCCGGGGTGGGTGCGGGCAAATCGCCTTGAGGGCTCGTCCTCAATCGCCGGACGGGCTGGAGATCCAGCCCCTCCGGCGGCTGACTCGCTACTGCTGCGGGTGGTGGGCCGGGATGGGGGGCAGCTCGCCCGTCTGCTCGTAGCGCGACAGCATGTCAATGCGTCGCGTGTGGCGCTCCTCGCCCGAGTACGGCGTCGACAGGAAGATCTCGACGAACTTCGTCGCCTCCTCCTGCGTGTGCATCCGGCCGCCGATCGACACCACGTTCGCGTCGTTGTGCTCGCGGCCGAGCGCGGCCGTCTGCTCGCTCCAGGCGAGGGCGGCCCGCACCCCCTTCACCTTGTTCGCGGCGATCTGCTCTCCGTTGCCGGAGCCCCCGATCACGATGCCGAGCGACTGGGGGTCCGCCGCCGTCTTCTCCGCGGCACGGAGGCAGAAGGGGGGGTAGTCGTCCTGGGCGTCATAGATGTGGGGCCCGCAGTCGACGGGCTCGTGGCCGTGGCTCTTGAGCCACTCCACCAGGTGGTTCTTCAATTCGTAGCCGGCATGATCCGAGCCGAGGTACACGCGCATGCGTCTGAGTGTGGCACGTCGCGAGGCGGGTAGCGGCGTCCGGGGGCCGGACCACGGCCACCCTGGTCTGGGCCTTTGACCCACAAGGTCTGAGCCATCGGGCCGGAATACAACGATCCGGAGTCGGGACTTCCGTCCCGTTCACCCCTGAGTTTGAATGCGGGGGCTCGTGACCCGAGAACTTAAGGATTCGTCCATGACCTCGCAACCCTCCCTTGCGAAGGCAGACCGCAACCCCACCGAAACCGGGGATTCGCAGTCTGGAGACACCGGTGACGGCCTGCAGGCCGGGCTGAAGAACCGCCACCTCTCCATGATCGCCATCGGTGGCGTCATCGGAGCCGGACTTTTCGTCGGCTCCAGCTCCGGCATCGCCGCCGCGGGGCCCGCCATCCTCGTCTCGTACGCCCTCGTCGGCACGATGGTCGTCCTGGTGATGCGGATGCTCGGGGAGATGGCCGCCGCACGGCCCACCTCCGGCTCCTTCTCCACCTACGCGGACCAGGCGCTCGGCCGCTGGGCCGGTTTCTCCATCGGCTGGCTGTACTGGTTCTTCTGGGTCGTGGTGCTCGCCGTGGAGGCCACCGCCGGTGCCGTCATCCTCAACGGGTGGATACCGTCCGTACCCCAGTGGGGCTGGGCGCTCATCGTGATGGTGGTGCTCACCGCGACGAACCTCGTCTCGGTCGGCTCCTACGGTGAGTTCGAGTTCTGGTTCGCCGGGATCAAGGTCGTCGCCATCGGCGGCTTCGTGATCATCGGTCTGCTCGCCGTCTTCGGCGTGCTGCCCGGCTCCGACAACCCCGGCGCCGGATTCGCGCATCTCACCGACGCGGGCGGCTTCATGCCGCAGGGCGCGGGCGCCATCCTCACCGGCGTGCTCATGGTCGTCTTCTCGTTCATGGGCTCCGAGATCGTCACGCTGGCCGCCGGTGAGTCCGAGGACCCGCAGCGCGCCGTCACCAAGGCCACCAACAGCGTCATCTGGCGTATCGGTGTCTTCTACCTGGGCTCGATCTTCGTCGTCATCACGCTGCTTCCGTGGAACGACAAGTCGATCGTCAAGGACGGTTCGTACGTCGCCGCGCTGAACTCGATCGGCATCCCGCACGCCGGTCAGGTCATGAACGTCATCGTCCTGACGGCCGTGCTCTCCTGCCTCAACTCCGGTCTCTACACCGCTTCCCGCATGGCGTTCTCGCTCGGGCAGCGCGGTGACGCGCCCAAGGCCTTCGCGCGCACCAACAAGCGCGGGGTGCCGCAGGCCGCGATCCTCGGGTCCGTCGTGTTCGGCTTCGTCGCCGTCTGGTTCAACTACCAGTGGAAGGACACCGTCTTCGACTTCCTGCTGAACTCCTCGGGCGCGGTGGCCCTGTTCGTCTGGCTGATGATCGCGTTCACGCAGCTGCGGATGCGCGGGATCATCCTGCGCGAGCAGCCGGAGAAGCTCGTCGTGAAGATGTGGCTCTTCCCGTACCTGACCTGGGTCACGATCGCGATGATCTCGTTCGTGCTCGTCTACATGCTGACCGACGAGACCGGGCGCAAGCAGGTGCTCCTTTCGCTGCTCGCCGCGGCGTTCGTGGTGGCGTTCTCCCTCATCCGGGAGAAGGTGCGGCCCCGCGCCGAGGCCGAGACCGACACCGCCGACAAGGCCGACACCAGCGTCGACGCCTAGCCGGTGCCGTCCGACGGTGGCGCGGTCGACGTACCCGCCACCGTCGGCACGGGTGAGCTCGGGCCCGGTGACCCGCCGCCGCCCGGATCGCGCGCGGTGAAGAACATGACGGCCGCCACGGCGGCCGCGACAAGCAGCACCACGGCCGTCAGCACGTGCGGCCGCCAGTCGGTCCTGGGGCGGTCGCCCGCCTGACGCGGCGCCGGCACGGGTGCCGCGAGCACCGCCCGCAGGCCCGCCTCCGTCTCGTCGAGGCCGGGCCGCCGCTCCGGCTCCTTGGTGAGCAGCGCCGACAGGAGCGGACGTAACCCGCTGGATTCCGGCGGCAGTTCTGGCGCCTCGTGCAGGACGGCGACCAGGGTGTTCAGGGCCGAGGCGCGGGCGAACGGTGAGCTGCCGCGCAGCGCCGTGCAGAGCGTGGCCCCCAGGGACCAGAGGTCCGACGGCGGCCCCTGCTCGGCCCCGGAGACCCGCTCGGGCGCCATGTACTCGGGCGATCCCACCAGAAGCCCCGTCTGGGTGAGGCGGCCGGTGTCCTGGAGCGCCGCGATGCCGAAATCGGTGAGGACGACCCGGTCGGCGGGTCCCCCGGGGCCGAGCAGGACGTTCTCCGGCTTGATGTCGCGGTGCACGACTCCCGCCGCATGCACTTTCCGCAGCGCCGCCACCAGGGACAGGCCCAGGCGCGCCGCCGCGTGCTCGTCCAATGGGCCCTCTTCGTCGACGTACCGCGCCAGCGAGCGCGCGTCGACCAGTTCCATGACGATCCAGAGGCGGCCGTCCTCCTCCGCGACGTCGTAGACGCGTACGACGCCGGGGTGGTCGATCCGCGCGATGGCCCGCGCCTCGCGCAGCGCGCGTTCCCTGCGGACCCGGGTGTCCTCCGACTCCGGGCCCTCGAAGGCCTCGTCGACCCGCATCTCCTTCACCGCCACCCGGCGGTCGAGGAGCTCGTCGGCCGCCCGCCACACGCGGCCCATGCCGCCCTGGCCGATGACGTCGAGCAGGCGATAGCGGTCCGCCACCACGCGAAGCTCCGGCATGGGTGTCCACCCCCAAGTCCCCCTTCATGACAGCACAGTTCGCACTCATTTCCGAAGGCCCGGAAAGGCCGAGGGAAGGCGAGGCCAGGAAAGGCGCGCGGAAAACTTGACGGCGGATGTCAGGTTTTCCGGGGAGGCTCTGCCGCGTCAGCAGCTCTTCTTGGAGGATCACCGTGGACTTCACCGACCAGCGGCTCGTGTTCCGGCCCGGCGACGACGGATACGACGAGGAGATCGCCGGGTTCCAGACCGGCTTCGCGCAGCGGCCCGCGATCGTGTTCGGGGCCGGGAGCGCCGACGACGTCGTCGCCGCCGTGTCGTACGCCGCGCAGGCGGGTCTGCCCGTCGGGGTCCAGGCCACCGGGCACGGGCTTCCCGGGGCGTCGGAGGGCGGCGTGCTGATCAGCACCCGGCGGATGGACTCGGTGCGGATCGATGCCGGCGCGCGCACGGCCACCCTCGGCGCGGGGGTCCGCTGGGGCCAGGTCGTCGAGGCCGCGGCGGCGCACGGCCTCGCGCCGCTGAACGGTTCGGCGCCGGGCGTGGGAGCCGTCTCGTACACGCTGGGCGGCGGACTCGGCGTCCTGGCGCGGGAGTTCGGGTACGCGGCCGACCACGTGAGGTGGCTGGACGTCGTCACGGCCGACGGCACCGCCCGGCACGTCACGGCGGAGAACGAGCCCGACCTCTTCTGGGGGCTGCTCGGCGGGGGCGCGAACCTCGGGGTGGTGACGGCCCTGGAGATCGGGCTCGTGCCGGTGGCGCGGCTGTACGGCGGGGCGATCGAGTTCGACGGCCGTGCGGTGGATCCGGGCCACGTGCTGCGGGCGTACGAGGCGTGGACGCGGACGGTGCCGGACGAGCTGACCTCGTCGGTGGCGGCGCTCGTCTACCCGGACATCCCGCAGCTGCCGCCCCATCTGCGGGGCCGGTATCTCGTGACGGTGCGCGTCGCGTACACGGGTTCGGAGGCTGCGGGCGAGCGGATCGTGGCGCCGCTGCGGGAGATCGGGCCCACGGTGTCGGACTCGCTGCGGGAGATGCCGTACACCGACAGCCACACCATCCACAGCGACCCCGACTTCCCGCACTCCTACTACGGGGACAGCGTGGTCGTGCGGGAGCTCGACCTGGCGGCGGCAGAAGAGCTGCTCGCGCTGACCGGTCCGGCCGCCGAGAGGATGCACGTGGTGCAGATCAACCAGCTGGGCGGGGCCCTCGCGAAGCCCGCGGGCAACGCGGTGCCCTACCGGGACGCGGGGTGGCTGGTGCGGGTGCTCTCGCCGCTGGAGGGCACGGATCTCGACGCGGTGCGGGCCGTTCAGGCGCGGGCGTTCGCGCTGTTCGCGGGTGAGGGGCGGCTGCTCAACTTCGCCTTCGGCGCCGGGGACCGGGCGGACGGCCTGTACGACGCGGAGACGCGGAAGAGGCTCGCCGGGCTGAAGGCCACGTACGACCCGGCGAACCTCTTCAGGCGGAACTACAACGTCAGTTGACCGCTCAGCGGTCGAGGAACTTCCACGCCGTGGGCAGCACGCCCATCGCGAGCGCGGCCTTGACGGCGTCGCCGATCAGGAAGGGGGTGAGTCCGGCGGCGACGGCCTGGGACATCGACATGCCGGTCGCGGCGGCGAGGTAGGGGACGCCGACCGCGTAGATGATCGCCGAGCCGAGCACCATCGTGCCCGCGGTGCGCAGGACGGAACGGTCGCCGCCGCGGCGGGCGAGGGCGCCGGCCACGGTGGCGGCGAGCAGCATGCCGAGGACGTAGCCGAGGGACGGCGCGGCGACGCCGGAGCCCGCCTCCGCGAACCACGGCATGCCCGCCATGCCCACGAGGGCGTACACGGCGAGGGAGAGGAAGCCGCGGCGGGCGCCGAGGGCGGTGCCGACGAGGAGGGCGGCGAAGGTCTGCCCGGTCACCGGTACGGGGGAGCCCGGCACGGGCACGGCGATCTGGGCCGCGATGCCGGTGAGGGCGGCGCCGCCGAGGACGAAGGCCGCGTCCTTCGCGCGGGACGCGGGCAGCAGGTCCGCGAGGACCTGGCCGGGACGGGAAGAGACGGCGGCGATGCTCATCGGGACTCCGCGGGTTCTGGGACGGGCAGGTGGGACCCCGCGACGCTATCTCAGGCGGGGGCGCCCGGCACCGGTGGTGGGTGACAAGGTGCCGGGTGCCCCAGTGGTGGGCTCTGCACAAAGCGCGGGGCGTACCCCTGCGGGGGGCGTGATGCGCGTCACTGAGGTGGGGGCCGCGGGGGGCCGTTTTGCGCGAGGGGCTCCTGCCCGGGGAGACTGTAGGTTCCCGCCAAAGTCTTTGTGAGCCCGAGAGCAGCCTGAGCACCATGCACGACGCACCCCCGCCCACAACGGCAACGGAACCCGAGCCTCTCGGCGGTGGTCTCAAGCAGCGGCATCTCACGATGCTCGGGCTCGGCGGTGTCATCGGCGCCGGGCTCTTCGTCGGTTCGGGCGCCGGGATCGCGGTGGCCGGGCCCGGGATCGTCGTCTCGTATCTCATCGCCGGCGCGCTGGCGATGTGCGTGATGCGGATGCTCGGCGAGATGTCGGCCGCGATGCCCGCCTCCGGGTCCTTCTCGGTGCACGCCGAGCGTGCGCTCGGCCGCTGGGCGGGGTTCAGCGTCGGGTGGCTCTACTGGTTCCTGCTCGTGGTCGTGCTCGCCGTGGAGGCGACCGGCGCCGCGCAGATCGCCAACGGCTGGGTGCCGGGCGTGCCGCAGTGGGCCTGGGTGCTGATCTTCATGCTGGTGTTCACGGCGGCCAACCTCGCCGCGGTGAAGAACTTCGGCGAGTTCGAGTTCTGGTTCGCCGCGCTGAAGGTCTTCGCGATCGTCGCGTTCCTGGTGCTCGGGCTTCTCGCGATCTTCGGGGTGCTCCCGGACACGGAGCCGGTGGGCCTCACCAACCTCACCGGTCAGGGCGGTTTCCTGCCCGGCGGCTGGGAGGGCGTGACGTCCGGCGTGCTCGCCGTCGTCTTCGCCTTCGGCGGTCTGGAGGTCGTGACGATCGCGGCCGCCGAGTCCGACGACCCGGTGCGCTCGGTCGCCCGTGCCGTGCGCAGCGCCGTCTACCGCATCCTCTTCTTCTACGTCGGCTCGATGCTCGTCATCGTGACGGTGCTGCCCTGGACGGCCCAGAAGGCCGGCGTCAGTCCGTATGTGACGGTCCTCGACTCGATCGGGGTGCCGTCCGCGGGCACGATCATGAACATCGTGGTGTTCGTGGCGCTGCTCTCGGCGCTGAACGCCAACCTCTACGGCTCGTCCCGCATGGTCTTCTCGCTCGCCGAGCGCGGCGAGGCCCCGAAGGCCCTCCTGAAGGTCTCGGGCGGCGGGGTGCCGCGCCGGGCGGTGCTCGCCTCGGTGGCCTTCGGCTTCGTCTCCGTGGTGCTCAATCTGAAGTGGCCCGACTCGGTCTTCCTCTACATGCTCAACGCGGTCGGCGCCGTACTGCTGTTCGTGTGGGCGCTGATCGCGGTCTCGCAGCTGCGCCTTCGCCGCCGCATCGAGCGCGAGGCGCCGGAGCGGCTCGTCCTGCGGATGTGGGCGTTCCCGTACCTGACCTGGGCGGCGCTCGCCGCGATGGCTGCCGTACTGGGCCTGATGCTGACCGACGACACGGCGCGGCCGCAGCTGCTGTGGTCGGCGGGCGCGACGGGCCTCGTCCTCGCGGTCGCGGGGCTGCGGGAGTGGCGCGAGGCGCGCATGAAACGGGCGTGAACATCCAGTGCCCGCACCTTCACAAAGTGTGAGCGTCGTGTCCGTATAGCGGTCAGGTGTTCCCTGTCAGCGGTACCGGACTTCAGACTGTGGGCCGCTCGCTCCCCCGTCTCAGCTACTGAACAGGGCACGCCCATGTCTCGGACGTCCACCCCCCAGGACGCATCGCCCGGCGCATCACCCGACGAGTCCCCCAAGGTCGATTCGCCGCTCGTGCACGGCCTCAAGCAGCGGCACCTCTCCATGATCGCCCTCGGCGGCGTCATCGGAGCGGGCCTCTTCGTGGGCTCCGGGGCGGGCATCGCCGCGGCCGGACCGTCGATCGTCCTCGCCTACGCGATATCCGGTGCGCTCGTCATGCTCGTGATGCGCATGCTCGGCGAGATGTCGGCGGCGAACCCCGCGTCCGGCTCCTTCTCGGTGCACGCCGAGCGGGCGATCGGCCCGTGGGCCGGCTTCACCGCGGGCTGGGGCTTCTGGTTCCTGCTCTGCGTCGCCGTCGGCCTCGAAGGCATCGGCGCGGCGAAGATCATGGTGGGCTGGTTCCCCGACAGCCCCGAGTGGGCCTGGGTCGCCCTCTTCATGCTGGTGTTCTGCGGGGCCAACCTGACGGCCGTGAAGAACTTCGGCGAGTTCGAGTTCTGGTTCGCCGCGCTCAAGGTCGGCGCCATCACGCTCTTCCTCGGCATCGGCGTCCTCGCGATCCTCGGCATCCTGCCCGGCTCGGACGTCTCCGCCCCCGGCACGGCCAACCTCACCGGTGAGGGCGGGTTCATGCCGAACGGCACGGACGGCCTGATCATCGGCCTCCTCGCGTCCGTCTTCGCGTACGGCGGTCTGGAGACCGTCACGATCGCGGCGGCGGAGTCCGAGAAGCCGGTCCAGAGCGTCGCCAAGGCCGTGCGCACGGCGATGTGGCGCATCGCCCTCTTCTACGTCGGCTCGATGCTCGTCGTCGTGACGCTGCTCCCCTGGGACAACAAGGAGGTCGTGGCGAAGGGCCCGTACGTCGCCACCCTCGACCACCTGGGCATCCCCGGCGCCGGCCAGATCATGAACGTCATCGTCCTGATCGCCCTGCTCTCCGCGATGAACGCCAACATCTACGGCGCCTCGCGCATGTCGTACTCCCTGATCGCCCGCGGCCAGGGCCCCAAGGTGCTCGGCCGCGTCCACAGCGGCGTCCCGCGCCTCGCGGTCCTCGCCTCCTCGGTCTTCGGCTTCGTCTGCGTGCTGCTCAGCTACTGGCGCCCGGACGACGTCTTCCCGTGGCTCCTGAACATGATCGGCGCGATGATCCTGGTCGTCTGGATCTTCATCGCCGTCTCGCAGCTGATCCTGCGCCGCAGGACGGAGCGCGAGGAGCCGCAGAAGCTGGTCGTGAAGATGTGGGCCTACCCGTTCCTGACGTGGATCGCCCTGGCCGCGATGGCGTACATCTTCTACCTGATGACGGAACAGCCCGACACCCGCAAGCAGCTCCTGGCCACGGGAACGCTGACGCTGGTGCTCGCGGTGATCGGGTTCGTGCGGCAGAAGGCGGCGGAGCGTGCGGTGACGGCGCCCACCGAGTAGGACATCGCCGTACACGAAGGGGCCCGGGGTCGACGACGACCCCGGGCCCCTTCGGCGTACCCCCGGTCCTAGGACGAAGGGCTGATCAACTTCGAGCCCCTCCTGCTGCTAGCCTGCACTTGCATATAGATTGCAATAAGCGTTGCCCCACAGCAGAGCAGCACTACAGCAGAGCAGCAGTCGGAGGGCTCGGATCATGGCCATTTACACGCTTCCAGAACTTCCGTACGACTACGCGGCGCTCGAGCCGGTCATCAACCCCCAGATCGTCGAGCTGCACCACGACAAGCACCACGCGGCGTACGTGAAGGGCGCGAACGACACCCTTGAGCAGCTGGAGGAGGCGCGCGACAAGGAGACGTGGGGCGCCATCAACGGGCTGGAGAAGAACCTGGCCTTCCACCTCTCCGGCCACATCCTGCACAGCATCTACTGGCACAACATGAACAGCCCGAAGGACGGTGGCGGCGGTGAGCCGCTGGCCGCCGACGGTGTCGGTGACCTCGCTGACGCGATCACCGAGTCCTTCGGCTCCTTCGCCAAGTTCAAGGCCCAGCTGACCAAGGCCGCTGCGACCACCCAGGGTTCGGGCTGGGGCGTGCTCGCCTACGAGCCGCTCAGCAACCGCCTCATCGTCGAGCAGGTCTACGACCACCAGGGCAACGTCGGCCAGGGCTCGACGCCGATCCTGGTCTTCGACGCCTGGGAGCACGCCTTCTATCTGCAGTACAAGAACCAGAAGGTGGACTTCATCGACGCCATGTGGGCCGTCGTCAACTGGCAGGACGTGAGCAAGCGTTACGCCGCCGCGAAGCAGCGCGTGAACAGCCTGCTGCTGGCCCCGTGAGGCGTTCGGCCCCCTGAGAACGTCCTGCCTCGTGATCGTCTTCTCAACCTTCACCGAAGCAGGCGGATGGACGAAAGGCCCCCGTGAGGACATGACTCACGGGGGCCTTTCGGTATGCGGGGTTCCGGGGGACGGTGGGGCCATGTCAGATCCATGGCGGCGCTGCCTGAACTGTGGCGACACCCACCAGAACTTCCAGAGGCCCACGGGAGACGCACTGGACGTCGTCATCGCCCGGGTGGGCCCCGCCGACGCGGGCAAATACTGGCGGTGCGGCCGTCAGGGCTGCCTGCGGGTACAGAACTACTGGGCCCACCGGGACGGTTTCGACCTTCCCCCGTCCTTCGGCTAGCTCAGTCGAAGATCGGCCCCTGCGTACGCGTCCGCTTGATCTCGTAGAAGCCCGGCGTGGACGCGACCAAAAGCGTGCCGTCCCAGAGCCTGGCGGCGGCCTCGCCCTTGGGGGCGGGCGTCACGACGGGACCGAAGAAGGCGACCTGCTCGCCGTCCGCGCCGGGGACGGCGATGACGGGCGTGCCCACGTCCTGGCCGACCTTGTCGATGCCCTCCTGGTGGGACGCGCGCAGCTCGGCGTCGAACTCGTCCGAGTCCGCGTAGGCCGCCAGGTCCTCGGGCAGGCCGACGTCCTTGAGCGCGGCGGCGACCGCCTCGCGGGTCGGGCCCTCGCCCTCGTTGTGGAAGCGGGTGCCGAGGGCGGTGTAGAGCTTGCCGGTATATGCGTCGCCGTGCTTCTGCTGGGCGGCGATGACCACGCGGACCGGGCCCCAGGCCTTGGTCTCCAGCATCTCGCGGTACTCCTCGGGCAGCTCGTCGAGCCGGTCCTCGTTCAGCACGGCGAGGCTCATGACATGCCAGCGGACCTCGACATCGCGGACCTTCTCCACCTCGAGCATCCAGCGCGAGGTCATCCAGGCCCACGGGCACAGCGGGTCGAACCAGAAGTCGACGGGGGTCTTGGTCGTGCCGGACTTGCCGTTCTCGGACATGTCTCTCCCTAAGGAATGCGTGCGCGCTTGGCCAGGGGAACGTCAGTGATCTACCCGGGCATTCCCCGATACCGCCCGCTGAGGGCACATGCGAGGATCGTAGACATTCGTACAGGTCGTGCGATCCACGACTTCCACCTGCGAGTACAAGGGAGTACCGCCCGTGCCCGGTGAGAATCTTTCCCGCGACGAGGCCCAGGAGAGGGCCGCGCTGTTGTCCGTCGACGGGTACGAGGTCTTTCTCGACCTGCGCTCCGCGATCGGCGAGAGCGACCAGGAGCCGCGCACGTTCCGCTCCGTCACCACCCTGCGCTTCCGCTGCGCCGACCCCGGCGCCACGAACTTCGCCGACCTGATCGCCCCGAGCGTCACGGCACTCTCCCTGAACGGCAAGGACCTGGACCCGTCCGAGGTCTTCGACGGCAGCCGGATCACCCTTGAGGACCTGGCCGCGGAGAACGAACTGGTGGTGGACGCGCAGTGCGCCTACAGCCGCACCGGCGAGGGCATGCACCGCTTCGTCGACCCGGAGGACGGCGAGGTCTACCTCTACACGCAGTACGAGCCCGCGGACTCGCGCCGCGTCTTCGCCAACTTCGAGCAGCCCGACCTGAAGGCACCCTTCCGCTTCGAGGTGCAGGCGCCCGAGGGATGGACCGTCTGGTCGAACGGTACGGGTGAACTGGCCGACGGCGTATGGAAGTTCGCCGAGACGAAGCCGATCTCGACGTACATCACGGCGGTCGTGGCAGGCCCCTACCACTACGTGACGGACTCCTACAGCCGCACCTTCGACGACGGCACGACGCTGCACATCCCGCTCGGCGCGATGTGCAGGAAGGGCTTGGCGAAGCACTTTGACGCGGACGACGTCTTCCTGGTCACCAAGCAGGGCCTCGACTTCTTCCACGACAACTTCGACTACCCCTACCCCTTCGGGAGGTACGACCAGGCCTTCGTCCCGGAGTACAACCTGGGCGCGATGGAGAACCCCGGCCTCGTGACCTTCCGCGAGGAGTTCATCTTCCGCGGCAAGGTGACCCAGGCGTCGTACGAGCGCCGGGCCAACGTCATCCTGCACGAGATGGCGCACATGTGGTTCGGCGACCTCGTCACCATGCGCTGGTGGGACGACCTGTGGCTCAAGGAGTCCTTCGCCGACTTCATGGGCGCCTTCTCGATGACCGAGGCGACGCGCTTCACCAACGGCTGGGTCACCTTCGCCAACAACCGCAAGGCGTGGGCCTACCGCGCGGACCAGCTGCCCTCCACGCACCCCGTCACGGCCGACATCCGTGACCTGGAGGACGCCAAGCTGAACTTCGACGGGATCACGTACGCCAAGGGCGCCAGCGTCCTGAAGCAGCTCGTCGCCTACGCCGGGCGTGACGCGTTCCTCGAAGGCGCCCGGCGCTACTTCAAGCGGCACGCGTACGGGAACACCCGGCTCGGGGACCTGCTCTCGGTCCTGGAGGAGACCTCGGGGCGTGACATGGCGTCCTGGTCGCAGTCCTGGCTGCAGACGGCGGGGGTCAACTCCCTCACGCCGCAGGTGATCCTGAACGCGGAGGGCAGGATCACCGAGCTCTCCGTGCTCCAGGAGGCCGCCGAGTCACACCCCGAGCTGCGGCCGCACCGCGTGGCGGTGGGCCTGTACCGCCGCACGCCCGAGGGCGAGCTGACGCGGTACGCACGCGCGGAGCTGGACGTCGAGGGGCCGCGCACGGTGGTGTCCGAGCTGGCCGGCGAGGAGGCCCCGGACCTCGTCCTGGTCAACGACGACGACCTGACGTACTGCAAGATCCGCTTCGACGAGAACTCCCTCGACACGCTGCGGGCGCACCTCGGTGACATCACCGACCCGCTCGCCCGCGCGCTGTGCTGGTCCGCGCTGTGGAACCTCACGCGCGACGCGCTGATGCCCGCGCGGGACTTCATCGGTCTCGTGCTGCGCTTCGCGGGGCGCGAGAGCGACATCGGGGTGCTGCAGATGCTGCACACCTGGGCGGACTCGGCCCTCACCTTCTACGCGGCCCCCGAGTGGCGCGAGGAGGGCGGGCGCGCGCTCGCCGAGGGCGCGCTGCGGGAGCTGCGGATCGCGGAGCCCGGCAGCCAGAATCAGCTGACGTGGGCGCGGTTCTTCGCCGCGGTGGCCTCGTCCGCGGCCGATCTCCAGCTGCTGCAGGGCCTCCTCGAGGGCACGGCGAAGATCGACGGCCTGGACGTCGACCAGGAGCTGCGCTGGTCCTTCCTCGGCCCGCTGGCCGCGCACGGCGTCGCCGACGAGCGGGTGCTCGCCGCCGAGCTGGCCCGGGACGACACGGCTTCGGGCAAGCGCCATCAGGTGCGGTGCCTGGCGGCGCGGCCCTCCGAGGCGGTGAAGGCGCAGGCGTGGGCCTCCGTGGTGGAGTCCGACTCCCTGTCGAACGCGCTGGCGGGGGCGACGATCTCGGGCTTCGCGCAGTCGTCGCAGCGGGAGCTGACCGCTCCGTACACCCCCCGGTACTTCGAGGCCATCGAGCGGGTGTGGGCCGAGCGGTCCATCCAGATCGGGATGGACGTGGTGCGGGGTCTCTTCCCGCACCACCAGGACGATCAGGGGACGCTGGACGCGACGGACCGGTGGCTCGCGTCGCACGAGGACGCGGCGCCCGCCCTGCGGCGGCTCGTCCTTGAGGCCCGGGACGACCTGGCGAGGTCGCTGCGGGCACAGGGCTGCGACGCGGCTGCCGCTTCCTAGGCCGACCTGGTGGCCGCCTGCCCGCCCGCAGGCGAGGCGGGCGGCCACCAGAACGTACCGAACACAAACGGACCTTTTCGGCAGTCGAACGTCTGCACTTTAGTGCGGGGTTGTCCGGTTATGTCGACGGACGTGTAACAGCGGTTAGGGGGCGGATCAGCAGCGGGAATGGCCCGGTCATGAACCACAACACCCCGCTCTCCCCCCGCCCCCTCCGTCACCTCGCCGACGTCCGGCGCCGCGTGATGAGCACCGCCCAGCTCCGCGCCCACGGCGTCTCCCCCGCCGATGCCGCCGCCCACTGCCGCCCGGAGGGGCCCTGGCAGCAGCTGCTCCCGGGGGTCTGCCTGCTGCACCCGGGGCCGCCGACCAGTGAAGAGCGCCTGCACGGCGCCCTGTTGTACGCCGGACGGCCGCCGGCCAAGGCCGCAAGGACCGTGCCCGCCCAGCCCGGCGCGGGCGAGTCCCACGCCCCGTACGCCGACGCCCTGATCACCGGGCTCGCGGCGCTCGCCCTGCACCGCTTCTCGTCGGCTCCCCCGCTGCTCTCCCTGGACCGCATCGACGTCCTGGTCCCGCGCACCCGGCGGCTGCGCTCCACCGGCTTCGCCCGTCTCGTGCGGACCCCGGCCCTGCCGACCGCCGTACAGATCGGCGGAGTTCCGGTGGCCCCGGTGCCGCGCGCGCTCGCCGACGCCGTGGCGGGGCTCACCGAGGCGGCCGCCGTGCGCAGACTCCTCACCGAGGCGGTGCGCGGCGGACACTGCGAACCAGCGGCCGTCGTAAGGGAGTTGAACCAGGCGAAGCTGCTCACCCGCCCGCATGTCGTGGACGCGGTGGACTCACTGCTCGCCGAGGGCCGGGCCATCGCCGAGGACCGGCTGTACCGGATGGTCACCGAGCACGCCCTGCCCGATCCGCTGTGGAACGTCGACCTGCGATTGCCCGGTGGGCCGCACCTCGGGGGCGTCGACGCCTACTGGCCGGATCTCGCCGTCGCCGTCGAGCTGGACACCCGGGCGCCCCGGCAGGGGTTCCGGGAGGACGACGACGCCCTGTGGTCCGAATACGCCCGTAAGCGCGAGCACTTGGAGCGGCTCGGCATCACCGTCGTGCACCTGACGCCGAAGAAGCTGCGCGAGTCCCTCGAACAGCAGGCGACGGTCGTGCGGACGGCGTTGATGGCGTCGGGTGATCGCGACCCGGCGGCGTATGTGGTCGTGCTGCCGCGATAGCCGCCGCGGTGAGGGGGGGCGGGACCCGCACGGCGGGCCCCGCCGGCCACGTCACTTTTTCTTGCAGAACTCCGCGTCCCTGATCGCGAAGAGGTCCCCGTCCAGGCTGTTGAAGTTCGCCGAGAGCGCGTGGCCGCCGCGCTCGGTCACCAGCGTCATCGACGTCGAGCCCTGGATGTCGCCGCCGTTGCCCCACAGCACGGTGCCGCAGGGAGTCTCGCGGCTCACCAGGCCGAGCCCGTACCCGTCGCCATCAGGCTCGTCCGCATTCTGCGGGACGGTCGTCTTCATCTCGGCGAGCTGCTTCTTCGGCAGCAGCCTGCCGCGCAGCAGGGCCGTGTAGAAGCGGTTCAGGTCGTCCGCGTCGGAGATCATCCCGCCCGACGAGCCCGCCATCGTCGGATTGAGCTCCGTCACGTCGTGGAACCTGGCGCCCGGGGCCTTCGACAGCTTCATGTACGCCCGTGAACTCGGCTGCGGCATCGAGGGGTCCGTCTTCGGCACGCTGGTGGCGTCCAGGCCGAGCGGCTCGATGATGCGGCGCTCGATCTCGTGCCCGTACGACTTCCCGGTCACCTTCTTGATGATCATGCCGGCGAGGATGTAGTTGGTGTTGGAGTAGTTCCAGCCCTTGCCCGGGTCGAAGTCCGGCTCGTGGCGCATGGCGATGGCGACCTGCTCCTGCGGGGTCCAGGTGTCGTAGCGGTGTTCGAGGAACTGCTCGGTGAACATCTTCTTCTGGTAGCCGGGGTCGGTCAGCACGTCGTAGATCCCGCTCGTGTGGTTGAGGAGCTGGCGCACCGTGATCGCGTCGCCGTCATGTCCGTTGCCCTCGACCACGCCCGGCAGCCACCGGCCCACCTTGTCGTCGAGGCTCAGCTCCCCCTCGGCCGCCAGCTGGAGTATCACCGTCGAGACGAACGTCTTGGTGATGCTGCCGACGCGGTAGCGGTCGTGGGCGCCGCGCGGGCTCTGCCGTCGGAGGTCGCCGATGCCCGCGGCCGAGTCCCAGGTCCCGTGCTTGTCCCTGACCTGCGCGGTCACGCCGGGGGCGTTCGCGTTGACCGCCTCCTCCATCGCCTTCTGCGTCGCCCGGTGCCGGTCCCCGTGGCCACCGTCGTGCCCGCCGCCGGACGCCCCGGCGAACGCGGGTGCCGCGAACGCTCCCGCCGCGACGGCCATGGCCACCCCCGCCGCCACGCCCGTAAGCCCTCTCCTGCGTGCTGCTGACATGTCTCCCCCATCTGTGCACGGCTCTGTTCACGCCGTTCGGACGGCCGGAGGGACTCGCGGGGCGGGTGGGAAGGTTGACCGGCTCCGACGGGTTGAGCCGGTTTCAGCCCTTCTTGAGGAGGAGTTCCGTGTTTCGGTCGCCCGGCTCACCGCCGAGTGCGGGCTTGGCACCAGGGGCGTTGAAGGACAGCTCGCGGTAGAGCGCGGCGAGGCCGGTCTGGGAGAGATCGGCGTAATCCGTGCGGTGCGGGGCCGACGACTCGATGAGGGTGGTGAAGAGGGAGACCGTGCCGTCGTGGTTGTCGCTCAGCTCCACGACACGGGCCAGCTGCGGGAAATCGATGTGCGAGGCCGTGGAGATCTCCCAGAAGGAGCCGTCCGGGGTCTCGCGCGCGGTGATGTCGTTCTTGTGGCTGTGTCCGTTGACCCAGGCCAGGACGGAACGGTGGCGGGCGAGCAGGGTGATGATCTCGTCCCCACCGTGCCTGCCCTCGCGCGGGCGCGCCGGGTCCTGGCGCAGATTGCGCATGGTCCGGCTGGTGTGGTGGCTGAAGACGACGACGTACGACCCGCCGCCGTCCTTCTCTTCGTTCGCCTTCAACTCGCGTTCCAGCCAGTCCATTTGCGACGTACCGAGCGAGCCCTCGTAGTGGCCGCCCGGGTCCGTCGAGTCCAGGCTGATGCCGAGAACGTCGTCGCTGATGCGGAAGGAGTAGTACTGCGTTCCCGCATCGAGGTTCTCCTGCGTGTAGCCGTGCCCGGCGGGACCGTGACCCTTGTACGCAGGGTCGAGGTGGGCCTGCACGTACTCCGCGGGCGTGAAGGGCGCGCGGCTCTCGTCCGGGGTGACCGAGCGCATCCGGCGCGCCTCGCTCTTCAGGAGCTCCTTGAACTGCGCGCCCTTGGGGTCGCGGCCCTTCTTGACGGCTTTCCACAGGGCGGCGCCGCGCGGCTCGTCCAGGGACATCAACTTGCGGCCGCCCACAGCGAATTCGGAGAAGTACGAGTCGCCGGGCCCCCAGCAGCCGCCGGGCAGCGCGTCGTGGTTGCCGACGGTCGAATACCAAGGGAGCCCGAGGCCGGGGCTGTTGACCTCGCGGAGCGCGGCTTCGAGGAAGCCGTCGACCCGCGGGAAGCCGAGGGCCTTGTCGGAGTCGCGCAGGTCGTCGTCCGGGTGCCAGTACAGCTTCAGGCCGCTGTCCTGGACGCCTTCGTAGCGGCGCGGGTCACCGATGTTGGGGTTGATGCGGCCGCCGCTCATGGTCTTGAGGAACCAGTCGAGCTCGGAGCGGGAGTTGTTGTCGGTGTTGTCGCCCGTCGTGACCACGCAGTGCAGCGGCGATCCGGTGGCGGGCGCGCCGCGCAGCGCGTTGACCCGCTCGACGAGCGCGACCGCGCCGGCCACGGAGAGGGCCTCCTGCGGGCGCCAGGCGCTCGCCGTCTGGGCGCGCAGGTACTCGTACCGCAGCGGATGCTGCACGTCGACCAGGTGCAGGTCGGTGAACTGGACGAACGCGGCGAGCGGGGTGCGCCGCCCCTCGCGGCCGTTCTTGGCGGCGGCCAGGTCGCCGCGGACCACCCGGCTCCAGGCGGGCCCGTCGCCGAGCCGCCGGTAGCCGGAGGTGCCGCGCGGGGCGGCGACGGCAGCCAGCGTGGTGCCGCCCCGGTAGGGCATCAGGGGCGCGGCGGGCGCCTGCCGGGAGAGCGCGACGGGGGCGGGTCCGCTGGGGGCGGCATGGCTGGTGCCGGGCCGCAGTGCGTAGCCGATGCCCGCGGAGAGGGAGACGGCTCCGGTGGTCGCGAGGAAGGCCCGGCGGTCCACGGCGGACAGGGCGGTGTGGGCGGTGGACTGGGCGGCGGTGGCGACAGAGCGTATGCGCGGCATGCGCGGTCTCCCCGGTTGCGAACGCGTCGGCAGTGGTCGCGGGAGCTGCGCACCAGGCGAATTTCCCGCTCTACTGGATCGTTGGCATCCGGGATGACCTGCACGTTAACGAGACCGCAACGGGCAACGCCGATCACCGTACGTGGATCAGCCGGTACCCTCCGCGGTCACGCACCCCTCTCCGGGGCGAGAGGAGGCGGTCACTCCATGTTCACCTTCCAGGGAAGGGAAGGCGCCGCGGAGCCTCAGGAGGGCACCGCCGGGTGTCCGTCGGCGGGCCGGGTCCGCCACAGGTCGAGCCCGATGTCGACGAGGCCGACCCGGTCGAGTCCGGCGACGGCGTCGAGCGCGTGCCAGGCCGCGAGATCGGTGGAGCCGTCCTGTTCGTGACGCAGCTCGCCGCCGGTGATCCGCGCCTCGTAGACGATCCGCAGGCCGTGGAAGTCGGCGACGGCTCCGAGCTTGCGCGGGTAGCGGCGGCGCAGCGAGTCGACGCCGAGCAGCGCGCGGGGCTCGATGACGTACCCCGTCTCCTCGTCGGCCTCACGGATCACCGTGTCGTACGGGTCCTCTCCGTGGTCCATCCCGCCGCCGGGCAGCGTCCAGCGCTTGCTGCCGTCGCCCGCCACCCAGCGAGCGAGGAGCAGCTGCCCGTCCTGCACGCATACGGCGTAGGCCGCCACCCGGAGCTCTTTGTGCACAGAGTGACGCTAGTCCCCTTGGCCGGGATTGGCAGGGGAGTACTCCGGAGTGGTCCAGCTCCACGGGCTCGCGCCGAGGGTCTGCACCGCCTCGGTGAGGGTGAAGCGGACGGTGCGGGACCCGTCGTCGGCGTGGGTGGTGCGGGCCGTGCCGGTGAGCTGGAGCGTGGTGCCGGTCGTCCAGTCGAAGAAGAGGAGGCCGGCGCGGGGGTCGGCGGTGAGATTGCCCAGGGACAGGAACATGGAGTTGCCCGGGTAGTCCCGCCAGATGAGTTCGTGCGGGGAGGGGACCTGGACGAAGCCGGGGTTGCCGCCCCGGTGGCTGGCGTCGGCGCCGTGCGCGTGGGCGGTGGCGAGGAAGAAGGTGTCGGAGGCGGCGACGAAGGCGCGCTGGTCCGGGGTGAGAGCGGTTCCCCGGCTGGGGGCGGAGGGGTCCGTCTCGCGCCTGCCGGGCAGCAGGTCCCGCTTCTGGATGTACTTCGGGCAGTTGGAGAAGACCTGGTCGGCCTCGATCGCCAGGCCGCGCGGCGTCGGGCGGGCCCGTCCGTTCAGCCGCATGCGGCGCCGGGTGCGGGGGTCCAGGGCGATCGTGCCCACGGGGGTGCCCTCCTGAGCGAGGGCCTCCGCGAGGGGGTCGGCCTGGCGCAAGCCGCCCGCGACCGACACCTGGCGCGGCCCCGTGGCCCGCACGAACCCGGGATCGCCGGTGAGCAGCGAGGCCCGGACGGCGCCCGCCGGGTCCGCCCCGCCGATCACCAGCATGGGCTGGAGTTCCAGGAAGGCGGCGGCGACGGGGCGGATGCCGTCACCTATGGACCGGCCCACGTGGTCGGCCAGTTCCCGCACGCCGACGAGGTCCTGAACGGCGCGGGAGCCCTGGTGATAGGGGGCGTTCGGGGTCATGACACTCCTGCCGGGTGAGCGCCCCGAAGGGGCGCGGGGAACTGCGCGACCAGCCACGGACAGCCCGCGGCCCACAACCGGCATTCCGCCGCGAAGCGGCCGGTCCAGAAGGGCTAGAAGAACCCGCAGGTAGGCGCATCCGCCACCGGCGCCTGGCCCAAGGCGCCCACGCCAGAAAAGATCTCGAGCCGGGTGCCGTCCGGGTCATGGAAGAAGATGCCGCCGGACGTGGCGCCCTCGCCGTGCGGCACGACCCCCTCGTAGGCGAACTCCACGCCGTACGCGCGCAGGGCGCTCTCGTACGCGCGGACCTGCTCGACGGTCTCGACCTCGATCGCCAGGTGATGCAGGCCCGCGTTCCCCGCCGCGTACGGCGCGTCCGCCTGCTGCCAGAGCGTGAGCGCGAGGGTTCCGTCCTGCCCCAGGAAGGCGAATCTGCGGCCCTCCTCCTTGCCCTCGCCGAGCACGCCGTAGCCGATGACGTCGCGGTAGAAGGCGAGCGAGCGCTCGATGTCCGTGACGTTCAGACCGATGTGGCCGGTGCGGAGTGTGCTGGTCGCGGTCATGACTCTCCCCTTGTCGACGATGGCCCGCCCCACGCGGGCTAACCGTTGAATGTGACGTTAGTGGTTAGACTCGGGAGCGTCAACCGGTCACGTACTCTTTGCTGGTTAGCTTCGAAGGGAGTCACCATGACCGCCACGCCCCGCGACCCCCGCCCGCTCGTCGGCGAGCCGCTCTCCCTCGACCTGCTCAACACCCGGTGGATGGCGGACGGCGTGCGCCAGGACCTGCTGGCCGACACCGAGGGCCTTGCCGTCTGGCTCGCCGCCAACGGACTCGACGACCGGTTCGGCGCGGACGAGACCACGCTGCAGAACGTGGTGCGGGCGCGCGAAGCGATCTCCGCCGTCGTGGACGGCCCGGACGCCGCCGCGGGGGTCGCCCGCGTCAACAAGATCCTCGGACACGGGCGGATCCGGGCGACCCTGTCCGCCGCGGGGCCGGGCGAGGAGCCCGAGTTCAAGGACCCGGCATGGGGTGCCGCCTGGCTGGCGGCACGGGACTATCTGACGCTGCTCGCCGCCGCGCCGGACCGGATCAGGCCCTGCGCCCACGAGGCGTGCATCCTGCACTTCTTCGACACGTCACGGAACGGCACGCGCCGGTGGTGCTCCATGGCCGCCTGCGGAAACCGGGCGAAGGCCTCGCGCCATTACGCGCGCGGTCGTGAGGCCTAGACCTAGCTCCCCGTGACCCCCTGAGTCCGAGGAAATCACCCGCTATGTCGCCGATGGCGCATGGCGGGATTGCGTCACGCGACGATCGTGGCCCGACAACTCTCCCCAAACAGCTGTCACTTACGTAAAGCTGAGCGGTCATCCGGTTCCGGATTCCGGACCTTTTCGACCTTTACGTACAGGGATGCTGATGCACAGATCCAGTGCTAGACGCACGACCCGTCTCGCGATAGCCGTCGGCCTGACCGCCGCGCTCTCCGCCGCCGGGCCCATACCCATGGCCCTCGCGGCCGACGGGGGCCCCGGCGACCCCGGGGGCCAGACCACCCCCAAGTCCGCCGCGAAGAAGCTGGGTTCGGCCGACGCCGACCTCCTCGCCGAAGCGCAGGCGGAGGGCGAGAAGACCGTCACGATGATGGTCGCCACCGCGCCGGGCGCCACCGAGCAGGTCGCCGACCAGCTCGACGCCGTCAAGGGCGGTTCCGTCGGCCGGACGTACGACAAGCTCGGCTATGTACGCGCCACCGTGCCCACCGGCAAGGCCGAGGCCGCCATCGAGGCGGCGGGCAAGCTGTCGTCCGTGCAGGGCATCGACCTGCGGCACGAGATCGAACTGGACGACCCGACGCCCGCCGCGGACCGCGCCAAGGGCGCGAAGAAGGCGGCCGAGGGGACATACGCCGGGCCCGGCAAGAAGACCCCGGCGAAGAACCCGTACAACCCGTCCTTCGAGACGGGCGCCGTCGACTTCGTGAAGAAGCACCCGAAGGCGGACGGCCGCGGCACCACCATCGGCATCCTGGACTCCGGCGTCGACCTGGGGCACCCGGCGCTCCGGAAGACCACCACGGGCGAGCGGAAGATCACCGACTGGGTGACCGCGACCGACCCGATCGTGGACGCCGACGGCACCTGGCGGCGGATGACCAACCCCGTCACGGGCCCGGTCTTCACCTGGGACAGCGAGTCGTGGAAGGCCCCCGCGGGCACCTTCCAGGTCAACCGCTTCCGCGAGTCGGCCACCACCGGCGGCGACGCCAAGGGCGACATCAACCGTGACGGCGACACCACCGACAGCTGGGGCGTCCTGTACGACCCGGCCGCCGGCACCGTGCGGGTCGACCTGAACGACAACAACGACTTCACCGACGACGAGACGATGAAGCCGTACAAGGACGGCCACCAGGTCGCCTACTTCGGCAAGGACGACCCGGCGACCGACGTCGTCGAGCGCGTCCCCTTCGTCGTCGAGATCCGCAAGGACGTCCCGACCGACCCGTACGGCGGCGACTGGGTCGGTAAGAAGGCCGACTTCGTCAACATCGGCGTCATCGAGTCCGAGCACGGCACGCACGTCGCGGGCATCACCGCGGCCAACGGCCTGTTCGGCGGCAAGATGAACGGCGCGGCGCCCGGCGCCAAGCTGGTCTCCTCGCGCGCCTGCACCTGGACCGGCGGCTGCACGAACGTCGCGCTCACCGAGGGCATGATCGACCTCGTCACCAAGCGCGGCGTCGACATCGTGAACATGTCGATCGGCGGCCTCCCGGCGCTGAACGACGGCAACAACGCGCGCGCCGCGCTCTACACGCGCCTCATCGACACCTACGGCGTGCAGCTGGTGATCTCCGCGGGCAACTCCGGCCCCGGCGCGAACACCATCGGCGACCCCAGCCTCGCGGACAAGGTCATCTCCGTCGGCGCCGCCATCTCCAAGGAGACCTGGGCCGCCAACTACGGCTCCGCCGTGGAGAAGAAGTACGCGATGATGCCCTTCTCCTCGCGCGGCCCGCGTGAGGACGGCGGCTTCGCGCCGATCATCTCGGCGCCCGGCTCGGCCATCAACACCACGCAGACCTGGCTGCCGGGCTCCCCGGTCGCCGAGGCCGGCTACCAACTGCCGGCCGGCTACTCGATGTTGCAGGGTACGTCGATGGCGTCCCCGCAGGCCGCGGGCGCCTCGGCGCTGCTGCTCTCCGCCGCCAAGCGCGAGGACGTCGACCTGACCCCGGCGAAGCTGCGCACGGCGCTGACCTCCACCGCGGACCGCATCAAGGGCGAGCAGGCGTACGCGCAGGGCACCGGCCTGATCAACGTGGTCGACGCCTGGAACGCCATCGAGGACGACGCGAAGGCGCACACGTACACGGTGAGCGCCCCGGTCGACACCGCCCTGGAGCAGGAGCTGAAGAAGCCCGGCACCGGCATCTACGACCGTGAGGGCGGCCTGAAGACCGGCCAGAAGCGGACGTACGACGTCACGGTCACCCGCACCTCGGGCCCGGACCGCGGCATCCGCCACGAGCTGGACCTGGTCAACAACCACGAGCGCACCTTCGAGCTGCTCGGCAAGGGCGCGGTGACGCTGCCCCTGAACAAGCCGGTCACCGTCAAGGTCCAGGCGAAGGCCAAGTCCGCCGGTCTGCACAGCGCGATCCTGACCGTCGACGACGAGCGCTCCGAGGGCATCGACCAGCAGATCATGTCGACGGTCGTCGTCTCAAAGCCGCTCGCCAAGCCCGCGTACACCTTCTCGGCGTCCGACTCCGTGCAGCGCAACAGCACCGAGTCGTACTTCGTGACGGTCCCCAAGGGCGCCAAGTCCCTGGAGGTGGCGCTCGGCGGCCTGAAGGGCAAGAGCCAGACGCGGTTCATCGCGGTGCACCCGTACGGCGTTCCGGTCGACTCGACCTCGTCGCTGACGTGCTACGCCAACTACGAGAACCCGGCCAACACCTGCCGCCCCGACCTGCGTTCGTACCCCGAGCCGCAGCCGGGCGTGTGGGAGATCGAGGTCGAGTCGCGCAGGACGTCCCCGCTCCTGGACAACCCCTACAAGCTGGACGTCTCCACGCTGGGTGTCGCCTTTGACCCCGCCGTGCAGACCGTGCCGGAGGCGAAGGTCGGTACTCCGGCGCCCGTCTCCTGGAAGGTCACCAACAACTTCGCCGCGGTGGACGGCAAGTTGAAGGGCGGCCCGCTCGGCTCCGCGAAGGCGGCGAAGCCGTCGATCAAGCAGGGTGAGACGCAGACGACGACCGTGGTCGTGCCCGAGGGCGCGGAGCGGCTCGACGTCGCCATCGGCTCGCCCGCGGACACCGCCGCCGACCTCGACCTGTCGGTCTCCAAGGACGGCGCGGTCGTCGGTTCGTCGGCGGACGGCGACTCCGAGGAGTCGGTCAGCATCACCAAGCCGGCGGCGGGCACGTACGAGATCGAGGTGGCCGGCTACTCGATCCCGTCCGGCACCACCGCGTACGACTACCGTGACGTCTTCTTCTCGGGCGCGCTCGGCTCGGTGAAGGTCGACGAGTCGGCGCCGGTGAAGCTGGCGAACGGCGCCTCGGCACAGGTGTCCGCCGAGGTCGCGGCGGACGCGCCCGCGGCCGAGGGGCGCCAGCTGTTCGGCGAGGTGTCTCTCCTGAACGGGCGCGGCACGGTCGCGGGCACCGGCAGCGTACTAATCGAGAAGGTCACCCCGTAGCGGTCCCTTCCTGCCGAGAACGTCGGCCGGGCCGGAGCTCTTCCGGCCCGGCCGACGTGCGTGTTCAGCCTTCGCTCAGCACGTCATCTCCTTGCCCTTGCCCCGGTCCTTCTCCTGGCGCAGTTCGCGCTCGATCCAGGCCCGGTCCCTGGCGATGTCCGCCTTCTTGTTGGACCAGATGTCCGGCGACGCCTCCCCCTTCGAAATGCCGATCAGGGTGCGGTCGCCGGGCCGCAGGCGCGGATCCACGTTCACGTCCATCACGAACGTGACCTGGCCGGCCCCCCGGCTCGGCTTGTAGTAGCGGGTCACGTCCAGGACGATCCGGTCCTGGACGCCGCCGGGGACCGGCTCGACCCGTTTCACCGTGCCCTCGACTATGAGCCGGGCGCAGGGCACGTAGGACCCGGTCTTCTGGTCCGCGCCCCCCGCCCTGTCCTCGTCCCCCGCTTCCGGCGCCGCCCCCTTCGCCGCGTCGGAGTCGCCGGCGCTCTTGTTGATCCCGCCCCCGCTCTCGATCGCGAGCCAGGCGGCCCCGCCGACCAGCGAGACGGCCGCCGCGGCCGCGGCGAGGCCCAGCGCCATCGTCACGCGCCGCCGCCGCATCCCCGCGGGGCGTACCGGCGCCGCCGACCGGTCCGGTTCCGGCACCGGCGCGGGTGCCGCGAGCGCGCGGCCGGCCACCCCGATGTGCTCCCGGAGCAATGCGATGTCCGCCACAGCCGCGGCGTGCTCCAGATCATGTCCAGGGGCCCCGGGCGCGGGCTCGCCCATGAGGGCGAGCATCAGCGCGTCGTCTTCGTATGCGTACTCGTCCTCGGACACCCTCACACCACCTCGCCCTCGTGCAGCCGCGTCCGCAGGACCCGTACCGCCGTGTGCAGCCTGCTCTTGACCGTGCCCTCCGGAATGCCCAGTTCGTCCGCTATCGCCCGGACCGGCAGATCCGCGTAGAAACGCAGCACGACGACCTGCCGCTGGGTGGCGGGCAGCGTGTCGAGGCCCTGGGTCACGGCCATCGAGAGCGCCCGTGACTCCGCCCCGTCCTCGTCCGTCGCCTCCCGCCACAGCACGGCGAGCCGCTCACCGAGCCGCTCCTGCCTGCGGCGCGCCCGGTGCCAGTCCATGGCGAGGTTGGAGGCGACCACCGCCGCCCACGCCGACACGTCGCGCGGCGCGTCCCGCCCGTCCGCGGCCCGCTCCAGGAGCTTGAGCCTGACCTGCTGGACGCCGTCGGGCAGATCGGCGTGCGGCACACCGCCGAGCGCGAGCACCGCCCGCACCCGGTCCTCCTGGTCCGCGTCGAGCGGATCGGCCCTCTCCCGCCGGTCCCGTCGCGTTTTTCCGCGCAGCAAGACACCCTCCCGTCCCCACGTTTCCCCTAGGACGCCGGGAGCTGCCGAAACGTTCGACGCGGGGCCACGGGAATGTGACATCCCGAACTTCGGACAATGGATTGGACAAGGCGGCCGTGGACAGACGCATGATGGAACGCACAGGCCAACGCCTATGCCCATGCACATACGGAGGACATCCCTGTGAAGGTCGGAATCGTCGGAGCCACCGGTCAGGTCGGCACGGTCATGCGCAAGATCCTCGTCGAGCGGGACTTCCCGGTGGACGAGCTGCGCCTGTTCGCCTCGGCCCGCTCGGCCGGTTCGCAGCTCGACGGTGTCACGGTCGAGGACGCCTCCACGGCCGACTACAGCGGCCTCGACATCGTCCTGTTCTCGGCGGGCGGCGCCACCTCCAAGGCGCTGGCCGAGAAGGTCGCCTCGCAGGGCCCCGTCGTGATCGACAACTCCTCGGCCTGGCGGATGGACCCCGAGGTCCCCCTCGTCGTCTCCGAGGTCAACCCGCACGCGATCGCGAACCGCCCCAAGGGCATCATCGCCAACCCGAACTGCACGACGATGGCCGCCATGCCGGTCCTGAAGCCGCTGCACCTGGAGGCCGGGCTCACCGCGCTCGTCGTGGCGACCTACCAGGCCGTCTCCGGCTCGGGTCTCGCCGGTGTCGACGAGCTGTTCGACCAGGTCAAGAAGGTCGGCGACGACGGCCCCAAGCTGACGCACGACGGTTCGGCGACGGAGTTCCCCGCCCCGAACAAGTACGTCGCGCCGATCGCGTACAACGTCCTGCCGATGGCCGGCTCCATCGTCGACGACGGCCTGAACGAGACCGACGAGGAGCAGAAGCTCCGCAACGAATCCCGCAAGATCCTCGAGGTCCCGGACCTCAAGGTCTCCGGCACCTGCGTCCGCGTGCCGGTCTTCACCGGACACTCCCTGCAGGTCAACGCCCGCTTCGAGCGTCCGCTGAGCCCCGAGCGCGCCACCGAGATCCTCGCGAAGGCCGAGGGCGTCGTCCTCACCGACGTCCCGACCCCGCTGGTCGCCGCGGGCAAGGACGACGCCTTCGTGGGCCGTATCCGTAACGACGAGACGGTGGAGAACGGCCTGGCCTTCTTCATCTCCGACGACAACCTCCGCAAGGGCGCCGCGCTGAACGCGGTGCAGATCGCGGAGCTGGTGGCGGCCGAGCTCAAGGGCTGACGCTCTTCCCGTCCCGTACGCCGTCGGGGGCGGGCACCGACTTCTGGTCGGTGCCCGCCCCTTCGCGTACGCCGCGTACGCCGCGGCCCGCGTACGCCACGACGAGCAGCGCGAGCGCCGCGAGTCCGCCCCCGAGCCACAGCACGTCCGTGGTCCCGAGGCCGTCCGCGACCAGCCCTCCGGTCAGCGCGCCCAGGGCGATCGCCGCGTTGAAGACCCCGGCGAAGAGGGCCGACGCCGCCTCGCGGGCACCGGGCGCGGCGGCCAGGACCCACTGCTGCGCGGAGACGGAGACCCCGCCGTAGGCCAGGCCCCACCCGACGAGCAGCGCCACCGAGACGAGGAGCGAGCCGCCCGCGGGCCCGAGCAGCAGGACGACGGCGGCGAGTCCCGCGGAGATGGCGAGCAGCGCCCTGCGCGGGTCGCGGGCCGCGAGCGCGCCGCCCGCGAAGTTGCCGACGATGCCCGCGATCCCGTAGACGAGAAGCAGCCCACTGATCAGCCCGGCACCCAGGTCGGGCACCCGCTCCAGGACGGGGCGTACGTAGGTGTACGCGGCGAAGTGCCCGGTCACCAGGAGCAGCACCACCAGGAGCCCCGCCCGCAGCCGTGCGCCGCGCAGCAGTCCGGGGAACGTGCCGAGCCGTACCGCCGTCGACGCGGGCAGCGGCGGCAGCACCGCCGCGAGCAGCCCGGCGACCGCGAGCGCGAACGCGCCCATCACCGCGAACGCCCAGCGCCAGCCCGCGAGTTCACCGAGGAACGTACCGGCGGGGACACCGAGCACGGAGGCCACGGCGATCCCGCTGAAGATCACCGTGGTGGCCCGTCCCGCGGCCTCCTCGCGCACCAGCCGTACGCCGAGCCCGGCCGCGATGGCCCATACGCCTCCGATGCAGACCCCCACGAGGACCCGCGCGGCGAGCAGCACGCCGAAGGCGGGCGCGAGCGCGGAGAGGAGATTGGCGGCGGCGAGCAGGACCATCAGGACGCACAGCACCGTCCGCCGGTCGGCGCGCCGCACGGCGACGGGCAGCAGCAGGGCGGCGAGCGCCGCGACCACGCCGGGCAGCGTGACGGTCAGGCCCGCGGTCCCGTCGGAGACGCCGAGCCCCGCGGAGAGCGAGGTGAGGAGGCCGACCGGCAGCATCTCCGTGGTGACGACGGAAAAGGTGGTGGCGGCGACGGTGAGAACGGAAAGGGGCAGGGAACGCCGCGGCAGGGCGGGTTCGGGGCGTGTGATCGAGGTGGCTTTCATGAGGTCAAGCCTTCGCCGGGGGCCCTGTCGGGAACAACGGCGAAGATCTCATCCTTGAATGAGCGAGGCTCATCGATGAGGGGGTGCGAGTGCCGGTGCTGGAGACACGCGAGCTGGAGTGCTTCATCGCGCTCGCCGACGAGTTGCACTTCGGCCGCGCGGGCGAGCGGCTCTACGTCTCGCAGAGCCGCGTCAGCCAGCTCCTGCGGGACCTGGAGCGGCGGATCGGCACGCGGCTCGTGGAGCGGTCGAGCCGTCGGGTGCGGCTGACTCCGGCGGGTGAGCGGTTCCTCGCCGAACTGCGCCCGGCGTACGAGGCGTTGAGCGCCACGGTGGACGCGGCGCGGGAGTCGGCGCGCGGGGTCAGCGGGCGGCTGCGGATCGGCTTCCAGGGGACGGCGGACGCCCGGCTGATGCGGGCGATCACCGAATTCCAGGAGCGGCACCCGGGCTGTGTGACGGAGATCGTGGAGATCCCGTTCTCCGACCCCTTCGGGGCGGTGCGGCACGGGGACGTGGACACGGCGATCGTGCTGCTGCCCGTCGAGGAGCCCGACCTGGTGCTCGGCCCGCTCTTCTCCCGCCAGCAGCAGACGGTCGCGGTGTCGGTACGCCATCCCTTCGCGGGCCGCGCGTCGCTGCGGGCCTGCGAGCTGACCGGGACCCCGCTGATCTCGGCGGCGGCCCCGGCGCCCGCGTACTGGCGGGCGGCGCAGGCTCCGTCCTCCGTTTCGGCACCGGAGGTGCGCACCCTCCAGGAGGGGCTGACGCTGGTGGCGGCCGAACGCGGGGCGATGCTGCTGTGCCGCCCCACGGCGGAGTACCACGGCCGACGTGACGTGACGTTCGTGCCGGTGGAGGGGGTGCCGGACTCCGTCCTCGGGATGGTGTGGCGGGGGGACGCGGAGACGGAGCGGGTGCGGGCGTTCGCGCGGGCGTTGGGGGAGATTTCCTGAGGGCTGCGCGTCGCCTCGCCCCCTAGGGTCGGCGGACCTCGAAGTGGAAGCAGCCGTACTCCACGGCCCTGACGTGCACGAGGGCGACCTCCGGGTCGGCGAAGGCCTCCGCGAAGGCGGCGTCGAAGCCTTGCGTCGCCGGGTCCGGGATCTCCATCAGACGGCCACCGACGATGCGGCCTTCGGCGTTGTAGCGGCGGAGGGTGCGCAGGGCTCCGGGCCGGGCGAAGGGGTACTCGGCGCCGCTTGCCGCCGGGCCGTCGCACTCCTCCGCGTGGATGAAGACGGGGCCCTGCTCGTCGTAGGCACCGGGGTTGACGCCGGTCTCCGCTGCCCAGCGGCGCAGGGGGGCGTACGAGACGAGGGCGATGTTCTCGCCGGGGGCGACGGGGCGGAGACAGCAGCGGAGGGGGTCGCCTCCCTCCGGGTCCACGTAGGGCTGGCAGGGGCGGCCGGCGTCGTCGGATTCGCGGAGTTGCTTGAGGGCGGCGGGGTCGATCGGGAGGGGGGCGTAGGTCGTTGCGGTCATGGGTCGAGGGTCGCGCGTGGGGGTGGTGTGGGGCTGGCGGATTTCAGACGTTCAATGTCCCCCACCCCGCCCCTTCCCGAAAACCCGCTGCGCGGGGGCGTCCTCAATCGCCGGACGGCTGAAAGTTTTCCCCGGCCGGGGAAATCTCAGCCCGTCCGGCGATTGAGGACGAACTCGGCGAAGCCGGTGATGACGGCAAGGCCCCCGCGCCGAGCGGGTTTTTGGGAAGGGGCGGGGTTGGGGACGAAAAAACCGCTACCAAGCCCCCCGCATCCGCCGATACCCCTCCCCCAGCCCCGCCAACTCCTCCCCCGTCAACACGTCCTCCACCCGCGCGAACCCCTCCGGCGCCCTCTCCGCGACCGCCCGGAGGACCTCGTCCACCGGCATCGCCCGATTGGCGAGCGCCACCGCGTTGGCGGGGGCCCACCGCTCCGCCTCGTAGGCGCGCAGCCCGGCCACCCGGTCCGCCCCGGCAAGGGCCACGCACCGCGCGAGCGCCCGCGCGTCGAGCACCGCCTCCGAGCCGCCGCTCGACCCCACCGGGTACATCGGATGAGCCGCGTCACCCAGCAGGGTCACGGACCCGCGCCCCCACCAGGGCAGCGGGTCCCGGTCCACCATCGGGTACTCGAGGATCCGCGCCGTCGACCCGGTCGCCGCAAGCAGAGCGGGCACGTCCAGGTCCCCGATCCGCCACCCGGAGAAGTGCGGAAGGACGTCGGAGAGGCGACCCGAGCGGTTCCAGTCCACGGGGCCGGGCGACCCGTGGTGATGGACCGGGAACCGCACCTCCGCCACCCAGTTGAGCAGCGCACGCCCCCGCGTCTCCGCCTCCCGCGAGATCGGGTAGACGACGAGCTTCGCGGTCGCGTTGCTGCCCGCGAACGCCATCGCCCGGCCGCCGAGGACCGGGTCCCACTCGGTGACGCCCCGCCACATCCGGATGCCGTTCCACAGCGGCGGCCCCTCCCCCGGGTGCAGCCGCGCCCGCACCGCCGAGTACAGGCCGTCGGCGCCGACCAGGGCCCGTACCGGCACCGCGAACTCCCGCCCGCGCCGCACGTCCCGCAGGGTCACCCGCAGCGCCCCCGACACCTCGGGCTCCGCGTACCGCACGAAGGCGATACCGGTCTGGACGGCGTTCTCGCCGAGGCGGTCGCGCACCGCGTCGAGGAGGATCAAGTGCAGCGCCCCGCGGTGCAGGGAGTACTGCGGCCAGTGGTGGCCGCGCGCGAGGCCGAGCGGCTCGCCCCAGATGTAGTTGCCGTGCCGGTCGAAGTGGATCGTCTCGGCCGTCGGCACTGCCGTGGCCGCCAGCTCGGCGCCGAGGCCGAGCTCCGTCAACTCCCTTACCGCGTGCGGCAGGAGGTTGATGCCGACGCCGACGGGCCGCAGCGCGTCCACCGCGTCGATGACCCGTACCCCGATGCCCGCCGCGTGCAGGCTGAGCGCGGTGGTGAGCCCGCCGATCCCCGCTCCCGCGACCAGAACGTCGATCATGCGGCGCACCCCGCACCGGGTAATCGCGCAGATCGCGGTGCCCGTCGGTCTCCCATGAACGCTCCCCCCGGGGCGTGTGTCGACGCGCGGATGCTAGCGGCACCCCGGCCCGCGAACAATGCCGCGTGGCGGTCCATGGACCATGCCCGGTCACGTCCGCGGACCCACGTGGAAGGATGGCCGGAAACGCCACAAGTCGTACCTGACGTTCCTGAGGAGATGACCGCGTGCCCGGCACCAATCTGACCCGCGAAGAGGCGCAGCAGCGGGCGAAGCTGCTCACCGTTGACTCGTACGAGATCGACCTCGACCTCTCCGGCGCGCAAGCGGGCGGCACCTACCGGTCGGTGACCACGGTGCGCTTCGACTCCGCGGAGGCGGGCGCCGAGACGTTCATCGACCTGGTGGCCCCCGCCGTCCACGAGGTCGTCCTGAACGGCCACTCGCTGGACGTCGCCGCCGTCTTCCGCGACTCGCGGATCGCGCTGAAGCACCTGGAGGCGGGGCCCAACGAGCTGAAGGTGGTCGCCGACTGCGACTACACCAACACCGGCGAGGGCCTGCACCGTTTCGTCGACCCGGTCGACGAACAGGCCTACCTCTACACGCAGTTCGAGGTGCCCGACGCGCGCCGTGTCTTCGCGTCGTTCGAGCAGCCCGACCTGAAGGCGACGTTCCAGTTCACCGTGAAGGCACCGTCCGGCTGGACGGTCATCTCGAATTCGCCGACCCCCGAGCCCAGCGGTGACGTCTGGGTCTTCGAGCCCACGCCGCGGATGTCGACGTACATCACGGCGCTCATCGTCGGTCCGTATCACTCGGTCCACAGCTCATACGAGGGTCCTGGGGGCCAGTCGGTTCCCCTCGGCATCTACTGCCGTCCCTCGCTGGCCGAGTTCCTCGACTCGGACGCGATCTTCGAGGTCACCCGGCAGGGCTTCGACTGGTTCCAGGAGAAGTTCGACTACGCGTACCCCTTCGCCAAGTACGACCAGCTCTTCGTGCCGGAGTTCAACGCGGGCGCGATGGAGAACGCGGGCGCGGTGACCATCCGTGACCAGTACGTGTTCCGTTCGAAGGTGACGGACGCGGCGTACGAGACGCGCGCGGAGACCATCCTCCACGAGCTGGCCCACATGTGGTTCGGCGACCTGGTGACGATGGAGTGGTGGAACGACCTGTGGCTGAACGAGTCGTTCGCCACGTACACGTCCATCGCCTGCCAGGCGTACGCGGAGAACTCGCGCTGGCCGCACTCCTGGACGACGTTCGCCAACTCCATGAAGACGTGGGCGTACCGCCAGGACCAGCTGCCCTCGACGCACCCGATCATGGCGGACATCCGCGACCTCGACGACGTCCTGGTCAACTTCGACGGCATCACGTACGCGAAGGGCGCGAGCGTCCTGAAGCAGCTCGTGGCGTACGTCGGTGAGGACGAGTTCTTCCGGGGCGTGCAGGCCTACTTCAAGGCGCACGCGTTCGGGAACACGCGCTTGTCCGATCTGCTCGGCGCGCTTGAGGAGACCAGTGGGCGCGACCTGAAGACCTGGTCGAAGAAGTGGCTGGAGACGGCGGGCATCAACGTCCTGCGTCCGGTGGTGGACGTCGACACGTCCGGCAGGATCACGTCGTTCGCGGTGAAGCAGGAGGCCCCGGCCCTTCCCGCGGGCGCGAAGGGCGAGCCGACGCTGCGCCCCCACCGGATCGCGATCGGCCTGTACGACCTGGATGACGAGTCGGGCAAACTCCTCCGCACGGACCGCGTGGAACTGGACGTGGACGGCGAACTGACGGCGGTGGACGAGCTGGTGGGCCGCAAGCGCCCCGCGGTGATCCTCCTGAACGACGACGACCTCTCGTACGCGAAGGTCCGCATGGACGCGGAGTCGCTCGCGTTCGTGACGGAGCACATCGGTGACTTCGAGGCGTCGCTGCCGAGGGCGCTCTCGTGGGCGTCGGCATGGGACATGACGCGGGACGCGGAGCTTCCCACGCGGGAGTACCTCTCCCTCGTCCTCTCCGGCATCGCCAAGGAGTCGGACATCGGGGTCGTCCAGTCCCTGCACCGCCAGGTGAAGCTGGCCCTGGAGCTGTACGCGGCTCCGGCGCGGCGGGACGAGGCGCTGGCCCGCTGGACCGAGGCGACGCTCACGCACCTGCGTGCTGCGGCGCCGGGCAGCGACCACCAGCTGGCGTGGGCACGTGCGTTCGCGGCGGCGGCACGTACGGATGAACAGCTGACGCTGCTCGAAGAGCTGGTGTCGGGCAAGCAGTCGGTCGAGGGCCTGGCGGTGGACACGGAGCTGCGCTGGGCGTTCGTGCACCGGCTCGCGGCGACGGGGCGGCTCGACGAGGCGGGTATCGCGGCGGAGCTCGACCGGGACAAGACGGCCGCGGGCGAGCGGCACGCCGCCGCGGCGCGGGCGGCGCGGCCCACGCCGGAGGCGAAGGCGGAGGCGTGGGCCTCCGTCGTCGAGTCCGACAAGCTCCCGAACGCGATCCAGGAGTCCGTGATCGGCGGCTTCGTCCAGACGGACCAGCGGGAACTCCTCGCGCCGTACACGGAGAAGTTCTTCGCGGCGGTCAAGGGTGCGTGGGAATCCCGTTCCCACGAGATGGCCCAGCAGATCGCGGTGGGCCTGTACCCGTCGCTCCAGATCTCCCAGTCCACCCTGGACGCCACGGACGCGTGGCTGACCTCGGCGACCCCGTCAGCGGCCCTCCACCGCCTGATCACGGAATCCCGGGCGGGCGTGGAACGAGCCTTGCGGGCACAGACGGCCGACGCGTAGCCCTTGCCGGGCGGGGGGGGCGGTGTTTGGCGGGGCCGGGGGTACCGCACCCCCGGCCCCGGCCCTCCCCGATGGAGTCCGGCTGCCGGCCGTATTCGCCCTAGGCGCGCTTCGCGCGATTTTTTCCCGCCCACCCACCCGTTTGCCCCGTGGCTGCGGGGTGAACGGGTGGGTGGGCGGGGAGCATTCGCGCGAAGCGCGGGAGGGGGCACTGCGGCCCGCAGACAAAGGACTTGCCCCACCCCCTACGGGGCATTCGGCCCCCATCCACTGCCGGGCAATCGGCCCCCTGTCCACTGCGGGGCAAACGGGTGGGTGGGTGGGTGGGAAAGGTCCGCGCGTAGCGCGGGAAGGGCGGCGCCGCCCCGCAGGCGAGCCCCTACTCCGCCCCAGCCCCCCGCAGGGGAACCGCGCCGCGCAACGCCGACAAGACCCTGCTGACCCCCGCTCCGCCCGCCGCCCCCCGCCGCACCGCCGCCACCACGTGGCGACGGGGCCGATCCTCGGTCAAGGTCCGCATCGTCACGCCGTCACGACGCACCGCGGCCATGCGGGGGACGAGGGCGACCCCCATCCCCGCCTCCACCATCGCGAGGATCGCCGTCCAGCCGGAGGCGGAATGCGCCTGCTCAGGAGTGAACCCCGCCCCCTCGCACGCCGCCCGCGTGATCTCCGACCAGGGCCCGCTGCCCCCGAAGATCCATGGCTCGCCGGCCAGATCAGCGAGCCGGAGCCCCTCCACCGCCGCCAGCGGATGCTCCCCGGGAAGCGCCACGTCCAGCGGATCGGCGAGCAGTGACTCCCGAGTGAAGCGCGTGTCCGCGTCCGCCGCGGCCGGCGCCGTCACCGCGAGCGAGAGGGCCACGTCCACCTCCCCCGCGGCAAGGAGCTCGTACGCCTCCGCCGCCTCCACCTCACGGACCCGCACCGAGATCCCCGGCGCCGCGGCCCGCAGCTCCCGCACCGCCGGCACGACGAGCGCGGGCACCGCCGTGGAGAAGGCCCCGACCCGCACCTCCCCCGCCTCGCCCTGCGCGTACGCCGCCAACTCCGCGTCCGCACGCTCCAGTTGGGCGAAGACCGCCTCCGCGTGACGGAGGACGAGATGCGCCGCGTCCGTGAGGCGCACCCGCCGCCCATGTGCCTCCAGGAGCGGCACCCCCAGCTGCTTGGCGAGGTTGGACAGTTGCTGCGACACCGCCGACGGCGTCATCTGCAGCGTCCGCGCCGTCGCGGTGACCGTGCCCCGCTCGCTCAACGTACGCAAAATCTGCAGCTTCTTGATGTCCCACTCGCTCATGGAGTCAACGTACCGACTGGTCGAGAGTGGTGATCCCACCGACCGCACCCCCTACTTCGCACGCGCCGCGCCCCGCGCCGCACCCAGCACCACCCCGCCCAGGATCAGCCCCATGCACAGCACCTGCAGCCACCCCATGGCCTCGCCGAGCACCGCGAAGGAGAGCAGCGCGACGCACACCGGCTGGAGGTAGTAGATGACCCCGGCGCGGGCCGCGCCGATGATCGAGATCGCCTTGTTCCAGGCGAAGAAGGCGATCGCGGACGAGACGACACCGACGTACAGGAGCGGCGAGACCGTCCCGACGGTCGGCGTGAAGCCGCCCTGGAGCACGAAGCTCGCCACGAACACCGGCAGCAGCATCAGCGCGCCGAGCACGAACGTCGCGAAGAGGAACGGCAGCCCGTCGATCTCCGCGGGCTTCCGCTTGAGCAGCGCGCTGTACGAGCCGAAGGCCAGCGCCCCCGCGATCACCCACAGGTCGCCCACCGCGAAGTCCATGGAGAGCGAGCCCCCGGACACCAGGATCAGGACGCCCGCGCAGGCGATCAGCATGCCCGTCACCCGGCGCGCCCCGAGCCTCGCGCCGCCGAGGCGTTCGTACACCGCCATCAGGACGGGCGACGCCGCCATGATCATGCCCATGTTGCCGGCGGTGGTGGTGACGCCCGCCTGGTTGACCAGGGTGTTGTAGATGGTGACGCCGAGGAGCGCGGCGACGAGCAGGAAGCGGAGGTGCGCGCGGAGAACGGCCCGCTGCCGCCACGCCTGACGCGCCGCGAAGGGCGCCACCGCCACGATCGCGATGATCCACCGCCAGAACGCGTGCTGAACGGGCGGCACGCTGTCGGCGAGGGCACGCGAGGTGACGAAGCTGCCCGACCAGACGACGGTGGCGAGTGCCGCGAGGGCGAGACCGAGGCCGATGGGGCCCGCGGCCCGCTGTGCCTTGCTCGCCGCCGTCGGCCTCGACGTGGTGGGGATGGGGGTCGTCCGGTCCAGGACAGTCACTGATATCCCTTGCCTCTCTCCCGGGGGTCCCGGGAACGCACGATCCCCGCCGGGGTACACACCACCCGGCGGGGATCACTTGGTTGGTTGCGGGATTACCTTCACACCCCCGCACCCATCAGGTCCATCGAATCTTTTCGAGACATCTTTTAAGTTGTACTGAACAGTGTCGGCTGCCGACCGCCCCGCCCCCTCAGACCGCAGCCTCCGCCCCCCACCCCTCCAACGCCGCCCGCAGATCCCCCGCCTCCGCCTCGTCCGCCGCCCACGCCACGTACCCGTCGGGACGGACAAGGACGGTCGTACGCCGGTCACTCGCCCAGTGCGTCACCACCGCGCGTCCCGCCCCGTCGCTCTCCTTGCAGTCCGCGCCCTCCGGGGCGATCAGCACGAACCGGCCCTCGCGCAGCGCCTCGTAGAGCCGCCCCTCCCTGAGCGCGATGTCCGGCGCGCGGTGACCGGTCATGCGGTGGGCGCCCTTTGGGGCGGGGTAGTGGTAGCCGATGCCGGTGATCTGGCCGATCGCCTTCTCGCGGACCGGGCGCACGGCGCTGATGAACGACGCGAGGGCGGCGCGGCCCGCGATCGACCAGGGGCGCTTGGCCATCGCGAGCCGCACGATCCCGCCGCTGCTGCGCAGGACCGCCTTGCCGATGGGGTGCCGCTCGGCCTGGTAGGTGTCCAACAGGCCGTCCGAGGCGCGGCCCTGGACCGCCGCCACCAGCTTCCAGCTCAGGTTCACCGCGTCCTGCAGTCCGGTGTTCATGCCCTGTGCGCCCGCCGGGGTGTGGACGTGCGCGGCGTCCCCGGCGAGGAAGACCCGGCCGACGCGATACGCCGGCGCCTGGCGCTCGTCGCTGTGGAAGCGGGACATCCAGCGGGCGTCGTGCATGCCGTAGTCGTGGCCGAGCGCGAGCCGGGTGATCTCCTTGACCTCTTCGAGGTCGAGGGGCTCGCTGTCGGGGACGTTGTGCGCGCGGTTCCAGCCGATGACGCGGTAATAGCCGTCGGCGAAGGGCGCGATGAAGGCGAAGGCGTCTCCGGCCGCGTTCACCGTGAGGACCGACGCGGGCTTCTCGGCGAGCTTCACGTCGGCGAGCACGAGCGAGCGGATGGCGGACTTCCCGGGGAAGGGCAGGCCGATGGCCTTGCGGACCGGGCTGTGCAGGCCGTCGGCGCCGACGACGTACGCGGCCCTGTGCGTGCTCGACCCGCCGTCGGGACCCCGGACCTCGAGGTTCACGCCGTCCGCGTCCTGGGCGAGCCCGGTGACCTCGCACTCGAAGCGGAAGTCGACGCCGGCCGCGATGGCCCGCCGCTCAAGGACTCGCTCGACCTCGTACTGCGGCAGGACCAGGAGGTGGTTGTAGCGCGAGTGCAGCTTGTCGAGGCCCACGTCGAGGTGGGCGAAGAGGCGCAGGCGGTCGAGCGTCCGGCCCTTGGCCTCCAGTTCGTCGGCGAGGCCGCGCGCGTCGAGCTGTTCGAGGGTGCGGGCGTGCAGCACCAGGGCGCGCGAGAGGTTGCTGATCTCGTGCGGCCGCTTTTCGAGCAGGGTGACGGGAACGCCCGCGGCGGCCAGGTCCCCGGCGAGCAGCAGCCCGGTGGGGCCGGAGCCGACGACGATCACAGCGGGGCTCGCGGTGCCGGTCGTGTCCTGTGTTCCGTTCATGACGGCCTCCTTGTGCCAACAGCTGTTGGTCAACGCTTGTTGGCTAACGTAGGACCGCCGTCATGGACTGTCAACACATGTTGGCCTACGCTTGTTGGCATGACCGAAAGTGCACCCGATTCAGCGACCCGGAGCCGAACGGCCGTCGAGGGTCCCCCGGCACCGCCCCGCCGCTCCGACGCGACCCGCGGCGCGATCCTGGCCGCCGCCCGTGAGCGGTTCGCCGCCGACGGCTATGAGCGGGCCACCATCCGCGCCATCGCCAGGGACGCGCGGATCGATCCGTCGATGGTGATGCGCTACTACGGCAACAAGGAGGGCCTGTTCGCCGCGGCCTGCGCCATCGATCTGCGCCTGCCCGATCTCACCTCGGTGCCGCGCGAGGCCGTGGGGCGCGCCCTGGTGACGCACTTTCTGGATGTCTGGGAGAAGGACGGCGTGCTGACGGCGATGCTGCGCGTCGGCATCACGAACACGGCGGGCGCCGAGCGGATGCAGGCCATCTTCAGGGATCAGCTGCTGCCGGTCGCGCGCCGCGTCTGCCCCGATCCGGCCGAGGCCCCGACGCGGGCCGGGCTGTGCGCCTCACAGATCCTGGGCATGGCGCTGACCCGGTATGTGCTGCGGTTCCCGCCCGCGCTCGCGCTGTCCGCCGAGGAGATGGCGGACTGGGTCGGGCCGACGGTGCAGCGGTATCTCACGGCCGAGCGGCCGTGAGAGACGTTGAAGGCTCCGCACACACGTAGGGGGCTCTTCGCCGTCATACGCGTGCGTTGCGTACGTCGACGAAGAGCCCCCTACGGAGAGCTCGCGAAGCGAAGTGGCGTCAGCCCTTCTTCTCCTGCTTGCGGGACTTGTCACCGACCATGACGAGGCCCGCGATCACCAGGAACAGCACGATGGGCGCCACGACATAGAGGCCGAGCGTGTCGATCACGCTCAGGCCCGGACCCGGGTCGTCGCCGTCGTCGCGTGTGAGCGCGAGCGCGGGGGACGACATGAGCAGCATCATCAGCGTCGTACCGGAAGCCAGGGCGCCGGCGCGCAGGGCAGTCTTCTTGTCCACGGTGCCAACGTAGCGAACTGCTAAACGGGCCGCGCGCCCGGGGGTGCCGTACGGGTCCTTTCGCGCATACGGAACACGTCCATGAACGCGTGGACACGTGGTGACGCGGCGAGTTCCTCCAGGGTGACGGGTCGGCCCGCGGCGTCGGCGACCGGCAGCCGCCAGTTCGGATACTGGTCCCAGGTGCCGGGAAGATTCTGCGGCCGGCGGTCGCCCACCGCGTCCGGCAGCCAGACGCCGATCATGCGGGCCGGGGAGGCGAGCAGGAAACGGTGGACGGCGCGGATCTCCTCCTGCTCGTGTCCGCCGCCGCCGGGCAGCATCCCGAGGCGGGAGAGCAGCGCGAGCCACTCCGAGACATCGGCGGCCGCCTCGGCGCGTTCGAGGGCCGCGGGGCGGGTGAGCAGGCCGAGCCGGTCGCGGAGTTGGACGTGCTCGCCGGTGATGCGGGCCGCGGTGGAGGGCAGGTCGTGGGTGGTGGCGGTGGCCAGGCAGTCCGCGCGCCACTCCTCGGGCGGCAGCGGCCGTCCGGTGCCGGCCCAGTCCCGCTCGAACCAGAGCACGGAGGTGCCGAGCACACCGCGCCGCTGCAGGGTCTCGCGGACGCCGGGCTCGACGGTGCCGAGATCCTCGCCGATGACGAGGGCGCCCGCGCGGTGCGCCTCCAGGACGAGGACGGCGAGCATCGCCTCCGCGTCGTACTGGACGTACGTCCCCTCGGTGGGCGCGCGGCCCTCCGGGACCCACCAGAGCCTGAAGAGCCCCATCACGTGGTCGATGCGGATCGCGCCCGCGCGGCGGAGCAGGGCCCGCAGGAGGGCGCGGTACGGGGCGTAGCCCGACTCGGCGAGGCGGTCGGGGCGCCAGGGCGGCAGGCCCCAGTCCTGGCCGCGCGCGTTGAACGCGTCCGGCGGCGCGCCCGTCGACATGCCCGCGGCGAAGTGCCGCCGCTGCGCCCACGCGTCGGCTCCGGCCGGGTGCACGCCGACCGCGAGGTCGTGCACGAGGCCGATGGCCATGCCCGCGTCCCGCGCGGAGCGCTGCGCCGCGGCGAGTTGGGCGTCGGTGAGCCAGGCGAGGCGGCAGTGGAAATCGACGCGGTCCATCAACTCGCGGCGGGCACGGGCGGCTTCGGGTGACGCGGGGTCGCGCAGGGGCTCGGGCCAGGCGTGCCAGTCGGGGCCGTACCGCTCGGCGAGCGCGCACCACGTGGCGTGGTCCTCGAGGTCGTCGCCGTGCTCGGCCAGGAAGTCGTTGTAGGCGGCGCGCCGGCCGGGGCCGAGCGGGACCTCGCGGATCAGTTCGAGGGCCTGGACCTTGAGCTCCCAGACCGCGTCACGGTCGATCAACTGGCCCTGCTGGAGCACGGATTCACGGAGCGCGGCAGCTCGCCGCGTGATGTCGGCGGCCAGATCACGGGCCTCGCCGTCCAGATGGGCGTACTCGGGGATGTCCTCGATCCGCAGATGGACGGGGTCGGGGAAGCGACGCGAGGAGGGGCGGTACGGGGAGGGGTCGGACGGCCCGTCCGGAGGCTTCGGGACCGCCGCATGCAAGGGGTTGACCTGCACGAACCCGGCCCCCAGGGCCCGCCCGGACCAGGCCGCGAGCTCGGCGAGATCCCCGAGGTCACCCATGCCCCAGGAGCGGCGGGAGAGGAGGGAGTAGAGCTGGACGAGAATCCCGTACGTCTTCTCGCGCGGGGGCGGCAGACGGTGCGGGGCGGCGATGAGGTGGGCGGTGGCTGTCCGGTCGTCCGGGGTCGCGGCTCGGAGCCGGTGTACGCCCAGTGGCAGGGCGGGCGCCACCCCAATTCCGGGTACGCGTCCAGGTGGCTCTGCCGACGGCACATGCCACTCCAGCCGCTCCCCCTCCTCCGTCTCCACGCTCACCCGCGTGCCCGGCGGCAGCACGGCCCAGGGCGGGGCCGCCTCAGGATCGCCGCCCTGCCACATCACCACCGTCGGAGGCAGCAGACGGGCGCTCACCTCGGCCTCGCGGGCCGCGAGGGCGCGCCGCAGCGCCTCGGGGGTGCTCGCGTCCACGTCCAGGGCGGCCAGGGCCGCGATCACCGCGGCGTCGGTGGCCGGAACCGTGCGGTCCGGGGACGGGGAGTATGCGGTCGCCACGCCGTGCAGAACGGCGAGGCGGGAAAGTCCGGTGGGATCGGTGGGCCCGGTGGTGGGGCCGGTCGCTCCGGATGGGGCCATCTAGACCCCCATGTAGGCCAGACCCGACGCGGTGCCGGAAGAAGTGGGCTCGCTGGTCAGCGGGGCGGCGTCGGCGAGCGGAGGCTCGCTGGTCAGGGGTGCTGCGTCGGCCAGCGGGGGCTCGCTGGTCAGGGGCGGCTCGAGGCAGCCGCAGGAGCAGGATCCGTCCAGACCGGAGTCCGGTCCGGAGACCTGTTTGGAGAGAGCGGAGAGAAGAAGATTCGCGGAAGCGGGCACGTAAGGCTCCATTGTCAGGGGGCAGGTGTCAGGGGCAGGTCTTCGGCAGCCCTACCCAGTGCACGGGATCGCAGACATATCCGTTGTATGAACGTGCGCGCACTCACATTCGTTTCCCTCAGTGGGGGGTCGAACGCAAGATCTTCCTTCCCCCTCACCTTCGGTACCCCCCGTCCCTGCCCGCGTACGGGCGATACATTCCGGCCCCGCACAAAGAACCCGCGTATGTCACAGGGAAGAAAACCCCCACAACACCCACGGCCGTTGACACCCCCACCACGCGAGTGGTGGGCTCAGTGACACCCTGAGACAACTGACGCACCACACGTGATCACCAGCACGAAGGACACGAGGAGAGGGCCGTGCAACTGCGGCGCAGGAAAGGCGCGGCGGCCATCGCCGTCGCCGTCATCGCGGGCGCACTTTCCGGCGCCCCCGGCGCTGTCGCCGCCCCCGGCCTCCCCGGAAAGCCCGGCGCCCCCGCCACCTCCCCGGACGACGACCGGGAGAGCGACGGCACCCTCCCCCCGGTCTGGCCCCGCCCCCAGTCGATGACCACGGCCGGGACCCCGGTCACCGTCACCGACGAGGTCGTGCTGGCCACCGGCGAGGACCCCGACCCGTACGCCATGGACGCCCTGCGCGCCCTGCTGCGCGACGCGGGTGTCCGCGAGACCACCGAGGTCAGGGACGGCGGGCAACTCCCCGCGGGCGGTGGCAGGCTCGTCATCCGCGTCGAAGGCGCCGCCGCCGACCAGGCGCTCCGCACCCTCGGCGCCCGCCCCCGCGCCGACCTCCCCTCCGGCGGCTACCGCCTGGCGGTGGGCCGGATCGGCGGCCAGGACACCATCGCCCTCGCGGGCGCGGGCAGTGACGGCCTCTTCCACGGCGTGCAGACCCTGCGCCAGCTGCTCACCAGGACCGCCGGCGGCACCACAGTCCCCGGGGTCCGGATCCGCGACTGGCCCGGCACCGCGGTCCGCGGCATGACGGAGGGTTTCTACGGCACCCCGTGGACCCGCGAGCAGCGCCTGGACCAGCTGGACTTCATGGGGCGCACGAAGCAGAACCGCTACCTCTACGCCCCCGGCGACGACCTCTACCGCCAGGCGCGCTGGCGCGAGCCCTACCCCGCCGACCAGCGCGCGGACTTCCGTGCCCTCGCCGAGCGGGCCGAGCGCAATCACGTGACGCTCGCCTGGGCGGTCGCCCCCGGCCAGGCCATGTGCATGTCGTCCGACAAGGACATCAAGGCCCTGAACCGCAAGATCGACGCGATGTGGGCGCTGGGCGTACGCGCCTTCCAGCTGCAGTTCCAGGACGTCAGCTACAGCGAGTGGCACTGCGGCGCCGACGCCGAGGCCTTCGGTTCGGGGCCCGACGCCGCCGCGAAGGCGCAGGCGCGCGTCGCCAACGCGGTCTCCGCGCATCTGGCCGAGCGCCACCCCGGCGCGAGGCCGCTCTCGCTGATGCCCACGGAGTACTACCAGAACGGCTCCACGGAGTACCGCGACGCCATCGCCGCCCGCCTCGACGAGGGCGTCGAGGTGGCGTGGACCGGCGTCGGCGTGGTCCCCAAGACCATCACCGGGCGTGAACTGGCGGGTGCCCGCAAGGCGTTCGGCTCGCACCCGCTCGTGACGATGGACAACTACCCCGTCAACGACTTCGCGCAGGACCGTATCTTCCTGGGTCCCTACACCGGCCGTGAGCCCGCCGTGGCCACCGGCTCGGCGGCGCTGCTCGGCAACGCCATGGAGCAGCCCTCCGCCTCGCGCATCCCGCTGTTCACCGCCGCCGACTACGCGTGGAACCCGCGCGCCTACCGCCCGCACGAGTCCTGGCTCGCCGCGATCGACGACCTGTCGGGCGGTGACGCGAAGGCCCGGGGCGCCCTGCGGGCCCTCGCGGGCAATGACGCCTCGTCCGTCCTGGGCGCCGACGAATCGGCGTATCTGCGTCCGCTCATGGACGACTTCTGGCGGGCGCGCACGACGACGGACACCGCCCGCGTGGAGAAGACCGGACAGGCCCTGCGGGACGCCTTCACCGTGATGAAGGAGGCTCCGCGGCGCCTCGCCGACAGCGACCTCGACACCGAGGTGGGGCCCTGGGTGGAGCAGTTGGCGCGCTACGGGGAGGCCGGCGAGACGGCGGTCGACATGCTGCGCGCGCAGTCCACCGGCGACGGCGCCGCCGCCTGGCGCGCCTCGCGCACCCTGTCGGGGCTCCAGAAGGACCTGAAAGCCTCCCGGGTGACGGTCGGCAAGGGCGTCCTCGCCCCCTTCCTGACACGGGCCCAGAAGGCGTACGGGTCGTGGGCGGGGCTCGACGGCGAGCAGGCGTCGGACCGCGCGACGGTCCGCACTCCCCGCGCCCGCCCTCTCACGGCGGTGACGGCGCTGACCGACCCCGGCACCAAGGGCAGCATCGAGGCGCACGTCCCCGGCGAGGGCTGGCGCCGCGTCGGTGCCCTGTCCGGTACGGGCTTCACCGAGGCCAAGCCTTCGGCACCCAAGGACACCGCCCTGCGGGCCGACGCCGTCCGTGTCACGGTCACCGAGGGCACCGTCCGCCACGTCGTCCCCTGGTACGCCGACTCCCCCGCCGCCCGCTTCTCCCTGGCCCGCACCGAGGCCGACGTGGAGATCGGCGGCGGCCCGCAGCGGATCACCGCGGAGCTGACGTCCCTGCGCCCCGGCGACGTGCAGGGCAAGGTCACGGCGAAGGCGCCCAAGGGCGTCGAGGTGCGCACCCCGGCGAAGTCGACGCTGCCGCGCGGCACGCGCGTGGACGTCCCGGTCGACGTCACCGTCCCGGCGGGCACACGCGCGGGGACGTACGAGATCCCGGTCACCTTCGACGGCCAGACCCGCACGGTCTCGGTGCGCGCCTACCCCCGCACGGACGGCCCCGATCTGGCGCGCGGCGCGAAGGCGTCGTCGTCGGGCGACGAGACGAAGGACTTCCCCGCGTCGGGCGCCAACGACGGCGACCCGAAGACCCGCTGGTCGTCGCCGGTCGAGGACGGCGCCTGGTGGCAGATGGAGCTCGCCGAACCGGTCAGGCTCGGCCAGGTCGTCCTGCGCTGGCAGGACGCGTACGCGGCGGGCTACCGCGTGCAGACGTCGGCCGACGGCAAGACCTGGCGCACGGCGGCCACCGTCAAGGACGGCAAGGGGGGCCGCGAGAGCATCCGCATGGACGCCCGCGACACCCGCTTCATCCGCGTCCAGGGCGACAAGCGGGCCACCCGCTTCGGCTACTCGCTCTGGTCGGTCGAGGCGTACGCCGTGGCCGCGGCCGCCCGGGACTGACGGCGGCCGACGGCCACGCTCAGGCCCCGTGCGGGCGGCCACGTACAACAGAGCCCGGATCGATTCCTAGGCAGAGATGCCATCGATCCGGGCCATCGCGTCGTCCGCGCCGAACGGCTGCAAATACGGCAGCCAGCGCGGATCCCTGTGCCCGGTCCCGATGATGCGCCACGCGAGCCCCGAGGGCGGCGCGGGCTTGTGACGCAGGCGCCACCCCAGCTCCAGGAGATGACGGTCCGCCTTGGTGTGGTTGCAGCGGCGGCAGGACGCCACCACGTTCTCCCAGGCGTGCTGACCGCCACGGCTCTTCGGAATGACGTGGTCGACGCTGGTTGCGACGCCACCGCAATACATGCACCGACCGCCGTCGCGGGCGAAGAGCGCCCGCCTGGTCAGAGGAACGGGCCCCCGGTAGGGGACCCGGACGAACCGCTTGAGGCGGACCACGCTGGGTGCGGGGACAGTGCGCGTTGCGCTGTGCATGAAGGCGCCGGATTCCTCGAGGCAGAGAGCCTTGTTCTCCAGGACGAGGACGAGCGCGCGGCGGAGCGGTACGACGCCCAGAGGCTCGTACGACGCATTGAGGACCAGGACGTGCGGCACGGATGCCTCCTATTACGCCGGCGGCGCGTGGCTCGCGCCGGGACGATCTGTAGCCAGTCTCCCCTCATGCCTGGTCCAAGCGCCACCATGTGCTCGTAACGGGCTCGGAGTGTTTTCGACCACACATGTACAACACCCTCATCTTCCCCAGGTGAGCACGGTCTCTCCCTCGAACATCACAACGATCCACACACAATGCCCCGTTAGTGTGGTGTCTCTGCCCGGTGCATCTCCTGGGCAGGCCGCTATGCCTGGAGGTACCTGCCGTGTTCCTGTCCGCTCTGTCAGCAGCCGGAACGGACCCGGACGACAAGTCGACGCCGAAGCCCCCGACCTTGGAAGACGCCCAGGAGCACGCGACGAACGCCGCGAGCTGGGTGGAGCAGAACTGGTCGGCGTGGCTGGGCATCGGGCTCCGCATCCTGCTGATCGTCGCCGTGGCCATCGTCCTGCGCGTGGTCATCCGGCGCTCGATCACCAAGCTCATAGAACGCATGAACCGCACGGCCCAGTCCGTGAACGGCACCGCGCTCGGTGGACTTCTCGTGAACGTGGAGCGCCGCCGTCAGCGCTCGCAGGCCATCGGCTCGGTGCTGCGCTCGGTGGCGTCGTTCCTGATCCTGGGCACCGCCGCGCTCATGATTCTCGGCACATTCCAGATCAACCTCGCCCCGCTGCTCGCGTCGGCGGGTGTGGCGGGCGTGGCGATCGGTTTCGGCGCCCGCAACCTGGTCACGGACTTCCTCTCCGGCGTCTTCATGATCCTGGAGGACCAGTACGGCGTGGGTGACTCGATCGACGCGGGCGTGGCGTCCGGCGAGGTCATCGAGGTCGGCCTGCGCGTGACGAAGCTGCGCGGCGACAACGGCGAGATCTGGTACGTCCGCAACGGCGAGGTCAAGCGCATCGGCAACCTCAGCCAGGGCTGGTCCACGGCGGGCGTCGACGTCACCGTCCGCCCGGACGAGGACCTGGAGAAGGTCAAGGCGAAGCTGGTCGAGGTCGGCGAGTCCATGGCCAAGGACGAGCCGTGGAACGAGCGCCTGTGGGGCCCGGTGGAGGTCCTCGGCCTGGACAGCGTCCTGCTGGACTCGATGGTCGTACGGGTCTCCGCGAAGACGATGCCCGGCAACGCCCTCGGCGTGGAGCGTGAGCTGCGCTGGCGCATCAAGCAGGCCTTCGACGAGGCGGGCATCCGCATCGTGGGCGGCCTCCCGCTCCAGGCCGTGGAGGAGGCGACGGCGGACCCGTCGGCCGCCGTGGCGGCCCCGTCGGCCTACGCGTCCGCGACCTCTCCGCAGTCGCTCGCGGCCTCCCCGATCGCTCCGCCGCCGAATCTGTCGAAGTAGCCGTACGCCTCCAGGTCAGAGGGGGCTTCCGGAGGCCGCCAGGTGCCCCGGGCGCCGGGTGCGGTAGCTGTCGGCGTCCAGCGCGATGACCTCCGCGTGGTGGGCCAGGCGGTCCACCGTCGCGGAAGCCGTGGCGCCGTCGCCGAACACCTCGCCCCACTGGCCGAGGGCCAGGTTGCTGGTGACGATCAGCGAGCCCCGCTCGTAGCGGTGCGAGACGAGCTGGAAGAAGAGGCGGGCGACCTCGGCGTCGAACGGCACGTAGCCGACCTCGTCCACGACGAGCACCGGATACGCGTCGAGGCGGGAGAGCTCCTTGCCGAGACGGCCCGCGGCCTTGGCGTCCGCGAGCCGGACGCCCCACTCGGCGGCGGTCGCGAACAGCACCTGGTGTCCGGCCTGGCAGGCCCGTACGCCCAGGGCGGCCGCCAGGTGCGTCTTGCCCGTGCCGGGCGCGCCGAGCAGCACCACGTTGGCCTTGCGGGCGACGAAGTCGGCCTTGCCGAGGCGGGTGATCACATGCGGCTCGGGCGCCCGCAGCCGCCCCTCGTCGAACAGCTCCAGGACCTTCCCGGGCGGGAACCCGGCGGCCTCGATCCGCTCCTCCGCCCCCGCGCCCGCGCCCGCATGCGGCTCCGCCTGCTGCCCGCCGCCCCGCTGCACCGGGATGACCACGGTCCGCGTGTCCTCTTCCCGGTGCTCCCCGTGCGCGCCGCGCAGCCTCGCCTCCTGCGCCGCCATGGGCCCGGACATGTACGCGAGGATGGCCGCCGAGGCGATGAACGCCATGTGGATGACGGTGCCCCAGAGCAGGTCGTGCCGGGGCGTGTGGTGCACGTCGACGAACATCTGGAGCAGATGCACCGACGAGATCCCCACGATGGCCGTGGCCAGCTTGACCTTCAGCACGTTGGAGTTCACGTGGGACAGCCACTCGGGCTGGTCCCGGTGGCCCTGCAGGCCGATGCGCGAGACGAAGGTCTCGTATCCGCCGACGATCACCATGATCAGCAGATTGGCGATCATCACCACGTCGACGAGCTTCAGGACGGCGAGCATCACGTGCGTCTCGTCCGCCTGCCCGCTGACGACGTGGTGGACGAGGTGCCACAGCTCGTTGAAGAACTTGTAGACGTACACGCCCTGAGCGGCCACCAGGCCGAAGTACAGGGGTGCTTGGAGCCAACGGGTCGCGAATAGGGCACACCCCAGGGTGGTCATGTTCGGTGGGGACGAGGTGGAGCGGGACACCGGACCTCCATCAGCCGTAAGGCCCGTCATTGTCCTGGCTCGGCGCCGACAATCTGAATTCGTGCCACCCGTTGGGATTAATAGGAATCCAGTCGGACAACACCCGTGTCCCGACCGCCGCCGGAGCACTCCGTGCAACACCGGCCCCCGCCAGGTAACGAGTTGGTTGCCGCCGGGGCGCACGCTATTGACGGCCTGTTCAGGCCGGTCGTACGGTCCTCACGAATTGGAAAGTTTCCTAACAGTTAGCGGCCGACCAAAGTAAGGTGACGTCATGGCAGCAGCGGGCAGCACTCCGGGCACCCCGAGCGTCCTGCGTGCCATGAACGACCGGGCCGTCCTTGATCTCCTCGTCGTGCACGGTCCCCTCACCCGCACCCGCATCGGCGAGCTGACCGGGCTTTCCAAGCCCACCACCTCCCAGCTCCTCGGGCGTCTCGAAGCGGCGGGGCTCGTGCACACCACCGGCAGCCTCAGCGGACGGCCGGGACCCAACGCCCTGCTGTACGAGATCGATCCGGGCGCCGGCCACGTCGCCGCGCTGTCCGCCGATCCCACCGGGATCACCGCGCTCGTCGCCGACATCACCGGCACCGTCCTCGGCAAGGAGCGCGTGGAGGCCGAAGCCGTCGCCGAGGACGTGCGCCACCGCACCGCCCAGCTCGTCGCGGAGGCCGTCGACGGCGCCCTGCGCCAGGCGGGGCTCGGACACGAGGACCTGCGGGCCGCCGTCATCGGCACCCCCGGCGCCATCGACCCGCACACCGGCGCCCTGCGGTACGCCCCGCACCTGCCGGGCTGGCACTCACGGACGCTGCGCGACGATCTCGCCGCCGTCCTCGGCACCCCCGTCGTCATCGAGAACGACGTGAACCTGGCCGCCGTCGCCGAGCAGTACGAGGGCGCCGCCCAGGACCACGACAACTACGTGCTGACCTGGCTCGACGAAGGCGTCGGCGCCGCCATCGTGCTCGGCGGCACCCTGCTGCGCGGCGCGACCGGCGGCGCGGGCGAGATCGGCTACATGCCGCTGCCGGGTGCTCCGCTCCTTCGCGGCGACACGCGGGGCGGGGGCGGCGGCGGCTTCGAGAGCCTCGTCTCCGCGTACGTCGTGCGCGAACTCACCGGCGGCGGGGCGACGTTGGCGCAGGTCATGGCCGACGACGCCGCGCTCGCCGAGGTCGCGCGGCGCATCGCCACCGGCATCGCTGCGGTCGTCGCCGTCGTCGACCCCGAACTCGTCGTGCTCTCCGGCTCGGTGGCCCAGGCGGGCGGCGACAAGCTGCGCGCCCGGGTCGAGGAGGAACTGACCGGGCTCGCGCTGCCCCGCCCGCAGATCCGCATCAGCGAACTCGACGGCGACCCGATCCTCACCGGCGCCCTGCGCTCGGCCCTCACCCAGGCCCGCGACCAGGTCTTCGACACGGCCTGAGCGAGCCCCTCCCCTCATACGGCCCCACCACAACTCCCCTCTCCGCAAAGGAAGTCCGCCATGCCGCGATGGCGCATGCCCACCTGCGCGTCCGCGGCGCTCGCCGCAGCCGGTCTCCTGCTCTCCGGCTGCGCCAACCCGAGCGTCGGCAGCGCGAACGACGACCCGACCCAACCGGTCACCCTGAAGTTCTGGCACGGCTGGTCGACTCCCGGCGAGGTCAAGGCCGTGAACGACAGCATCGCCCGCTTCGAGAAGCTGCACCCGAACATCGACGTCAAGGCCACCGGGAACGTCTCCGACGAGACCGTGAACCAGGCCCTGCGGGCGGGCGGCGACAAGGCCCCGGACGTGGTGTCCTCCTTCACCACCAACAACGTGGGCCAGTACTGCGACTCCGGGATGTGGGCGGACCTCGATCCGTTCATGAAGAAGACGGGTCTGGACAAGGAGAAGGTCTTCCCCAAGACCCTTCTCGACTACACCAGTTACCGCGGCAACCAGTGCGCCCTGCCGCTGCTCGCGGACGCCTTCGGCATGTACTACAACAAGGACGCCTACAAGAAGGCGGGCATCGAGCGGCCCCCGCGCACGATGTCCGAGTTCGAGGAGGTCTCCGAGAAGCTGACCGTGCGCAGCGGCAGGAACTCGTACAAGCAGGTCGGGTATCTGCCCAACTTCCGCTTCTACCAGAACAGTCCGGACCGCCTCTTCGCCCAGTGGGGGCCGAAGTACTTCGACGCCGAGGGCGACGCGCGGCTCGCGGACGACCCCTCCACGTACGACTTCTTCAAGACCACCCGGCGACTGGCCGCCGCGCAGGGCGGGTTCAACGACCTGGAGCGGTTCCGGCTGACCTTCGGCGACGAGATGTCCAGCCAGAACGCCTTCCTGACCGGCAAGGTCGCCATGCACCTGGACGGCGAGTGGCGCGGCCTGATGCTGGACGAGGCCAAGGCGAAGTTCGACTGGGGCGTGGCCCCGCTGCCCGTCCCCGACGACCGGGCCGACACCTACGGGCGCGGCTTCATCACCGGCACCGTGGCCGGCATCGCACACAGCAGCAAGCACCAGAACGCCGCGTGGGAACTGGTGCGGTTCCTGACCGCGGACACCAAGCAGGTCGTGAACTTCGCGAACGCCATCCACAACGTGCCCTCCACGTTCGCGGCCCTCAAGTCCCCCGACCTGGACGCCGATCCGACCTTCCGGACCTTCTTCGACATCCTGGAGAACAAGCACAGCAAGGCCCTGCCGCCCTCCGTGAACGGCGGCGCGTACGTCGTCTCGCTCGGGGATTTCTCCTACTCCGTGGAGGCCGGGCGCGTGGGCGATCTGCGCAAGGGCCTGAAGAAGCTGGACGAGCAGATCGACGCCGACACCCTCCAGTCGAAGAGCTGAGCTGAGGACCCCGCCATGGCCATGACCCTCTCCCCTCCCGCGCGCCGCAGACTGCGCACGCTCGGTTTCCTCTCCCCCTGGCTCGTCGGCTTCAGCGTCTTCTTCGCTTACCCGCTGATCGCCACCGTCTACTTCTCGTTCATGCACTACAACCAGATCAAGGAGCCCTCGTTCGTGGGCCTCCGCAACTGGAAGTACGTGTTCGAGCAGATGCCGCTGTTCGGTCCCGCCCTGTGGAACACCCTGTGGCTGGTCGTGATCATGGTGGCCCTGCGGGTGGTCTTCGGCCTGTCGCTCGGGCTGCTGATCACGAAGATCAAGACGGGCCCCGGCCTCTTCCGCACCGCCTTCTACCTCCCGTATCTCGCCCCGCCGGTGGCCGCCACCGTGGCCTTCGTCTTCCTGCTCAACCCCGGCACGGGCCCGGTGAACGAGATCCTCGGCGCGGTCGGGATCTCCGGGCCCAACTGGTTCAACGACCCGGACACCGCCAAACCCTCGCTCGTGCTGCTCTCCCTGTGGGGCATCGGCGACCTCATGGTCATCTTCATGGCGGCGCTGCTCGACGTCCCCAAGGAGCAGTACGAGGCCGCCGACCTGGACGGCGCGGGGGCGTTCGCCAAGTTCCGCTACGTCACCTGGCCCGCGATCACGCCCATCGTGATGTTCGCGGTGGTCACGGGCGTCGTGCAGACCATGCAGTACTACACGCAGGCCCTGGTCGCGGGGAAGGTCGCCTCCGGCGTCAACATCGGCCCCGGGTCGGTCATCCAGCCCGGCTACCCCGACCACTCGACCCTCACGGTCCCCCAGCTCGTCTACCAGATGGGCTTCCAGAACTTCAACACCGGCGCCGCGTGCGTGCTCTCGCTCGTGCTCTTCGCCATCGCCATGGCCGTCACGCTGCTCCTGATGCGCAAGCGCTCCGGGCTGCTCTCGGCGGAGGACTGAGGACTCATGACGACCACGACGCTCACCGCACCCACCACACCCGCCCCCGCCGCCCAGAAGCAGCGCGGCCCGGCCGCGGCCCGCGCCCGGCGCAAGCGCGTCCTGCACTGGATCGCCGTGCACAGCGTGGCGATAGCCGTGGCGCTGCTGTTCGTCCTGCCGTTCGTCTTCGTCTTCCTGACGTCGGTGATGAGCGACTCGCAGGCCATGAGCGGCGACCTGTGGCCCGACTCCTGGCACTGGTCCAACTACAAGGCCGTGTTCGAGACCCCGGGCTTCCTGGACTGGTGGCGCAACTCGCTCATGTACGCGGGCCTCGGCACCCTCTTCACGGTCTGCTCGGCGATCCCCGTGGCGTACGCGCTAGCCAAGTTCCGCTTCCGCGGCCGGCGCACCGCGATGCTGCTCGTCATCTCCACGATGATGCTGCCGCCGCAGGTCATCGTGATCCCGATGTACCTGGTGTGGGCCCAGCAGTTCCACCTGTCGGGCACGCTGTGGCCGCTGATCATCCCGATGGCGTTCGGAGACGCGTACTCGATCTTCCTGCTGCGGCAGTTCCTCCTCACCATCCCCAAGGAGTACATCGAGTCGGCCAAGGTCGACGGGTGCGGCGAGTTCCGCACGATGGTCAAGATCGTCGTCCCGATGGCCAAGCCCGGCATCGCCGCCATCGCGCTCTTCCAGTTCTTCTACTGCTGGAACGACTACTTCGGGCCGCAGATCTACGCGGCCCAGAACCCCGGTGCCTGGACGCTCAGTTACGGCCTGGAATCCTTCAAGAGCGCGCACAGCGTCAACTGGAACATGACCATGGCGGCGACCCTGCTCGTCATGGCGCCGGTCATCATCATCTTCTTCTTCGCACAAAAGGCCTTCGTCGAAGGCGTCACCCTCACCGGAGTAAAGGGCTGAGAACCGATATGAAGCTCGCAGTGGTCGGCGGAGGGTCGACCTACACACCCGAACTCAGCGACGGATTCGCACGGTTGAGGGACACCCTGCCGATCGAGGAGCTCGTCCTCGTCGACCCCGCCGCGGACCGCCTCGAACTCGTCGGGGGCCTGGCACGGCGCATCTTCGCCAAGCAGGGGCACCCCGGCCGCATCGTCACCACGTCCGACGTGGACGCGGGCGTCGCGGACGCCGACGCGGTCCTGCTCCAGCTGCGCGTCGGCGGGCAGGCGGCCAGGCAGCAGGACGAGACCTGGCCCCTGGAGTGCGGCTGCGTCGGCCAGGAGACCACCGGCGCGGGCGGCCTGGCGAAGGCCCTGCGCACGGTCCCGGTCGTCCTCGACATCGCCGAGCGCGTACGCCGCACCAACCCGAACGCCTGGATCATCGACTTCACCAACCCCGTGGGCATCGTGACGCGGGCGCTGCTCCAGGCCGGGCACAAGGCGGTCGGTCTGTGCAATGTGGCGATCGGCTTCCAGCGCAAGTTCGCCAAGCTGCTCGACGTCGCCCCGGGCGAGGTGCACCTCGATCATGTGGGCCTCAACCACCTGACGTGGGAGACGGGCGTACGTCTCGGAGGTCCCGGCGGCGAGGACATCCTGCCCAAGCTGCTCGCCGAACACGGTGACGCGGTCGCCGCCGACCTGCGCATGCCGCGCGAGATCGTCGACCGGCTCGGCGTCGTGCCCTCGTACTACCTGCGCTACTTCTACCAGCACGACGCCGTGGTGGAGGAGCTGAGGACCAAGCCGTCGCGTGCCGCCGAAGTGGCCGCGATGGAGCGCGAGTTGCTGGAGATGTACGGCGATCCGACGCTCGACGAGAAGCCGGAGCTGCTCGCCAAGCGCGGCGGCGCCTTCTACTCGGAGGCGGCCGTGGACCTGGCGGCCTCGCTGCTCGGCAACGGCGGCAGCCCTTACCAGGTGGTGAACACCGTCAACAACGGCACGCTGCCGTTCCTGCCGGACGACGCCGTGATCGAGGTACAGGCCACGGTCGACGGCACGGGCGCCAAGCCCCTCGCCGTGCCGAAGCTCGACCCGCTGTACGCGGGGCTCATCGCCAACGTCACCGGCTACGAGGACCTGGCGCTCCAGGCCGCGCTGCACGGAGGCCACGACCGCGTGTTCAAGGCGCTGCTCGCCCACCCGCTGGTCGGCCAGTACGCGTACGCGGAGCAGCTCACCGACCGCCTCGTCGCGCACAACCGGGAGCACCTGGCGTGGGCGTAGGCATGAGCGTGCTCGCGATCGACGCGGGCAACAGCAAGACCGACGTCGCGGTGATCGCGGCCGACGGCACCGTCGTCGGCGCGGCCCGCGGCGGCGGGTTCCAGCCGCCCCAGGTCGGCGTCGAGACCGCGGTGGACATCCTTCAGGAGGCGGTGACGCGGGCCCTCACCGAGGCGGGCACCGACTCCGTGGGGCATGTGTCCGCCTGCCTCGCCAACGCCGATCTCCCGGTGGAGGAGCGGGAGTTGGCGGCGGCCCTGCGCCGCCGCGCGTGGGGCCCTTCCGTCGACGTGCGCAACGACACCTTCGCCATCCTGCGGGCCGGCCTCCTGGAGGACGCCGAGCCGCGAGGCGTCGCCGTGGTGTGCGGGGCCGGCATCAACTGCGTGGGCATGCTGCCCGACGGGCGCACCGCGCGCTTCCCCGCCATCGGCCGGATCTCCGGCGACTGGGGCGGCGGTGGCGGCCTGGCCGAGGAGGCGCTCTGGTACGCGGCGCGGGCCGAGGACGGCCGCGGCGAGGCGACCGCGCTGCGCGAGGCACTGCCCGCACACTTCGGCCTGCCCACCATGTACGCGCTGATCGAAGCCCTGCACCTGGGCTCCATCGCCCCCGTACGGCGGCACGAGCTGACGCCGGTCCTCTTCGCGACGGCGGCGGCCGGCGACCCGGTGGCACGCGCCCTGGTGGACCGGATGGCCGACGAGGTCGTGGCCATGTCGACGGTGGCCCTGGAGCGCCTCGACCTGCTCGGCGAGGAAACCCCGGTGCTCCTCGGAGGCAGCGTCCTCGCCGCACGGCATCCGCAACTGGACGACCGCGTACGGGTGTTGCTGGCCGACCGGGCGCCCAAGGCGGTGGCGAGGGTGGTCGTCGCCCGCCCCGTGCTCGGCGCGGCGCTGCTCGGCCTCGACCAGGTGGGGGCAGCAACGGACGTGCACGCGCACGTGCGGCGGCATTACGAGGCGGGGGCTTCCTGAGGGGCGTCCGGGCCCATCGCATCCCCTCTGCCCGGAGTTCGTCGGCCCGGCAGGGAACCGATCCGCACCGAATCGCGTATTCAAGGGCAGGGGGGTGTGCGATCTTCGCTTGATCCGGACGGGGTTCACGTGATCCGGACGGGTCTCCCGACGCAGTGATCAGAACAAGATCCAGTCAAGACCTGTGCGGATGCCGGTCCCTGCGGCGATACTTGCCGCCGTGCACTTCTTCCCGCACCGCGCACTCCGGGCGGAAGTGAACGTCCGATGACCAAGGGGGAGGTCGAGGTCGAGGTGACATACCCGCCGAACGGCAGCGCCGCGCCGCCGGGACAGGCCGCGCCGACGATGCCCGTCGTCCCGCCGCAGGCAGGGCCGGACCCCGCGCCGTCCGCACAGGCCGTGCCGGGCGCCGCGCCCCGCAGGCCCGCATGGGCCGAGGGCCGGGACCGGCTGCGCGCGGCGGCGACGACGGAACCGGGCAGGCTGCGGATCATCGGCGCCCTCCTCGCCCTGCTCGTCGTGGCGTTCGGCGCGATCACCACCTGGCAGATGTCCGACCGAGCGGCCGCCGCGGACAGCGTCCTGAACCGCAGCCAGCCGCTGAGCGACGACGCCGCCGCCATCTACCGCTCCCTCGCCGACGCCAACACGGCCGCCTCCAGCGGCTTCCTGGCGGGCGGTCAGGAGCCCGCCGAGGTGCGTGACCGGTACAAGGCCGACATCGAGCGGGCCTCCGAGAAGCTGGCGAACGCCGCGTCGAACGCGGGCTCGGGCTCGTCGGCCGCCGCCTCCGTGAGCAAGCTGAACAAGCTGCTCCCCGAGTACACCGGCCTGATCGAGCGTGCCCGCGCCAGCAACCGCCAGGGCCTGCCCCTCGGCGGCGCCTATCTGCGGTACGCGAACGACAAGATGCAGACCGAGATGCTCCCGGCCGCCGAGCAGCTCTACACCGCGGAGAAGCAGCGGCTGAACAGGGACTACGACGACGCGAAGCCGTATCCCTGGTTCGCCGTCGCGCTCGGCCTGCTCGCGCTCGGCGCCCTGGTCTGGGCCCAGCGCCGCAACTACCACCGCACGAACCGCGTGTTCAACCACGGCCTGGTCGCCGCGACCGCCGCGGCCACGGTGGTCCTCCTCTGGCTCGTCGCCGGTCACACCTTCGCGCGCTCGGGCCTCAACGACTCGTACGACAACGGCGTGCAGTCCCTGAACGTCCTGAACGACGCCCGCATCAGCTCCCTCAAGGCCCGCAGCAACGAGAACCTCACGCTGGTCAGCCGGGGCGCGGAGACCGTCGAGGTGGGCGCGGAGAAGGAGATCAAGGACAAGTTCGACGTCGCCTACCAGGCGCAGATGAAGCAGCTCGGCAGCGCCGAGAGCGGTCTGCTCGGCAAGGCCGTGGCCGTCGCCGACAACGACACGGGCAAGAACCCCGTCAGGGAAGCCGCGAAGAACGTGTCGGTCTGGAAGGACCGCCACAAGACCGCGCGGGACAGCGACGACGCGGGTGACTACAAGGGCGCGCTCGCCAAGGTCGTCGGCGACAAGGACGACGAGCCCACCGGAGAGTGCTTCGACAATGTCGACGAAGCACTCGAAGCGGCGCTGACACACGAGCGGGCCGAGTTCCAGCAGGCCGCGAAGGACGGCAAGGGAGCCATGAGCGGACTCCCGGTGGGCGCAGCAGTGCTTGCCGTGCTCGCCGCGGCGGGCGCCGTGCTCGGCGTCGGGCGCAGGCTGTCGGAGTACAGGTGAGAGGGGGCGAGCGGACGATGCGTACGCGAGGACTGGCGAGGATGCGCGGCTGGGGCGGAGCTGCCGCCATGGCGGTGGCCTGCGCGCTCACGGGCTCCCTCGTGCTCGTGCTGCCGGAGGCCGGCGGCGCGGCCGACTCGGGCAAGGACGAGAGCCGGGCCGCCCACGGCTCGTCGGCCGCCGCGCCCGCGCGCGCCGAGGAGTGCAAGACCCCGGAGGAGAGCCTCTCGCCGGACGACAAGGACGGCCCGACGATCGAGGCCATCCGCAAACGCGACGTCAAGAAGCTCATCGTCGGCGTCGACCAGAACAGCTACCGCTGGGGCTACCGCGACCCGAACAAGAAGTCGGGGACGCTCGAAGGCTTCGACATCGACCTGGCGCACAAGATCGCCGAGGAGATCCTCGGCGACCGCGACGCCGTCCTCTTCCGCGCCATCCCCACCAACCAGCGCGTGAAGGCCATACAGAGCGGCCAGGTCGACATGGTCGTACGGACCATGACGATCACCTGTGAGCGGGAGGAGGACGTCACCTTCTCCACCGCCTACTTCAAGACGGGACAGCAGGTCCTCGCCCCCAAGTCGTCGGACATCACCGGGTTCGACGACTCGCTCGACGGCAAGAAGGTCTGCTCCGCGAAGGGTTCCACGGCACTCGCCCAGCTGGAGGAGCTCAAGAAGAAGGGCCTGGATGCCGACATCGGTACGACGGTGCCGAACCAACTCGACTGCCTGGTGCGGCTTCAGCTGGGTGAGGTGGACGCGGTCGTCACCGACAGCGCGCTCGCCGCGAGCCAGGCCGCGCAGGACCCGACGGTCGAACTCAAGGGCGACGCACCGCTCAACACCGAGTACTACGGCGTGGCGATGAAGAAGCCGGAGAACGGCGGGGACGACCTGGTGCGACGGGTCAACCAAGTCCTCGAGGACTACCGCGACGACGACAAGAACGGCTGGGAGAAGTCGTACGACAAGTGGCTGAAGGCGGGCCTCGGCGAATCGGCGGGACCGCCCGCACCGAAGTACAGCGACTGATCCTGACATGCACGGCAACGCAGAGCGGAGAGGTGATCGATGAGCGTCGCGGGACCCCCCGGTCCGGTAATGGACCGGGACGAGGTGGACCGTGCGCTGGCGCGCCTCGACGCAGAGCACGAGGCGATCGAGACCTCGCTGCTCGCCCTCCAGGATCACGCGGGCCGTCGGCTCCTCGAAGGCGCCGGCCTCACCGGCACCACACAGGAGCGCTGGCAGTCCACCGAACAGCAGATCACCCTGCTCTGGGCGTACTTCGACGCGTACGCCGCGGCCCTGCGCGCGGCGCACGAGGTGCGGGCCCGCAGACGCTGGCCCAACCGGGACGATCTGGTGGAGCTGACCGAGCTGTTGCGCGGTGAGAGCGTCACCGTCGCCGGCGGCGCCGCCCCCGCGCCGTCGGCCTCCATCACCGGACCCGCCAAGCTCACCGAACGCTTCACGCTCATCGAGCTCGTCGCCCGGATGAACGACCTGTACGCGCACTCGCTCGACATGGTCGTCGCCGCCGACGCGGTCTGGTCCGCGCTGCCCGCCCGGATCGACCTCCTGGCCGCCGAGCTGCACCGCACCCGCAGGCTCGCCCACTCCGTGGGAGTCCGCCCGGGCGAGCACCCGGCGGGCGACGACCTGGAGCGGATCACGTCGGAGCTGACGCTCCTGCGCGAGCAGGTGGTGTCCGATCCGCTGGCCTTCTGGCAGCCCGCCAAGGGCAGTTCGGCCCCTGGCGGCGGCCGTCCGCACACCGAGCGGTACGACCGCGAGGCCCGCGCCCTGGAGGACGTACGCCGCGAGATCGACGCGGTGCTCACCGTCCGGCAGGACGCGGAGCTGCGGCTCGGCAGGCTGCGTGACGTGCTCTCGCGCGCGGACCGCACCCTGGCCGAGGCACGCTCGGCGCGCGGCGAGGTCCTCGCGAAGATCGCGGCGTCCGAGGTGCCCGCCGTCAGCGGTCCCTCGACCGCGCTGCAGGAGCAGCTCGCGATGGCGTCCGACTACCGCAGGCACGCCCAGTGGCACCGGCTCTCGCCGCTCCTGGAGTCACTCGAGGAGAAGGCCGAGGACGAACTCATGCGTGCCCGTGAGTCGTTGACGGCCGTCACCCAGCCCCTCGCGGTCCGCGCGGAGCTGCGCGGCCGCCTGGACGCCTACAAGGCGAAGGTCTCCCGTCTGGGCCACGCGGAGGACCCGCTCCTGGTCGAGCGGTACGACGCGGCGCGCCGGATGCTGTGGAGCGCGCCCTGCGATCTGCGCGTCGCCGAACAGGCGGTGCTTCGTTATCAGCAGGCGGCGGCCGAAGTCCTTGCATCGAGGGTCCCGCAACAGGGCGGTCCCACCGACCGGAGGGGGGAAGCATGAGTGAGCAGCAGAAGTGCCAGCGACCCGGGTGCACGGGGTCGTACGAGGACGTGGGCGGCGGCGAGCTGTACTGCGACACCTGCGGCCTGGCCCCGGTCGTCTCCCCGTCCGGTCTGGTGTCCTCTCCCCCGACCGGCATCACCGGCGGCGGCAAGGGGTCGGCCAGCAGCAGCTCCCGGTCCAGTTCGCGTGCCTCGTCCCGCTCGTCGCGGTCCCAGTCCTCGCGCAGATCGGTGTCGGGGCGGCTCTCGCGCTCCCTCTCCGGGAGCTCCACGTCCCGCTCGGTCTCCGTACGCAGCTCAGGGCCCTCCGCCGGTACGTCCGCCCGCAGCAGGCTCGGCGTGGGCCTGGTCCTCGTGCCCGAGGTGCCGCGCCCCGATCCGCGCCAGGCGGTGCAGAAGAACCCCGAGGTCCCCGAGCGCAAGCGCTTCTGCTCCCGTTCCGACTGCGGGGCGCCGGTGGGCCGCGCGCGCGGTGACCGGCCTGGGCGCACCGAAGGGTTCTGCACCAAGTGCGGCCATCCGTACTCGTTCGTGCCGAAGCTGAACCCCGGCGACATCGTGCACGGTCAGTACGAGGTCGTGGGCTGCCTGGCGCACGGCGGCCTCGGCTGGGTCTATCTCGCCGTCGACCGCGCGGTCTCCGACCGCTGGGTGGTCCTCAAGGGCCTGCTCGACACGGGCGACCAGGACGCGATGGCCGCCGCGATCTCCGAGCGCCGCTTCCTCGCCGAGATCGAGCACAGCAACATCGTCCGGATCTACAACTTCGTCGAGCACCTCGACCAGCGCACGGGCTCCATGGACGGCTACATCGTCATGGAGTACGTCGGCGGCAAGTCCCTGAAGGAGATCGCCAACGAACGCCGTACGGCGCAGGGCAAGCGCGACCCGCTGCCCGTGGAGCAGGCCTGCGCGTTCGGCATCGAGGCCCTTGAGGCCCTCGGCCATCTGCACAGCCGCAATCTCCTGTACTGCGACTTCAAGGTCGACAACGCCATCCAGACCGAGGACCAGCTCAAGCTGATCGACATGGGCGCGGTCCGCCGCATGGACGACGACGAGTCGGCGATCTACGGCACGGTCGGCTATCAGGGCCCCGAAGTCGCCGAACTGGGCCCCTCCGTGGCCTCCGACCTCTACACGGTGGCGCGCACCCTGGCCGTGCTCACCTTCGACTTCCAGGGCTACACGAACGTCTTCGTGGACTCCCTGCCGGACCCCGACAACATCGAGGTCTTCCGTACGTACGAGTCGTTCTACCGCCTCCTCGTGCGCGCCACCGACCCGGACCCGGCCCGCAGGTTCGCCTCGGCGCAGGAGATGGCGGAGCAGCTCACCGGCGTCCTGAGAGAGGTCGTCGCGATCCAGACGGGGCGGCCGCGCCCCGCGCTGTCCACGCTGTTCGGGCCCGAGGTGAAGGTCACGGACACGGAGCTGTTCGCCGAACTGACCGGCGACGTCTCGCACTTCGGGGTGCGTGTGCTGCCCCTGGGGCGGCGCAAGGGGCGCGCGGAGCTGACGGCGGGCAACGGCCAGGGCACGGCCAACGGCACCCCGGCGATCGCCGCACCGCCCGTGCCGCCCGCCGCGCCGCCGGCCCGGATCGTCCGGCCGCTCGACGCCCCCGCGACGGCACTCGCCCTGCCGGTGCCGCGCGTCGACCCGGACGACCCGAACGCCGGGTTCCTCGCCGGGCTCATGGCGTCCGCGCCCGCCGAGCTGATCACCGCGCTGCGGGCCGCGCCCGCCGACTCGGTGGAGCTGCGGCTGCGCGGCCTTCGGGCCCGCCTCGCCATGGGTGAACCGGAGCCCGCCGCCCAGGCGTTGACCGAGCTGGAGATACAGCACCCGGACGACTGGCGGGTGGTCTGGTACCGAGGCGTCGCCTCGCTGGCGACCGGCGACCACGAGAGCGCGGCACTGTCCTTCGACGCGGTGTACGACGCGTTCCCCGGCGAGCCCGCCCCCAAGCTGGCCCTGGGCGTCTGCGCGGAGGTCCTGGAGCAACTGGACAACGCCGCCGAGTACTACCGCCTCGTGTGGGCCACCGACCCGAGCTATGTCAGCGCGGCGTTCGGCCTGGCCCGGGTGCAGCTCGCCGCGGGCGACCGGCGCGGTGCCGTGCACACCCTGGAGTCGGTCCCCGAAGCCTCGATCCACTACACCGCGGCCCGCGTCGCGGCGGTGCGGGCGAGGCTGCGGCACCGTATGACGTTGGACACCGCGCCGTCACCCGGCGCGCTTTTCCTCGACGACCTGACGGCCGCGGCGGGGCAGGTGGAGGCCCTCGCGGGCTTCGGCCTGGACGCGGTGCGCCGCGAGCGGCTCTCCACCGAGGTCCTCGGCACCGCGCTGGACTGGGTACTCTCCGGTAGGCACCCTGGTCACGCTTCCGCCCCGCCGGCAGCACCCGCTGCACCGGCAGGCGGCTCGCGGACCGTGCTGCTCGGCAGCGACCTGGACGAGCGCGGCCTCCGGTTCGGCCTGGAGCGCTCGTACCGAACGCTTGCCCGGCTCGCACAGGGTGGCGAGGAAAGGATCGAACTGGTGGAGCGGGCCAACCGTTTCCGCCCTCGGACGTGGGTGTGAAGATGTCGCAGATGCACCAGCAGACTGCCGGGGCAGGTTCCACGTGCCCCGGCTGCGAAGAGCCGCTGGAAGCGGGTGACCTGTTCTGCGGCGCGTGCGGTCACGACCTGTCGGCGCAGCCGGCCGGGTCCGACGACCGCCCCACCGTCGCCATGAACGGCTCGCCGTCGGCGCCGTCCTCCGGCGCGTCGTCGCAGTGGCCCGTCGCCCCGGACGTGGACAGCTCCGACATGCCGGTGCCCGCGCACCTGCCCACCGACCTGCCGGTCACCGAGTCGTCGGGCGGCGAGCTCTCCCCGAACGCGGGGGAGGTACGGACGGACGCCCCCGCGGCCCGCCCCGCCGAGCCGGACGAGTACCCCCTGCCGGCCCCCGGCGCCCAGCCGGAGCCCGAGCCCGCCGACCCCCGCACGGCCCTGCCCGACCCCACGCCGCCCGCGGGCACCAAGCTCTGCGTGGCGTGCCGTTCGGGCCGCGTGGACCCGGACGGCTACTGCGAGAACTGCGGTCACGCTCAGCCGCGCGAGCGCGACCACATGGAGCAGGAACTGGACGCGGTCGCCGCGGTCAGCGACCGGGGCCTGCGCCACCACCGCAACGAGGACGCGTTCGCCATCTCGTCGACCGCGCTGCCGGACGGCTCCCCCGCCGTCGTCGCGATCGTCTGCGACGGTGTCTCGTCCGCGACCCGCCCCGACGAGGCCTCGCTCGCCGCCTCCCGCGCGGCGAACGAATCGCTGCTCGCCGCGCTGCCGCTCGGCACGCACCCCCAGCAGGCCATGCACGACGCGATCCTCGCGGCGTCCGACGCCGTCAACGCCCTTGCCGCCGAGCCCACTCAGGCCAGGGAGCACTCCCCGCACCAGAACGCCCCCGCGTGCACCCTCGTCGGCTCGATCGTCGCCGGTGGCCTCCTTGTCGTCGGCTGGGTCGGCGACAGCCGTGCCTACTGGGTGCCCGACGACCGCAGCGGCCCGCCGGCCCGCCTCACCGAGGACGACTCGTGGGCCGCGCAGATGGTGGCGGCGGGTCTGATGAACGAGGCGGAGGCGTACGCGGACGAGCGCGCGCACGCCATCACGGGCTGGCTCGGCGCCGACGCGTACGAACTGGAGCCGCACACCGCTTCCTTCAAGCCGGACCGTGCGGGTGTAGTGGTCGTATGCACCGACGGGCTCTGGAACTACGCGGAAGCGGTGGAGGACATGGCACGGGCCGTGCCCGTCGACGCCGCCCGGCGCCCGCTGCACAGCGCCCAGGTCCTGGTCGGCCACGCGCTGGACGGCGGGGGCCACGACAACGTAACAGTGGCGATTCTGCCGTTCCGTGTCGTGCCGCAAGGGGCAGGATCCGCCTAGTGAAGGCCCCCGCAACGGGGTGCCGGCCACGCGCACTTGTCACCCACCGGCTTGGGGAAGCCGGTGGGAACGTCTAGGGGGAGCAGAGATCCATGGCCAATTTCTCGAAGTCGAACGTGCCGCAGTTCTCGGTCGACGTCTATCAGAACGAGTACCTCCCGGAGGGCGGCCGCGAGGTCAACGCGATCGCCACGGTCACCTCGACGGGCGGGGGCACGGTGGGGTCCGCGGTGAGCGCCCCGCACCTGTACTCGGCGGGGCAGACCCCGGACGCGGCCGTGGCGATCATGGTCGACTGTTCGGGCTCGATGGACTACCCGCCGACGAAGATGCGCGGCGCCCGTGACGCCACGGCTGCCGCCATCGACGCCGTACGGGACGGAGTGCACTTCGCGGTGATCGGCGGCACCCATGTCGCCAAGGAGGTCTATCCCGGCAACGGACGCCTCGCGGTCGCGGACGCGACCACCCGGGAGCAGGCCAAGCAGGCGCTGCGCAAGCTCAGCGCGGGCGGCGGCACGGCGATCGGCACCTGGCTTCGCCTGGCCGACCGGCTGCTCGCCTCGGCCGATGTCTCGATCCGGCATGGGATCGTGCTGACGGACGGCCGCAATGAACACGAGTCACCCGAGGACCTGCGGGCCTCCCTCGACGCCTGCGCGGGCCGCTTCACCTGTGACGCCCGCGGTGTCGGCACCGACTGGGAGGTGAAAGAGGTCACGGGCATAGCCTCCGCCCTCCTCGGCACCGCCGACATCGTCGCCGATCCCTCGGGCCTGGCCGCCGACTTCACGCAGATGATGGAGACGGCGATGGGCAAGGAGGTCGCCGACGTCAGCCTGCGGGTGTGGACGCCGCTCGGCGCCGAGATCAAGTTCGTCAAGCAAGTGGCGCCCACAGTCGAGGAGTTGACCGACCGTCGCACGGAGGCGGGGCCGCGCGCCGGCGACTATCCCACCGGTTCCTGGGGCGACGAGTCCCGCGATTACCACATCTGTGTCGAGGTGCCGCACGCCGAGCTCGGCCAGGAGATGCTCGCGGCCCGCGTCTCGCTGATCGTGCCGCAGCCGGACGGCAGCGCCCAGACGCTCTCGCAGGGCCTGGTGCGGGCCGTCTGGACGGATGACATGGCCGCATCGACGTCGATCAACCCGCAGGTGGCGCACTACACGGGCCAGGCGGAACTGGCCCAGGTGATCCAGCAGGGCCTCGATGCGCGCAAGTCGGGAGATATGGACGGAGCCACGGCCAAACTGGGCCGCGCCGTCCAGCTCGCCAGCGCCTCGGGCAACGAGGACACCGCGAAGCTGCTTTCGAAGGTGGTCGACGTGGTCGACGCCGTGGCAGGTACTGTTCGATTGAAGGCGAGGGTTGCCGAGGCCGACGAGATGACTCTCGAGACGCGGTCGACGAAGACTGTTCGCGTGAAGAAGTAGCAGCACCCATACCCGTAACAGCCCCATAGCAGCACGTACGGCCTTCTGGGCCGGAGAAGGAGAGGGGGAAGCGCCGACATGCCGACCTGCCCGAACGGACACCAGTCGGGTTCCGACGACTGGTGCGAGGTCTGCGGTCACCGCATGGCCGGTGCCGTGCCCCCGCCCCCGCCGCCCCCGGCCGCTCCCGGTTACGGCTACCCGCCGCCGGGGCCCGGCCAGGAAGCCGGCTACGGCTACCCCCAGCAGACCCCGGGGCACCCGCACCTGTCGGCCGTGCCGGACCAGGCCGCCGAGCCCGAGCTCTGCCCGCAGTGCCGCACGCCCCGCGAGGCGAACGCGCCGTTCTGCGAGGAGTGCCGCTGGAACTTCCTGACGAACACGGCCACCTCGTACACCCCGGCCGCCCCGCACCCGCCGACGCCGAACCCGGCGCAGCAGTTCCAGCAGCCGCCCGGCCGGCAGCCCCACGGCACCCAGCCCGGCCAGGACCCGTTCGGCTACCAGGGCTCGCGGCCCTCGCAGATGAACCGGCCCGCCGAGCCGATCCCGCCGTTCGGCAACGGCAACCCGTCCGGTCAGGTGCCGCCGCCCTACAGCGGCGACCCGTCGGGCAGGCCCCCGCAGTCGTTCCAGCAGCAGGGTCCGCCTGCTCCGCCCGCCTTCCCGCAGGAGACGGGCACCCCGCCGCCTCCGGGCGGCCCGTCCTTCGGCGGCGGCAACGACGACTGGGTGCTCCCGCCGCCCTCGTCGTCCACTCCGGGTCCGGGCGCTCCGGGGCAGGGCGGTCCGGGGCAGGGCGCTCCGCAGGCTCCCGAGCAGGGCGAGTGGGGCCATCAGCAGCAGGGCCAGCAGCCTCAGCAGACGCAGGCGCCGCAGGGTCCTCCCGGCTATCAGGCGGTGCCGGGGCCCAGCACCGGCACGGTCTCCTGGTCGGCGACGATCGGCCCGGACCGCGAGTACTTCATGGCGATGATGCACCGCAGCGGCCCCGAGGCGTCGGGACTGAACCTGCCCGCGTACTCGCCCGAGCAGCAGCGCCCGCTGGCCGGCAACCAGATCACCATCGGCCGTCGCCGGCACTCCACCGGTGACACCCCGGACATCGACCTGTCCGTGCCGCCGGAGGACCCGGGCGTCTCGCACCAGCACGCGGTCCTGGTCCAGCAGCCGGACGGCAGCTGGGCGGTCGTCGACCAGAACTCGACCAACGGCACCACGGTCAACAACGGCGAGGAGCCCATCCAGCCGTTCGTCCCCGTGCCGCTCCAGGACGGCGACCGGGTGCACGTGGGCGCCTGGACGACCATCACGATCCGGCACAGCTGAGTCGTCCGTTCAGGGGCCTCCTCACGCGAGTGGCCAGGCGTACGGCCCTTCGGGGTCGTCCAGCCAGGCCCACTCGTGCGGCCCGCTGACGGTGACCCCGAACCGCTCGCGCACCGGCCGGTCCTCGCGCTGCCACAGGGCGAGGGCCTCATAGGGGTCGAGGCTGCCCGCGGTCAGCTCCAGCAAAAAGCGGAAGAGCTCGTTCTGCAGGGCCCTGCGCGGCAGCCCCCCGAGGTGCTGCTCGTGCGGGGCCCTTCTGCCACCGCCCCGCAGCGGCACAAAGTACGCGGGGGTGTGCAGGAAGCGGCCCTCCGCGTGCTCGGCGTCCCGCACCGTGAGGGCGATCAGGCCGGTGGCCAGCGGGGCCAGGATGCGGGCGCCGGGGCGGCACTGGGCCAGCCAGGGCCGCGGCAGCGAGCCCAGCGTGCAGGTCGCGATGATCCGGTCGTACGGAGCGCGCTCGGGGCACCCCGCGGTCCCGTCACCGGTGACCACGGCCGGGTGGTACCCGGCGGCCGTCAGATGCCGCCGCGCGGACTCGGTGATCTCCGGGTCCAGGTCGACGGTGGTGACGTGCTCCTGGCCGACCCGGTGGGCGAGCAGGGCCGCGTTGTAGCCGGTGCCCGCGCCGATCTCCAGGACGTCGCAGTCCCCGTCCCGCAGGTCCAGCTCGTCCAGCATCTTCGCCATCAGGGAGGGCTGACTGCTGGACGAGAGGAGCTCTCCGTCCCGTACGCGGGTGGCGAGCGGGACGTCCGCGTAGGCGCCGCGCAGCCAGCGTGCCCGGCGTGCGGGGTCGGGGTCCTCGCCCCAGAGGCGTTCGTGGCCGCCGCCCGATGACGTGACGTAGTAATACGGCACGAACAGGTGCCGCGGGACCTGTTCGAAGGCCGCGCGCAGTCCGGGGTCCCGCGCCCAGGCGCCGCCTGCTTCGATCTCGCGCACCAGGGCGGCTCCCGCCTCGGCGGCGAGGAGCGGGTCGACTGTGGGTCCCATACAGCCACTGTGCTGCGGTATGGCCGACGATGCGAGCGGCGGGACGTACCGATCCGGAGGGGATCGGTCCCGGTCCGGAGGCCGGCGGTCCTAAGTCTTCCGTCCTCGGTCGTCCCGTCTGAGACCATGGACGGTGTGATAGAGATCCCGCGCGGCACGCTTCAGGAGCAGACCTTCTATGAACAGGTCGGCGGCGAGGAGACCTTCCGGCGCCTGGTGCACTTCTTCTACCAGGGGGTCGCGGAGGACCCGCTGCTGCGACCGATGTACCCCGAGGAGGACCTGGGCCCTGCCGAGGAGCGCCTCGCGCTGTTCCTGATGCAGTACTGGGGCGGCCCCCGCACGTACAGCGACAACCGCGGCCACCCCCGGCTGCGGATGCGCCACGCCCCGTTCACCGTCGACAGGGCCGCGCACGACGCCTGGCTGAAGCACATGCGTGCCGCCGTGGAGGAGCTGAAGCTCTCCGAGGAGCACGAGCGGACGCTGTGGAACTACCTGACGTACGCGGCGGCATCGATGGTCAACTCAGAGGGCTGACGGCTCTCGGCGCGCCTTTCGGTGACCCGCTGATGGACCCTAGGCCGGGGTCACCGAGAGGCCGCCGACGCCGGACCGGCGCACGGCGATCGACCCGTAGTCGGTGCGCAGCCGCAGCCACGGTCCCGAGGCCAGCAGGTCGAGCGTGTCGCCCCGCAGGAACCCCAGGGCCTGCGCGGCGTGCGCGGCCCGCACGGGCAGGCCCGTGTCCCCGATGGTCCGGGACCAGATCTGCCGTCCCAGCTGATCGAGCTCGGCCCGGACCCGCCGCTCCTGCGGCAACTCCTCGACCCGCGACTTGAATTCGGCGACCGCGGCCGCCACGAGGCCCCGCACCGCGTCGGCCTGCGGAAGGCCGCGCTCGGGCTGCCAGCCGCCGCGCGGCGGAAGGACTCCGGCCCACGGCGGCCCGGTCACGGCCTGCGGCACGATGACCACTCCGGCCGACGCGACGGACTCCGCCGACTCCCCCACGGATTCGAGGAGTTCACCGGCGGAGACGGTGACGTCGAGGGAGGAGTCGAGCCCGTGCTCGTACGGCTTCGCGAGGCGCGCCGTACGGATGGCGAGCACCTCGAACGACGGCGGGCGGCCGAACACGGCGAGCGTGTCGCCGGCCGCCTGCAGACGGACCGCGGCGGCCTTGTCGTAGTGGATGAGCCGGGCCAGGAAGGCGGCGAGATCCCCCGCCTCCCCGGCGTCGGCGAAGTGCAGCTGCGCCGTCATGCGACGAGCGCCTCCGAGCCTCCGGCGACATCGCCGTCGTCATCCATGTAGGTCAGCAGAACGGCCTTCTCCTCGGCGGTGATCCGCCGCGGCCGCTGCTGCTCCAGGTTGAACGGGACGACGATCGTCGAGGCCCGCACGTACACCTGCTCGGGGTCCTTGACCTCGTACGAGATGGAGAGCGAGGCAGCGCCTATCTTCGTCACCCACGACTCGATGGTCACCGGCGCGTGCCGGTGGACCAACGGCCGTACGTAGTCGATCTCATGGCGGGCCACGACGGACCCGCCCGAGAACGACGGGCTGCCGTCCCCCGGTGCGAGCCGGAACATGAAGTCGATCCGCGCCTCTTCCAGGTACCGCAGGAAGACGACGTTGTTGACGTGCCCGAAGGCGTCCATGTCCGACCACCGGAGGGGGCAGCTGTAGATATGCCGGCTCATGGTGCTCAGCCTCGGGTGAGCTTCTTGTAGGTGGCACGGTGCGGACGGGTCGCGTCCGCGCCGAGGCGCTCGACCTTGTTCTTCTCGTACGACTCGAAGTTGCCCTCGAACCAGTACCACTTGGAGTCACCCTCGTAGGCGAGGATGTGCGTGGCGACCCGGTCGAGGAACCACCGGTCGTGGGAGATGACCACGGCCGCACCGGGGAACTCGAGCAGCGCGTTCTCGAGCGACGACAGGGTCTCGACGTCGAGGTCGTTCGTCGGCTCGTCGAGGAGGAGCAGGTTGCCGCCCTCCTTGAGGGTCAGCGCCAGGTTGAGGCGGTTGCGCTCACCACCGGAGAGCACTCCGGCCGGCTTCTGCTGGTCCGGACCCTTGAAGCCGAAGGCGGAGACGTACGCACGCGAGGGCATCTCGACCTGACCGACGTTGATGTAGTCGAGCTCGTCGGAGACGACGGCCCACAACGTCTTCTTCGGGTCGATGTTGGCGCGGCCCTGGTCGACGTAGCTGACCTTGACCGTGTCGCCGACCTTGATGGTGCCGGAGTCCGGCTCCTCGAGGCCCTGGATCATCTTGAACAGCGTGGTCTTGCCCGCGCCGTTCGGACCGATGATGCCGACGATGCCGTTACGCGGCAGCGAGAAGCTCAGGTCATCGACGAGAACCTTGTCCCCAAAAGCCTTGGAGAGATGCTCGACCTCGACGACGATCGACCCGAGGCGCGGGCCCGGCGGGATCTGGATCTCCTCGAAGTCCAGCTTCCGCATCTTGTCCGCCTCGGCGGCCATCTCCTCGTAGCGCGCCAGACGCGCCTTGGACTTGGCCTGACGCCCCTTGGCGTTGGACCGCACCCACTCGAGCTCTTCCTTGAGCCGCTTGGCGCGCTTCTCGTCCTTGCGGCCCTCGACCTTGAGACGGGTCTGCTTCTTCTCCAGGTAGGTGGAGTAGTTGCCCTCGTAGGGGTGGGCGCGGCCACGGTCGAGCTCGAGGATCCACTCGGCCACGTTGTCGAGGAAGTACCGGTCGTGAGTGACGGCGACGACGGCGCCCGCGTACTTCGACAGGTGCTGCTCCAGCCAGTTCACCGACTCGGCGTCGAGGTGGTTGGTGGGCTCGTCGAGGAGCAGCAGGTCGGGCGCCTCGATGAGGAGCTTGCAGAGCGCGACGCGGCGCTTCTCACCACCGGAGAGGGTGGTGACGGGCCAGTCGCCGGGCGGGCAGCCGAGGGCGTCCATGGCCTGCTCGAGCTGGGCGTCCAGGTCCCACGCGTTGGCGTGGTCCAGGTCCTCCTGGAGCTTGCCCATCTCTTCCATGAGCGCGTCCGAGTAGTCGGTCGCCATGAGCTCGGCGACCTCGTTGAAGCGCTTGAGCTTGCCCATGATCTCGGCGGCGCCGTCCTGGACGTTCTCCAGAACGGTCTTGCTCTCGTCGAGCTGCGGCTCCTGCATGAGGATGCCGACGCTGTAGCCGGGCGAGAGGAACGCGTCACCGTTGGACGGCTGCTCAAGGCCGGCCATGATCTTCAGCACCGTGGACTTACCGGCGCCGTTGGGGCCCACGACACCGATCTTCGCGCCAGGGAGGAAGCTCAAGGTGACGTCATCGAGAATCACCTTGTCGCCGTGCGCCTTGCGCGTCTTGCGCATGGTGTAGATGTACTCAGCCAAGAGAAACCGTCCGGCAATCAGTGAGTGGGCAGATACACCCCATCTTGCCTGACGGCCACCTACCGGGGGAAACCAGTATGGCTGGGGGGCCATGACCTGGACGTTCGTCGGGCGTTTGGGTAAGCGGACCGTCACTGCCTGTTGCCATAGGGCGGCGCCGAGCGAGCGGGACCCCTCTACAAGCGCCGCCGCCGTGGATACGGTCACCGGGTGGACTGGGCTGCTCCCGTGAGCGCGCTGATCGGTGGAGGCATCGCCGTCGCTTCCGGCTGGACCGTGGAGCGAAGCCGCTGGAAACGTGACGAGCAACGACATGAGAGAGACCGCCGCACGACTCTCTACGCCGACTACCTCACTGCGGTCCTCGCCGCTCGGGAGCAGATATGGCATGCGAGCCGGTGGCATGAGCTTCCGGGGCACGAGCGCATCGCCATGAGGACCGACCTGAACTCCTTGCGCTAGGTAGACGGGCGAGCGCCCGGCAGTTGTGTTCTGCCGGGCGCTCGTCTTGGGGTTCGTTTTCCGGGGATGCCTGACGCCTTGGTTTCTGGTCAGTCCTCGGGGGACGGCTCCGGGTTCGTGGTGGTGGGGGTCGGCTTTTTGCGGAGGAGGAACATGGCCGCCGCGCCCAGGACCACCATGACGACCGCTATGACGGCGATCATCGGGGTTGCGCTGGAGCCGCCCGTTTCCGCGAGGTCGCCGCCGCCCGTGCTGGTGCCGCCTGCTGACGCGGGGCTGGGGACGGACATCGGTTCCGTCTTGTTGCCGATCGCGCTGGCCTCCGTACGGCAGTCGAGTACGCCCTTGAAGCGCTTCTCGTAGCCGTTCGGGCCCTTGATCGTGAAGTCGTAGGCCTGGTCTTCCTGCAGCGGGATCGTCACCGTCCGCGATGTGCCGGCCTCGATGGTGTGCTTGAGGCCCATGAGGCGGAAGGTGAACGACTCGTCGCCCTTGTTGCTCGCCGTGATGTCCACGCCGCTCTTGGCGCAGTTCTTCTCGGCGGACAGCGCCGGTATCGCGCCCTTCTTGGCCCAGGTCGCGCTCGCCGTGGCGGAGACCGTGGATTCGCTGGAGCCCGCGAGGATCTGCGTCTGACTGCGGGTCTCGGAGGCGAAGGCCCGGCCGACCGGGATCGTGGTGGACGCCTGCACGGCGAGTGCCGCCGAGCCGTCGGGGGCGTCCTCGGGGATGTCGAAGAACAGCTCGCTGCCGTTGGCCGCGGAGGTCACCGGCTTGCCGTTCTTGCCGATGATCTTCACCCCGCTCGTCGCCGCGTCCGCCGGCGGGGTCACGGACACGGCGTCCGCGTCCGTCCGCACGGTGACCGGACCGACCCGCTCCCCCGCGCGTCCGGAGACCGCGGGCGGGTCGAGGGTCAGCGAGGCCCTGGGCTCGGCCACGCGGCGGGCACTCTCGTAGAGGTAGTCGGCGAGCTTCTCGGCCTGCGGGTCGACCGCGTCCACCTCGGCACCGTCCGAGTAGCGCCAGATCGCCACCTGGGTGCCGGCGGCCGCCTCCTGTTCGGTGAGCGCCCGTGTGCCCGCCTTGTGGGCCAGCGCCGCGAGGTCGTTCACCTGCGGGTAGGAGTGCTGAAGGATCCAGCGGATCCTGCCCGCGTCCTCGTTGCTGTCCAGCGAAGTGCCGCTCCAGGGGGTCTCCTGGTACTTCGCGTCCTTCTGCGTGGGGTTCTGGATGTCGACGCAGTACGTCTGCAGGGTGCCGCCACCGTCCACGGACATCTCGAAGAGCCCGGCGGGCACCTGCTGCTTCGTCCCGTTCTCACGGATGACGGCCTGGCCGTACGTCTGGAGCCCGCCCAGTGTCGCGACGGCTCCGCCCTGGTGCTGCGGAACCTCCTCCGCGGCGGCGGGACCCGCGGCGGCTATCGCGCCCGCCGCGAGGACCCCGGTCGCCAGCGTCACCGCGGCAAGGCGCGTGGCGCCCCGTCTCCCCCGGGACGGGGCGGAGAACACCGTGGACACCGTGGACACCGGGGACGCCGAGAACGCCGAGAACGCCGAGAACGCCGAGAACGCGGAAACCACTGAACGTGCAAAAGACACAGAATTCCCCTCCGGACGGGACCCGTTCACGTCGAGGGGGGTGGTCCCGCCAGCAGATTGAAGGGGCAGAATCACCTGCCACCTGCGTGGCAACCACTACCAACTGCCCCGTGAGCTACCTTCGGCATCCTAGGGACGCGGCACACCACGGTCCCCCGTCCTACCGTTCGATAACCGATCCGACTCGGAATCGTTATCGCCAACAACCTTTCAGAACCGGGCTTATCGACAAATCAACGGCAACCATTCGCCGATAAGCCGCACATCGGTCGTCGCGTCGGGCGTCACATCGCTCGCCTCCTCTGACGGTTCATCACCCCACCGGCTCCGGCTCAGGCATCGGCTCAGTCATCGACTCGGGGGCCGGGTCGGGGTCCGGCTGGTCCGGCTCGTGTGCGGGCTCCCACTCTCGCGCCGCCGTTGAATCCGTCAGCGCCGCATTGGCCTTCAGCACGCGCCGGAAAGCCGCCGTGCCGCGCGAGAGATCGTGGCCGACGGTCATCGCGTCGATGTCCGCCGACGTCCAGTGCTGACCGCCCCGCTCCTCGTCGCGCACCCTCAACTTGCCCTGCACGATCACGGGTTCACCGATCGTCAGCGAGCCCTGCACGTTGGCGCCGAGCGATCGCCTCGCCCACACCGTGAAGAAGTTGGTGTGGCCGTCCGCCCAGACGTTCCGCACCGCGTCGTAGTACCGCGCCGTCACCGCGAGCCGGAACCGCGCCACCGGCCCGGAAGGCAGCTCCCGGAACACCGGCGTCGTCGCGACGTTCCCCACCACCGTCACCAAGGTCTCGTTCATGCCGAACCCCTCCCTCGTCCACTCGTCCGCTCGTCCGCTCGGCCACTCGGCCACTCGTCCACTCCGAGTCCGCCGCCGCGGTGGTCGGTCCCGCGGCTTCGATCTCAGAGTGGACCGGTCGGGACGGGCCCGCTGAGCCCTGTGGTCTACCGGGCAGTTGTGGAAAACTCCCTCACCCGGACGAGGGGGCGCCGGGGTGAGACCGGGGCTGGACTCAGCCGACCGCCGCCCCCGTCACCCGCACGTACTGCTCCCGTACCTCCAGATACCGCAGCAGCTCCGCCGCCACCGGATCCAGGACCCTTGCACGCCCGCACCCGGCCGCCGCCTCCCGCAACCGCCGTTCCGCATCCAGGCCGTAGCGCCGCGCAGGTCCCCGTGCCGCCATCCGGCTCGCCCACTCCACGCAGGGACCGCCCACGATGCCGACCAGCATCAGCAGCACCGGCACGCCCAGGTTCGGCACGGCGACCCCGATGATCTGCGCCACCAGCCAGAGCCCGCCCACGACTTGGAGCAGCGTCATCGCCGCCTGGGCGAAGACCGCGACCGGCCACCAGCCGGGCCGCGGCGGCTTGCCCTCCGGCACCCCGGCCGACGCCGTCAGCGCGTCGAGTGCCTCGGGCAGCCCGTCCGAGCCGCGCACCGCGGCCTCCCGCACCGCCTGCCCCCAGGGCTGCGGCAACCCCCAAGCCGCCTCGTCGGCCACCGTGCGCACCGCCTGCTCGACGCGCTGGCGGGCCGTGGCCTCCTCGTCCGCGGGAGCCTGCGCCACGGGCCAGCCGATGCCACGCGGCGAGCGCTGGGCCTCGTACCAACGCCACAGCCGCAGCCAAGGCGTGCCGCACGCCTTGCCCGCGTTGCGCCGCCAGGCCCGTTCCGCGGCCTGCCCGGCCGCGGCCGCTCCCACCGCGTCCGCGAGCCGGTCGGCGAACTCCTCGCGCGCCTCCTCGCTGAGGCCGATCCACGTGCGGCCTCCCCGGCTTCCGTGCGATCCGGCCCCGGCCGCGTACACGGGCCACAGCTCGTCGGCGGTGGCGTCCAGGTCGGCGGCGATCCGCCGGGCGGCGGCGCCTCGCTCCTTGGTGAACTGGCCGAGGGTCTCCCGGAGTTCGTCGACCCCGTCGCCGGTCAGCGCGGACAGGGCGAGCACGGTGGCGCCGGGTTCACCGTGTTCGCCGAGCGCGATGCCGTCCTCGTCGAGCAGCCGTCGCAGGTCGTCGAGCACCTGGTCGGCGGCGTCGCCCGGGAGACGGTCCACCTGGTTGAGCACCACGAACATGACCTCGGCGTGCCCGGCCATGGGCCGCAGATAGCGCTCGTGGAGCATCGCGTCGGCGTACTTCTCGGGGTCGACGACCCAGATGACCGCGTCGACGAGCGTGAGGATGCGGTCCACGTGCGCGCGGTGTTCCCCGACCGCCGAGTCGTGGTCGGGCAGGTCGATCAGGACGAGCCCTTCCAGGGTGTTGAGGTCCGGGCCCTGGAGGGGCCGTCTGCGCAGCCGCCCCGGGATGCCGAGCCGGTCCAGGAGCCCTGCCGCGCCATCCGTCCAGCTGCACCCGATGGGGGCCGCCGTGGTGGGCCTGCGGACGCCCGTGTCCGAGATCGTCACGCCGGCGAGGGCGTTGAAGAGCGTCGACTTGCCGCTCCCCGTGGCGCCCGCGATGGCGACGACGGTGTGCCGGCCGGAGAGCCTGCGCCGGGCCGCGGCCTCGTCCAGGACCCTGCCCGCCTCGGCGAGCGTGGCGCTGTCCAGCCGGGTGCGGGAGAGCCCGACGAGTTCCCGCAGGGCGTCGAGCCGGGCCCGCAGGGGCCCTTCGTAGGCGGTCGAAACGCCGGACGACGTACTGGATGACGTACTGGATGACGTGCTGGAAGGAGCACCGGATGGCGTAGTGGAAGGCGTAATGGCAGGTGCGCCGGAGGGTGATGCGGACGCGACCGAGGTCTCCGCGGGGGCGTACGCGTCGGCGCTGGAGTTGCCCCCCGCCCCCCGGGCGGAGCCGTTTCGCGTGGCACCGCCGCGACGCGCGATCAGCCCGTCGTCCCAGACGACTTCGGAGTCGCCACGGGCCTCCCCGGCGGTGCCCTCGGGATTCGTCGGCTTCGGCTCCCTGGGGGGCTCGTCGCGCTCGTGCTCGGTGTGATCAGTGACGGCAGTCACCGCGGTCACCTCTCCTTCTGCAGTACGGACAGCGCGGCGATCAGGTCGGCCTGGGGTTCGGGGTTCACGTCGAGGCTGTCGAGGGGGGCGAGGCGCCGTTCGCGCTCCGCGTCCAGGACGTTGTCCAGGTAGGTGGTGAGCAGGCGTCCGCCCCGGTCCCGCAAGCGGAGCGCTCCTTGTGCGCCGATCCGCTCGGCGAGCGTCTCTCCCGCCGAGCGTCCGCGGTCCCCGCCGAGCAGGGCCGTGGCGAGCAGAGCGGCCACCATCTCGGGGTCGGGCACGAGGTTCTTCTCGATCCGGTCGAGCCCGCGGACCTCGTCCTCCGCGTACTCCTCCAGGATGCGTCGCCAGCGCCGTACGGCCATCCCGATGCGGTGCTCGGCACTCTCCACGCTCTCGGAGCTCGCAACGCCCTGGACGGGTCGTTCACGGTCGCCTAGCCCGGGTGCCGCGGCGGCCGGCTCGCGCCGCCACGCCTCGTCGATGCGTTCGTCGGCGGCGGTCACCGCGCAGAGCAGCAGCGCCTCCAGGCTCTCGGCGACGGCGTCCAGGAGTTCACCCGCGCCGCAGTCCAGCGGATAGCTGCGCCAGCGCTTCAGCGCGTCGCCGGCGAGGACGGCGCCCGCCTGCAGACGCTCCCGCACGCGCGCGTGCTCGTGTCCGTAGGCCTCGTCGACGACTGAGGTGAGTCGGAGTGCGGCCGCGTACTGGGCGGCGACGGCGCCCGCGAGCTCAGGGACCCGCACGTTGAGGGACTGGATGACGCCGTGTGCCGTACGCGCGATGGCCTCCGCGCGGGCCTTGGGCTCCTGGGACCGGTGGGTGAGCCAGGCCCGCAGCGGCGCGACGGCGGTGGAGGGGAGCAGCCCGCCGCCGCCCGTGGACTCGGGCAGCTCGGGCACGGTGAAGCGCGGTACGTCGCCGAGGCCCGCCTTGAGGAGCAGCGCCCCGTACTGCCGCGACACCTCGGCCACCAGCTGGTGCGGCACCCGGTCGAGGACGGTGACGAGGGTCGCGTCGTGCTCCTTCGCGGTACGCAGCAGATGCCAGGGCACGGCGTCCGCGTACCGGGACGCGGTGGTCACCATGACCCAGACGTCGGCCGCGGAGATGAGTTCGGCGGCGAGGATGCGGTTGTCGGAGATGAGCGAGTCCACGTCGGGCGCGTCCAGGAGCGCGAGCCCCTGGGGCAGGGTCTCCGCGGTCTCGATGCGCAGCGCGCGTTCGCCGCCGGGCGTGAGCGGCAGCAGGTCGTCGCTGCCGTCGTCGTCCTCGTCCCGCCCGGCCGAAGGCTCCGGACGGGGCACCCACACGCGCGTGAGGTCGGGGAGTACGCGCATGCCGGCGAACCAGTGATGGTCCTCCGGATGGCATACGAGTACCGGTGTGCGGGTGGTCGGCCGCAGCACCCCCGCCTCGCTGACCTGCCGGCCGACGAGGGAGTTCACCAGGGTCGACTTGCCCGCCCCGGTGGAACCCCCGATCACGGCGAGCAGCGGCGCTTCGGGGGCCCGCAGGCGGGGCACCAAGTAGTCGTCGAGCTGGGCAAGGAGCTCGTCCCGGTTGGCACGCGCGCGTGGCGCCCCCGCCAAGGGGAGCGGAAAGCGTGCGGCGGCGACACGCTCGCGCAGGGCGGAGAGTGCGTCGAGCAGTTGAGGCCGTACGTCCAAGGTCACCACATGTGAAGAATGCCCAATTTTGGTGGCTTTCTGAAGCATATGGGCACCCCTGCGCGCCGATCGGACACATGGGATGGAAGGGGCGACTGGGGCGCAGGCATAACGAGTGCACAACACCCGGGGCGCGAGACGCCAAAAGCGGTGCGAGATTCGCACCTGCCTGCGATTATCAGGACCGCTTCACTGAACCTCCACATAGTGCCGCGGAGGCGAAGCACCAGGGACAAGGACCCGGGAGCCCTATCCTTGTCCCCGGCAAGGTCACGGCTCGTCCCTTCACCCGGGCTCCAGGCCACCGGCCACCATCCGGCCCCCGTAGCTCAGTGGATAGAGCAGGCGCCTTCTAAGCGCTTGGCCGCAGGTTCGAGTCCTGCCGGGGGCGCTCAGTCCGTCCGTGTTCGGCCCTCCTCACCGGGAGGGCCTTTTTGCTGGTCAGGGGCACACCACGGGCGCCGGGGAGCGGACACGCAAGCGCCAGACCGCCCCCAGATGATCGCGGGGAGGGTCCGGCGCTGTCCGGCTGTCACCGGGTTTCTGCGGGTGGCCACGGTGAATACGTGGGGAAGTTCTCCGAGGGTGCCGTCAGCCTCACGACGGGATCTCCGGGAGGTCTCCCCTCGCCTCGATCCGCTTCTTGAGGTCGGTGAGCTGACCCGACACGCACCGGGTGTAGATGGCGAGCAGCACAGGAACGCTGTTGCCCGCCCACTCCGCGACCTGCGCGGCCGGCACTCCGTCGTTGAGCCAGTTCGTGAGGCAGGTGTGCCGCAGGTCGTACACCCGCTTCCCCAGCGGCGAAGCGAACTCCTCAGGCGTGAGGACCGTCGCCCGTGCGGTTCGCCAGGCACGGCGGATGACCGATCCGGCGAGCATCTCGCCCTTCTCCCCCGGAAACAGCAGGTCCCCAGGCTTCAGCTTCTGGGCCTTGATGTGCTCGCGAAGGATCTTCGTGAGCGACGGATGCCCCGGAACGATCCGGGTGTCGTCCGCGGCCCGTCCCTTCAAGCCTCGCTTCTCGTGGATCGCTCCGGTGTCGGTCCAGTTCTTGCCGACCTCCGGCTGAGCAGTGTGGAACACGAGTTCACTCCACTGATCTTCGGCGTCCTCGCCAGGCAGATGGACGTCCACCACGCGCATCGCGACGACCTCCTCCGGGCGTGGCCCGGCGTAGTACATCGTGGCGAAGAAGGCGTGCAGCCGCGCGCCACCGCGAGGGCGACGCCGGACCCAACCAAGAAGGCGGGCCGCTTGCAGGGCGTTGAGCAGGGACCGCTTGTCGACCGCGGACGACGTCTTGGGGGCGGTCCCTCGCCCTTTGGGGAGCGGATTCGAGCGAAGAACCCGGTGTGTGACGGCGTACTCCATCGCCACGTTCAGGATGCGCCGGGTGCGCTTGACGGAGCTAGCCGCGGCCGGTGCGCCATCGAGCCTGACGGCTAGCTCGCGGAGTACCTCATCGACCTTGGCGGGGTCCTCCCACGCGGCCATCGTCAGGGTGTTGCGCTCAACCCATTTGAGGATCACCGCGACATCCGGCGGTGCCTCCTCGCGCCGCCTGGTGTTGAACGCGAACTCCCGCAAGGCGGTGCGGACGTCGACTGCCTTGAAGGGGCTAGCCGGCGTGCGCAGAAGCTCGATAGTCGTTGCCATCAGGGCTTTGGACACGTTCTTTCTGCTGTTCCCGGAGGTCCGGCGCCACTGGACATCGCAGAACTGCACGGCGAAGTCGTACCAGTTCACGCCGCTCGCGCCTGTCTGGTGCGAGACAGGGCGCCCCGTGGTGAGGCTGAACGCCTCACCACGGCGGGTAGCACTGACGAGTTCGGAGCGGAAAGCGTCCGCGAGGGCCCGCGTCCCGAACGGGGCCCGACGCTCCGTTCCTTCCAGCGCCCAACGGACGGTGTACGTCGTGCCTCTCGCCCCCTTGTACACCGAGATCTTCCAGACCTTGACGTTGTACGTCGTCTCCATCAGGCAGCGTCCTCAAGGTCGTTAAGCCAGTGATCCAGGTCGTTCCGGCGTACGCGTAGGTCGCCGTTCGGGAGCTTGATACAGCGGGGCGCGCGGCCCTTTTGACGCCAGTCGTAGAAAGTCGAGCGCGAGACGTTCAGTTCCTTGCAGACCTCGGGAAGCGTGAGCATCGCTCGTGTCCCGTTGGGGCTAGGCATGGGCTGCCCTCCATGGCGGGGTGGGTCAACGCGTATGGGCCTCTGGGGAATCCGCAACATCCGCCACACCGCAACATTGCTGGTCAGCGGGGGTAGATCTGTGGCGGATCTGTTTCTGTTGCGGATAGGTGCCGCGAGACGCGGGGCCTCGCGGCACCTACGAAGTGGGGGCTGGTCAGCCGACGCTGCGAAGGGGTCGTGTGTCGGATTCCGCGAACATGTGGCGGGTCTCAGACGGGCTTTCCGCCACAGATTCACCCACGCTGACCTGCGATGTTGCGGCTGTGGCGGACGTTGCGGACTTTCCAGGGTCCGGGGGGCAGTAACGGGTCCACGCGTCGCTCAGGTCGTCGGCGTAGTAGCCCTTGGGGGTGCCGCTGCCGACCCGAATCCCGCGGGGCTTGATCGGTGTGTTGTCGGGTCGCACGTACTGACTCAGAAGCTTGGACAGCCGTCGTGCGGTGAGCGGCTTGACGCTGTGCCCGTCCTCGCTCATGTCGTCCCACGGGGCGTCATCAAGCTTGAGGAGGACTTCGAGGATGGCGGCGGTGGGCATCCGGTCGACGCCGCAGAACACGCGATCGCGCAGGTCGGTCAACAGCCGCACCCCGAAGGAGGCTTCGTCGCCAGCGCTCGCGGCCTTGATGAGCGCGAGGCAGGCGGCGCGGCCCCGCTCGGGCCACTCCCCGCCGGCCGCATCCGCGACCGCGAGCAGCGGCTCCCAAACGTCCGCGGGACGGTCGACGACGCCCTCGGGCATCTCCGGCCATGCCTCAGCCACCTGGTCATGCAGGGTGGCGGTCCAGTCGGCGAGTTGGTCACGCAGGGCGTGCCCCTGCTTCTCGTGGACGCGCCGGCGGTAGGGCTCACAGGTCTCGTTGGGGGCCTTCTTGCGCATCCGGATGATGACGGAGCGGGTCAGGATCGTGTCCGGCAGCGAGCCGAGACCAGCCATGGCGACCGCGCAGAACGAGGGGAAGAACCCTGCCTTCTGGTCGGAGCCGTCCCCGATGCAGCGCAGGGATTTCGCGCCGCGCCGGTAGCCAGAGTTGAGGAACCCGCGGACCTCTTCGTTCCCGCCGGCCTTGGGGCCGAAGACGGTGTCGATCTCGTCGAAGAGGAGCGTGGGCGTGCCTTCGTCGGCGGAGACGAGGCGGAACAGCGCGTTGGCGGAGGCGTTGACGGTGGTCGCCGCGCGCGGCGTGAGCGTTTCGATGATCTCCAGGGCCCGGGACTTACCGGAGCCCGGCTCAGGGCTCAGGAAGGCGATGCGGGCGGTGCCATCGAGCGCGTCCATCAGGTGCGCGTGCGCGTCCCACAGCGCCACGGCGACGTACGCGTGTTCGGTGGGGAAGACGTTGAAGCGTCGGTGGAACGCTTCGACTTCATCGAGCAGGGCTGCTCCGTCGATGGGCGGCGCGGTCTCGGGGGTGGTGGTCATGCGGCGTTCCTCCCTTCCTGGGGGGTGCGGAGCGGGCATTGGTCGCGGTGTGCGGTGTGGTCGTCGATCAGGGCGAGCACCTTGCGCCGTCCCACGGCGCTGCGGTCCCGGCCGCACAAGCACGTGGAGGTGGCGGTGGGGGTGGCGCCGCGGGGTGCGCGGATGTGGAGCCAGGCCACGGGATAGCGGCCGTCACCGGCAGGCGGGCTGCTGGGGTGCTGTTCGAGGGGACGGGCTGAAAGGACGCCCTGACGGGCGACGTCCTTTCGGCCGCCCTCCCGATCCGGGTGTTCGGTGCGGTCGGCGGAGTTGGGCCGGGGCGGTGTGCTGGGGAGGCTTTTCAGGTCCGGGCGGGGTGCGGTGGTCATGCGGCCTCCCGCGGGCGGGCGGTGCGGATGGACCAGTTCAGGGCACTGCGGATGGTGGCGGTGCACTCGGGTGCGGGCAGGCCGGCCGCCTCCCCGGCCGCCTGAAAAGCCTCCTCCACCACGTGGCGGGGGATCTCGCCCCAGGCGACGAAGCGCCCCAGCGCGCGGGCGCCCGCCAATAGCCGCTGATTGCGGCCCCCTTCACCCGCCCCTGCGACCTGTGCGGCCTCCCGCTCCAGGGCGACGCTCGCGCGGCGACTTCCCATGCCGGGCATGAGCAGGGGCGCCAGACGCACTGCGCCCGATGCGGCGGGCGGGGCCTGGAGGAGTGTGTGCAGCCAGTCGGGCAGCACCGCGGCCGGGCGATCAATGTCGACCGTGTATGCGCCCTGCGGGGTGTGGCTTCCGGCGGCGACGATGTTGCCGCCCCAGGCGCGGGTGTCGATGCGATTGGCGAGGGTTCCCGCCGTGCTCGGAAGGTGATGGGCGGTGTGGAAGTACAGGTGGAGGCCGCCGCTGGGGGTCCGCACCGTGTAGGTGGCGGGCCATGGGGCGCCGGCGCGCTCGCAGAGCGCTTGGAAGTTCGTCGCGCCGCAAGGCGCGTCCGCACTGTCTTTCCCTTTGGGGATGTCGAGATCGACGACGACCAGTTGAGAGGGGCCGGTGGCGATGCCGACGTTGAATGCCCCGGTTGCCCAGGTGCGCTCGATGCGCTCGGGGTCGGTAGTGGCGCGTTGCTCCCACTTCGCGTGGCCACGTGTGCAGGGGCCGCGGCCGGTGCAGGCGTGTTCGCCGTGTAGCGCGGAGCCCTTGGCGCCGGGCCGTAAGGGGTGGACGTGCCAACCGCGCTGTGCAGCATCGAGCGCCGCGCGCAGCAGCGCGGTTCGTGCGTCATGCGTCATGCTGGAAACCTCCGCAGGTCTGTTGAGGACTGGAGACAAGGGCGGCCCCGCGACTTTGGCGAGACGAGGGGGCCGCCCTTGGCGCACCTAGAACGGGGGCTTCTCGCTGAACTGCGAGTCGGCCGATGCGCCATCGGTGGACCATGCGTTGTCGGATGCGTTCGCGGCGGCGGCCGGCTTGGCGTTGATGGCGATGGTGGTGAAGCGCAGGGATGCGCCGATCTCGTCGACCTCCAGCGCGAGCATCGAGCGGTTCTCGCCCTCGGGGGTCTGCCAGTTGTGTTGGCGGATGCGGCCGAAGGCCACCACGCGGGAGCCCTTGGTCAGCGATTCGGCGACGTGTTCGGCCAGGGAGCGCCAGGCGGCGCAGCGGAAGAACGTGGACGTGCCGTCCTTCCACTGGTTCGACTCGCGGTCGAAGACGCGCGGCGTGGAGGCGATGGTGAACTTCGCCAGCGCGGCCCCGGACGGGGTGAACTTGATCTCGGGGTCGGCGGTCAGGTTTCCGATCACAGTGATCGGGGTCTCTCCGGATGACATGCGGATTCCTCTCAACGTGCGGTTACGGGGTAGCCGTTGGTGATGGACAGATGGACTGTGGCCAAGCTCGTGCCCGCGGAGTGGTGGGCTCGGCGCTGGGTGCGCTGGACGGTCGTGATCACCGTCTGGGTGGTGCTCTACGGAGCGCTGGCGATGTTCTGGCGCTTTGTCCTGGACCGCTCCTGGGCGGATGCGCTCGTACTCGCCGTCGTGACGGCGGTGTGCAACGCGGCCATCCAGTGGTGGCTTTCGCGCACCCGACAGCCGGCATCGCACCGCCCTGAGTGAGCTTCAGCTCGGGTGGCGGTCGCTGTCGGCGGTGCGGATGACGGCGAAGGTGTCGTGGATGGCGTCGTAGTGGACGTGGACCGGGCCGGGGGCGCTCGCTCGCTCCTGTGTGGCGCGGTGTGCGGCGACCAACGAGGCACGCGGGTTGCCGGCCGGGTAGGCGTCGATGCGGGTGGGGTGGTGTCCGGTGCAGTCGCGACAGGTCATGGCGCTGCCCTTTCAGAGGTCAGCCGTGGAAGTGGTTGCGCTTGATGACGGCCTTGCGGATGTTGACCGTCGTCCCGCCACCAGATCGGCTCGTGCCGAGGATCTGGACGGCGATCCAGCCGCCCAAGATGACAGCGGCCAGGATGATGAGCTGCTGGACGAAGGCAGCGAGTGCGGCGATGAACCCGGTGAGCAGGAGCAGGCCGCCGCAGACGCCGGCGAACCCGATCCCTCCGAGCGCGATGTTCACCGCGGTCCGGCTCACCGCCGGTCGCGCGAGCGGGGCGGGCGCGGGCGGCGCGGCGGGGGTGAGGGTGTAGCCGGTGGCGACCCGCCCGTCGGGCAGGACGATCGACTGCACCGCGGGCACGCTGCCCGGCTGCACGGGGGCCAGCGGCGCCGCCTGCGGGAGGGCGGGTGTGATCGGTATGGGGTGGTGGACTTCGACGGCCGCGGGCCGTTCGGGGTGGGCCATGACCTCTCCTCCGGTATGCCCGCGGGCCCGCACCGGGAGGGGGCGGGCCCGCAGGGGTGAAGCGTCAGGGGCGGGTGTCAGGGGGTGTCACGGCGCGCTGTCAGAGGGCGTGACACGTGCGCCTGCCTAGGGGTTTGGGTGTCAGGGCGCCGTGACGGTGTCAGGCGGTGTCAGGTGTCAGGCGGCCGTCAGGGTCGGCTCGGGGTCGGGGACGATCCGCCACCGGCCGGTCTTGCTCGTCGGCTCCAGACGGCCCTCGATGGCGGCCTCCTTGAGGCGCTCGGAGACCCACGGGCGGGAGAGGCGGTGGGCGTCGCACCAGTCGATGAAGTCCTTGGGGCCCACGACCATGCGGCCCTGCGACTCGAACTGCGCGAGCGCCTGGGCGAACAGGCGCCGGGCCTCCTCCGGGGTGGGCTTGCGGCCCTGCTCCTGCCCGAACATCGGCTCCTCGTCGCCCGGCTGGTTGTCGGGGAGCGCTTGCTCGGGGTCGATGTGCTCGTCCTCGGGGTCCACGTCGGGCCCCTGCTCGTCGTCCACCTCGTCCTCCTGCGGCAGGTCGTCGGTCGGGCTGTCGGGCCGGGTGCGGTCGGTGTAGGCCCGTCCGGCGACGCCGGCCGCCGCGGACGCGGTGACGACGTCCATCGGCATGCGGTGGCCGGCGAACTCGCGGGCCACCCATTCCAGCGTCACGGGGTCGTTGCGGAAGGTGCGGGCCGGGTTGGCGTACAGCTCCTCCTCGATGCCGGCGGCGACCAGGTAGCAGTAGCCGGGGCGGCGGTTCTTCCACGCGCCGGGGTTGGCGCCCGCATCGAGCACGTCTTCGGGGAGGGCGAAGCCGGCGTCCCGCTCGTCCACGCCGAAGCACAGCGAGGACGGCAGCGAGGCGCGGGTGTCGGTGCTGATCTGGTAGCCGCTGGCTCGCTGCATCGAGATGACCAGCGAGATCCCCGCGGAGCGGGCTTCTTGGGCGATCGTGGTGAACACGTCGTCGTCCAGCCGCGCGAGGGTGTTGGCGGCCTCCTCGAACCACGAGATCAGGTAGGGCATGCCGGCGCAGCCGCAGGCGGCGTTGTCCTTGCGGCAGGAGTGCGCCGGATCGCTCTGCCGCTGGGCGGCCTCCCGGCACCAGGAGCGGTAGCCGTGCGCCCCGAGCCAGGCGGTGCGGGCGGGGATGGCGGCCTTGACCGCCTCAATCATGATCTCGGTGTCCTCGGGGGTGGTGGCCACCCAGTCGCAGGCCGGGAACACCTCTCCCAGGTCCTGGCCCTTCTTCACGTGGTCGGAGAGCCACACCGCCACGTCCGAGCGGGTCAGGACCTCCGCGAGGATGTCCAGCGCCCCTTCGGTCTTGCCCGCACCGGTCACGCCCATGATGAGCAGGTGGATGGCCTGGGGCAGCGTGAGCAGGAGCAGGGCGCCGTCGTCGTAGACGCCGATGACCAGCGGCTCGGCGATCGATCCGCCCGGCCTGGACGGGCCGGGATACCAGGTGACCTGCTTGAGCATGTCCTCGGGGACGATGACCAGTTCACCGCGGCGCGCGGAGTCGGGATCGGGCCGGTAGCGGACCGCGTTGGGCGGCACGTCCAGCGCGCCGGCGAGCTTGGGCAGCGCCTTGGCCATGTCCTCGTTGGTGGCCTCCCCTGCGGGCAGGGAGTAGGGCGCGGTGACCCGGTTGGGCTCCACCTTGGCCGCACCCAGCTTGGTGCGGGCCAGACCGACCTTCTCCAGCAGGCCCGCGTCCGTGCCGTCGCCCGATCCTTCGGGGTTGTGGCGCATCAGCATGCGCACATTCCAGGAGAGCGCGACCGCGGGGCCGCCCATCAGGTAGAGGTCATCGAGCGGTCCGGCGGTGGGGCCGGCCAGGCAGGCGGCGGTCAGCCACGCGGAGCCGAGTGCGGTCGTCATCGCGCTGTGCAGGCGGCGCTGTTTGCTGGTGGTCTTGCCGATGACGTAGGCGCCGCCGGACAGCGCCACCGAGGTGAGGGTCAGCCCGACCGCGGCCGGTGTGCTCTCCGCCCAGCGCAGGTGTCCCAGGACGCCGGCCACGCCGACGCCGGCCGTGCCGAGCCATGGCGGGATGTGCGGCTTGGCGCGGTGCAGCAGGTAGGCGCCCACGCTGCCGCTTTCGGGGTTGCCGCGCTGGGTCTCCATCAGCTGCAGGAGTTGGTGCTGCTCGTCATCCAGACGCTTCATCATGGCCCACGCTCCTTACTGGTCGGCCCAGTTCATGACCGGTGCCTGGGGGCGGCGGGCACGGTGGCGGACCCGGTTGATCTCCTCCTCGAACTCCTGCTGGAAGGCGGAGTATGCGGCGGCTGCGTTCTTGGCGGCGCTCTTGAGGTTGTCGGCGGCCTTGTTGACCTTGCGGGCCACCTTCGCCGCGCGGATTCGCGAGCCGAACGCACGGCCCTCCGGGTCGGGCACCTGCGCCAGGGTGGCCTTGAGGATCTCGGCGCCCATGGACACCTCGATGGACATCGTCACGGCCGCCGCTCGCAGGGTGTTGCAGTAGTTGCGCACCATGGCGGGCGAACCGAAGTCCGGCGAGGGCAGCAGGGACCCGTTGGAGCGGCTGCGGTTGCGGCTGACGTTCTTGGTGTTGTTCACGGTGACGTTGATCGGCGGGACGAAGCTGCCGCCCATGGCGCCCATGAAGCCGCCGGCCGCGGCGCCCGCGTTGGCGAACTTGTTGCCCTTGTCGCCCGCGCTGCCGTTGGTGGTGGCGTGCGGCGGCCGGTAAGGCTGCTGGGCCTGCTGACGCCGGAAGTTGTGGGGCCGGCTGGTGCTCCTGTTGCCTGCCATCAGGCGATCTCCTCAGGTCAGTGCGAGCGGCGGACGATGAGCCAGGTGCTCTGAGCGGCGATCCAGGTGAGCAGCCAGATCAGATCCAGCGGGCCCGCCAGCGGCCCGAAAGCCGCGGCGAGCGACACCCACGCGGTGGCGGCGGTGGCCAGCAGGACCAGGCCGATGCGCCAGCCCAGAACGCTGCGATCGGCGGCCGGGCGGCGGCGCTGGGTGAGCGCGAGCCAGACCAGCGGACCGGCGCCCAGCGGGGCGAGCAGCAGGCCCGACCACCACGCCAGCACGTGCAACACCGCCGTGACCGGCAGTGCCAGCACGGCAAGGCCAAGCGGGGCGAGCGCGCGGCGGTGCTCCCACAGCAGCCGCCCCAGGAAGCCAGCAGCCTCGCGGGAGAGGGACGGACGGTCGGGCACGACCACGATGAACGGCTGAGAGCGGCGCCGGCCACGCTGGCGCGGGATACGCACGGTGGTAGCGCCGGCGGGCACCTTCGCGGTGCGGGTGCGGGTACGACTGGACACAGCGGAACTCCTCAGGAGAGGGAAGCGGATGGGGTGCTGTGCAGGTCAGATCAGAGGTCGAACAGGCCGCCCTGGCCTGCCGGTGCGGCAGGCCGTTGCTTCTCTGCCAGCCGCCGGGCGGCGGTGTGGCAGTCGGGGCACCAGGCCCGCAACTCCCCAGCCGGCAGCGAGGCCGCGGCCACAGGGGAGGTGAGCGGGTCGGCGGGTGCGGCCATCAGGCGCACCAGGCGGCCGTGCTTGCTGGTGTGGTGGTCGTGCTCATGGGGGCAGCGGCCCGCCGATTTGCGGTGCGGCTGGCCGCATGCGCCTTCGCACTGGCAGCGCCCCTCGGCGGCGGCCATCACGGTGCGGAACAGTGCGGCTGCCGCGATGGGTTCGCTCATGCCGCCCGCTCCTCTCCCGTTCCGCGGCACGACCACGGGGAGCAGCCCAGGGCGGCGCCCTCTTCGGCCGCGGTGTCGGCTGCGTTCTCGAAGAGGTCGCCCTGGCGGTCACTCCATTCGCCGCGGGTGACGCGGTCGATGGGTGCCTGGTCCAGCGGCAGCAGACTGCGGTGCAGGTACGGCTTGGCCTTGATCCCGCGGTGCGGGATCTGTCGCAGCCGGTGGTCGAAGTCGACCGCGTCGGCCCACTCTTCGGGGTAGTCGTCGCGCAGCTCGCGCCAGGCCCGGTTGCCGTGGAAGGGGCAGCCGATACACGCGGACTTCGGTGTCTGCCCCCAGCCGTGGGCGCGCAGGTAGCGCACGCAGTCGGTGCGGGTCCAGCCCTCCCGCCCGTCGGCGGCGCCGTCCAGGTCGAGCAGCGGGAAGACGTTGCGCAGGTAGCGGACCGGGGCGTCCTTGGCCCGCTCGAACTCATCCCGGCTGATCCCGATCGCCTGCTCCACGATCACGCCGGCCGGAACCGGGGTGGGGTGCGGGCAGCCCAGCAGGCCGCGGATGGCGGTCTTGATGGGCTTGACCTTGTACTCCTCCGTGCACTGCCGGCGGACCGGGGCTGCCCGGTCACCGGAGCGGTCCGCGACGAAGACCGGCATCCGTACCCACGAACCCGGATCGAGCGAGTCGGCCCGCAGGTCGCCGGTGGTCCGGGTCGGGCCGTCCGTGGTGTCCACCTGCACGCGGTAGAGCGGGATCCCCGCCGGGCGGGCGACCTCCCGCTCCAGCCGGTCGAGGTGGGCATACACGCGGGCGGGCTCCCACCCGGTGTCCGCGAAGATCGCCGCATCCGGCCTGGGCAACCGCCCCTCGGCGGCCAGCAGGAGCAGGGTCGTGGACTGCACGCCGGCGCCCAGCGACAGCACGCGTAAGCGCGGGGTCTGTGAGGTCGTCATCAGTGTTCCTCTCAACCAGCGATCGCGGTGGGGAAGTGGGCCAGGCGCGGCTCGCGGGCCTTGACCCGGCTGCGTGCCGTGCGGGCGGTCGACTCCGAGGACCCCAGCCCTGCCGCGGCCATGGCCTGCGTCATGCGGGCGGTGTTCGGCTGCGTGAAGTCCGTCCCGTACAGAGCGCGCACCAGCTGATCCACCCGGTTCGGGTAGATCACCGGGGCGCACACGTCGACGGCCGTCGACACCGCAGCGACCGCAGCCGAAGAGGTGCTGACGGGCGTCGAAGCCTCCCCGCTGATGCACTCCGAAGCCGGGAGTTCCGGCGCCGGATCGACCGCGGGGCGGGAGGTGGCGGGCTGCGCGCCCGCGGGGCGGTCGACGCGCACCGTGACGGGCGTCGACGGGGCTTCGACGCCCGTCATCGCGTGGCGGGCCAGGTAGGCGTGCACCTGCCGCATCAGCGCACCGAACGCCAGGAGCGCGGCCACCGGAGGCACCGCGGCCACCACGTAGTTGAGGACGTCGGCGTCCTGGCCGACGCCGGCCACGTTCAGCGCGATGGAGGCTCCGTCGCCCGCGGTGACCAGGCCGATTGCCCACCAGTCGACCCGGTGGGCCAGCGAGGCACGCAGGATCAGTAGTTCGCCGATCACGATGAACAGATCCACGGTCGCCGGCCAGGCCCAGGAGCGGGCCACCGCGTCGGCCATGCCGTGCCGGGCGGCGACCTCCTGCAAATGCTCGTAGGAGAGCCAGAACGCGGCGGCGGTGAGTACCACCGTGAGCACCCCGGCAACCGCCGTGATCACACCGTCCACATGGACGGGGCTCGACGCGGGGTCGACGCCCGTCGACCGCGCTCCGACGCGCGCTGCCTCACTCATGCGGCAACCGCCAGGCCCTGCGCGCCGCACACGGCCGACCGGCGCCCCTGGCGGCTCCGGCGGGGCCGCGGGGCCCGCTTGGGCAGGTCGCTCACCCGCAGCAGCTCACGGGCGTACGCGGCCGCCACCGGGTCCGCCTCCCGCAACTCCGCGAGCACCTCGTGCGCCACATCCAGGCGTGCCGCACGCTCCGGCCCGGACTCCGCGGCCGTGCCTACGAACAGCTCCACGTCGATCCCCGCCGAACGCTCGGCCAGGCCCAACGCCAACTCCGCGAACTCCTTCGCGGTAACAGCAACATGACCAGCAACGATGCACTTCATGGGTCGTGTCTCCTTAGAGGGTGCAACGGCCCGAACAGCGCCCCCGGAGTAGCCGCTCCGGGGGCGCCCGCCGTTGAGAGAAGAAGCCGCCGTGACGGCGGCGCAGCCGTCAGCGCGACGGCCACCGAGCCCCGACCGGGAGTCGAACCCGACCGGGGCGATGAAGAGTTGGGGCACGGCTTCACCGGCCACCGTTGCCACGGAGACCGGTCCCGAGCCGCAAGATCGGGCGCGTCATCGTCACTGCTCTGACGCCAGCAGGGCGGCACGCACCAGGTGGCACACCTCGGGCCGACCTCCAGTAGGCGAGGAAGGGTCCTGAGGGGCGTTCTCCAGAGCTGGCACGCGGGACAGGACACGTTCACCTGCCGCAAAGGGGCCGCCGGACGACATCACCCGGTCGTCACGGGGACAGGGACTCTCACCCCGTCGACTTGGCACGCTGTTCAGTTCTCAAGCAACGCATTCGCTTCCTTCGAGGCAACCCGCCTGATACGGACCCCTCCGGGCGTTGGTGCAGGTCAAGCAGTCATGCATCCACGACTCACTTCTATGCGAGTCATGTAGTACATGTCTCTCACCGTGACAGATCAGTTCCGCGTCGTCAACCTTCGGATTGCTTGATGCCGGAACTGCCGCCCTCGATCAGCGACATGACCAGCTTGGCAACGAAGTACCGGACGTTGGACTCCGTGCATGTACGACTTGCATCCGACTCGCTAGGGTCGAAGTCGTCCCAGAACGTCCCAGACGGGGGAGGTCGTATGGCGAACGAGAGGCTCCGCGGGGCGATCGTGGAGAGTGGCCTCAAGTTGGAGCAGGTGGCGGCACGTATCGGGGTCTCCCCCAAGACCGTGGACCGCTGGATCTCCGAACCAAACCGCAAGCCCTACAGGCGATTTCAGTACGCGGTCGCCTCGATGCTCCAGCGCGAAGTCTCGTACCTCTGGCCGGACGAGCGGACCTCTGAGGAGGTCACCGCCTCCAGCGACTCGGAGGTGATGAAGCTCTACCCTCATCGCTCCGTCGTTCCGCCAGACACCTGGACGAAGCTGTACGCCGACGCGACAACGCACTTCGACGTGCTGGTCTACTCGGGATTCTGGCTAACCGAGGACGCACGGTTCCACCGGCTCGTACGAGAGAAGTCGGCCGCCGGCGTGCCCGTACGGTTCATGCTCGGCGACCCCGATAGCGCGGCCGTGGCCGTCCGCGGCGACGATGAGGGCATCGGAGCAGCCATGGCAGGCAAAATCCGCAACGCTCTCATGAATTACGCGCCGCTCTTCCGGCTTCCGAATGTGGAGTTCAGGCTCCACGACACGACTCTCTACAACTCCATCTACCGGGCAGACAACCAGCTGTTAGCAAACGGGCACGTCTACGGCGTAGGCGCTTACATGGCGCCCGTACTCCACCTTCAGCGCATCCCCGGCGGCGAACTCTTCGACACGTATACAGAGAGCGTGGAACGCGTGTGGGAAGCCGCACGACGGATCACATCGCCAACCGACCACGAAGGCGCCACAGCATGAGTCGTACCGATCACTTCCGTGACCCGAATGCCCCCGCAGCCAACTCAGTCGTTCCGTCCGTCACTGCGGTGGTCCGCAACGCGCAGGGAAACGTTCTGCTCATCCACAAGACCGACAACGGACTGTGGGCACTTCCCGGTGGCGGCCACGACGTCGGGGAGAGCGTGGAGCAGACAGTCGTACGCGAGGTGGCCGAAGAGACCGGAATTGCTGTCCTCGTGGAGGACATCGTGGGTCTCTACACCGACCCACAACACGTCATCGCCTACGACGATGGCGAAGTCCGCCAGCAGTTCTCAATCTGCTTCCACGCCCGCCCTGTCGGCGGCAGTCTCCGCACTAGCTCCGAATCCAAAGAGGTCCGCTGGGTCTCCCCCGCGGACCTCGACACGTTGGACATTCACCCGTCCATGCGACTCCGGATCACCCACGGCCTCGACGACTCGCGGACCGCTCCCTACATCGGCTGATTCGCCTGCTCCGCAGACGAAAGACGCCCCTCCACGCGATGCACTGCCGCGTGAATCTCGGGGGCGGCGCGCTGAATGAAACGACCCACGATCGTGTCCGGCCCGTAGCGCCCTACGATCTCGGCAACCCGAGCGTCGGACGTCGTGTGACCACCGTCCGGTGTGGTCGTCATGTCGCAGAAGATCAGCGCGTCCACCAGAGACGGGCGCTCCAGCTCGAACTCGCCCTCCAGCTCCCCACGGAGCCCGCGCTCCTCCGCCTCCAGCAGAGCGCACGAGTGGTGCGCCACGAGGCAGACGACTCGCTCATCCACGCCTTCCTGGTCGCGGAGGAAGCGTGCACCATCGAGCGGGTGGAAGCCGGTGGAAGCTATCTGCGGCGAGTATCCGATGTCGTGGAGGACTGCCGCGGACTCCATCAGGGCTGCGTCATCACCCAGGATCGACTGAAGGGAACGCGCCCGCTCAGCAACTCCGAGGGAGTGCGACCAGCGCCGCGGCAGCGGTTCGGACAGAAGCGATTCGGCGAGACCGTAGGCGCGCTCAGTGAGATCCATGGGGCCCAAGGCTACGAGGCTTCCTGCCCCGTCGGGAGAGCGCGAACCTGCCGCCGGCGGTTCGGGCCCATCTCGATGAGGCCCCGCCCCTCCAGCAGCGCAAGAGCGGAACGCACTGCCGTACGGGACACCCCGAACTCGTCGCACAGCTCCTTCTCGGAGGGGAAGGGGTCGCCCACTTCGACACCCTCGCGCCGGAGGAGGTCCGTCACCTTCTCCACGAGCGGTCGGCGGTCACCAGTACCTGTCACGAACCAGCCGGCGCCCTGAACGGGCTCGATGACCCCGTCAGCCTTCAACGTCTTGAGTGCGCGGCCGATCGTGGAGCGGCCTACACCAAAGGTGCGCATCAACTCCGCTTCGGAAGGCAGCGCATCACTGAGCTTGCCTTTCTCGATCGACTGTCGCAGCGACTCCGAGATCTGCAAGTACGTACCTCGCGGACTGACCTGCGGCACACAACCTCCCCTTCGTCAGCTTCGGCAATGGTCCTCCGTTGCGGCGGGACCATCCCCCAGCTTCCCATGCGGCGCCCGCACAGGGAGTGGGCCCGGTAGCAGCCCGGTCCTGCCAAAGCAGCACGAGCGCCGCTTCACGTCACCCACTAATTTGGCGGCCCTTGCACGCCGCCCCTTTCGTTAGATGGATCACCAGGTCTTCCCGAAGCTAATTTACGCGCCGAATTCAACTGCTGTTCAATCACCTTGATAGAACGAGAACCAGCCCCCTCGATCCTGGCATGATCTGCGAGTACTCGCTCAAGGAGGCAGACTGCATCTCGCCCTCTACCTGCCAATGAAAGGGCTTTGGCCAGTTTCCGACGCACTGCGCGGGCTTCTCGATGGTCGGATCCGAGCATCCTCTCATGACTCGCAAGTATAGACTCATATATAACAATAGCACTATCGGCCTCGCCGGAACGGGCGTAGCTATCCGCCAGGATTAGACGCGACGCAATTGCTTTCTTACTTTCATATCCAGCCTCTTCCTCCCGTTTCCGCAGGACGAAACGCTGGACCTCGAGGCCCTTTTTGGCATTACCATCCTTGATATAGGCAGCCGCAAGCCTCTCCCTAGCATGCAAAACGGCTTCACCCTTCATTCCTCTTGCCTTTCGTGCACGTTTTACAACTTCTTCGAGGAATATCACCTCCTGTCCATAGTTGCCCATCGACTGGTGTATCTGTGAAATCCGTTGCAGGTCAGAAATTACTTCCCGGCTGTTCACTCCGCACGCGTGCTCATGATCCGCTAACATCACATTTACAATTTCTAACGCCCGACCCCAATCTTTCGCGGCCACGCAGGAGTTCGCCAAACTTTTCCGAGCGGCAACAGTGTCAGGGTGAGTAGCCCCTAAGACTCGCTCCCTACGACTGACCAGCTCCTCAAGCAGATCCACAGCTCTATTCGGTTCTCCGAGGGCATGATAGGAGTCAACTAGACTATTGCGGGCAGCCCCTAGCTCCGGGTTAGCAAACACCAGTGGAGCAAGGATTTCTACTGAACGTCCATGTTCTCCTGCAGCCAGATAGGCGTTCGCGAGGGCGTTGATTCTGGAAACCGTTTCAGAGCTATTCGGACCAAGCAAAGAAACGGCATCCTCAACCAGCGACTCCAAATTCTCGATGATCTTTGCCAGCCCTCCTACCTTCTGGTAGGAACCGGCGATTTTAATACGCAATTGAAGCACCTGAAGAGAATTCGGCACGCCATTAAGGCTTTCTAAAGCCTGCTCCAGTAGTTCGACTGCACCCTCTGCATTTCCCGAGGCATTCATTAGCTCGACAAGATAGGCGCACGTAAACAACGTGTCCTGATGGTCCGCTCCGAGAACACGAATCCGCGCGTCGTACACTGTCCGCAGCATCTGGAATGCCGCTTCATGCTGACCATCCGCCGCGTACGAATATGCAAGGTTGTATTTTGAAGTGAGAGTGGCCCTACTGTCGCTGCCCAGAACTCTCTCACGGTCGGAAACCACACGGCTGAGGATCTCTATAGCCTTCCTTGGCTGCCCGAGATTGCGGAACGAATTTCCCAGCGTATTACGTGATGCAAGAGTGTCGGGGTGATCCGGTCCGAGCAATTCCTCTCGACCGTTTGCCACCTCTTGTAGTTTCTTATTGGCGAGCTCTCCATCACCGTGCCCAAGATACGAATTCGCCAAGTTGTTTTTCGTGGCTAGGGTGGCGGGATGCCTGGGGCCGAGGAGCCGCTCCCTATCAATCAAGACCCTCTCGTGTATTTCGATGGCTTCTTTATGCATTCTTGCCATGGCGTAAGTATTAGCCAGGTTATTACGCATGGAAAGTGTCTTCAGGTGCGAGTCGCCGTAAAGCGCTTCGGCCACATCGACAGACATTGCAGCTTTAGCAAGCGCGGCCGTCTGCTGGCTCTGCCCACTTAAGAACCTTGCATACTCGTGAAGTACATCAAGGATTTCTTGGCAGTACAGGTCGGGTGTTGTTAGGGAGATGAGAGCCTCTGCATGCGGTGCTAGTTCATGCCATCGTGACCAGCCAGTTACATTGCCCACAGGATCGATCGGAAAGGCGCTCTTTAGCATCTGGGCAGACCGGCGATATAGGCTCTCATCGCCAGCATTAGCAATATCCCTCTCTGACGTACGAGCGATGGCTTGGACCAACCTGTGCATACTTATGGATTCAGCGTCCATAGTAATCATGCTGTACGCGTTGAGAAGGCCCAGAGCTTCCGCAGTGGACAGCGGATCCTGTTGAAATTCAAGGACCAGATCGCGTGGAATATTCTCTGGGGCAAACCACGCCATAAGTCCAAGTATTCGGACAGCAAGTCGGCTGGATTCCGCGATCCTCTCTAAAGTTAAGCTCCATACCCGAGCAACGGTTCTTTCATTCTCACCGCCACCAGCCGGAGTGGCAAACATCCGAGAGGGGTAATTTCGTAGAAGATCTAAATAGCGTTCACTACTTAAAGCGTTCTGGTGGATATAAGCGGCCGCCTGCTCCACTGCCAGGGGGAGGTACCCGAGTTCTGCAACCAGACTATCTACTGATGATCGCGCGCCCGTTGCGTCTTCTCCGGTGATCGCCAGCAGAAGATCACTGGCCGCTTCGGGCGGTAGTACATCAAGGCGTAAGGGCCTCGTAGCGAGTTGATGCCATCCGGTGGCAAGCCTCGTCGTAATTAGATGGTGCCCGTTTCGGAGGCGTCCTATAACGGGGGCAAGATCGCGCGGATCACTAGCATTATCAAATATCAACAGCCAATTAGAATGCGCTTGGAGCCACCCAAGCGCCCACTCGTAGTTCGAATCCCCTGTCAATGCGGCGGCTGCTAGATGGGGGTTGAGCTGTGTGGCTAAGGATCCAAGACTAGCCGTGATGGTGTCGAAGTTGTCCGCAGGGATCCACCAAACTATTGAATAGTCCGCGTGTCGTTGGTGGGCATACTGCAACGCTAAGGCACTTTTACCCACGCCGCCCAAACCATGGACAGCCTGGGTTATAACTCCCGTGCCAGATCTCAGTGATGCATCGAGGCGCGAAATCTCTTCTGCGCGGCCAACGAAGCGAGGGTTCGCAGGCTGAGGCAGGTTACTAAGTCCACGAGGTGCCCTAACGTCAGAAGGGTTAGGAAGCGCATTTGCCTGAAGTACCGTCGTGACAACGGCATCCCCGTGGATATTATTTGCCGCTAGACTGTGTGATCCTGCTGCCCTAATCTGGTATTGGCGTTCCATCCGTCGGTCGCTCCTCGCGGCTTCTACGACTGCGGCTTACGCGGCGTGTCCCCAGTGTGAGCACCCCCATAGATGGTGTGCGCCGCGATTGACCGTTCGCCATAAGCAGTGATTTTTACACTCGCGGCCTGAACCATCGCCGTCACATCGCTCAGCAGCACCGCATCATCGCTAAGCACCTTGCGTATTTGCATTCGGAGTGCCGCCTCCGCGTCGCTATCTCCGGGATTTTCTGCCAAGTCCTCCACTGCTGCGACCAGGGTGGGCTCCTCGTCCCTACTACGCATCACGCGCCGCAGGAGACGCTGTCCCAGGGCCACCGTGGCATCAGCGGTGGCTTCTTGCGTTCGGCTCAGCACCGCACCTCCGTACGCCGCTACCGCGGCGGCGACGTACGGCGTAATTTCGGCGGAGGCTGTGAGTGCGTCCATGCATTCGCCTCTCGGGATCTTCAGAAGAGAGTGGCATTCACCCCTAGCTGTAAGGCTAGTCGCTACTTTGACACCCGAGGGGCGGAAGGCTTTCTTCCGGTGACTACACGGTGAGGGGCGACGATGCCGCTTCGCGGTACCCGTCCAAGCGCAGGTCAGCACGATGATGGGGCGGAAGCGCCCATCTCTCTTCTAAGCGCTTGGCCGCAGGTTCGAGTCCTGCCGGGGGCGCTTCATGACGATCCCTGTTCGGCCCTCCCCTTGGGAGGGCCTTTTTGCTGGGCGGGGGTAGTTGTTCGCTCGTTCGTAGGCGTGGCGGTGGGGTGGGGTGTTTTGGGATGGTTTTGGGGCGTGTGGGCGGTTCATGATCATGGGGGATTTCTCCGCGCCGGGGGATCTCTCGTCTGATCTGGAGGTCGCCGTGTTTCTCGTCATCGCCGTCGCCGTGCTGGCCCTGCTCGCGGGGCTGGCTGCCAATCGGTGGTTGCGGCCTCGGTTGATGGGTGATGACGATGCCGGGATGGCCGTCAAGGATCTTGTCGGGCCGTTGCTGACGCTGACCGTCCTTCTCCTGGCCTTCGTGCTGGTCACCGCTTCCGGCTCCTACGGGAAGGCCGAGGTCGCCTCCCGCGGTGAGGCCCGCGCGCTCGACCAGCTCACCGAGATCGCCGAGTACGCGCCCGCCGCGGAACTGCAGCGCATCCAGGCGGACGCCGTCTGCTACGCGCGCGCCGTCCGCAAGCAGGAGTGGCCCGCCATGGCCGACGGCAAGGGGTCCGCCGCGCCCAGCACGTGGTCCACCGACGTCCGCCACTCCTTCCGCGCCCTGGAGGGCAAGCCCGTCTTCGGCATGCTGGTCGCCGCCGACAACAAGCGGTCCGACGAACGCGAGGAACGCCTCACCCAGGCCACCGCGAGCATCCCCAGTGCCATCTTCTGGTTCCTGCTCGCCACCCTCACCATCACCGTCGTGGCGCTCGCCGTGTGTCTGCCCCGCAGGAACAACCGGGGGCAGCTCATCGTGCTCACCGTGATCACCGCGCTCCTGACGGCCACGCTGTGCATCATCCGTGACGTCGACCGGCCCTTCGGCGGCATCATCGACGTCAAGCCCACCGCGATCACCGAGGTCGAACGGCAGGCCACCCGCGACTTCCTGGCCCGGCACGACGTCGCCGACCTGCCCTGCGACTCCGACGGCAACCGGCGTCCCGCGTGAACGGGACTCGTGAACGGGACTCATACCGGCAGGCGTAGCTCCCCGTACGCCCCCGGCGGGACCGTGGGGTTCTTCGGGATGGTGGCGCGCACGCGCGCGTAGTTCGTGCCTGGGGTCGGGCGGGGGTCCTGGTCGCCCTTGTTGGGCCAGTGCGCCATGGCCCGTTCCGCCTGTGCCGTGATCGTCAGGGATGGGTTCACGCCCAAGTTTGCGGAGATCGCCGAGCCGTCGACCACGGAGATCCCCGGGTGGCCGTAGAGGCGGTGGTAGGGGTCGATCACTCCTTCGTCCGGCGACGCCCCGATCGGGCAGCCGCCCAGGAAATGTGCCGTGAGCGGCTTGTTGAGGAGCTCGCCCAGGTTCGTCCCCGCGAAGCCGTTGATGCGCTCGGCCACCAGGCCGGCCGCCTCCCAGCCCTCCGCGATGTGCACGGGGTTGGGCGCGCCGTGCCCCTGTTCGGCCGTCAGCAGGCGGCGGCGTCCCAGGCGTGTGGTGAGGGAGTTGTCGTGGGTCTGCATGACGAGGCCGATGATCGTGCGCTCCGACCAGCGGTGCGTCGACGCGACGCGCGCCACGAGCACGGGGTGGGTGAGGAAGGCGAGTACGGCGGCCAGCGGCTTGGGGAGGTTCCGGCTGTACTGCGGGACGCAGATCAGCGCCATCAGGTTGGAGCCCTTGCCGTAGCGGACGTTCTCGATGTGGGTGGTGGGGTTCGGGTGGATCGACGAGGTGATGGCGACGCCTCGCGTGAAGTCCAGGGGACGGTCGGCGCCGTGTTTCTTGCGGTAGCGGCGTGGGAAGGTCACCGCGCCCACCAGGGCCTCGGAGTTGGTGCGGGTGAGCCGGCCGAGACGGTCGGAGAGGCGCGGCAGCAGTCCCTCGTCCTTCATCCGGTGCAGGAGCGTCTGGGTGCCGTACGTGCCCGCCGCGAGGACGACGTGGCGGACTCGCAGGACGGTGCGGCCGCCCCTCCGTCGCCTGCCCGTGGGCACGGTCACCACCTCGTGGCCCCCCGACGCCTCCCGCACCGACACCACCGTCGTCATCGCGCGGATCTCCGCGCCCGCCCGCTCGGCCAGGTACAGGTAGTTCTCGGTGAGCGTGTTCTTCGCGCCGACCTTGCAGCCCGTCATGCACGATCCGCACTCGGTGCAGGCCGCCCGCGCAGGGCCTGCACCGCCGAAGTACGGATCGGGAACTTCCGTGCGCGTCCCGGCCGTTGAAGGACTGGAGCCGGTGGCGCCGCCGGTACCGCCACTGACCCCGGCAGCCCCACAGCCACCCGCGTCCGCCCCGTCGCCGAAGAACACGCCCACAGGCGTCAGCCGGAAGGTGTCCGCCACGCCCATCCGGTCCGCCGCGGCCCGCAGGTGCTCGTCCGCCTCGGTCGTCGTCGGGTTCTGGCGTACGCCGAGCATGCGCCGGGCCTGGTCGTAGTACGGGGCGAGTTCCGCCTGCCAGTCGGTGATGCCCGCCCACTGCTTGTCCCGGAAGAAGGCGGGCGGCGGTACGTAGAGGGTGTTCGCGTAGTTCAGTGAGCCGCCGCCCACGCCGGCGCCCGCGAGGACCATGACGTTGCGAAGGAGGTGGATGCGCTGCAGGCCGTAGAGACCGAGGGCCGGGGCCCAGAGGTAGTTCCGCAGGTCCCAGGAGTGCCGGGGCAGTGAATCGCGGGTGAAGCGGCGCCCCGCCTCCAGGACGCCGACCCGATACCCCTTCTCGGTCAGGCGCAGGGCGGCCACCGAACCGCCGAAACCCGAGCCGACCACCAGTACGTCGAAGTCGTAGGCCCCGCCAGGCTCGCCGCTCACCGTGCGGACTCGGCGGACTCGCCGGCGGACTCGCCGTACAGCGCCTCGATCTCGTCCTCGTACGCCGCCGCCACCGCATGCCGTTTGATCTTCAGGGAGGGGGTGAGCAGGCCGTTGTCCTCGGTGAACTCGCCCTCGACCAGGGAGAACCTGCGGATCGACTCCGCCCGCGACACCGCCTCGTTGGCGTAGTCCACGGCCTTCTGGATCTCCGCGATCATCTTCGGGTCCCGGCACAGGTCCGCGAGCGGGGTGTCCTTCGGGCGCTTGCGCACCGCGAGCCAGTGCTCGACGGCCTCCGGGTCCAGCGTGATGAGCGCGGCCACGTACGAACGGTTGTCGCCGACGACGATGCACTGCCCGACCGGCGCCCTGCTGCGGAGCCGGTCCTCCAGGATCGCCGGGGAGACGTTCTTGCCCCCGGACGTGACGATGATGTCCTTCTTGCGGCCGGTGATCGTGAGATAGCCGTCGCCGTCGAGCGCGCCCAGGTCACCGGTGGCGAACCACTCGTCCCGCAGCACGGCATCCGTCGCCGCCGGGTTGTTCCAGTACGACCCGAAGACGATGCCGCCCTTGATGAGCACCTCGCCGTCGTCCGCGATGCGTATGGCGGTGCCGGGCACCGGAAGGCCCACCGTGCCGGGGCGGGGCTTGAGCGGCGGCGTGATGGTCGCGGCGGCGGTGGTCTCCGTCAGGCCGTATCCCTCGTAGATGATGATTCCGGCGGCGTAGAAGAAGAGGTTCAGGCGCCGGTCGAGGGGCGAGCCGCCGCTGATGGCGTAGCGCAGCCTGCCGCCGACCTCCTTGCGGATGCGGCGGTAGACGAGCAGTTCGTACAGCGCCCAGCCGAGGTAGAGCCCGAGGGAGGGGCCGGGGGCGCGCGTGCCTTTCCCCTTCCCCTGGCCCTCGCCCTTTCCCGCGTCGAGGAACTTGTTCAGGTACGCCTCGCCGAACCGCACCGCGATCCCCTCGGCCCGGTCGAAGGACGCGCCGCGCCCGATCTTCTCCGCGGTCGCGCGCCCCGTGTCGTGGATCTTCTCGAAGAGGTACGGGACGCCGACGACGAACGTCGGCCTGAACGAGCGCAGTTCGGGGCGCAGTTCGTCCGGCTTGATGCTCGGGCAGTGGCCGAGTTCGATGCGGGCGAGCATGCAGGCGATCTGGATGGTGCGGCCCAGGATGTGGGCGAGCGGCAGGAAGAGGAGCGTGGAGGCGACCTGGCCCGTGATCTCCTTGAAGATGGGATGCAGCAGGTCGACGGTGTTCGCGGCCTCGGCGTGCAAGTTGGCGTGGGTCAGGACGCAGCCCTTGGGCTTGCCGGTCGTGCCGGACGTGTAGCAGATGGTGGCGATCGAGTCCGGGGTGAGGGCGGACCTGCGCTTGGTCACTTCCTCGTCCGACAACTCCGCGCCCAGGTCCGCCAGTTCGCGCAGGGCCCCGTCGTCGACGCAGAGGAGGCGCGGCGGCTCGGCGAGTCCCCCGACCGCCGTCTCGGCCGTCGCGACGTTATCCGCCGTCTCCGCGATCAGCAGCGTCGCGCCGGAGTCCCGCACGATCCACTCGATCTGTTCCGCCGCCGATGTGGCGTACACGGGCACGGTCTGCCCGCCCGCCGCCCAGATCGCGAAGTCCAGTACGGCCCACTCGTAGCGCGTACGGGACATCAGCGCGACCCGGCCGCCCGGCTGGAGCCCGGCCGCGATCAACCCCTTCGCCGTGACGGTGACTTCCTGCGCGAAGGCCGCCGCGGTGACCGGACGCCACTGGTCGCCCTGCTTGCGGCGCAGCACGACCGCGCCGGGCGCCTCGGCGGCGTTGGTGAAGGGGATGTCGGCGGTGCTGCCCGCGGTGGGCTTCGCCGCGAGCGGGGCGGTACGCGCCTCGCGCACAGTGCCGTGCTCGTCCCGGACGATCGCCACCGTGGCGCGCTCCGCGAGGCCGCGGTGGCGTTGCGCCCGTTTCAGATCCTTGCGTACGCCCATGACGACTCCCGGCTCCCGGCTACCAACTGACGTGCCTATCAAGTGACAACTGACGTGCAGAGGTCGTGCAGAGGTGATGCGGTGCGTACTTACTGGGAGGTCAACTTACCGACGCGTAGGGAAAGTTCAATGGGTTGGGCGGCACAGAAATCAGCGAGCCACCCGCACCCGGCTGACAAGGACGAAGGCGCCAGGAGCGCTCAACCCGACGAGGGCCCCTCCCCCGGCACCCACACCTCCCCCTCAAGCACCCGCCCCATCCCCACCCACACCATGTTCATCAGCCGCAGGGTGACCCCCTCAGGCGACTGGCCCGGATGGCCGCCCATCCAGTCGGTGAGCGAGTCCGCCGCGCCGACCAGCGCGTGCGCCACGAAGTCGGCGTCCTCGTCGTCCAGTTGCGACCCGCCGGGATTCTGCGCGATGCCGTCCCAGACCAGGCCCGCGACCTCCGCCATCACCGCACGCCGCGCGTCGGCGACGGCGGACGCGATGGCCTCGCTCAGCTCGGACGCCTGGCGGTGCAGCACGACCCAGCTGTCGCGGTGTTCGGCGACAAAGGCGAAGAACGCCGAAAGGCCCGCGTGCAGGCGCAGTTCGGGCGCCTCGCCGCCGGCTCGCGCCGCGTCCTGGAACGCGGCGACCAGGCGGTCGGCCTCGCGCCGCAGGCAGGCGAGGAAAAGCCCCTCCTTGGAGTCGAGATAGAGATAGACCATCGGCTTGGAGATCCCGGCCAGTTCGGCGATCTCGTCCACGGACGCTGCGTGATAGCCGCGCTTGGCGAAGACCGTCACCGCCACATCGATGATCTGCTGCTCGCGCTCCTGACGCGGAACACGCTTCCGTCGTCCCTCAGTTCTCCCGTTGACCGTCACTCTTGCAGCCTCCCAGACTCGGGGCTACCTTACCCTTTAGTAAGTTTACTCTTGAGTAAGGAGATCGCCATGGCGGACGGCATCGGCGGCCCCGAGGGCCTGGCCGGACTGGACTTCGCGAGCGTCACCCCCGAGGAGTTCGCGAAGATCGTGAAGGGGCTTTCCGGCAAGGAGATCACCGCGATCGCCCAGGACGCCGAGCTGCGCGCCCGCGTCCTGGAGGAGGTGTTCGGGCGGATGGGCCGGCAGTTCAGGCCGGAGGCCGCGGGCACCGTCGAGGCGCTGATCCGCTGGAAGATCACCGGGGTCGACGAAGCGGTGTACGAGACGGAGATCTCCCAGGGGGCCTGCACCGTCCGCGAGGGCCGCTCGGACGCCGAACCGCGCGTCACGCTCGTGATGGCCGACGCCGAGTTCCTCAAGCTGGTCTCCGGCAACGCGAGCCCCGTGACGATGTTCATGATGCGCAAGCTCAAGATCGTGGGCGATGTGGCGTTCGCCGCCGGTCTGACCCGCTACTTCGACATCCCGAAGGCCTGACCCCGTACGTCTGAACCGACCCCCGAAGGGAGCACACCATGGCCTTCTCGCTCGAACTGACCGAGGAACAACGGGATCTGCGCGGCTGGGTGCACGGCTTCGCCGCCGACGTGGTGCGGCCGGCGGCCGCCGAGTGGGACGAGCGCGAGGAGACGCCCTGGCCCGTCATCCAGGAGGCCGCGAAGATCGGCCTGTACGGATTCGAGTCCCTGGCCGACCTGTTCGGTGACCCCAGCGGACTCTCGCTGCAGATCGCCAACGAGGAGCTGTTCTGGGGCGACGCGGGCATCGGGATGGCCCTGTTCGGCACGTCGCTCGCGGTGGCCGGGATCTTCTCCGCGGGCACGCCCGACCAGCTCGCCGAGTGGGTGCCGCAGTGCTTCGGCGACGAGGACGACCCCAAGGTCGCGGCGTTCTGCGTCTCCGAGCCCGACGCGGGCTCGGACGTCTCGGCGATGCGGACGCGCGCGACGTACGACGAGGCACGCGACGAGTGGACCCTGTCGGGCCAGAAGGCGTGGATCACGAACGGCGGCATCGCGAACATCCATGTGGTGGTCGCCTCCGTCGATCCGTCGCTGGGCTCGCGGGGGCAGGCGGCCTTCATCGTGCCGCCCGGCACACGCGGTCTCGAAGGCGCCAAGAAGATCAAGAAGTTGGGGCTGCGGGCCTCGCACACCGCGGATGTCTTCCTGGACGACGTACGCGTGCCCGGGCACTGTCTGCTCGGCGGCAAGGAGCGCCTCGACGCCCGGCTCGCGCGGGCCCGCGAGGGGACCACCTCCGGTTCCGGGGGCCGCGGCCAGGCCGCCATGGCGACCTTCGAGGTGAGCCGCCCGACGGTGGGCGCGCAGGCGCTGGGCATCGCGCGGGCCGCGTACGAGTACGCCCTCGACTACGCGGGCTCCCGGGTCGCCTTCGGCCGCCCCATCATCGAGAACCAGTCCATCGCCTTCGCGCTCGCCGACCTGCGGACCGAGATCGAGGCCGTGCGGCTGCTGATCTGGCAGGCGTCGTGGATGGCGCGCAACGACAAGGCGTTCGACGCGGGGCAGGGCTCGATGTCCAAGCTGCGCGCCGGTGAGCTGGCCGTGGCGGCCACGGAGAAGGCCGTGCAGGTGCTGGGGGGCGCGGGATACAGCAGGGAGCATCCGGTGGAGCGGATGTACCGGGACGCGAAGATCTACACGATCTTCGAGGGGACGAGCGAGATCCAGCGTCTGGTGATCGCACGGGCCATCTCGGGGCGGCAGATTCGCTGAGGGGCCTTGGCCTCGGGTTGTCGTGGAAGCCCCGCTCTCAAGCCACGCCCGGACGGCGCCGATGAAAAGATCATGACGTCGACGCAACTCTCCCTCCGTGAGCCCGACGCCGTCCTCGGGCTGATCAACAGCCGAAGCGACGCCGGGCGAAGGCTCCGGCGCGGCGTCCTCTGTCTGCTGCCGGCCTGTGTCATCGCGTTCGCCGGGTTCCAGCGGCGCTGGATGTCCGACGACGGGCACATCTACGTCCGTACGGTCCGGCAGATCCTGGCCGGCAACGGCCCCGTCTTCAACGCGGGCGAACGCGCCGAGTCCTCCACCGGCACTCTCTGGCAGTGGCTGCTCGTGCTCGCGGGGCTGCCGGGCCTCGACATCGCCAGGGCCGCGATGTACGGCGGGCTGCTGCTGACCGCGGCCGGGTTCGCGCTCGCCTCGCTCGGGGCGCTGCGGCTGAACGCACACAACGCGAGCGACACGACCAAGGCGGTCCTCCCCCTCGGCTGCCTCGTCCTGCTCGCGCTGCCGCCCGTCTGGGACTTCGCGACCTCGGGCCTGGAGACCGGGCTCGCCACCTGCTGGATCGCGGGCGCCTGGCTCCTCCTGGTGACCCGGGCCAAGTCGCTCACGACGTGCGTGATCCTGGGTCTCGGCCCTCTCGTGCGGCCCGACCTGGCGCTCGTGTCCGCCGTCTTTCTCGGCGCTCAGTGGCTGATCGCGCGGCCCGCGCGGCGGACCGCCCTCGGCGGCCTGGGAGCGGCCCTCGTCCTGCCGGTCGCGTACGAGATCTTCCGGATCGGGTACTACGGGCAGCTGATGCCGCTGCCCGGCGTGACCAAGGAGGCCTCGCAGAGCCTGTGGGGGCGCGGCTTCGACTACCTCGCGGACTTCGCCGGGCCCTATCTCCTCTGGGTGCCCGCGCTGTTCCTGCTCGCCGCGCTGCTGCCCGCGACGGCCGTCCGGCGGGACGTCGCTTCCCTCGTTCCCGCGCTCGCGCCCGTCGTCGCGGGAATCCTCTGCTGGGTCTACGTCATCAAGGTGGGCGGCGACTTCATGCACGGCCGGATGTTCCTGCCGGGGCTGCTCCTCATGCTCCTGCCGGTCTTCCTGGTGCCCTGCACGCGCGCGTGGACCATCGCCACGGTGGGCGTCGGGATCTGGGCCGTGGCCTGCGCGAGCTGGCTGCGGATTCCGTACGAGGGGCGGATCGGGCCCGGCGGCGTCGCGGACGAGCGCGGTGTGTACGTCCGGCAGAACGCGGCGGCCCACCCCCTCCACCACGACTTCGCGGGCTACCCGAGCAACGTCGCGTACGCCCGTCTCGTGCGCGAGGCCGACCGTGCGGGCATGCCCGGCCTGTTCCTCGCCAGGACTGCCGTCGGCGCCAACTCCCCCACGATCACCGGCGTCTACAGCACCCTCGGCTTCAACGGCACCGTGGTGCCTCGGGACGGTGCCGCCCTCGACCCGATCGGGCTCGCCTATCCGCTGGCCGCGCACTCCGAGCGCCTCGACGCCCGCGTGGGTCACGACAAGCGGCTGCCGGACACGTGGATCTTCGCCGACCGTGGCCGTGGCCCCCTCCCCGAGGGCCTCGATCCGGCGGGTGTCGCCGCCGCCCGGCGTGCGCTCGACTGCGGTCCGCTGGCCGAGCTGCGGGCGGCGACGCGGGACCCGATGACGCCCGGCAGGTTCCTGCGCAATGTCACCGGCGTCTGGGAGCGCACCTCGTTCCGCTTCCCCAACGACCCGGTGCGGGCCGAGCGTCAGCTCTGCGGCCGGCGCTAGGTCCCTTCTGGTGGATCTCTGTGGAAGAAGGAGCGGCGTTCGGTGCGTGCGCTCGGCGCGCGGTGTGAAGGGTCATGTGGCGGAGCCACCTGTCCCTTTGCGCCGTGCGGCGAGGGTGCGTGCCGGGCGTCGCGACGCCACAGAGATCCGTCAGAAGGGGCCTAGGACCCCGCTGGTGTCAGAGGCCGTCGGTGATCTCGCCCTCGTCCTCTCCCCCGCTTCCGCCGTGCTCGGAACCGCCCTTCAGGCGGTCCGCCTGGCGGACGGCGGTCGCGAGGTCCCGCAGGGGTTTGTCGCCGTCCGCGTCCGACGACAACTCCTCGGCGCTTCGTGCCAGTTCCGCGAAGGTGGGCGCGCCGGGCAGCGGCCGCCAAGAGGGCTCGGGGGCGTCGGCCGTCGTGCCGGTGCCGTGCCGCAGGCCGTCCGCGAAGTAGGCGGCGACCGCCGCGGTGCGCAGGCCGCGGTCGGCGTCCCACAGGCCGCCCTCCATGTCCCCGGACTCGATCTCGTTCGACTCCTCGTGCGGGGCACGGCTGTCGGGGTCGAGCCAGCGGACGCTGGCCGTCGCCACGTGTCCGGTCTCGCCCGGCCTCATCCGTACGGCATACAGCGCGGTCACGGTGTGTCCGGGGCCGACCTCGCCGCCGTCCACGCTGTCGTCGCGGAAGTCGTCGTCGGCGACCGCGCGGTTGTCGTAGCCGATGAGCCGGAACTGTTTGACCGTCCGCGGGTCGAAGGCGACCTGTGCCTTCGCGTCGCGGGCCCGTAGCTCGATGTTGGCGGGGAGCTGCTCGCAGAAGACCTTGCGGGCCTCCTCGGTGTCGGACACGTAGGTGGTGTGGCCGTCGCCCTTGTCGGCGAGGCGTTCCATCAGGGCGTCGCCGTAGTCGCTGCCGACGCCGACCCCGAAGAGGGTGATGCCGTGTTCGCGGCGGGCGTCGGAGATGCGCTCCAGGATGCCGTCGGCGCTGGTCTCACCGGTGTTGGCGAGGGCGTCGGAGAGGAGCACGACGCGGTTGGTCGCGCCGTCGCGCCGGCCGCCCACCGCGGTGTCGTACCCCGTGCGGACGCCTGCCTCCAGGTTGGTGGACTGGGTGGGTTCCATGGCGCTGATCGCCGAGTGCACCTTGCCGCGGTGATCGCCGAGGCGGGTCATGCGCAGTACGGTCTCCGCGCTGTCGCTGAAGGTGACGAGCGCGATGGAGTCGTCGTCGCGCAGCTCGTCGGTCATGATCGCGAGCGACTCCTTGACCAGGTCGAGGCGGCCGGGCTCCGCCATCGAACCGGAGACGTCGATCACGAAGGTGAGGGCGGCGGGCGGGCGTTCGCCGTCCGACGTGTCGCCGTGGGTGGCGAGGCCCACCCGCATCAGGGACCAGTCGTCGTCCTCGGTGCGGGCGCCGTCCACGCTCACCGAGAAGCCGTCGCCGTCGGGGCGCGGATAGTCCTGGCGGAAGCTGTTGACGAACTCCTCGGGGCGCACGGTCGCCGGGTCCGGGAGGCGGCCTTCGGCGAGGGTGCGGCGGGCGAAGCCGTAGGAGGCGGTGTCCACGTCCAGGGCGAACGTGGAGAGGTAGTCGGGGCGCGGGGTGAAGCCGCGCCCCTTTTCGTCCTGTTGCTCTCCGGGGGTGACCGCGTCGCCGGTGCCGGGCGAGGCGGGGCCCGGGGCGGGCAGCGGGGCCGAGCCGCGCCGTTCCCTGCCGCTCTTGTCGGCGGCGGACCGGTCCGTGTTCTCCCCGCCGGAGTTGCACCCGGTGAGCACGAGCCCGCCCGCCACGGCTGCGGCGAGCAGCCCCCGCCGTACTTTCCAGGTCCGCATCCCGGCCCCCTCGCGTCGTCGGTTCACATGACTGTGACGCGGGGGGCTCCGTGAACGCTCGCTCGAAAGGGTTGCGGAAGAGTCTCAATGCGGGAACGGGCCCCTGGGCCTTGGGGGGTTCTGATCACCGGCTCCGCCGAGTTCGTCCTCAAGCGCCGGACCGGCTGGCCCCCGGCCTTGCGCGACGTCAGTCACCGGCTCCGCCGCGTTCGTCCTCAAACGCCGGACAGGCTAGCCCCCGGCCCTGCACGACGCCAGTCACCGACTCCCCCAAGCTCGTCCACAAACGCCCGACCGGCTAGCCCCCAGCCCTGCGCAACGCCAGTCACCGGCCCCCCAAGCTCGTCCACAAACGCCCGACCGGCTAGCCCCCAGCCCTGCGCAACGCCAGTCACCGGCCCCCCCAAGCTCGTCCACAAACGCCCGACCGGCTAGCCCCCAGCCCTGCGCAACGCCAGTCACCGGCTCCCCCAAGCTCGTCCACAAACGCCCGACCGGCTAGCCCCCGGCCCTGCGCGACATCGGTCACCGGCTCCGCCGAGTTCGTCCTCAGACGCCGGACGGGCTGAGAACCCGTGGGAACGAGCCCTCAAGTGCCGGACACGCTGGAAGCCTCCCTCACGACACCACGTCCTTCCGTGCGAACCCCCTGAAGGCCAGCGCGAACAGCACCAGTGCGTATGCCACCGAGACTGCGGAGCCCTGGATCATTCCGCTCCACTCCATCTTGGGCTGGATCGCGTCCGCCCAGGCGAACTGCCAGTGCGCCGGGAGGAAGTCGCGCCAGCTGCCCAGTGCCGTCACCGCGTCCAGGACGTTGCCGACGATGGTCAGGCCGACCGCGCCGCCCACCGCGCCCAGGGGCGCGTCGGTCTTTGTGGAGAGCCAGAACGCGAGCGCGGCCGTGACCAGTTGGGAGATAAAGATGTACGCCACGACGATCACCAGGCGCTGCGCGGCCGTGCCGGCGGGCATCGTGCCGCCAGTTGGGATTTCTAGAGGGCCCCAGCCGTAGGCCGCCGTTCCGACCGCGAGGGCGATCAAGGGGAGCAGCACCATGGCCGCAGCGCTGAGGCCGAGCGCGACGGCCAGCTTCGACCACAGGAGGCGGGCCCGTGGGACGGGGGCCGCCAGCAGGTAGCGCAGGGACGACCAGCTTGCCTCCGAGGCCACCGTGTCCCCGCAGAACAGCGCGACGGGGATGACGAGGAGGAAACCGGCGGAGACGAACAGGCACGTCGCCGCGAAGTTTCCGCCGGAGGCCGTGGCCGTGTCCATCAGCGTCACCCGGCCGCTTCGGGACTCCGGTGAACCGGCGATGGCGAACGCCGCGACGAGCACGAAGGGCAGCAGGGTCATCACCCCCGCCATGACCAAGGTCCTGCGCCGCTTCAGTTGGCGCATCGCCTCGACCCGCAGCGGCAGCGTGCGGCCGGGGCGGTAGCCGGGAGCCGTGGCGCGCTCCGTGCCCGGATGCATGCCCGGCTCCGTGCCGGGCCCGGTGGCTGTGGCGCTCATGCGGTGCCTCCGTCGATCAGGGTCAGGAACGCGTCCTCGAGGCGGCGGTGCGGGCCCATGGACTCCACCGGCAGCTCCAGGCGCACCAGTTCGGGCAGCAGCCGTGCCGCGCTGCCTGCCTCCGTGCCGTCCAGGCGTACGAGGAGGCCGCCGTCCGCGCGGACCGCCGACGCGACGCCGGGCAGGGCGCCCACCTTGTCGACCATCGGGTCGGAGACGGCGTCCGCGAGGCCCACCAGGAGCGTGTCGCCCGAACCGACGATCTCGGCGACCGGGCCCGCCTGGATCAGCCGGCCGCGGTCCATGACCACCAGGTGGGTGCAGGACTGCTCGACCTCGGCGAGGAGATGGCTGGAGACGATGACCGTGCGGCCGCCTCGCGCGTACCGGATCATCACCTCGCGCATCTCGCGGATCTGTGGCGGGTCGAGGCCGTTGGTCGGTTCGTCGAGGATCAGCAGGTCCGGCATGCCGAGCATCGCCTGGGCGATGGCGAGCCGCTGCCGCATGCCCTGCGAGTACGTGCGCACCGCGCGGGCCAGCGCGTCACCGAGCCCGGCGATCTCCAGCGCCTCGTCCATGCGGGCGTCCTCGGCGGGGCGGCCGGTGGCCTTCCAGTACAGCTCCAGGTTCTCGCGGCCGGAGAGGTGCGGCAGGAAGCCCGCGCCCTCGACGAACGCGCCGACCCGGGAGAGGACCGGGGCGCCGGGCCGGATCGCCTGGCCGAAGACGCGGATCTCGCCCGCGTCGGGCCGGATCAGGCCCATGAGCATGCGCAGGGTCGTCGTCTTGCCCGCGCCGTTCGGGCCGAGGAGGCCGAGCACCTGGCCCTTCTCGACCGCGAAGGAGAGGTCACGGACCGCGTAACGGTCGGTCGACTTGGCGTACCGCTTGCTCAGGTCCGTGATGACCAGGGGGACTTCGGCGAGCTGCGGGTCCGGTGCGGGCGCCGAGGTGCGGCGCCTTGCGGTGATCAGGAGCAGGACCGCGATGACCGCTCCGGCCACGGGGAGCCACCACACCCAGGCGGGCAGCGGGGCCGCCGCCGTCTTCACGCCGGGCGCCGTCGGGACCGACAGGTCGCCCTGCACGGACACCGTGTAGGTGGCGGGCTTCGCCGGGGAGGCGTAGCCCAGGTCCGTCGAGGCGAGGACGAGGCGCAGACGGTGGCCCTTCTGCACGTCGTGGTCGACTGCGGGCAGGGTGATGGTCACGTCCTTGCCCGCCTTCGCGCCCTCCACGCGGATCGGCGAGACCAGCTGCGAGGGCAGCACCTTCTGGCCGCCGCCGGGCCCGACGTCGTACACCTTGCCGAAGAGCACGGCGTCCTCGCTGTCGGACTTGACGTGCACCCGCACCTTCGGTGAGCCGGTGATCCGCAGGTCGTCCTTGAACGGCGCCGACTGGAACGCGGCGTGCTGGCCGGGGAAGTCGAGGGAGACGCCGACGCCGAGCGAGGAGAGCTGGTTGAGTCCGCCGCCGCCCGCGCCGGGCAGCGCGGAGATGGCGGGCGGCGCGGCGCCCGCGGGGTTCTCGACGCGCTGCGGGTCGCGCCCGCTGAGCGCGATCTTGCGCTGCCCGCTCTCCAGGCCGGGGTACCGGTCGCCGCTCGCGCCGCGCAGTTGCGCCGCGCCGTCGGTGGAGTCGATGCCGCCGGTGCGGGTGACGCGGAAGGCGGGGCCGGTGTCCGCGCCCTTGTCGTCCTTCAGGTAGCGGTCGAACCACGAGCCGATGCGCGTCTCCACCCGCCCCGTCTCGCGGTCGCCGCCGTCGTGGCCGCCCGAGATCCAGTCGACGGACACGGGCGCGTGGTTGCCCCGGATCGCCTGCGAGATGCGGTCGGCCTGACCGAGCGGGAAGAGGGAGTCGGACTGGCCCTGGAAGAGCAGGGCGGGCACGTCGATGCGGTCGCCGACGGCTTCGGGGCTGCGGGCGGCGAGGAGCTTCTGCGCGGCGGCGTCCGGCTTCCCGGCCTCCGCGACGCGGTTGTACATCTCGCACAGCTGCTTCTCGAAGCGCTCGCAGCCGCCGCCGGTGTTGATGAAGAGCCCGGCCCAGAGCTTCTTGAAGACGCCGTTCGGGAAGAGTGCGTCGCTCAGATTCCAGTACGTGATCTGGGGGGCGATGGCGTCCACCCGGTCGTCGTACCCGGCGGCCAGCAGGGAGACCGCGCCCCCGTACGAGGCTCCGGTCATGCCGACGCGGGGGTCGCCCTTCTTGTCCAGCTGCACCTCGGGGCGCTTCGCCAGCCAGTCGATGAGGCGGCGGGCGTCGGCGACCTCGCCCTTCGGGTCGTTCAGGCCGATCTTGCCGGTGGACTTGCCGAAGCCGCGGGCCGACCAGGTCAGTACCGCGTATCCCTTTTCGGCCAGTTCCTCGGCCTGGGCGCGCAGGTCGTTCTTGCTGCCGCCGAAGCCGTGGCCGATGAGGACGGCGGGGCGCTTCGTGTCCGGGTCGCCCGCGGTGAAGTACGAGGTGTCGATCTTCGCGCCGCCCGTTTTGTCCACGCCGGGCATCTCCATGAGGCGATCCTCGCGGTGCACGGCGGGCCCGTCGTCCGAGGCCGCCGCCGTCCACGTGCCGGCCCCCGCCAGGATGGCGAGGGCGGCCGCGGCGGCGAGCAGTCTGCGCCTGGGCAGTCGTAGATCCATGTGTCAACCGTACGGGCGAGGGCTGACATACGAGGCAGCCGGTGGTCTGAACCCGCTTGCCTACCTGAGGAGTAGGACACGAGCGAGCCGTACCACGGATGCGGTACGGCAGGCCCTCGTGCCCCGCACGGATGTCCGCAAACTCCCCCAGGCTCTCAAGGAGCAGGGGGGACCCTCATGACCGGCCGAACCCGCCCTCAGTGGTTCCGCGGGAAGCCCAGGTCCACGCCCTCCGGCGCGTCCGACGGGTCCGGCCAGCGGGTCGTGACGACCTTGCCGCGGGTGTAGAAGTGCGTCCCGTCATTTCCGTAGATGTGGTGATCTCCGAACAGGGAGTCCTTCCAGCCACCGAAGGAGTGGTAGCCGACCGGCACCGGGATCGGGACGTTCACGCCGACCATGCCCGCCTCGATCTCCAGCTGGAAGCGCCGCGCGGCGCCGCCGTCCCGCGTGAAGATCGCGGTGCCGTTGCCGAAGGGCGAGGCGTTCATCAGCGCCACACCCTCCTCGTACGTGTCGACGCGCAGCACGCACAGGACGGGGCCGAAGATCTCGTCCTTGTACGCGGCGGCCGTCACCGGCACGCGGTCCAGGAGCGAGAGGCCGATCCAGTGGCCGTCCTCGAAGCCCTCGACCGTGTGGCCTGTGCCGTCGAGGACGACCTCGCAGCCCTCGGCCGCGGCCCCGGTGACGTACGAGGCGACCTTGTCGCGGTGGGCGGCGGTGATCAGCGGGCCCATCTCCGACGCCGGGTCGTTGCCGGGGCCGATCTTGATCTTCTCGGCCCGCTCCTTGATCTTGGCGACCAGTTCGTCGCCGACCGAGCCGACCGCGACGACGGCCGAGATGGCCATGCAGCGCTCGCCCGCCGAGCCGTACGCCGCCGAGACGGCCGCGTCGGCCGCCGCGTCGAGGTCCGCGTCCGGCAGGACCAGCATGTGGTTCTTGGCGCCGCCGAGCGCCTGGACGCGCTTGCCGTTGGCGGTCGCGGTGGTGTGGATGTAGCGGGCGATCGGCGTGGAGCCGACGAAGGAGACGGCCGCCACGTCCGGGTGCTCCAGGAGGCGGTCGACGGCCACCTTGTCGCCGTGCACGACGTTGAAGACGCCGTCCGGGAGACCGGCCTCGCTCAGCAGCTCCGCGATCTTCAGCGCGGCCGACGGGTCCTTTTCCGACGGCTTCAGCACGAAGGTGTTGCCGCACGCGATGGCCAGCGGGAACATCCACATCGGCACCATGGCCGGGAAGTTGAACGGCGTGATGCCCGCGACGACACCGAGCGGCTGGCGGATGGACGAGACGTCCACGCGCGAGGCGACCTCCGTCGACAGCTCGCCCTTGAGCTGGACCGTGATCCCGCAGGCGAGGTCCACGATCTCCAGGCCGCGGGCGACCTCACCGAGCGCGTCCGAGTGCACCTTGCCGTGCTCCGCGGTGATCAGCTCGGCGATCGCGTCGCGGTTGGCGTCCAGGAGCGCGCGGAAGGCGAAGAGGACCGAGGTGCGCTTGGCGAGCGACGACTTGCCCCACGTGGCGTACGCCTCGCGTGCGGAGGCGACGGCGGCGTCCACCTCGTCCACGTTCGCGAAGGCGACCTGCGTGGTGACGGCGCCGGTCGCGGGGTCGGTCACCGGGCCGTACGTACCCGACGCGCCCTCGACAGTCTTGCCACCGATCCAGTGGTTGACGGTCTTCGTCATGACAAGCATCCCTACTCTCACATCTCACAGGTGGCGGCGTCGGGCTGAGACGTGCCGGTCGTACTCTTTCCTGGCCTCGACCGCCGACGGTCGGTCCGCGGTCTCGGCCACGGGCACATCCCACCACGCCTGCGCCGGGGGCGGGGGCGACACTGTGTCTGCCGTTTCCGTCTCCACGTAGACACATGTGGGACCCTCGGCCGCCCGCGCGTCCGCGAGGGCATCCCGCAGGTCAGCCACTGTTTTGGCGCGAATCACACGCATCCCGAGCGAGGCCGCGTTGGCCGCGAGATCCACCGGCAGCGGTGCGCCGGTGTACGTCCCGTCCGCCTCCCGGTAGCGGTAGGCCGTGCCGAACCGCTCCGCGCCGACGGACTCGGAGAGCCCACCGATGGACGCGTACCCGTGGTTCTGCAGGATCACGACCTTGACCGGAATGTTCTCCTGGACGGCCGTGACGATTTCGGTGGGCATCATCAGATACGTCCCGTCGCCCACCAGCGCCCAGACCGGACGGCCCGGCGCCGCGAGCGCGACGCCGATCGAGGCGGGGATCTCGTATCCCATGCAGGAGTAGCCGTACTCGACGTGGTATTGCCGGGGTGAGCGCGTCCTCCACAGCTTGTGGAGATCTCCGGGGAGCGAGCCCGCCGCGTTGATGAGCACGTCCTCGTCCGTGACCAACTTGTCCAGCAATCCGAGGACTTGGAGCTGTGTGGGCCGTACGTCGGGTTCGTCGGCCGCGTACGCCGCGTCGACGCGATGCTCCCAGCGCGCCTTGTCCTCGGTGTACTCGCCGACGTACGCGGGCGGCACGCGCCACCCCTCCAGGGCTTCGGTCAGCGCCTCCAGGCCGGCGCGCGCGTCCGCGATCAGGGGCGTGCCCGCCATCTTGTGGCCGTCGAACGCGGCGATGTTGAGGTTCAGGAAGCGCACGGCGGGCTCGGTGAAGAGGGTGCCGGACGCGGTGGTGAAGTCGCTGTAGCGGGTGCCGACGCCGATCACCAGGTCCGCGGTGCGCGCGAGTTCGTCGGCCGTGGCCGTGCCCGTGTGCCCGATGCCGCCGACGTCCGCGGGGTGGTCGAACCGCAGGGAGCCCTTCCCGGCCTGGGTGGAGGCGACGGGGATGCCGGTCGCGTCCGCGAGGGCCCGCAGCGCCTCCTCGGCCGCGCTGTGGTGGACTCCGCCGCCCGCGACGATCAGCGGGCGCCACGCCGCGCGCACGGCCCGTGCGGCGACGTCCAGTTCGCGCGGATCGGGCGCCTGACGGCGCACGCCCCACACCCGCTCCGCGAAGAACTCCTCCGGCCAGTCGTACGCCTCCGCCTGGACGTCCTGCGGAAGCGCGAGCGTGACGGCGCCGGTGTCCGCCGGGTCCGTCAGGACGCGCATCGCGGCGAGCGCGGCCGGGATCAGGGCCTCGGGGCGGGTCACGCGGTCGAAGTACTTCGACACCGGGCGCAGGCAGTCGTTCACCGATACGTCGCCCGCGTACGGGACTTCGAGCTGCTGAAGCACCGGGTCGGCGGGGCGGGTCGCGAAGATGTCGCCCGGCAGGAGGAGGACGGGCAGGTGGTTGATGGCCGCGAGCGCGGCGCCCGTCACGAGGTTGGTCGCGCCGGGGCCGATGGAAGTGGTGACGGCGTGCGTGGACAGGCGGCCCGACTGGCGGGCGTACCCGACGGCGGCGTGCACCATGGCCTGTTCGTTGCGGCCCTGGTGGAAGGGCATCTCGTCGGCGTACTCGACGAGCGCCTGGCCGATGCCCGCCACGTTCCCGTGCCCGAAGATGCCCCAGGTGGCGCCGATCAGCCGCTGCCGCTCGCCGTCGCGCTCGGTGAACTGCCGGGACAGGAAGCGGACCAGGGCCTGCGCGGTGGTCAGCCTGATCGAGGTCATCGCTTTCCCTCCACTGTCATCGGTATCCCTCCGTGTGGTCGGGGTGGAAGCAGATCCGCCACTCCCGCTCCTCGCCGGGACCGGCCATCACGTTCAGGTAGTACATGCTGTGCCCCGGCTGGGCGATCGACGGGCCGTGCCAGCCGTCGGGGACCAGCACGGCGTCCCCCGTCCGGACCTCGGCCAGGACGTCGGTGCCGCCGGGGCGGGACGGGAAGACCCGCTGGTAGCCGAAGCCTTCTTGTCCCGCGTCGCCGGGCTCGATCTCGAAGTAGTAGATCTCTTCGAGTTCCGCCTCCACACCCGGGCGGTGCTCGTCGTGCTTGTGCGGCGGGTACGAGGACCAGTTGCCGCCGGGAGTGATCACCTCGACGGCGATGAGGCGGTCGCAGTCGAAGGCGTCGGCGGACGCGAAGTTGCGGACCTCGCGGGCGCAGGTGCCGCTGCCGCGGTGTTCGACGGAAACCTCCGGCGCGGAGCCGTAGCGGGCGGGGAGTCGACGCTCGCACTTCGCTCCTGCCAGGGCGAAGCGGCCTCCCGCGCCGGAGGCGATCTGGATCTGGGCGTCACGAGGCACGTAGGCGAAGTCGCTCACTCCGCTGAACACGCTCTTCCGGCCCAGCAGTTCAATGATCTCGCCTTCTGCGTGCACCGTACAGCCGCCGGTCAGCGGGAGCACGATCCATTCACTCTCCCCGGTGGCGAAGGAGTGTGTGGTGCCGGGTTCGATGTCGACCACGCGCAGCGCGGAATAGACCAGACCGGACCGCTTCGGGTCGAGTTCGAGGGCGTACGGCCCTTCGGCCGCGCTGCCCTTCGGTACGTACGTCATGTGGCCCTCCTACAGCAGTCCGACGGCGGTGTCGACGGCGCCCGCCACGTCGCCGTCCGCCGGGTACAGCAGCGTGCGCCCCGCGACGAGGCCGTGCACGGTGGGCAGTTGGAGCGCCCCGCGCCACTTCTCGTACGCGGCGTCACTGTCGTCACCGAGGTCACCTCCCAGGAGGACGGCGGGCAGGGTCGAGGTCTCCATGACGCGCGCCATGTCGTCCGGATTCTCGGTCACCGGGACCTTCAGCCAGGTGTACGCCGATGTTCCGGCGAGCCCCGAGGCGATGGCGATGGACGTCGTGACGGCCTCGGCGCTCAGGTCGTTGCGCGGCGGCCCGCCCTCGGGGGCGCGGCGGCAGAGGAACGGCTCGACGAAGACGGGCAGTCTGCGGGCGGCCATGGCGTCGACGGCGCGGGCGCTGGCGTGCAGCGTGTCGAGCGACCCGGAGTCGTCGTAGTCGACCCGCAGCAGGAGCTTCCCCGCGTCGAACCCGAGCCGGTCGATGTCCTCGGCCCGGTAGCCCGTGAACCGGTCGTCCAGCTCGAAGGAGGCCCCCGCGAGCCCACCGCGGTTCATCGACCCCATGACGACCTTGCCGTCGAGGGCGCCGAGCAGCAGGAGGTCTTCGAGGATGTCGGCGGTGGCGAGCACGCCGTCCACCCGGGGCCGTGAGAGCGCCAGGCAGAGCCGTTCGAGCAGGTCCCCGCGGTGGGCCATGGCCAGCCTGTCCCCGCCCACGGAGAGGGCGCCCCGGGCGGGGTGGTCGGCGGCGATGATCATGAGCCGCCCGCTGTCGCCGAGCAGCGGGCGCCGGACGCGCCGGGCGGCTGCCTCGGCGATGGCCTCGGGGTGCTGGGCCCTGACCCGGATGAGCTCGGAGAGGTCCATCATGCGTCAACGGCTCCCGCCGCAAGGGCCGCCTCGACCTCGTCCGGGAACGGCATCGCGGAGGAGCACTCAAGGCGGGAGGCGACGATCGCCCCCGCCGCGTTCGCGTACCGCATGATCCGCTCCAACTCCCAGCCCGCGAGCAGCCCGTGGCACAGCGCGCCGCCGAAGGCGTCCCCGGCGCCGAGGCCGTTGAGCACCGTCACGGGCAGCGGCGGCACCTGTGCGCGCTCACCCGCGCGGTTCATCGCGAGGACCCCCTCGGGGCCTTGCTTGACGACGGCGAGTTCGACGCCGGAGTCGAGCAACGCGCGGGCGGCGGCGTCCGGTTCCCGCACGCCCGTGGCGATCTCGACCTCGTCGAGGTTGCCGACGGCGACGGTGGCCTGCGCGAGCGCCTGGGCGTAGAAGCCCCGCGCCTCCTCGGCCCGCTCCCAGAACATCGGCCGCCAGTCGAGGTCGAAGACGGTGAGCCCCGCCTTCGCCCGGTGGCGCAGCGCGGCCAGCGTCGTCGACCTGCTGGGCTCCGCGCAGAGCCCCGTGCCCGTCATCCAGAACACCCGGGCGGAGGCGATGGCGTCCAGGTCGAGCTCCTTCTCGTACATCTCCAGGTCGGGCGCCTTGGGCTGCCGGTAGAAGTAGAGCGGAAAGTCGTCCGGCGGGAAGATCTCGCAGAAGGTCACCGGGGTCGGCAGGCCGGCGACCGCGCTCACCCACCGGTCGTCGACACCGAACTCCCGCAGCTCCCGGTGCAGATAGTCCCCGAAGGGGTCCTGGCCGGTGCGGGTGACGAGCGCGACGCGGCGGCCGAGCCGGGACGCGGCGACGGCGACGTTCGACGCGGAGCCGCCCAGGAACTTGCCGAACGTGCTGACGTCGGCGAGCGCCACCCCGGCCTGCAGGGGATACAGATCCACCCCGATCCGGCCCATCGTGATCACGTCGTACGGATCGGTCACCCTGCACTCCCTCTCGACATCGCCCCCTTGAGGCCACCCCTAGGTCTATTCCGCCCCATCACCCCTGTCAACACATTGTCCTTACATTCGGACCACTCCTTGACACCGTTCCGCGGCGGCCTGAAAGCTTGAAGACATGACGACGCTGTCACGCATCCGGATCGGTTCGGCACCCGACTCGTGGGGGGTGTGGTTCCCCGAGGACCCGGGTCAGGTCCCCTGGAGCCGTTTCCTCGACGAGGTGGCGGACTCCGGGTACGAGTGGATCGAGCTCGGTCCGTACGGCTACCTGCCGAGCGACCCGGCCGTGCTGACCGAAGAGACCCAAAAACGTGGCCTGAAGGTGTCGGCCGGGACGGTCTTCACGGGCCTGCACCACGGCCCCGCCGTCTGGGACAAGACGTGGGCGCATGTGGCCGAGAACGCCGCGCTCGCGCAGGCGATGGGCGCCGAACACCTCGTCGTCATCCCCTCGTTCTGGCGCGACGACAAGACCGGCGTGGTCCTGGAGGACCGCACGCTCACCCCGGAGCAGTGGCGTCAGCTCACGCTCCAGACCGAGCGCCTTGCGCACGAGGTGCGCGAGCGCTACGGCCTGCGCGTGGTCGTCCATCCGCACGCCGACACGCACATCGACGACGAGGCCAACGTCACCCGCTTCCTCGACGCGACCGACCCCGACCTCGTCTCGCTCTGCCTGGACACGGGCCACTACGCCTACTGCGGCGGCGACAACGTCAAGCTGATCGAGACGTACGGCGAGCGCATCGGCTATCTGCACCTCAAGCAGGTCGACCCGGCCGTCCTGGCCGAAGTGCGCGCGCAGGAGATGCCGTTCGGGCCCGCCGTGGCCCGTGGCGTGATGTGCGAGCCGCCGACCGGGGTGCCCGCGATCGAGCCGGTCCTCGCGGCGGCCCAGAAGCTGGGCGTCGACCTGTTCGCGATCGTCGAGCAGGACATGTACCCGTGCCCGCCGGACAAGCCGCTGCCCATCGCCCGCCGCACCCGCTCGTATCTGCGTTCCTGCGGCGCCTAGCTCCCTCGCGGCTCCCTGTTCGCTTCGCATCACACGCGTCACAAAGAACCTCTTTCTGTCACACATGTCCCGTATACGCGGGCTCCTCGTCACAGCCGGTCGACAGCCGCCCTCCGGTGGTCACTCCGCGTCGTTCTCCGGGAACAGGCTGAGTTGATCGCCAGCGTCACGCCGCAGCTCCCCCGACGGCTCCTCCCGAGCCGCCCCTGCGGCGACCGCAGGGAGGTGCCACTGATGACCGACCGCAAGCTCTGGTCCTACAAGGACATCGCCGCACACATCCGCGTGCAGCCCGACACCGTGCGCTCCTACCGCAAGCACGGCCTGCTCCCCGAGCCCGACCACGTGGAGTCCGGGAAGCCCTTCTGGTACGCGGACACCATCCGCGCCTGGGTCGCCGCGAGGCCCGGCAACCGCGGGCGCAGAGACTGACCTTGAGGAGTACCCCCTAGGGGTATACAGTGTGAGTGTCAGGAGGTCTCCGGGAACACCGGGACCACTCCTGCACATTACGACGCATATACAGGCACGCACACACGCCGCACCCTCATCGAGGAGAACGACATGAGCGCCCAGACCGAGCTCCCGCAGGCCGAGACCTCCGGCTCCTGCTGCTCCCCCAGCGGTTCCTGCCACTCCGACGGCGCCGCCGGAACGCCGCAGGGCGCCGTGACGACCGTGTACGAGGTGACCGGCATGACCTGTGGCCACTGCGAGGGCGCCGTCAGCGAGGAGATCTCGGAGATCGCCGGCGTCAGCTCCGTCAAGGCGGTGGCCTCCACCGGCCTGGTGACCGTGGTCTCCGAGGCCCCGCTCGACGAGGCCTCGGTCCGCGCCGCGGTCGACGAGGCGGGCTACGAACTCGCCGGTGTCAGCAAGGCCTGACCCACCCCCTGCCGGGTACCCCGGGCCCTGTGACACCGTCGCAGGGCCCGCAGCCGCTTCACCCCAGCCGCATGAAAGAGCCATGAACGAAGTCGAACTCGCCGTCGGCGGCATGACCTGCGCCTCCTGTTCCGCCCGCATCGAGAAGAAGCTGAACCGCGTGGAGGGCGTGACCGCGTCGGTCAACCTCGCCACCGAGAAGGCGAAGGTCTCGTACGCGGAAGGGGTCGAGGTCGCGCAGCTGATCGCGACGGTCGAGAAGCTCGGCTACAGCGCGGCGGAGATCGTCCCGGCACCCCCCGAGCCACAGGCTCCCGAGACCACCGCCGACATCACCGAGCCGGACACCCTGCGTCAGCGGCTCATCGGCTCGGCGCTGCTCTCACTGCCGGTCGTGCTGCTCGCGATGGTCCCGTCCCTCCAGTTCGACAACTGGCAGTGGCTCTCGCTGACACTGGCCGCGCCGGTCGTCGTCTGGGGCGGACACCCCTTCCACCGTGCCGCGTTCACGAACCTGCGGCACGGCGCCGCGACCATGGACACGCTGGTGTCGGTGGGCACGCTCGCCGCGTTCGGCTGGTCGCTGTGGGCGCTCTTCCTCGGCGACGCGGGAATGCCGGGAATGCGGCACGGTTTCGAGTTCACCGTCTCGCGCGCCGACGCCGCCTCGACCCTCTATCTGGAGGTCGCCGCGGGCGTCATCACGTTCATCCTGCTCGGCCGCTGGCTGGAGGCCCGCTCGAAGCGGAAGGCGGGCGCGGCCCTGCGCACGCTGCTCGAACTGGGCGCCAAGGAGGCGGCCGTACTGCGCGACGGCGCGGAGGTCCGCACACCGGTCGCGCGTCTCGTGGTCGGCGACCGGTTCGTCGTACGCCCCGGGGAGACCGTCGCGACCGACGGCACCGTCGTCGACGGCGCGTCCGCGGTCGACGTCTCGATGCTGACCGGCGAGTCCGTCCCGGTGGACGTGGCCGCGGGCGACGCGGTGACCGGGGCGACCACGAACGTCTCGGGGCGGCTCGTCGTCGAGGCGACACGCGTCGGCTCCGACACCCAACTGGCCAGGATGGCCAGGCTGGTGGAGGACGCGCAGACCGGCAAGGCCCAGGTGCAGCGCCTGGCCGACCGGATAGCGGGGATCTTCGTGCCGGTGGTCCTGATGATCGCCACCGCGACGCTCGGCGGCTGGCTCGGCGCCACGGGCGACGTGACCGCCGCCTTCACCGCGGCCGTCGCCGTCCTGATCATCGCCTGCCCGTGCGCCCTGGGCCTCGCGACCCCGACCGCCCTGATGGTCGGCACGGGGCGGGGCGCGCAGCTCGGCATTCTCATCAAGGGCCCCGAAGTCCTGGAGTCCACACGGCGGGTGGACACGATCGTCCTGGACAAGACCGGGACGGTGACGACGGGGCGCATGACCCTGCGGGACGTGTACGCCGTCGGGGACACCGAGGAGAAGGAGCTGCTGCGGCTCGCGGGGGCCCTGGAGCACGCCTCCGAGCACCCCGTGGCGCGGGCCGTCGCCGCGGGCGCCGCCGCGGAGTCGGGGCTCCCGGTGGGCGCGCTGCCCGCCGTGCAGGGCTTCGAGAACATCGCGGGGTCGGGCGTGCGCGGCACGGTGGAAGGGCACTTGGTGCTCGCGGGCCGTGAACGGCTCCTGGCGGACGCGGGAGTCGAGGGACTCGCCTCGGTGGCCTCGCTCAGGGCGCGGGCCGAGGAGGCGGGCCGTACGGCCGTCCTGGTGGCCTGGGACGGCGTGGCCCGCGGTGTCCTGACCGTCGCCGACACCGTCAAGGACACCAGCGCCGACGCGGTGCGCGAGCTGCGTGCCCTGGGTCTGACGCCGGTGCTGCTCACCGGCGACAACCGCGCCGTGGCCCTGGCGGTGGCGCAGTCCGTGGGCATCGGGGCGGACGCCGTGTACGCCGAGGTGCTGCCCGAGGACAAGGTCGACGTCGTGCGGCGGCTGCGGGACGAGGGCAAGGTCGTCGCGATGGTCGGGGACGGGGTCAACGACGCCGCCGCGCTCGCCACCGCCGATCTGGGCCTCGCGATGGGCACGGGCACGGACGCGGCCATCGAGGCGAGTGACCTGACGCTGGTGCGCGGGGACTTGCGCGGGGCGGCCGACGCGATCAGGCTCTCCCGTAAGACCCTCGCCACGATCAAGGGCAATCTCTTCTGGGCCTTCGGTTACAACGTCGCCGCACTGCCGCTCGCCGCCGCCGGGCTCCTGAATCCGATGATCGCCGGGGCCGCGATGGCATTTTCCTCGGTCTTTGTTGTCACCAATAGCCTCCGTCTCAGGAACTTCACATAAGCTCTTCACATCTTGGTCGCAGCATTCTCACGCCTGAGTCTCGATCGGCATATCGGGCCTCTTGCGCATGTACAGGACATATGCAGGAGACGCAGATCACAGCGATCCCAACGTAACCATTCGGGGGGCTCGTGAGTCTAAGAGGACGATGCCAGGGACGTCTTGGGGGACGTCTCTAGACATCGGGGACATCTTGGGGGATGTTCCTAGGAATGCGTAGGCCGGGACACGTGCACCGGGGAGCTTTGAGCGGCCCTCCCGATCAGTACGGGTCCCGGCAGATCGCAGTACGACTGGCGCGCTGCCACCACAGACGCCCGGCCGGATCCCGTGGGGGGAATCCGCACCGGGAAACAGGAAAGCGCCCCGACCGTCGACCCGTGGGGGGATCGACGGCGGGGCGCTTTTCGCTTGGCCCGGCGGCCTCGAAGGTCAGCGGCCCTCGACCGGGACGAAGTCCCGGAGCACCTCGCCGGTGTAGATCTGGCGCGGGCGCCCGATGCGGGATCCCGGCTCCTTGATCATCTCGTGCCACTGGGCGATCCAGCCCGGCAGGCGGCCCAGCGCGAAGAGAACGGTGAACATCTCGGTCGGGAAGCCCATCGCGCGGTAGATGAGACCCGTGTAGAAGTCCACGTTCGGGTAGAGCTTGCGCTCGACGAAGTAGTCGTCGGCCAGCGCGTGCTCTTCGAGCTTGAGCGCGATGTCGAGCAGCTCGTCGTCCTTGCCGAGAGCCGAGAGGACGTCGTGTGCCGCCGCCTTGATGATCTTCGCCCGGGGGTCGAAGTTCTTGTAGACGCGGTGCCCGAAGCCCATGAGCTTCACGCCGTCTTCCTTGTTCTTCACCTTGCGGATGAAGTTGTCGACGTCGCCGCCGTCCTGCTTGATGCCCTCGAGCATCTCCAGGACGGACTGGTTGGCGCCACCGTGCAGTGGGCCCCACAGGGCCGAGATGCCGGCGGAGATCGAGGCGAACATGTTGGCCTGCGACGAGCCCACCAGACGCACGGTGGAGGTCGAACAGTTCTGCTCGTGGTCCGCGTGCAGGATCAGGAGCTTGTCCAGCGCGGAGACGACGACCGGGTCCAGGTCGTACTCGGCGGCAGGCACCGAGAAGGTCATGCGCAGGAAGTTCTCGACGTAGCCGAGGTCGTTGCGCGGGTAGACGACCGGGTGGCCCACGGACTTCTTGTAGGCGTACGCCGCGATCGTCGGAAGCTTGGCGAGCAGGCGGATCGTCGAGAGGTCGCGCTGTTCCTCGTCGAACGGGTTGTGGCTGTCCTGGTAGAACGTCGACAGCGCGCTGACCACGGACGACAGCATCGCCATCGGGTGGGCGTCACGCGGGAAGCCGTCGTAGAACCGCTTGACGTCCTCGTGCAGCAGCGTGTGCTGCGTGATGTCGTTCTTGAAGCTGGCGAGCTCGTCGACCTTCGGCAGTTCGCCGTTGATCAGCAGGTACGCCACCTCGGTGAAGGTGGAGCGCTCGGCCAGCTGCTCGATCGGGTAGCCGCGGTACCGGAGGATGCCCTGCTCGCCGTCGAGGTAGGTGATGGCGGATTTATAGGCGGCGGTGTTGCCATAGCCGCTGTCCAGGGTCACCAGACCGGTCTGGGCGCGGAGCTTCCCGATGTCGAAGCCCTTGTCGCCGACAGTTGAGTCGATCACCGGGTAGGTGTACTCGTCGCCATCGCCGTACCGCAGTACTACAGAGTTGTCGCTCACGTCATCCCTCACCGACGTTGTGCCTCTTCTTCGAGGTGCCCTGACTGTCTCTACCATCCCCCATTTGGCCCTGGAGAGTGCACTCGGGGTCGACCATTGGGCCTATTGGCGGCACTGAGTGCCGCCAACCTACTCATCCTGCCCCCCTGTGCCCCGGTTGCGGAAGTGCTCTGTGACCTTTCCTACTCGTTTGATCGATCAAAACTTCCCACGGCCTCCGGCAAGCCGGAAATCCAGGGCCGTACAGCGCCTGCCCGCGGAGACCGTGCGCACCGCTTGCCCCAGAGCCTTGCGCGAACCGACCAGGACGACCAGCTTCTTGGCGCGGGTGACCGCCGTGTAGAGCAGATTCCGCTGGAGCATCATCCACGCGCCCGTGGTCACGGGGATCACCACCGCCGGGTACTCGCTGCCCTGGGAGCGGTGGATCGTGACCGCGTACGCGTGCGCCAGTTCGTCCAGTTCGTCGAAGTCGTACGCAATCTCCTCGTCCTCGTCCGTAAGGACCGTGAGCCGCTGCTCGTCGGAGTCGAGCGAGGTGACTACTCCGACGGTGCCATTGAAGACGCCGTTCTGCCCCTTCTCGTAGTTGTTGCGGATCTGGGTGACCTTGTCGCCGACGCGGAACACCCGGCCACCGAAACGCTTCTCCGGTACGTCGGGTCTGCTGGGGGTGATGGCCTGCTGGAGCAGGCCGTTCAGGTTGCCCGCGCCCGCGGGGCCGCGGTGCATGGGCGCGAGCACCTGGACGTCGCGGCGCGGGTCGAGGCCGAATTTCGCCGGGATGCGGCGCGCGGCCACGTCCACCGTGACCCGGCCCGCGTCCTCGGTCTCGTCCTCCACGAAGAGGAAGAAGTCATTCAGGCCCTGGGTGATGGGCGGCACCCCGGAGTTGATGCGGTGGGCGTTGGTGACGACGCCGGACTGCTTGGCCTGGCGGAAGATGTGGGTGAGCCGGACCGCGGGGACGGGGCTCTGCTCGCCGAGCATGTCCCGCAGCACCTCGCCGGCGCCGACGCTCGGCAGCTGGTCCACGTCTCCGACGAACAGGAGGTGGGCGCCGGGGGCGACGGCCTTCACCAGCTTGTTGGCCAGGAGCAGGTCCAGCATGGACGCCTCGTCGACCACGACGAGGTCGGCGTCGAGCGGGCGGTCCTTGTCGTAGGCGGCGTCTCCTCCCGGCTTCAGCTCCAGGAGGCGGTGGACGGTGGAGGCCTCGGCGCCGGTGAGTTCGGCGAGGCGTTTGGCGGCACGGCCCGTGGGGGCGGCGAGGACGACCTTGGCCTTCTTGGCGCGGGCCAGCTCCACGATGGAGCGGACCGTGAAGGACTTGCCGCAGCCCGGGCCTCCGGTGAGGACGGCCACCTTCTGCGTCAGCGCGAGTTTGACCGCCTCCTGCTGCCCGGGGGCGAGGTCGGCGCCCGTACGGGTGGCGAGCCAGGACAGGGCCTTGTCCCAGGCCACGTCCCGGAAAGCCGCCATGCGGTCCTCCGGAGCCCTCAGGAGGCGCAGGAGCTGGGCGGAGAGGGAGAGTTCCGCGCGGTGGAAGGGGACCAGGTAGACGGCTGTGACGTCGCCTTCGCCCTCGGGGCCGGGGACCCGTTCGCGTACGACGCCCTCCTCTTCCTTCGCCAGCTCCGCCAGGCACTCGATGACCAGGCCCGTGTCCACCTGGAGCAGCTTCACCGCGTCGGCGATGAGGCGCTCCTCCGGGAGGAAGCAGTTGCCCTGGTCGGTGGACTGGGAGAGGGCGTACTGAAGGCCCGCCTTGACCCGTTCCGGGCTGTCGTGCGGGATGCCGACGGACTGGGCGATGCGGTCCGCGGTGAGGAAGCCGATGCCCCAGACGTCGGCGGCAAGGCGGTAGGGCTCGTTCCGCACCATGGAGATGGAGGCGTCCGCGTACTTCTTGTAGATGCGGACGGCGATGGACGTGGAGACGCCCACGCCCTGCAGGAAGACCATGACTTCCTTGATGGCCTTCTGTTCCTCCCAGGCCGCCGCGATCATCTTGGTCCGTTTGGGGCCGAGGCCCGGGACCTCGACGAGGCGCTTCGGCTCCTGCTCGATGATGTCGAGGGTGTCCACGCCGAAGTGGGTGGTGATGCGGTCGGCCATGACGGGGCCGATGCCCTTGATGAGGCCCGAGCCCAGGTAGCGACGGATGCCCTGGATGGTGGCGGGGAGGATGGTGGTGTAGTTCTCCACCGTGAACTGCTTGCCGTACTGGGCGTGGGAGCCCCAGCGGCCCTCCATGCGCAGGGACTCTCCGACCTGGGCGCCGAGCAGTGCGCCCACGACGGTGAGGAGGTCGCCGCCGCCGCGGCCGGTGTCCACGCGGGCGACCGTGTACCCGTTCTCCTCGTTCGCGTAGGTGATCCGCTCCAGGACCCCCTCGACCACCGCCGAAGCGGCCGCTGCTCTGGCTGGACTCGACATGGGCCGACGCTATCGCCCGGCGCCGACAGCGCGGGAAGTCTGTGGACAACTTCGAGCTGTGGACAACTTCGAGGGGGCCCGGTCTTTCGACCGGGCCCCCTCGGGTCTCCCCTCCCCTGCCGGAACTCCGCTGATCCCCCCAGATCTCCCCCCACGGAAGTCCCGACGCAAAGTACGACCCGCGTCGGGCGGGAAGGGTTGCACGGGCAAGGCGAAGAATTTTCGGGGTGCCGACGAAGTCGTGCAGACGTAACTTTTAACGCATGAGCGAAGAATCTCCCGAAAACCCCGCGCCCGAGACCTCGCTGGAGAAGGACGTCCTCGACGAACTCGGCGACGACAGGCTCCAGGAGATCGCGGGGCTCCTCGGTACGGACGCCGCGGGGGCGCAGGACGTGGTGGGCACCACGGTGACCGCGCTCTCGGGGAACCTTCAGGAGAAGGCGGAGGACCCCGCGGAGGCGGCCGAGGTCGAGCAGGCGCTCACCGAGACGGAGACGGCGCCCGCCGAACCTCCTTTGCAGGGGATCGCCGGGTTCGGCGGGTTCGGCGGTCTCGCGGCGGGCGGGATGCTGTCCGGTGTACTGGCGAAGATGAGCCGTCCGGTGGCGACCGCGGTGGCGAAGAAGACGGGGCTGCCCGCGGCTTCCGTGACCCGGGTGATCGAACTCCTGATCCCGGTGCTCCTGACGGTCCTGACGAAGCGGGCCCGGACGTCGTCGAAGCCGGGCGCCACGGGCTCCCCCGGAGGCGGCGGCATCGGCGACCTCCTGAACCAGATCCTGGGCGGCAAGAAGCGGTAGCCCCGTGAGGCCGGGGCCACCGGCATCGGGCGGGACGTCAGCAGGCGTGCTCGGTGTAGGCCGTGGCCGTCTCCGCCAGGAGTTCCTTGCCCGGGCGTGACCACAGGGTGTCGTTGAAGAGCTCCACCTCGATGGGACCCTCGTAGCCCGCCTTCTCCACCAGCGCGCGCCACAACCGCAGGTCGACCGAACCCTGCCCCAGCTGGCCACGCCCGTTCAGGACGCCCTCCGGCAACGGCGTCACCCAGTCCGCCAGTTGGAACGCGTGCAGGCGCCCGCCCCGCCCCGCGCGGTCGATCTGCGCGGGAGCCGTGTCGTCCCACCACACGTGATACGTGTCGACGCAGACCCCGACCTGCGCAGCCGGGAACCGCTCCGCCAGGTCCAGCGCCTGGGACAGCGTGGAGACCACGCAGCGGTCCGACGCGAACATGGGGTGCAGGGGCTCGATGGCCAGGCGGACACCCCGCGCAGCCGCGTACGGAGCCAGTTCCGCCAGCGCATCGGCGATCCGCGAGCGCGCCCCGTGCAGGTCCTTGCCGCCGGCGGGCAGGCCGCCGGAGACCAGGACCAGCGTGTCCGTGCCGAGGGCGGCGGCCTCGTCGATTGCCGCCTTGTTGTCGTCGACGGCCGCCACGCGCGCGTGCGGTTCGACGGCCGTCAGGAATCCGCCGCGGCAGAGCGTGGTCACCGTCAGGCCCGCGTCACGCATCAGCTTGGCGGTCGCCTCCAGGCCGTATGCCTGGACCGGCTCCCGCCACAGCCCGACCCCGGGGACGCCCAAGTCGGTGCAGGCCTCGGCCAGTTCCGGCAGGGACAGTTGCTTGACGGTCATCTGGTTGACGGAGAACCGCGCCAGGTCCCCGCTCCCGAACACGCTCATTGCTGGACTCCGTACGTGGTGAGCAGGGACTTCATGCGGGACTCGGCCAGAGCCGGGTCCGGGAACAGGCCGAGCCCGTCCGCCAGTTCGTAGGCGCGGGTCAGGTGCGGCAGCGATCGTGCCGACTGGAGGCCGCCCACCATCGTGAAGTGGCTCTGGTGGCCCGCCAGCCACGCCAGGAAGACCACCCCCGTCTTGTAGAAGCGGGTGGGGGCCTGGAAGAGATGGCGGGACAGCTCGACCGTCGGGTCGAGACAGGCGCGGAACCCCTTCGTGTCACCGGTGTCCAGCAGACGCACCGCCCGCGCGGCCAGCGGCGCCAGCGGGTCGAAGATGCCGAGCAGGGCGTGGCTGAAGCCCCGGTCGTCGCCCGCGATCAGCTCGGGGTAGTTGAAATCGTCGCCCGTGTAGCAGCGGACGCCGTCGGGGAGGCGGCGGCGCAGGGCGATCTCCCGCCCCGGGTCGAGCAGGGAGATCTTGATGCCGTCGACCTTGTCGGGGTGCGCGGCGATGACCTCCAGGAAGGTCTCGGTCGCCGCGTCCAGGTCCTCGCTGCCCCAGTAGCCGGTGAGCGCCGGGTCGAACATCGGGCCGAGCCAGTGCAGGATCACCGGCTCGCTCGCCTGGCGCAGGAGGTGGCCGTACGTCTCCAGGTAGTCGTCCGGCGACTTCGCGACCGCCGCGAGCGCCCGGGACGCCATCAGGATCACCTGGGCGCCGCTCGACTCGACCAGGGTCAGCTGTTCCTCGTAGGCCCCGCGGACCGTCAGGAGGTCCGCGGGGCCGGCCAGTTGGTCCGTGCCCGCGCCGCAGGCGATCGCGCCGCCCACCGACTTCGCCTCCGCGGCGGAACGCGTGATCAGTTCCGCCGCGCCCTTCCAGTCGAGGCCCATCCCCCGCTGCGCCGTGTCCATCGCCTCGGCCACGCCCAGGCCCTGCGCCCACAGGTGGCGGCGGAAGGCGAGGGTCGCGTCCCAGTCGACGGCCGCCGGGGAGTCCGGGGACACGTCGGCGCGGGGGTCCGCGACCACGTGGGCCGCCGAGAAGACCGTGCGGGAGGTGAGCGGGGAGGTGCCTGCGTCGGCGGACAGAGGGGTGCGATGCGGCTCGTACGCGTACGTCGTGCCGTCCGGCCGCGGCAGCTGAAGCGTCACTGTGCGATCTCCGGCACCTCGATGCGGCGGCCCTCGGCCGAGGACTTCAGGCCCAGTTCGGCGAGCTGTACGCCGCGCGCGCCCGCGTGCAGGTCCCAGTGGTAGGGCGCGTCCGCGTACACGTGCCGCAGGAACAGCTCCCACTGCGCCTTGAAGCCGTTGTCGAACTCCTGGTTGTCGGGGACCTCCTGCCACTGGTCGCGGAACGAGTGGGTGACGGGCAGGTCCGGGTTCCAGACCGGCTTGGGGGTATTGCTCCGGTGCTGTACGCGGCAGTTGCGCAGGCCCGCGACCGCCGAGCCCTCCGTGCCGTCCACCTGGAACTCGACGAGTTCGTCGCGGTTCACGCGGACCGTCCAGGAGGAGTTGATCTGCGCGATCGCGCCGCCTTCGAGCTCGAAGATGCCGTACGCGGCGTCGTCCGCTGTCGCGTCGTAGGGCTTGTCCCGCTCGTCCCAGCGCTGCGGTACGTGCGTCGCGGCGAGCGCCTGGACGCTGCGTACGCGGCCGAACAGCTCGTGCAGGACGTACTCCCAGTGCGGGAACATGTCGACGACGATGCCGCCGCCGTCCTCCGCGCGGTAGTTCCAGGAGGGGCGCTGGGCGCTCTGCCAGTCGCCCTCGAAGACCCAGTAGCCGAACTCGCCCCGGACGGACAGGATCTTGCCGAAGAAGCCGCCCTCGATGAGGCGCTTCAGCTTGAGCAGTCCCGGCAGAAAGAGCTTGTCCTGGACCACGCCGTGCTTGATGCCGGCGGACTGGGCGAGGCGGGCCAGTTCGAGGGCGCCGGCCAGGCCCGTCGCGGACGGCTTCTCGGTGTAGACGTGCTTGCCCGCGGCGATGGCCTTCTTGATGGCCTCCTCGCGCGCGGAGGTGACCTGCGCGTCGAAGTAGATGTCGATGGTGGGGTCGGCCAGGACCGCGTCCAGGTCGGTCGAGACGGCCTTCTCGGCGTCAAGTCCGTGGCGCTCGGCGATCTCCCGCAGGGCGTGTTCCCTGCGGCCGACCAGGACCGGCTCGGGCCACAGCACCGTGTTGTCGGCATCTCCGAGGGCGAGTCCGCCCTGCTCGCGCAGGGCAAGCAGCGAGCGGACGAGGTGCTGGCGGTAGCCCATCCGTCCCGTCACACCGTTCATGGCGATGCGCACCGTCTTGCGAGTCACAGGGGGTCCCTCCGTACGCAGGTAAGCGTATAGCAAGCGCTTTCTATACGAGAAGAAGCTAGCCTGCCGCACAAGGTTCGGACAAGGGCTTCGGACCAGAGCCGTGACCGGAGGACGACGAGATGACCGTGACCCTGGCCGATGTGGCGGCCCGCGCCCAGGTCTCCCCCGCGACCGTCTCCCGCGTGCTGAACGGCAACTACCCCGTGGCCGCGGCTACCCGGGAGCGCGTCCTGCGGGCCGTGAACGATCTCGACTACGTCCTCAACGGCCCCGCGAGTTCGCTCGCCGCGGCCACGTCCGACCTGGTCGGCATCCTGGTGAACGACATCGCCGACCCCTTCTTCGGGATCATGGCGGGCGCCGTCCAGTCCGAGATCGGCGGCCCCGGCGGGCGCGCCGGCGGCGAGCGGATGGCCGTGGTCTGCAACACCGGGGGCTCACCGGAGCGCGAGCTGACCTATCTGACGCTGCTGCAGCGCCAGCGCGCCGCCGCCGTCATCCTGACCGGCGGCGCCCTGGAGGACCCAGCGCATGCCGCCGCGATGTCCGCGAAGCTGGCACGCCTCGCGGACGCGGGCACCCGGATCGTGCTCTGCGGGCGGCCGCCCCTGGAGGACACCGGCGCGGTGGCGGCCACGCTCACCTTCGACAACCGCAGCGGCGGGCGGCGGCTCACGGAGCATCTGCTGACGCTGGGCCACCGCAGGATCGGGTACGTGGCGGGCCCGATGGAGCGCACGACCACTCGGCACCGGCTCGAAGGCCACCGGGAGGCGCTGGCGGCGTCGGGCGCAGCCAAGGGCGACCCGGACGAGCTCACGGTCCACGGCCCCTACACCCGCCGGTCCGGCTACGAGGCGACCCTCGAACTCCTGCGCCGCGACCCGGACTTGACGGCCATCGTGGCCGCCAACGACACGGTCGCCCTCGGCGCCTCGGCCGCCCTGCGCGACCAGGGCCTGCGCATCCCCGAGGACATCTCGGTGGCCGGCTTCGACGACCTGCCCTTCTCGATCGACGCCGTACCCGCCCTGACGACCGTACGCCTGCCCCTGCACGAGGCGGGCGCCCGAGCGGGCCGCCTGGCCACGGGTGCGGAGGAGGCGCCGCCCGGAGGCGTGGCGACGATCGGGGCGGAGCTGATGGTGCGGGGGTCCACGGCGCCGCCACGTCGGTGAGGCCCAAGGCATGGCGGTCTTGGACGGCGCGGCGTACCGTTGACTCAGTCAAGGGTGGCTCGCGTGGCCGCCCCGGGAGGAAACCGTCATGTCGCACGCCTCCGAGACGCCGATCCAGGAGATCCGCGCCTTCAACCGCTTCTACACGAACCTCATCGGCGCCCTCGACTACAGCCGTCAGCTGTACGTCCCGTACACCCTCACCGAGTCCCGGGTCCTCTACGAGATCGCCCACTCGTCCCACCCCGACGCCGCCGACCTGCGCGCTGAACTCACCCTCGACGCAGGGTACTTGAGCCGTCTGCTCGGCAAGTTCGAGAAGGCGGGGCTCATCGAGCGTGCTCCCTCCGAGCGCGATCCGCGGCGCCAGCGCATCACGCTCACCCAGCGGGGGCGCGAGACCGCGGGGCTGCTGGACGAGCGGTCCAACGAGGCCATGGGGTCACTGCTGTCCACCGTCCCGGCCCGTGAGCGGCCCCGCCTCGCGGACGCCCTGCGCACCGTCCGGGAGATCCTGGCCGACCGCGAGGGGAAGGAGCCCTCGCGCCCTTTCTTGCGCGAGCCCGGGGCCGGTGACCTCGGGTGGATCGTGCAGCGCAACGCGGCCCTGTACGCGGCGGAGTACGGCTTCAACACCGACTACGAGGGCCTGGTCGCCCGGATCATCGCCGACTACGCCGAGGATCACGACCCGCATCTGGAGCGGACGTGGATCGCCGAGCTCGACGGGCGGCCCGTGGGCTGTGTGATGTGCGTGCGCGACGACGCGCCGGGGACCGCACGGCTGCGGCTCCTGCTCGTCGAGCCCGACGCGCGGGGGCACGGCATCGGGGACCAACTGGTCTGCGCCTGCGTCGAGTTCGCGCGTGGCGTCGGCTATCGCGAGATGGTCCTGTGGACCAATGACATCCTCGGCGCCGCCCGCTCCATCTACCAGAAGCACGGTTTCGTCCTCGTCGACGAGAAGCCGCACCGCTCCTTCGGCGTCGACCTCGTGGGGCAGGACTGGCAACTGCACCTAGGGTCTGCCCCATGAAACTCGCCTTCTCCACCCTCGGTGTGCCCGGGCTCCCCCTCGCCGACGTGCTGAACCTCGCCACCACCCACGGCTATCACGGCATCGAGCTGCGCGCGCATCCCGAGGAGCCGGTCCACCCGGGGATCGATCTCGCCGAACGGGCCGACGTGGCCGCGCGGTTCAAGGCCGCGGGCATCGAGATCCTCGGCGTCTCCGGGTACGCGCGCGTGGCCGAGCCGGGTGACGACGGGCCCGTGCTCGAAGAGATACGTTCCCTGCTCGCCCTCGCCCGCGACCTGGGCGCCCCCTTCGTCCGCGTCTTCCCCGGCGGCGGCACCGAGCAGAGCGCGGACGAGGCCGACGCGACGGCCGCACGACGGCTCGGCACGGCAGCGGAGTCCGCCGCGGACTTCGGCGTACGCATCCTTCTGGAGACCCACGACTCGCACCGCACCGGCGCCGCGGCGACGCGCGTGCTCGGCGCGGTCGGCCACCGGAACGCGGGCGCCCTGTGGGACGTGATGCACACCTGGCTCGGCGGCGAGTCCCCCGCCGACAGCCACGCGGCGCTCTCCCCGTACCTCGGCTACGTCCAGGTGAAGGACATCGCGTCCGCCGACGACACGACGCCGCTGGGTCTCGGCGAGGGCGTCCTGCCGCTCGCCGAGTGCGTCGACGTGCTGCTCGGCGGGGAACACCGGGACGGCTGGCTGTGCTGGGAGTACGAGAAGCGGTGGTACGAGGAGGCGAAGCCCCTTCCCGAACTCCTGGGCCAGGGGCGGGACTTCCTGTCACGCCTCCTGAACCGTCAGGGCTGACACCGTCCCCGACGCCTGCACCGCCAAGAAGCAACGCCAAGCAAACCGACGGCGCCGACGGACGTCGCCGCCCCATGGGAAGGGCCACCCGTGCTCGATCTCGCCCGGCTCCGCGCCCTGCACGCCGTCTCCGTGCACGGCACCGTCGGCGCCGCCGCCACCGCACTCGGCTACACCCCCTCCGCCGTGTCCCAGCAGATCGCCAAGCTGGAGCGCGAGACCCGCACCACCCTCCTCGAACGCCAGGGCAGGGGCGTGGCCCTCACCGAGGAGGCGCGCCATCTTGCCTCCACCGCGCAGGAGTTGATGGCGATCGTGGAGCGCGCGGAGACCGAGCTGGAGGAGCGGCGCGGGCTGCCCGCGGGGCGGCTGACCGTCGCCGCGTTCCCCTCCGCGGCGCGCGGACTGCTGCCCGGCGTCCTCGCGGACCTGGCCCGGCGGCACCCCGCGCTCGACGCCCGCATGTCGGAGATCGACCCGCATCTCTCCATCGACCTGGTGGCCAAGGGCGCGGTGGACATGGCGGTCGTGCACGACTGGGACATCGCGCCGCTGCCGACGCCGCCCGGCGTCGAACAGGCCGTCATCGGGGACGACTTCTGCGATCTCGTGGTGCCCGCCGCGCACCCCCTCGCGGAACAGGTCTCCGTACGCCGCGAAGGCCTCAAGGGCGAGCGGTGGATCACCCAGCCGCCGGGGCTCGTCTGCCACGAGTGGCTGGTGCGCACGCTGCGCGAGGCGGGCTGCGAGCCGGACATCGCGCACACGGCGGAGGAGAACCCCACCCTGGTCGCCCTGGTCGCGGCAGGGCTCGGCATCGCGCTCATCCCGCGTCTGGGCCGGGGTCCTGTCCCGGACGGCGCGGTCACCGTGCGGCTCGATCCGCTGCCGGTGCGGCGGCTGTACGCGCTGTGGCGGACCGGGGCGTCGCGGCGCCCCTCGATCGCGGAGACGGTACGGACGCTGCAGAGCCACTGGGCCGAGGCGGCGCCCGGAAGGAAGGCGGCCTCCTGAGCCTCAGGATTCCCCTGAGCACCACTTTCCGGAAAACGCCCGCCGCGGGGGAACCCGCTCGGACCGCCCTCCGTCAAACCGCCGTGCTGCCGGGTGAGTCTCCGCGAGGCGGTGTCGGCATCGCTGCTGGCTGCGAACGCTGACCACCCTCTCTGCCGCCCGTGGCCGGCAGCATGCCGTCACCGGTGCGCCCCCCTCCACCAGCGCCGGTGACGGCCCCTCTCCTCCACAGTGGCTGCCGATTCCCTTGACCGGCAGAAATCTTCGGGATATCCGTGAACTCGGAAAGTTTCCTTCAGCCGGTTTCCCCAGCCCGGCTACGGTCCGGCATCCGTCCCCGAAGGACGTCCCCGAAGGAGCGCACATGACCCACCGCAACGCCTCCAGACGCACCCTGCTCACGGCCACGGCCGTCGCGGCGACGGCCCTGGCCGCACCCTCCGCCGCCCACGCGGCCGGGAGCGGCGACCGCGGCCGTGACCGGAAGCTGCGGGAGCTCATCTCCCGCATGAGCCTCGAGGAGAAGGTCGGCCAGCTCTTCGTGATGCATGTGTACGGCCACTCCGCCACCGAGCCCGACCAGGCCGACATCGACGCCAACCTCAAGGAGCTCGGCGTGCGCACCGCCGCGGAGGCGGTCGCCAAGTACCACCTCGGCGGCATCATCTACTTCGGCTGGGCCCACAACACCCGCGCCCCGCTCCAGATCGCCGACCTCTCGAACGGCATCCAGCGCGCCGCCCTCACCCCGGACGCCCCGGAACAGTCCCCCACCGCCCGCATCCCGCTGCTCATCTCCACCGACCAGGAGCACGGGGCCGTCGCCCGCGTCGGCATCCCCGCCACGCTCCTGCCCGGCGCGATGGCCCTGGGCGCCAGCGGCTCACGCTCCGCCGCCCGCAAGGCGGCCCGCATCGCGGGCACCGAGCTGCGCGCGCTCGGCATCCGGCAGAACTACGCCCCGGTGGCCGACGTGAACGTCAACCCCGCCAACCCCGTCATCGGCGTACGGTCCTTCGGCTCGGACCCCGAAGCGGTCGCCGAGCTGGTCGCCGCGCAGGTCAAGGGCCACCAGGGCGCGGACATCGCCTCGACGTCCAAGCACTTCCCCGGGCACGGCGACACCAAGGACGACAGCCACTCCAAGCTGCCGTACATCCACCACACGCGCGAGCAGTGGGAGACCCTGGACGCCCCGCCGTTCCGGGCGGCGGTGGCCGCGGGCATCGACTCGATCATGACGGCGCACATCGTGGTCCCGGCCCTCGACCCGGCGGAGGACCCGGCCACGCTCTCCCGCCCCATCCTCACCGGCATCCTGCGCGAGGAACTGGGCTACGACGGGGTCGTGGTGACGGACTCGCTCGGCATGCAGGGTGTGCGCACCAAGTACGGCGACGACCGCGTGCCGGTGCTCGCGCTGAAGGCGGGCGTCGACCAGCTCCTGAACCCGCCGAAGCCGGAGATCGCCTGGAACGCGGTGCTCCAGGCCGTACGGGACGGCGAGTTGACAGAGGCACGGCTCGACGAATCGATCCTGCGGATCCTGCGCCTCAAGGCGAAGCTGGACCTCTTCTCCGATCCGTACGTCACCGCGCGCGGCGTCGACCGGGCCGTCGGCACGCGCGCGCATCTCGCCGCCGCCGACCGGATCGCGGAGGAGACGACGACGCTGCTGATCAACGCGGACGGGGTGCTTCCGCTCTCGCGGCGCACGCAGCGGAACGTGCTCGTCGTGGGCGCCGATCCGGCGTCGCCGTCGGGGACGACGGGGCCGCCGACGACCGTCATCGGGCGCGAGCTGACGGACCTCGGCTTCACGCCGACGGTACTGCCGACGGGCACCGCCCCCTCCGCCGCCAAGATCGCCGAGGCGGTGGCGGCGGCCGCGGGCAAGGACGCGGTACTCGTGGGCACGTACAACGTGGGGGCGGGCAGCGCTCAGATCGCCCTGGTGGAGGCGCTGGTGGCGACGGGCGTCCCGGTCGTCGCGCTCGCGATCCGCAATCCGTACGACGTGGCGCGGCTCGGGGGCGTGAGCGCGTCCCTTGCCGCGTACTGCTGGACGGACGTCGAACTGCGCGCCGCGGTACGGGTGATCGCGGGGCGCGCCGAGCCACGCGGGAAGCTTCCCGTGCCGGTTCAGCGTGCGGATGACCCGGCGCAGGTGCTGTACCCGGTCGGGCACGGCCTGACGTACTGACCCGTACGCCGGGCCTGCGGCGCGCCACCTCCACCTGGCCCAAAGCACCCCGCGCACCTGGCGTGCGCCCGCCCCCGCGGGCCACGCTGGGTGCACATATCGGGGGTTCGCCATGCTTGTCGTGCTTGTCATGCTTGGGCGGCGGTGTGCGGGGGTGTTGCTTCTGGTCGCGTGCGTCGGTGCGGCCGGCTGCCAGAACTCCTCGGACCCGGGGTCGGACGCGTCCGGCCGGCGACCGTCATCGGCGGCGCCTTCCGGGCACGGAGCGGTCTTCCTCGCGGTGGACGAGTGCAGTTCGCGGGGGCGCGAGACCTTCACGGAGGTGTCCTGCACGAGTGAGCGGGCGGCGGCGCGGGTCATCGCCCGTCATGACGCCGAGGTCGCCGAGGGCCCTTCGTGCCCCGCCCGCACGGACTTCGTCCTCCACATCAGCGAGAACCGCCCCACGGTGGACGAGGACGGGAACGGCGAGGTGCCGCGGGGGTACGCCTGCATGCGGAACCTGGAGCTGCCGCATCCCGGGGATCCCGGGGGCGGGGGTGGTCCTCGGACTGTTGTCGGGGACTGTGTTTATGGGGCGGGCGAGGGGGAGGTCCGCGAGACGGCGTGTGACGGGTCGGGCGCGAAAGCCCCTGAGTACCGGGTGATTTCAGCGGTCCCGTCACGTGACGCGTGTCCGGCCGCCACGCAGCTCTATGTGTCACTGGAGGGTGGGAAGCCGGTGGGGTGTGCGGTGCGGGTGTGAGCGGGGTTTCTTTCCCCAATCCCGCCCCTTCCCGAAGCTGGGGCTCCGCCCCAGCCCCCGGTCCTCAAACGCCGGACGGCTGAAAGATTTCCCCGGCCGGGGAAATCTCAGCCCGTCCGGCGTTTGAGGACGAACTCGGCGAAGCCGGTGATCGACGGCCACCAAGGCCCCCGCGCCGAGCGGGTTTTTGGGAAGGGGTGGGGTTGGGGAAAATTTCGGTCCCTACGGGCGCAGGGTCAGCTGCTTCTGCTCTTCCTTGCGGTCGAGCTTCGCGTCGTACGGAGCCAGCGGCTTCGGCGTAGCCGAAGAGGAGACCCCGGCCCAGGCCTGGATCCGCTCCGTCGCCTTCGCCTTGTCCGCCGCGACGAGCCCGGCCACGTTCGCCCCGTGGTTGGCGCCCGGCGCGGTGAAGACGTGGGAGTCGTGCTTCGCGCCCCTGGCGGGACGGAACGGCTCGGCGCCCCACGGGTCGTTCTCGCCGTAGACGTACATCATCCGCTGCGCGTTGTGCCGCACCCAGCGGTCCACGTCCTTCATGGCGCCCGACTGGAACTTCATCGGGATCTCACGCGGCACGAAGTTCCGCGGCGGCTGGTAGCCGTAACGGCTCAGGTCGCCGAGCCAGGGCTGCTTGATGTCGGGCGAGCCGAGCTGCGTACCGGCCTGGTAGTAGTACGGCGTGTACGGGGTCAGGCCCTGGTCCGTGTAGGAGGTCCAGCCGCCCACCTGGTCGACGTAGTCGAAGATCGCCTGGTCGGAGGCGGACTTGGCGTCGGGGACGTCCGCGCACGCGGACTCCGGCTGGTACTGCCAGAAGCCCCACACCAGGTCGAGGACGACGGCCTCGTAGGCCTTGTCCAGGTTGCCGACGGTCTTGAAGGTGTAGTTGCCGGCCTCGGCGAACTCCGCGTACTTCTTCTCCAGCGGCTCGCGGCGCACGAGCGCCTCGCGCTGCACGGCCTCCAGCGCGGCGCGGCACTCCTTGGTGCCGACCGTCTCGAAGAACTCGTCGTAGCGCGAGTCCTCCTTGTTCACGACGTCGTTCGGGGCGACGTACGCGACGACGCCGTCCATGTCACGCGGGTAGAAGCGCTCGTAGTACGTGGCGGTCATGCCGCCCTTCGAGCCGCCGGTCGCCACCCACTTCTTGTCGTAGACGGGCTTGAGGGCCTTGAAGATGCGGTGCTGGTCGCTCGCGGCCTGCCAGATGTCGAGCTTGGACCAGTCGGCGGGCTCGGGGCGGGACGGCGTGAAGAAGCGGTACTCCATGGAGACCTGGTTGCCGTCGATGATCCGCGTCGGCTCGCTGCGGCTGGGGTTCGTCGAGACGTTGTAGCCGCTGGTGAAGAAGGCCGTGGGGCGGGCGGTGTCCTTGTGCAGGACCGTAAGGCGCTGCTTGAAGGTGCCCTTGGAGGGGTGCCGGTGGTCGATCGGCTGGGTGTAGTTGAGGACGAAGTAGCGGTAGCCGGTGTACGGCTTCTCCTCGATCAGGCTCATGCCCGGGATCGCCAGGAGCCGGTCCTTGATGTCGGTGGCCTGCGGCTTCGCGGCGGTGGCCGCCCCTGCCGCACTCACTGTGCCCGCGGTGCCGATGCCTATCAGCACCACGAGCGACAGCAGCCATCTGAGCGCCTTGCGCATGCACTCTCCCCTAAGTTCGCGATTGCGTCCGCCGGAACTTATCGGAGCAACTCGCTCACCACTAGGGGCTCTTGCGTCACGTCCGGACGCAGTACGTCACAAAGGGGTGCACAACGTGCACCATGCGATCAGTGAGCCGTCAGCACAGGATCCAGCCCGAGCTGGTGCTACCCCCGCCGACCCTGCCCTTCACCCACACGCAGCGCTGTCCCGCGTGCACCGTCACCGGCCCCGCGTGATGCGTGTAGCGGCCCTTGTCCCTGGCCGGGCGGTTGCCCCGGGCCTGGACGCTCACGGACATCGTCTTGCGGGCGCCGGGGCGCTTGGCGACGGTGACGGCGCAGACGTAGCCGCGGCTCTTGTAGACGACGACCTTGCCGGTGCTGAAGGAGAGGGTGCGCACCTTGTGCCCGGCGCAGCGCCCGGCCGACGCCTGTGCCTGCGCGGCACCCGCGCCCGCGACACCGAGCAGGACGGCAGCCGCAAGGACGACGGCGCCGAGCGCGAGGCTCCGCCGTATTCGACCACTGCTCACCAGGTTCCCTCCCGACACTTCCGCATCAGCGTACTGATGTACGGACGCGGACCGTGGGGCGCCTGGTTGCGCCCCACGGTCCATTTGTTCTCCGGGTCAGGCGGCCGTCGGCTCCGCCTCGCCCACGAACGTCCGCCACAGCGTCGCGTACCGCCCGTCGAGCGCGAGCAGCTCCTCGTGCGTGCCGTCCTCCGCGACCCGGCCGTGGTCCATCAGGATCACGCGGTCCGCGCGGGCCGCCGTGGTGAGGCGGTGGGCGACGACCAGGGTGGTGCGCTTGCCCGCGATGCGGTCGGTGGCCTGGTTGACCTGCGCTTCCGTGGCGAGGTCGAGGGCCGCGGTCGCCTCGTCGAGGAGCAGGATGTCCGGGTCGACGAGCTCCGCGCGGGCCAGGGCGATCAGCTGGCGCTGCCCCGCGGAGAGGTTGCGGCCGCGCTCGGAGACCTCGTGGAGGTAGCCGCCGTCCAGGGTGGCGATCATGTCGTGCGCGCCGACCGCGCGGGCCGCGGCCTCCACCTCGGCGTCGGTGGCGTCGGGCCGCCCGTAGGCGATCGCGTCGCGCACCGTGCCCGCGAAGAGGTAGGCCTCCTGCGGGACGACGCCGAGCCGGTGGCGGTACGCGGTCAGGTCGAGGGACCTCAGGTCGGTGCCGTCCACCGTCACCCGGCCGCCGGTCGGGTCGTAGAACCGGGCGACGAGCTTGACGAGCGTCGACTTGCCCGCGCCGGTCTCGCCCACGAAGGCGACGGTCTGGCCCGCCGGGATGTGCAGGCGCACGTCGCTCAGCGCCTCCTCCGGTTCGTCGGCGGAACCGTACGCGAAGTCGACGCCCTCGAAGGCGATCTCGCCGCGCAGGGACAGCACGTCGAGCGGCTCGTCGGCGGACTCGGTGGAGGTCGGCTCGCGGAGCAGTTCCTGGATGCGGCCGAGCGAGACGGTGGCCTGCTGGTAGCCGTCGAAGACCTGGGAGAGCTGCTGGACGGGGGCGAAGAACAGGTCGATGTAGAGGAGGTAGGCGACCAGGGCACCGGTCGTCAGCGTGCCCGCCTCCACGCGCCCCGCGCCGACCATCAGGACCGCGGCGGCGGCGACCGCCGAGAGCAGCTGCACGAACGGGAAGTAGATCGAGATCAGCCACTGCCCGCGGATACGGGCGCTGCGGTAGTCGGCGCTGGCCCGCTCGAACTTCTCGCCGCCGGAGCGCTCGCGCCGGAAGGCCTGCACGATGCGCAGCCCGGCGACGGACTCCTGGAGGTCGGCGTTGACCACCGAGACGCGCTCACGCGCCAGCTCGTACGCCTTGACGCTGGAGCGGCGGAAGAAGACCGTGCCGATGATCAGCGGCGGCAGGGTCGCGAAGACGACGAGCGCGAGCTCCACGTCGATGACGACGAGGGCGACCATGATGCCGAAGAAGGTGACGACGGAGACGAAGGCGGTGACGAGTCCGGTCTGCAGGAAGGTGGACAGGGCGTCCACGTCCGTGGTCATCCGGGTCATGATGCGCCCGGTCAACTCCCGCTCGTAGTAGTCGAGTCCGAGCCGCTGGAGCTGGGCGAAGATCTTCAGGCGCAGGGCGTAGAGGACGCGCTCGCCCGTCCGCCCCGTCATCCGCGTCTCGCCGATCTGGGCCACCCACTGGGCGAGCACGGCGAGCAGCGCGAGCCCGGCGGCCACCCACACGGCGCCGAGCGCGAGCTGCGAGACGCCCTCGTCGATGCCGTGCCGGATCAGCACCGGAAGCAGCAGGCCCATGCCCGCGTCGACGGCGACAAGGAGCAGGGCGAGGAGCAGCGGCTTCCCGAATCCGGCGAGCAGGCGGCGCAGGCCGTACGACTCCTCCGGGGTGACCGCGCGTGCCTCGTCGATCTGAGGGGTGTCGGTGGCCGGGGGCAGCGCGTCGACCTGGGCGAGGAGCTCGGGCGTCGCGGGCATCCCGGCCATCGCGGTGTCCTTGGGCTCCCGGTCGCCCACCCAGAGCTGCGGGGTGATGCCGCGCTCGGCGTCGAACTCGGCGTCGAGTTCGTCGCGTACGGAGGTGTCCTCGGGGATCTCGACCGGGACCGTGCGGCCCGGCGAGACGCCGCCGAGTTCGTCCGGGTCGGTCAACAGGCGCCGGTAGAGCGCCGATCGCTCGGTCAGCTCCTCGTGCGTGCCGATGGCCGCGAGGCGTCCGCCGTCCAGCACGGCGATGCGGTCGGCGAGGTTCAGGGTGGAGCGGCGGTGGGCGATGAGGAGGGTCGTGCGGCCCGCCATGACGCCGCGCAGCGCCTCGTGGATCTCGTGCTCGACCCGCGCGTCCACGGCGGACGTCGCGTCGTCGAGGACGAGCAGGCGGGGGTCGGTGAGGATGGCGCGGGCGAGGGCGACGCGCTGGCGCTGGCCGCCGGAGAGCGTCAGGCCGTGCTCGCCGACCGTGGTCTCGTAGCCGTCGGGCAGTTCGGCAATGAAGCGGTCGGCCTGGGCTGCGCGGGCGGCGGTCTCGATCTCCTCCTGGGTGGCGTCCGGCTTTCCGTACGCGATGTTGGCGCGGATGGTGTCGGAGAAGAGGAAGGAGTCCTCGGGCACGAGGCCGATCGCGGCCCGCAGCGAATCGGTGGTCAGCTCGCGCACGTCGTGGCCGCCGATGAGGACGGCGCCGTGCGTCACGTCGTAGAAGCGGGGCAGCAGCAGCGAGACGGTGGACTTGCCGCTGCCGGAGGTGCCGACCACGGCGAGGGTCTCGCCGGGCCGGATCTCGAAGGAGAGGCCGTCGAGGACGGGGCGGCTGTCCTCGTAGGCGAAGGAGACGTCGTCGAACTCGACGGTGGCCGGGGCGTCGGCGGGCAGTTCCTTCGTGCCGTCCGTCAGCGTCGGCTCGGTGTCGATGAGCTCCAGGACGCGCTCGGCGCCCGCGCGGGCCTGCTGGCCGACGGTGAGGACCATGGCGAGCATCCGGACGGGTCCGACGAGCTGGGCGAGGTAGCTGGAGAAGGCGACGAACGTGCCGAGCGTGATCTGTCCGCGCACCGCGAGCCAGCCGCCGAGCGCGAGCATCGCGACCTGCCCGAGCGCGGGCACGGCCTGCAGGGCGGGCGTGTACTTGGAGTTGAGGCGGATGGTGCGCAGGCGGCCGGCGAAAAGCTTGCGGCCGACCTCTCTGAGCTTCCCGGTCTCCTGGTCCTCCTGGCCGAAGCCCTTCACGACGCGTACGCCGGAGACGGAGCCGTCCACGACCCCGGCGACGGCGGCGGCCTGGGCCTGCGCGTACCAGGTGGAGGGGTGCAGGCGGCCCCGGCTGCGCTTGGCGATGAACCAGAGGGCGGGGGCCACGGCGAGCGCGACGGCGGTCAGGGGCAGGGAGAGCCACGCCATGATCACGAGGGAGATCACGAAGAGCAGGATGTTGCCGATGGTCATCGGCAGCATGAAGAGCAGGCCCTGGATGAGCTGGAGATCGCTGGTGGCGCGCCCGACGACCTGCCCGGTGGACAGCTCGTCCTGCCGCCGTCCGTCGAGTCTGGTGATCGTCCCGTACATCTCGGTCCGCAGGTCGTGCTGGACGTCGAGGGCGAGACGGCCGCCGTAGTAGCGGCGGATGTAGGTGAAGACGTAGACGAGGACGGCCGCGCCGATGAGGGCGCCGATCCAGGGGCCCATGTCGCGGGACTTGTCCCCGATGACGTCGTCGATGATCACCTTGGTGATCAGCGGGACGAGCGCCATGACGGCCATGCCGGCGAGCGAGGAGCCGAGCGCGAGCACGACGTCCTTGGGGTACCGCCACGCGTACCCGGTGAGCCGTTTCGCCCAGCCGGATCTCAACGCCTCGGTACCCCCGGATTTCTCCGGCTCGACCCCGCCCCGTTGCTCCACCACGTGCTGCCTCCCGTCGACCTGACCTGCCGAGAGGCCCAACGCGGTGGGACGAGAATTTCATCCCACCGCAACAAAGACGGGTCGGAGGTCCTAGGACCACCCGGAGGGGGCCGGCCTCGAACAGGCGATCAACCGGCGGGGGCCGCCACGAACGCCTCGCGCGGGGTGACCGTCGGGGCGTAACGCCCGGCCGCGGAGGCCCTGGGCGCCAGGTCCTTGTGGACGGCCTTGGCCACGCCCTGGATGGTGGCGACGCCGTAGTTCATGGTGCTGTTGCCGTGGGTGAGCACGGTGAGCGTGTAGTCGTGGCCGCCGCCCTTGAACGCGCCGATGCTGTGCACCCGCCAGCCGTGGGTGGACCGCTGCAGCCAGCCGTTCTTGACGTGGATCTTGACGCCGGACGGCGCGCCCGCCGGGGTGCCCCAGCGCTGCGAGGCGACGACCTTGTTCATCAGCTTGAGGATGTAGGCGCGCGCGTTGTCGCTCAGGACGGCGTTCTTGGCGGTGATCAGGGCGAGGAGCTTCTGCTCGTCGGCCGCGTTGATCCGGGTCAGGCCCCAGTAGCCGCCGGAACCCGGCACGGTCTTCGTCATCTTGGCGGCCCTGAGGAAGCCGTTGATCTTCCCCGTGCCGAGCTGGCGCCAGAGCTTGGTCGTCGCCGCGTTGTCCGACTTGGTGATCATGGCGTACGCGAGGTCCGACTCACGGGCCGAGAGCTTGCGGTCGGTCTTCTTCGCGTCCCACAGCAGCGCCGCGAGGACGGTCGTCTTGACGACGCTCGCCGAGTCGAACGATGTGGTGGAACGCAGGGTGCAGGTGGTGCCCGTGGAGCGGTCGTGGAGACCGACCGCGATGGTGCCCTTGCGGTTCTTCAGGGCCGCCGTGATGTCCTTCGTGAGCTTGGCGGCCAGGCCGGCCTGCGCGGAGGTGCAGGTGACCTTCGGTGGCGTCGCGGCCGCGGCGGGCGTGGCGGTCGCGGCCGTGCCGAGCGGCACGAGCACGCCGGCGGCGAGGCCCGCCGAGAGCACGCGGGCACGCCTGGATATACCGGATGTCCGGTGAGTCATGGATCTTCCCCCTGGGGTCCGTTCGGGTCCGTACAAGACCCTCCGGGCCCGTACAAGCGCGCCCCCCGGCACACTCACCCCAGATGACTCACCGGCACCCGTACATGGATGCACGAGTTTGAGAACAGATGACCGATCTGTAATCAGCCCGTGTCATGGCACGCGTCCACACTCGTTCGCCGACAGGAGCCGTCGGCTCAGAGATGCGTCGGCTCAGAGATGCGTCGGCTCGAACATGCGCAGGACGGCCGGGAGCACGACCACCGAGGGGCCGGGCTCCGCGAGCGCCTTCGTCAGGTCGTCGCGCAGGGTCTCCGGGGTCGACCGGACGCCCGGCACCCCGAAGGACTCCGCGAGCGCGACGAAGTCGGGACGGGAGAGCTCCGTGGCCGTGGGCTCGCCGAACGCGTCCGCCATGTACTCCCGGAGGATTCCGTAGCCCCCGTCGTCCACGATCAGCCAGGTGACCGGCAGACCGTGCTGCTTGGCGGAGGCCAGTTCCGCGATGGAGTACATCGCGCCGCCGTCACCCGACACGGCGAGCACCGGCGTCGAGGGGTCGGCGGCCGCCGCTCCGATGGCGGCCGGGAAGCCGTAGCCGAGGCCGCCCGCGCCCTGTGCCGAGTGCATGGTGTTGGGGCGCCGCGCGTCGAAGGCGGACCAGGCCCAGTAGGCGAGGATCGTCATGTCCCAGAAGGACGGCGAGGCGTCCGGCAGGGCTTCCCGCACCGACGCGAGGACCTGCTGCTCCAGGGTGAGCTCCTGGGCGGCGATCCGGTCCTTGACCTTGGCAAGGACCGTCCGGACCCGCTCCGGGGCCTCGGAGTCCTCCCTCGGCGCGTCGATCGTCTCCAGGAGCGCGGACAGCGCGAGCCGCGCGTCCGCGTGGATGCCGAGCGCCGGGTGGTTGGACTCCAGCTTTCCCGCGTCGGCCTCGATCTGGATGACCCGGCCGCGCGGCTTGAACGTGTGGTAGTTCGAGGAGAGCTCGCCCAGGCCGGAGCCGACCACCAGGAGGACGTCCGCGTCCTCCAGGAAGTCCGTGGTGTACCGGTCCTCCAGCCAGGACTGGAGCGACAGCGGGTGCTCCCAGGGGAAGGCGCCCTTGCCGCCGAAGGTCGTCACGACGGGCGCGTTCACCAGCTCGGCGAGTGCGAGGAGCTTCTTGGAGGCGTCCGAGCGCACGACTCCGCCGCCCGCGATGATCGCCGGGCGCTCGGCCCGGGACAGCAGGTCGGCCGCGACCGCGGTCAGCTCGGGGCGCGGGACGACCTCGTCCGGGGTCGCGTCCATGGCCGTGACGACGGGCAGCGTCGTCTCCGCGAGCAGGACGTCCTGCGGGATCTCCACCCACACCGGGCCGTGCGGGGCGGTCAGCGCCGACTCCCAGGCCGCGGCAATCGCGGACGGGATCTGCGAGGCCGTGCGCACGGTGTGGACGGACTTCACGATGTCGCGGAACGAGGCCTGCTGGTCGCGCAGCTCGTGGAGGTAGCCGTGCCGGCCGCCGCCGAGGCCCGCCACCGGGATCTGGCTGCCGATCGCGAGCACGGGCGAGGACCCGGCCGCCGCCTCCTGGAGCGCGGCGAGCGAGGTCAGCGCGCCGGGCCCGGTGGAGAGCAGCAGCGGGGCCACCTCACCGGTGATCCGGCCGTACGCGTCCGCGGCGAAGCCCGTGTTGTTCTCGACGCGCAGGCCGACGTACGACAGGGACGAGCGCCGCAGGGCGTCGAACATGCCGAGCGCGTGCTGGCCGGGGAGGCCGAAGACCGTCGTCGCGCCGAGGCCCTGGAGGGTCTCCACGACGAGATCGCCGCCGTTGCGCCCCGGCGGCGGGCTCAGGGCCGCGTCCCGCTGTGCGTCGGTGGGCCGCAGTACTACGTCGTGGTCGTGCGTCACTTGGCCGCGCTCCCCTCAGTGCTCTGGCGGGCCTCCGCGATCTGGCGGGACATGATCGTCGTCAGCTCGTACGCGGTGTGCGAGGCGGCGACAGCCGTGATCTCCGCGTGGTCGTAGGCGGGGGCGACCTCGACGACGTCCGCCGAGACGAGGTTGCAGGAGGAGAGCCCCCGCAGGATCTCCAGGAGCTCGCGCGACGTCATGCCGCCCGCCTCCGGGGTGCCCGTGCCGGGCGCGTGGGCCGGGTCCAGGCAGTCGATGTCGATGGAGATGTAGAGCGGGCGGTCGCCGATGCGCTGGCGCAGCTGGTCGGCGACCTCGTCGGCGCCACGGCGGTAGATGTCCGCAGAGGTGACGATGCCGAAGCCCATCTTCTCGTCGTCGGTGAGGTCCTTCTTGCCGTACAGCGGGCCGCGCGTGCCGACGTGGGAGAGCGCCTCGGTGTCGAGGATGCCCTCCTCCACGGCGCGGCGGAACGGCGTGCCGTGGGTGTACTCGGCGCCGAAGTACGTGTCCCAGGTGTCCAGGTGCGCGTCGAAGTGCAGCAGGGCGACCGGGCCGTGCTTCTTGGCGACCGAGCGGAGCAGCGGCAGGGCGATGGTGTGGTCGCCGCCGAGCGTCATCATGCGGGCGCCCGAGCCGAGCAGGTCGTCCGCGGCGGCCTCGATCGTCTCGACCGCCTCGTTGATGTTGAACGGGTTCGCGGCTATGTCGCCCGCGTCGGCGACCTGCGCGAGCGCGAAGGGCGAGGCGTCCTGCGCGGGGTTGTACGGACGCAGGAGGCGCGAGGCCTCACGGATCGCGTTGCCGCCGAAGCGGGCGCCGGGGCGGTACGAGACACCGGTGTCGAAGGGCACGCCGACCACGGCGATGTCGGTCTTGCCGCCCACCTCGTCGAGGCGGGGCAGCCGGGCGTAGGTCGCCGGGCCCGCGTACCGCGGGACGCGGGAGGAGTCGACCGGGCCGCGGGGGGTCGGGGTCTCGGCGCTGCTCATGGTCGGGTTCCTCCTGCTGGTACGAGTACTGCGTTGCTGCTGGGACAAGTGTCGCGCGGCCCACTGACAGTGACGTCGGCAGTGGGCCGCGCGCAGGACTAGACGGCTACCGGCGTTTCCGGTTCCGCTTCTTCGGACCCCCGGCCCGCGAGCCGCTCGCGCCAGGCGGCGAGCACGGCCGCGTCGGTCGGCTTCGTGGCGAGGGAGACGACGACGTACACGCCGAGGGAGATCAGCAGGCCGTAGTAGACCGGCTCGTTGGCGAGGATTCCGTACCCCCACATGAGCCCGATGACCGAGAGCCCACCGGCGGCGACGGCCGCGAGGGCGCCGGGCGCGGTGCCGCGCTTCCACAGCAGCCCGCCGAGAATCGGCACGAGCAGACCGGCGACGAGCAGGTTGTAGGCGACGGTGAGTGCCTGGACGACGTCGTTGAGGGCGATGGCGATGCAGACGACGGCGATGCCCATGACCAGGATGAAGAGGCGGTTGCCCTTCACCTCGTCGTGCGGCTCGTCGTCGGTTCCGCCGGACTTCACGACGCCCCGCAGCCGCGACCAGATGTCGTTGTTGGCCACGGTCGCGCACGCGATGAGCGCCCCGGAGGACGTGGACATCACGGCGGCGAGTGCCGCGGCCAGCACCAGGCCGCGTACGCCCATGGGCAGTTCGTCCTTGACGATGGTCGCGAAGGCCGCGTCGGCGCTCGGCAGCTTCGGGTACATGACCTTGGCGGCCGTACCGATGACGGCGCCCGCGATCGCGTAGACGAGGCAGTAGGTACCGGCGACGGTGCCGCCGTAGCGGGCGACCTTGTCGCTGCGCGCGGTGAAGACGCGCTGCCAGATGTCCTGCCCGATGAGCATGCCGAACGTGTAGATCAGGACGTACGTGAAGATCGTCTCGCCGCCGATGCCCAGCGGGTCGAAGTACTCGGTGGGCAGCTTGGCCTTCATCTCGCTGAAGCCGCCTGCCTTGACGACCGCGATGGGAAGGAGCAGGAGCAGCACGCCGATGGTCTTCACCACGAACTGCACCATGTCGGTGAGCGTGATGGACCACATGCCGCCGAGCGTCGAGTAGGCGACGACGATCGAGCCGCCGAGGATGATCGCGATCGTCCGGTTCATGTCGAACAGGACGTCGAAGATCGTGGCGTACGCGATGGTCGAGGTGACCGCGAGCATCAGCGTGTACGCCCACATGACGACCCCGGAGATGACGCCCGCGCGCCCGCCGTAGCGGAGGTCGAGCATCTCGGAGACGGTGTAGACCTTCAGGCGGGCGATGCGCGCCGAGAAGAAGACGCTCAGCGCGAGCAGGCCGAGGCCGATCGTGAAGACCATCCAGGCGCCGGAGAGCCCGTACTGGTAGCCGAGGCCGACGCCGCCGATGGTGGACGCGCCGCCGAGGACGATGGCGGCCATGGTCCCGGAGTACATCCACGGTCCGAGGCGGCGTCCGGCGACCAGGAACTCGCTCTTGGACTTGGCGCGGCGCATGCCCCACCAGCCCATCGCGAGCATGCCGGCGAGATAGACGACGATCACTGTGTAGTCGACGGCCATAGGGCCCTCCTTCGCGCACCTCGGTGGCGTGTCGTGCAGATGGGGGTGGGGGGGTGGCAACCGGCCGCGGGGACATCCGCCCGTACCCGCGGCCTGGGGTCGGCACGACCTTAGGTGGCCGGAAAGCAACGCTGAAGTGTACGTTTCATCCACTCCCCGTGATCGAACTGGATGGAACATCCACCGTGCCGGACCCCCTCGCCCCTTCAGCCCCCTCCCCCGCTCCCCCGACCCCGCCCGTCCCCCTGACGGCGCTCCTGGCCCGGGAGGACCTGGGTCTGCGCCAGATCGCGGGCCCCGACGCCGGGGAGAGCGGCGCTGCCGTCCAGTGGGTGCACACCTCGGAGATGGCGGACCCGTATCCGTACCTCCTGGGCGGCGAGCTGCTGTTGACGGCGGGCGTGCACATCACCGACCCGGCGGGCGCGGGCGTGTACCTCGACGACTATGTGGCGCGGATCGTCGAGGCGGGCGGCGCTGCCCTCGGCTTCGGCGTCGCGCCCGTGCACGACACGGTGCCGCGCGCCCTGGTGACGGCCTGCGACCGCCACGGCCTGCCGCTCCTCGAAGTACCGCCGCGCACGACGTTCAGCGGGGTCGCCCGCGCGGTGTGGCGCCTTGTGGCGGAGGCCAGGCACGCCGAGCTGCGCCGCGTGACCGAGGCACAGCAGGGGCTCGCCACGGCCGCAGCACGCCCCGACCCGGTGCCCGCGGTGCTTCGCCAGCTCGCGGTGCGCCTGGGCGGCTGGGCGGCGCTCTACGCCCCGGACGGCACGGTGCTCCACTCGGCGGGAACAGCGCCGGGAGCAGGGGCGCGGCAGGCGGTGCGCGACCTCTCCGAAGTCGTGCGTCCCTCGGGGCGGCCCGGCCCCGCCCCCGCCTCCGCCACCGACTCCGTGGGCGGCGCCCACCTCACCGCGTACGCGCTGGGCGGCGGGCAGGGGTTCGCGCTCGGGGTCGCCGCCGAGCAGCGCGAGCCGGGGGACCACACGATCACCGGGGTCGCGGTCGTCCTCCTCTCGCTCCTGACCGGCAAGCACCAGGGCGCCGCCGACTCGGTGCGGTCGGCGGCTCTCGTACGGCTGCTGCTCGGCTCGGCGGTCGGCGATGTCGCGCCTCTCCTGGGGGCCGGTGAGTGGACCGTGGTGCACGCGCGCGGGGACACCGGCGACGACCCGGTGGCGCACTCCGTCGCCGCCTCCGCGCTGGCCGCCGCGCTGGGCAGCGGCCTGGTGGACGCGGACGCGGGACAGGGCCTCGTACGGCTGCTGCTCCCCGCCGGCCGTGAGCTCACCGCCGAGCCGGGCTGGACCCTGGGCGCCTCCGCCCCCACCGCCCCCGGGAACCTGCCCGCCGCCGACGCCCAGGCGGACCGTGCCCTGCGCCGCGCCGAGGCCACCCGCGCGCCGCTCGTGCGGCACCGGGAGGGCGGCATCGCGGCCCTGGTGTCGCCCGCCGAGGCCGCGGCCCACGCGCGCGTGCTGCTCGCCCCGCTCGGCGCCGGCGAGGCGCTCACGGAGACCCTGCGCACCTGGCTCTCCCTGCACGGCAGTTGGGACCGCACGGCCACGGCCCTGGGAGTCCACCGCAACACGGTCCGACAGCGGATCACGCGGTGCGGGGCGCTTCTGGAGGCGGACCTGGACGACCCTGACGTCCGCATGGAGCTGTGGTTCGCGCTGGGCCGCGAGAGGTGACGCAGAGCTGCGGAGGGGCGCAACTCACAGGTCCAGGGTTCGGGACTGCCCGCCACCATCCGGTCACCGACGGCAGAATGGGCTTCATGCCGATACCCAGCCGTCCCGCGCTCGTCGATCACCTCGTTCGCTCCCGTATCGCGGGCGATGTCGCCACGCCACGCGAGAACAACCTCAGCCACTACAGGAAGCTCGCGAACGGCGACCGTCACTACTGGCTCGGCCTGGAGCTCGGTGACCGCTGGACCGACGAGCAGGACGTCCTCGCGGTAATGGCCGAGCGGTGCGGTGTGATCGACGACGCCGAGCACCGGCACGGGCAGGACACCATCGACCCGGAGCTGACGGTCGACGCCCTGGAGCGGATGGCGGCGCGCCTCCGTAAGGCCGCGGCCGGCAAGGAGAGGGTCCTTTTCGCCACCGGCCACCCCGGGGGCCTGCTCGACGTGCACCGCGCGACAGCGGCGGCCCTGCGCGCGGCGGGCTGCGAGATCGTCGTCATCCCGGAAGGCCTCACCGCCGACGAGGGCATGGTCTTCCAGTTCGCGGACGTGGCGATGCTGGAGCGTGGCGCGACCCTCTGGCACACGCACTCCCCCGAGCCGATGAACGCGATCCTGGACGGCCTGGAGCGCGCGGGACGCCCGCTGCCCGACCTGGTCGTCGCCGACCACGGGTGGGCCGGCCGGGCGGGCCAGCGCGGTCTCGACTCCATCGGGTACGCGGACTGCAACGACCCGGCGCTGTTCATCGGCGAGGCCGAGGGCACCGTCCAGGTGACGGTCCCGCTGGACGACCACGTCACCAGCCCGCGTTTCTACGACCCCATGACGGCCTACCTGCTGGACGCCGCGGGCCTCACGCCGGCGGCCTGAGTCACGCCGCCGTCCTGAGTCACGGCCACGGGTTGAGCCCTTCCGTGCGCCGCTGGGCGAACCCCGGCGTGGGGTCGAGATAGACCCGTCGTACGCCGGAAAAGCGCTCCCGCAGCCGACGTTCGGCCTGCTCGCAGGCCCACTCGATCTGTGCCGCCGTGGAGGCGTCCCGGAAGTCGACCTTGGCGGCGACCAGCGCCTCACGCGGCCCCTGGAGCAGCGTCGTCAACTCAAGGACGGCCTCGATGTGCTCGGAGGCGAGCAGCACCTCGCGGATCTCCGCGCGCATCGGCCTCGGCAGCGGCCGCCCGATGAGCAGCTGGGCGTTGCTGCGTCCGAGCACCCAGGCGACGTACAGGAGCAGCGCGCCGATGCAGAGCGAGGCCACGCCGTCCCACACGCCGGACCCGGTGAGCTGCCCGCCGAGCAGTCCGCCCGCGGCGAGCACGAGCCCGGCCAGGGCGGCGGAGTCCTCCAGGACGACGGCCTTCACGGCGGTGTCTGGCGTGTGGCGCAGATAGCGCCCGAAGGACGCCCCGAAGCGCGCCGCCTCACCGCGGGCCTGCTTGACGCCGGTGCGCAGCGAGTAGCCCTCCAGGAGGAAGGCGACGGCGAGCACGATGTACGAGATGAGCGGGTCGCCGAGTTCCTCGCCCGCCACCAGGGTGTGGATGCCGTCGTAGACAGAGAAGACGGCGCCGCCGACGAAGGTGGCGACGGCGGCGAGCATCGCCCAGATGTAGCGCTCGGGGCCGTACCCCAGCGGGTGGTCCTCGTCGGCGGGCTTCTCGCTCCGCTTCAGGGCGGTGAGGAGCAGCACCTCGGTGACGGTGTCGGCCAGCGAGTGCGCCGCCTCGGAAAGCATCGCGCTCGACCCGCTGATGACACCGGCGACGGCCTTGGCGACGGCGATCCCGAGATTGGCGACGGCGGCGACGATGACGGTGAAGGTGCTCTCGCCGTTCTCGCCCCCGCCCTCTGACGGCTGCTCAGTCATGTATCGGACGGTATGTCCGATCAGCGGGGAACGCGAACGACGCCTTCCTGGATGACCGTCACCGCGAGCTGCCCGTCCTGGGTCCAGATCCGCGCCTGGCCGAGCCCGCGCCCGCCGGACGACGAGGGGGACTCCTGGTCGTACAGGAGCCACTCGTCGGCCCTGAAGGGGCGGTGGAACCACATCGCGTGGTCGAGCGAGGCGCCGACGACGTCACCGACCGCCCAGCCGCCACGGCCGTGCGCGAGCAGCACCGAGTCGAGCAGCGTCATGTCGGAGACGTACGTGGCGAGGCAGACGTGCAGCAAAGACGCGTCGACACCGCTGTCGAGCTTGCCGTTCGTGCGGAACCACACCTGGGAGCGCGGTTCGCGCGGCTGCCCGACCGTGGCCCAGGGCGGCGCGTCCACATAGCGCAGGTCGACGGCCGCGCGGGCCTCGATCAGGCGCTCGGCGACGTGCGACGGCAGGTGGCGCGGCAGCATCTCCGCGGCGGTGGGGAGGGTCTCCGGGTCCGGGGCGGACGGCATGCCCGTCTGGTGCTCCAGGCCCTCCTCGTCCGTCTGGAAGGACGCGGAGAGGTGGAATATCGGCTGCCCGTGCTGGACGGCGACGACCCGGCGCGTGGTGAAGGAGCGGCCGTCGCGGATCCGGTCGACGGTGTAGACGATGGGCGCGCCCGGGTCCCCCGCGCGCAGGAAGTATGCGTGCAGGGAGTGGGCGGGCCGGTCGGCGGGGACCGTGCGGCCGGCCGCCACCAGCGCCTGGGCGGCCACCTGGCCGCCGAAGACGCGCGGGACGAGGGCCGAACGGCTCACGCCCCGGAATATGTCCTCCTCGATCTGCTCGAGGTCGAGCAGATCGAGGAGTGACTCAAGTGCCTTGTTCATGAATCCAGTTCTACAGGGCGGTCTTTACAGGCCCACTGTTCCTACAGGCCCATGTTCTTGGCGATGATCATCTTCATGACCTCGCTGGTGCCGCCGTAGATGCGGTTGACGCGGTTGTCCGCGTACAGGCGGGCGATGGGGTACTCGTTCATGAAGCCGTAGCCGCCGTGCAGCTGGAGGCACTTGTCGATGACGCGGTGCGCGACCTCGGTGTTGAAGAGCTTCGCGGAAGCGGCCTCGGCGGCGGTCAGCTCACCCGCGTCCAGGGCCTCCAGGGCGCGGTCGGCTACGGCCTCGGCGGCGTCCACCTCGGCCTGGCAGGCGGCCAGCTCGAACTTGGTGTTCTGGAAGGAGGCGACCGTCTTGCCGAAGACCGTGCGGTCCTGGACGTACTCCTTGGCGAACCGGACGGCGGCCTTGGCCTGCGCGTACGCGCCGTAGGCGATGCCCCAGCGCTCGGAGGGGAGGTTGCTTCCGAGGTAGTAGAAGCCCTTGTTCTCCTCGCCGAGGAGGTCCTCGACGGGGACCTTGACGTCGACGAACGCGAGCTCGGCGGTGTCGGAGGTCTTCAGGCCGAGCTTGTCCAGCTTGCGGCCGATGGAGTAGCCCTCGGACTTGGTGTCCACGGCGAAGAGGGAGATGCCGTAGCGGCGGTCCTCGGCGGTGGGCGCCGACGTACGGGCGCAGACGATCACGCGGTCGGCGTGCACGCCGCCGGTGATGAAGGTCTTGGAGCCGTTGAGGACGTAGTGCGTGCCGTCCTCGGAGAGCTTGGCCGTGCTCTTCATGCCCGCGAGGTCGGAGCCGGTGCCCGGCTCGGTCATCGCCAGGGCCCACATCTCCTCGGCGGAGACGAACTTCTCCAGGTAGCGCTTCTTCTGCTCGTCGGTGGCGAGCGCCTTGATGTAGGGCAGGGCGAGCAGCACGTGGACGCCGGAGCCGCCGAAGGTGACGCCCGCGCGGGCGGTCTCCTCGTACTGGATGGCCTCGAACTTGTGGGTGTCCAGGCCCGCGCCGCCGAACTCCTCGGGGACGTTGATGCCGAACAGGCCGAGCTCGGCCAGCTTGTAGTAGAACTCGCGCGGCACCTGACCCGCGGCGAACCACTCCTCGTGGACCGGGACGACCTCGGCCTCGATGAAGGCGCGCAGGGTCTCCCGGAACGCCTCGTGGTCCTCATTGAAAACGGTACGGCGCACGGAAAACTCCCTCTGCTACGACGGCCCCAGCGGCTCACTGTGGTCCAAGCACGGACTAAGCGCTTGCTCAGAACAACGTTACCCGTCGGTCACCGGACCGTCCAGAGAGAAGTCCTGTCGCTCCCGTCACGCCACCGCCGACGCGAAGGCCCCGCGCGCGAGCCCGTGCAGCAGCTGGGCCATGGCGCTGCGGCTGGGCAGCGCGTCGCGGCGGCTCAGGTGCGGCGTGGAGTTGAGCAGCCCGAAGACCGCGTGCACACAGACGCGGGCGGCGTTCTCCGCGAGATCCGGATAGACCTTGCGCACGACGTCGACCCAGATCTCCACGTACTGCCGCTGGAGCTGGCGGACCAGCTTGCGGTCGGTGTCCCGCAGGCGGTCGAGTTCCCGGTCGTGCAGCGTGATCAGGGAACGGTCGTCGAGGGCGAAGTCGATGTGCCCCTCGATGAGCGCGTCGAGCACTCGCTCCGGCGGTCCGTCCGTGTCGGCCACGCACCGCTTCCCGCCGGTCAGGAGCTGTCCGCTGATGCCGACGAGCAGCTCGGCGAGCATCGCGTCCTTGCCCGCGAAGTGGCGGTAGAGGCCGGGCCCGCTGATGCCGACGGCAGCCCCTATCTCGTCCACTCCTACTCCATGGAAGCCGCGCTCGGCGAAGAGCCTGGCGGCTTCCCTGAGGATCTGCTCGCGACGGGTGGGGGCGTCGGTTCTGGTGGCCATGGAATCAATTCTAGACAGGGCGGTTAGCGGTCGTTAACCTGTTGGAAACGCGTTAACGCTCATTAACCGAGCAAGGGGGCTCGACTGATGCTGCAGGCACCGGTGCTGACGAGCGCGGCTGATCCCGCGTCCGAGGCATGGCGGACGAACGAGGCGGCGCACACCGCCCTCGTCGACGACCTGCGGGCCAAGCTCGCGGCGGCACGGCTCGGCGGTGGCGAGCGGGCCCGGGCCCGCCATGTCGCGCGCGGCAAGCTGCTGCCCCGCGACCGCGTGGACGCCCTGCTCGACCCCGGCTCGCCCTTCCTGGAGCTGGCACCCCTCGCGGCAGACGGTCTGTACGGCGGGGACGCGCCGGCCGCCGGGGTCATCGCCGGCATCGGCCGGGTCTCCGGGCGCACCTGCGTGATCGTCGCCAATGACGCCACCGTCAAGGGCGGCACGTATTACCCCATGACGGTGAAGAAGCACCTGCGCGCCCAGGAGGTCGCGCTGGAGAACCGCCTCCCCTGTCTGTATCTGGTGGACTCGGGCGGCGCCTTCCTGCCCATGCAGGACGACGTCTTCCCGGACCGCGAGCACTTCGGGCGGATCTTCTACAACCAGGCGCGGATGTCCGGTGCGGGCGTCCCGCAGATCGCGGCCGTGCTCGGCTCGTGCACGGCGGGCGGGGCGTACGTCCCCGCGATGAGCGACGAAGCGGTGATCGTCCGCAATCAGGGGACGATCTTCCTCGGCGGACCGCCCCTGGTGAAGGCCGCGACCGGCGAGGTCGTGACGGCCGAGGAGCTGGGCGGCGGCGAGGTCCACTCCCGGGTCTCCGGCGTGACGGACCACCTCGCCGAGGACGACGCGCACGCGCTGCGGATCGTGCGCACGATCGTCTCCACGCTCCCCGAGCGCGGCGAACTCCCGTGGTCGGTCCGGACGGTCGAGGAGCCGAAGGTCGACCCCCTCGGGCTCTACGGGGCGGTGCCGACGGACTCCCGCACCCCCTATGACGTCCGCGAGGTCATCGCGCGCGTGGTCGACGGCTCGCGCTTCGCCGAGTTCAAGGCGGAGTACGGCCAGACGCTCGTGACCGGCTTCGCCCACGTGCACGGCCACCCGGTCGGCATCATCGCGAACAACGGCATCCTGTTCTCCGAGTCCGCCCAGAAGGGCGCCCACTTCATCGAGCTGTGCGACCAGCGCGGCATCCCCCTCGTCTTCCTGCAGAACATCTCCGGCTTCATGGTCGGCCGGGACTACGAGGCGGGTGGCATCGCCAAGCACGGCGCCAAGATGGTGACGGCGGTGGCCTGCACGCGCGTGCCGAAGCTGACGGTCGTCATCGGCGGTTCGTACGGCGCGGGGAACTACTCGATGTGCGGCCGGGCCTACTCCCCCCGCTTCCTGTGGATGTGGCCGAACGCCAAGATCTCCGTGATGGGCGGCGAGCAGGCCGCGTCGGTCCTCGCGACCGTCAAGCGCGACCAGTTGGAGGCGCGGGGCGAGGAGTGGTCGGCGCAGGACGAGGAGGCCTTCAAGGCCCCGGTCCGCGCTCAGTACGAGGAGCAGGGCAGCGCCTATTACGCCACGGCACGGCTGTGGGACGACGGCGTGATCGACCCGATGGAGACCCGGCAGGTCCTCGGCCTCGCCCTGACCGCCTGCGCCGAGGCCCCGTTGGGCGAGCCCGGCTTCGGCGTCTTCCGGATGTGAGGGGCGGACGATGAGCGACTTCCAGCAAGGGACCATCCCGGGGAGAGGGACGATGTTCGACACGGTTCTGGTCGCCAACAGGGGCGAGATCGCGGTCCGCGTCATCCGGACGCTGCGCGCCCTCGGCGTGCGCTCCGTCGCCGTCTTCAGCGACGCGGACGCGGACGCCCGGCATGTGCGGGAGGCCGACACTGCCGTGCGCCTGGGCCCGGCTCCGGCCGCCGAGAGCTATCTCTCGGCAGAGCGGCTCCTGGAGGCGGCGGCCCGCAGCGGCGCCCAGGCCGTCCACCCGGGCTATGGCTTCCTCGCCGAGAACGCGCAGTTCGCGCAGGCCTGCGCGGACGCCGGCCTGGTCTTCATCGGGCCGCCCGCATCGGCGATCGACCTGATGGGCGACAAGATCCGCGCCAAGGAGACGGTCAAGGCGGCCGGGGTCCCGGTGGTCCCCGGCTCCTCGGGCAGCGGCCTGACCGACGCGCAACTGGCCGACGCCGCACGCGAGATCGGCATGCCGGTGCTGCTCAAGCCGTCGGCGGGCGGTGGCGGCAAGGGCATGCGGCTCGTGCGGGACGCCTCGCTGCTCGCGGACGAGATCGCCGCCGCGCGGCGCGAGGCACGCTCCTCCTTCGGTGACGACACGCTGCTCGTGGAGCGCTGGATCGACCGCCCCCGGCACATCGAGATCCAGGTACTCGCGGACGGCCACGGGAACGTGATCCACCTCGGGGAGCGCGAGTGCTCGCTCCAGCGCCGCCACCAGAAGATCATCGAGGAGGCGCCCAGCATCCTGCTCGACGAGGCCACGCGCGCGTCGATGGGCGAGGCGGCGGTCCAGGCGGCACGCTCCTGCGGCTACGCGGGCGCGGGCACGGTGGAGTTCATCGTCCCGGGCAAGGACCCGGCGTCGTACTACTTCATGGAGATGAACACCCGCCTCCAGGTGGAGCACCCGGTGACGGAGCTGATCACCGGCCTCGACCTGGTGGAGTGGCAGCTGCGGGTCGCCGCGGGCGAGGAACTCCCGTACGGGCAGCAGGACATCACGCTGACGGGCCACGCGATCGAGGCCCGCGTCTGCGCGGAGGACCCTTCCCGCGGCTTCCTGCCGTCCGGTGGGACCGTCCTCGCCCTGCGCGAGCCGCAGGGCGACGGCGTGCGCACGGACTCCGGCCTGAGCGAGGGCACGGAGGTCGGGAGTCTGTACGACCCGATGCTGTCGAAGGTCATCGCGTACGGCCCCGACCGTCCGACCGCCCTGCGCAAGCTGCGGGCCGCGCTCGCGGAGACGGTCACCCTGGGCGTGCCGACCAACGCGGGGTTCCTGCGGCGCCTCCTCGCCCACCCGGCGGTGGTCTCCGGAGAGCTGGACACCGGCCTCGTGGAGCGCGAGGCGGACGGCCTCGTCCCCGAAGGGGTGCCCGTCGAGGTGTACGAGGCGGCGGCAGCCGTCCGCACCGCCGCCCTAGAACCCACCGGTGCCGGCTGGCGGGACCCCTTCTCGGCCCCGAGCAGCTGGCGCCTCGGCGGCACTCCCGCCCCGCTGACGCACGACCTGCGCGTGCCCGGACACGAGCCCGTGGCGCACATCGCCGGCCAGGGCCCGCGCACCGTGCAGCCCGACTGCGTCACGGTGCACGTGGACGGCGTCGCCCACACCTTCCACCGCGCCGCCGACTGGCTCGGCAGGGACGGCGACGCCTGGCACGTCCAGGACCACGACCCCGTGGCGGCGAGCCTGACCGGCGCCGCCCACAGCGGGGCCGACGCCCTTACCGCGCCCATGCCCGGCACGGTCACGGTCGTCAAGGTGTCCACCGGCGATCACGTGACCCAGGGGCAGAGCCTCCTGGTGGTGGAGGCGATGAAGATGGAGCACGTCATCTCCGCCCCGCACGCGGGCACCGTCAGCGAGCTCGACGTCACACCGGGCTCGACCGTCGCCATGGACCAGGTCCTGGCCGTGGTGATCCCCGACGAGGCCGAGGGAGACACGGAATGACCACCGACGCACGGACGGGCGGCCTCCCCATGACCGTCCCCTCCCCGTCCCTCCCGCCCCGCGTCCGTATCTACGAGGTGGGCGCACGGGACGGCCTGCAGAACGAGAAGGCGGTCGTCCCCACCGAGATCAAGGCGGAGTTCATCCGCCGTCTCGCCGCCGCGGGCCTCACCACCGTCGAGGCCACCAGCTTCGTGCACCCCAAATGGGTGCCCCAACTGGCCGACTCCGAGCAGCTGTTCCCCCTGGTGGGCGACCTGGAACGGGACGGGGTGGCACAGCTCCCCGTCCTGGTGCCGAACGACCGGGGCCTCGACCGCGCTCTGGCGCTCGGCGTCCGCGGCGTCGCCGTCTTCGTCAGCGCCACGGAGTCCTTCGCCAAGGCCAATCTGAACCGCACGATGGCCGAGGCGCTCGCCATGTCGGAGCCGGTCGTGGCCCGCGCCCGCGAGCAGGACGTGCGGGTGCGCGGCTATCTCTCCATGTGCTTCGGCGACCCGTGGGAGGGCCCGGTGCCCGTCGCCCAGGTCGTCCGCACCGCGAAGGCCCTCCTCGACATGGGCTGTGACGAGCTGAGCCTCGGCGACACCATCGGCGTGGCCACCCCCGGCCATGTCCTGGCCCTGCTCGCCGGGTTGAACGAGGCGGGTGTGCCGACGGACCGGATCGGCGTGCACTTCCACGACACGTACGGCCAGGCGCTCTCCAACACCCTGACCGCTCTGCAGCACGGCGTGCGCACGGTCGACTCGTCGGCGGGCGGCCTCGGCGGCTGTCCGTACGCGAAGAGCGCCACCGGCAACCTCGCCACCGAAGACCTCGTATGGATGCTCGACGGCCTCGGCATCGAGACCGGCGTCGATCTCGGCAAGCTCACCGCCACCAGCGCGTGGATGGCCGAGCAACTGGGCCGACCCAGCCCCTCCCGCACCGTCCGTGCCCTGACGGGCACCTCCCACCAGGAGCAGTGAAGAACGATGGACCACCGTCTGTCCCCTGAGCACGAGGAACTCCGCCGCACCGTCGAGGAGTTCGCGCACGAGGTGGTCGCCCCGAAGATCGGCGACCTGTACGAGCGGCACGAGTTTCCGTACGAGATCGTCCGCGAGATGGGCCGCATGGGCCTGTTCGGCCTGCCCTTCCCCGAGGAGTACGGCGGCATGGGCGGCGACTATCTCGCCCTGGGCATCGCGCTCGAAGAGCTGGCGCGGGTCGACTCCTCGGTGGCGATCACCCTGGAGGCGGGCGTCTCGCTCGGCGCCATGCCGATCCACCTCTTCGGCACGGACGCGCAGAAGCAGGAGTGGCTGCCGCGGCTCTGTTCCGGTGAACTCCTGGGCGCCTTCGGCCTGACCGAGCCGGACGGCGGGTCGGACGCGGGCGGCACCCGCACGACCGCGGTGCTCGACGGCGACGAGTGGGTGATCAACGGCTCCAAGTGCTTCATCACCAACTCCGGCACGGACATCACGGGCCTGGTCACGGTCACCGCCGTCACGGGCCGCAAGCCGGACGGCCGTCCGCTCATCTCCTCGATCATCGTGCCGTCCGGGACGCCCGGGTTCACGGTCGCCGCCCCGTACTCGAAGGTCGGCTGGAACGCCTCGGACACCCGCGAGCTGTCCTTCGCGGACGTCCGGGTGCCCGCGGAGAACCTCCTCGGTGAAGAGGGCCGCGGGTACGCCCAGTTCCTCCGCATCCTCGACGAGGGCCGGGTCGCGATCTCCGCGCTCGCGACGGGCCTCGCACAGGGCTGCGTCGACGAGTCCGTGAAGTACGCCAAGGAGCGGCACGCCTTCGGCAAGCCGATCGGGGCGAATCAGGCGATCCAGTTCAAGATCGCCGACATGGAGATGCGGGCGCACATGGCCCGGGTCGGCTGGCGGGACGCGGCGTCGCGCCTCGTCGGCGGCGAGTCCTTCAAGAAGGAGGCGGCGATCGCGAAGCTCTACTCCTCCACGGTCGCCGTCGACAACGCACGCGAGGCCACCCAGATCCACGGGGGGTACGGCTTCATGAACGAGTATCCGGTGGCCCGCATGTGGCGGGACTCCAAGATCCTGGAGATCGGCGAGGGCACCAGCGAGGTGCAGCGCATGCTGATCGCCAGGGAGCTGGGATTCGCGGGATAACCACGCCCGCGTCGGGGAAGGCGCCCGCGGGGGCCACTGGACAGCACCTTAGGTTAGGTTAACCTAAGCGCTAGTTCCGGCCAGTGGCCCCACCGTGCCGCCGTCCTCACGAAAGCAGAGACCCTCATGCCCCACTCCCGCCTCCCCCAGCCCTCCCGCCGCGGCCTTCTCGCCGCAGGCGGAGCCCTCGGCCTGACGGCCCTGCTGGCAGCCTGCGGAGACGAGAAGAAGGACAACTCGGGCGCTGCGGACTCCGGCGACTCCGGCCCCTGGAGCTTCAAGGACGACCGGGGCACGACCGCCAAGGCCAAGGGCACCCCGAAGAACATCGTCGCCTTCACCGGCGTCGCCGCCGCCCTCTTCGACTACGGCATCGAGGTCAAGGGCGTCTTCGGTCCGACGAAGACCAAGGACGGCAAGGCCGACGTCCAGGCCGGCGACATGGACGTCAGCAAGGTGACGATCCTCGGCAATGAGTGGGGCAAGTTCAACATCGAGAAGTACGCGAGCCTGGCCCCCGACCTCCTCGTCTCCACGATGTTCGACGACGCGGGCACGCTCTGGTCCGTCCCGGAGGAGAGCAAGGACAAGATTCTCAAGCTCGCCCCGAGCGTCGGCGTCAGTGTCTACGACCGCAAGATGACCGAGCCCCTCCAGCGTCTGCTCGCGCTCGCCGAGTCGCTCGGCGCGGACGTGAAGGCCGAGAAGGTCGTCAAGGCGAAGAAGCGCTTCGAGGCCGCGGCCGAGCGGCTGCGCAAGGTCGCCAAGGCGAACAAGGACATCAAGGTCCTCGTCGGCTCGGCGAGCCAGGACATCTTCTACGTCTCCGGGACGAACCTCTCCGCGGACCTGGAGTACTTCAAGTCCCTCGGCGTGAACTTCGTCGAGCCGTCCGTGGCCGCCAAGAAGGCGAGCGGCGGCTGGTTCGAGAACCTGAGCTGGGAGAACGTCAACAAGCACGACGCGGACATCATCATGATGGACAACCGCACGGCCACCATCCAGCCCGCCGACATCGAGGAGCCGACCTGGGCGAAGCTGCCCGCGGTCAAGGCCGGGCAGGTCATCCCCCGCGTCACCGAGCCCATTTACTCGTACGACAAGTGCGCCCCGATCCTCGAGGACCTCGCCGACGCGATCGAGAAGGCGAAGAAGGTCAGCTGACCCTCCCCGGGACCGACTGACCCGCTTCTCCGAACGCCCCGCACCACAGCCCTCTCCGCATTCCGGAGAGGGCTGTTCCGTTTTTCTGGCTCTTTGTGACCGCAGGGACCCCCTGGGTTTAACCACAGGGGTAGTTAGGTTAGGCTTACCTCACTTCCCCCAAGTCCCCTCACCCAGAGGAAGTTCATGCGCTCGCACCTGCTCAACGACACCACCGCGGAGCGTTACCGCAGCTCCGTGACCGAAGGAGTCGAGCGGGTGGCGGCCAGAATCGCCACCACCTCACGCCCCTTTACCGGCGTCTCCGTCGAAGACCTCGCGCCCCGCATCGAGGCCGTCGACCTGGACGAGCCCCTGCACGACACCATCGCCGCCCTGGACGAGCTCGACGAGCTCTACCTGCGCGACGCCGTGTACTTCCACCACCCCCGCTACCTCGCGCACCTCAACTGCCCGGTCGTCATCCCGGCCGTGCTCGGCGAGGCGGTGCTGTCCGCGGTCAACTCTTCCCTCGACACGTGGGATCAATCCGCGGGCGGCACACTGATCGAGCGCCGTCTCATCGACTGGACGGCCGAACGCATCGGGCTCGGCCCGGCCGCCGACGGCGTGTTCACCAGCGGCGGCTCACAGTCCAACCTCCAGGCCATGCTGCTCGCCCGCGAGGAAGCCGCCAAGGCCGGAAAGCCGGCCTCCGAGCTGCGCATCTTCGCCTCCGAGGTCGGCCACTTCAGCATCCAGAAAGCCGCGACGCTGCTCGGCCTCGGCGAGGACGCCGTGATCGTCGTCCCCACCGATCACAACAAGCGCATGCAGACCGTGGCGCTCGCCCGCGAGCTGGAGCGCTGCCGCGACAACGGCCTCACCCCCATGGCGGTCGTCGCCACCGCCGGCACCACCGACTTCGGCTCCATCGACCCGCTCCCCGAGATCGCCGAGCTCTGCGAGCAGTACGGCACCTGGATGCACGTCGACGCGGCGTACGGCTGCGGTCTGCTCGCCTCGCGCAAGAACCGTCACCTCATCGACGGCATCGACCGCGCCGACTCCGTGACCGTCGACTACCACAAGTCCTTCTTCCAGCCGGTGAGTTCCTCCGCCGTCCTGGTGCGGGACCGCACGACGCTGAGCCACGCGACCTACCACGCGGAGTACCTCAACCCGCGCCGCATGGTGCAGGAGCGCATCCCCAACCAGGTCGACAAGTCCCTGCAGACCACCCGCCGCTTCGACGCCCTCAAGCTGTGGATGACGCTGCGCGTGATGGGCGCCGACGCCATCGGCGAGCTCTTCGACTCCGTCTGCGACATGGCGGACGAGGGCTGGCAGCTGCTTGCCGCCGACCCCCGCTACGACGTCGTCGTGGAGCCCCAGCTCTCCACGCTCGTCTTCCGCTACATCCCCGGGTCGATCTGCGACCCGTCCGCCATCGACCGCGCCAACCTGTACGCCCGCAAGGCCCTGTTCGCCTCCGGTGACGCCGTCGTCGCGGGCACCAAGGTCGGCGAACGCCAGTACCTCAAGTTCACCCTGCTCAACCCCGAGACCACGGTCGCCGACATCACGGCCGTCCTCGATCTGATCGCCGGCCACGCCGAGCAGTACCTGGGAGAGACCCTTGACCGCGCTTCCTGATCACCGACAGCCACTGGAACCGATGGAACCACTGGACTTCATCGGCATCGGTCTCGGCCCCTTCAACCTCGGCCTCGCCTGCCTGACCGAACCCATCGACGAGCTCAGCGGCCTCTTCCTGGAGTCCAAGCCGGACTTCGAGTGGCACTCGGGCATGTTCCTGGAGGGCGCACACCTCCAGACCCCGTTCATGTCGGACCTCGTCACCCTCGCGGACCCGACGTCCCCCTACTCCTTCCTCAACTACCTGAAGGAAGCGGGGCGGTTGTACTCCTTCTACATCCGCGAGAACTTCTATCCGCTGCGCACCGAGTACAACGACTACTGCCGCTGGGCCGCCGCGAAGCTCTCCTCGGTCCGCTTCAGCACGACGGTGACCGAGGTGACGTACGAGGACGATCTGTACGTCGTCCACACCTCCACCGGCGACACCCTGCGCGCCCGCCACCTCGTCCTCGGGACCGGCACCCCGCCGCACATCCCCGAGTCGTGCGCGGGCCTCGGCGGCGACTTCATCCACAACTCCCGCTATCTGCAGTCCAAGCGGGAGCTCCAGAAGAAGGAGTCGATCACGCTCGTCGGCAGCGGCCAGTCCGCCGCCGAGATCTACCAGGACCTCCTGAGCGAGATCGACGTCCACGGCTACCAGCTCAACTGGGTCACGCGCTCCCCGCGCTTCTTCCCCCTCGAATACACCAAGCTGACGCTGGAGATGACCTCCCCGGAGTACGTCGACTACTTCCACGCACTGCCGGAAGCGACCCGCTACCGCCTCCAGGAACAGCAGAAGACGCTCTTCAAGGGCATCGACGGCGACCTGATCAACGAGATATTCGACCTGCTCTACCAGAAGAACCTCGCCGGCCCGGTGCCGACGCGACTGCTCACCAACTCCTCGCTGCAGAGCGCCCGCCACGAGAACGGCACGTACACGCTCGGCCTGCACCAGGACGAGCAGGGCAAGGACTTCGAGCTGGAGTCCGAGGGCCTGATCCTGGCCACCGGCTACCAGTACGTCACGCCCGACTTCCTGGAGCCCGTGCGCGACCGCATCCGCTGGGACGGCCGCGGCCGCTTCGAGGTCGCCCGCAACTACTCCATCGACACCACGGGCCGCGGCATCTTCCTCCAGAACGGTGCCGTGCACAGCCACTCGCTGACCAGCCCCGACCTGGGCATGGGCCCGTACCGCAACGCGTACATCATCGGTGAGCTGCTCGGCGCGGAGTACTACCCCGTCGAGAAGTCCATCGCGTTCCAGGAGTTCGCCGTATGAGCAACCCGAGCACGAATCCAGACCTCACCCTCCGCCCGCTCGACCCGCTGAAGGACGCCGAGCTCCTGCACGGCTGGGTGACCCACCCCAAGGCCACGTTCTGGATGATGCAGGACGCGACGCTGCCGGACGTCGAGCGCGAGTACATGGCCATCGCCGCCCACGAGCACCACGACGCGTTCATCGGCCTGCACAAAGGCGTCCCCGCCTTCCTGATGGAGCGCTACGACCCCCGGTACGTCGAGCTCGTCGGCCTCTACGAGCCGCAGCCCGGCGACGTGGGCATGCACTTCCTCACCGCGCCCTCCGACGTGCGCATCCCCGGCTTCACCCGGGACGTGATCACCAAGGTCATGGCGACGCTCTTCGAGGACCCGGCGACCGCGCGCGTCGTCGTCGAGCCCGACGTCGACAACAAGGCCGTGCACGCCCTCAACGAAGCCGTCGGGTTCCGCGCCTCCGATGTCATCCAGAAGCCGGAGAAGAAGGCCCTGCTGAGCTTCTGCACCCGGGAACAGTTCGACACAGCAGTACGCGAAAGGGAATCGGCGATATGACCCTGTCCGACGCAACGGCGCACCTCTCCCCCGAGCGCTGGGAGCAGGCCAACCGCCTCCTCATCCGCAAAGCCATCGCCGAGTTCTCCCACGAGCGACTCTTCACCCCGGAGCCGCTCGGCGAGGACAAATACGTCATCCGCAGCGACGACGCCCTGACCCGCTACCGCTTCACCGCCAAGCGGCTGCGCCTGGACCACTGGCAGGTCGACGCCGACTCGATCTCCCGGCACCGCGACGGCACCGAACTCCCGCTCAACGCGCTGGACTTCTTCATCGAGCTGCGCACGGCGCTGGGCCTGAGCGACGAGATCCTGCCGGTCTACCTGGAGGAGATCTCCTCCACCCTCTCCGGCACCTGCTACAAACTGACCAAGCCCGCGATCCCCTCCGCCGAGCTCTCCCGCTCCGGCTTCCAGGAGATCGAGACGGGCATGACCGAGGGCCACCCCTGCTTCGTCGCCAACAACGGCCGGCTCGGCTTCGGCGTGCACGAGTACCTCTCGTACGCCCCCGAGACCGCGAGCCCCGTACGGCTCGTGTGGCTGGCCGCGAGCAAGGAGCGGGCCGCGTTCACGGCGGGCGCCGGCATCGAGTACGAGTCGTTCCTGCGGGCCGAGCTGGGCCAGGAGACCCTGGACCGCTTCGACCGCAAACTGCGTGAGCAGAGCCTGGACCCGGACGACTACCTGCTCATCCCGGCCCACCCCTGGCAGTGGTGGAACAAACTCTCCGTGACCTTCGCGGCCGAGGTCGCCCAGCGGCATCTTGTCTGCCTGGGCGAGGGCGACGACGAGTATCTGGCCCAGCAGTCGATCCGTACGTTCTTCAACAAGAGCGAGCCGGCCAAGCACTACGTCAAAACGGCCCTATCGGTCATCAACATGGGCTTCATGCGCGGGCTCTCGGCCGCGTACATGGAGGCGACCCCGGCGATCAACGACTGGCTCGCGAACCTCATCGACACCGACGAGACCCTGAAGTCGACCGGCCTGACGATCATCCGCGAGCGCGCGGCCGTCGGCTATCGCCACCTGGAGTACGAGGCCGCCACCGACCGCTACTCCCCGTACCGCAAAATGCTCGCGGCCCTGTGGCGCGAGAGCCCCGTCCCCTCCCTCGCCGAGGGCGAGCAACTGGCCACCATGGCCTCGCTGCTGCACACCGACCTGGAGGGCGCGTCCTTCGCGGGCGCCCTCATCGAGCGCTCCGGGCTCACGCCCACCGAGTGGCTGCGCGGCTACCTGCACGCCTACCTGACGCCGCTCCTTCACAGCTTCTACATGTACGACCTCGTCTACATGCCGCACGGCGAGAACGTAATCCTGGTCCTCAAGGACGGCGTCGTACAGCGGGCGATCTTCAAGGACATCGCCGAGGAGATCGCGGTCATGGACCCGGACGCGGTCCTTCCGCCCGCGGTCGAGCGGCTGCGGGTCGAGGTCCCCGACGACCAGAAGCTCCTGTCGATCTTCACGGACGTCTTCGACTGCTTCCTCCGCTTCCTGTCCGCGAACCTCGTCACCGAGGGCCTGGTGGACGAGGAGACGTTCTGGGGCGCCGTCGCCGAGTGCGTGACGACGTACCAGGAGGCCACACCTCAGCTGGCCGACAAGTTCAAGCAGTACGACATGTTCGCCCCGGAGTTCGCGCGCTCCTGCCTGAACCGGCTCCAGCTGCGGGACAACGAACAGATGGTGGACCTCGCCGACCCGGCGGGCGCGCTCCAGCTGATCGGGACGCTGAAGAACCCGATCGCGTAGAGCCCATGAACCAGGTGGGGCTCGGGAGACGGTCCTCCCGAGCCCCACCTTCGTACGTGCTGTCCTACTTGCCGGGCCAAGGCACGTCCGGCGCCTTGTAGTACCCGATGCCGAGCGCGTCCCAGCGCGGCCCCTGCTGGGCGAGCCGCACCTTGTACGTGTCCCAGTCGTGCGTCGACGCGGGCGACCAGCCGAGCTCCGCGATGCCGGGCAGGCGCGGGAACGCCATGAACTCGATGTGCTGCGAGGTCGAGAGCGTCTCCGACCACAGCGGCGCCTCGACACCCAGGATCGAGTCCGCGGGCGCGCCCTTCAGGTACGTCGCCGGGTCCCAGTCGTAGCTGCGCTGCACCGAGACCAGGCCCGCCCAGGAGAGGCCGAGCGGGGTGTCCTTGTTGTACTTCATGTCGAGGTAGGAGCGGTCGGCCGGCGAGAGGAGCAGCTTGGTGCCGTTCTTCGCGGCGTTCACGACCTGCTCGCGCTCGGCGGCGCCGGTGGCGTCATAACCCCAGTACTGCGCGACGGCGCCCTTGGCGGGCGTGGCGCCGGTCAGTTGATGCCAGCCCATGACGGTCTTGCCGTACTTGGCGACGACGGGCTGCACCTTGTTCATGAACTCCACGTAGTCCTCGTGGCTCGTGGAGTGCGCCTCGTCACCGCCGATGTGGATGTACTTGCCGGGAGTCAGCGCGGCGATCTCGCGGATGACGTCGTCCACGAAGTCGTACGTCACCGCCTTCTTGGCGCACAGCGAGCTGAAGCCGACCTCGGTGCCGGTGTAGAGCGGGGGCGCGACGCCGTCGCAGTTCAGCTCGGCGTACGAGGCGAGCGCCGCGTTCGTGTGGCCCGGCATGTCGATCTCGGGGATCACTTCGAGCTGCCGTGATGCCGCGTACTTGACGATGTCCTTGTACTGGGCCTTGGTGTAGTAACCGCCCTTGCCGCCGCCGACCTGCGTGGAGCCGCCGTACGTCGCGAGCCGGGGCCAGGAGTCGATGGCGATGCGCCAGCCCTGGTCGTCGCTCAGGTGCAGGTGCAGCTTGTTGACCTTGTAGAGCGACATCTGGTCGATGTAGCGCTTGACCTTGTCGACCGAGAAGAAGTGCCGCGAGACGTCGAGCATCGCGCTGCGGTGCGCGTAGCGGGGCGCGTCCTTGATGGTGCCGCCCGCGACCAGCCAGGGGCCCTTCTGCTTCGTCTCCTTCTCGGCGGCCGCGGGCAGTTGCTGCCGCAGCGTCTGCACGCCGTAGAAGAGCCCGGCGGGCTTGCGGGCCGTGATGGTGAGCGAGCCCTTCCTGGACTCGAGCCGGTAGCCCTCGTTGCCCAGGGACTTGTCCTTGGAGCTCAGCCGGAGCCGGATGCCGTCGCGGCCCTCGTCGTCGGTGACCTTCAGGGAGTAACCGGTGGAGGGGCGCAGGACGTCCGCCAGATAGCCGCCGATCCCGCGCGCGTCACGCGAGTCGTCGACCCGGATGCGGGTCTTGGCAGTGATCGCGTACGGGGATCCGCCCGGGTCGGCGGACACGGGGGCCGGGATCACCTGGCCGAGCGGGGTCGGCGTGGTGGCGGCGGCCGCGTCCCGCGCCGCGCTGTCACCGACGGGCGCGGCGGCCACGGACGAGAAGCCGGCCGCGGCGACGAGCAGCAACGAGCCGAACAGGCGGGTCGATCTGTGGTGCTGTCTCACGAGCGGGTCCCTTCGACGGGCCATCACTGTGGTGCATCGCAATCGAACGGTCACCATGGGTACCTTGCGCCCCGGGGCGGGTCAAGGGTGTAGACCACTTCGGCCGCCCGCCAATGGAAGAATCCTCGCATGGCGGAAATCATCCAGCGCGACGGGACCTGGACCTTCGACGGAGAGACGCTGCGCCTGGTGCCGGGACGCGACAAGAACGTGTCTCTGCTGCGCAAGGCGCTGGGAGAACTGGCCGTGCCGCTCGGCGCGTTGGCGGGCATCGCCTTCGAACAGGGCAAGAAGTCGGGGCGCCTGAGGCTGCGGCTGCGGGACGGCGCCGACCCGTTGCTGCAGGCCGCGGGGGGCAAGCTCGGGGACGCCGCCGACCCGTATCAGCTCGCGGTGGACTCGGACCGCTACGGGGTCGCGGAGTACGTCGTGGACGAGGTCCGCAACGCGCTGCTGCTCGAGCAGGTGCCGACCGTGCCCTGCGACAGCTATCTGCTGCCGGGTCCCTCGGTGCCGCTTTCGGTCTCGGCGGGGGACGGCACGGCCAGCTTCGACGGCGAGACCATCCGCCTGGAGTGGAACTGGAAGACGGAGGAGGCGAAGTCGGCGTCCGGTACGCGCACGCTGTCCCTCTCCGAGGTCGCGGCGGTGGAGTGGCAGCCCGCGGTGGGCCTGGAGAACGGCTACCTCCGCTTCACCGTCCGGCATGCGCCGACCAAGGCCCCGCCGAAGTACGACCCGAACTCGGTCGAGCTGTGGGGCTTCAAGAAGGACCCGCTGATGGCGCTGGTCGCTGCCGCCGTGCAGGTGCGGTTGCCCCATCCGGCCGGGGTGCCGGGCCTCGCGCCGGCGCCGGAGGCCCCGGCCGCCCTGACGACGGCTGCCGCGCCCGCTCCGACGGAAGACGATCATGACGCCCTGCTGCGGCGGCTTCGTGAGCTGGGTGAGCTGCACAAGGCCGGGATACTCACGGAGGAGGAGTTCACCGTGGCCAAGCAGGCGATCCTGAAGCGGATGTAAGCCGTCGGGGCCAGTTTTCGACGCATCCCTGCCCGATACCGGGCAGGATTGTTGCACGCGCGGGGCTCTTCCTTCAGGATCAACGAATGCACGACGACCTGGTGGATCACCTGACCCGCAGCACCCCGCTCCAGCGGGGCGAAGCGCTGCGGGTCATCCAGGACGTGCTCGCCTACTTCGACGAGACGACCGAAGACTTCGTCCGTCGCCGCCACCGCGAACTGCAAGGTCAGGGCCTGCTGAACGCGGCGATCTTCGAACAGATCTCGGCGGATCTCACATACCGCGCGGTCGCGCCGCCCGAGCTCACCCTCCGGCAGCTGCGTCGCATCATCTACGGCTAGGACACCCTCTATGTGCGGAATCGTCGGTTATATCGGCAAGCGTGACGTGGCCCCCCTCCTCCTCGAAGGCCTCCAGCGCCTGGAGTACCGCGGCTACGACTCCGCGGGCGTCGTCATCACCAGCCCCAAGACCGCCGGCCTGAAGATGGTCAAGGCCAAGGGCCGCGTCCGTGACCTCGAGGCGAAGGTGCCCGCCCGCTTCAAGGGCACCACCGGCATCGCCCACACCCGCTGGGCCACCCACGGCGCCCCGTCCGACGAGAACGCCCACCCGCACATGTCGGGCGACAACAAGGTCGCCGTCGTCCACAACGGCATCATCGACAACGCCTCCGAGCTGCGCGCCAAGCTGACCGCCGACGGCGTCGAGTTCCTCTCCGAGACGGACACCGAGGTCCTCACCCACCTCATCGCCCGCGCTCAGGCGGACAAGCTGGAGGACAAGGTCCGCGAGGCCCTGCGCCACGTCGAGGGCACGTACGGCATCGCCGTCCTGCACGCCGACTTCAACGACCGCATCGTGGTCGCCCGCAACGGCTCCCCCGTGGTCCTCGGCATCGGCGAGAAGGAGATGTTCGTCGCCTCGGACGTCGCCGCGCTCGTCTCGCACACCCGCCAGGTCGTCACCCTCGACGACGGCGAGATGGCCACCATCAAGGCCGACGACTACCGCACGTACACGACCGAGGGCTCCCGCACGACCGCCTCGCCGACCACCGTGGAGTGGGAGGCCGAGTCGTACGACATGGGCGGCCACGACACGTACATGCACAAGGAGATCTTCGAGCAGCCCGACGCGGTGGACCGCGTCCTGCGCGGCCGCATCGACGACCGCTTCTCCACCGTGCACCTGGGCGGCCTGAACCTGGACGCGCACGACGCCCGCAAGGTGCGCCGCGTCAAGATCCTCGGCTGCGGCACCTCGTACCACGCGGGCATGATCGGCGCCCAGATGATCGAGGAGCTGGCCCGCATCCCCGCCGACGCGGAGCCCGCGTCCGAGTTCCGCTACCGCAACGCGGTCGTGGACCCCGACACCCTCTACATCGCGGTCTCCCAGTCCGGCGAGACCTACGACGTGCTTGCCGCCGTCCAGGAGCTGAAGCGCAAGGGCGCCCGCGTCCTCGGCGTCGTGAACGTCGTCGGCTCGGCGATCGCCCGTGAGGCCGACGCGGGCGTGTACGTCCACGCGGGCCCGGAGGTCTGCGTCGTCTCCACCAAGTGCTTCACGAACACCACGGTCGCCTTCGGCCTGCTCGCCCTGCACCTGGGCCGCATCCGTGACCTGTCGGTCTCCGACGGCAAGCGGATCATCGAGGGCCTGCGCAAGCTGCCCGGCCAGATCTCGGAGATCCTCAAGCAGGAGGACGAGATCAAGAAGATCGCCAAGCAATACGCGGACGCCCGCTCGATGCTCTTCATCGGGCGCGTGCGCGGCTACCCCGTCGCCCGCGAGGCCTCCCTCAAGCTCAAGGAGGTCTCGTACATCCACGCCGAGGCCTACCCCGCCTCCGAGCTCAAGCACGGCCCCCTCGCGCTCATCGAGCCCGCGCTCCCCACGGTCGCGATCGTCCCGAACGACGACCTCCTGGAGAAGAACCGCGCCGCCCTGGAGGAGATCAAGGCCCGCAGCGGCAAGATCCTCGCGGTCGCGCACCAGGAGCAGGAGAAGGCCGACCAGACGATCCTCGTCCCGAAGAACGAGGACGAGCTCGACCCGATCCTGATGGGCATTCCGCTCCAACTCCTCGCCTACCACACGGCGCTGGCCCTGGGCCGCGACATCGACAAGCCGCGCAACCTGGCCAAGTCGGTCACCGTCGAGTAGTCGGAACACCCTCCACACATGAACGACCCCTCGCGCGTGCCACCAAGCGTGCGAGGGGTCGTTCTTCAGGGGCCAGGGGCGCCCATTCCCCCGACCCACGCCTGCCCAAGCCGGTAGCCGTCACTCCCCGGTCGGCAGGTGGTCGTGCCCCTGTATGTACCCTTCACAAGGACACAAAGCACCTCTACGCACGAGTAGATTTATCTACACGGCAAGGGAGTTGACGCCTCGCCACCCGCACCTCACCTGGGACGCAGGGCCGTCAAGGAATGACCACGACGGGGCGTTGCGCACGGCGCGCGAGCCGGCCCGCGACCGAGCCGAAGATGCGCCCCACGATCCCGTGCGTCGATCCGACGACGATGGCGTCCGCGGAGTACTCCCGGCCGACCTCTTCGAGCTCGTGGCAGATGTCGCCGCCGCGCTCGACCAAAATCCACGGCACCTCGGCCAGGTAGTCCGCACAGGCCAGCTCCAGACCGAGCACTTCCGTGCGGTGATCCGGTACGTCGACGAAGACCGGTGGCTCACAGCCCGCCCACACCGTGGTGGGGAGCCGGTTGGCGACATGCACGATGATCAGGCCCGAGCCCGAGCGATGGGCCATCCCGATCGCGTACGAGAGAGCGCGTTCACTGGAGGTCGAGCCGTCGAATCCGACGACGACCCCGTGCCGGAAGGCCGGATCGCAGGAATGACGTGGTTGTTCCGCCGCCTGGGGGATCGCCGTGGAATCGGCGACCTGCCGCTTGCGGTCCGCTGGTTCGGAGAATTCGTGACCGGCCATGGGTGTCTCGGCGAAGGAGTCCTCTGTGGGAGGGTCGGCTCTGTTCGGGTCGTGCGGCTCAATGGGGAGTGGAGCTGTGTCCGGGAATCATCTTCCCAACCCCATACCCCCAAGGGTACGGCGACACTCCTCTCCTGCCCAGAGCTTGCTGTCGGCCCTGCGGGAGCCTCACGGCGTTCACCGGAGCATGCATGAGCGGCGCCCGTATGGCAATGGTTGCTGCCTCGTACAGGCGGTTTGGGCACCCACCCGTGGGGCTGTCGTCGGCCACAAGGATCACGCCAGTGACCGGCCGCGCGACCACGCGTTGAACCTCGGTACGCCACCGCCACAGGGAGCCCGCCGTGCCTGGACCGCCGCCAGTGTCCTCACGAGTCACGACGACCTCACGAGCCACGACGCCCCCACGCGTCACGACGCAGGGCCACCGACGCCTACCCGAGGGGGCGCGTGAGCGCCCGCGCGGGGGCGTCCCGGCACCACGCGCCGAGGAGACACCGCCCACCCCCTTGCAGGACTCCGCGAGCGATGTCGTGCGCTGGGCGGCATTCAGCTGCGTCCTGGTTCCCGTCGTCCTCGTGGGGTACGGGACCTCGCTGGCGGGAGCCGCGGGCTCGGCCCTCGGCCTGCTTGCCGTGACGGGGGTCTGCCGGCTGCTTCTGCGACAGTCCGAGCGGGGGGCGGCGCGGCTGGTCGACGAGCGGCGCGACGAGCCGGCGGACGAGCGCCGTGGACGGCACGGACGGACGGCTCCGGGGGCGCGCAGGAGCGGTCGGCATGCTGGTGGGTCAGCGCCGGTGGACTGACCGATTCACGCGCACCTACCCGTAACTTTTCAGCCAACTTCCTATGGCCATGCATTCCTTGGCCGAAGGGGTGCCCAACCCCGGTCCCACCAGGGCTGAAAGGCATGCGGAGGGCGCCTGAACCCTACGGGGACCGGCCACGGAGCTGAGGCGCACTTCCCAGCAACGCCCGTGAGTGCAACGCTTCGTGATCGACTGCTTCACGCCAAGTTGCCATGTCGACATAGTGCCGGGTCCTTAACTGGTCACCCCGGCAGCACGGGACGCAGTAGATTCGATCATGACTGTATTACGGCGGGGGACTGGTGGAGGACCGAGGGGAAACGTGCAGGAGCGACAGGTCCGACAGGAACGCCAAGAGCGCCGAGAACGCAGGACACGCAGAGACAGAGCACGCCAAGAACAGGGAGCCGCGACGACCGAGGGGGGCTTAGCACCATGAGCCACGACTCCACTGCCGTGCAAGAAGCCGCGTCGCGGAAACTCTCCGGACGCCGCCGCAGGGAGATTGTCGCGGTGCTGCTGTTCAGCGGTGGCCCCATCTTCGAGAGTTCCATACCGCTCTCCGTGTTCGGGATCGACCGGCAGGACGCCGGGGTCCCCCGCTACCGGCTGCTGGTCTGCGCCGGTGAAGAGGGACCGCTGCGTACGACCGGGGGGCTCGAACTCACCGCGCCACATGGCCTGGAGGCGATAGGGCGTGCGGGCACCGTCGTGGTGCCGGCCTGGCGGTCGATCACCTCACCGCCACCGCCGGAGGCACTCGACGCGCTGCGCCGCGCGCACGAAGAGGGCGCCCGCATCGTGGGCCTCTGCACCGGGGCGTTCGTGCTCGCCGCGGCCGGTCTGCTCGACGGCCGTCCGGCGACCACGCACTGGATGTACGCACCGACGCTGGCCAAGCGATATCCGTCCGTCCACGTGGACCCACGTGAGCTCTTCGTCGACGACGGCGACGTGCTCACGAGCGCGGGGACCGCGGCCGGAATTGATCTGTGCCTGCACATCGTGCGCACGGATCATGGCAACGAGGCGGCGGGCGCGCTCGCCCGCAGGCTCGTCGTGCCTCCGCGCCGGGCCGGCGGCCAGGAGCGCTATCTCGACAGGTCTTTACCTGAGGAGATCGGCGCCGACCCGCTCGCCGAGGTCGTCGCCTGGGCCCTGGAGCATCTCCACGAGCAGTTCGACGTGGAGACCCTGGCCGCGCGCGCGTACATGAGCAGGCGGACCTTCGACCGCAGGTTCCGCTCGCTCACCGGGAGCGCTCCCCTGCAGTGGCTGATCACTCAGCGCGTGCTGCAGGCACAGCGGCTGCTCGAGACCTCCGACTACTCCGTCGACGAGGTCGCGGGCCGCTGCGGCTTCCGCTCGCCCGTGGCCCTGCGCGGCCACTTCCGGCGCCAGCTGGGCTCGTCGCCCGCCGCCTACCGGGCCGCTTACCGCGCCCGCAGGCCGCAGGGGGGTGAGCGGGCACTGCTGGAATCGGCGGCGCCCGTGCCCGCCACGGCGACGGTGAACGCGGAGGGCACGGGACCCGTGCCCTCGCAGACCCGGCGTACGGCGGCCGCGAGTGCCGTCGGCCCGTCGGCCTCGCTGACCGCGGATCCGGGGAAGCCGAACTCGGATGTGTACGCGCCAGGACGTCCGCCACTGCCCGGCCAGAGGAGTGCGCCGTAGGGTAAGACGCATGAACGATCGCATGGTGTGGATCGACTGCGAGATGACCGGGCTCTCGCTGACGGATGACGCACTTATCGAGGTGGCCGCACTGGTCACCGACTCGGAACTGAACGTGCTCGGCGAAGGTGTGGACATCGTGATCCGCCCGCCGGACGCGGCGCTGGAGACCATGCCCGAGGTGGTGCGCAAAATGCACACCACCTCGGGGCTCCTCGACGAGCTGGCGGCGGGCACGACGCTGGCCGACGCCGAGGAGCAGGTCCTGACGTACGTACGTGAGCACGTCAAGGAGCCGCGGAAGGCGCCGCTCTGCGGCAACTCGGTCGGCACCGACCGCGGCTTCCTGCTGCGTGACATGCGGACCCTGGAGGAGTTCCTCCACTACCGCATCGTCGACGTGTCCTCCATCAAGGAACTCGCCCGGCGGTGGTACCCCCGGGCCTACTTCAACAGCCCGGACAAGAACGGCAACCACCGGGCACTCGCCGACATCCGCGAGTCCATCGCCGAGCTGCGCTACTACCGCGAGGCGATCTTCGTGCCGCAGCCCGGACCGGACTCGGAAACCGCGAAAACGATCGCGGCGAAGTACGTGCTGCCTGCGGAGTAACCTCCGCGGACCACCTCTGTACGGGGTCCGGGCTGCATCCTCCGGGGGCGACCCCCGGGCCCCCAGCCCCGTGACCACCCCTCGTACGGGGTCCGGAAAAACGCGTGCGCGAGCACCCCTTCGGACCCTGTACACTTTTTCTCGGCCGGTCAGAAGAACGCAGGACGACCGGACATGGTGGGTGTAGCTCAGTTGGTAGAGCACCTGGTTGTGGTCCAGGTGGCCGCGGGTTCAAGTCCCGTCACTCACCCTGAATGATCAAGGCCCGGTCCGCGAAAGCGGACCGGGCCTTCTTCGTGTCTCACCCGCGTGTCTCACCCGCGGGCGCTCAGGACGACGCCCGCTGCACCAGTTCCGTGGGCAGGACCAGCTGGCGGTGCTCCAGGCGGCGGGCCGATGCCGGGCGGTCGTCGGCGATCTCGGCGAGCAGCAGATCGATCATCGCGCGGCCCATCTCCTCGATCGGCTGGCGCACGCTCGTCAGGGGCGGGTCCATGTGGCGGGCGATCGCCGAGTCGTCGAAGCCGACCAGCGCCACGTCGTCGGGTATCCGGCGCCCGGCCTCGCGCAGGACCTGGCGGGCGCCGGCCGCCATCACGTCGGAGCCGGCGAAGACCGCGTCCACGTCCGGGAAGGCCGCGAGCAGCTCCGTCATCGCCCTGCGGCCACCCTCCTCCGTGAAGTCGCCCGGCGCGATCAGCCGCTCGTCCACGGGCCGGCCCGCGTCCGACAGCGCCGCGCGGTAGCCGTCGAGGCGGCGCTGGGCGCCGTAGACGTCCAGGCGGCCCGTGATGGTGGCTATCCGCGTGCGGCCGCGCGACAGGAGGTGTTCGACCGCGGAGTGAGCCCCTGCGAAGTTGTCGGAGTCGACCGAGGGCAGCTGCTCGTCGGCCGAGCGGCGGCCGCTGATCACCGCGGGGATCTCCAGCTGGGCGAGCAGGTCCGGCAGCGGGTCGTCGGCGTGCACCGAGACGAGCAGGACGCCGTCGACGCGGTGGGCCGCGAGGTACTGGGCCAGGCGCTGGCGCCTGCGGTCGTTCCCGGCGAAGATCAGCAGGAGCTGCATCTCCGTCTCGCTGAGCTCGGCGCCGACCCCGCGCAGGACGTCGGAGAAGTACGGCTCGGCGAAGAAGCGGGTCTCGGGTTCAGGCACGACCAGGGCGATGGCGTCGGTGCGGTTGGCGGCCAGGGCGCGGGCCGCCGTGTTCGGGACGTAACCGAGTTCGGCGACGGCGGCCTCGACGGCCGTCCGGGTCGCCTCGCTCACCCGCGGCGAGCCGTTGATCACCCGGGAGACCGTCCCGCGGCCCACTCCCGCCCTCGCGGCGACCTCCTCCAGGGTCGGTCGTCCGCCGCTGCGGCCGCGCGGTCCGTGAGCTGGCATTGTCCGCCTCCCGTCGCACTTCCCCCGGGCGAGGAATGTAGAGGAATGTAACAGCCTGATCTTCGCCGATCGGATGGGCTGCTCGCGCGGGCCTCCTCGTAACAGCCCGATAACTGAAGACATATCTCTATGTCCGGTCCCTTGACACCCCCGCTCCGAGCCACGACTCTTCAACTCATCACTTGTGGGAGCGCTCCCACAGTACCTGACACGTACACATCCCGCACGTTCCCCGCCCGAGCCGAAGAGTCAAGCAACGGGGCAAGAAGTGCAGTTGGCCGGGGGGTCGGCACGTCAGGCAACAGGAGGACGTAATGCGCACGAGTTCCCGCCGACCCGGTCGGCTGGTGGCCTTCGCGGCCGTGACCGCGCTGGCCGGCAGCCTGCTGGCCGGTTGTTCCAGCGACGACGACAGCAGCTCGGAGGGCGGCGACGGCAAGATCACGCTCAATGTGGGCACGTTCGGTGTGCTGGGTCTGAAGCAGGCCGGTCTCTACGACGAGTACGAGAAGTCGCACCCGAACATCAAGATCAAAGAGAACGTGATCGAGCGGAACGACGCCTACTACCCGAAGCTCCTCACCCAGCTCCAGTCCGGCGCGGGTGTCAATGACGTCGCCGCCATCGAGGTCAGCAACATCACCGAGGTCGTGCAGACCCAGGGTGCCAAGTTCGAGGACCTGAGCAAGGCCGAGGGCGTGGACAAGTCCACGTATCTCGACTGGAAGTGGGACCAGGCCACGACCGAGGACGGCAAGACGGTCGGCCTCGGCGTCGACATCGGCCCGACGGCGCTGTGTTACCGCAAGGACCTCTTCAAGAAGGCCGGTCTGCCCACCGACCGCGAGGAGCTCGCCAAGGAGTGGTCCGGCGACTGGGACAAGTACGTCGCGCTCGGCGAGAAGTACATGAAGAAGGCGCCGAAGGACACCAAGTTCGTCGACTCCGCTTCAAGCGTCTACAACGCGGTCTTCGCCGGTGCCACCGAGCGGTACTACGACAAGAGCGGCAAGGAGATCTACGAGAAGAGCCAGGGCCGCAAGGACGCCTGGGACGCGGCGATGAAGGTCGCGCAGGGCGACATGTCGTCCAAGCTCAAGCAGTTCGACCCGACGTGGGACCAGGGCTTCGCCAACGCCAAGTTCGCCACGGTGGCCTGCCCCGCGTGGATGGCCGGCTACATCCAGGAGAAGACGGGCCCGGAGGGCAAGGGCCAGTGGGACATGGCCAAGGCGCCCACCGACGGCAACTGGGGCGGCACCTTCCTCGGCGTGCCGAGCGCGGGCAAGCACAAGAAGGAGGCGACCGAGCTCGCCGTCTGGCTGACGCAGCCCGAGCAGCTCGCCAAGGTCTTCGCCAAGCAGGCCAGCTTCCCCTCCACCCCGTCGGCGTACGACACGCTGAAGCCGTCCCCGGCGACCAAGGCGTACTTCAATGACGCGCCCATCACGGAGATCTTCGCCGACATCGCGAAGAACACCCCCTCGGCCATCTACGGCCTGAAGGACGCCCAGATCGGTCAGTCCATCACGGACATCGGTGTGCTCCAGGTGGAGCAACAGGGCAAGTCTCCGGCGCAGGGCTGGGAAGCCGCGCAGAAGGAGATCAAGGATGTTCTGGGACAGTGACGCGCATGTCCGAGACCGCTGAGTACGCCGAGACCGCGTCCCCCGAAGAGGGGGGCGCGGCCCCGGCCGCGTCCGGGAGGCGCACGTCCTCCCCCACGTCCTCGTGGCGCAGCCGCCTGTACCGCTGGGACATAAAGGCGTCGCCGTACGTCTTCGTCGCCCCGTTCTTCCTGTTCTTCGGTGCCTTCGGGCTTTTCCCGCTGCTCTACACGGGCTGGGCCTCGATGCACCGCCTGTCGCTGACCAACCTCGACGACAGCACCTGGATCGGCCTGGAGAACTACACCAACCTGCTGCAGAGCGAGTACTTCTGGAACGCGCTCGGCAACACCTTCACCATCGGCGTCATCTCCACCGTCCCGCAGCTCTGCGTCGCCCTCGGCATCGCGCACCTGCTCAACTACAAGCTGCGCGGCTCCACCCTGTGGCGCGTGGCGATGCTCGCTCCGTACGCCACGTCGGTGGCCAGTGCCTCGCTGGTCTTCACGCTGCTCTTCGCGTGGGACGGCGGCATGGTCAACTGGCTGGCCGGGTCCATCGGCATCGATCCGATCAACTGGCGTGAATCCTCCTGGGGTTCGCAGTTCGCGGTGTCGTCGATCGTCATCTGGCGGTGGACCGGCTACAACGCGCTGATCTATCTGGCGGCGATGCAGGCCGTGCCGCACGACCTGTACGAGTCGGCGTCCCTCGACGGGGCCTCGCGCTGGCAGCAGTTCCGGCACGTCACCATCCCGATGCTGCGGCCGACGATCCTGTTCACGGTGGTCGTCTCGACCATCGGGGCGACCCAGCTCTTCGGTGAGCCGCTCCTTTTCGGCGGCACCGCCGGGTCAAAGGGCGGCGCGGACCACCAGTTCCAGACCCTTGGCCTCTATCTGTACGACCAGGGCTGGATCAACGGCCATCTGGGCCGGGCCTCGGCCGTGGCCTGGCTGATGCTCGTGATCCTGCTGCTCATCGCCGCGGTCAATCTGCTGATCGCCCGACGTCTGAGGAAGGCCCAATGAAGTCCCGCACCTCGGGCCCGACGACGGACGTCGCGTCGGACCCGCCGACCGACGTGATCACGAGCCCGAAGGCCGCTCCCGCGCCGCGCCCGAAGTCGGGCCGCCCGCTGGGGCTCAGGGCCGGGCGCACGATGCACGCGGGTCCGTGGACCTACCTCGTGCTCGCGCTGTTCACGGCCGTGTCGCTGGCCCCGCTGATCTGGACGGCGATCGCGGCGTCCCGTACGAGCGGGCGGCTCGCCCAGACACCGCCGCCCCTGTGGTTCGGCGGGAACCTCTTCAAGAACCTGGAGCGGGCCTGGGAGGAGGCGAGCCTGGGTGACGCGATGCTGAACACCACGATCGTGGCGGGCAGCATCACCATCGGCACCGTCCTGTTCTCCACGATCGCCGGATTCGCCTTCGCCAAGCTGAAGTTCAAGTTCAGCGGTCTCCTGCTGCTGCTCACGATCGGCACGATGATGGTGCCGCCGCAGCTGAGTGTCGTACCGCTCTATCTCTGGGTCGCCGACCTGCAGTGGACCAACCAGCTCCAGGCGGTGATCCTGCCGACGTTCGTGAGCGCCTTCGGGGTGTTCTTCATGCGGCAGTACCTGCTCCAGGCGCTGCCGAGCGAGCTCATCGAGGCGGCGCGGATGGACGGGGCGAGCAGCCTGCGGATCATCTGGCACGTGGTGTTCCCCGCGGCGCGGCCCGCGATGGCGGTGCTCGGCCTGCTGACGTTCGTGATGGCCTGGAACGACTTCCTGTGGCCGATCATCGCGCTGAACCAGTCGAACCCCACCGTGCAGGTGGCGCTCAACTCCCTTGGTACGGGCTATATCCCGGACCGGGCGGTGATCATGGCGGGTGCCCTGCTCGGCACCCTGCCGCTGCTCCTGGCGTTCATCCTCTTCGGCAAGCAGATCGTGAGCGGCATCATGCAGGGCGCCGTCAAGGGCTGAGGCCCGGCCGCCCGCCGATTCCTCCCCCGCCAGGGCCGAGCCGCCGCCGCCTCGGCCCTGGTCATCCGCCCATCCGCCCCTCCCTTCTTTCCCCTGTCCTTTTCCCCTTTCCATGGGAGCGCTTCCATGCCTGAATCCCTTGCCTTTCCGGCCGACTTTCTCTGGGGTGCCGCCACGTCCGCGTACCAGATCGAGGGCGCCGTACGTGAAGACGGCCGCACCCCCTCCATCTGGGACACCTTCAGCCACACGCCCGGCAGGACGGCCGGCGGCGACACCGGTGATGTCGCCGTCGAGCACTACCACCGCTACCGCGACGACGTGGCGCTCATGGCGGACCTCGGCCTGAACGCCTACCGCTTCTCCGTCTCCTGGTCGCGGGTGCAGCCCACCGGGCGCGGCCCCGCCGTCCAGCGCGGCCTCGACTTCTACCGTCGGCTCGTCGACGAGCTGCTCGCCAAGGGCATCAAGCCCGCCCTGACCCTCTACCACTGGGACCTGCCCCAGGAGCTGGAGGACGCGGGCGGCTGGCCCGCCCGCGAGACCGCCCACCGCTTCGCCGAGTACGCGGGCTTCGTCGCCGAGGCGCTCGGTGACCGCGTCGAGTCCTGGATCACGCTCAACGAGCCGTGGTGCAGCGCCTTCCTCGGCTACGGCTCCGGCGTGCACGCGCCCGGCCGCACCGACCCGGCGGCCGCGCTGCAGGCCGCGCACCACCTCAACCTCGCGCACGGCCTGGGCACCCAGGCGCTGCGTGCCGCGCTGCCGGCCCGCGCCCAGGTCGCGGTGAGCCTCAACTCCTCGGTGGTCAGGGCGGTTTCGGACAGCCCGGAGGACCAGGACGCCCGCCGCCGCATCGACAACCTCGCCAACGGCGTCTTCCACGGCCCGATGCTGCACGGCGACTACCCCGCGGACCTCCTCACCGACACCGCCCGGATCACCGACTGGTCCTTCGTGCAGGACGGCGACCTGGCCGCCGCCCACCAGCCGCTGGACGCGCTCGGCCTGAACTACTACACGCCCGCCCTCGTGTCGGCCGCGCAGAACGACCCGTCGAACGCGCGCAACGACGGACATGGCGCCAGCGACCACTCGCCGTGGCCAGGCTCCGACGACGTGGCCTTCCACCAGACGCCGGGCGACCGCACCGAGATGGGCTGGACCATCGACCCGACGGGTCTGCACGACCTGATCATGCGCTACACCCGGGAGGCGCCCGGCCTGCCGCTGTACGTCACGGAGAACGGCGCGGCCTACGACGACAAGCCCGACCCGGAGGGCCGCGTCCACGACCCCGAGCGCATCGCCTACCTGCACGGGCACTTGGCCGCCGTGCGCCGGGCCATCACGGACGGCGCCGACGTCCGCGGCTACTACCTGTGGTCCCTGCTGGACAACTTCGAATGGTCCTACGGCTACAGCAAGCGCTTCGGCGCGGTGTACGTCGACTACGAGACGCAGGCCCGCACCCCCAAGTCCAGCGCCCACTGGTACGCGGGTGTCGCGTCCAGCGGTGAGCTGCCGCGGGAGCACGTCGCGAGCTGACCCGCGGGGCCGGCAGCCCCGAGGAGCCGAGTGGCACCCTGCCACTCGGCTCCTTAAGTTGCCCGTATGCCACATAACGTCATAGAACCGGCACGGTGAGCGCCGATGGGTGTACTCCGTGACCACCCCGAGTTCGCGCTGTTCATCTGTCTCGCCCTGGGCTACCTCGTCGGCAAGGTGCGGGTCGGCCCCATCACCCTGGGCGGCATCTGCGGCACGCTGATCGTCTCGCTGCTGCTCGGCGCCTGGGCCAAGGTCGTCGTCTCCGACGACGTCAAGACGATCTTCTTCGCGCTCTTCATCTTCGCCCTGGGCTATCTCGCGGGCCCGCAGTTCTTCTCCAACCTCAACCGCGAGAGCCTGCGCTTCTTCGTGCTCTGCGGCATCGAGCTCGTCTGCGTCCTGGGCATCGCGCTCGGCCTGGCCAAGGCCTTCGACCTGGACGTCGGCACCGCGTCGGGCATCCTGGCGGGCGCGGCCACCGAGTCGGCCGTCGTCGGTACGGCGACCGAGGCCATCGGCAAGCTGGACGGCCTCACCCCGGACCAGATCACCCAGTACCAGGGGCACGTCGCCACCGCGTACACGGTCTGCTACCTCTTCGGCCTGATCACCATCGTGCTCTACACCAGCCAGATCATGCCGATGATGCTGCGGATCAACCTGCGGGACGCCTCGCGCGAGCTGTGGGAGAAGCTGCGCGGCGCGAACGGCGGTCTGGAGTCCGACGAACGCCAGGCGCTGCCGGGCATGGTCGGCCGCACCTATCTGGTGACCACGGGCGACGGCAGGACCGTCGGCGACCTGGAGGCGGAGCTCGACGGACGGGTCACCGTCGAGGCCGTCAAGCGCGGCAGCAAGGAGCTGACCCCCGCGCCCGGCCTGGCGCTCACCCTCTCCGACCTGGTCCTGGTGGTCGGCCGCCGCGCCAACGTCATCGAGTCCGGGCACCTCATCGGCCCCGAGACGCCCGGCATCCCGGGCGTCGACACCCCGCTGGCCACCGCCCAGGTCGCCGTCACCGAGAAGGCGTCGGACGGCCTGAGCGTGGACGAGCTGCAGCGCGCGCATCCCGAGTTCATCAAGGACGGGGTCTACGTCACCGACGTACTGCGCGGCGATCAGCACCTGCCCGCGGCCGGCGGCACCACCGTGCGCCGCGGTGACGTGCTCACCCTGGTGGGCGCGCGCTCGGGCCTGAACAAGCTGGTCGCCAGGATCGGCGCGGTCGTCAAGAACGACGCCACCGACTTCATCTATCTGGGTCTCGGCATCGCGGCGGGCTCCCTGCTCGGGCAGGTCGTCGTGCACTTCGGCGACGTGCCCATGTCGCTCGGCACGGGCGGCGGATGCCTGATCTCCGGGCTGCTCTTCGGCTGGTTCCGCTCCCGCAAGCAGACCTTCGGGGCGCTGCCGCCGCAGGCCGCGAACACGCTCAAGGACATGGGCCTCGCCATCTTCATCGCCTGTACGGGGCTCGTCTCGGGGCCGCAGGCCTGGCCGCTGCTCAAGGAGTACGGGGCGCTGCTGCCGTTCGCCGGGATCGCGATGGTCCTGGTGCCCGCGACGATCTCGCTGATCGTGGGCCGCAAGCTCCTGAAGATCGAGAAACCGCTCCTGATCGGTGCCATCGCGGGCCAGCAGTGCTCGACCCCGGCGATCACCTCCGTCACCCAGGTGGCCCAGAGCTCGGTCCCGCTGCTCGGCTACACGATCACCTACGCCCTCTCGAACTTCCTGCTGCCCCTGACCGGGCCCATCCTCGTCGGCGTACTGGGGGCTTAGACAGTGATCGATTTCCTCAACCGGAACATCTTCCAGCCCCACCCCGAGCTGCTCGTCTTCATCACCGTGGCCATCGGCTTCCTCTTCGGGAAGCTGCGCTACAAGGCCATCGGGCTCGGCGCGGTCACCGGCTGCCTCATCGCGGGGCTGCTGCTCGGGGCGCAGTTCAAGGTCGAGATCGACGGGACGGTGAAGAACCTCTTCTTCACGATGTTCCTCTTCGCCCTCGGCTACAAGGTCGGCCCGCAGTTCTTCCGCGGCCTGAAGAAGGACGGCCTCCCGCAGGTCCTCAACGCGGTCGTCGTCTGTGTGACCGGCCTCCTCGTCTGCTGGGCCTTCGCCGCGATGCTCGGCTACGGACCCGGGCTCTCGGCGGGACTGCTCGGCGGGGCGCTCACGCAGTCCGCCGTCATCGGTGTCGCGGGCGACGCGATCTCCAATCTGCCGGGGCTCAGCTCCGCGCAGGTCAAGAGCGAGTCGAACCTGGTCGCCATCGGGTACGCCGTGACCTATCCGCTCGGCACGATCCTCTGCGCGATGCTGCTCGCCAACGTGCTTCCCAAGCTCTACCGGCGTGACCTCGCAGCCGAATCGGCGGCACTGGCCCGCGAGTTGGACGCACCCGGCGACAATCCCGACCTGGCCGAGGGCTACTACGAGGTCGTCCTGCGCGCCTACACCATCCAGCGCCCCGACCTCGCGGGACGCACCATCGAGGACTTCGAGAACCAGCAGCGCGAGCTGGGCCGCCGGGTCTACATCACCCGCGTACGCAGAGAGGGGAACATCCTCGACCACGACCAGCGGACCGCCTTGCGGGAGGGCGACGTCGTCGCGCTGAGCGCGCTGCGCGGCTCCCTCGTCGAGTTCGACCCCCGTACGCACATCGGCGCCGAGACCGATGACGTCGAACTCCTCGGCTACCAGACCGAGTCACTGCACGTGGTGGCCTCCGAGAAGAGTCAGCTGGGCAAGAGCATCGGGGACCTGCGGCGCGAACCGTTCATGGTCGGGGTCTACGTCGACAAGCTGTACCGCTCCGGCGCCGAGTTCCCCTACCGCCTCACCACGCAGCTGGAGCGTGGCGACACCCTGATCCTCACCGGCCCCAAACGCCTGGTGGACCCGGCGGGCAAGGAGCTCGGCAAGCCCGTGCCGACGTCCTTCGCCACCGACATGATCTGGGTGGGGCTCGGCATCTTCCTCGGTGGCTGCATCGGCATCCCGGCGCTCACCGCCGGCGGCGTGCCGATCTCGCTCTCCACGTCCGGCGGCGCGCTGATCATGGGCCTCGTCTTCGGGTGGATCCGCGGCAAGTACCCGACGTACGGCAATGTCCCGCCCGGTGCCCAGTGGTTCATGGACACCCTCGGGCTCTGTCTCTTCGTCGCCGTCGTCGGCATCAACGCCGGGCCGAGCTTCACCTCCGGCCTCTCGACGGCGGGCTGGGGGCTGCTCCTGTTCGGGGCGGTCGCCACGGTGATCCCGCTGATCGTCGGCTTCCTCTTCGGCCACCACGTACAGAAGATCCGCTTCCCGATCCTGATGGGCGTCCTCGCGGGCGGCCAGACGACCACCGCGGCCATCGGCGCGATCAACGAATCGTCGCGGTCCCAGATCCCGACCCTCGGCTACACGATCCCGTACGCCGTCGGCAACGTGCTCCTGACCATCTGGGGCGCCGTCATCGTCCTGCTCCACCACTGACCCCCCGCTCCCCCACGTGAGGAACGAGCCGTGCCCAAGACCACCTTCACCCGTGCGGAAATCCAGTCGTTCGCCCAGCTCAGCCCGTTCGAGCTGAAGGACAAGTTCATCCAGATCGCCCAGACGGTGCAGGCCGACAAGCCGGGGCAGAAGGAGACCTCCAGCGTCCAGATGCTCAACGCGGGACGCGGCAACCCCAACTGGATCGCCACGGGCCCCCGCGAGGCCTTCTACGCGCTCGGCTATTTCGCCCTCTCCGAGTCCCGCCGCGTCTGGACCGCGGACGACCTGGGCGGCATGCCGGAGAAGGCGGGCTCCGGCGCCCGCTTCGACACCTTCGTACGTCAGCACCCGGACCTGCCCGGCATCGACCTGCTCCAGAAGTGCGTGGAGCACGCCATCGGGCGGTTCGGCTTCGACAAGGACGAGTTCGTGCACGAGCTGACGGACAGCTCGGTCGGCGACAACTACCCGGTGCCGGACCGGATGCTGAAGCACGCGGAGCAGATCGTGCGCGGCTATGTGGCCGACGAGATGTTCGACAAGAGGCCGCCCGCCGACAACCTGTCGCTCTTCGCCACCGAGGGCGGCACGGCGGCGATGTGCTACATCTTCGACTCGCTCATGAAGAACGGCATCCTGCACAAGGGCGACAAGATCGCCCTGATGGTGCCGGTGTTCACGCCGTACATCGAGATTCCCGAGCTCGACACGTACGAGTTCGACGTGACGTACGTCGAGGCCGGCAAGTTCGCCGAGGAGGGCGTGCGGGAGTGGCGCTACCCGGAGGAGGAGGTCGCGAAGCTCGCCGACCCCGCCATCAAGATGGTCTGCCTGGTCAATCCCTCCAACCCGCCCTCGCTCGCGCTGAGTCAGCGGGTCGCGGACCAGATCAAGCAGATCGTCGCCACCTCGAACCCGAACCTGCTGATCGTGACGGACGACGTGTACGGGACGTTCGTCGAGGGCTTCCGCTCCATCGCCGCCGACCTGCCGCGCAACACGCTGCTCGTCTACTCGTACTCCAAGCACTACGGCGCCACCGGCTGGCGGCTCGGCGTCATCGGGCTGCACGACGACAACGTCATCGACGAGCTGATCGCGGCGCTGCCGCAGGCCGAGAAGGACCGGCTGGCCAAGCGGTACGGGACGCTGACGCTCGAACCGGAGAAGATCAAGTTCATCGACCGGCTCGTCGCCGACTCACGCCAGGTGGCCCTGAACCACACCTCGGGGCTTTCGCTCCCGCAGCAGATGATCATGGTCCTGTTCTCCCTCTTCGACATGCTGGAGGAGGGTCAGGCGTACAAGCGGCGTATCCGCGCGATCGTGCAGCAGCGGCTCGAACTCCTGCTTGAGGGCGCCGAGATGAAGATCTCGGACGATCCGCACCGGGCCGGCTACTACATCGAACTCGACCTGCTCGCCGAGGCGGAACGCGTCCACGGCAAGGACTTCGCCGACTTCCTGGAGAAGAACTACGAGCCGGTCGACCCACTGTTCCGCCTCGCCGAGCAGACCCATGTGGTGCTGCTGAACGGCGGCGGCTTCGAGGGCCCCGAGTGGTCGGTGCGCGTGTCCCTGGCGAACCTGGACGACCTCGACTACCTGAAGATCGGCCACCACCTGCGGGCGATCTTCCAGGACTACGCGGCGGAGTGGCAGGCGAGCAAGGCCTGAGGCGTCAGGTATCAGGCCTGAGCATGAGGGGCGCCCCGACCGGGTGGGGGGAATGTGGGGGGACCGGTCGAGGCGCCGTGGGGGGCGGTGGTCCAGGGGACTACTTGTAGGCGCCGAACGCCTTGGTGAAGGCGAGCGGCTCCTGCTCGATCGACGAACAGGTGGGCTGCGCACCGTTGTTGGCGCCGCCCTCGCAGGCCTTGTCGCGGGTCGAGGACCACATCGCGAGCCAGCCGAGACCCTTCTCCTCGGCGAACTTCACCAGCTGCGTGGCGTCGTCGACCTTGAAGATCTCGGTGGTGACGTCGTTGACGCCGATCATCGGGGTGACCGCGACGGCCTTCCAGGCGGCCTCGTCGGACAGGTCGAGGGCGCCCTTGATCTGCTTCTGCGTGGCGGTCGCCGCGTCGATGGCGTACTGGCCCATGTCGCCGCTGTAGGAGGGCCCGTAGTCCATCGCCATGATGTTGACGGCGGAGACCTGCACGCCGTTCTTCTTGGCGTCCGCCACGAGGTCGACGCCCGGCTGGGTCAGGCCCTCGGGCATGACGGGCAGCGTGAACGAGACGTCCAGGCCCTCGTGGTCCTTCTGCAGCTGCGCGATGGCCTGGGCGCGGCGGGTGTTGGCGGCGGTGTCCGGAAGGGCCGCGCCCTCGATGTCGAAGTCGACCTTGGTCAGCTTATACTTGTCGATGACCTTGCCGTACGCCTTGGCCAGCTCGTCGGCGCTGCTGCACTTGAGGCCCAGCTCGGAGCCCGCCGCGCCACCGAAGGACACGCGTACGTCGCCGCCCTTGGCCCGCAGGGCTTCGATCTGCGAGGCGACCTTGTCGTCGTCGAGCCCGGTGGTGCCGCCCCAGAGGGGCTCGCAGCTGCCGCCTGAGGTGATGAAGGCGAGGGTGAACTCCTTGACGCCGGTCTTCTCCGCGGTGTCGACGAGGTCGTACGCGGGAGCGAGCGAGGTGTCCACGAAGGGGGCGAACTTGGCCTGGGCGGCAGCCTTGGCGGGGGCCTTCTCCGCGGGGGCCTTGGTCGCGAGGGCGGTCCCGGAGAAGAGGAAAGCGCCGCCGCCGACGAGGCCGGCGGCCACGAGCCCGCCCATGACCTTGGACCTGGTGCTCACCGTGCGCCGATGCGTGCTGCTCATCGCGTGCCTGCCTTAGCTGTGCGGGGGGGGGTGGGGGTGCCTCAGCAACTTAGCCTCGCGAGGGCGTGACATAGCGGGCAATTGGGGCTCTGCACTGGATCTTAGGGTCCGCTTAAGGGAGCGATCGGGGGCGGTTAATGGTGGGCTCCGGAGTGCTCCCGGGTGGGCCCCGGGGTGCTCCCGGGTGGGAGCCGCGGACGCCTTCCCGCCCACCGACCCGGCACCCGGAGTCAGCCCCTGGACGGGAACTACCTGCGCTCCGTTCACAGTCGGATGCGGGGTAGTCGGGTGGGTGGGCGTGAGAATATCCGCCGCGAAGCGGCGGTTCAGGGGCTAGCCCGCGCTCGGGGCACGCTTCCGGCGGCGTACGGCGGCACCCCGATGCCCCCGCCCCCCGGCGACCGGCCGCCGCCCGTCCAGCTGAATCCAGATGCGGACCTCGGTCCCGCCGAGCACGGACCGCCCGACACGGACATCACCACCGGTGGACTCCGCCAGCTGCCGCACGATGTCGAGCCCCAGTCCGGTGGACCCATCGGCCCCGGACCCCGCGCCCCGCGCCAACGCGGCCTCCGGATCGGCGATCCCCGCCCCCGCGTCCGACACCAGGACGATCACCGCGTCCTCGCCACTGTGCACGTCCACCGCGAACGCCGCCCCCTCCCGCGTGTGCCGGAAGACGTTGCCGAGCAACGCGTCCAGGGACGCGACCAGTTCGGGACGCGCCACCGGGATCCACACCGGCCGCTCCACCCCCGCGACCCGCACCTCACGCCCCTCGTCCTCCGCGAGCGCCGACCAGAAGGCCATGCGCTCCTGGATCACCTCGGACGCGTCACAGCCCGCGCCGGGCCCGACCGCGGCGGTCTGCGGCTTGGCGTCGCGTGCGGTGCGGATGATCGTGTCGACCTCGCGCTCCAGCTTCTCCACCGCGATCCGCGTCTGCTCGGCCGCGGGCCCGTCCCCCAGCGAGGCCGCGTTGAGCCGCAGCACCGTCAGCGGAGTACGCAGGCGGTGCGACAGGTCCGCCGCCAGTTCCCGCTCGTTCGCCAGGAGTTGGACGACCTGATCGGCCATCGAGTTGAACGCAACGGCGGCCAGGCGCAGTTCCTTAGGCCCCTCCTCCGGGACCCGCGCCCCCAGCTTTCCCTCCCCGAGGGACTGCGTGGCGCCCACGAGCCGCTTGGCGGGCTGCACCATGCGTACGCCGAGCCGGTCGGCCACCGCCACGGACCCGATGATCAGCGCGACGCCGACGCCCGCGAGCACCAGCCAGGCCGTGGTCACGCCGTTGCTGACGTCGCCCTCGGGCACGAAGATCTCGACCACGGCGATCTGGGTGGAGCTCAGGGCCGTCGGCTGGAGCAGCGCGAACCCGCCGTCGACCGTCGTCGTCCGGGCCCGGCCCTCCTTGCGCGTGGTCTCCACCGCGTGCGCGTCCGCCCGCCGGTCGCCGATCTCCAGGGCGGGCGCGTCGCCGACGGCCGGCACGTACACGGCCATCCGCCCCTCACCGCCCGCCTCGGACGTGGCGACGGCCCGCGTCAGCTGATCCTTGTCGGTGGTGATGGAGAGCGTGGGGCCCATGCCGGCCGCGTGCCGCTCCGCGTTCGAGAAGGCCCTGTCCCGCGCCATCTCCTGGATGACCAGGCCGAGCGGCACCGCGAAGGCCACCACGACCATCGTCGTGACGGCCAGGCACACCTTGACGAGCGCCCACCTCACAGCGGTGGCTCCAGCTTGACGCCGACACCCCGCAGCGTGTGCAGATAACGCGGCCGCGCGGCCGTTTCGCCCAGCTTCCTGCGCAGCCACGACAGATGTACGTCGATGGTCTGGTCGTCCCCGTAACTCTGCTGCCACACCTCGGCGAGCAGCTCCTTGCGCGGTACGACGACACCGGGCCGCCCCGCCAGGAAGGCGAGCAGGTCGAACTCGCGCCGGGTCAGGTCCAGGCGCGCCCCGTCCAGCTCGGCCTGGCGGCGCAGCGGGTCTATGGCGAGCCCGCCGACGCGTATCTCCCGGCTCGGCGGGGCCTCGCCCGCCGGAACGCGCGAGCGGCGCAGGACGGCGGCCATCCGCGCCGAGAGGTGCTCGACGGAGAACGGCTTGGTCAGGTAGTCGTCGGCGCCGTCGTTCAGGAGCCTGACGATCTCGGTCTCGTCGTCGCGGGCGGTGGCGATGATGACGGGAACGTCGGTGATGCCGCGCAGCATCTTCAGCGCCTCGGAACCGTCCAGATCGGGCAGTCCGAGGTCCAGGATCACCACGTCGAAACGGAAATGGGCCACCTCGCGCAGCGCCTCGAGGGCCGTGCCGACGCTGCGCACGGTGTGCGATGCCTCGGTCAGATGCCGGATGAGAGCGGAGCGTACGAACTGGTCATCCTCGACGACGAGCACACTTGCCATGGGCGGCACCGTACGCCATATGAGTGAGCCCGGTCCTCCTGGGACGCCGAGGGGCCCGGTGGTGCAGTATGGCTCGCGATGCGCAGAGGACTCATACACGCAATGGCTTGGTCGCTCGCCACGGGCGCGGCGGTCACGCTCTCCTGGTGGGGTGTCCACACGGTCATGGCGGGCACCGCCTACGACCCGCCGCGCGCCGTGCCGCTGGCCGCCGACGGCGACCGCGCCGAGCCGCTCTCCTCCTCCACGCACCGCCCGGACCCGGCGCCGACGCCGTCGCCCTCGAAGTCGACGAAGCCCCGGAAGTCCTCGAAGCCCCCCGAGAGCAAGCCGTCGAAGACGCGGACGAGCAAGCCGAGCACCCCCTCCGCCCCCGCGCCCGCACCGGGCAACGTGAAGAGCTACTCCTCCGAGGGCGGCCGGGTCGTCTTCGACCTGGGCGAGGACTCCGCGACGCTGGTGTCGGCGACCCCGGCGGCGGGCTGGTCGGTGCAGGTGTGGAAGCAGGACACCTGGATCCGGGTGGAGTTCACGTCGGGCGCCGACAAGGTCTCGGTGTTCTGCACGTGGCACGACCACGCCCCGGCCGTGGAGATCAACGAGTACTGACCGGTTGGTTCGGTGGAACGGCCGGACTTCGGAAAATCCGGCGGATCGTCCTCAGCGGAACACCGAGGGCGGCGGCGCCGGTGACGCCACCGCGCTCGCGTCCGTGACCGCCGCCGCTCCCCCGCTGAAGTCGATGAGCGCCCTGCCGTGCTCGACCCGGGCCGGATGTGAGTCCCCCGCGCTGCGCCGGGTCAGCTCGGCGATCGGCAGCGGCCGGTCGGAGGCGACGAGCACCGCGTTGCCGAAGCGCTTGCCGCGAAGGACCGCGGGGTCGGCGATGAGCGCGAGCTCCGGGAAGAGCGTGGCGGCGGTGGCGAGCTGGCCGCGCAGGTGCGCGAGCGGCGGCCCGTCGGCGAGGTTCGCGGCGTAGAAACCACCGGGCTTCAGGACCCTGCGTACGTCACCGAGGAACTCGGCGCTGGTGAGGTGGGCGGGGGTGCGGGCGCCGCTGAAGACGTCGGCGATGACGAGGTCCGCCCAGCCGTCCGCGATCTTCGCGAGCCCTTCGCGGGCGTCGGTGCCGCGCACCCTGACCCGGGCCTGCGGGTCCAAGGGCAGTTCGCGGCGCACGAGTTGGATGAGGGCCGTGTCGCGCTCGATGACCTGCTGGGTGGAGCGGGGGCGGGTCGCGGCCGTGTAGCGGGCGAGGGTGAAGGCGCCGCCGCCGAGGTGCAGGGCCTGGATCGGCTTGCCGGGCGGCGCGACCAGGTCGGCGACGTGACCGAGCCTGCGCTGGTACTCGAAGTCGAGATACCCCGGGTCGTCGAGGTCGACATGGGACTGCGGGGCGCCGTCCACAAGGAGTGTCCACGCACGCGGCCTGTCCCGGTCGGGCATCAGCTCGGCGAGCCCCCCGTCCACCTCCTCGACGACGGCTTGCGCCTCTTCCCGGGACCGCCTGTTCCTTGCCATCGGACCATTATCGGCGTACGCCCCGCGCGCGGCCCGATGACCTTGGAGAACCGGTTCCTCGCGGGCTCAGCGGCAGTTGTCGGCGGCTTCGATGGTGCGGGCCGCCTTGCCCAGTGCCTCGCGCAGGACGGCGGGGTCGGTGACCGGGTCGGTCTCGTCGGGGGGCAGCAGCCAGCCGGTGCCCGCGACCGGGGGCGGCGGGGGGACGGGGGCCGGCTCGGCGTGCGCGCGGATGCCGCGGCCGAAGGTCTGCGTACACGCGCTGCCCGGCAGGTCCCAGCACTCGGCGGTGCCGGGCGGCACCAGGAAGCCGAGGGTGTCGCAGCTCCCGTCGTGCAGGACGGGGCCGACCGCGTCGTCGCCCGCCCCGCGGCGCAGGATGTCGACCGCTTCGAGGCCCTGGCGGGCCGGCACGGTGACGAGATCGCAGAAGTCGGCGGGCTCGGAGGGCTCGGGGAACCGTACGCCCTGCTGTGGTGGTGCGCTGCGTTCCTGGGAGGGCAGGTGCCGCGCCGTGGTCAGCGACGCCCTCGATTCGCCGTTCTGCACGCCGATCTCCAACAAGGGGACCCCTCCTCGCAAGGGCGGAAGCCGCGTCGCTCCCTCTCCGCATGGTTCAACGCGGGAGGGCGTCAACAGCTACGGCGTAATGCCGCCGCAAAGGATGGCACTTCATGGCGGATCGTGGGTGAGATATCCGGTTTGTAGCCAAACTCTGCGTGCCGGGCCCATGACAGCGGGTACGTTCGTGCTCCGCCGGAACAGGGGCAGTATTGCTGAATCCGCGGGATTCTGCACAATCCGGCACGATCCGTACGAGAGGGTCAGGCCATGGCGTCGTCACCGATGGCATCGTCAACTCCGTCCCCACGACCGAATCTTCGCTTCAGGCAGCTGCGCGGACAGCGCTCTCCGGGCGAGTTCGCGGCCTTGATCAGGCGCGCCGCTCGCGACATCGGTGAGCGGGTCAGCTGCGACGCCCGCTACATCGGACGCGTCGAGGCGGGTGAGATCCGCTGTCCCAACTACGCCTACGAGCGGGTGTTCCTGCACATGTTCCCCGGCCGGACGCTGACGGATCTGGGGTTCGCGCCCCGTTCCACGGTGCGCGGGCGGGGGGCGCGCGCCAGGTCCGGGGCGCCCGCACCACACACCACGATCCAGCTGTATGAGTCTCCCCCGTCCGGGCCGTTGAGCCCCGAACTGCACGAGTGCGACCCGTACGAGATCCAGAGGCACGAGGAGATCGACGTGCGGCGTCGCGCATTCATGAGCGGTACGGCCACGGTGGCCGCCGCCTCTATGGGGCCCTTCGGGTTCACCGAACCGAGTCCGGCCAAGGCCACCGCGCAGCGCGGCGGCCGGCCGGGCGAGGCCGAGGCGACCGCGGTCGAGGAGGCCGTGCGCAGGATCCGGCTGCTCGACGACCGGCACGGCGCCGACGGCCTCTACCGACGCGCGGCCGCCCCGCTGCGGACCGCCTACGCCCTCCTCGACGCGGGCACGACCCGCCAGACGATGGCCGACCGGCTCTACACGGGCGCGGGGGAACTGTCCATCTCCGTCGGGTGGTTGGCGCACGACTCGGGCCGCTTCGACGACGCCCGCTCGCACTACGCGGAGGCGCTCGCGACGGCCCGCATGGCCGGGGACCCGGCCCTGGAGGCGCACGCCTTCTGCAACACGGCCTTCCTCGCGCGCGATGCGGGGCGGCCCCGGGAGGCGGTGCGGGCGTCCCAGGCGGCGACGCGGGCCGCCCGGCAGCTCGCGTCGCCGCGGTTGCTCTCGCTCCTCGCGCTGCGGGAGGGCGGCGGCTGGGCGGGGCTCGGGGACCGGGCCGGCTGCGAACGGGCGCTGGTCCGCGCCCACGCCCTGTTCGACCGGGGTCCCTCGGACTCCGACCCGGAGTGGATGACCTTCTACGGGCCCGCCGAGCTTGAGGTCCTGGAGGCGCAGTGCTGGTCGGCGCTCGGCGACTGGGAGCGGGCGGCACGGCACGCACGGCGTGCTGCGGGCATCGCGTCGGCGCAGACCCCGCAGTTCACCCGCAACATCGCCCTCTACACCGCGGAGCTGGCCGACGACCTGGCTCGCGCGGGCCGTCCGGACGAGGCCGCGACGGCGGGCATGCGGGTGCTCGGGTTGCTTGACGAGGTGCAGTCGTCGCGCATCCAGGCGATGCTCGCCACGACGGCCCGGGTGCTGCTTCCGCACCGGCGGGCCTCGGGGGTGTGCGGTTTCCTGGAGCGGCACGCGTCGCTGCCGCGGGCCGTGTAGACCGCCCTATGCCAGGTGTCCGGTGTCGTTCCACGACTCGATGGCCGGTTCGCCGTAGGCCCAGCCCAGGGTGGAGATCGAGGTCGGGTTGAGGCGAATGCGGGCGGCGAAGTCGACGCCGAGGCCGAGCCAGCGCGCGCCGATGGAGCGCAGGATGTGCCCGTGCGCGAAGACCAGGACGTCACGGTCCGCGCCGCGCGCCCAGGCCACGACCTCGTCCGCGCGGGCGGTGATCTGCTCCAGGGTCTCGCCCCGGGGGACGCCGTCGCGCCAGATGAACCAGCCGGGGCGCACGCCCTGGATGTCGGCCGGGGTCATCCCCTCGTAGGAGCCGTAGTCCCACTCCATGAGGCTGTCCCAGGTGGTGGCGCGGTCCCCGAAGCCGGCGATCTCGCAGGTCTCGCGCGCCCGCGCGAGGGGGCTGGTGCGCACCTCGACGTCCTTGAGGCTATCGAAGGGTGCCCGGTGCAGGCGCTCGCCCAGGAGCTTCGCGCCGTTGCGGCCCTCTTCCAGGAGCGGGACGTCCGTCCTGCCGGTGTGCTTCCCGGAGAGGGACCACTCCGTCTGTCCGTGGCGGGCCAGCAGGATGCGCGGTGCCATGTCGAGCCTTTCCGAGCCGACAGCCACGGTGGAGACCATCAGCTGTCATAGAGCGAATTCTGTGGACAGACAGCTGTCCGTACCCTCCATCATCACTCACGTGCCATGTCGCGATCACTCCTGCCCGTGAGGAGCAACCCGCCCGTCGATCTCTGCGTCTAAGACGACCGGGGACCGCCGCAGCGTCCTTTCGCGTACGCCGTAAGGTGAGGCGCCGTTGAACACCGCATGACCAAAGACAGATGGGGGACCCACCGGATGCCGCAGACTGACGCTCCGGGCACCGGGGGCATCAGCGGGCTTCGGCTCCGCTGGTGGACGGAGTTGCCGCTGATCGTGCTGGTGTACGCCGCGTACTCGGCGGGACGCCTGCTGGCCCGCGGCGATGTGGCGGGCGCGGTCGACAACGGCCTGAGCATCCTGCGCGTCGAGCAGTTCCTGCATCTCAACGCGGAGCACCCGCTGAACCGTCTCTTCACCGACCATTCCTGGATAGGTGTCCCCGCCGACTTCTGGTACGCGTCACTGCACTACCTGGTCACGCCCTTGGTCCTCGTCTGGCTCTTCCGCAGCCGCGCGGTCCACTACCGCGCGGCGCGCGCGTGGCTGATGACCTCCACCATGATCGGCCTGGTCGGCTTCACGCTCCTGCCGACCTGCCCGCCCCGCCTGCTGAGCGAGGGGTACGGCTTCGTCGACACCATGGCGCAGTACAGCGACTTCGGCTGGTGGGGCGGCGAGGCGAGTGCGCCGCGCGGGCTCGGCGGCATGACCAACCAGTACGCGGCGATGCCCAGCCTGCACGTGGGGTGGGCGCTGTGGTGCGGGGTCGTGCTGTGGCGGCAGGGCCGTTCCCCGCTGGTCAAGACCGCGGCGGTGGCCTACCCGCTGATCACCACGATCGTCGTGATGGGCACCGCCAACCACTACTTCCTCGACGCGGTCGCGGGCGCCGCGGTGATGGGCCTCGGGCTGCTCCTCGCCCGTCCCGTGCTGCGGATCGCGGACCGCGTGAAGGCCAGGGTCAAACTGCCGTTCGATGCCGCGAGGCCTTCCGCGGGGGTCGCTGGCGGGGCCGGCCCGGCGTCCCACGCGGGCTCGTCGTCCGTCTCGTCCGCCCCAGAGTCCTCAATTGTCAGTGGGGGGTGCCAGACTTCCGTGGGTGAGCGAATTCCCCGGCCGCGCAAGCGGCCTGCCGAGCCAGGCGCCGAGCCCAGTGCCCGACCCGCCGAAGCGGGGGACAGCACTCCGACAGCGGCTCGCTGAGCTGCGCGGACCGGACGTCCCCGCGTCGCCGCTCGACGCCCGCGCGCTCGCGGCCCTCGCCGCGAACCCGGGCTGCCGACGGCGTGCGCTGCTCGACGGCGCGGGTGTGAACAAGGCCACGCTGGCGCAGTCCCTCGGCTCCCCCGCACCCTTCGGCCAGTCGCAGTTCGCGTTCATGCGGGGCAACGCCTTCGAGGCGAAGGTCAAGGCCGACGGGGGCGCGGAGCTGTTGCGTCTGGTGCACGGCAGGCTCGGTGGCGGCCCGGAACCGGTGCCGGGCGAATCATCGGTCCCCGACCTCGCCGCGGTGGGCCCCGAGGGCCGCGCGGCCCGTACCTCGCTCGCCCTGCGCGAGGCCACCGTGACGGAGGGCTGGACCCTCCTCGACCACCCGATGCTCGCCCTCGACGTCGCGGGGACGCCCGCCTTCCTCGAACCGGACGCGGTGGTCGTCCATCCGGACGGCAGCTGGACGGTCGTCGAGATCAAGTCCTTCCCGATGATCGACGGCTCGGCGGACGCCGCGAAGGTGGGCGCGGCGGCCCGCCAGTCCGCTGTGTACGCGCTCGCCCTGGAGCGGGTGGCGGCCCACATGGACCCCGCGCCCCGCATCCGCCACCACGTGCTCCTGGTCTGCCCCAAGGACTTCTCGAACCTCCCCACGGCGTCGGCGATCGACGTGCGCAAGCAGATCTCCGTGACCCGGCGCCAGTTGGCGCGCCTGACCCGTGTCGAGGACATCGCGGACGCGCTCCCCGAAGGCACCACCTTCGACGTTAACCGCCCCGCGGCCGACCTGACGGCAGCGGTCGAATCGGTCCCGGCGACCTACGCCCCCGAGTGCCTGGCCGCCTGCGAACTGGCCTTCCACTGCCGCGAACGCTCCCGCGAGGAGGGCGCGGTGACAGCCCTGGGCCGCTCGCTGCGCGGAGAGTTGGGCGGACTGACGACGATCGGCGCCGTCCTGTCCGCGGCCGCCGGAACCACGGGCGACCCGACGGACCCGACGGTGGCGGCGCTGCGGAGAGCGGCGGCGCTGCGGGCCGAGGCGCTGTCTGGCGCGGGCGCCTCGTCTGGCGTGGGCGCCTCGTCTGGCGTGGGCGCCTCGTCTGGCGTGGGCGCCTCGTCTGGCGTGGGCGCCTCGGGTGGGGACACGGCGGGGGGCACGTCGTGCTGACCGCCTCTGCGATGCGACCCGCGGGCACACATCACCGCCGGTGCCCTGAGACAAGGCCCAGCAGACCTCACCGCCACTCGCTCCGGTGCCCTGCGGCGGCCGCTTCCTTCCCACCCGCCCACCCGTTCTGGAGCTTTCCGCCGACCACTCACTGGTCCCCCCTCCCACGCCACCGCCGCTCACACCAGTGCCCTGCGGCGGCAGTTGCCTTTCCTGCGGTGAGCGGATGTTGCCGGGTGATCGGGTGGGTGGGTGGGGAAATTCCGCCGCGCAGCGGCGGCGCAGTGCGGGGTGGCCCGCAGCCGGCGGCGGACAGTGCGCCGCCCAAGCCCCGCGCAGCGGACCCGCAGGGGAGGGCCGTCTGATGGCGCTCATCGATGACCTTGCCCGGCTGGAGGCGGTCACCACCGGGCGTGCTCAGCCACGCGCGACCGTACGACACCGCCACCTCACCCAGCGCCCCCTCGTCCTCGTCCCCCTCATCACCGCCGGTGAGGCCGGCGCGCCGCTCGGTGCGCTCGTCGGGACGGAGCGCACCTCGCCCCGCGTCCTCGTCGTGCCGCAGCCCCGCGACCGCGACCTGCGCTTCACCTTCCTGGCCCAACTCGCCGACACCGTCCTGGATTACGTCGACTCGTTCACGGACGACGTCGAAGCGGCGGAACGCAGCGAGACGGACCCCGAGACCGGCAAGCGCGTCAAGGTGGAGGTCGAACTCTGCGCGGACGCACCGCAGTTGATCGTGCCGAGCCGCGCGGGCATCGACTTTGTACGGCTCATCGGCCGCTCCACCCGCTTCCGCCGCACCGCCGAGCAGGACCCGGAGACCCCGTATCCCGCGCCGCCCCGCGTCCCCCTCCTGGGCCGCTGGCTGACCCACTTCGGGGAGCGGGCCCGCGTGCCCGGCTCCTCCCTTCTCGTCGCCATGACCGACCTGCTCTCCCGGCACTGGGCCACCGGGCAGAGCAGCCTCGAGGACCAGCATCTGGGCGCCCTGCTCGCCTGGATCGAGGCCCCGGAAGACACCTCCGGCGCCGACGCCGCGCTCCGCGCCGAGCTGGCGCGGGACAAGGACGGGCAGCTGCTCTGCCCGCCCGCAGGCCCCGCCACGGACCCGGCGTTCGACAACCGTCTGCTCGCCCCGGCCATCGAGCGGTACGACCGCGCGCGCGGCGTCCTCGCCACCGCGCAGGACGGCATCCAGGCGGACGTTCGCCTCGCCGAACTGGCCGCGGCCGAGCGGGAGATCCGCTCCCTCATCGAGAGCAGGACCCGCCCCACCTGGGACGCGGTGTGGCGCGGCCTCGACGCGCTCTGCACGCTTCCCGAGGCCCCGCACGCCGCCGACCGCTGGACCCGCGACCGCTGGTCGTTCACCGGCCACCGGGACCGTGTGACGGCGGGCGAACCTCCGCAGCCGCGCGTCGACGACGCGGTGACGGCGGCGAACAAGCTCGCCACGCGGGAGCGCGAGCAGGCCAGGCTCGAAGCGCAGGAAGCGCTGGACGACCCCCTGGTGATGGCGGGCCGCCGGCTCGCGGGCGAGGCGTTCGCCGGTGAGGTGACCGAGGTGGTCATGGCGTACAGCGAGGGCAAGAGTCCGCGGCCCCGCCCCCTGGTCACCGTCCGCACGGACGACCGCCCGCACCTTGCCGAGCGCGCGAAGGTGTACCGCTCGCTCCAGGGCAAGCCGCAGTCGGCCGAGTTCGTGACGTACGAGACCGAGGGCGCCGTCGCTTCTGTGGTGCTGCGCATCACCGACAAGATGGGCCGCGGCAAGGAGCCCGAGCCCGGCTCCGTGCCGGAGAAGGGCGACCGGATCTGCTGGACGCTTTTCGAGCACGAGCAGCGCGGCGGCCCCAAGCTGCCCGACCCCGAGGCGACTCCGTGGACTCACGGCGGCCCGCCGGGCGAGGCCGCCGAGCGCCCTGACCCCGTGACGCCGGAGGACACCCTGTGAGTCCGACCGCCCCCTTCGACCGTGCCTCCTTCGACCGCGCCTCCTTCGACCCCGGCGCGGCGGCCGGCCGCGCCACGGACGCGATCCTGCACGACACGCTGCACGGCGCGCACCGCGGCGTCGTCGTCGACTCGCCGCCCGGCGCGGGCAAGTCGACCCTCGTCGTCCGTGCGGCCCGCGAACTGGCCGCGGCGGGACGCCCGTTGATGGTGATCGCGCAGACGAACGCGCAGGTCGACGACCTGGTCCTGCGCCTCGCCGAGAAGGACCCGGAGCTGCCGGTCGGCCGTCTGCACAGCAGTGACCCGGACGCGTACGACAAGGCGCTGGACGACCTGCCCTTCGTCCGTACGTCGACGAAGGCCGCCGACCTGGCCGGGCTCGACGTCGTGGTGTCGACCGCCGCGAAGTGGGCGCACGTCAAGGACGTGGAGCCGTGGCGGCACGCGATCGTGGACGAGGCGTATCAGATGCGGTCGGACGCGTTGCTCGCCGTGGCCGGGCTCTTCGAGCGGGCCCTGTTCGTGGGCGACCCCGGGCAGCTCGACCCGTTCTCGATCGTGGGCGCCGAGCAGTGGGCCGGCCTCGCGTACGACCCTTCGGCGAGCGCGGTGACGACGCTGCTCGCGCACAATCCCGAGCTGCCGCAGCACCGCCTCCCGGTGTCCTGGCGGCTCCCGGCGTCGGCGGCGCCGCTGGTCTCGGCGGCGTTCTATCCGTACACGCCCTTCCGCAGCGGGACCGACCACGGCGACAGGGCGCTCACCTTCGGTGTGCCGTCGGACGGTTCGGCACCCGACCGGGTGATCGACGAAGCCGCCGAGTCGGGCTGGGGCCTGCTCGAACTGCCCGCGCGGAACACTCCGCGCACCGACCCCGAGGCCGTGCGCGCGGTGGCTCAGGTCGTCCGGCGCCTCCTGGACCGTGGCGGCGCGGCCACCTCGGAGCGCGGCCCCGACCCCGCTCCCCTGACGGCTGACCGGATCGCCGTCGGCACCGCCCACCGCGACCAGGCGGCGGCGGTGCGCGCGGCCCTCGCCGAGCTCGGCGTCGCGGACGTGACGGTGGACACGGCCAACCGGCTGCAGGGCCGCGAGTTCGACGTGACGGTGGTCCTGCACCCGCTCTCCGGCCGCCCGGACGCGACCGCGTTCCACCTGGAGACGGGCCGCCTGTGCGTCCTGGCCTCCCGCCACCGCCACGCCTGCATCGTGATCTGCCGCGCGGGCGTCAGCGAACTGCTCGACGACCACCCGTCCACGGAACCGGTCCAACTGGGCGTCACGGTGAAGTTCCCGGACGGCTGGGAAGCGAACCACGCGGTACTGGCCCGCCTCGCAGAACACCGCGTGCCATGGCAGCCACGATGACGCCCCCCCCGGCACCATGCCCACAGCCGCAGAGCGCCCCACCGCGCACCCACGTGCCCTCGCGGCAGCCGTAATCGCAGGCCCCAGGGCCCCCTTGCGCGGCAAGGGAGAATGGGAGACGGCCCCACGGCCGGAAACCGTACGAGGAGGAGAACCATGGCGGAGCCCGAGCGGTCCCGGACCGAGCAGCGTCTTCGACCCGCGCCCCTGCTCTTCGAGCCCGCGGAAGCCGTCGCCGACCCGGAGCACTTCTTCGACCTGGAGTCGATGGAGGACCCCCGGGAGCTGCTGGCCCGCGCCACCGAGCTGACGCACGCCTTCCGTGCCGCGACGGACCGCTCGGTCGAGTTCCAGGCCATCGCGGCGGCACAGCTCGCCGACCCACGCCGCTTCGACCGGCTGACGCCCGCCGCGATCGCCGAGCGCGCCCAGTGGACCGAGGACTACGCGAAGAAGATGGTCGAGTTCGGCCGGGATCTGCTGCGCGCGGCCGGTACGGGCGGCGGCGGCCCCGAGGCCTGAAAGCGACGCCCCAAAAGATCACGGGCATATGCCAAGGGGGGCAAGGTACTCCTCCGCACCCGCCACTGTCCCCATTTCTGATAACTCTCGGAATCGGAACGCTCACCACCGGTAGATGTAGTTGCCATGAGCAGCACACGTCTCCACCCGGGCCCCGACCCCGCCCGCGTCCAGGACATCTCCGACGTCACGACCGAGGGAGCCGCCTGGCTCGCCTCCGCGGAAACGTATCCGCGCAGCGCGCTCGCCCACTGGCGCAGCCGACCCACCGCCCCCGCCGTCCTCCCCTGCGGCGCCGTCTTCGACGTGGTGAGCGTCCCTGCCGTCTTCGGCCGCCGGATGCTCGACCGGTTATGGGAGGACGGCCCCGGCTCGGGCCCCGTCGCCGCGCACCGCGGCCGCATGCTCCTCTTCGCCGCCCCGGGGACCGCCCAGCGGCTCCCCTCGCTCCTGGAGTGGGAGGAGTGGGGCAGGGCCGTGCCCGGCATCCTCTGCCACGGCATGGGGGACGCGGTGACGGTGCCGCCGGTCACCCCGGAAACCCGGTCCACGGCGCCCTCCGGCCCGCCCTCCAGCCCACCCTCCGGCCGCCTTGAGGGGCACCTCGAATCGCGCTGGCTGGTGGCCCCGGACGCCCGCCACCCCTGGCTCCCCGGCCCCGAGGTCATGCTCTGGGCGTGCGTCCGCGCGGCGCGCGCGGCGGCCGGCTCCGCGGTCCGTATATCGATTTTTCCTGGCGGCGATCAGGGTGCTAAGGTCTACGACGTCAGCAGGCGCCGCTAGCTCAGTTGGTTAGAGCAGCTGACTCTTAATCAGCGGGTCCGGGGTTCGAGTCCCTGGCGGCGCACAGACAGAAAAAAGCCCCTCGCGCGAGCGGGGGGCTTCTTTCATGTCCGATCCGGCATGTCCGATCCGGCATGTCCGATCCGGACCACGGGGCACCCTCGCGCCCCCTCAGCCCACCACCACCTTCACGTTCCACGCCCCCGACGCCGTACGCCCCTCCACCTCGATGCGCACACCCTCGTCCGGCACCGTGAAGCTCTCCCCCGTCGACACCGGCGCGTCCGCGAGCGGCGGATACACCGAGTCGCTCCAGCACGCCTCCGAGTCCGGGTGGGCGTCGAGCACCTCGACCGGGCCGCCGCCGGACGGCGCCTCGTTCCGTACGCGGTAGACCAGCACCCCCTCGTTGCACGTGGCGCTGTCGTTGCCCGCCGCGTCGCGTGCCTCGAAGGCGATCGCGCTGCCGCGGCCCGTGCGGACGACCGCCAGCTTGGTGCCGCCGATGCCCCCGCGCGTGGGCCGCGTCGACAGCGACTCCAGGGTCAGCCGGCGGCCCTCGCCCTCCACACACGCCACCTGCCGCCGGTCCAGCCAGCCGAGCTTCCACTTGTGCCAGGCGAAGAGGTCGGGGGAGAGCCCGAACTGGCTGCCCATGACGTCCCAGTCGCCGACGTGCGTGTCCCAGTCGCCGTCGCCGTCCGTCGGCCGGTGGTAGAGATCGGGCAGGTCGAAGACGTGGCCGGTCTCGTGGGCCAGGACGTTGCGGTCCGGCGGATGGCGCTCGAAGACCGTGACGATGCGCTTGATGTCGGCGCCGTCGGCCCGCATGGGCTGGTCGAAGTTGACGACCTTCGTGGCGTCCGAGTCGACGCCGGGGGCGTCCGGGTCGGCGACGAAGTAGACGACGTCGTACCGCGAGAAGTCGACGTGCGGATCGGCGGCGGCCACCGCGTCCCGCAGATAGGCGCTGCGCCGGGAGGCGTTCCAGTCACGCTGTATGGCGTACGAGGTGGAGGCGTCCGGCATCTCCACCCACTCGCGCCGCGGATGCGGGCGCAGGGCGAACTTCCCGTAGGAGGCGCGGTCGAAGAACTGGCTGGTGGCGGGGAAGTAGTCGGCCGCCAGAGCCTCGGTGGCGAGCTGGGGCGGGGAGTCGGGGAAGGAGAGGAAGACCATCACGGCGTCGAGGGCCCGGTCGGGGCGCGTATAGGCGGCGTTCCAGGTGTCCAGGCCCTCCGAGTGATGGGCCGGTGTGCGCTGCAGCGCACAGGGGACCGCCGAGGTCCGGGCGCTCGCGGGGCCCGCGACGAGCCCCGTGGCGGCCAGTGCGGTCAGGGACGTAAGGACGGCGGCCGTGCTGCGCAACCGGGGTCTCTCCCCTCCACGGGTGAGTCCCCAGGGGGGTAGCTGACGCGGCACGTCCACCTCCGGATGCGGGTTACGGGGCATCCCACCCACCCTGTGCAGCTTTTTTCTGATGTGCCCTGTTTGTCTGGGCCAGCCGGGTGACGCGCCACTCCCGGAGCGCTCACGGAACGTCACAAGTTGTCGCCGGGCTGATGGAGGCGTAAAGGAAGCAGTACACGGGCGAGCAGAAATGATCTGTCGCCGGGCAGGTGCCACATCCGCGCCGGGCATGCGCCTGTCCTATGCCCTGCGCGGCCGCCACGCGGCACCGCTCCGTGGCTGGATGCGCGCTCGGGCCAGCCCCTATGATCGGCACACTTTCCTGCGCGGGCCCGGCCTCGCCGAACAACTGCACTGCGGGAGCAAGTGGTGAACGGAACGTCTGAAGGCCAAGCGCCCACAGCGGTCACAGCACCCGACCTCGCCTGGGCGCCCATCACGGAGCGTCGCCATCCAGGGCCGCGGCCCGACCACCGGGCAGCTTTCGCCGCCGCCCCGCTCGCCCTCGGCGTCGTGGACGGCGACGGCCTCGTCATCGACGCCAACGACGCGCTCGCCGAGCTGCTCGGCGCGAGCCCGGAGGAACTCGCGGGGCGACTGGCCGCCGATCTGGTGGACCTGGCGTCGGACGCGCGCACCTGGCACGCGTACCGCGAGGTGCTCCGCGGCCGCCAGGCGAAGCTGCGCTGCACCCGGCGCCTGAAACACCCCGACGGGCACTCGCTGTGGGTCCAGGTCACGGTCTCGCCGATGCCCGGCGGGCGTACGGTGCTGCTCGCCGCCACCGACATCAGCGCGCGCCGCGAGCTCCAGGCCCGGCTCCGGCATCTGCAGATGCACGACCCGGTGACCCGGCTGCCCAACCGCAGCCTGTTCTTCGAGCGGCTCGCCGCCGCGCTCGAAGCGGGTGCGTACGACGACACGGGCACCGGCCGGATCGGCCTGTGCTACCTGGACCTCGACGGGTTCAAGGCGGTCAACGACACGCTCGGGCACCGGGTGGGCGACCGGCTGCTCGCGGCCGTCGCGGAGCGGCTCACGCGGTGCGCCGACGACGCGGGCCACGGCCGGACGGCGCCGCCGCTGGTGGCGCGGCTCGGGGGTGACGAGTTCGCGCTGCTCGTGGAGGACTCCACGGGCACGGACCAGCTGGCCGACCTCGCCGAGACGGCACTCAAGGCATTGCAGGAGCCCTTCGACCTGGCGGGGCAGCGGCTCTCCGTCTCGGCGTCGATCGGGGTCGTGGAGCGGCGGGCCGCGGGGACCACGACGACCTGCCTGATGCAGGCGGCCGACACGACGCTCTACTGGGCGAAGTCGGACGGCAAGGCACGCTGGACGCTGTTCGACCCCGAGCGCAACGCGCACCGCATGACCCGCCAGACCCTGTCGAGTTCACTGCGTCCGGCCGTCGACCGCGGTGAATTCCTGCTCGACTACCAGCCGTTGGTACGCCTGGAGGACGGCGGTGTGCGCGGGGTGGAGGCGCTGGTGCGGTGGCAGCATCCGCGCTTCGGGCTGCTCACGCCGAATCGGTTCATCGGACTGGCCGAGGAGGACGGTTCGATCGTGCAGCTGGGCCGCTGGGTGCTGCGCACGGCGTGCCGCCAGGCCCGGCAGTGGCAGCTCGACCACCCGGAGCGGCCGCCGGTCTTCGTGAGCGTCAATGTCGCGGTGCGCCAGGTGTGGGACTCGGATCTGGTGGCCGATGTCGCCGAGATCCTCGCCGAGACCGGACTGGCCCCCGAACTGCTCCAGTTGGAGCTCACCGAGTCGGCCGTGATGGGCTCGACGGGCCGCCCGCTGCAGGCCCTGCAGTCGCTCAGCGACATGGGGGTGCGCATCGCCATCGACGACTTCGGCACGGGGTACTCGAACCTGGCGTATCTGAGCCGGCTCCCGGTGTCCGTCCTCAAACTGGACGGCTCCTTCGTGCGCGGCTTCCAGTACGACGCCGAGGCGGGCGAGGCGCACATCAACCCCGCGGACGAGGTCATCGTCGAGGCCTTGGTGCAACTCGCGCACCGGCTGGGCCTGACCGTCACCGCGGAGTGCGTGGAGACCACGTCGCAGGCGGCGCGGCTGCGGCGGATCGGGTGCGACACCGGGCAGGGGTGGCTGTACTCCCGCCCGGTGGCGCCGGATCGTATCTCCGCCTTGCTGGCGGCGGGTTGAGGGCCGCTTCGCCGGTCAGGCCGCGGGCAGTCCGTAGGCGTCCGCGATCAACTCGTAGGAGCGCAGACGCACTTCGCCGCTGTGCGCGTTGGCGGTAATCATCAACTCGTCGGCGCCGGTGCGCTTGGCGAGGTCGTCGAGGCCGGTGCGGACCTGGTCGGCGGTGCCGTGGATGACGTTGGAGTTCCAGCTGTTGACGAAGTCCCGCTCCATCTCGCTGAACTCGTACGCCTCGGCCTCCTCGGGGGTCGGGACGAGTCCCGGCTTCCCGGTCCGCAGCCGGACCATGTTCAGGGCGGCGGCGAGAACCTGCCGCCGGGCCTCCTTCTCGTCGTCGGTCGCGAGGGCCGACACGCCGATCAGGGCGTACGGGGCGTCGAGCACCGCGGACGGCTTGAACGACTCCCGGTAGAGGTCGAGCGCCGGGATGGTGTTCTGCGCGGAGAAGTGGTGCGCGAAGGCGAAGGGCAGGCCGAGGACTCCGGCGAGGCGTGCGCTGAACCCGGAGGAGCCGAGCAGCCACAGGGGCGGGCGGTGCGGGGACTGCACGCCGCCGGGCGAGGTGGCCTGGACGGGGCCGGGGACGGCGTGGATACGGCTGTAGGGGTGGCCGTCGGGGAAGTCGTCGTCCAGGAAGCGGGTGAGCTCGGCGAGCTGCTGCGGGAAGTCGTCGGCGCCTTCGTTCAGGCGGTCCGTGCGGCGCAGGGCGGCGGCGGTCGCGCCGTCCGTGCCCGGGGCGCGCCCCAGGCCCAGGTCGATCCGGCCCGGGGCCATGGCCTCCAGGGTGCCGAACTGTTCCGCGATGACGAGAGGGGCGTGGTTGGGCAGCATGACGCCGCCCGAGCCCAGGCGGATCCGCTCGGTGTGGGCGGCGAGGTGGGCGAGGATGACCGCCGGGGACGAGGAGGCCACTCCCGGCATGGAGTGGTGCTCGGCCACCCAGTAGCGGTGGTATCCGCGGCCTTCCGCCAGCTTGGCGATGTCCACGCTCTTGCGCAGGGCGTCGGTGGCGGTCCGTCCCGCCCCCACGGTCACCAGGTCGAGCACGGAAAGCGGCACCGGCGCGCTGCCGTGCCGCTCGCCGCGGATGTCGTCGCTCGGGTCCACTGTCACGGGGGTCCTGCCTCCTGCTGCGCGTGCTTGTCCGGTGCGTACTGCTTCGCAGACTTAACAGGAGGTGGACTCCGCTTTATTCCCCGGGCCGGCGGGCGGGTTTCCGCTAGCCCTTCACCTGCACCACCGGCTCCTTCGTGAAGAGTGCGCCCAGGCTCGGCGCGTTCACCCTGCGGGTGGCCAGGCGCAGGGCCTCCCAGACCGTCACCTGGTTCGCCGTCAGGACCGGCTTGCCGAGGTCCTGCTCCAGGTCATGGATGTACGCCGCCGTGTGCAGCGCCGTGTCGGGCAGGAGGAGCGCCTCCGCGTCAGGGTGGTCGCCCGCCCGCGCCATGGCTCTCACCTCGTCCCAGCCCCACGTGCCGACCTCCGCCGCCGTGATGATGCCGTTCCCCTGCGTGGAGACGACCTCGACACCGGACGCCTTCAGGAACGAGGCGAAGAGCCCCGCCACGTCCTCGGGATACGTCGCCGCGACGGCGACCCGCCCCACCCCCACCTCACGTACGGCGTGGGCGAACGCGAAGGACGTGCTGGACGCCGGGAGACCCGCCGACCGGGCCAGGGCGCGGACCTGGTCGTGCGCGCCCTCCCAGCCGAAGACGAAGCTCGCGCTGGTGCAGGCCCACACCACCGCCTCCGCCCCGGCGAGGCGCAACTCCTCGACCCCGGCGGCGAGCCGTTTCGGCGACCCCATCTCCAGGAGAGCGTCGACCCGGTGCGCGTCCTCGCCGATGTCGGTGTGGACGACCTGGAGCCGGACATCACTCCCCAGCATCTGCTCCATGCGGGGGTAGTCGTCCTCAGCCGAGTGACCCGGATAGAGGAAACCAAGTGCGGTCACTTCCAGCCTCCTTCAAGGCAGCGTTGGTGGTCCTTCGGGCAGACCCTGACCCGGATCGAGCGGAAGTACACCTGGCAGCTCGCCCGGTGCCGAGACCGGACCCGCGCCCGGCCGCGCGCTCGGATTGATCAGCGCCTGGTAGGGCCCTACCGCATGCGTACCCAGACGGCGCAGCGCGGACCACATCGTCACCTGGTTCGCGGAGATCACCGGCATCCGCAGCTCGGCCTCCAGCTGCGGGATGACGTCGTACGTCGCGAGGTTGGTGCAGCTGATGAAGAGCGCGTCGGCCCCGCCGAGCACCGCCCGGCGCGCCATGTCCGCCACGTCCTTGTACGGCACCTTCCAGATGTGCCTGGTCAGGCCCAGGTAGGCGCGGCCGGTGACGGACACACCGGATTCGGCCAGGTAGTGCTCCAGGGACTGCGTGACCGACCAGGTGTAGGGCGTGACGAGCGCGATGCGCCGCGCGCCCAGGTCGGTCAGCGCTTCGAGCAGCGCGCCCGAGGTCGTCACGGACGAGACCTCGCCCGCACGGGTCATGGCCTCGCACATCGCGCGCTCGCCGGCGATGCCGCCGACGAAGCTGCCCGACGTGCAGGCGTATGCGAGGACTTCGGGTTCGGCGGCGCTCAGCGCCCGCACCGCCTCGCCGAGCGTCTCGTGCTCGCTGACGAGTCGTGCCAGGTCAAGGCTTACCTCGACGGGCACGTACGGAGTGCGGGTCAGATGGAGGGAGACCTCGTCCGGCACCCAGCGCCAGAGCTCCCGGTCGAGGGCGAAGTCGAAAGGGGCGACGACACCTACACCGCGTTGAGGGTGTGGTCCGCCGAGGAAGGAGACGTCCATGAGCAGGCCCCAAGTTCGTGCGTGCGTGCAATGGAGGGACCGGCCGGGGGCCGGGAGATGCGGAACCGGCGACGCGCCGGGACGTCGGGATGGGGCAGAAGGCGCGAAGATAGCGCTACAGAGTGTGCTACGGCCTCATACGGAGCGTACTCAGCCGTGGGGTGCTTGTGATAGAGCACCTCTGTTGACGAAGGTAGTTTCAGGTGCGAGCGTGGTCAATCCGCGCATCTCAGACGGCTCTGGCCGACACGAATCTCAGGGAAGCGGACTCTCATTGCGAAACGGTTTCTCATCGATGTCCGAATCAACGTCCGATTCAGCGTCTGATCCGATGTCCGAAACAACCGTTCTGGTCCTTGACGCCCCATCTCCCGCCCCGGCGCCCCGTCTCGGCAGCCTCACGGGCCGCGCCCGCATCGTGCACGCGGACGCGGACAGCCTGGCGGAGCAACTCCCCCACGCCGATGTGCTGCTGGTGTGGGACTTCCTGTCGGACGCGGTACGGCTCGCGTGGCCGGGCGCGGGCCCGCGGCCGCGCTGGGTGCACACCGCGAGCGCCGGCGTGGACCGCCTCATGTGCCCGGAGCTCGCCGAGTCCGACACGCTTGTCACCAACGCCCGCGGCGTCTTCGACCAGCCCATCGCCGAGTACGTGGCGGCCCTCGTCCTCGCCATGGCCAAGGACCTGCCACGCACCCTGCGGCTCCAGGACGAGCGCACCTGGCAGCACCGCGAGACCCAGCGTGTCGCGCGTACGCGCGCGTGCGTCGTGGGCTCGGGGCCGATCGGGCACGCCATCGTCCGGATGCTCAAGGGCCTGGGGATCATCACCGCCCTGGTGGGGCGCAGCGCGCGGAACGGCGTGCACGGGCCCGACGAGCTCGACCGGCTGATGGCGCGCGCCGACTGGGTGGTGTGCGCGGCGCCCCTCACGGACGACACGCGCGGCATGTTCGACGCGCGGCGCTTCGGGATGATGCAGCCGTCCGCGCGCTTCATCAACATCGGGCGCGGCGCGCTCGTCGTCGAGGACGATCTCGCGGCCGCCCTGACGAAGCGGTGGATCGCGGGCGCCGCCCTCGACGTCTTCGAGCACGAGCCGCTGCCCGCTGACAGCCCGCTGTGGACGGCGCCGGGGCTCCTGGTGTCCCCGCACATGAGCGGCGACACGGTGGGCTGGCGCGATGAACTGGGCGCGCAGTTCGTGGAGTTGTACGAGGAGTGGGCGGCCGGGCGGCCTCTCTCCAACGTGGTCGACAAAAAACGTGGGTATGTACCCGGGAATTGATCACTCTTGAGGAGCGTGCATGACCGAGCTCACGGATCTCACCGCGGTGCAACTCGTCGAGGCCTATCGCAAGGGCGAATTGAGTCCGGTCGACGCGACACGGGCGGCGCTGCGCAGGGCCGAGGACGTGCAGCCCGCGGTGAACGCCTTCGTGCGCGTGGACGGCGAACAGGCCCTCGCACAGGCCGAGGAGAGCGCCGGGCGGTGGCGGCGCGGTGAGCCGCAGGGCCTCCTCGACGGGGTGCCGGTGTCGGTCAAGGACATCCTGCTGCAGCGCGGCGGACCGACGCTGCGGGGCTCGAAGACCGTTCGTACGGAGGGGGCTTGGGACGAGGACGCGCCCTCGGTGGCGCGGCTGCGCGAGCACGGCGCGGTGTTCATCGGCAAGACGACGACCCCCGAGTTCGGCTGGAAGGGCGTCACGGACAGCCCGCAGAGCGGGATCACGCGCAACCCGTACGACACCTCGCGCACCGCGGGCGGTTCGAGCGGCGGCAGCGCGGCGGCCGTGGCGCTCGGCGCGGCACCCCTCTCGCTGGGCACGGACGGCGGCGGCTCGGTGCGCATCCCGGGCGCCTTCTGCGGCATCTTCGCGCTGAAGCCGACGTACGGACGGGTGCCGCTGTACCCCGCCTCCGCGTTCGGCACGCTCGCGCACGTCGGCCCCATGACGCGGGACGCGGCGGACGCGGCGCTCCTGATGGACGTCATCAGCGGCCCCGACCCCCGTGACTGGTCGCAGCTCGGGCCGGTGGCGGACAGCTTCAGCGCGGGTATCGAAGGCGGCGTACGCGGCCTGCGCATCGCGTACTCGCCCTCGCTCGGCGGTCAGGTCGCGGTGCGGCCCGCGGTCGCCGCGGCGGTGCGGCAAGCGGTGGAGTCCCTCGCCGCGCAGGGTGCGTACGTCGAGGAGACGGACCCCGACTTCACGGACCCGGTGGAGGCCTTCCACACGCTGTGGTTCAGCGGGGCCGCGCGGGTGACCCAGCATCTGCCGCCGGAACGGCGGGAGTTGCTCGACCCGGGGCTGCGCGAGATCTGTGCGCAGGGCGCCCGGTACAGCGCGCTCGACTACCTTGCCGCAGTCGACGTACGCATGGAGCTCGGCCGTCGCATGGGCCGCTTCCACCAGACGTACGACCTCCTGGTCACTCCGACGTTGCCGATCACCGCGTTCGAGGCGGGGGCGGAGGTACCGAAAGGTTCCGGCCATCGAAGGTGGACCGGATGGACCCCTTTCACGTACCCCTTCAACTTGACGCAGCAGCCCGCCGCGACCGTCCCGTGCGGGGTGGACCGGGAGGGGCTGCCCGTCGGCGTGCAGATCGTGGGGGCGCGGCACGCGGACGCGCTCGTCCTGCGGGCCGCGCACACGTTGTACGAAGCGGGCAGCGCGGGGATCGCGCCGCCCGCCCTTGACTGAACCTGCGAGTGACTGAACCCGCGAGCCCGCGGCCTACGCCCTGCGGAAGTTCAGCGTCTCGCCCTGCGCGCCAGCGCGCCACAGGTCGTTGCAGGCCTCGGCCATCCGGTCGAGGCCGTCGACCACCTGCCCCCAGACGATGCCGGGGACCCAGCCGACGTCGCCGTTGAGCAGCAGGTTGTTGCGTTCGTAGAAGAGGGCCAGGTCCACGACCGTGGCGCCCGCCTTGACGTCCGCGGCCGGTTCGTACCCATAGGCCTGCGTGCCCAGCTGTGTCCCGTTGAACGAGAAATAGCAGAGGTCGCCGGGAATGGGGGTGACTGTCGGGTTCTCCAGGGGCGGCTCGCGGTCCGCGAAAGCCGGAAAGAGGGCGTAGATCTCATTGCGGGCGTACTTCGCGTGATAGACGTCCTCGCTGAGCGGAAGCGCCTCCCACACCGCCTCGCAGGTCAACGGGGCCCGGTCGTCGAGCAGCTTTGCCGTGCACTGAACTCCCCGCTTGGCGAGGGAGACTTCGATGAATCGGTCTGCCATGTGTCCCATGCTCCTCCCTGGGTCAAGACCACAACGATTGCATCAGGGGCTGAAATTGGCCCGCATATTCCGCGTCGAGTCGGGTAGCCGCGCGCCCATGGCTCCACCACTTTGGAACAACCCAGAGAGCAATGAGACAGAGAGCTCCCGCGCCGACGGCCCGGGACCGAGTGCGGCACCCAGGAACATCGGGATCCGCCGACGATCACTCCTGTTCGGCGCGGGCGCGATAGGAGCAGTGGGCGCGCTCGGCGCCGCGGGCTGCAGCAAGGTGCCCACGGGGGACACGCTGGCGCGCCTGAAGTCGCAGGGGACCGTACGGCTTGGGATCGCGGGAGAGGCGCCGTACGGATACATCGACGAGGACGGTGGGTTCACCGGTGAGGCGGTGGAGCTCGCGAAGGAGATCTTCGGGCGCCTGGGCGTGCCCAAGGTGCAGCCCGTCGCCACCGAGTTCGGCTCGCTCATCCCAGGCCTGAACACCCAGCAGTTCGATGTGGTCTCGGCCGGGATGTACATCAACAAGGACCGCTGTCAGCAGGTCATCTTCTCGGACCCCGAGTATCAGATGCTGGACGCCTTCATCGTCCGCAAGGGCAACCCGAAGAAGCTCTTCAACTACCAGGACGCCTTCAAGGCCAAGGCGAAGATGGGCACGGGCCCCGCCTACGCGGAGATCGACTACGGCATCGCCGCGGGCTACAAGCGGGAGGACATCTCGATCTTCCCGGACCCGGTCGCGGGCATGAACGCCGTCGAGGCGGGGCGCATCGACTTCTTCGCCGGCACCGCCCTGACCGGCCGCGGCGTGGTCCGCAAGAGCACGAAGGCGGAGGCGACCGAGGCCTTCGCGCCCATCGTCGACGGCGAGAAGCAGATCGACGGCGGCGGCTTCACCTTCCGGCCGACCGACACGGAGCTGCGCGATGCCTTCAACGTGGAGATCCACAAGATGAGGAAGAACGGCGAGCTCTTCCGGATCCTGAAGCGCTTCGGCTTCACCAAGGACGAGATGACCACGCTGACCGCAGAGGAGCTGTGCAAATGACAGCGGGACTGTGGGAACACTGGGTTCTGCCCGGCATCTGGATCACCATCCAGCTGACGATCTACAGCGCGGCCCTCGCGACCGTCGTCGCCTTCGGCGTCGGCATGGCCCGCACCCACCGGCTGCGCACCGTGCGCTTCCTGGCCGGTTTCTACACCGAGGTCTTCCGCGGCACCTCATCGCTGGTGCTGATGTTCTGGATCTTCTTCGTCCTGCCGCAGCTGGTGGGCTGGGCGCTGGTCCCGATGTGGGCGGCCGTACTCGCCCTCGGGCTCTCCTACGGCGCGTACGGCGCCGAGATCGTGCGCGGATCGCTCAACTCCGTGACACCGGCACAGCGCGAGGCGGGGGTCGCGTTGAGCTTCAGCCCGGCACAGCGGATGCGGCTGATCCTGCTGCCGCAGGCCATCCCGGAGATGATCCCGCCGTTCTCGAACCTGCTCGTCGAGCTGCTCAAGGGCACCGCCCTGGTCTCGCTGCTCGGCATCGGCGACGTGTCCTTCGCCGCGAACCTGGTGCGCCTGGCGACCACGGAGAGCGCCGAGATCTACACGATCACCCTGGTCATCTACTTCGTGATCGCGTTCCTGCTCACCCGCGGGATGCGCTCCCTGGAGCGTAAGACCAAGGCGGGCATCGGGCAGAAGACCGAGTCCCGGGGCCTGATGTCCAGGCTCAACTGGCGTCAGGAGATGGAAGTTGCACAGATTCCGAAGGGCGGAGGCACCGGCGCATGATCATCGCTGCTGACAAGTGGGACTGGGGCGCCGTCTCCGACTTCATGCCGCACTTCTGGGACGGTGTCCTCACCACCCTGCAGATCCTCGCCCTGGGCTCGCTGATCTCGTTCTCGCTCGGCCTGGTGTGGGCGCTCCTGTTCCGCGCCCCCAGCCGCTTCGTGCGGTGGCCGGTGGGCATCATCACCGAGTTCATCCGCAACACCCCGCTGCTCGTGCAGCTGTTCTTCTTCTTCTTCGTCCTGCCGGAATGGGACATCCAGTTCTCCGCGCTGACGACCGGCATCATCGCGATCGGCCTGCACTACTCGACGTACACCGCGCAGGTCTACCGCGCGGGCATCGAGGCCGTGCCCGTCGGCCAGTGGGAGGCTGCCACGGCGCTGAGCCTGCCCTACCGCCACACGTGGACCGCGGTGATCCTGCCGCAGGCCATCCGCCGCGTGATCCCGGCCCTCGGCAACTACGTCATCGCCATGCTGAAGGACACCCCGCTGCTCGCCAGCATCGGCGTCCTTGAGCTGCTGCAGCGCTCGCGGCTCCAGGCTGCGGAGACCTTCCAGTACACCGAGGCCCTGACCGTCGTCGGCATCGCCTTCATCGTCATCGCCTACCCGTCCTCCCTCCTCCTCCGAGCCCTGGAGCGTCGTCTTGTCGTCTGAAACCACCCCCAAGGAAACGGCCAACCCGGCGGTCGACGGCAGCGAGCTGATCCGCTTCGACAAGGTCACCAAGAGGTTCGGGTCAAACACCGTCCTGGACGAGCTGGACTTCTCCGTGGACTCGGGCAAGCACGTCACGCTGATCGGCCCCTCCGGGTCGGGCAAGACCACGATCCTGCGGCTCCTGATGACCCTGATGAAGCCCGAGGAGGGCACCATCAAGGTCGGCGGGCGCTACCTCACGCACGAGGAGAAGAACGGCAAGCTCGTGCCCGCGGGCGAGAAGTACGTCCGCGAGGTCCGCAAGAACATCGGGATGGTGTTCCAGCAGTTCAACCTCTTCCCGAACATGAAGGTCCTGCGCAACATCACCGAGGCGCCGGTCCAGGTGCTCGGCCTGTCCAAGGACGAGGCCGAGGAGCGCGCCCGCGGCCTGCTGGAGCTGGTCGGGCTCACCGAGCACATCGACAAGTACCCGAACCAGCTCTCCGGCGGTCAGCAGCAGCGCGTCGCCATCGCGCGCGCCCTGGCGATGCGCCCGCAGGTGCTGCTCCTGGACGAGGTCACCTCTGCGCTCGACCCCGAGCTGGTGGCGGGCGTCCTCGACGTCCTGCGGGACATCGCGCACACCACGGACATCACGATGCTCTGCGTGACCCACGAGATGAACTTCGCCCGTGACATCTCGGACCAGGTCCTGATGTTCGATTCCGGCCGGGTCATCGAGTCCGGGACGCCGGAGAAGATCTTCACCGAGCCCGAACACGAGCGGACCCGGGAGTTCCTCAGCGCGGTCCTGTGACCCCGCACCACAATTGCGCAGGCTATGGCCTTGGGTGATGACGCTGGCATATGCCAGGGTGGCGCGTTCCTGCTGACGGTGCCGGAACGCGCCACCAATGTCCCCAACAGCCGCTCCATATCCACCTCTTGGCCGCTATCGTGGACGAAGCCCAGCTGTCCGGAACCGTTGCACGCAGGGGGAAGCCGTGGCGCTGAAGCACGAGCCGACCACGCCGCAGCACTCGGTGCAGAGCGCGCTGCGCGTGCTCGAGATCGTCGCCCGGCACAACGCCGGCGTCACCGACGCCGAGCTCGCCCGCCAGACCAAACTGCCCGCTCCCCAGCTCGCCGCCCTCCTGCGCATGCTGCGCCGCGAGGCGTACGTCGAGCAGGTCGCCGACGGTGCGTACGTCACCGGCGCGTCCCTCGCCCGCCTCGGTTCGGCCCACCGCCGCGAGCAGGCCCTGCGGGACAAGCTCAAGGACACCCTCGACGAGCTGCGCGACTCGATCGGCGCGGCCGTCTACATCAGCCGGTACGAGGACGGCGAAATCAAGATCACCGACTTCGCGGACGGCCCCCGCACCCCCAAGGTCAACGAGTGGGTGGACTTCCGTTCCTCCGCGCACGCCAGCGCGGTCGGCAAGAGCCTGCTGACCCAGCTCGACCTGAACGGCCGCAGGGACCACCTCTCCCGCCACAAGATGGCCCGCCTCACCTCGCGGACGATCACGAACGAGCGGGTCCTGTTGAACAGCCTCGCCGCCCAGCCCGCCACGGTCCCGGTCCTGGACCTCCAGGAGTACGCGGTCGGCACGGTCTGCGCCGCCGTCCCCATCACCGCGGGCTCGGCGGTCGGCTGCCTGGCGCTGTCCCTCCCGGTGGAGCATGCCCACCGGCTCCGGGAGGCGGCCCGGACGCTCAATCGCAGGGCGGCGCCGGTGCTGCTCTCGCTGGCGATCTAGGGGGCGGTGCGGGGGCGGTGCGGGGGCGGACGCCCGGTCGGACGCGGGCGCGGTCCTGAGCACCCTCCTGGACCAGGTATTATTTTCGAGTCAGTAGGCGCCGTTAGCTCAGTTGGTTAGAGCAGCTGACTCTTAATCAGCGGGTCCGGGGTTCGAGTCCCTGACGGCGCACGACAGAAAGAAGCCTCTCGCGGAAGCGGGGGGCTTCTTTCGTTCCGCGGAAGATCCGGGCGGGCGCTCCCGCGCATATCCCTCGTACCGGTGAGGACATCGCCCCCGGGGCCCCGCGATACTGGCACGGCCCTCCTGCCCCGAGGAGCCGCCCCATGCACGGTCCCTTCCCCGCGCTGTCCCGGCTGCGCACCGCCCACCCCTACGTCGTCGACACCGCGCTCGCCGCCCTGGTGCTCTTCGCCGTCTCGCTCCAGTTCCTCTTCCCGGACGAGGGCGGCGATCCGCTCAGCGCGGCCGGGTTCGCGCTCGGCGCGGGCACCGCGCTGCCGCTGATCTGGCGGCGGCGCGCGCCCATGATCTGCGCGAGCGTGATTGCCGTCTTCACGCCCGCCATGGCGCTGTACCACCGGCCGCCGCCCGACGTCTGCATCGGCGGCATGGTCGCCCTCTACACCGTGGCCGCCCTGAGCACACCGCTGCAGCGGCGCATCATGCTCGCCGGGTGGCTGGCGGGTGCCGCCGTCACGATGACCTTCAAGGAACACGCCGAGCCGTACGAGTACCCCTTCCACCTGCTCAGCCTCATCAGCGCGTACGCCCTCGGGTCCTTCGCGCGTGTGCAGCGCGCGTACACCGCGGCCCTGGAGGAGCGGGCCCGGCGTCTGGAACGGGAGCGCGCCGCCGAGACGGCGCGGGCGGTGGGTCAGGAGCGGGCCAGGATCGCCCGCGACATGCACGACATCCTCGCCCACGCGGTGAGTCTGATGGTCGTCCAGGCGGAGGCGGGCCCGGTGGTGGTCCGCAGCGATCCGGACCGCGCGGTGGGGGCGTTCGACGCGATCGCGGGGGCGGGGCGCGACGCGATGGTGCAGTTGCGGCGGATCCTGGGCGTGCTGCGGGAGACGTCGGCCCCGGGTGGCGGGGCGCGCGTCCCGCAGCCGACGCTGGCGGCGCTCCCGGAGCTGGCCGCGCTGGTGGAACAGACCGGCCTGCGGGTCGAGTTGACGGAGACCGGCGGGCCTCGTCGCTCCCTGCCACCCGACGTAGAGGTGGCCGCGTACCGCATAGTCCAGGAGGCGCTGACGAACTGCGTGAAGCACGCGGGAGCGAGTGTCGTGGCGGTCGAACTGTGTTGGTCTGCCGCCGAGTTGTTCCTGCGCATCCACGACGACGGGGCCGGGCTACGCGCTTCGGAGGGCGCGGGCGCGGGGCACGGCCTGCTGGGTATCCGGGAACGCGCCGCCGCCTGTGGGGGCATGGCCGAGGCCGGCGACGGGCCCGATGGTGGATTCCGTGTCGCCGCGCGGCTGCCCACGGCATCCTTGGGGCATGAGCATCCGGGTGGCCGTGGCAGACGATCAGGAGCTGGTGCGCAGCGGCTTCTCCATGATCCTTGAGGCGCAGCCCGACATCGAGGTGGTGGCGGAGGCCGGTGACGGCGCGGAGGCGGTGGCGGCGGTGCGCCTGCACTCCCCCGACGTCATCCTCCTGGACATCCGGATGCCGGGGATGGACGGTATCGAGGCGGCCCGCCTGGTGTGCGCGCAGTCCAGCTGCCGGGTCGTCATGCTCACCACGTTCGACCTCGACGAGTACGTGTACGAGGCGCTGTACGCGGGGGCCAGCGGATTCCTGCTCAAGGACGTCCGCAGGGACGACCTGGTGCACGCGGTGCGGGTCGTCGCGGCCGGGGACTCCCTGCTCGCGCCCTCGGTGACGCGACGCCTGGTGGCGGACGTGGTCCGACGCCGCCGCACGGACGCCGACGCGCCCCCCGTTTCCCCTGCCGAACGCCTGGCGGTGCTCACGGCCCGCGAGGAGGAGACACTGCGACTGCTGGCCCGGGGCCTGTCCAACGCGGAGATAGCGGCATCGTTCGTCGTCAGCGAGCACACGGTAAAAACGCACGTCAGCAACGTCCTCTCAAAGCTGGCACTGCGGGACCGGGTCCAGGCGGTGATCTGCGCGTACGAGACGGGGCTGGTGGTGCCGGGGGGATAGGGCCTGCTTGAGCGGCTGCCTCCTCCCCCGTCCGGCGGAGACCTCACCCGCCCGAGGGAGGCGGCAAGACCGCCCGGTGCGGCGATCCGCCGCGTGCGGCCGACGGTGACTCTGAGGGGTGTTCCCGGACCCCGTTCTTGGAGGAGGCAGAGCCATGCTGGCCGCCCTCGCCCGTACCGCGACCCGTCGCCCCCGTACCGTCGTCCTCGTCTGGCTTCTGCTTCTTGTCATCGGCCTGGGCTTCGGCACCCGGGTCTTCGGTGACCTGACCTCCTCGGTGGAGGACGTGCCGGGCAGCGAGTCGGTCGTCGCGACGGAGCGCCTCGCCGAACTGACCCCGGACGGCGACGACTTCAACGCCGTCGTGGCCGCTCCCTCCGTCGACACCCCGCAGATCCGCGCCCAGGTGGGCGACGCGGTGGCCGACGTACGAAAGCAGCCTGGCATCGCCCGGGTGCCGGATCCGTACACCACCCGCGGTCTGGTCGCCGAAGACGGGAAGGCCCTGCTCGTTCCCGTCGTGCTCAAGGGTGGCCTCGACGACGACGCCGAGGAGGAGGCCGTCGGTGACGCGGCCGACCGGCTCCGTGAGATCACCGCCGGTGACGTCGCGGTGAGCGGCGGGCCGCTGCTCGGCGAGCAGATGGGCGGCAGGGCCCAGGAGGACGTCGCCCAAGCTGAGTTGATCACCCTGCCCGCCGTACTGATCGTGCTTCTGCTCATCTTCGGTGGGCTGCGGGCCGCCGGGCTCCCCCTCCTTGTCACCGTGAGCGGCGTGGCCGGTGCCTTCCTGACCCTTTACGGCTTCAGCCAGTTCACCGAGATCTCCGTCTACGCCGTCCAGATCGTCACCATGCTCGGCCTCGGCCTCGCCGTCGACTACGCGCTCCTCATGGTGATCCGCTTCCGCGAGGAGCGGGGGAAGACGGATGACGTGGCGCGGGCCGTGCACGCGACCGTCGCCCGCGCCGGGCGCACCGTCCTCTTCTCCGGTCTGACGGTGGCGATCTGCCTGTCGGGGCTCGTCTGGTTCCCCAGCCCCTTCCTGCGCAGCATGGGCCTCGCGGCCGGCGCGGTGGTCGTGGTCGACATGCTGGCGGCGCTCACGCTGCTGCCCGCGCTGCTCGCCCTGTTCGGCAAGAAGATCGCCCCCTCGAACGGGAAATCCCGCACTCGGCAGCTGACTTGGCGACGCGCCGGCAACGCGGGAGCCGCACCCGAGCCCGGCGCCTTCTTCGCCCGCCTCGCCCTCTTCTCCGCCCGGCGCCCGGTGGCCGTGACCGCCACCGTCGTGGCCGTCCTCACCTTCCTCGCCCTGCCCGCCCTCGGGATGCGGATCAACATCGGCGACGCACGGCAGCTCCCGCACGACACCGAGGCCCGGCAGCTGTACGAGAGCGTGCGCGAGCACTACCCGGCGGGGACGGACACCGACCCCGTCCAGGTGCTCATCGCGGCCGGCGCCGACCCCGACTGCGAGGACAAGATCCGGGCCCTGCCCGGCATCAGGGCGGCCGACCGCGAACGGCTCTCCGACGGCACGGTCCTGCTCGAACTGACCCCGGCAGGATCGGTCGACGGCCCCACCGCCACGCGGCTCGTGGACCAGGTCCGCGACCTGCGGGGCGACGAACCGATCCAGGTCACCGGCAACGCCGCGAGCCTCGTCGACTTCCGCTCGATGCTCGCCGAGCGCGCCCCCTGGGCCGTACTCACCGTCCTGGCCGCCCTGTTCGCCCTGCTCTTCGCCTTCACGGGATCACTCCTGCTGCCGCTGCGTACGCTCGCCACCACCCTCCTCAGCCTGGGTGCCGCCCTCGGCGTCGTGGTGTGGGTGTTCCAGGACGGGCACTTCGCCGGGATGCTCGGCGGCGAAGGGCTCGGGGCGCTGAGCCTTACCGCGCCGCCATTGATCATCGCGATCGCGTTCGGGCTCGCGATGGACTACGAGCTGTTCATCCTGTCCCGGATGCGGGAGGCGTGGCTGGAGACCGGCGACCACCGCGCCGCCACCGTAGAAGGTCTGCGCCGCTCGGGCCGTGTCGTCAGCTGTGCGGCCCTGCTGCTCGCGATCGTCTTCGGCGGCTTCATGACCGGCGGCTTCTCACCGATCCTGCAGATCGGGCTCGGCCTGACGCTCGCGGTGCTCATCGACGCGACCCTGGTACGGATGTTCCTCGTACCGGCGACGATGACGCTGCTCGGCCGCCGCGCCTGGTGGGCGCCGCGGCGGATGCGGAAGCTCCATCAGCGGTACGGGCTGCGCGAGGAGGCGCCGTCCGCCGGCCCCGTGCCGGTCGGCCGGGGGGTCAGGCAAGTACCACCCAGTCCATGACCAGGGCGGCCACCAGGCCGACGGCCAGGAGATAGCTGCCGAGCCGGGTCCTGCCGCGCCTGCTGAGTTCGATCACCAGGCCGCAGAGCACGAGCAGCAGCCCGTACACCCCCACGACCAGGACGGACGACCGGCTCGCCAGACGTACGGCGAGCACCACGGCCGCCGCGGCCATCAGCACCGAGGCCGCGGCGATCCGTATGCGCCGTGCCTGGCGCGGCGTGAGGCCGGCCCGTATCTGGTCTGACGTGCTCATGGTTCAGGATCGTAATGGACCTGACCGGTGGCCTGTGCACGCTTTCCCGGCTCAGGCCCGCAGGTACGCCAGGACCGCGAGGACCCTGCGGTGCGTTCCGTCGCCCGGCGGCAGGTCCAGTTTGCCGAGGATGTTGCCGATGTGTTTGCCCACCGCGGCCTCGCTGACGACGAGTTCGGCGGCGATCGACGCGTTCGACCTTCCCTCGGCCACCAGGCCGAGCACCTCGCGCTCGCGCGGCGTGAGCTGTTCGAGGGGGTCGCGGCGGCGCCTGATCAGCTGCCGTACGACCTCCGGGTCCACGACCGTGCCACCGTCCGCGACCCGCGCCACCGCGTCGGCGAACTGCTCGACCTGCCCCACCCGGTCCTTGAGCAGATAGCCGACGCCGGTGCCGTCCCCGGTGTCCAGGAGCTCGGCGGCGTACGAGCGTTGCACGTACTGGCTGAGCACGAGCACCGGCAGCTTCGGCCGACGCGCGCGCAGGGCGAGGGCGGCACGCAGCCCCTCGTCCTTGAAGCCGGGCGGCATGCGGACGTCGGTGAGGACGAGGTCCGGTTCGTGCGCGTCGACGGCGGCGCTCAGCCCTTCCGCGTCACCGAGCGCGGCGGGCACCTCGTGGCCGAAGCGGGTGAGCAGGCCGACGAGTCCTTCGCGCAGCAGCACGCTGTCCTCGGCGACGACGATTCTCAGCGCTGGGCGCTGGTCGGGTGCTGGGCTCGGCACGGGATCTCCACGGACAGTACGGTCGGCCCGCCCGGCGGGCTGGTGACCGTCAGTGTGCCATCGAGCACCGCGATCCGGTCCGCCAGGCCGGTCAGGCCAGTGCCTCGGGCGGGGTCCGCGCCCCCGTCACCCTCGTCGCGCACGTCGATGCGGAGCGCCTCCCCTTCGTGACGGGCCCTGATGTGCGCGCGGTGCGCGTTGCTGTGGCGGGCGACGTTGGTGAGGGCCTCGCGGGTGGCGAAGTACCCGGCGGATTCGACGGGTTCGGGGAGGCGGGGCAGTTCCAGGTCGGTGTCGACGGGGACCGGGGAGCGGTCGGCGGCGTCCTCGATGGCGGCGGCGAGGCCGTAGTCGGCGAGGACCTGGGGGTGGATGCCGCGGATGAGTTCGCGCAGTTCGGTGAGCACGTGGCCCGCCTCGTCGTGGGCCGTGGCGAGCTGGGCCGCGAGGGGGCTGCCGGGAGCGGCGTCGAGCCTGGCGAGGCCCAGGGTCATGGTCAGCGCGACGAGCCGCTGCTGGGCGCCGTCGTGCAAGTCCCGCTCGATCCGCCGCCGTTCGGCCTCGAAGGCGTCGACGAGGCGGGCCCGGGAGCGGGTCACCTGCTCCAGCTGGGTGGCCAGCTCGGCCTCGCGGGGCGCGAGGAGGAGGCGGGCGAGCGCGGCGCGGGCGGAGGCGTAGGCACCGAGGGGGTAGAGCAGCGGCACGAGGAGTACGAGCCCGAGCAGCGCCAGGGCGAAGGCGTGCGGGTAGTCGCTGACCAGCCAGAGCTTGGCGGCGCGGATCTCGCCGCCGTCCAGGGCGAGTTGGGCGGGGGCGGCGACGAGGAGGGCGGGGGCGCCGATGGTGCAGACGAGGGCCAGAAGGTCGAGCGGCCACAGCACGAGGGCGAGCAGCACGGCGTACGCGAGCTCACGCCAGGTGGCCTGCTCCTTGACGCGCAGCTTGAACCAGGCGGGGATGCCGGGGGCTTCGGGGGTCCGGTGCGGGGTGGCGGGCGGGGGTGCGGGGTCGACGAGGCGTGCGCGGCGGCGTTCGAGTGCGGCGATGGGGATGCCGGCGAAGGCCAGGAGGGGGAGGAGGGGGATGCCCACGAGGACGAGGGCGAGGGCAAGTCCGAGGGTGAGGCCGAGAACCCCGCCGAGGAGGACCAGGACCCCGAGCAGCACACCCCCCAGCAGGTACGCGACACCCCTCCAGGGCGCACTGCTCCTCAGATACGCCCGCCCCCGCATCCCCGCCCACACGCTCTCCCCGGTCATGGGGCCACGGTATTGGCTCTTCGGCGAAGGTAGTTCGCTGCGGGGTGTCGGGTGGGTGGGCGGGAAGGCCTGTTCGTCCAGGGGCAAGGCTGCGGATCAGACCGGCAGCAGCCCCTCCCTGCCCTGAACCCGGTACTGGGCAAGGAGTTCGACCAGGGCCGATGGCACCAGGCGGTGGTAGGCACCCGTCCCGGGGTCGGGGCGCCACCACACGGGGTCCCCGCAGCGAAACCCCTCCCCCCGCAAGGCGGCCCGCGCGACCTTGTTGGTCGCGGTGACCGGCATCCGCTCCACCACCCGTACGAAACGCGGCGCCATCTTCGTTCCCAAGTCGCCCTGCGCAAGGAGGAACTCGGCGAAGGCCAGCGGATCGAAGTCCGCCCCCGGCCGCGGGGCGACGGCCGCCATCACCTGATCCCCCGAAACCGGGTCAGGCACCGCGTACACGGCGACCGCCGCAGCCGCCTCCCAGCGCGCGAGGATGTTCTCGATCATCGCCGCCGCCAGGTTCTCGCTGTCCACGCGGAGCCTGTCGTCCGTGCGCCCCGCGAAGTAGAGGAATCCCTCCGCGTCGCGGTAGAAGAGGTCCCCCGTCCAGTACCAGCCGTCCCGGAGCCGCGCCGCGTCCGCCTCCGCGTTGCGCCAGTACCCCTCGAAGGGCGAGCGCCCCTTGTTGACCAGCTCCCCTATCGCCGCCTCGCCGTTCAGCAGCCGTCCGTCCGCGGCGAACACGGCGGGCGGGCACTCCTCACGCGTACCGGCGTCCACCACCGCGAGCTCGTCCCCCGGCGCCGCCCGCCCGATCGCCCCGGACGGAGTCCCCGGCACCCGCTGGATCGCCGCGCCGCCCTCCGAGGAGCCATAACCCTCCACCAGCCGCACACCGAACCGCTTCTCGAACCGCCCCGCGTCCACCGCCCCGGCCTCCGTGCCGAACCCCATGAGGAGCGGGTTCTCCGTGTCGTCGGGGCGCTCGGGAGTCGCAAGGAGGTACTGCACCGCCCGGCCCACGTAGGTGAAGTACGTCGCCCCGTACGCCCGTACGTCGTCCAGGAACGCCGACGCCGAGAAGCGCCGCCGCAGCGCCACCCCCGCCCCGCCCGCAAGCGCGGGCGCCCAGTCCGCGATCACCGCGTTGCCGTGGAACATGGGCATGCAGATGTAGTGGACCCCGTCGGGCCCGAGTCCGAAGTGGTCGACGAGCGACCGGCCCGCCGCCACCAGGCGCCCCTGGGTGCAGATCGCGGCCTTGGGCGCACCCGTCGACCCGGAGGTGAAGTAGAGCAGCATCCGGCTCGACGGGGTCGCCGCCCGCGACACCTCCGGGCACGCGTCCGCATAGGGGGCCAGCAGCTCCCCGTACGCCTCCGTGTCGGTCACCAGGAGGCGGACGCCCGGGAGTTGCAGTCCGTCGAGGAGCGGGAGGTGCGCCCGTTCCGTGATCAGGACCCGGCAGTCGGTGTGCACGATGTCGCGGGCCAGTTCCGCGCCCCTGCGCGTGGGGTTGATGCCTGCCACCGCCGCGCCCGCGAGCGCCGCCGCGCTCAGCCACAGGGGGTACTCGGGGGTGTTGTCGAGCAGGACGCCGACGTGCGGCTCGGCTCCTCTGGGCAGCAGGTCGGCGAGGAGCGCCGCTCGCGCCGCCGCGCCTGCCGCGACCTGGTGGTGCGTGAGCTCCTGCTGTTCGAAGCGCAGGCCGGTGCGGTGGTCGCCCCAGCGCGCCTGCACGAGCTCCGCGACGGTCCTCCCGGTGGACTCCATGGCCGCGCACCATAATTGATGCATCGTCAGATAGGGAGAGGGCCGGTTACGGCCACTCCTGGCCGACCTCGTCGCCCGACTCCGTCGGGTCCCAGTCGAACGATTCGGAGGCGTCGAACATGTCGTTCGCCGTCACCATGAAGAAGACGAGGAAGGCGAGCATGACGCCGAAGAAGCAGAGCACACCGATCAGGGACGCCGCACTCCTGGCGGGATCCGGCGCCTGCACCGTCGCCGCCTCCGGACGGTCGGCCGCGTAGTACACGGCGACGAAGTCGCCCTCGATGATCGTCCCGGGACCGTCCTGCTCCTCGAACCGGACGGGACGGCCCCCCGGCGGGGTGAACTCGTAGACGTGGTGGAGCGTGGTCCTGATGTGATGCGAGTCGCCATGGTGGCTCGTCGTCGTGTACGTGCGCAGACAGCGCCCCTCCGCCGTCAGGCCGCTTGCCCATGCCTCACGCAACCGCAGATGGCGATTGATCACCGCGACCGCCATCGCGATCACGCCGGCGCCCATCAGAATCGGCACGGCATAGAAAAAGAACTCCACTGCATCCCCCGATGGTTGTTGCCGGTACTGCCCCGCGCACGCCGCCCTGGTCTTGGACGGCGTGCGCAGAACTTACCCGTGGGGAGTGCCGTGGAGCCTCAAGCCCTGCTCAGAACTTGACGTCGGAGCAGGCGTAGAACGCGTTCGCCGTGTCGTGGACCGTCCACACCGCGACGATCACATGGTGTCCGCTTCTGCCGCCGGGGATCGTCCCGGAGTGCGAGAGCGTGGCCGGCGGCTGCTGGCCGTTGTAGGGGACGTTGAGGAACGGGGTCGTCTCGAGGGCGGCCCGCGTGACCGGCTTGCTCTCGTCCCAGCCCTGCTTGGTTATGTAGTACTTGAAGTCGGTGGTGCGGTGGCGTGCCGTGAACTGCCAGCGGAAGCTGTAGTTCTGTCCTGCGCTGACACTGGTCGTCGGCCAGGCTCCGCCGCCCGGCGCCTTCGGCTGGTTGAGCGAGTCGAAGCCGCCGACGCCCGCCGAGCAGATCTTGCCGTCGGCGGGACCGGACGCCGGGAAGCCCTTGGGGCCCTCGACGCTCTGGGGTTCGTACTGGATGGAACCACAGCCGCTCACCGTGCCGTTGGCACAGTTGATCTGGCGGCTGGCCGGCAGGTCGGTGTAGCCGTGACCGCTCGCGCCACCGGACGAGAGCGCGAGGGCCCCGACCGTGGTGGCGCCGAGCATGGCCGCGTACATCTTCTTGTTTCGCATGCTGCCGCTCCAGGGGAAACGTGGGGGTTCCGTGAGCCGTGCGCGCGCCGCGGCACCGCGCCGCCGCGGGTGCGGGGCGCAGTGAATGCAGTGAGTACTGCGGTCTAGACCAAGCCCAGATTATGGGCGGTAGTTGAACATGTCCATACCAATAGTGGAGACGATCCGATCGCAGCGGTGACGCGACTTCTCGACTAGATCACCGTTGGGTCCGTCGTTCGTCGCCACCCACGCGGCCGCCCCGTCGGCCGTCCGTCCGCCCGCCAACTGCCTCTCGATAAGGCGCTGTTGACGAACCTCCGCAGGTGCGGCCACGTACCAGCACTCCCCCATCAGCTCCCGCGCCTCGCGCCAGCCGGGCAGATCGCAGGCCAGATAGTTCCCCTCGGTGACCACGATCCGGGCGGTCGGCGGGACGCGATGCCGGGCGGCCACCGGCTCGTGGAGGGTGCGGTCGTAATCGGGTACGTAGATGTCGTGGCCCGTGTCGTCGAGAACCCGGGTGAGGAGCGCGACGTACCCCCGGACGTCGAAGCTCGGCTCCGAACCCTTGCGGGACGTGAGGGAGAGGCGCTCCAGCTGGTCGTTCGAGAGGTGGAACCCGTCGAGCGGGAGATACGCGGCGCCCTCGCCGATCTCCTCCACCAGCGCCCGCGCGAACGTCGACTTGCCGGCGCCCGGCGGCCCCGCGATCCCGAGGAGGGTGCGGGGCCGGCCCGCGATCAGCTGCCGGGCGGCCCTGGCCAGGGCCGGGAGCGTGGGGGCGGGGGCGGGGTCGGGGTCGGCGGTGGGGGTGGGGTCGGCGGTGGGGGTGGGGTCAGCGGTCTCCATGCCCCGTATAGAACGCCACCGTGAGGTCCTTGACCAAGGCCTTGCGCTCGTAGTCGTCGAGCTCGACGATCCCGCGGGTGGTCAGCCGGGTCACCGTGTCCTCGACGGAGTCCACCACCGAGGTGAGCACGCTGTCGCGGTGCCGTGCGTCCAGGGCGGCCACCCGGCGCAGACGCATGGTGTCGGCGATCTCGGGGGCGTACTCGATGCGGGTCGGCTGGGCCGAGAAGATCTCGATGCCGACCGGCTCGGCCTCGGCCACGAGCATCCGGGTCAGCGCGTCGCCCACCGCGTCCGCGTCGCGCAGGGTCGCGGTGTCGTCGTGGAAGGCGTCGGCGGGCAGCCGCGACAGGACGCGGGCCGTCGCCGCCTCGACGCACTCACGCAGATACTCCTGGTGGTCGGCGACGCCGAGCGTCGCCCGCGCCGCGTCCTTGACCCGCCACACGACGAGGACGACGACCCGCAGCGCGACCCCGCCCCGGTCCACCGCGGGCATCGGCTCGCTGCGCCAGTGCCGCAGCCGTACGTCGACGCGGCGGCGCAGGAGGAGCGGGTTGACCCACATCAGTCCGGTGCGGCGGACGCTGCCGCGGTACCGCCCGAAGAGGGTGAGCACCCACGCCGTGCCGACCCGGCCCCGCGCGAGGCCGCCGAACCCGAACAGCGCGAGGGCGCCCGACCCGGCGAGCGAGGCCCACTGCGCGAGGCCGAGCCCGGCGTACGCGTCGTGACCGCCGGTCCCCTCCACCCCGAACAGTCCGGCCGCCCGCGCCACCGGTTCGGGGAGCACTCCCGCCCACCACAGCGCGGCCGCGCATCCGGCGGCTCCCGCGGTGCCGCCGAGCACCCCGACCGTCCCGGGGAGCACGCGCGCGGACCGCTCGCCGAGGTCGGGGTCGACCACAGGCAGGGGCCGCGCCGCCGATGCCGATGCCGGGACCGGGGGCCGCCGGTTGGCGCGCGGTTGCTCGCCTGTTCCCTGGCGGCGCCGCACCACGGCGGGCGCCAGGGGCACCCCGGGGTCGGCGGGGTCGTCGCGGAAGAGCAGATGAATGGGGATCTCGGTGGTGGCCTCGCTGTGGATCAGACGCGGGGAGCGGGCGGTCGTGTCCGGGGCGCCGGCGGTCTGCGGCTCCTCGGGCTGCGGGGTCTGTGACCGTGATGCCGCTGTCGCACTCATCCTTGCCTCCGGCTCATACGTGCCTCGATCTCATACGTGACCCGGTCACATTCCTGCCCGCGTCTCAGGCGGACCGGGCTCGCCGCCGCCCTCATGGGACTCGTGTGGCTCATGGGACTCGTGTGGCTCATGCGAACAGCCGCCGCCAGGTCTCGGGGCCCGGGTAGCCGTCCGCTGCCGCGCCCCGCCAGCCCTGCGCCCGCTGGAACGCCTCGACGTTGCGGCGGTCGCTCTCGCTCCACCGCGGGCCCGGACCCCGCACGTAGTGCCTGCCGAAGCCCTTCTTCACCAGCTGCCTGCCGAGCAGCTCGACCGACGGGCTGGACTGTCCGGGCCGGAACACCCCGCTGCCGGGATACGCCGGAGCACCGCCCTGCGGACCGCCCGACGCGGCGCGCGGGATGTCCCGGCCCTTGCCCGTCAGCAGGTACGACCAGGTCCCGGGGCCCGGCAGGCCGTCCGCGTCCGCGCCGGTCCAGCCCTGCGCCCGCTGGAAGGCCTGCGTGGCCCTGCGGTCGGCGTCACTCCAGCGCGGGCCGGGACCCGCCTGGTAGAAGCGGGCGCCGCCCCGGGCGACCAGCGCCTTGCCCAGCTGGGTGACGTACTGGTTGTTCGCGCCCGGACCGAAGGACCCCGCCCCGGGGTAACGCGTCCCCGTGCCGGGCCCGGCGCCGCCGGGGGTGGTGCCGTCCGTGACCCCTTTGTAGCGGTACGCCAGATAGCGGCTCGCATTGCTCCAATAGGCATAGGGAGTCGTTTGCTTGCGGGTGTGCGGGCGGGTCTGTTCGTACGCGACGTATTGCGTGTGCGCCGCGTTCGCCCAGCCACCGAAAATGGTGACGTGCGACCCCTTCTCGGGGTTCGCGGGATTATGGAAGAGAAGGATGTCGCCGGGCTGAAGCTGGGTCTTCGTAATACGGACCGCGTACCGGGCGAGGCTGCCCGTCCATTCGTTGCGGCCGAGATTCCAGGCCATGGAGACATAGCCCGAGCAGTCCTGCCGGTAGCCGTCGGACCAGTACGCGCCCATGTTGTACGGCACCTTCGCCGCGACCCACTTCTGGGCGCGGGCGAGGATCTGGGCCCGCGTCGTGTTCCGCACCGCCGACGCCGAGGGGCCCGGCGAACCCGGCCTGCCCGGCACCCCGTGCAGCGCGCTCGTGTCACCCTGCGGGTTGCCGGGGCCCGGCCCGGTGCCCGGGTCCTCGTCCGCCGGGGGCACCGGAGCCGTGCCCGGTGGTCCCACCGGGTGATGGCCGGCGCCGGGTGCCGCCACCGCCGGCAGGACCTGGCCGCCGCCGAGCACGGTGCCCGCCGCCGCGGCGACGACCAGGGCGCGGCGCGCGCCGTGCGCCGCCGGGTGGCCGCCGTGCCTCACGGGGAGTGCGTGGGTCATGGCTCGTCGCCGGTGAATACATCCGGGGCAGTCGCAGTCGCTCTCGGGCTCGAATTCCTCGAATACCGGAGCACCCTCCATGCGATTCCCCTCACACTCCAGGAAAGAATGCCTGCGTCGCATCTGCACAGTCGTCAGCTTCTCAACTGTGCGGTGATATCGCATGTTGACGGTCCGAATGATGGAGTCACCCCGCATTGGACTCCCCACCGGACCCGCATTCCCGTCCTGGCGCACCCCCGGGGCCCCCTCCGGGGCCGCCCCGCGGGGCCCCGGATGGTCCGGAGCACCCGTCGGCATCCGGTAGAGTTCTCCAGGTCAGCAGGCGCCGCTAGCTCAGTTGGTTAGAGCAGCTGACTCTTAATCAGCGGGTCCGGGGTTCGAGTCCCTGGCGGCGCACAGACAGCGAAAGCCCTCCGTTCACGCGGGGGGCTTTCGTCATGCCGCGACCGGCGCGGTTACCGCTACCGTTGCGCCATGGCGCGCGACATTCAGGAGCGGATCAAGAAGCTCATCATCGACCAGCGGCTGCCCTCGGGCGCCTCTCTGCCCACCGAGCCCGAACTGATGGAACGCCTCGGCGTCAGTCGGAACTCCGTGCGAGAGGCCCTCAAGGCGCTGCAGGCGATGGGCATCGTGGAAATCCGGCACGGTTTCGGCACCTATGTCGGACCCATGTCGATGGCTCCGATGATCGAGGGCCTCACCTTCCGTACGGTGGCCGGCCACTACCGCGGCGAGGACAGCCTGCTCCAGCTCCTCGAGCTGCGGGAGGCCGTGGAGACCGGACTCATCGCGCGCCTCGCGGGTCGCATTCCGGCCGTGGATCTGGCCGAACTCGACGCCCTCGTGGACCGGATGGACACCGAGGCGGCGGAGAGCGACGGCCAGAACGGCCGGTCGGGCGTGGTGCACACCGAAACCGACCGCGCATTTCACGCCACTCTCTACCGCTGCCTGCGCAATCCGCTGCTCGGCGAGGTCCTGGAGGCGTTCTGGGACGCCTTCCACAAGGTACGCACCGATCTGGTCGACGTTCCGCACGATCCCAAGGTCACCTGCCGCCAGCACCGGGAGATCCTCGACGCGGTCAGGTCCGGCGATGTGCTCCGGGCCGAGCGGGCGATACGGGAACACTTCGGTAATATTCGAACGCGATTGAGCGCTCCTGTCCCAACAGGTCACTCGAATCCCTCGTATGACCGGTAAACACCTTGCTTCGCCCTTGCGATCATGGCTAGGGGCGTAGAACCTTGTGCTGGAGCCATTGGCTCTCATGAGGCTGGCGGTGCCGGGCAGTTGGGGGGTCCGGCAGACCGCGGCCCGCGGGGTGAGGGACGGGGGTCCCTTTCACGATTGGATGCCGAGGGGGGCATCATGCAACCGGAAGGTAGCCGTTCCATGTCTAAGGGGACGGTGGCCTGCCACTGATGCGTCCGTGAAGGTCGGGGGACCTGGCCGGACGGAAGGACCAACGAACACGCGGGCGACCGCGTGCGGGGGGATGACTCATGACGTCGACGCCGACGGGCGCCCGGCCGAACGACCCGTCAGAGACGACCCAGCTGAGGGTGCCATCGCACCGCACGGGCGGGTTCAGGCGTATCAAGAAGGCCCTGCCGAGATACGACTACGAGCACTACAGCCGTCTCGCGGGGCCGCTCACGCAGCCGGACCCGACCAAGCCGTACAAGGTGCAGTACCGCTCCCTGCTGTCGCAGGAGCCGCACCGGATCAGGGCCGCACTGATGCTGGGGGCCGCGCCGCTGCTCTCCCTCGTGCTGCTCGCCTGGCTGCTGCAGCCGACGCACTGGACGAAGCGCGACTACGTCGCCAACGACTGGCTGCCGACGCTCGACGTCATCATGCTCATATCCATCGGCCTGATCGAGTTCTTCCGCTGCATGAACGTGCTGTCGAACGCGCACGCCACGCTCGTCGCACGTGACCCGATACCCGTGGTGCCCGAGACCGGCACCCGCGTCGCCTTCCTCACCTCCTTCGTGCCCGGCAAGGAACCCCTTGAGATGGTGACGAAGACGCTGGAGGCGGCGGTCAAGATCCGCCACCGCGGCCTGATGCACGTCTGGCTCCTCGACGAGGGCGACGACCCCGCCGTCAAGGAGGTCTGCCGGCGGCTCGGCGTGCACCACTTCTCCCGCAAGGGCATCGCGAAGTGGAACATGAGCAAGGGCCCGCACCGCGCCAAGACCAAGCACGGCAACTACAACGCCTGGCTCGACGCGCACGGCGGCGACTACGACTACTTCGCATCGGTCGACACCGACCACATCCCGATGCCGAACTACCTCGAGCGGATGCTCGGCTTCTTCCGCGACGAGAACGTCGGCTTCGTCATCGGCCCGCAGGTCTACGGCAACTACGACAACTTCATCACCAAGGCCGCCGAGTCCCAGCAGTTCCTCTTCCACGCGCTGATCCAGCGCGCGGGCAACGCGTACGGCTCCCCCATGTTCGTCGGCACGAGCAACGCCGTACGCATCAGCGCCCTGAAGCAGATCGGTGGTCTGTACGACTCGATCACCGAGGACATGGCGACCGGCTTCGAGATCCACCGGGCCACCAACCCGAACACCGGCAAGAAGTGGAAGTCGGTCTACACCCCGGACGTGCTCGCGGTCGGTGAGGGCCCCAACGCCTGGACGGACTTCTTCACGCAGCAGCTGCGGTGGTCGCGCGGAACGTACGAGACCATCCTCAAGCAGTTCTGGAAGGCGCCGTTCTCGCTGCCGCCCGGCCGCCTCTTCAACTACACGATGATGGTCATCTTCTACCCGATGTCCGCCATGAACTGGATCCTGGCCGCGCTCTCCTGCGCGCTGTTCCTCGGCATGGGCGCATCGGGCGTGAACATCGACCCGACGATCTGGCTGATGCTGTACGGCAACGCGTCGGCACTCCAGATCGGCCTCTACATCTGGAACCGCCGCCACAACGTCTCGCCGCACGAGCCCGAGGGCTCCGGCGGCATCGCGGGCATGGTGATGTCGGCCCTCTCCGCGCCGGTCTACGCGCGCTCACTGCTCGACGCCGTGCTGCGCCGCAAGAGCAAGTTCGTGGTGACCCCCAAGGGCGACTCGGCGAGCCCGGACACCCTGTTCGGCACGTTCCGCATCCACCTGTTCTTCATCCTGGTCTTCGCCGGCTCGATGGCCGCCGCGTTCGTGTTCGACCACGTCCACCCGGCGATGATCATCTGGGCCACGTTCGCCCTGCTGATCACGGCCGCGCCGATCTTCGCCTGGCGGTGGGGCATGCGCCAGGACAAGAAGAAGCGCAAGTCCCGGCACGGAGCCGGACCCTCGGGGCCGCCCTCGGGCGGCGGGGACCCGACGGTGCCGCAGCAGCGTGACACCACGGCGGAGCTGCCCCAGGCACACCAGCCGCCGCACGCGCCGCACGCGCCGCAGCAGAAGCCCAGCTGGGCAGCGAACGACCAGACCATGCAGATCGCCCTTGGGGGACGTAAGAAATGAAGGACCGCTCCAGCCGCCGCCGCGCCCGCCGCATCGCGATAGGCGCGGCGGTGGTCATAGCGCTGGCCGGGATGAACGGCCCGTGGCTGTGGCGCGTGGGTTCGGAGAAGTACCACGACTACAAGATCAACAAGCCGGAGTACAAGGCCGACAACGGCCACTGGCAGGTCGTGAACTTCCCCGAGGAGTACCGCCAGAACACGATCCACGCGGCGCTCCTGCACACCGGCAAGATCCTCCTGGTCGCCGGTTCCGGCAACAACCAGAAGAACTTCGACGCCAAGAAGTTCGACACCCGCCTGTGGGACCCGGTCAAGAACACGATCAAGAAGATCAAGACGCCCGTCGACCTCTTCTGCACCGGCCACACCCAGCTCGCCAACGGCAATCTGCTCATCGCCGGCGGCACCCAGCGCTACGAGAAGCTCAAGGGCGACATCACCAAGGCCGGTGGCCTGATGGTGGTGCACAACGAGGACCCGGACAAGCCGATCACGCTGCCCGCGGGCACGAAGTTCACCGGCAAGAAGAACGGCAAGACGTTCGTCTCCAAGGACCCGGTCGTCGTCGAGCGCGCCAAGAAGGTCTTCGACAAGCAGACCGGCGCGTTCGTGCGCAACGAACCGGGCCTGGGCCGCGTGTACGTGGAGGCGCAGCAGAGCGGCACGAAGCACGAGACCGGCACGCAGGACAACTACCGCGTGCAGGGCCTCAAGGGCGCCGCGACCCGCAACACGTACGGCATCGCGCAGAAGCTCGCCCTGGACAAGAAGGACTTCCAGGGGATCAAGGACGCCTTCGAGTTCGACCCGGTCGCCGAGAAGTACATCAAGGTCGACCCGATGAACGAGGCCCGCTGGTACCCCACGCTGACCACGCTCTCGGACGGCAAGGTGCTCAGCCTCTCCGGCCTGGACGAGATCGGCCAGCTGGTCCCGGGCAAGAACGAGCTGTACGACCCGAAGACCAAGAAGTGGACCTACACCAAGCAGGTCCGCCAGTTCCCGACCTATCCCGCCGTGTTCCAGCTGCAGAGCGGCAGGCTCTTCTACTCGGGCTCGAACGCGGGTTACGGCCCCGACGACGTCGGCCGCAAGCCCGGCACCTGGGACCTGGAGCAGAAGGGCAGCTGGAAGGGGATCCCGGGGATGAGCGACCCGAATCTCCTGGAGACGTCCAACACGGTCGAACTGCCGCCCGCGCAGGACCAGAAGTACATGGTCATCGGTGGCGGCGGCGTCGGCGAGTCCAAGAAGTCCAGCAAGAAGACCCGCATCGTCGACCTCCTGGAGGACGACCCGAAGTTCGAGGACGGCCCCGAGCTGGAGAAGGGCACGCGCTACCCGCAGGCCTCGACCCTGCCCGACGACACGGTGCTCATCTCGGGCGGCTCCGAGGACTATCGCGGTCGCGGTGACTCGAACATCAAGCAGGCGCGGATCTACGACGCCAAGACCGGCAACATGCGGCGGGTCGCGGACCCGGAGGTCGGCCGCAACTACCACTCGGGCTCGATCCTGCTGCCCGACGGCCGCGTGATGTTCTTCGGCTCCGACTCGCTCTACTCCGACAAGGCGAACACCAAGCCCGGAGAGTTCGAGCAGCGCATCGAGATCTACACCCCGCCGTACCTGTACCAGGGTTCGCAGCCCACGCTCACCGGCGGTCCCGAGGAGATCAGGCGGGGCGGGTCGGGCACCTTCAAGACCCAGCACGCCTCGTCCATCAAGACGGCCCGCCTGATCAGGCCGAGCGCGTCGACGCACGTCACGGACATCGACCAGACGTCCGTCGCGCTCGACCTGAAGAAGTCCGCGGGCGGCGTCACGGTGACGATCCCGAAGGAGAAGAGCCTGGTCGAGTCCGGCTGGTACATGCTCTTCGTGACGGACGACCAGGGGACGCCGAGCAAGGCCAAGTGGGTCCACATTCCGTAGCCCCGTAAGGGGCGCGGGGAACTGCGCGAGCAACCACGAAAAAGCCGCAGTCGCGTCTGCCGAGAACCTGGCAGACGCGACTGCGGCATTTTGCGTGAGATCCCTACTGGGCCGCCTTGGCCAGCCCCGCGGCGTACTCCGGCCACCACTGGCCGGCCTTGGGCCCGCCGCGACAGGTGCCGTCGGACTCGCCGGGCCGCTTGATCCAGAGGTACGCGTCCACGAGCGGGTCACCGGTCTTGGTGGTGGGCGCCTCGCCGAGCGCACGGCCCGGCGGGTTGCACCACGTGTCCTTGCCCTTGGTGTACGGGCCGTTGCCGTTGCGCGCGGTGTCGATGACGAACGGCTTGTTCCCGATCTTCGCCGAGAGCTTCTTGCCGAACTCCGTGCTGGCCTCGGTGGTCTGGAAGTTCGAGACGTTGACCGAGAATCCGTCGGCCTGCTCGACGCCCGACCACTTCAGGGGCTCCCAGAGCGAGTCGGGGTTCTTCCAGCCCGCGTTGCCCGCGTCCAGGTACACCTTGGTGTTCTTCAGGGACTTGAGCTTGCCGATGGCGCCCTTGAGGAGGTCGTAACGCTCCTCGTGGAACTCCTCCGGCGTGCAGTTGTCGACCATGTGGAGCACGGCGTCCGGCTCCAGGATGACCGTGGCCCTGCGGTCGCCGATGCCCTTGGCGACCTGGTCGATGAACGCGCGGTACGCGTTGCCGTCGGCCGCGCCGCCCTGCGAGTACTGGCCGCAGTCGCGGTGCGGGATGTTGTAGAGGACCAACAGGGCGTCCCGGTCGGCCTTCTCGGCGGCCTCGGTGAAGCCGCGCGCCTGGTCCTCCGCGTTCTCCGGGATGATCCACTCGGCGACCGGCTGCTCGGCGATCTTCCGGATCAGCGCGGCGTCGTCCTTCTTGCCGTCCTTCTCGTACGTGGTGACCTGCTTGGCCGCGTTGCCCTCGGGGTTGACCCAGTACGGGTCGGTGCCCTTCGGCTGCTGCTTGACCGGCTGCCCCGACGACTCCTCGTTGCCCGAGCCGTCATCGGAGGAGCACCCCGACAGCAGCAGCGCAGCCCCCGCAAACGCCGCCGCAGCCTTCACCCCCCGGCCCGCGATCCGATGACCGCGGCCGGTGCCTTTGTGGTACATCCACTCCCCCTTGGGTGCACTGTCCGATTCTCAATCCTGACATACGCACTCCCGGCTCACGAGGCCCGCCTGCCCGCTGCGGAGACCTGTTGGAGACCTGTTACAGCTCGGCGCGCGGGGGTAGGCGCAGTGGGCGGGGCCGAGCTCCTGGGGAGGAGATCATGCGGGATCGCACCTCTGAACTACGGCTGGCCCAGGTTCTGGTGGAGACCACGAACACGCTGGACGACGACTTCGACCCGGAGCTCTACCTGGGCCGGGTCGCGGGTCACTGCGTGGAGCTGCTCGACGCGTCCGCCACCGGCGTGATCTTCGACTCCGCGGGCTCGACCTCGTTCGCCGTCGGCGGGCACCCCCGGGACCTCGCGCTCGGCCTGCTCGGGGCCCAGCAGAACGGCGGACCCTGCGTGGAGAGCCTCGGGACGGGGCGCCCCCGGCCGCCGGGGGGGGGCACCGAGGTCGAACCCGCCAACCGCAGGGGGGAGTTGAACGCGCTGGCGCGAGGCCACGG